>JBEBIB010000036.1:0-45548 GCA_040080605.1 Burkholderiaceae bacterium
GCACGGCGTCGGGGGCGGGTGGAGTTGGTGCGGGGGCGCCTTGTACGGGTGCAGCAGCAGGCGTTTCATGCGACGCAGCGGCCGCCGGCACCGGCTCATCGAACAGCGACAGCTGCGACGGGCCGGTGGCCGGGGCCGCGCGGTTCATGCCTTGCTCGCCACCGCGGTGGCTGCCACTTCCGAAGCCGGATAGGCCTCGGGGTCGAGGCGCCGCATCTCGGCTTCGATCCAGGTTTCGACTTCGCGCATCAGCTCGTCGGGCTCGCGGCCGGTGGAGGGGATGGGGTGGCCCACCGACAGGTCGATCACGCCGGGGCGCAGGATGAAACTCTTGCGCGGCCAGCAGCGCGCCGAGGTCACCGCGACCGGCAACACCGGCCGGCCTGTGGTGATGGCCAGGCGCGTGCCCCCGGCCTTGTAGACACCCCGCCCGCCGCGCGCGGCGCGCGTGCCTTCGGGGAACATGATGACCCAGTGGCCCTTGTCCATGAACTTGCGGCCCTGCTCGGCCACCAGGTTCCAGGCCTGCGAACGTTTGCTGCGGTCGATGTGGATCATGTCCATGCGGGCCATGGCCCAGCCGAAGAACGGGATGTAGAGCAGCTCGCGCTTGAACACATAACAGAGCGGGTGCGGCATCAGCCCGGGGAAGGCGAAGGTCTCCCAGGTCGACTGGTGCTTGGGCAGCAGCACGACCGGGTAGTCCGGCAAACGGTCCATGCCGTGCAGGCGCGCGTGCACGCCGCAGATGACCTTGGCGCCCCAGATCGACAGCGTGAGCCAGCCCACGCACCATCGGTACACCGTGTTGCCACTCGCGAAGACCGAGACCACCAGCACCGCCAGCGCCCAGGGGATGACGGTGACGGCCATGAACAGCACGAACAGCGCCGAGCGCACGGCGCATAAGAAGGTGCCCATCAGTCGAGCCTCCCGAAACCGGAGTCGGTTTCGCCGCTGGCGCTGCGCTCATGGCGCTCGCGCTGGATCATGAAATCGGCGAAGGCCGTCAGGTCGGCGTGCACCTGGGTGCCGGCCACCAGAGAGCACAGCTCGGCGAGCTGCGCATCGTCGAGCTGCGCCGCCTTGCCGGTGCGCACCAGGTGCGGCCGGCAGCCGACCGCCACCCCGGCCTGCAGGTCACGCAGGCTGTCGCCGACGACAGGCACATCACCCAGATCGACGCCGAAGCGTTCGCCGATCTGCACGAACAGGCCCGGCGCCGGCTTGCGGCAGCTGCAGGCGTCTTCGGGCGCGTGGGGGCAGAAGAACACCGCGTCGATGCGGCCGCCCTGCTTGGCGAGCATCTGGTTCATCTTGGTGTGCATCGCGTTGAGGGTGGCCATGTCGAAGGTGCCGCGGCCCAGGCCCGACTGGTTGGTGGCGACCACCGTGTGCCAGCCGGCGTGGTTGAGCCGCGCGATCGCTTCGAGCGCGCCGGGCAGCGGCACCCATTCGTCGGGCGACTTGACGAAGTCGTCGCGGTCTTCGTTGATCGTGCCGTCGCGGTCGAGGATGATGAGTTTGATCGGCGTCATGTCATCAGCTCGCGAGCTTGGAGAGGTCGGCGACGCGGTTCATGGCGGTGTGCAGCGTGGCGAGCAGGCCGAGGCGGCTGGCGCGCAAGGCCGCATCGTCGGCGTTGACCATGATCTTGTCGAAAAAGGCGTCGACCGGCGTGCGCAGTGCCGCCAGCGCTTGCAGTGAGGCGCTGAAGTCGCCCGCGGAGAACTTGCCGTCGCTGACAAGGGTCACCGCGGTCAGCGCCGCGATCAGGTCACCTTCGGCAGGCTCTTTCAGCAGGGCCTTGTCGAAGCTGGCGGCCACCACCCCGTCGACTTTCTTCAGGATGTTGCCGACACGCTTGTTCGCCGCCGCGAGCGAGGCCGCCTCCGGCAACGCGGCGAACGCACGCACGGCGGCGAGCCGTTTCGTCACGTCGTCCAGCCGCGCCGGCCGCAACGACAGCACCGCATCGACCTCCTGTGCGCTGTAGCCCTGCTCGCGCAGGCTGCCGGCAAGCCGGTCGTAGATGAATTCGAGCAGCGGCACGCCGGGATCGGCGACGAGCTTGCCGAATGGCGGCACCGCCAGCGCCAGCAGCGACGGCAGTTCGAGCGCCAGCGAGCGCTCGGTGAGCATGCGGATCAGGCCGAGGGCGTGGCGCCGCAGCGCGAACGGATCCTTGTCCCCGGTCGGCAGTTGTCCGATGCCGAACAGCCCGACCAGCGTTTCAAGCTTGTCGGCCAGCGCCACCACGACCCCCGCCAGGTTGCGCGGCAACTCGTCGCCGGCGAAGCGCGGCTTGTAGTGGTCTTCGATCGCGATGGCGACCTCGTCGCTCTCGCCGTCGTGGCGGGCGTAGTAACCGCCCATCGTGCCTTGCAGTTCGGGAAACTCGCCGACCATGTCGGTCACCAGGTCGGCCTTGGCGAGCATGGCCGCGCGGTCGGCGGCCGCAGCGAGCGTTTCGCCGCCGAGCTGCTGGCCGATGGCGCGTGCAATCTCTCGCACCCGCTGGCTGCGCTCGCCCTGCGTGCCCAGCTTGCCGTGGTAGACCACCTTGTCCAGCCCGGCCACGCGCGACTCGAGCGTCTTCTTGCGGTCCTGGTCGAAGAAGAACTTCGCATCGGCCAGGCGCGGGCGCACGACACGTTCGTTGCCTTCGATCACCCGGCTCGGGTCTTCGGGGCGGATGTTGCTGACGACGAGAAACTGGTTCGTCAACTTGCCTGCGGCATCGAGCAGCGGAAAGTATTTCTGGTTCGCCTTCATCGTCAGGATCAGGCATTCCTGCGGCACGTCCAGAAACTCGGGCTCGAACCGGCACACGAGCACGTTGGGTCGTTCCACCAGCGCAGTCACTTCGTCGAGGAGCGCGTCGTCGTCGATCGGCTTCAGGCCCTGCTTCGCAGCGGCCGCGTTGAGCTGGCGCACGATCTCGTCGCGGCGCGCGGCGAAGCCCGCGATCACGGCGCCGTGCGCTTCGAGCTGCTGCGCGTAGTGGTCGGCATCTTTCAGCTCGATCGGATCGACAGCCGCTTCGAAGCGGTGTCCGCGCGTCTGGCGGCCAGCCTTCAGGCCGAGCGTGCTCACCGGCACCACATCGTCACCGTACAAGGCCACCAAGCCGTGTGCCGGGCGCACGAAGTTGACACTGGTCCAGCCGTCGGCCAATTGGTACTGCATCCGTTTGTCGACCGGCAGCTTTGCGAGGCTTTCGTCGAGAGCCTTTTGCAGGCCTTCCACGAGCGTCGCACCGGAGACAAGACTGTCGAAGAACAGCGCTTCGGCCTTGCCGTCCATCTGGCGCTTCAGGTTCGGTACGGCCGACGCGTCGGCACCGACACTCGCGAGCTTCTTCAGCAGCGCGGGTGTCGCTTCACCGGCCGCGGTGAGGCCCACCGCCACAGGCATCAGCTTCTGCGACATCGCCTTGTCGGCGGCCTTCGTCTGCACCTTTGGAACAAGTACCGCCAAACGGCGAGGAGACGCGAATGATTGAACGCGCGCCAACTCGTTGCGATCGACGAGACCTTGTTCGACCAAACTGACGGACAGGGTCTCCGCGAACTTCGCACCCAACTTCTTCAACGCCTTCGGCGGCAGCTCTTCGACGAACAGTTCGACGAGCAGGTTTTTCGTGGTGCTCATCAGGCGGCCTTCTTCTCGGCGTGCTTCGCCATCTGCGCCAGCACCTCTTCGCCCCAGGCCTTGGGCGCCATCGGGAAACCGAGCCGCGCGCGGCTCTCCAGATAACTCTGCGCCACCGCGCGCGCCAGGTTGCGGATGCGCCCGATGTAGGCCGCACGCTCGGTCACGCTGATCGCGCCGCGCGCGTCGAGCAGGTTGAAGCTGTGACCGGCCTTGAGCAACTGCTCGTAGGCGGGCAACGCAAGTTGCTGTTCCATCAAATGCTTCGACTGCTTTTCATGTGCGCTGAACGCGCCGAGCAAGAACTCCACGTCGCTGTGCTCGAAGTTGTAGGTGCTCTGCTCGACTTCGTTCTGCTTGTAGACGTCACCGTAGCTCAGGCCGTCGGTCCACGTCAGGTCGTAGACGTTGTCCACGCCCTGCAGGTACATCGCCAGCCGCTCCAGCCCGTACGTGATCTCGCCGGTGATCGGCTTGCAGTCGATGCCACCGACCTGCTGGAAGTAGGTGAACTGCGTGACTTCCATGCCGTTCATCCAGACCTCCCAGCCCAGGCCCCAGCAGCCGAGCGTGGGGTTCTCCCAGTCGTCTTCGACGAAGCGCACGTCGTTCGCCTTCAGGTCGAAGCCGAGCGCTTCGAGCGAGCCGAGGTACAGCTCGAGGATGTTCGCCGGTGCGGGCTTGAGCACCACCTGGTACTGGTAGTAGTGCTGCAGCCGGTTCGGGTTCTCGCCGTAGCGGCCGTCCTTCGGGCGGCGGCTCGGCTGCACGTAAGCGGCCTTCCAGGGCTCGGGGCCGAGCGCACGCAGGAACGTGGCGGTGTGGCTGGTACCGGCGCCGACTTCCATGTCGTAGGGCTGCAGCAAGGCGCAGCCCTGTGAACTCCAGTAGTCCTGCAGTTTCAGAATGATTTGCTGGAAGGTGAGCATGCGCTGGCGGTCTGCGTAAACCCTTGATTCTAGAGGGCTGACGGCCTGCTAGCCTCGTGTGATGACGACCCAGCAGCTCATCCTCAGCGCGGTGCTCGCGACCATGGTGTTCTCGGTCGCGCTCGAGCTGAAGCTGGCCGACTTCACGCGCGTGGCGCAACAACCGCGCGCTGTGGTCTGCGGTTTGATCCCGCAGTTCCTGCTACTGCCGGTGGGCACCTGGCTCGCCACGCTGGCGCTCGACCTGCCGCCGAACGTCGAGGCCGCGATGATCCTCGTCGCGGCCTGTCCGGGCGGTTCGCTCAGCAACGTGATCACGCATTTCGGCCGTGGCAACACGGCGCTGTCGGTCAGCGTCTCGGCGGTGGCGGCGGTGCTGGCGCTGTTTCTCACGCCGTTCAACTTCACCTGGATGATGAGCACGAACCCGGCCACCGCCGGCTGGATGCGCACGCTCTCGATCGACCCGTCCGACATCTGGTGGAGCCTGCTCGCGCTGCTGGCGATTCCGATGGCGCTGGGCCTGACGCTCGGTGCGCGCTGGCCGGGGTTCACCGGGAAGATCCGCAAGCCGCTCGGTACCTTCAGCATCGTCGCGCTGCTCGCGTTCATCGCGCTCGGGCTGATCAGCCAGCGTGCTCTTCTCACCGCGCAGATCGTGCCGCAGTTCGTGATCGTGGTGCTGCACAACGCCAGCGGTTTGCTGATGGGCTACCTGTGCGCGCTGGCCTTCCGCGTGGCCGAACGCGACCAGCGCGCGATCATGATCGAAGGTGGCATGCAGAACTCGGGGCTGGCGCTGGGCATCATCGCGGTGCAGTTCAACGCCGACCTCGGCATGGTGATCATCGCAAGCCTGTGGGGCATCTGGCACATCGTGTCGGGCCTGACGCTCGCTGTCTTCTGGAGGCGCAAGGATGCTCGATTGGCTGATTGAAGGGGGTACCGTCGTCGACGGTTCGGGCGGCGCGCCGTTCACGGCCGACGTGGGTGTGCGCGACGGCCGCATCGTCGCAGTCGGCAAGATCAACGAAGCCGCGCACGAACGTGTCGATGCGGACGGCGCCTGGGTCGCCCCCGGCTTCGTCGACATCCACACCCATTACGACGGCCAGGCCACCTGGGACGAGACCTTCTCGCCCAGCATCCACCACGGCGTGACCACCGTCGTGATGGGCAACTGCGGCGTCGGTTTCGCGCCGGTGCGCAAGGGTCACGAGGCCGACCTGATCAAGCTGATGGAAGGCGTGGAAGACATTCCCGGCGCGGCGCTGGCCGAGGGCATCCGGTGGAACTGGGAGTCGTTCCCGCAGTTCATGGACGCACTCGACGCGACGCCACACAGCCTCGACTTCCTGCTGCAGATCCCGCACGACCCGGTGCGCATGGCGGTGATGGGCGAGCGCGCGTTCACGCAGCAGGCCGCCGGCGCCGACGACATCGTGGCGATGCGCGCGTTGGTGCGCGAGGCGCTGCAGGCCGGCGCCGTGGGCTTCAGCAGCGGGCGCAGCGACAACCACCGCACCTCGGAGGGCAAGGAGACGCCGGCGTCTGAAGCGACGAGCGCCGAGCTGTGCGGCATCGCGGGTGCTTTCGAAGGTGTGTCGCATGGCGTGATCCAGATGGTCAGCGACTTCGATGTGCTGAAAGGCCCGGAGCGCTTCGACGCCGAGTTCGACCTGGTCGAAGCGGCGGCGCGGGCGTCGGGCCGGCCGCTGTCGATGACCTGGCTGCAGCGCGACCCCGGTGGTGCGCAGTGGCAGGCGATCCGCGAGCGGGTCGATATCGCCGTATCGAAAGGCCTGCCGCTCTACCTGCAGACCGCCGCGCGCGGCATCGGCGTGATCAACGGGCTGGAAGCGAGCTTTCACCCGTTCATGGGCTTCCCGGGTTTCAAGGAGATCGCGCAGCTGCCGCTGGCCGAGCGCGCCGCGGCGATGCGCGAGCCGGCGCGCAAGGCGCGGGTGCTGAGCGAAGAGTCGGATCGGATGGCCGGCGACGGCACTGCGATCCCGCCGCTGGTCGACATCCTGCTCGCACGCATCGAGATGATCAGCGGGCGCATGTTCCCGCTCGACGCGAAGCTGAACTACGAGCCGGACGTGATGCAGAGCTTCTTGGTGCGCGCGAAGCAGCGTGGCATCACCGCGCTCGAAGCGCTGTACGACCACCTCGCCGAAGGCGATGGCAACAACCTCATCTACTTCCCGATCTTCAACTACAACGACGGCTCGCTCTCGGCCGTGCGCAGCATGCTCGAACATCCGCGCGCGCTGGCCGGCCTGAGCGACGCCGGTGCGCACGTGGGCACCGTGTGCGACGCCAGTTTCACGACCTTCATGCTGACGCACTGGGTGCGTGACCGTGCTTCCGACAAGCTGCCGCTGGAACGTGCGGTCGAGATGATGACGAGCCGCAACGCGCGTTATCTCGGGCTCACCGACCGCGGCACGATCGCCGTCGGCCAGCGCGCCGACCTGAACCTGATCGACCCGCAGCGCCTGAGCGTCGGCGTACCGGCGCTGGTGCGTGACCTGCCGGCGGGCGGCAAACGTTTTCTGCAGAAGGGCGTCGGCTACCTCGGCACCTGGGTCGCGGGCCAGCGGGTGCAGCGCGACGGCGAGATCACGGCCGCGCGCCCCGGGCGGCTCGTGCGCGCCGGACGCTGAGGCGCACGAACGCTGCGATTACACCGAGCGCTAGCAGCGTCAGCGGCCACACGCCGGCCACCGCGGCCCAGCGCGCGAACGGCGTGAGGCCGGTACGGCCCTGCACTTCGGCGTCGAGCACACCTTGCGTGAAGGGTGCGAGCGCGTGCGTCACCCGACCGGTGTGGTCGATCACCACCGTGGCACCGGTGTTGGTGGCGCGCAGCATCGGGCGCTGGAATTCGAGCGCTCGCAGGCGCGAGATGTTCAGGTGCTGGTCGACCGCGATCGACTCGCCGAACCAGCCGATGTTGCTGATGTTGGCGAAGATCGTCGGCGCCTTGGCGGCGTCGCTGAAACGCGCCGCGAGGTCTTCGCCGAACAGGTCTTCGTAGCAGATGTTCGCGGCCACACGCTCGGCGCCCACGGCGAACGACGGGGCGACAAGCGGGCCGCGGTTGAAGTCGCCGAGCGGGATGTTCATCATCCGCGTGAACCACTTGAAGCCGTCGGGGATGAACTCGCCGAAAGGCACGAGGTGGTGTTTGTCGTAGCGGTAAAAACCTTCGGGCAGGGCCTTGGTGCCGGCCGAGATGCCGGCCGCCGAGTTGGTGTAGCCGATCACCTCGTTGCCCAGCGGCAACCCGATCAGAGCCGACTGGCCGCCTTGCTGGTAGTGCTGCAGCAGGCCGTCCCAGTAGCCCGGTTCGAGCTGCTCGGGCAGCAGCGGGATGATGGTCTCGGGCGCGACGACCAGATCGCCCTTGGCCGCGAGCAACTGCACACGCGCCCAGTCCAGCGCCTTGGGGATCAGCTCGGCCACGAACTTCTCGTCCTGCGCCACGTTGCTTTGCAGCAGCGTGACCCGCAGCGTGCTGCCGGGTTGCGAATACTGGCCCGGGCCGGCGAACGACAAGGCGATCAGCAGGGCGATGGTCGCAGACCCCGGCAGCGTTGCTCGGTCCCAGCCACCACGGGTGCTCAGGCCGCACCATGCCGCAAGCCCGGCGCCGACTGCACCCAGCCCGTAGACCCCGAGCCACGGCGCCAGCACCGCGAGCGGCCCGTCGACGTGTGCGTAGCCGCTGGCCACCCACGGAAAACCGGTGAAGATGATCCCGCGCGCCAGCTCGGCCAGCAGCCAGAGCGCGGCGAACAGCAGCGCGTCGCGCCCCGCACGGCCGCTGCGCCAGCGCACGAAGGCGGCCATCGCGGCAGCCAGGTACAGCGACAGCGCGGCGCAGAGCAGCGCGATCGCCAGCACCGTCAGCCAGGCCGGCAACCCGCCGTAGCGGTGCATGCTGATGAACAGCCACCAGGTGCCGGCGCCGAGCCACGCGGTGCCGGAGGCCAGCCCGACCGCGGCGGCCCGCCACGATGTTGCTGAAGCTACCCGCCACGCCAGCAACGCGACGAGGACGAGCTGAAGCGGCCAGGCCCATGTCCAGACGAAGGGCAGGCTGTGCAGCGCACCGAGCGCGGCCGCCAGCAGCAGCTCGAGCGCGAAAGGCATGCGTGCGAGGTTCAGATGCCGTCGCCGCTCGGCAGCGGCTCGGGCGCGCGGGTCACCTTGAACCAGCGCACCGCACCGCCGCGCGTCAGCATTACCGAGAACATCAGCTCGCCGACGATCACCGCCTCGCCGCGCCGCGGCACGCGGCCGAGCTCGTGCGCCACCAGCCCGCCGATGCTGTCGAACTCGTCGTGCGGCAGCGCGGTGGTGAAAGCTTCGTTGACGGCCGCGATGTCCACATCACCGGCCACACGCTGGCTGCCGTCGGCCAGCGTGTAGATGCCCGACTCGCCGTCCTTGTCGTCGAACTCGTCCTCGATCTCGCCGACGATTTCTTCGAGCACGTCTTCGATCGTGATCAGCCCGGCGGTGCTGCCGAACTCGTCGATCACGATCGCCAGGTGGTTGCGGTTCGAGCGGAAGTCGCGCAGCAGCTCGTTCAGGCCCTTCGATTCGGGCACGAACACGGCCGGGCGCAGCAGCGTGCGCAGGTTCAGGTCGGGCGAGCGCTGCAGTTTGAGTAGGTCTTTGGCCATCAGGATGCCGATGACGTTCTCGCGGCCGCCTTCGTAGACCGGGAAGCGCGAGTGGCCGGTGTCGATCACGACGTGCAGCAGCTCGTCGTAGTCGGAGGCGATGTCGAGCTGGTCCATGCGTCCGGCGGGCACCATCACATCGCCGGCCGTCATGTCGGCCATGCGGATCACGCCTTCGAGCATCATGCGCGACTCGGGCGCGATCAGCTCTTTCTGTTCGGCGTCGGCGAGCGATTCGATCAGTTCGTCGCGCGAGTCGGGCCCCGGCGCCACCAGCTCGATGAGCCTTTGCAGCAGCGTTCGGCGCGGAGCCGGCGGCGCTGCGTGCCTGTCGCCCCCACGCTGGGGGCGACCGGAATGTGGGTCGGACATCGAGCGAAGAGCGCGGAGTTCAGGTTGCACAAGCTTACCTGAACGGGGTGTCGCCTCCGGCGGGCAGCGCGCGCTTGACACATCTGCTACCTTGAACCAGAGTCGTTGACCCCCATCTCTCCAGACGGTTTTGCGGCAGACTCCCGCCGGCCCCGTTTCCCTCCATTCAGCAAGGCAGCCCCTCCATGAGCCTCATTCCCGCCACCATCCTCACCGGCTTTCTCGGCTCGGGCAAGACGACGCTGCTCAAGCGCATCCTCACCGAAGCGCACGGCCAGAAGATCGCCGTGATCGAAAACGAGTTCGGCGACGAGAACATCGACAACGAGATCCTGGTGCAGGACAGCACCGAGCAGATCATCCAGCTCAACAACGGCTGCGTCTGCTGCTCGATCCGCGAAGATCTGCGCACCACCCTCTCCGATCTGGCCGAAAAGCGCCGCAAGGGCGAGCTCAAGTTCGACCGCGTGGTCATCGAAACCACCGGCCTGGCCGACCCCGGCCCGGTGGCGCAGACCTTCTTCATGGACGACGAGATCGCCGAGAGTTATCTGCTCGACTCGATATTGACGCTGGTCGACGCCAAACACGCCGAGGGGCAACTCGACACGCGCCAGGAAGCGCGCCGCCAGATCGGTTTCGCCGACCAGATCTTCATCAGCAAGACCGACCTGGTCGACAACGCCACGGTCGAGGCGCTGATCCATCGCATCAAGCACATGAACCCGCGGGCCAAGCAGACCCGCGTGAACTTCGGCGACGTGCCGCTGGCCGACGTGTTCGACCTGCGCGGCTTCAACCTGAACGCCAAGCTCGACATCGACCCGGAGTTCCTGAACGCCGACCCGCACGCCGGGCATGACCACGACCACGACCACGACCACGACCACGACCACGATCACGAACATGGCGAACACTGCGACCACCCGCACCACCACGCTCACGACGACGACGTGAAGTCCTTCGTTTTCCGGGCCGACAAGGCTTTCAACCCGGCCAAGCTCGAAGAGTTTCTCGGCGCCATCGTGCAGGTCTACGGCCCGAAGATGCTGCGTTACAAGGGCGTGCTGAACATGAAGGGCGCCGACCGCAAGGTGATCTTCCAGGGCGTGCACCAGCTGATGGGCAGCGACCTGGGCCCGAAATGGATGCCGGGCGAGAAAAAGACCAGCAAGATGGTCTTCATCGGCCTGGACCTGCCGCGCGACGTGTTTTTGCAGGGTCTGGAAGGTTGCCTCGTCTGAACCGCGCCACCTGTCACGGGCTCGCCGACGGGTTTTCTTGAACATGAAAATGTTGCCGGCACCCCGGGTGGCAACGTGACTACAATCCGCGGCGGTTAAAACCGCGGCGCCTTGGCGCAAGACCCTCATTCAAGAGGGTGTCATCGGTGATGTGAGGAGACCCCGTGAGCAAGACCCCGGCCCGCAAGGCGCCCCCCCAGAAGCCCGCCGCCTCCAAACCCGTGCCCGCCAAGAAGGCGGCCGCCAAACCCGCCCCAGCGGCCAAACCTGCGGGCAAGAAGACCGCCGCAGCCAAGGCCAAACCCGCTCCCGCCGCGAAGAGCGCGGCCCCCAAGACCGCACCTGCGCCCAAGAAACCCGTCAAGCCGGCGACCGTTGCCAAACCCGCAGCCGCCGCAAAACCCGTACCGCCTCCGATGAAATCAGCTCCCCCGCCGGCTCCCGTGCCTGCCGCCCCTGCCCTGCCACCTGGATCGCCCGCCCCCGTGGTGTTGCGCAAACCCGGGCGCGGCGCGTCGAAGTACGCCGCTCCGGCGGTGCAGGCGCCATTGCCGCCGCCCACCTCGCGCTTCGCCGACCGTTTTGCACCGCCACGCCCCCCAACGCGGCAGATGAACAACCTCGAGCTCGACACGCCGCGCCATGCCCAGAAGGCCGATCCGAAGCTCGCCAACGCCTGGAAGACCAAGTCGGGCCGCGAGCTGACCGAGCCGGAAGTGCTGGCCATGCCCGAAGCCGAGTACATGAACGACAAGCAGCTGGAGTTCTTCCGCTTCAAGCTGCAGACGCTCAAGGACGACCTGCTCAGCAACGCCGGCGAGACGACCGAGCACCTGCGCGAAGACACGTCCATCGTTCCCGACCCGGCCGACCGCGCCACGATCGAGGAAGAACACGCGCTGGAGCTGCGCACCCGCGACCGGGAGCGCAAGTTGCTGAAGAAGATTTCACAGTCGCTGGCCCGCCTGGACTCCGGCGAGTACGGGTTCTGTGACGAAACAGGCGAACCCATCGGCCTGGGCCGTTTGATCGCGCGACCGACCGCTACACTGTCACTGGAAGCCCAGCAACGGCGTGAACTCAAGCAGAAGATGTTCGGCGACTGAAGCGGGCACACGCTCGCATCGGCCCTGAAATCGAGCCCCGAGATGTCGGAACCCAAAGACACGACCAGTTTTTTCCGCAAAGTCGTCAAGTTCGTGGCGAACCCGTCCACCGACTGGGCGGAGCTGGGCGTGCCCACCGAAGAAGCGCGCGAAACCGAGTACGCCAAGGGTGAACTGAAGGCGATGATCGAGCGCAAGCGGCGCAACGATTTCGTCCGCAAGCGCGAATTCGACATGCTGCGCAAGGTGCGCCGCGAAGGCCTGACCAGCGAACAGCTGGCCGCGCTCGGTGGCTCTTCCCGCCTCGACGACTCCGAAGCCCGCATTGCCGACAGCGGCGCCAAGCCCGACAGCGGCGTCAAGGCCAAGATCGACGAAATCGAACAACAGATGGTCGGCGACAGCTTCGTCGCCCCGCTGCGCCGCGCGCCCGAAGTGCGCGTGCCCCCTGCGGCGGCCGAGGCCCGCACGCCGGAGTTCTACAACGCCCCGACCGAACCGGTGCCCCTCGGCGATGCCCTGAACCGCCCCAACTTGCCCGGGGCGGGCGGTGGCAGAGTTGCCGATGCCGCGCCCGACCGCGGCCGCGCTCCGTCGCAGCCAGCGCCACTGGCCCCGAACATGGCGCCGTTGGCGTTCGACGTGGCCACGCCCGGCTTCGGCGACCCGTTTGCCGTCAATCTCGCCGAAGTGGTCCACGACCCGGAACTCGACGAAGCCGTGATCGCCTTCGCCAACGCCGACTTCGACCAGTGCGAACAGGCCCTGGTCGGCATGACGGTGCCCGGCGGCCCGCGCTCGCAGGACGCCGAAACCTGGCTCGTTCTCTTCGACCTGTATCGCGCGATCGGTCAGCAGCACAAGTTCGAGAGCCTGGCACTCGACTACGCGCAGCAGTTCGGCTGGTCAGCACCACAGTGGTATTCCTTGCCCAAGCTGGTGGCCGACGCCGCCAGCGCCGACCGCCCGAAACGCCCACGCCTCGAAGGCCAGGTCGGTTGGGTCTGCCCCGACTACGTCGACGCCGACGCGGTGGCCAAGCTGTCATCGGTCACGCTGCAGATGCCGCTGCCCTGGGTTTTCGACTGGAGCGCCTTGAAGGGCATCGACGCCGAAGCCTGCGCGCGCCTGAGCGAACTGTTCCGCAGCTGGATCCCGCAAGACCTCGACATGCGCTGGCTCGGTGGCGAACGCCTGTTCACCGTGCTGCAAGACGCCGCACCGACCGGCGTGCGCGATGTCGACCCCGCGTACTGGCAGGTGCGGCTCGATGCGCTGCGCATGGCCTACCGGCCCGACCAGTTCGACGAGACCGCGATCGACTACTGCGTGACCTACGAAGTGTCGCCGCCGTCGTGGGAGCGTGCGCGCTGCGAAGTGCGTGTCAGCGGCACCGGCGTCAGCACCACGTCGCCGCCTCTGTCGGTCGTGAGCGACGTATCGACCAGCTTCATGGAATCGCGCCTGACCGAAGACACCGGCGTGTTGCAGGTCGGCAGCGTCGAGCTGTCGGGGCAACTGGTCGGTGACATCGGTGCGACCCTGACCAAGATGACGGCCGATCTCGGCACTGCGAACATCGTCAATGTGTCGTGCGCTCGCCTGATCCGCGTCGATTTCATCGCCGCCGGCGACCTGCTCAACTGGGTGCTGGCGCGCCGCAGCGAGAACCGCGGTGTCAATTTCGTCGACGCGCACCGCATGGTCGCGCTGTTCTTCGGCGCGATGGGCATCAACGAGCACGCCAAGGTCAAGGTCCGCACGGTCTGATCGCGGACTTTGATTTGCCAAGGCGCCATCACGGCCCTTGACCCAGGCCGTTCCAACCCCAACTCGGCTCCATGGAAAACTATCACGGCACGACCATCCTGAGCGTGCGCCGCGGCAATGTGGTGGCGCTCGGCGGTGACGGGCAAGTCACGCTCGGCACCATCGTCGTCAAGTCGTCGGCACGCAAGGTCCGCAAGCTGCACCACGACCAGGTGCTCGCCGGTTTTGCCGGCGCCACCGCCGATGCGTTCACGCTGTTCGAACGCTTCGAGGCCAAGCTCGAAAAGCACCAGGGCCACCTGGTGCGCGCCGCCATCGAGCTGACGAAGGACTGGCGCACCGACCGCGTGTTGCGCCGCCTCGAAGCCATGCTCGCCGTGGCCGACCGCGAAGCCTCGCTGATCATCACCGGCAACGGCGACGTTCTCGAACCAGAACACGGCATCGTCTCGATCGGCTCGGGCGGCGCGTATGCGCATGCTGCGGCGCGGGCGCTCCTGAGCAACAGCGAGCTGGCCCCGAAAGACGTGGTCAAGAAGTCGCTCGAGATCGCGGGCGAGCTGTGCATCTACACGAACCAGAACCACATCATCGAGACGCTCGACTGATGAGAACCATGAAATCGAGCATGACCCCGCAGGAGATCGTCTCCGAACTCGACCGCCACATCGTCGGCCAGGCCGGCGCCAAGCGCGCCGTGGCGATCGCGCTGCGCAACCGTTGGCGGCGCCAGCAGGTGGCCGAGCCGATGCGGGGCGAGATCACACCGAAGAACATCCTGATGATCGGGCCCACCGGCGTGGGCAAGACCGAGATCGCACGCCGCCTGGCCAAGCTGGCCGACGCGCCGTTCATCAAGGTCGAAGCGACCAAGTTCACCGAGGTCGGCTACGTCGGGAAGGACGTGGATTCGATCGTGCGCGACCTGGTCGACATGGCGGTCAAGCAGGAGCGTGAAGGCGCGATGCGGCGCCACCGCGCTCGCGCCGAAGACGCTGCCGAAGACCGGGTGCTCGACATCCTGGTCCCTCAGGCGCGCAGTTCGGGCAGCGAATTCGGCCTGGCGCCGGCCACGCCACAGCCCGACAACACTGCCCGCCAGGTCATGCGCAAGCGACTGCGCGAAGGCCTGCTGAACGACAAGGAAATCGAGCTCGAAGTCGCCGACACCAAGGCCGCGCTCGAAGTGATGAGCCCGCCCGGCATGGAAGAGATGGCCGAGCAACTGAAGGGCATGTTCGCGAACATGGGTGGCGCGAAGAAGCGCCAGCGCAAGGTCCGGATCGACGAAGCGCTGAAGCTGCTGATCGACGAAGAAGCGGCCAAGCTCGTCAACGACGAAGAAGTGAAAACGGTGGCGCTGGCCAATGCCGAGCAGAACGGCATCGTCTTCATCGACGAGATCGACAAGGTGACTTCGCGCTCCGAAGGTAGCGGCGCCGAAGTCTCGCGCCAGGGCGTGCAGCGCGACCTGCTGCCGCTGGTCGAGGGCACGACTGTCAACACCAAGTACGGCATGGTCAAGACCGACCACATGCTGTTCATCGCCTCTGGCGCGTTCCACCTCAGCAAGCCGAGCGACCTGATCCCGGAACTGCAGGGGCGCTTCCCGATTCGCGTCGAGCTCGGCCCGTTGAGTGTGGACGACTTCGAAGCCATCCTCACGCAGACCCACGCGAGCCTGGTCAAGCAGTACACGCTGCTGCTGGCGACCGAAGGCGTGACGCTGGAGCTGCAGCCCGAGGCGATCCGGCGCGTGGCGCAGATCGCCTTCGACGTCAACGAGCGCACCGAGAACATCGGTGCGCGGCGCTTGTCGACCGTGATGGAGCGGCTGCTCGACGAAGTGAGTTTCGATGCGCCGAACCGCGGCGGGCAGACGGTGAGCGTGGGCGCCGCCGAGGTCAACGACAAGCTCGCCGAGCTGGCGAAGAATGAAGACCTGTCGCGCTACATCCTGTAGGGCCTGTCAACGCTGTGGGAGGGCACGCGTGACTCAGCAAACAGCCGCCCGCAAGGCGCAAAGCGCAGCCATGGTGGCTGCCATGGCGAGCACTTGCAACGCGGCGGGCGGCTGTTTGCTGAGATCACCCGCAGGGCCGAAGCCCCGCAGGCCGCAGGGCCGCGTTGCTCGGTCGTTGTGTGCCGAAGGCACACGGCCTTCCTCACGCCTTGCCCTGCGGCCTGCGGGGCTTCGGCGCGTGCCCTCCCACAGCGTTGACAGGCCCTCGCGTCAGTCGCGAAAGACCGGCTCGCACAGCACTTCGGTCTTGACCGAATTGGCGATGAAACACTCGTCGTGCGCGGTGTGGTGCAAATGCTCGATGTCGGCACGCGTGGGCTGCGTGCCGCCCGAAAAAGTCACCTCGGGCCGCAGCGTCACACGCGTCACGGCCACCTTGCCCTGGGCGTTCTTCTCCATCACGCCGACCGCGGCGTCGAAGTAGCGGTCGACGCAATACTTGCGCTTGGCCGCGATCGCCAGAAACCACAGCATGTGGCAGCTCGACAGCGACGCGACGAAAGCTTCTTCGGGGTCGACCGCCGAAGCGTCCGACATCGGCAGCGGCACGGCGTGCGGTGACGAAGAGCCCGCCACCACTGCCCCGCCATCGAAACGCATTTCGTGCCGGCGGCTGTAGCGGTTGCCGAGGAAGTCTTCGCCCGGTGCCCGTTCCCACAGGATGTCGGCGGTGTATTCGGACACGCGAGGCTCCTTCGTGTCACATCGCGAGGCGATGCGACTGCAGCTGCAGCAGGCCCTCGAAGATGAGGGTGTCGACCGTCTCGAACGGCAGGTCGGTGATGGGGGCGAGCTTGACGGCCGCGCCGCCCGTCATGATCAGGGCAGGCGCTTCGCCGGTGCGCGCCAGCAGCTTGCGGTGCATGCGCTCGACAGCGCCGGCGATGGCGTCGGAGCCGCCACTCATCAGTGCGTCGCTGGTGTTCTTCGGGAAGTCGACCGCCTCGCCGGTGGGCGCTTTCAACCCGGCCGTGCCCATCTCGAGCGCGCGCAGCATCAGGCCGAAGCCGGGCAGGATCAGGCCGCCGAGAAAACACCCGCTGGCGTCGAGCGCGTCGACGGTCACCGCCGTGCCCACCATCACCACCAGTGCCGGCCGCGGCCGCCCCTGCCGCAGCACTCGGTGGCGCGCGCCGATCAGCGCCACCCAGCGGTCCACACCCAGGCGCGTCGGGTGGTCGTAGCTGTTGACCACACCGCAGGCCTGCTTCGAGGAAGAAACCCAACGTGGCTCCACATCCCAGAGTTCGAGCTGCTCTTCGACACGGCGCTTCACGCCTTCGCCGGCGACCACGCAACCGAGCATGCTGGAAGGTGCGGGCAACTTGCGCCACTCGTTGTCGGCCAGGTGATCGATCATCTCCAGAAACACCGCGCCCTGCGCCAGCAGGACGGCGCCCGGTTGCGGCGAGCTGTACTGCGCCCACTTGAGGCGCGTGTTGCCGATGTCGATGGCAAGGAAGCTCATACGTTTGCTCTCGGCGCTGGCCAACGGGCCGGCGAGCTATTGCCGCGCCGGGGTCGATTTCGGCGCAGTGTAAGCCGTTGTGAGCCGTCAGGCCGGCGCGAACCGCGAGCCGGCTTCCGCGCCGAGCAGTTGACGCACACGCCCGAGCGTGTGGTCGACGGTGATCGAGCGGTGCGGCTTGCGCAAACGCACCTCGACCTCACCGAGCAAGCCGGCCAGCTCGGCGCGGCTGTGTGCACGCCGCAGCTTCAGCAGGGTCAGCGAGCCTGTCACCGGCGCCTGGGCGCGCACCTCGCGCATCAGGATCAGCCGCGCTTCGGCAAAGGCCGGATCACTGCGCTGCAGCGCCGCGTGATCGGACGGCAACCAGGCGTCGGCGGCGCCAGCGTGTCCGGCCGCGGCATCGAGCGAGACCGAATCGGGATGCAGCGTGCGTGCCGCCGGCAAGGGAATCAGCGACGAGTCTTCGACACCGATCGGAAGGTCGATGTGCAACACGTCGGGTTCCGCGACCGGCTCGTCGATCAACAGCGAAAACGTGGGGTGGGCCCGCATCACGAAGCCCTGCTCCACCAGTTCGTCGAAGCAGGTTT
The DNA here is from genome assembly GCA_040080605.1 of Burkholderiaceae bacterium. Taxonomy (GTDB): domain Bacteria; phylum Pseudomonadota; class Gammaproteobacteria; order Burkholderiales; family Burkholderiaceae_C; genus LMDS01. The sequence continues at coordinate 17,857 of JBEBIB010000036.1, forward strand.
TCGGCACGCCGGCCTTCTCGGCCAGCTGGATGATCTCTGCCTCGCTACGGCGGCCATCGACGAGGAAAAGAACGGTGCGGTGTCGCTGGCTCACGCGGCGCGCGCGGGTGTTCAACTCAGCCTGTCCTTCAGCGGTCTTGACCGGTGTGGTTCCTGCAAACATGGTCGTCTCCGTGCGGGCGTGCAGCCCGCAGCCTCCCGATGCCATGCATTCTGCCGGGGCGCGGCGCCGCCGCGTCGATGTTTCAAGAGGTTGCAGCGGTGCAATTTCACACCCACCCCGACAAGCCCGTGCCGCCGGTGAACCGGGCGGGTGACATACACTCTCGAGTTGACGTATACGTCAATTGAAGACAACACCTCGCGGAGGCGGCTTGGCGAAAAACTCTCCTGACCTGTCGGACCACCAATACAGCGGCGCGCTGCTGGGCAGCACCAAGCCCTTCGAGCTGGCCCGCTTCGACCCCGCCGCCAAACCGTTCTCCAGTGGCGACAAAACAAGCGACAAGGCCGCGGTCGACGCGCTGGCGCTCGAACTCGACACTTTGCAGAACCTGTTCTACGCCGACCGCCGCTTCAAGCTGCTGGTGGTGCTACAGGGCACCGACACCAGCGGCAAGGACGGCACGATCCGCGGTGTGTTCGGCCAGATGAGCGCACTCGGCGTGCACACCATCGGCTGGAAAGCGCCGACCGAGCCCGAGCGCGCCCACGACTACCTGTGGCGCATCCACGCGCAGGTGCCGAGCGCCGGCGAAGTGACGATCTTCAACCGCAGTCACTACGAAGACGTGCTGGTGCCGCACGTGAACGGCTGGATCACGCCCGAGCAGACGAAGCAGCGCTACGCCCACATCAACGACTTCGAGCGCTTGTTGACCGAGACCGGCACGGTCGTGTGCAAGTTCCTGCTGCACATCTCGAAAGACGAACAGAAGACACGCCTGCAGGAGCGGCTCGACGACCCGACCAAGAACTGGAAGTTCGCCGCCGGCGACCTGGAAGTGCGCAAGCAGTGGCCGGCGTACCAGCAGGCCTACAGCGACGCGATCGCCGCCACCGGCACGCCCTGGGCGCCGTGGACCATCGTGCCCGCCGACTCGAAAACGCACCGCAACCTGATGATCGCCACCGTGCTGAAACAGACGCTGACGGGGCTGAAGTTGCGCTACCCGCCGACCGACCCGACGCTGAAGAACATCAAGGTGGTTTGAAGCCACGTCCGGAGACCGAAAAATGACCGACCTGTCCGCAGAATTCAAGGCCCTGGCCGAGTACCGCCCGACGAACAAGGTGCGTTTCGTGACTGCCGCGTCGCTGTTCGACGGCCACGACGCCGCGATCAACATCATGCGGCGCATCCTGCAGGGCATGGGGGCCGAGGTGGTGCACCTCGGCCACAACCGCTCGGTCGATGAAGTCGTCACCGCAGCGCTGCAGGAAGACGCCCAAGGCATCGCGATCAGCTCCTACCAGGGCGGCCACGTCGAATACTTCAAGTACATGGTCGACCTGCTGAAGGCGCGCGGTGGCGCCCACATCCAGGTGTTCGGCGGCGGCGGCGGCGTGATCGTGCGCAGCGAGATCGCCGAGCTGCAGGGTTACGGCGTGACCCGCATCTACAGCCCCGAAGACGGCCAGCGCATGGGCCTGGCCGGCATGATCGGCGAGATGGTGATGCGCTGCGACCACGACCTGTCGGTGCACTCGCCGACCGCGCTGGCGGCGATCCAGGGGCAGACCGAAGCGCACTGGCGCGCTTTGGCGCAGCTCATCACCGCGCTCGAAAACGGCAAGGCGAGCGACACGCTCAAGGCGGCTTTGCACAGTGAAGCGGCCAAGGTCAAGACCCCCGTGCTCGGCATCACCGGCACCGGCGGTGCCGGCAAGTCGAGCCTGACCGACGAGCTGATCCGCCGCCTGCGCCTCGACCAGGGCGACGCGCTGCGCGTGGCGGTGATCTCGATCGACCCGTCGCGCCGCAAGAGCGGTGGCGCGCTGCTCGGCGACCGCATCCGCATGAATGCGATCTCGCCGTGGAGCCAGGGGCAACGTGTGTTCATGCGCTCGCTCGCCACCCGCGACTTCGGCTCCGAGATCAGCCAGGCGCTGCCCGACGTGCTGGCCGCGGTGAAGGCGAACGGCAGCTTCGACCTGATCGTGGTCGAGACCTCGGGCATCGGCCAGGGCGACGCGGCGATCGTGCCGCTGGTCGACGTGCCCATGTACGTGATGACGCCGGAGTTCGGCGCCGCCAGCCAGCTCGAGAAGATCGACATGCTCGACTTCGCCGAGTTCGTGGCGATCAACAAGTTCGACCGCAAGGGCTCGCTCGACGCCCTGCGTGACGTGGCCAAGCAGGTGCAGCGCAACAAGGAGGCCTGGGGCACGAAGACCGAAGAGATGCCGGTCTTCGGCACGATGGCCAGCCGCTTCAACGACGACGGCGTGACCGCGCTGTACCAGGCGCTGCTGCCGCGCCTGGCCACGCTCGGCATGCCGGTGACCAAGGGCAGCCTGCCGCTGGCCGCGACGCGTCACAGCACGCACCAGGTGCCGATCGTGCCGGGCGCGCGGGCGCGTTACCTCGCCGACATTGCCGATACGGTGCGCGGCTACAAGAAGCAGGCGCGGGCACAGGCTTCTCTCGCACGCGAAATCCAGCAGCTGCGCGCCGCCGCGGCCATGCTGACCGTGGGCAAACCCGACAAGCCGAAGGCCGCCGAAGCGGCGATCAACCTCGCCGAGCAGCGCGAGGCGCGCCTGATGCCGCAGGCCGCGCAACTGCTGAGCATGTGGCCGGCGATGCAGCAGGCTTATGCGGGCGACGAATACGTGGTGAAAATCCGCGACAAGGAAATCCGCACCGAGCTGGTCTACACATCGCTCTCGGGCACCAAGATCCGCAAGGTAGCCTTGCCGACCTATGAAGACCACGGCGAGATCCTGAAGTGGCTGATGCTCGACAACGTGCCGGGCTCGTTCCCGTACACCGCCGGCACCTTCGCGTTCAAGCGCGAAGGCGAAGACCCGACCCGCATGTTCGCAGGTGAGGGCGACGCGTTCCGCACCAACACCCGTTTCAAGCTGCTGAGTTCCGGCATGGCGGCCAAGCGGCTGAGCACGGCTTTCGACTCGGTCACGCTCTACGGCAACGACCCGGCCGTGCGGCCCGACATCTACGGCAAAGTCGGCAACTCGGGGGTAAGCATCGCGACGCTCGACGACATGAAGGTCTTGTACGGCGGCTTCGACCTGACGAACCCGGCCACGTCGGTCAGCATGACGATCAACGGCCCGGCGCCGACGATCCTGGCGATGTTCATGAACACCGCGATCGACCAGAACCTCGACAAGTTCAAGGCCGACAACGGCCGCGAGCCGACCGCCGACGAAGCGCAGAAGATCACCGCGTGGGTCAAGGAAAACGTGCGCGGCACGGTGCAGGCCGACATCCTGAAAGAAGACCAGGGCCAGAACACCTGCATCTTCAGCACCGAGTTCAGCCTGAAGGTGATGGGCGACATCGCCGAATACTTCGTGCACCACAAGGTGCGCAATTTCTACTCGGTGAGCATCAGCGGTTATCACATCGCCGAGGCCGGCGCGAACCCGATCAGCCAGCTCGCGTTCACGCTGAGCAACGGCTTCACCTTCGTCGAAGCGTATCTCGCGCGCGGCATGCACGTCGACGACTTCGCGCCGAACCTCAGCTTCTTCTTCAGCAACGGCATGGACCCGGAGTACACGGTGCTCGGCCGCGTGGCGCGGCGCATCTGGGCGGTGGCGATGCGCGACCGCTACGGCGCGAACGAACGCAGCCAGAAGCTGAAGTACCACGTGCAGACCAGCGGCCGCAGCCTGCACGCGCAGGAGATCCAGTTCAACGACATCCGCACCACACTGCAGGCGCTGATCGCGGTCTACGATAACTGCAACTCGCTGCACACCAACGCCTTCGACGAAGCGATCACGACGCCGACCGAAGACAGCGTGCGCCGCGCGATGGCGATCCAGCTGATCATCAACCGCGAGTGGGGCCTGGCGAAGAACGAGAACCCGAACCAGGGCGCGTTCATCATCGACGAGCTGACCGAACTGCTCGAAGAAGCGGTGCTCACCGAGTTCGAGCGGATCGCGGAACGCGGCGGCGTGCTCGGTGCGATGGAAACCGGCTACCAGCGCGGCAAGATCCAGGAAGAGTCGATGCACTACGAGATGTTGAAGCACACCGGCGAGTACCCGATCGTCGGCGTGAACACCTTCCGCAACCCGCACGGCGACCCGGTGGCGGACACGCTGGAGCTGGCACGTTCGACCGATGACGAGAAGCAGAGTCAGCTGAAGCGGCTGGACGAATTCCACAAGCGCCACGCGAAGGAGTCGCCGGCGATGCTGGCCGCGCTGCAGCAGGCCGTGATCGACAACCGCAACGTCTTCGAGCTGCTCATGCAGGCGGTGCGTTGCTGCTCGCTGGGGCAGATCACCGAGGCGCTGTTCCAGGTGGGCGGGCAGTACAGAAGGAGCATGTGACCGGCCGGCGGTGGCTCACGGTGCGGCGCGCAGGTCCACGACTCTCGCGCTCTCCAGCACCAGCGCGGTTTCCGGCAGCGCCACGCACGGAAGAATGAGCCCTTCGGCCTTCTCTTCCGCGCTCAGCCCCGGCCACTCGACGATGTAGCTCACGCGCCCGCTGACGAGCCGGCAGACACAGGCTCGGCAGGTGCCGTTGCGGCACGAGCTGGGCAGGATCAGGCCCGCTTCGCGCGCCGAGCGAAGCAGCGGCAGGTTCGCCGCGGCGTCGAACGCGAGCCCCGCCGGTTCGATGAGCACGTGCCAGCGCGCGCTGCTGTTCATCGGCCTGGCCGCCTATGATCCTGCGGATGAATCTGCTGCTGATCCGCCACGGCGAAACCGCCCTGAACGTCGCCCGCGTGTTGCAACCTGCCGACACGCCACTGAGCGCGCGCGGCGTGGCGCAGGCCGAAGCCTTGGCCGAGCGGCTGGCCACCATGGACGTCACGGCCATCGTCAGCAGCGACCTGCCGCGCGCGCTGCGCACCGCGCAGGCGATCGCCGCCACGACCGGCGCCACGATCGAGACGACCGGCCTGCTGCAGGAACGCAATTTCGGCGACTGGCGCGGCACGCCTTACGACGGCATGGCGGTCAACCCGCTGACGATGCTGGAAGCGCCACCCGGGGGCGAATCGCTCGCCGACTTCGAGCGCCGCGTCGCGCAGGCCTTTGCACACGTCGTGCAGCGCCAGGCCGGGCTCGGTGGCACGCTTGCGGTCGTGACCCACGGCCTGGTGATTCGCACCCTGCTGGCCGCGCACGTGCAATTGCCCGCCGGCACGGACCGGCCCATCCATCTGGGCAACACCAGCCTCAGCATCGTCGCAGCGGCGCCGCCGCACGTGGCCACGCTCGTCAATTGCACCGACCATCTGGAACCCGCCGCCAGCGACGATTCGCACGCGCTGTCGGGCGGCTGAGCACCCCGCCGGAGACGCCCCATGGCCACCACCGACCCGCGCATCGACGCCTACATCGAACGCGCCGCGCCTTTCGCCCAACCGATCCTCGCGCAGCTGCGAAGTGCCGTGCACGCGGGCTGCCCGGGGGTGGTCGAGACGATCAAATGGGGCATGCCGTTCTACATGCACGGCGAGCGCATCCTCGTGAACATGGCGGCGTTCAAGCAGCACTGCTCGTTCCGCTTCTGGAACGGGCGCGAGGCTGCCGAGCAGGGCAAGAGCGACGAAGCGATGGGCCAGTTCGGCCGCCTGACGACGCTGCGCGACCTTCCGCCCAAGCGCGAGCTGGTTCTCGTCGTGAAGCAGGCGGTGGCGCTGATCGATGCCGGCGGCACGCAAACGCGCGCAACGAAACCGCGCAGCCCCGCGGCTGAATCCGACATGCCGGCCGAACTCGGCCACGCGCTCGCCCGCCATACGCCCGCGCGCAAGACGTTCGAGGCGCTTTCGCCGAGCCAGCGACGCGAATACATCGAATGGATCGCCGAGGCCAAGCGCGACGAGACCCGGGCGCGCCGGCTGGCGCAAGCGATGGAGTGGCTCGCCGAAGGCAAGTCGCGGCACTGGAAGTACCAGGGCGCTTGAGGCGCGTCAGCGCGGCGCGAGCGACCAGACCCCACCCCGCTCGGCGGCCGCGCCGTCGTCGCGCAGCTTGAACAGGTGCGCGGTCAATGAACGCATCGCCATCTTGTGCAGGCGCGGCGGCACGTCGTCGTACACCTTCGCCAGCAGGGCTTCGGTGTCGGCCGGCCCGAGCGTCTGCATCGCCGCCACCACCTTGGCTTCGCGCTTCAAGCGGTGCGCCACGATCGCCTGCATCGCCTGCTTCGGCTGCGCCATCAGGAAACCGTGGCCCGGCGCGAGCCACTCGAGATCGTGTTCCTGCAGCTTGTGCAAGGAGCGCAGATAAGCCGCCATGTCGCCGTCGGGCGGGTTGATCACGACGGTGGACGACTGCATCACGTGGTCGCCGGTGAAGAGCATCTTCTCCTCGACGAGCAGGTAGCAGAGGTGGTTCGACGCGTGGCCAGGCGTGTGCACGGCCACCAGCGTGCTCGCCTGACCATCCGGGCCGGGCAACTCGAAACGTTCGCCGCCGACCAGGTGCGAGTGCGGCGCGAAGCTCGCGTCCTGCCACTCCGGGTGCGCCGCCACGCGGCCGAACACCAACGCGCCGGTGCGGGCCTGCAGCGGCACGGTGGCGGGCGAGTGGTCGTTGTGCGTGTGGGTCACGAAGATCCAGCGGATCGGGCCGGGGGCGGCGGCCAGGATCGCCTCCACATGGCGTTCGTCGAGCGGGCCCGGGTCGATCACGGCCCACTCGTTGGCCGCACCACCGCCGACGAGGTAGGTGTTGGTGCCGGGCCCGGTCATCATGCTGCCGTTGTTGGCGCTGACGCGGATCAGCCGCGGCGACAGGCGCACCGCCACGAAGGGCTCGATGTCGTAACACCCGTGCCCGTGGCCGGCCGGGTCGATGCGGCCGAGCTCGGCCCAGGCGTGTTCGTCGGGCAGCACCGGGCGCATGCCCTGGCTGCCACGGGCCACGCGCGGCATCGTCAGCGGCACGGTGCGCGGCGAGCGCGCCCAGGTGAGCAGCTCGTCGACCGTCGCGTAGCGCGCCACCAGCTCCAGCGTCTTCTGCGTCGGCGTCATCAGCTTCATCTCGGCGCTGCGCGCCAGCGCTTCGGCCGGCGTGAGCCAGAGCTGCTCGACCATCTCGGTGCCGTCGAACGCGGCCGTCTGTGTGGGCGGCAGGGCCGCGATGAAAAAGCGCGTGTCGAAACGCTTGGGGCGGGCGAAGGGCGTGAGCCAGTGGCTCAGGTAGACGAGCCGGTCGACCGCCAGGCGCAGGCCGAACTCGCTGCAGAACGCACCGAGCGTGCGCTCGCCACGGTGCAGCGGGCCACGCCACGGGCCCAGCGTTTCGCCGCGCACGTGGTCGAGCTCGACCAGTGCGCCGGCTTCGTCGACCGCGAGCAGCAAACCCGACTCCTCGAAACATTCGCGCACCGCGGCGACGTAATAGTCGAGGCCGCCGCTCTCCAGCCCGAGCTGTGCGCTGGCGGCGGCGTCGTCGAGGCCGACGCAGTGTGAATGCGCCGCGCGGTCACCGGCATCGACGATGCCGCCGGGGAACACCCAGGCGCCGCTGAACTGGTCGTTGCTCTCGGTGCGGCGCGACAACAGCACCTCGATGCCGGCGGTGCCGTCCCGCACGATCACGATCGTGGCCGCAGGGCGCGCCGGGCGCTCGGCGGCGGAAGGGCTGGGGGGTGAAACGGTGTCGGTGGCTTGCATGGCGGAAGAGGGCGCGAAACGGATCCCTGAGTCTGGCACGCGGTGCCGGCTTCAGCCGAGGCGCTGCAACAAGGCCATGGCCGCGGCGGGTGCCTTCTCCTTGGCGCCACTGATGAAATACAGGAACACGTCGCGCGGGGCCGCACTCGCTGCGGCCGACTCGACCCGCGGCAGGCCGTCGGGTTCGCCGCCGCTGCGCCAGCGCTGCGCACACGCGGCCAGCGCGTCGAGCACGCTGGGCTCGACCCCGGCGACGTGACGTGGCTCGGTGCGCATCAGTCGCGCGTACAAAAAGTCGCCGGTCAGGTCGGCGAACGAAGGGTAATCGTCGGAGTCGGTGAATACGGTCGCGCAGCGGTACTTCCGGGCGAGCGCGAGGTAGGCCGCGCTCTTGAAAGTGTCGTGCCGAACGTCGAGCACGTGGCGCAAGGGCAGGCCGTCGACGCTGGCCGGCAGCAGCTTCAGGAAGGACTCGAAGTCGGCCGCCTCGAAACGTTTGGTCGGCGCGAACTGCCAGACGATCGGGCCGAGCTTGTGGCGCAGTTCGGCGATGCCGCTCTCGACGAAACGCTGCACCGAGTCGCCGGCTTCGGCCAGCACCCGCCGGTTGGTGGCGTAACGGATCGCCTTCAGCGAGAACATGAAGTCGTCGGGCGTTTCGTCGAACCACTTCTTGAAGCTGGCCGGTTTTTGCGAAGAGTAATACGTGCCGTTGATCTCGATCGCGCTCAACTGCCGGCTCGCATATTCCAGCTCGCGGTGGTGCGCCAGGCCGGCGGGGTAGAAGTTGTCGCGCCAGGGTTCGAAGGTCCAGCCACCGACGCCGACACGGATACGGGGTTCAGAGGTCACTCGATTCGCTCCTTGTGTTCAGTCGCCGCGCCGCCACACGCCGGCCAGCGCCTTGAGTTTCATCCACACTGACAGGCGCTCGTCGGAGAGCGCGTCCAGAAAGTCCGACAGCCGCTTCGACTTGGCCATCGTGTAGAAGGTCAGCGCGCAGGTGGCCACGAACACCACGGCGAACACCGTCAGCTTGCGGCCCATCGGCGCGTCGGCCTCGGCCAGCAGGTTCATGCCGAGGAAGCCGGTCGTCACGGTGCCGATCAGGCCGAGGATCGTCACCACGGTCAGCCGTACCACGGTGTTGGCCTGGCGGCGCAGGCTGTCGGCGTCGAGGTAGCCGTTCATGTCGGCCACGCGCTCCTTGACCTCTTCGTACAGCGGGTCCAGACCCAGGTGCACCGAGCACAGATGGAACAGCGCGCGCACCTGAGCCTGCTCCGACACCTCGTGGAACCAGTAGCGGTGCGTGAAGCGCAGAAAGCCTTCGAAGCTGGCGCGGATCAGGCGCTTGAAGCGCCGCACGCTGGCCGCGTCACCGACGTCCAGGTCTTTCAAGGCTTCGACCAGGCGGTCCGACGACATCAGCAGCGCGGCCTTCTGGAAGTGCGCGATCATGAACAGCAGGAAGTGCTGGTGCCTGAACTGCGCCAGCACGCCCCGGTCGCGGCAGCCATAATACTGGGCGCGCGCGTCGCCGACCACGATCAGCGCGTGGCCACTGCACAGGTAGCGCGTGTTGGGCGCGCTGCCGGCGTTGGCCCAGAAACGGTCGTAGCAGTAACGCTGCTCGAAGTCGGCCAGGTGGTCTGCCGCATAGGGCAAGGCGCTGCCGTCGCGGATGCCGGCGTTGTCGCCGCCGCCCGAGCCGGTGACCAGGCCGAGGCGGATGAAGTCGTTGCGGCTCAGCGCGCGCGGGTCGTCGAGCGCCAGGTAGCCCATCATCGGCATGCGGTAATACTCGATCTGCCGGAAGCGCAGCGCGCCAGGCTCGTCGGAATGGTCGCTGACCAGCGGCTTGAGCATGAAAGCCCAGTGCGCGGCGATGCGCGGCGCGCGGTGCTCGGCCACGTGGGCGAGGAAAGCGTCGCGCTGCTGCGCGTCGGAGCTGGCGAGCACCTCGCCGGCGGCACCCAGCCACTCGACGCTGGCCATCGTGTGCAGCGCCAGCCCGCTCGCGTCCCAGCCGGCCGGGTAGCCGCGGCCGAAGCGGTAGAGCTGCTCCTGCGCCTGCGCCAGCGTGAGGTCGTTGGCCGCCACCTCGACGTTGAGCAGCACAACGTCGACGTCGTAGAAGAAGTACAGGTCGACGTGCACGATGTCGAGCGTGACCGGCGCGTCGCCGGGCCGCGCGACGACGCGCACCTGCTTCACATCGTGGCGTCGGAACACGCGCATCGGCGCGTCGGAATCGCGCCCTGCCGGGTCGCGCCGCGAGCGGCCGTCGCCGTACAGGAAGCGCTGCACGTAGGGCAGGAAGGTCACGAACTCGTTGTAGTGGCGCTCGTGAAAGCTCGCCTGGTCACCCGTGAATTCGTCCACGACTTCGCACCACGGAGAAGCTTCACCCAGATCGCGCAGCACCTGCCAGGGCGTGCGGTGGCTGGCGCCCGACGGTCCGGGCGTGGGCATCAGGCGCAGCGGCCAGAGCAGCACCTGGCGCAGGTGCTTCACGGTCAGGTCCGTGGTGGCCTCCAGGGCCACGGCGGGGTCGGCAATCACGCGCGTCATGCTGCGAGTGTAGGCAAGCAGCGAAAGCATGCCTTACAACACGCACAGGCAAAGTCTTACAGGAGTTCGCCGGTTTTGGCGATGGCGTTGTCACATTCAAGCGCGCACCATTCGCTTCATGGGAGTTCGCATGTCGCTGGGCTCCGGTTCGAAACGGGAGTCGTGTCATGGCAAATGATGCAGATTGGGTCGAAGACGTGCGGCGTTGGTGCCTCGCCGGTTCGCCCGCGATGCGCGCGAAGCCTGTCACCCCGAACGCCGAACCCGAGTCGACCGACTTCGCGTCGCTCGGCTACGAAGCCGCACACCCTGCCCTGCAGGCGCGCAACTGGCCGGAAGCGCCGGTCAGCAATTTCATCGAACAGCGCTGATTCTCACCAGGGGTCGATGCCCCCGTTGCGCTTCTCGCCGATCTGCGCCGAAGCGAGCCCCGCTGACAGCCACCCCCGGGTTTGCGCCGGGTCGATCACCGCGTCGATTTCCAGCCCCGACGCCACGTTGATCGCCTTGCCCTTCGCGTACTGCTCGTCCACGAACTTCTTGTAGAGCGCGTCGCGCGCCGGCCCGTCGGGCACGGCTTCAAGCTCCTTGCGGTAGCCCAGCCGCACGGCACCCTCCAGCCCCATCGCCCCGAACTCGCCGCTCGGCCACGCCACGGTGAACACCGGTTCGTGGAAACCGCCGCCGGCCATCGCCATCGCGCCCAGGCCGTAACCCTTGCGCAAGACCACGGCGAAAAACGGGACGCGCAAGTGCGCGGCCGCCACGAACATCCGGCTCACGTGGCGCACCTGTCCCGACGTTTCGACCTCGGGGCCGACCATGAAACCCGGCGTATCCACGAGCGAGACGAGTGGCAGGCCGTGCGTGTTGCACAGCTGGATGAAGCGCGCAGCCTTGTCCGCGGCGTCGGCGTCGATCGCGCCGCCGAGGTGGCTCGGGTTGCTGGCGAGCAGGCCAACCGGGCGGCCTTCGATGCGCGCCAGCGCGGTGAAGATGCCGGCGCCGAAACCGGCGCGTAGTTCGAGCAAGGACCCGGTGTCGGCCACGAGCCGCATCACCTCGCGCATGTCGTAGGCGCGGACACGGTTCTCGGGCAAGACGCTGCGCAGCGCCACCGGATCGGCGGCAGACCATTGCGTGACGCGGCCCTGGAAAAACCCGAGGTACTGCTTCGCCGCGGCCACCGCCTGCGCTTCGTCGTCCACCAGCACGTCGATCACGCCGTTGCGTGCTTGCACATCGCTGGGACCGATCTGCTCGGGCTTGAACACGCCCAGCCCGCCACCCTCGACCATCGCCGGCCCGCCCATGCCGATGTTGCTGCCCTTCGTGGCGATGATCACATCGCTGCAGCCGAGCAGCGCCGCGTTGCCGGCGAAACAGCGCCCTGCCACGATGCCGACCACCGGCACCTGCCCGCTCAGGCGCGCGTAGCTCGCGAAGCTGGGCACGTGCAGGCCGGCGACCACGGTGCTGTCGGTGTCGCCCGGCCGGCCGCCGCCGCCTTCGGCAAACAGCACGACCGGCAGCTTCTGCTGCAGCGCCACGCCGAGCAGGCGGTCGGTCTTGGCGTGGTTGCGCTGGCCTTGGGTGCCGGCGAGCACGGTCGCGTCGTAGGCCATCACGACACAGCGCGAGGCCTCGGCGCCGAACAGCGCGCCGTTGACGCTGCCGATGCCGGTGACCATGCCGTCGGCCGGTGTGTTCTTCACCAGGTCGTCGAGCGTGCGGCGGCTGGTCTGCGCGGCAAACGCGAGCGCGCCGTATTCGATGAAGCTGCCGGCATCGACGAGGTCGCCGACGTTCTCGCGCGCGGTGCGCAGGCCGAGCGCGTGGCGCTTGGCCGCCGCTTCGGGGCGGGCGGCGTCGAGCGTGAGGGCGTGGCGGGCCTGCACTTCCTGCAGGTCGGAGCGCAGCGCGCCCGTTGTCGCGTCGACCCGAGCCACCGGCACCGCTTCGGCCTGCGGCGCACGCGTCGCCGCGCCGAGCTGGATCAGCAGGTCGCCTTCGGCCACCAACTCGCCGGCACGCGCCAGCACGGCCTGCACTGTGGACTCGGCCGACGCGCGGATCTCGTGTTCCATCTTCATGGCTTCGAGCACCAGCAGCGTCTGCCCGGCACGCACCGGCTGGCCGGCCACCACCATGACCTCGACGACGGTGCAGGCCATGGGCGCGTGGATCTGGTCGTGCTTCGGCATTCGGGGTGTCTCCGGTTTGCGCAAACTGTAGCCGTGCGCAACACGCCGTCGCTGACACCTGCGCGTCAGCGACGGCGGCAAGTTATCGTCGCGGCTTCGAAAATTTGTGAGCACCCTCATGAAAGTTTCCGCATTCGCCGGCGTTATCACGCTGGCGTTCGCCCTGCTCGCGAACTGTGCCACCGCACAGACCGCGTCACAGACTCCCCGAACCGTCCCACCCATCGGCACCACCACCTACCCCGGCACCCTCACCCTCCAGATCGACGCCACCGACCTCGACCGCAGGATCTTTCGCGTGAAAGAAAGCGTGCCGGTGAAAGCCGGACTGCTGACCTTGCTGTACCCGCAGTGGCTGCCGGGCGAACACGCGCCGAACGGGCCGATCGGCCAGTTCGCCGGCCTGCGCATCAGCGCGGCCGGGCAGACGCTGGCGTGGCGGCGCGACCCGCTCAACGTCTACGCATTCCACCTCGACGTGCCGCCGAACGTGGCCCGCATCGAGCTCGAATTCCAGTTCCTCTCGCCCTTCGGCCGCGGCGAAGAGCGGGTCGTGATGACGCGCGAGATGCTCGGCCTGCAGTGGCGCTCGGCGCTGCTCTACCCTGCTGGCCACCCGGTGACCGAAATCACCGTCCAGGCCAGCCTGCGCCTGCCCGAGGGCTGGAGCCACGGCAGCGCGCTCGAGGTCGAGCGCAAGACGGGCGCGCTGCTCGACTTCAAGCCTGTCAGCGTCGAGAAGCTGGTCGACTCGCCGGTCTTCGCCGGCCGCCACATGAAACGTTTCGACCTCGACCCCGAAGGCGCGGCGGCGGGCCGCACCCCCGTGTTCCTGAACGTGGTGGCCGACAAGGCCAGCGAGCTCGACGCGAAGCCCGAGCACCTGGCCGTGCACCAGGCCCTGGTGACGCAGGCCGACCGCCTGTTCGGCGCGCGTCACTTCGGGCGCTACGAGTTCCTGCTCGCGCTCAGCGACGAGTTCGGCGGCATCGGCCTGGAGCACCACGAGTCGAGCGAGAACGGCGTCGGCCTCGGCTACTTCACCGAATGGGCGCGGCGCGCCGGGGCCCGCGAACTGCTGCCGCACGAATACGCGCACTCGTGGAACGGCAAGTTCCGCCGCCCGGCCGACCTGCTGACGGCCAACTTCAACACGCCGATGCAGGACAGCCTGCTCTGGATGTACGAAGGCCAGACCCAATACTGGGGCGAGGTGCTCGCGGCCCGCTCGGGCATGCGCAGCCTGGTCGAAACGCGCGACGCGTTCGCGATGCACGCCGCACAGCTCGACGCGCAGGCCGGCCGGCGCTGGCGCAACCTGCAGGACACGACCAACGAACGCATCGTCGAAGAAACCCACAGCAGCGGCCCCTGGCGCGACTGGCAGCGTGGCGACGACTACTACATGGAGATGCTGCTGGTCTGGCTCGAGGCCGACATGCTGATCCGCGATCTGTCGGGCGGCGCGCGTTCGCTCGACGACTTCGCGCGCAGCTTCTTCGGCATCGAGCCGGGCCGCATCAGCCCGCTGACCTACACCTTCGACACGGTGGTCACCGAGCTCAACCGCGTGCAGCCGCACGACTGGGCCGCCTTCCTGCGCCAGCGGCTCGACAGCCACGCCCCCGGCGCGCCGCTGGCCGGGCTCGAGCGCAGCGGCTGGAAGCTGGGCTGGGCCGAGCAGCCGAGCGACATGTTCAAAGGCTACGAGGCCTATGTCGAATCCGACGACTTCGGCTACTCGATCGGCTTCAGCGTCGGCAAGGGTGGCAAGCTCCGGGGCGTGAAGTGGGGCGGCCCGGCGTTCGAGGCCGGCCTGTCGTCGGCCGTGACGCTCGTGGCGGTGAACGGCCGCGCCTACAAGGCCGAGGTGCTGAAAGAAGCGCTCGCGGCCGCCAAGGCCGACAAGGCGCCGATCCAGTTGCTGGTGCGCGAGGGCGAGTTGTTTCGCACCGTGCCGATCGCGTACAGCGGTGGGCAGCGTTACCCGACGCTGCTGCGCATCGAAGGCACTGAAGACCGCCTGTCGGTGCTGCTGGCACCCAAGCCCTGAAGCGCTTCAGGCGTAGGCGTTGGGGTACCGGTCGACGGTGAGCCCGTCCATGTCGATCCCGGGCTTGCGGCCCGAGATCACGTCGGCGATCACCCGGCCGGTGCCGGCCGCCATGGTCCAGCCGAGCGTGCCGTGTCCCGTCGCGAGGTACAGGTTCGGCAGGCGGGTGGCGCCGACGACCGGCGTGCCGTCGGGTGTCATCGGGCGCAGCCCGCACCAGAACTCGGCACGCGACACGTCGCCGCCGCGCGGGAACAGGTCGGTGACGACGTGCTCCAGTGTCTGGCGGCGTGCGTCGTGCAGCTTCAGCGTGTAACCCGCCAGCTCGGCCGTGCCGCCGACGCGGATGCGGTCGCCCAGGCGCGTGACGGCGACCTTGTGGCTCTCGTCCATCACGGTCGATTCAGGCGCGCCACTGGCATCGGTGATCGGCACGGTGATCGAGTAACCCTTCACCGGATACACAGGGATGCGGATGCCGACGTTCTTCAGCAGCAGCGGCGAATAACTGCCGAGCGCGACAAGATAAGCATCGGCCTTCAGCGTGCCCGAGTCGGTGAGCACGCCGTCGATCTGCTTGCCCGACACCTGCAAGCGCTGGATGCGCGTGCCGTAGCGGAACTGCACACCCTGCTTCGCCGCCAGCGCGGCCAGGTTCTGCGTGAACTTGAAACAGTCGCCGGTTTCGTCACCGGGCAGCAGCAGGCCGCCGACGAACTTTTCCTGAACGTGCGCCAGCGCCGGCTCGTGGCGGATGAAACCGGCGCGGTCGAGCAATTCGAAACCCACGCCGTAGCGCTTCAGGATCTCGATGTCGGCGGCCGTGCCGTCGAGTTGCGACTGGGTGCGAAAGAGCTGCAGCGTGCCCTGCGTGCGCTCGTCGTAGCGGATGCCGGTTTGCGCCCGCAGCTCTTTCAGGCAGTCGCGGCTGTATTCGGCCAGCCGCACCATGCGGCCTTTGTTCACTTCGTAGCGCGCGGCCGTGCAGTTGCGCAGCATCGCGATGCCCCAGCGCACCAGGTTGAGGTCGATGTTGGGGCGGATCACCAGCGGGCGGTGCTGCATCAGCAGCCACTTGATCGCCTTGATCGGCACGCCCGGCCCGGCCCAGGGCGCCGAGTAGCCGGGCGAGACCTCGCCCGCGTTGCCGTAGCTGGTTTCGAGCGCGGCGGCCGGCTGGCGGTCGACGACGGTCACGTCATGGCCGGCCAGCGCGAGCTGGTACGCCGAGGCCACGCCGATCACACCACTGCCGAGAACGAGCACCTTCATCTGTGAACTCCGTGCGCCACGAGGGCCGAGTGCCCAGTGTAGGGGTCGGCAGCAGCACGATTCGCGCCACGCGGCGCGCGGGCGGGTCGCTCAGCGATTGTTCAGCACGAGCTCGGTCGCACCGAACATCGCCTGCACCGGCCGGCTTTCCGGCAACACGTAGACCACGCCACGCTGGCGGCCCAGCGTGGGGGCGACGACGGTTTCGTAGAACACGACCGGCACGACGATGCAGCCGAACGAGATGCGGTTGTCGTCGCTCGCTGGCGAAGCGAGCCGCTCGGAGCGCCGCTCGTGCGCCGGCGCGGGGCGCAGCCGGTGGATCGCGAGCGACGCGTCGTAGTCGATCCAGACGATGTCTTCGCCTTTGTCGTTGTGGCCGGGCTGGGACGCAAAACGCCCGGCCGGCGTGGTGCGCTCCGAAATGGTCAGGCTGGCCTGCGTACGGCGAGCGATGTCGGGGTCGGCGAGGTCGCCGGGTGTCAGGCCCAGCAACGTGGCCGTGGCGCCGATCAGCCGGCCGTCGGCATTGAAGACGTAGAACCGCGCATCACGCTTGTCGACGATCGCGAATGGCCGGCCCTGGTGGTCGGCACCGGCCAGCACCCAGTTCGCGGTGTAGCGGGCATCGTCGCTGGCCGGCTCGCCCATGAAGTCGGGGGCTGCCATGCACAGGGTCTGGCCACCCAGCATTGCCACCGCAACCAGCAGACTCCGAACTCGACGCCGCATCCCGACATTCCTTCGCCGGGTTCGCTGAACCCGTGGAACGAATTGTCGTGGGCGTCGGGATGGTGGCCGCAAATTCCCGCAAGGATTCCCGGCATTCGCTCACAGGCTGGCGGTATTGCGCGCCCGCGTACCGGCAAACACCTCGTGCACGTCGCGGGTCTCGGGCAGGACGTAGACGATGCCGCGCCCCTTGCCCATGGCGGGCTGGACCACGCGCTCGAAGAACGCGACCGGCACGTTGATGCAGCCGTAGGAGATGCGTCGCTGCGCCGGATCGTTCGAGGCCAGGCGTTCGAGCCGGCGCTCCTTGGGGTCGATCGGCCGCACGCGGTGCATCGACACCGCGGCGTCGTAGTCGACCCAGACCACGTCTTCGCCAGTGGCGTTGCGGCCCGGCGCGCTGACGAAGCGCCCGGCGGGCGTGGTGCGTTCCTCGGGCCGGACCTGGTCGATCGGACGCTGGCCGATGCCGACGACGGAGTCGTCGCCGGGCGCGGCGCCGAGCAGCACCGGGCTCGCGTCGATCAGCCGCCCGCTGGCGTCGAAGACGAAGATCTTCGCGTCGCGCTTGTCGAGGATCACGAAGGGCAGACGCTGGTTGTCTTGCGAGCTGGCGATCCAGTCGGCGACGAGTCGCGCGTCATCGGACGCCGCGTGGGACTGGAAGTCGGCCGGCTGCGGCGCACGCAGGGCCGCCTCGGCCGGGTCGAGCGTCCTCGCGGTCGACCATCGGCCGGACGCCGCCGGCGGCAGCGTCAGCACGAGCACGGCCGCACCCAGCAAAGCGCCCTGCCGCAGGCTCGGGCCGAGACCGCTGACGGAATCGAAGAGCTGGCCGATGTTCATGGTGTTCGGGTGTGCGACGACCGGCCGACCCGAGGAGGGCCGGCCGGTCGAAGCTCACGGGTTTTGTCAGTTGCGGTCGGCCTTGGGCGCCGGCTCGCTGGCCATGCCGGTGTCGGCAGGAGCCGGCGACGTGGCGGGAGCGCTCAGCGTGTCCTGGGCCGGTGCCATCGGAGCAGGCGTGACTTCGGTGTTGGGCGTGGTCGCCGGTTCCGCGGACGTGGCCGTCTGCGCGTACGCGAAACCGACGCTGCCGACGATGGCGGCCGCAGCCACGAGCGAGGTGAGGGTCTTGGATGCGTTCATCTTGGATCTCCTAGGGGTGAGGGCCGTTGAAAGTGGCCACGTTTCAGGCGAATGACCGGCCGGACGACCAGCTGATGCAACCTTAGAAGTCGATGCGGCCCGCCGCGGTCGGTGAGCTGCCACCGCGCCTGTAGGACAAGCGCGGTCACGAAATGCAACCGCCACATCGAACCGCCACGCGCGCCGGAGGAAAATGCGCCACAGACTCAAGGAACCCCATGTCGCTCGCGCCTCCCTACATCGCCCCCGCCCAGTTCGACGACCCGGCCGCCGCGCTGGCCCAGGTGCGTGCCATCTACGACGGCAGCATCCAGCACCTGCGCGAAGCGCTGCAGGCCTTCGTGGCCGGCGACGACAGCCGCGGCCGGGTGCGCGCCTGTTACCCCTTCGTGCGCGTGCACACCGACACCGTGGCACGCGCCGATTCGCGCCTGAGCTACGGCTTCGTGGCCGGCCCGGGCACCTACGAGACCACGCTCACACGCCCCGACCTGTTCGGCCCCTACTACCTCGAACAATTCCGCCTGCTGCTGAAGAACCACCACGTGTCGCTCGAGATCGGCACCAGCACACATCCGATTCCGGTGCACTTCTCGTTCGCGGAGAACGACCACATCGAAGGTTCGCTCTCGGCCGAACGGCGCCAGTTGATGCGCGACCGCTTCGATCTGCCCGACCTGAACGCGATGGACGACGGCATCGCCAACGGCACCTTCGAAGCCGCGCCCGGCGCTGCCCTGCCGCTCTCGCTGTTCACCGCGCCGCGCGTCGACTACTCGCTGCAGCGGCTGCGCCACTACAGCGGCACGGCGCCGCACCACTTCCAGAACTTCGTGCTGTTCACGAACTACCAGTTCTACATCGACGAATTCGTGCGGCTCGGCCACGAGACCATGAGTTCCTCCGCCCGGGCGCAGGACTACGTCGCCTTCGTCGAGCCCGGCAACGTGGTCACACGCCGCGCCGGCCTGGCCGCACAGCCCGGCGACGATCTCGGCGCGCCGCCGCCGCGCCTGCCGCAGATGCCGGCCTACCACCTGGTGCGGGCCGACGGCAGCGGCATCACGATGGTCAACATCGGCGTCGGCCCGGCCAACGCCAAGACCATCACCGACCACATCGCCGTGCTGCGGCCGCACGCCTGGGTGATGCTCGGCCACTGCGCCGGCCTGCGCAACACGCAGAACATGGGCGACTACGTGCTGGCCCACGGCTACGTGCGCGAAGACCACGTGCTCGACGAAGAGCTGCCACTCTGGGTGCCGATTCCCGCGCTGGCCGAAGTGCAGGTCGCGCTGGAAAAGGCAGTCGAGGAAATCACCCAGCTCAAGGGCTACGAGCTGAAGCGCATCATGCGCACCGGCACGGTCGCGAGCACCGACAACCGCAACTGGGAACTGCTGCCGTCGCAGCACGCCGCGAGCACGCCGGAGCGCCGCTTCAGCCAGAGCCGCGCGATCGCGCTCGACATGGAAAGCGCGACCATCGCCGCCAACGGCTTTCGCTTCCGCGTGCCGTATGGCACCTTGCTGTGCGTGAGCGACAAGCCGCTGCACGGCGAGATCAAGCTGCCCGGCATGGCCAACCACTTCTACCGCGAGCGGGTCGACCAGCACCTGCGCATCGGCATCCGCGCGATCGAATTGCTGCGCGAAGCGGGGGTCGACCAATTGCACAGCCGCAAGCTGCGCAGCTTCGCGGAAGTGGCTTTCCAGTAACTCGGCTCAGCGCAGTGCGCAGGCCTGACCCGGATCGGGCCGGATGATGCCCCAGCGGATCACGCCACGTTCGGGGGAGTCGGCGCGCAGCTTGGGTCGGGCCCACGGCAGCGTCCAAATGCCGGTGAATTCGGCCCGCGCCATCAACGCGTCGAGCGCGGGGTTGGGCGCGGCGTGACCGGCGCTGTCGACGGTGGTGTCGTCCAGGATCAGGGCACCACAGCCCTCGACCGCCCGGTCCTTCACCCACGGCGACTTGAAGTGGTGACCATCGATCAACACGGCCAGGCGCTTCGGGCTGTTGGCGACGATGTTGCCCCCGAGCCAGATGTCCGACACCACCAGCCGCAGCGGCGCAGCGGTGTGCGCGGCCCAAGTCTGCTGCGCGTTCTGCGCCAGCACGGCGCCGGGAAAGTTGGCGCGGGTGCGGCGCTCGTAACGATCGGCAAGCACCGTCTTGCCGAGGGTCTGCGCCAGGCACAGCACGACCTGCATCGCGATCACCGCCTGCAGGCAGCGTCTGAACATGGCCGGGCTGTCGGGACGGCGCAGCAGCGTCATCGACAGCAGGCCGCTGAGCAGGAAGGCGTTGGTGCCCCAGCGCGCCTGCAAGGCGATTTCGGTGAACAGGCCGATGCCCATCGTGATCGCCAGCGGCGCGAGCGCGGCGGTCCAGACGAACAGGCGGTCGCCCGCGGCGAGCGGCGCGAGCGCGTCCGCGGCGCGTGCACCGGCACGCCCCGGCAGCACCACCAGTGCCAGGCCGACGAAGAACGGCAGCAGGCGTGCCAGCTGCATCACCACGAAGTCGGCCAGGCTCTGCACCGTGGCGAGCACGCCCAGCAGCTCGCGCGTCACCTCATGGGCGTAGCGGAACGGCAGGAAGTTGGTCGCGCGCAACCACAGCAGGTGGGGCACCAGCACCAGCGTGAATACGGCGAGCGCCAGCAACAGGCCGAGCAGCGCACGCCGCGTGTGCAGGCGGCGGTCGAGCGCGAAGTACAGCAGAAGCCCGGCGAGCGGAAATAGCGCGACGTACTTGACCAGCATGGCCAAGCCGGCGAACAGACCGGTCAGCGCCCAGAGCTGCCATGTCTGGCGCCGTGTCGCCAGATAGAACAGCAGCACCACGGCGGCCTGGAACGGCAGCAGCACCGTGTTGTGGTTGAAGCTGTCGCCGCCGATGTTGTGGTACGTGACGAGCGAGGTCAGCGCCATCGCGATCAGCGAGCGTGTGGGCGACATGAACTCGCAGCCCAGGCGCCAGGTGAGCGCCAACGCGATCACGATGCAGGCCTGCGTGGCGACGAAGGGCAGCAGCAGCGAGGGGCCGAACACCTGGATCAGCCCGTGCATGATCCACGAAGGCAGCGGCGGGTGCTTCCAGTAGCCGTTCTCCATCGAGAACGCCCACACGAACTGCTCGGCGCTGTCGACCTCCGGCGCGCTGTAGTTCAGCCCGACCAGCAGGCTCCAGAGCAAGACTTGGCCGATGCACAGCAACGCCACCCAGCCGAGGCGGCGCTGACCGTGTGCCGGCGCGAGGGCCGGCATCGAAGGCAGGGTGATCAGGGTCGGCTCTCTGGATGCAGGAATTTCCTGAATTTTAAGTGGCGCGTGCTGCGCAACAGGGCCTTGTCCGCTTGCACCGCGCCGGAAATCGCCCCGATTGCCCTGTGCGGCGCGATCCCGTACCCTGAGGCAACCCCGGCGCGGGTGCAGCGCCACAAAGGAGAGAAGACCATGTCCTCGTCACCTTCGGCCCCGCACCCCGCCGTGCAAACCATCCGCAGCGTCGCCTTCGTGGGCCAGACCGGCGCCGGCAAGACCAGCCTGATCGAGGCGCTGCTCTGCAAGGCCGGGGCGATCGGCGCGCCCGGCAGCCTGGAGCGCGGCACGACCGTCTGCGACTTCGACCCGATGGAACGCCGCGCCCAGCATTCGCTGAACTCGGCCGTGGTGCAATTGAAGCACCGCGACACGCGCATCCACCTCATCGACACGCCGGGGTATGCCGATTTCGTCGGCCAGTCGATGACGGCGCTCGAAGCGGTCGAGACCGCGGCCATCGTGATCAACGCCAGCACAGGCATCGAGATGATGAGCGCGCGCATGATGGAGTGGGCGCTCAAGCGGCGGCTGTGCCGGATGATCATCGTCAACAAGATCGATGCGGTCGGGCTCGACTTGCCCGGCCTGGTGCAGCAGATCCAGGCCGCCTTCGGCAAGGAATGCCTGCCGCTGAACCTGCCGGCGGCGCGCGGCACCAAGGTCGTCGACTGCTTCTTCAACCCGGTGGGCGCGGCCGATTTTTCCAGCGTCGAGGCGGCGCACCGCGCGCTGGTGGAGCAGGTGGTCGAGGTCGACCCGGAGTTCGTCGAGCGTTACCTGAACGAAGGCGATGTCGACCCGCACGAGCTGCACGCGCCGCTCGAAGAAGCGCTGCGCCAGGGCCACCTGATCCCGATCTGTTTTGTCTCGGCGCGCAACGGCGCCGGCGTGGCAGAGCTGCTGGACGTGATCGAAGCGCTCCTGCCCAACCCGGCCGAGGGCAACCCGCCGCAGTTCCTGAAAGGCGAAGGCGCCGACGCGAAGCCGCTGCACGCCGTGCCCGACCCGGCGCAGCATGTGATCGCGCATGTGTTCAAGGTGACGGTCGACCCCTACGTCGGCAAGATGGGCGTGTTCCGCATCCACCAGGGCACGGTCACGCGCGACAGCCAGCTCTACATCGGCGACGGCCGCAAGCCGTTCAAGGTGGGCCACCTGTTCATGCTGCAGGGCAAGGAACACGTGGAAGTCTCGCGCGGGCTGCCCGGCGACATCTGTGCCGTGGCCAAGGTCGACGAGATGCATTTCGACGCGGTCTTGCACGACGCCGCCGAAGACGACCACCTGCACCTGCTGCCACTCGACTTCCCGGTGCCGGTGCACGGCCTGGCGATCGAGCCGAAGCGCCGCGGCGACGAGCAGCGCATGTGGGAAAACCTGCAGAAGCTGATCGACGAAGACCCGTGCCTGAAGGTCGAGCACGTGATCGCGACCAACGAGACCGTGGTCTACGGCCTGGGCGAGCTGCACCTGCGCACGCTGCTCGAACGATTGAACGAGGTCTACAAGTGCGAGGTGAACACCCGCCCGCCGCGCATCGCCTACCGCGAGACGATCACGGCCAAGGCCGAGGGCCACCACCGGCACAAGAAGCAGAGCGGCGGCGCGGGCCAGTTCGGCGAGGTGTTCCTGCGCATCGAGCCGCTGGCGCGTGGCGCGGGCTTCGAGTTCGTCGATCAGGTGAAAGGCGGCACGATCCCCGGCCAGTACATCCCGGCCGTCGAAAAAGGCATTCGCCAGGTGCTCGACAGCGGCGTGATCGCCGGCTACGCGGTGAAAGACGTGCGCGTGATCGTCTACGACGGCAAGTTCCACACGGTGGATTCGAAAGACATCGCATTCGCGACCGCCGGCCGCAAAGCCTTCATCGACGCGGTGAAGAAGGCGAGTCCGATCGTGCTCGAGCCGATCGTCAAGGTCGAGATCACCGCGCCGGAACACAGCATGGGCGACATCACCGGTGACCTGTCGGCCAAGCGCGGCCAGGTGAACGGCACGCACGCGCTGACCGGCGGCGCCATCACGGTCAGCGGGCAGGTGCCGCTGTCAGAGCTGAACGGTTACCAGGCGCGCCTGAACGGCATGACCGGAGGGCAAGGCCGCTACGTGCTGGCGCTGAGCCACTTCGAGGCGGTGCCACCTTCGGTGCAGGCCACGCTCGTCGGCCAGTACAAGGCACGCGACGACGACTGAAACGTCATCGCGGCAACGCGCCGGTCAGAGCCCGTCGCGCATCGGCCGCGTGGCGGCAAAACCGTCCGACAGTTCGGCCGGCCCGGTGGCCGCGCCGCCGCGGCGCAGGCGGTCGAGTTCGGCATAGGCCGCGAGCAGGCGTTCTTCGGCGCGGGCCGCCGCCGCGCGCGGTTCCGCAGCCGCTGCGTCGAGCTGGCGCTTGAAACCGGCGCGGGTCTGCTCCAGCTCGGTCTGGGCACGCGACTGCGCTCCGCGCAGGCCGTCGACCACGGCGCTGTGTTGCTGGCGCAGCGATTCGGCGGCGCGTTTGACCTGCGCCTTGAGGCGCCGCTTGGCGAGTTCGGTGGCGCCCCAGAAGCCTGCGCCTGCGCCCACCAGCAAGGTGGCCACCAGTGCCATCAACCATGTCTCTGTTGTCATGTCTTGTTTACTCTTGAACCCGACCGTACGCGGCCCGATCAGCCACGAGATAAGCGTACCGCTATGTCGGCAGATGGGCACCCGCCGTGAGCGCTTCCTGCGTCAATCGGCGACCCTGTCGTGCAAACCACACACCCGGGTTGCGCAGACGCTCCAGCCTGTGCTGCAGGTCTCAGGCGGCGCGCGGCTTCACGCAGGCGGCCGATTCCTTGGCCCGGACGCGGGCCACCTCCACGTCGGCATCGAAGGCCAGCGCCACGCCCATGCGCCGCTTCACGAAGCTCTCGGGCTTGCCGAACAGGCGCAGGTCGGTGTTGGGCACACGCAGCGCAGCATCCACGCCGTCGAACACCAGGCCTTGGGCGTCGACGCCGCCATAGATCACGGCGCTGGCGCCCGGGCTCTTCAGCGCCGTGTTCACCGGCAGGCCGAGGATCGCGCGCGCGTGCAGCTCGAACTCGTTCTGCCACTGCGTGATCAGCGTCACCATGCCGGTGTCGTGCGGGCGTGGCGAGACTTCGCTGAACCAGACCTGATCGCCCTTGACGAACAGTTCGACGCCGAACAGGCCCTGCCCACCCAGGTTGTCGGTGACGGCTTTCGCGATCTCGCGCGAGCGCTGCAAGGCCTTGTCCTGCATCGGATGCGGCTGCCAGCTTTCGACATAGTCACCCTGCACCTGCACGTGCCCGATCGGCTCGCAGAAGTGGGTCTCGATCTGGCCGTCGGCCCCGAGCGCGCGCACCGTGAGCTGGGTGATCTCGTAGTCGAAGTCGATGAACCCCTCGACGATCACGCGGCCGCGGCTGACCCGCCCGCCGGCCATTGCGTAGTCCCACGCTTTTTTCACGTCGGCCGGGCCGTCGATCCTGCTCTGGCCCTTGCCCGAGCTGCTCATCACCGGCTTGACGATGCAGGGGTAGCCGATCTTCGAATCGATCGCCGCCTGCAGTTCTTCGAGCGAGTCGGCGAACACGTACGGGCTGGTCGGCAGCGCCAGCGTTTCGGCGGCGAGCCGGCGAATGCCTTCGCGGTCCATGGTCAGGCGCGCGGCGCGCGCCGTGGGAATCACCCGCACGACACCGGCGGCTTCGAGCTCTTCGAGCATGCCGGTGGCGATGGCCTCGATCTCGGGCACCACCAGCATCGGACGCTCGGCCTCGATCAGCGCCTTGAGCTGCTGCGGATCGCTCATCGTGATGGTGCGGGCGTGGTGCGCGACCTGCTGCCCCGGCGCGTTGTCGTAGCGGTCGACCGCGATGGTCTCGACGCCGAGGCGCTGCAAGGCGATCAGCACCTCCTTGCCGAGCTCGCCACTACCGAGCAGCATCACGCGGGTGGCCTGGGGCGAATGCGGGGTTCCGAGCGTCGTCATCGAATGTTTCCTGGGGTGGTGGTCGGGCGAAGAGCGCGATTTTCCACCGAAGGCCCGCCGCTGGTCAGGGCAGCGCCTTCAGCGCGGCGACCAGACCCGGCAGCAGGCGCTGCTGCAAGGCCTCGCTGCCCCCCTCGCGCACCATCACGTAGAGCACCTGTACGAAGGCCTGGGTGTTGTGCCTGCGGGCCAGGCCGGCCTGGGTCTTGAAGGCTTCTCCCCAGTTCGGCAGCGGCGCGGGTGACGCGAGCGTGGCGAGCCACGCGCTCCAGTACGCACTGTCGTGCAGGCCACGCTGCGCGGCGTAGTAGACCGGCCGCGCCAGGCGCTCGCTCTCGCCGTAGACATAGAAGTGCTCGCCAGCGGGCGCGACCTGCGTGCCGACCGCCGCGACAATAGTCTCGAGCGCTTCGCGCCCGAGCGCCGGGTTCAGCGCCAGTTGCAGCAGCAGGTCGGCCCCGTGGGCCACGCCGTGGCGCCAGCCTTGCGCGGGGTCGAACCCGCGGTGGTCGCGGATGCCGGCCTCGTAAGCCACGGCGGCACGCAGCAGCTCGGCGCGCGAAGCGGGTTCGAGGAAGGGCTTGAGGCGATCGACGCGGGCGATCTCCGCGAGCACCAGCGCCGCGAACGGGCGGCCGAACCCGTTCGGATCGTCGGCGCCGAGGCGGCCTTGCAGCTCGACGCGCAGCGACTCGAGCTGCGCGGCCGGTAGCGCGCCGGCACGCATCCACGCCGAGAGCGCCTCGAAAGCGACGCCGTCGCGCAGCTGCGGGCGCGGGTCGGCCAGGCAATCGGTGAGGGCGTTGGCCAGCGCACTGCGCGCCGGGTCGGCAAGCTCGAATTTCGCGGCCCGCAGGCGCTCGAGCGCCGCTGCGTCCCAGCCCGGCGGCGGGCAGGCCGCGCGCGCAGAAGCGACCACGCCGAGCAGCAGCGCGGCTGCCATCGCCGTCTTCAGAGTCGTTCCCATCCACCGCCCCCGTGCACAAAACCCCGATTGGACCCGGCATGCCACCACGGGCGCAATCACGACTCGCCCGAAGCCGGCCGCCTGCTCAACGACGCTTTATCATCTGCGACATGAACCCCGGCCCCCGCGATGTCGCGCAGATTCGCCACGACAACGCCCTGCTCCTGTTCGACGAGTTCGTGCAGGCCACCGTCAAACACCCCGATGCCGCCACGCTGCGGGGCCTGGAGGGCCGCTTCGCCGAACGGCTGCAGATTCAGCCGAGCTACTGGAGCCAGATCAAGGGTCGATCACGCCAGATCGGCGAGCGCCTGGCGCGGCAGTTCGAGCAGCTCTGCCACAAGCCTTCGGGCTGGATGGACGAGCCGCAGCGCACACCGACCCGGACCGCCACGGCCAGCGCCTTCGCGGCCGCCCCTCCCCCGCCGCGTGACGACGATGACCGGCTGCGCAACGTGCCGCAGGACGACGACGAACGTTTCATCGTCGGCCTGGTGTTGACGTATTACCGCCGCCACCCGCAGCGTGCCCGCGGCCGGCTGCTCGACCTGCTGGGCGAAGTGTTGACACCAGCGCCCGCTGCGCCACCGCGGCCCGGCACCAAAGCCCCGTCTCCGGCCGACGACAGCGACCTGTGGCGCAAGACCCAGGCAGCGATCGCGCCGCTGAAGAAGAAACGCTGAGCGAGGCCGGCCGTGGCGTCCGGCCCACCCCCTAGAACAAAGTGATCAAACCCCCTTGCGCAAGATAATCATTCGTTTATCATTTGCGCAAGTCGGGGCCCAAGCCATCCGCCGCGACGACACCCCGCCCCTCCCACTTTCGAAAAGTCTCATGGCCCTCATCAGCGCATCGATCCAAACACTGGCTCCCCGCCTCGCGGCGCGTGCGGTGTTGTCGATGAATTTGCCCTCGAAGGTCATGGGTGCTGGTGCTGCACCACCGGGTTCGCCGCCACGCTGAACCGTCGCACGCGACGTTTCAGTCGCCGCACGGCCCGGGCTGCATCTGCACCCCGGGCCGTTTGCTTTTTGCCGATCCCTTTTTTGCCGACCACAGTTTTGCCGGGTCACTTTTCACCGACCTCAGGAGAAACCGCATGAAGATCACCGTCACCGCCCACAAGCCGCGCAACCCGATCGTTGCGCACGCCCAGTTTCGCCGCGCCGGCAGCCACCGCCCCGGCGGCGGCGCGTCACGCCAGCAAGCCTCTCGCCTGCTGCAACGCGAACTGGAACGACTGAAACACAGCCCATGAATGCGGCGCGGCCGAGCCGCGTTGCCCCCGATGAAGGAAACCATCATGTCGAGCTTGAAAGATTTGCGCTGGAGCCCCGTCGGCCCGCAGCACCCGCAAAGCGAAGCGGCCCGCCGCCTCGTGGCCATGAGCCTGCGCCGCGCAAGCGCGGTGCTGGCCCGCCTCTCGCGGCGCCTGGCGCGCCCCGCGGTTCAGCATCTGCAGACAGAACCGCAACTGGAGTTCTATGCCGAAGCCGGCGCGCCCGAGGGGGCCCTGTACCTCGACGGCAAGCTGGTCGGCTGGGTCTCTGGCATCACCCGGCTGTGAAGCCTGAGCGGTGGGG
>JBEBIB010000010.1:0-169886 GCA_040080605.1 Burkholderiaceae bacterium
GGGGGTGGCGGAGGCGGTGGTTTCAGCTCCGGCGGTGGCGGCGACTTTGGCGGCGGTGGCGCCTCGGGGGACTGGTGAGATGAGCCACTGGATCACACGCCTTCTCAGGCACCGGCGATTCGACGAGCGCGATGCCGAGCGCCTGCTCGGCGCCGGTGCGCTCGAAAGAGTGCAAGCGCGCGTGGCAGCCAGCGAAACCGGGCACAGCGGCGAGATCCGCGTCTGTGTCGAAGCCGGCTTGCCGTGGAGTTACCTGCGCCGCAACGCCACGCCACGTGAGCGGGCGATCTCGATGTTCGGCAAGCTGCGTGTCTGGGACACGGAATACAACAACGGCGTGTTGATCTACCTGCTGATTGCCGAACACGCGATCGAAATCGTGGCCGACCGCGGCCTCGCGCGGCGGGTCGATGCTTCCGCGTGGCAGCAGATCACCACCACGATGAAGGCCGCGTTCCAGCGCGGCGAGTTCGAGGCCGGGTTGAACCGGGCTGTCGATGCGGTCGACGCGCTGTTGCGCGAACACTTCGCGCTGGCGCCCGGCGAAGTCAACCCGAACGAACTCACCGACACGCCGGATCTGCGCTGACTGTCTTCAATTCGGGTGCGCGTCGGCACTCGCCTCGGTGGGCTGTGTGCGTACTGCCCACACCACGCCGGCGATCAGCAGGGCCACACCGACCAGCGTTTCGACCTCGGGCCAGCTCTTGCGCAGCACGAAGGCGTAACTCAGCGCGGCCAGCGTCTCGAACACGATCAGCTGGCCCGACAACGACGGTGGCAAACGCTGGCTCGCTTCGTTCCAGCACAGCGTGCCGAGCCACGACGCGAGCAGGCCGATCGCGAACATCAGCATCAGGAAGTCGACCACGCGCGGGCCGAAAGGCATCGGGAAGGCATCGTCGGAGGCCGCGCTCCAAAGCCACGTGAGCGCATAGCCGATCACGGCAAGCGGCAGTGTCATCAAGCCCTGCGCCGTGGCCCAGCCGCGCGGGCTGCGGTCGGGGTGGGCGCGCAACCATTCGGCGTTGCGGATCGGGTACCAGGTCCAGCACACCACCGCGCCGGCGGCGAGCAGGCCGCCGAGGGCGTAACGCGACAGGTCGGCGTTCGGGTCACGCTTGAGCGCGTCGAGTTCGACGTGGTTGACGAGCGCGATGCCTGCGCCGATCAACAGCAGCGAAGGCAACAGCCGCCGCCACTGCAACGGGGCTTCGACACGCGCGCCGGGCGCCGCGCGGCGCAGTTTCGAAGTGATCGCGATCACCACCGGCAGCGTGCCGATGATCATCGTCGGCAGCGGCCCGCCGGCGCGCTGGATCGCGCTCGCCAGGAACAGGTAGTAGACGATGTTGCCGACCAATGCGAGCTTCAGCGCCTCCAGCCAGTCGGCACGCGCGAGCTGGCGCAGCTTGTCGCGGTCGAACCAGGCGAGCGGCAAGGCGATCAGGCCGAACGCGAGGTAACGCCCGAACGACTGCAGCGTGGCCGGGTACTCCGGCAGCAGCAGCGGGCCGACGAACACCAGCCCCCACATCAGGCCGGCGGCGAGCGCGAAAAGGACTCCGGTGAACAGCGGTGCGGTGAACATGAGCGCGGGAGTGTCGCTCATGTGGGCCGCGGTTCTTCAGCCCGGCGTTTCGCCCCAGCCGCCGCCGAGCGCGCGGATCAGCCCGACCGTCGCCTGGTACTGCGCGGCCCGCACCTGCAGCGCCTGGCGGCGGTTGGCGAGCTCGCTGCGGCGCGCGTCCAGAAGTTCGAGCTGGCTGACGTAGCCGTTGCGGTAGCGCGAAGTCGAAAGCACGGTTGCGCGGGTGGCCGAATCGACGGCCTGCGCTTGTGCTCCCGCCTGGTCTGCGAGCAGCCGCAAGGCCGAGAGCTGGTTCTCGACCTCCTGGAACGCCACCAGCACCTGCTCGCGGTAATTCGCGGCCGCCGCGTCCCACAGCGCGTTGGCGGTCTGCACGCCGGCCTCGCGGCGCCCGCCGTCGAAGACCGGCAGCGACAGCAAGGCACCGACGCCCCAGGCGCGCGCCGACCACTTGAACAGGTCGCCGATGTCGGTCGACGCGAAGCCGCCCGAAGCCGTCAGCGACACGTCGGGGAACCACGCGGCCCGGGCGACGCCGACGCGCAGTTGCGCCGCCTGCATCGCGCGCTGCGCGGCGGCCACGTCGGGCCGGCGTGTGAGCACCGTCCCGGGCACACCCGGCGGCACCTGCGGCGGGGCGCCGGCCCATTCGACTTCATTGACCGCGAGGTTGCTCGGCAGTTCGCCGGCCAATACCGCGAGCGCGTGTTCGACTTCGGCGCGGCGCCGGTCGAGTGCGAGTGCCTGTGCTTCGGTGGACGCGACTTCGCTGCGCACGCGCGCGAGGTCGAGCTCGGCCACGTCGCCGGCCTGGTAGCGCCGTTCGGTCAGCCGCAAGGTGTCGCGGTAGGCGGCGACGGTCTGGCGCACCAGCGCACGTTCGGCGTCGAGCGCGCGCAGCGCGAAGTAGGTTTGTGCGACGTCGGACTGCACGAGCAGGCGCGTGCTCTGCAGCAGCGCTTCGCGTGACGAGGCATCGAGCGCGGCCGCGTTGCTGGCCTTCGCGAGCCGGCCGAACAGGTCGGGCTCCCAGGACGCGCTGGCGCCGGCATTGAACACGTTGCCGGGCGCCGTCGTTCCGAACGCCGGGTTCGCGGTCTGTCGGGTGGCACCGGCACCGAGGCCGACTTGCGGCAGCCGGTGCGCATCGGTCGAGCGCAGCAGCGCGCGCGCTTGCGCCAGCCGCGCGCCTGCGAGTTGGATGCTGGTGTTGTGCTGGTCGGCGCGATCGATCAGCGCGTCGAGCTCGGGGTCTGCAAACGCCTTCCACCAGGCGCCGCGCGCTTGCGCTTCGGCTGGCGCGCTGGCGAGCCAGCGGCCGTCGAGTTCCTTGTATTTGCTCGGAGCGGTCGGTGCCGGCAGCGGCTCGAACGCCGGCGTCGTCGCGCAGCCCGCGAGCACGAGGGCGGCGAGCAGCGGGGCCAGCGCCCAGCGTGCGCTCGAAGTGAAACGAAGCTTGTTCATGTGAATTCCTTCAGTCTGTTTTTCCGCGTGCTCATTCGGGCAGACGCAGCGGTGCGGCTGGTCGCGGCGAGAGCGTGTGCGAGGCGCCACCACCGCCCGAGGCGACATGTGGCACATCGCCGTGCAGCTTCAGCGGCCGGTTGCCGGTCATCCGGCGCAGCAGCACGTAGAACACCGGTGTCAGGAAGATGCCGAACGCGGTCACGCCGATCATTCCAGCGAACACCGCGATGCCCATCGCCTGGCGCATCTCGGCGCCGGCGCCGGTCGCGAGCACCAGCGGCAGCACGCCCATCACGAAGGCCATCGAGGTCATCAGGATCGGGCGCAGGCGCAAACGGCTCGCTTCGACCGCCGCCTGCACCGGCGTTCGGCCGGCGAACTCGAGCTCGCGTGCGAACTCGACGATCAGGATCGCGTTCTTCGCGCTCAGCCCCACGAGCACCATCAATCCGATCTGCGTGAACACGTTGTTGTCGCCGTCCGAGAGCCACACGCCGGTCATCGCGGCGAGCAGGCCCATCGGCACGATCAGCAATATCGCGAGCGGCAGCGTCAGGCTTTCGTACTGCGCGGCGAGTACCAGGAACACGAGCAGGATCGCGACCCCGAAGATCAACGCCGCCGAGTTGCCCGCCAGGATCTCCTGATACGTCAAGTCGGTCCACTCGTAGCCGATGCCGGGCGGCAGTGTCTCGGCGGCGATGCGCTCGATCGCGTCCTGCGCCTGGCCTGACGAATAACCCGGCGCGGGGCCGCCGTTGATGTCGGCCGTCAGAAAACCGTTGTAGCGCATCGCCCGCTCCGGCCCGAAGGTCGGCGTGATCTTCATCAGCGCCGAGAGCGGCACCATCTCGCCACTCGTCGAGCGCACCTTCAATGCGCCGATGTCTTCGGCCCGTGCGCGGTAGGCCGCATCGGCCTGCACCCGCACCGAGTACGTGCGGCCGAACTTGTTGAAGTCGTTCGCGTACAGGCTGCCGAGGTAGATCTGCATCGTGTCGAACACGTCTGTGATCGGCACGCCGAGCTGGCGTGCCTTGGTGCGGTCGATGTCGGCGTAGAGCTGCGGCACATTGACCTGCCAGCTCGAGAACAGTCCGGCGAGCTCGGGCGTTCGGTAGGCCTTGGCCATGAAGGCTTTCTGCGCCGCGTCGAGCGCGTCGAAGCCGAGCGAGGCGCGGTCTTCGAGCTGCAGCTTGAAGCCGCCGGTCGTGCCCAGGCCCTGCACCGGCGGCGGCGGAAAGATCGCGATGAAGGCGTCCTGGATCTGGCCGAACTGGCCGTTCAGCTGCTGTGCGATCGCGCCGGCGCTCAGGTCCTTGCTCTTGCGCAGGTCGAAGTCCTTCAGCGACACAAACACGATGCCCGAGTTCGAGCTGTTCGTGAAGCCGTTGATCGACAGGCCGGGGAAGGCGATCGCGTGTTCCACGCCGGGCTGCTTCATCACGATCGCATTCATG
Organism: Burkholderiaceae bacterium; assembly: GCA_040080605.1. Lineage (GTDB taxonomy): Bacteria > Pseudomonadota > Gammaproteobacteria > Burkholderiales > Burkholderiaceae_C > LMDS01. The sequence goes on from JBEBIB010000010.1 coordinate 4,519, forward strand.
CGCCGCACCATGTCTTCGGTGCGGTCGAGCGTGGCGCCGTCGGGCAGCTGGGCGAAGCCGATCAGGTACTGCTTGTCCTGCGCCGGCACGAAGCCGTGCGGCACCAGTTTGAACATGCCGACCGTGGCCACCGCGAGCACGACATAGAGGCCCAGCATCACGGCCTTGCGCGAGATCGCGGTCTTCACGCCACCGCTGTAGGCCGCCGCGCCGCGGTGGAAGAGTTTGTTGAAGCCGCGGAAGAACGGGCCGAGCAGCTTGTCCATGCCGCGGGTCAGCGCGTCTTTCGGTGCGTCGTGGCTCTTCAGCAGCAGTGCGGCCAGTGCCGGCGACAAGGTCAGCGAATTGATCGCCGAGATCACTGTCGAGATCGCGATCGTCAGCGCGAACTGCTTGTAGAACTGGCCGGTCAGGCCGCTTATGAAGGCCAGCGGCACGAACACCGCGACCAGCACCAGGGCGATCGCGATGATCGGGCCCGAGACCTCGCGCATCGCCTGGTACGTGGCCTCGCGTGGCGTCAAGCCCGCTTCGATGTTGCGCTCGACGTTCTCGACCACGACGATCGCGTCGTCGACCACGATGCCGATCGAGAGCACCAAGCCGAACAGGCTCAGCGCGTTGATCGAAAAGCCGAACACCTTCATCACCGCGAAGGTGCCGACCACCGCGACCGGCACCGCCAGCAGCGGGATGATCGACGCACGCCAGGTCTGCAGGAACAGGATCACGACCAATACGACGAGCGCGATCGCTTCGAGCAGCGTGTGCACCACCGATTTGATCGAGGCGCGCACGAACTGCGTCGGGTCGTAGACGATCTCGTAGGCCACGCCTTCGGGCATCGCCTTTTTCACGTCTTCCATCGTCGCGCGCACGCCGTTCGAGATCGCGATCGCGTTCGAACCCGGTGCGGCGAAGATCGGCACCGCGACCGCGTCCTTGTTGTCGAGCAGCGAGCGCAGCGAATAGTCGGCGGCACCGAGTTCGATGCGCGCGATGTCGCGCAGGCGGGTCACGGCACCGTCGGTGCCGGCCTTCACGATGATGTCGCCGAACTCTTCTTCGTTCTGCAAACGGCCTTGCGCATTCACCGAGAGCTGCACGTCGATGCCCTGCAGGCCCGGCGACGCACCGATCACGCCGGCCGCGGCCTGCACGTTCTGGCCGCGGATCGCGTTCACCACGTCGCTCGCCGACAGGCCGCGTTGCGCCACCTTCTGCGGGTCGAGCCAGACGCGCATCGAGTAGTCGCCCGAGCCGAACAGCTGCACGTCGCCGACGCCTTCGACACGCGCGAGCCGGTCTTTCACGTTCAGCACCGCGTAGTTGCGCAGGTAGGTCATGTCGTAGCGGCCGTTCGGCGACAGCAGGTGAACCACCATCGTCAGGTCGACCGAGCTTTTCACGGTCGTGATGCCGAGGCGCCGCACTTCTTCAGGCAGGCGCGCTTCGGCGCGTGCCACGCGGTTCTGCACCAGTTGCTGCGCCTTGTCGGGGTCGGTGCCGAGCTTGAAGGTGACGGTGAGCGTCATCAGCCCATCGGTCGTGGCCTGGCTGGCCATGTAGAGCATGCCTTCGACGCCGTTGATCTGCTCTTCGATGGGTGTGGCCACCGTTTCGGCGATGACCTTCGGGTTGGCGCCGGGGTAATTCGCACGCACCACGATCGACGGTGGCACGACCTCCGGGTATTCGGAGATCGGCAAACCGCGCACCGCGATCAGGCCGCCGAGAAAAATCAGCAGCGACAGCACGCCGGCGAAGATCGGCCGGTCGATGAAAAATTTCGACAAGTTCATGTTGGGCTTTCTTCTTGTTCTCTCGGCTTACGAGCGCGGCGCCGTGTCGCGCTGCGTCTCGGCCTTCAGTTCCATCGCGACCGGCTGCGGTGCGACCAGCGCACCGGGCCGAACCCGTTGCAGGCCGTTGACGATCACGCGCTCCTGCGCTTGCAGGCCCGAGGTCACGATGCGCAGGCCGTTCACGTTCGCACCCAGCGTCACTTCGCGGTAAGCCGCCTTGTTGTCGTTGCCCACCACCATCACGAACTTCTTGTTCTGGTCGGTGCCGACCGCGCGCTCGTTGATCAGCAACGCGGCGTCGTTCTTCACCTGGCCGAGGCGCAGCTTCGCGAACTGGCCCGGCATCAGCCGCCCGTCGGCATTGGCGAAGATCGCGCGCACACGCACCGTGCCGCTCTTGGCGTCGACCTGGTTGTCGACGAGCTGCAGGTGGCCGTTGAAGGGTGTGTCGGCATTCGCCGCCGTGCCCATCTGCACCGGAATGCGCTCGACCTGGCCACGCGCGCTGCCGGTGCCCTGCACGTCGCGCAGCGCGCGGCTCACGACCTGCTCGTCGGCGTCGAAGCTGGCGTAGATCGGGCTCACCGAGACCAGCGTGGTCAACACCGGGGCGCCAGGGCCGGCGGCGACGAGGTTGCCGACCGTGATCTCGAGCCGCCCGATGCGCCCGGCGACCGGCGCGCGCACCTGCGTGTAACCCAGGCTCAGACGTGCGCTCTGCAACGCCGCCTGTGCGGCGCGCAGGTTGGCACCGGCTTCGCGCTGGGCGTTGCTGCGCTCGTCGAACTCGCGCTGTGCGATGGCGCGCTCGTCGAGCAGGCGCTGGGCGCGTTCGAATTCGCTGCCGGTGTACGAGACGCGTGCTTGCGCGGCGGCCACCTGCGCTTCGGCGCGTTCGACGTCGGCCGCGTAGGGCGCGGGGTCGATCGTCAGCAGCAGGTCGCCCTTGTTCACGAGCGTGCCTTCGCGGAAGTGCACGGCCTGCACGGTGCCGGCGACACGCGGGCGGATGTCGACGCGTTCGACCGCTTCGAGCCGGCCGGAGAACTCGGCCCAGGTCGCCACTTCGCTGCGCACGACGGTGGCCACCGAGACTGGCGTGGCTGGCGCTTCTGCGGAAGGCGACGCTTCGGCGCTGGTGGTGCGCAAGGTGAACACGGCGGTCGCGACGGCGGTGAGCGCGGTCAGCGCCGTGCCGGCGACCCAGAGGCGGCGGCGGGTCGGGGGAGTGATGTGCTTCGTCATGGTGTTTCCTTCGAGAGTGCAGTCGTTTGCCGATGACCCGGCAAGGCTCCGCCCACACCTGCCGGCGGCTGCTTCGGCAGTAAAAATCGGTGGGTGAGGAGGCCCTGGGCCGGTGTCGATTAATTCGTAGTGAACGCTACGGCATGTGGCACAATGTAGCCATCGCGGAAGGGCTCGTCAAGAGATTTATTAGCGATCGCTATGAAAAAGACGAAAGAGACAACGGCGCCGCCCGTGGCGCCGAACAGCACACCGGCCAAACCCCGCGGCCGGCCCTTGTCGTTCGACCGCGACACCGCGCTCGACCGGGCGATGCACGTGTTCTGGGAGCGTGGTTACGAGGCCGCGTCGATCAGCGACCTGACCGCCGCGATGGGCATCACGCCGCCCAGCCTGTACACCGCGTTCGGCGACAAGGAGCGGCTGTTCCTCGAAGCGATCGAGCGTTACGGCAAGGGCCCGGGCGGCTTCGGCCGGCGCGCGCTCGAAGAAGAGCCCACGGCGCGCGGCGCGGTCCAGCGCCTGCTCGAAGAGGCCGCTGCCGAACTGACCCAGGACTGCCACCCGCTCGGCTGCATGATGGTGATGGCGACAACCAACTGTTCGGTCGCCGCCGAGCACGTGCAGAACGCCCTCGCCAAGCGCCGCGCACTCGGCGTCGACCTGATGCGTGATCGCATCCAGCAAGGCATCGCCGACGGCGAGTTGCCGGCCGATACGTCGGCCGCCGCGCTCGCAACCTTCTACGCGACGGTCTATCAGGGCATGTCGATGCAGGCCAAGGACGGCGCGCCGCGCGAGAGCCTGTTGCTCAGCGTCGAGATGGCGATGCGCTCGTGGCCGGCCGCGCCGCCGCGCGCGGCGAAGAAGCGCGCCACCACGGCAGCGTAATACCGAAGTCGCGCCCGCGGTTACAAGATTCCGCAGCGGGTTTGTCTATCCTGCCGAGCACCGTTCGTCGTATGGTTGAGGTCCACCTCCAACCCTTGACGAGACGGAGATTCCATCATGCAGATCCAGCCCTACCTGTTCTTCAACGGCCGCTGCGAAGAAGCGATCGAGTTCTACCGCAAGGCACTCGGCGCCGAGGTCGAGATGATGATGCGGTTCAACGAAAGCCCCGACCCCTTGCCGCCCGGCATGCTCGCGCCCGGCTTCGAGAACAAGGTGATGCACGCGTCTGTGCGTATCGGCGGCGCGGTGTTGATGGCGTCCGACGGCATGGCCGCCGGTGAGACGAACTTCAAGGGCTTCTCGCTCTCGATCGACGCGCCCGACAAGGCCGGCGTCGACCGGATGTTCAATGCGTTGGCCGAAGGCGGCACCGTGACCATGCCGGCCGGCAAGACCTTCTGGTCGCCGTGGTTCGGCATGGTGACCGACCGCTTCGGCGTGGGCTGGATGGTCAGCGTCGCCGCGGCCTGATGGCGGGCTCGGCCACGCCGCGCCCGCTCGACGCACGGCAGCGCTGGATGGCGCTGCTGGTGCTGTGCCTGGGCGTGTTGATGATCGTGCTCGACACGACCATCGTGAACGTGGCGCTGCCTTCGATCCGTGCCGATCTCGGCTTCAGCGAGACTTCTCTGGTCTGGGTTGTCAACGCCTACATGCTGACCTTCGGCGGCTTCCTGCTGCTCGGCGGGCGGCTCGGCGACCTGTACGGCCAGCGCCGGCTGTTCCTCGCCGGCATCGCGCTGTTCACTGTCGCGTCGTTGGCCTGTGGCCTGGCGAACACGCAGGGCTTGCTGGTGACCGCGCGGGCGGTGCAGGGGCTCGGCGGCGCGGTCGTCTCGGCCGTGGCCTTGTCGCTGATCATGAATCTCTTCACCGAACCCGGCGAGCGCGCCAAGGCGATGGGCGTCTATGGCTTCGTCTGCGCCAGCGGCGGCAGCATCGGTGTGCTGCTTGGCGGCCTGCTGACCGGCACGCTCGGCTGGCACTGGATCTTTCTCGTCAACCTGCCGATCGGCGTGGCCGTGCACTTGCTCTGCGTGGCGTTGATCAATGACGATGCCGGTGCGGCCGGCGCCGGCCGGCTCGACTTGGCGGGTGCCACCACCATCACCAGCTCGCTGATGCTCGCGGTCTACGCGGTGGTCGACGGCAACGTGGCTGGCTGGGCGTCGACGCAGACGCTCGTCTTGCTCGGCAGCGCCGCAGCGCTCTTCATCGCGTTCATCGTCATCGAAGCGCGTGTCGCCGCACCGCTGATGCCGCTCGGCCTGTTCCGGCTGCGCAACGTGGCCGTCGCCAACGTGGCCGGGGTGCTGTGGGCGGCCGCGATGTTCGCGTGGTTCTTCATCAGCGCGCTCTACATGCAACGCGTGCTCGGCTACACGCCGCTGCAGGTCGGCCTGGGCTTCCTGCCGGCCAACATCGTGATGGCGCTGCTCTCGCTCGGCCTCTCGGCGAAGATCGTCACGCGCTTCGGCTTGCGCGGGCCGATGGCGTTCGGGTTGCTGCTCGCCGCCGCGGGCCTGGCGCTGTTCGCCCGCGCGCCGGTGAACGGCGCGTTCGTGGTCGACGTGTTGCCCGGCATGCTGCTGCTCGGCCTGGGCGCCGGCGTCGCGCTGAACCCGATGCTTCTGGCGGCGATGAGCGACGTGAGCGAGCGTGACTCCGGCCTCGCGTCTGGCGTCGTCAACACCGCTTTCATGATGGGTGGCGCACTCGGCCTGGCCGTGCTGGCCAGCCTGGCCGCGGCCAGCACTGGCGCCGCGCTCGCCGCCGGCCTGGCGCCCGCGGCAGCCGACAACGCCGGCTACCAGCTTGCGTTGCACGTCGGCGTGGCATTCGCCGCCATCGCCGCCGTGATCGGCGCCGTTTTCATGCGCACGTCCGCGCCCCGCTCAACCCACCCGACAGGAGACTCTGCATGAGCCAGTACGTTGATGGATTCGTGATTCCGATGCCGAAGACGAGCGTTGCCGCCTACCGCCGCATGGCCCGCAAGGCCGGCAAGGTCTGGATGGAACACGGCGCGCTGAGCTACGTGGAGTGCGTGGCCGACGACGTGAAGCCCGGCGAGCTCACGTCGTTCCCGCAGAGTGTGCTGCTGAAAGACGACGAGACCGTCGTGTTCTCGTGGATCGTCTACAGCTCGCGCAAGGCACGCGACCGCATCAACGCGAAGGTGATGGCCGACCCGCGGCTGGCGAAGATGATGAGCGGGGAAGCATGCCCCTTCGACGGCAAGCGCCTCGTCTACGGCGGATTCAAGAGCATCGTCGAACTCTGATGGCGATGCGCCGGGTGCTCACGGCGCCTGCAGGCGCTTGAGCGCGGCCAGTGTCATGTCGACGATGCGACCCGACGAGCCTTCGCGCTTGAACTCGTCGCGCAAGGACTCGAAGCGTGTGCGGGCGCTGCTGCGCTCGCCCGCGGCTTCTTCCAGAGAGGCAAGCAGGTAGCGCCACAGCGCGCGCCGGTCGGGCCGCACATCGGCTTCGGGAAAGAGCCACAGGAAAGTCGCCACTGCGTCCTTGTCGTGAATCGCGGCAACGAAGCCGTCGCGCCGTTCGCGCGACAGCAGGGTGTCGTAATAGACGTACGTCCACAGCCGGTCGCGCAAGGCCGGCTCGATGGTTTCGCCGCGCTGGCGCATGTCGTTCGCGACACGTGCTGCTTCGATCTGGCCCGGGCCGGGCGTGTAGTACAGCAGCGCCGCGAACTGCATGCCGCGCACCCAGGCATGTTCTCGCCCGCCGTCGAGTGCGACCTTGAAGTGCTGGCGCGCTTCGTCGATCGGCCCACGCTGCACCATCGTCAGGTGGCCAGCCATCGTGTGCGCGTAGACGTTGTCGGCATCGAGCGCCAGCGCCTTGCGGTAATGCGCCTGCGGATCGAGCCCGCCCACGCCTTCGCGCGTGCGCAGGTGATCGGCCCAGCCCATGTGCGCTTCGAGGTCGGCACCGCGCTGCCCGGTGGCGGCGGCGGCGCCTTCGGCCAGCACCGGCAAGACCCGCTCGACGATGTCGGTGAAGGTTTCCTTCTCGGCCTGCACGCGGATCTCGCGCAGCCAGCGCATCGCGCAGTCTTCCTGGGCCCGGCGCGCCGCGAGCTGCTCGGGGCGCTCCTTGCCGATCTCGGTGAAACGCTGCCAGGCGAGGGCGTGGTTGCCCGAGCCGCAAAGCTGAACGGCGGCCGACAGCGCGGTCGCTTGCGCGGCCGCGGCGCGCGCCTGGGCTTGGCGCTGCTTCTGCCAGTTCAGCGTGGCCATCGTGCCGAGCGCGGCGGCCAGCACGACGCCTGCTGCGATCAGCGCCAACACGAGATTGCGGCGCGACGGCGGCTTCACGTGTTCGACCGCCGCCACGGTCTCTGCGACCACGTCGCCCTGCGGTTCGAGGATCGTCACCGCGCGCAGGTAGGCCGGAATCGCGTCCTTGGTCACCGGGGCCACCTTGACCGGCAGCACGTGGCCACCCGGGTGGCGCCAGCGTGCCTTGGCCATGCTCAGTTCGGCGAGTGCGTAACTGCCGGCCGCCACGCTTTCGGGGCTGAGCAGGAAGAGGAACAGGTCGCAGTCCTGAATGCCCTGGCGCAGCGTGGTGTCGAAAGGCTGGCCGGGGGCGAGCTGCGTGCGATCGACGAAGACTTCGTGGCGGCCGTCGGCCTCGAGCGCGAGTTGAAGGCGATCGCAGAGATCGCGGTACTTGGACGAATACGAAATGAAGATCCGCATCGGGGCGCTCCGCTGTGGCCGGTGTCGGTGTGGTCAAGGCACACCATATCACCGGCCGCGCGGGGCATCGGCGAACGGCGTGTCCGCTTGTGGCGAGTGGAAAGGCGGGCCGACCGATACGCTGCGACCGACGCATTTCGCATCACACCACTCGAACCACGGAAGGGCCATCCCCATGAACATCGTCCTGTTGCACGGCAGCTGGCACGGCGCCTGGTGCTGGCACAAGGTCGCGCCCTTGCTTCGCACGCAAGGGCACCGGGTGCACACGCCCGACCTGCCGGCGCACGGACGGCAGTGGCGCGTAGCCCGCGGCCGGACCACGCTGGGCGACATGGCGGAGCACGTCTGCGCCCTGCTCGACTCGCTCGATGCACCCGCCCTGCTGGTGGCGCACAGCCGCGGCGGCGTCGTGGCCTCGACGGTGGCCGAGATGCGACCGCACCGCTTGCTCGGCACGGTCTATCTGGCCGCCTACATGCTGCGCCACGGCGAGCGGGTGTCGGACTTCTTCCGCCAGGACGCCGGCTCGCTCGTGCGGCCGAACCTGCGCATCAGCAAGGCGACGCTGACCGACAGCCTGGCCGAAGAAGCGCAGCGCGCCGCACTGTACGAAGACTGCTGCGATGCCGACGTGGAACTGGCCCGGTCGCTGCTGACACCGGAGCCTTCGCTGCCGGCGCTCACGCGCCTGCGGCTCAGCGCGGCGCGTTACGGCTCGGTGCCGCGCCACTACATCGAACTGACGAACGACCGCGCGGTGACGCCGGCCTTGCAGCGCCGGATGATCGATGCCTCTCCGTGCGCATCGGTGAGTTCCATCGACGCCAGCCACTCTGCGTACTTCTCGCGGCCGCAACAAGTCGCCGAACACCTGCATGCCATGGCTTTGCATCCGGGCCGGGCCGCGGGCTGACGCAAAAAGGCCCGCGGCGCTTGCACGTCGCGGGCCTGAAACAGCTGCCTTGCAGCCGTCGCTTCAATCAGGGATTCAGGTCGTCAGGAAGACCCTTCAGCGCACCTTGCCGGCCTTCCACGCGCCGAGCAACGCGTCGTAGTCGATGGTCTCGCCCTTCGGTTTTTCGTTGGCCAGCTTCTTCCAAGGCGCACCCTTGTCGCTCAGGTACTTGTTGGGGTCACCCTTGGGGTTGAGCTTGGGCGGGCAGTTGGCCATGCCGGCACGTTCCAGGCGGCCCATCACGTCGTCCATCTCGTTGGCCAGGTTGTCCATCGCGGCCTGCGGGGTCTTCTCACCCGTCACGGCCACGGCCACGTTCTTCCACCAGAGCTGCGCGAGCTTCGGGTAGTCGGGCACGTTGCCGCCGGTCGGCGTCCAGGCCACGCGGGCCGGGCTGCGGTAGAACTCGACCAGGCCACCGAGCTTCGGTGCCATGTCGGTCATCGCCTGCGACTGGATATCGGACTCACGAATCGGCGTCAGGCCGACGATGGTCTTCTTCAGGCTCGTGCTCTTGGCGGTGACGAACTGCGCGTAGAGCCAGGCGGCGGCCGTCTTGTTGGCGTCGTGGTCCTTGAAGAAGGTCCACGAGCCCACGTCCTGGTAGCCGTTCTGCATGCCCTGTTTCCAGTACGGGCCGTTCGGGCCGGGGGCCATGCGCCACTTCGGCGTGCCGTCGGCATTCACGACGGGCAGGCCCGGCTTGATCATGTCGGCGGTGAACGCGGTGTACCAGAAGATCTGCTGCGCGATCTGGCCTTGGGCAGGCACCGGGCCGGCTTCGCCGAAGGTCATGCCGATGGCTTCTTTCGGCGAGAACTTCTTCATCCAGTCGATGTACTTCGTCAGCGCGTACACGGCGGCCGGCGAGTTGGTGGCGCCGCCGCGCGCGACCGATGCGCCGACCGGCGTGCACTTGTCGTCGGCGACGCGGATGCCCCATTCGTCGACCGGCAGGCCGTTCGGGATGCCGATGTCGGCGGTGCCGGCCATCGACAGCCAGGCGTCGGTGAAGCGCCAGCCCAGCGACGGATCCTTCTTGCCGTAGTCCATGTGACCGTAGATCGGCTTGCCGTCGATCTGCTTCACGTCGTTCGTGAAGAACGCGGCGATGTCTTCATACGCGCTCCAGTTCAGCGGCACGCCCAGCTCGTAGCCGTACTTCTTCTTGAACTGCTCCTTCAGCTCGGGCTTGGCGAACAGGTCGGCGCGGAACCAGTACAGGTTGGCGAACTGCTGGTCGGGCAGCTGGTACATCTTCTTGTCGGGCGCGGTCGTGAAGCTCGTGCCGATGAAGTCCTTGATGTCCAGGCCCGGGTTGGTGAACTCCTTGCCGGCGCCTTCCATGTAGTCGGTCAGCGACAGGATCTTGCCGTAACGGTAGTGCGTGCCGATCAGGTCGGAGTCGCTGATCCAGCCGTCGTAGATCGACTTGCCGGATTGCATCGAGGTCTGCAGCTTCTCGACCACGTCACCTTCTTGAATCAGGTCGTGCTTGACGGTGATGCCGGTGATCTCGCTGAAGGCCTTGGCCATCGTCTTGCTCTCGTACTCGTGCGTCGTGATCGTCTCGGAAACCACCGAGATCTCGGTCACGCCCTTGGCCTTGAGCTTGGCGGCGGCGTCGATGAACCACTTCATCTCGGCGGCTTGCTGGTCTTTGGACAGGGTCGACGGCTGGAACTCGCTGTCGATCCACTTCTTCGCGGTGGCTTCGGCGCCGCTCGGTGCCGGTGCTGCCGCGACCGAAGCGGGTGCTGCGGCGGGTGCCGCGGCCTTCGGCGTTTCTTCCTTCTTGCCGCAGGCGGCCAGCGTCAATACGACGGCGGCTCCCACAGCGCTGAGCGTGTACATCGATGTAGAGCGTTTCATTGCTTGTGTCTCCTCAGAAACTTCCCGTTGGTTGTTGGGCATGCCGATTGGGAAGGTTGGCCGGCTGCCGTGGGTAAAGAACTCTTGTTGTTGTGGGGTGGGTGTTCATCAGCCCTTGCGCAGGATCAGCCCGAGCACCAGCATCGACACCACGAAACTGATCCAGATCGACGGTTCGCTTGCCAGCCCGAACCACGTGACCATCTTTTCACTCACCGCCACGAAAGCCAGGTTGACCCAGGCCGCCGTCAGCAGCCCGATGAACAGCCGGTCGCCACGCGTGGTGGTGATCGGCAGGAACCCCTTGCGCTCGACCGTGGGCGACTTCAGTTCCCACACGGTCATGCCGGCAAGCATCAGCACGATGCTGCAGAAGAACACCGCCACGGGCAGGGTCCAGGCCATCCAGTCAAACATTTGCCATGCCTCCTCAAACGCGGCCCATCGCGAAACCCTTGGCGATGTAGTGGCGCACGAACCAGATCACGATCGCACCCGGCACGATGGTCAGCACGCCGGCGGCCGCCAGCACGCCCCAGTCCATGCCCGAGGCGCTGACGGTGCGCGTCATCACCGCGACGATCGGCTTGGCGTTCACGCTGGTGAGCGTACGCGCCATCAACAATTCGACCCAGCTGAACATGAAGCAGAAGAACGCCGCCACGCCCACACCGGCCTTGATGAGCGGAATGTAGATCGTGAGGAAGAAGCGCGGGAAGGAATAACCGTCGATGTACGCGGTCTCGTCGATCTCGCGCGGAATGCCGCTCATGAAGCCTTCGAGGATCCACACCGCCAGCGGCACGTTGAACAGCAGGTGGGCCAGGGCCACCGCGATGTGCGTGTCCATCAGGCCGAGCGTGGTGTAGAGCTGGAAGAAGGGCAGCAGGAACACGGCCGGCGGGGTCATGCGGTTGGTCAGCAACCAGAAGAACACGTGCTTGTCGCCGAGGAAGCTGTAGCGACTGAAGGCGTAGGCCGCGGGCAGCGCCACCAACAGCGAGATCACCGTGTTGATCGCCACGTAGATCAGCGAGTTGATGTAGCCCGAGTACCACGACACATCGGTGAAGATGGTCTTGTAGTGGTCGAGCGTGAAGTTGTGCGGCCACAGGCTGAAGGTCGACAGGATCTCCTCGTTCGTCTTGAACGACATGTTGATCATCCAGTACACCGGCAGGATGGCGAACACGAGGTAGGCGAGCAGGAACAGCGTCCGCTTCTTGAAGCGCCTGTCATCCATGGCCGGCCTCCGTCTTGTCGGTGGTGCCGACACGCTGCATCCAGTTGTAGAGGATGAAACACAGCAGCAGGATGATCAGGAAGTAGATCAGCGAGAACGCCGCAGCCGGGCCCAGGTCGAACTGGCCGACCGCCTTCTGCGTCAGGTACTGGCTCAGGAAGGTGGTGGCATTGCCCGGCCCGCCACCGGTCAATACGAAGGGCTCGGTGTAGATCATGAAGCTGTCCATGAAACGCAGCAGCACCGCGATCATCAACACGCCGCGCAGCTTGGGCAGCTGGATGTAGCGGAACACCGCGAGCTTGGAAGCGCCGTCGATGCTCGCGGCCTGATAGTACGCATCGGGGATCGCGCGCAGGCCGGCGAAACACAGCAGCGCGACGAGTGGCGTCCAGTGCCACACGTCCATCAGCAATACCGTCAGCCAGGCGTGCGTCGCGTTGCCCGTGTAGCTGTAGTCGATGCCGAGACCGGCGAGCGTGGCGCCCATCAGGCCGATGTCGGCGCGGCCGTAGATCTGCCAGATGGTGCCGACCACGTTCCACGGAATCAGCAGCGAGATCGCGACCAGCACCAGCACCGCAGACGACTTCCAGCCCTTGGCCGGCATCGCCAGCGCGAGTGCGATGCCGAGCGGAATCTCGACCAGCAGAACCGAGAGCGAGAACGTGATCTGGCGCAGCAACGCGCCCTGCAGGTCGTCGTCGCGCATCACCGACTTGAACCATTCGGTACCGACGAAGATGCGCCGCTCGGGCGAGATGATGTCCTGCACCGAGTAGTTCACGACCGTCATCAAGGGCAGGATGGCCGAGAAGGCCACGCACAGCACCACGGGCAGGATCAGCAGCCAGGCTTTCTGGTTGACGGGTTTCATGGGTTCACCCCGGTGACCAAGGTCTCGTTGCGGTAGAAGCAGGTGTGGGTGCCGACGATGCCGAGCCACACCGCGTCGCCGGCTTTCGGGATGTTTTGCTCCGGGCTCAGGCGCGCGCGGATCAGCGACTCGTTCGCACCGCTGCCGATGCGCGCGGTGACGAGCCAGTAGGTGCCGATATCCTGCGCCTGCGTCACGGCGGCCGGCAGTGCGCCGGCTGTGCCCGAAGCCACGAGCGCCACGTATTCCGGCCGTACGCCGAGCTTGAGGGTGTCGCCGCTGCCGGCCAGCGCGGCGCTCGCCGCCATCACGCGCCGGCCGGCCACGTTCACGCCCGAAGCGTCGGACGTGGCCGGCAGGAAGTTCATGCCCGGCGAGCCGATGAAGTGGCCGACAAAGGTGTGCTGCGGCCGCTCGAACAGGTCGGACGCGCTGCCGATCTGCACCGCGCGGCCGCGTGTCATCACGACCACCTGGTCGGCAAAGGTCAGCGCCTCGACCTGGTCGTGCGTGACATAGATCAGCGTGAGCTTCAACTCGTGGTGAATCTGCTTCAGCTTGCGCCGCAGCTGCCACTTCAGGTGCGGGTCGATCACGGTCAGCGGTTCGTCGAACAGCACGGCCGACACGTCTTCGCGCACCAGCCCGCGGCCGAGCGAGATCTTCTGTTTCGCGTCGGCCGTGAGGCCGGCGGCGCGGGTGTTCAGCTGGCCGCTCATCTCCAGCATCTCGGCGATCTTGCCGACACGCTGTTTGATCTTGTCGGCGGCCACGCCGCGGTTGCGCAGCGGGAAGGCGAGGTTCTCGGCCACCGTCATCGTGTCGTAGATGACCGGGAACTGGAACACCTGCGCGATGTTGCGCTGCTGCGGCGTGCGAGCGGTGACGTCCACGCCGTCGAACTTCACGCTGCCGTGCGAAGGCTTGACGAGGCCCGAGACGATGTTCAGCAGCGTCGTCTTGCCGCAGCCCGACGGGCCGAGCAGGGCATAGGCGCCACCGTCGTCGAAGGTCATCTTCAAAGGCAGCAGCGCGTAGTCCTCGTCGCGCTGCGGGTTCGGTTTGTAGGCGTGCGCCAGATCGAGTTCGATGCGGGCCATGTCAGATCCCCGCCCTGATGTTGACGTGCGGCGCGACGAGAAGGTTGCCGTCGGCGCCGAACACGTAAGCCTGCGCCGGGTTCAGGTACAGCGTGATCGCTTCGCCCAGGCCGAAGACGTGCACGCCGGTGAGTTGCGCGACCAGTTCGCCGATGGGCGTGTGCACGTGCACGAAGGTGTCAGAGCCGGAGATCTCCGCGAGTTCGACCTTGCCGGGCAGCGCGAGATCGCCGTCGCGACCGTGCACCCGCAGCGCGCCGGCGCGCACGCCAAGCGTGAGCGCGTCGGAGCGGCTCGCCGGCAGGGTGATCGGCAACGTGATGCCACCGGGCAGGGCCACGCCGTTCGCGTTCGCGGCGCCCACGATCAGGTTCATCGGCGGGTCGCTGAACGCGCGCGCGACGCGGATCGATTTCGGGCGGTGAAAGACCTCGGCCGTCGGCCCGTACTGCAGCAGTTCGCCGGCGTCCATCACCGCGGTGTAGCCGCCGAGCAGCAAGGCTTCGGTCGGCTCGGTGGTGGCGTACACGACGGTCGACTGGCCGCTCGCGAACAGCTGCGAGAGTTCGTCGCGCAGCTCTTCGCGCAGTTTGTAGTCGAGGTTCACGAGCGGCTCGTCGAGCAGCATCAGCGGCGCGTTCTTGGCCAAGGCGCGGGCCAGCGCCACCCGTTGTTGCTGGCCGCCCGAAAGCTCGGCCGGCAGGCGCTTCAGGAACGGCTCGATGTGCAGCTTGGCCGCGAGTTCGTTGACCCGCGCGTCGATGTTCTTCTCTTTGCGCAGCTTCAGCGGCGAGGCGATGTTGTCGGCGACGGTCATCGACGGGTAGTTGATGAACTGCTGGTAGACCATCGCCACGTTGCGCTCGCGCACCGGCTTGCCGGTGACGTCGACGCCGTCGGCGAGCACGCGGCCTTTGGCCGGTGTGTCCAGGCCGGCCATCACGCGCATCAACGTGGTCTTGCCGGCCTGCGTGGCGCCGAGCAATACGGTCACGGCCAGCGGCACCAGCGTCAGGTCGAGCGGGTACAGGTGGACCCGTGCGCCCACCCGCTGTTCGATGCGTTCGAGCATCAGTTCCATGCGGTCTCCGTGGCGCGTGAGGCCGTGGTCTTGTTGGCGGGGCCGGGCCAGTGGGCGGTGCACCACGCGGCAACAGTCGCGCGTTGCGCTGGGCTCAGGTGCAGGCCGAGCTTGCTGCGGCGCCACAGCACGTCGTCGGCACTGCGGGCCCATTCGTGATCGTGCAGGTAGTTCAGTTCGGCTTCGAAGAGACCCGGTGCCACTTCGGCGCCCAGGCCGTTCGCGAGCACGGTGTCGATGCGCGCACCGTAGGCCCGCGCCAGGCGATGGACCAACGAATCGGGCAGTTGCGGGTAACGCAGGGCAGCGGCTTGCGCGAAGCGGGTGAAGTCGGTGTCGGGGCGCTGCGCCTTGCCGATCCAGGCGCTCAGGTCACCGCCCGGTAACGAGGCGCCATGCGTCCACGCGCCGCGTTTCGCGGCGCTGCCGATGGGCGCCATCAGCATGTCGGCAGCTTCTTCGGCGAGCTTGCGGAAGGTCGTGATCTTGCCGCCCCACACGGTGAGCAGCGGAGCCTGCGCGGTATCGAGTTCGAGCAGGTAGTCGCGTGTCACGGCCGACGGGTCGCCCGATTCGTCGTCGAGCAGGGGCCGAACGCCGGCGTAGCTCCAGACCACGTCCTGCGGCGTCACCGGCTTGGCGAAATAGCGGCTCGCCTGTTCGCACAGGTAGGCGGTTTCGCTCTCGTCGATGCGTGCTTCGCCGACGGCGCCGTGGTGCTCCACGTCGGTCGTGCCGATCAGCGTGAAATCGTCTTCGTAGGGGATCGCGAAGATGATGCGCTTGTCGGGGTTCTGGAAGATGTAGGCGTGGTCGTGCTCGAACATCTTCGGCACCACGATGTGGCTGCCCTTCACGAGACGCAGCGACTTGGCGCGCGGCACGTGCGCGTGTTCGGCGAGGAACTGCGCCGCCCACGGGCCGGCGGCGTTGACGAGTGCACGGGCCGTGAGGTCACGCTGCTCTCCGGCATCACTTTGCAGACGCACGCGCCACGACGAAGCTTCGCGCTTCGCATCGACACAGCGCCAGCGCGTCAGCACTTCCGCACCGTGCTCGCGCGCATCCATCGCGTTCAGCACCACGAGGCGCGCGTCGTTGACCCAGCCGTCGGAATAGACGAAGCCCTTGGTGAACATCGGCTTCAGCGGCTTGCCCGCCGCGTGCGCGCGCAGGTCCACGGTACGAGAGCCGGGCAGCACTTCGCGCTTGGCGAGGTGGTCGTACAGGAACAATCCCATGCGGATCATCCACACCGGCCGCATGCCGGGGTCGTGCGGCATCACGAAGCGCAGCGGCCACATGATGTGCGGGGCGCTCCTGAGCAGCACCTCGCGCTCGGCCAGCGCCTTGCGCACGAGCGAGAACTCGTAGTACTCGAGATAACGCAGGCCGCCGTGGATCAGCTTGGTGCTCGAGGACGAGGTGTGGGCGGCCAGATCGTCTTTCTCGCACAGCAGCACCGACAGGCCGCGCCCGGCCAGGTCGCGTGCGATGCCGGCCCCATTGATGCCGCCGCCGACCACGAGCACGTCGCACGCCTGTGAAGGCGCGACGTTCGGGTCGCCTGCCGGCCGTGCGGGCGGGCTGGATTCGGTGGGGCTCAACAAGTCTCCTCGGTTCGACGAACCGGACATTTCAACCGCGACAAATGACGGCGCGGTGAATGTTCGTTTTAGTTCGTTTGTGTTGTTCTGCTTTCTATTATTACCCCAACACTTCACGAAGCGCAAGCGCGGTTTCCGCAATGGAAGCGCGGTGGCGCCCGGCTACGCTCTCGCGCACCGCATCGTTCGCCACCGCCCGCCATGACCCCGAACCCCCGCCAGGCCCTGCTGCTCGACGAAGTGCGCAGCCGCGGGTCGGTCTCGGTCGAAGCGCTGGCCGAGCAGTTCGCCGTCACGCTGCAGACCGTGCGCCGCGACGTGAAGCTGCTGTCCGACGCCGGCCTGCTGGCGCGCTTTCACGGCGGCGTGCGCGTACCGAGTTCGACGACAGAGAACATCGAGTACCTGCAGCGCCAGATGCTCAACGAGCAGGCCAAGCAGCGCATCGCACGCACCGTGGCCGCGGCCGTGCCGGCGGGCTGCTCGCTGATCATCAACATCGGCACCACCACCGAAGCGATCGCACGCGAGCTGCTGCACCACAAAGGCCTGCGCGTGATCACCAACAACCTGAACGTGGCGGCGATCCTGTCCGACAACCCCGACTGCGAAGTGATCGTGGCCGGCGGCATCGTGCGCGCGCGCGACCGCGGCATCGTCGGTGAAGTGACGGTCGATTTCATCAAGCAGTTCAAGGTCGACATCGGCCTGATCGGCATCTCGGGCATCGAGGCCGACGGCACGCTGCGCGACTTCGACTACCGCGAAGTGAAGGTGGCGCGCGCCATCATCGAACATTCGCGCGAGGTCTGGGTCGCGGCCGACCACAGCAAGTTCAACCGCCCGGCGATGGTGGAGCTGGCGCCGTTCGACCAGGTCGATATGCTGTTCACCGACGCGCCGCCACCGGCGCCGTTTCCGCACCTGCTGCGCGAGGCCGGCGTGAACTGCGTGACCTGCGGGTCGGAGGAGAACGCATGAACCAGAAGACCCACATCCTCGCCCTCGACCAGGGCACGTCGAGTTCGCGCAGCATCGTGTTCGACGCACAGGGCCACATCGTGGCGATGGCGCAGCGCGAGTTCCGGCAGATCTACCCGCAGCCGGGCTGGGTCGAGCACGACCCGATGGAGCTGTGGCAAACGCAGCTCGCCACCGCGCACGAGGCGCTGGCCAAGGCCGGGTTGAAAGCGAACGACGTGGCCGCGATCGGCATCACCAACCAGCGCGAAACCACTGTGGTGTGGAACAGGAAGACCGGCGCGCCGATCTACAACGCGATCGTCTGGCAGGACCGCCGCGCGGAACCCACCTGCGCTGCGCTGCGCGAGCGCGGGCTGGAGCCCACGTTCCGCGCGAAGACTGGCCTGATCCTCGACGCGTATTTCTCCGGTACCAAGCTGAAGTGGATTCTCGACACCGTGCCCGGCGCGCGCGCCGCGGCCGAACGTGGCGAGCTCGCCTTCGGCACAGTCGACGCGTGGCTGATGTGGCAGCTGACGGGTGGTGAGATCCACGCCACCGACGTGAGCAACGCCTCGCGCACGTTGCTGCTGAACGTGCGCACCAACGAATGGGACGACGAGTTGCTCGGCTTGCTCGATGTGCCGCGCAAGGTGCTGCCGACCGTGCACCCGTCGAGCCATCCGTTCGGTACCACGCGGGCCGATATCTTCGGCACTGCCATTCCGATCGGCGGCGTGGCCGGCGACCAGCAGAGCGCACTCTTCGGCCAGGCGTGTTTCAAGGCCGGTCTCGCGAAGAACACCTACGGCACCGGGTGCTTCATGCTGATGCACACCGGCGAGAAGTTCCAGACCTCGGGCAACGGCCTGATCACGACCAGCGCGGCGCAAGCGACGAGCACGCCCGAGTTCGCGCTCGAAGGCAGCGTTTTCATCGGCGGCGCCGTGGTGCAGTGGCTGCGCGACGGCCTGCACGCCATCAAGGCCAGCGGCGAAGTGCAGCAGCTCGCCGAAAGCGTGCCCGACAGCGGCGGCGTGATGTTCGTGCCGGCCTTCACCGGGCTGGGCGCACCCTATTGGAAGGCCGACGCGCGCGGTGCGATCGTCGGCCTCACCCGCGGCAGCACGGTCGCGCACATCGCCCGCGCGGCACTCGAGAGCATCGCGTTCCAGAGCGCGGCCTTGTTGCAGGCGATGAGCCGCGATGCGGTCGCGGCCGGTGCGGCGCCGGTGGCCGAGCTGCGTGTCGACGGCGGTGCCTGTGTCAACGACCTGTTGATGCAGTTCCAGGCCGACCTGCTCGGCATTCCGGTGGTGCGGCCGAAGGTGATCGAGACCACGGCGCTCGGCGCCGCCTACCTCGCCGGCCTGTCGTGCGGGCTGTTCAGCAGCCTCGACGAGCTGAGCGCGCAGTGGCAGGTGCAGCGCCGCTTTCACCCGACCCTGCCACGCGAGCGCGCGGCCGAGCTGATGGTGAACTGGGAACGCGCGGTGCGCCAGACCGTGGCCGCCTGAGGGCACGCCGCCGCGCGGCCGGCCGGCTTCGGTGGCTCGCGGCGCTTCCAGCTCCACCCCCACGTTCAAGGGTTCGGCCACCGGCCGGCGTGACGCTCGCGTGACGCGCCCTTCCTTACCTTGGCTTCCGTACCGGCGCATCTCCCGCCTGCCGGTGGCCATGGAAAAAGGAAGCGCCCATGCCCCGCCCGATCGACATCACGCGAGTCCGTCGCCTGTTTTTCTGTGCGGCCGTGGCCGCCGGCCTGCTCGGCGGCTGCGGTGGCAGCAGCGAAGCACCTGCCCCGGCGCCCGCACCGGCGCCAGCCCCTGTGGCGCTGCCGCCGGTGGCCACGCGCGTCGTGGTCTCGCCGGCGGGCCTGGTGCTGCGGCCCGGTGAAGCCGCCACCCTGGCCGCCAAGGTGTACGACCAGAACGGCCTGCCGATGTCGGGGCAGACCATCCGGTGGACGAGCAGCAATGCCAGCGTCGTCATCGGCACCGACGGCCAGGTCACGGCTGGCACGGCGATCGACTCCTCGCAGATCGTCGGGCGGGTCGGCAACGCCACCTCGTTGCCGGTGACGGCCGTGGTGGCGCAGACAGTGGCGGGTGCGCGGCTCCTGCCTGACGCCGAAGTCCTGGCCGACCCCTTGCCGGTCGACAGCGCACAGACCGGCTCGCCCGGCTCCCGCTTTGCAGTGCGTCTGGGCGGCGCGGCGCCGACGGTCGGCCAGATCGTGCTCGCCAGCGGCGGCAAGCGTGTCGCCGGGCGGGTGCTCTCGAGCACGCCGGCGGCCGGCACGGGCCACGACGTCGTCTTCGAAACCGCGGGCCTGGCCGAGATCTTCGAGCAGGCACGCATCGTCACGCGCCACGAAGGCGCCAGCCTGCCGGTGGAGTTTCCGAGCGGCGCCCCGGTTTCCGAAACCGTGCTGCCCAGTGGCGAAGTGGCGCGCCTGTTCACGCTGAGTGTTCCGGCCACGGTGCGCGCCCGCGCCGCGGGCCCGGAGAACAGAGCGCGCGCCAGCGCATCGCGCGAACGGCGCGCCGGCACCGAGTTCAAGGTCGGGCCGCTGCGCTGCCAGGCCGAGGGCTCGGCGGCGCCCGACTTCGGCGGCACGTCGATCAACGTCACGCCCACTGGCACGCTCGGCGTGGTCGAGTCGACCTTCATCGTCGACGGCGGTGCGGCCTATGCCAAGGTGTTGGCCGAGGGCAGCTTCGGCGTGCAGTTGCAGGGCAGCGTGCGGGTGAGCGGCCAGTTGAGCGGAGAAGTGAAGTGCCGCGCCACGCTGGTGTCGGTGCCGATCCCGGTGCCGCCGCAGATCGCGCTGATCGTGCAACCGGTGGTGCCGCTGGGCTTTCGCATGGCGCTCAACGGCCAGCTCGACTCGCCGGGGCTCGAAGTCAAGGTCGACAGCAGCGTGCGCCAGTCGATCCGCGCCGGCTTCGAGCTGTTGCCCGACGGCACGCTCGAAAACCTGTCGTCGGTCGACTCGACGCAGCTCGAGACCACCTTCAACTGGGACTTCGTCGCCGATACCGGCACACCGGGTTTCAACTTCCAGGCCGATGCACGCGCCGGGCTGTTTGCCGATGCGGCGCTGACCAACCCGTTCCTGGCCCAACTCGCGCCGGCGCTCGACATCGACCCCCACCTGCGCTTGCTCGAAGGCTTTGCCGGCTTCACTGCCGCGGCGCGCTTGAAGTCTGTTGCGGCGCAATTGGCCAACCCCTTGGAGCCCTCGCTCTACAACATCAAGTTCCGCGCCAGCGTGGGCACGAGCGACACCGTCAATCGGGCGCTGGCGCTGATCGGCGCGGCGGTCGGTGCCAGCAACATCGCCAACCCCGAGACCCGCTGGGAGGTCACGCTGGCGGGTTCGCCCCAAGGGGCCGGGCTGGCATCGCTGCGCAAGTTCGAGGTGGGCGACAAGGTCGGCCTGGGCGTGAGCCTCGTGCCCGAGACCGTGAAGGCCAGCTTCCTCGGCCAGGAGATCCTGGCCTACAACGTGCAACGCGTGGAGGTCTGGCGCAAGGAAGCCGGCGGTGGCGCCACCAGGGTAGCGTCTGTCGACGCGACCAGCGGCCAGACCAGCTTCGCGAACAATTGGACCGCCGACCAGGAAGGTGAGCTGAACGGCAGGTACTACGCCTTCGTCGTGCCACTGGTCGGCCAGTCGTTCCCCATGTTGCTGGGTGAGTTGCGCGGCTGGCAAGGCGTGGTGCAGATCGGCGCCAATGCGCGCGACGATGCCCGCGGCTTCGGCTGGGACGACAAGGGGCGTGTCTACATCGCGGTGGCCACGTCGTCGCCGGGCGGCTACCGCGACCCCGCCACCGGTGCCCTGATCAATCTGCCCTTTGCGGGCGGCATGGACACGCAGATCCTGCGCTACAACCCGATCGGGTCGCTCACCAGTGGCCTGAGCTTCGGCGGGGCCGGCGACGACGTGCCGATCCAGATGCGCCGCGCCGCCGACGGCGCGCTGTACGCCATCGGCACCTCCACCGCGAGCCAGACCGGCGGCACGACCGGCGGTTTTCTCTCCGCGTGGCTGGCCAAGGTCGACGTCAGTGGCGTGGCGCCACGCTTGCTCTGGCGGCGCCAGATCGGCGTGCGCAACGAATTCGCCTTCGGCATGGATTTCGGTGACGACGGCTCGGTCTACGCGGTCAGCACAGTCTCGGGCGCGCAGGCCGGCGTGGGTGGCACCGCCTTCTCGCTCGACTGCCCCGACTCCCAGGCCGGCGGCGCCGGGGTCGACGACCCGGGCGACTGCGGCAATGTCGTCGTCACCCGCATGACGGCCGACGGCGACGTGATCTGGCGCGCAGTCGATGCCCGGCCGGGCTGGCAGCGCGAGCCTTCGATTGCCGTGCGTGGCAGCACCGCCTACGTGATCAGCGGCACGTACTGCGAGATCGAGGACGCCAGCGTCACCGGGGCGCGCGGCCCCTGCGTCACGAACGACTGGGTCAATCCCGACGACCTGTTGCGTTACGACCTGCCGATGGTCGGCGTCTCGAGCATCGGCACCGGCGGCGGGGCGTTCACGCACCTGAAGAGCATCAAGACGGTCGACCTCGGCCCGGGGGGGCCGGGGGCGCCCGAGCTGAAGACGGCCGTCTCGGCCTTCACGCTGGCGCTCGACAGCGCGGGCAAACCGCTGATCGGTGGCCAGATCCGGCGCGCCGAAGCGGGCTACCCCGCCGGCACCAATGCCAACCCGTTTTTCCTGGCCGGGCTGAATCCGGCCGGCGAGCCGGCATGGTCCAGGGTCTACGGCAATCCGGCCAGCGTGCGCACGCAAGCCTCGGTGCGCGGCCTGGTGCAGGCTGCAGACGGCGGCTTCTACGCCTCGTTTGCCGCGACCGGTTCGCTGTACGCGCCCAGCGCCGGCGGCACTGACGTGATCGTGCTCAAGCTGGCCGCCGACGGCACGGAACAGTGGGGTGTGCAGTACGGCTCGGCCGGTGACGAGCGTGCGCACGGCGTCGACATCGACACCTACGGCAACGTCTTCGTCTACGGGAACACCACCGGCGGCTTCGGCGCCGGCCTGACCGGTGGCTTCGGTGACCGCGACGCCTTCTGGCTGAAGCTCAGCCCGCGTGGGCGCCTGCAGAGCGCGCCTGTCACTCCGGCCGTCGCGATGGGCGGGGCGCGCCTGCCGCGCCTGGCGATCCGCTGAAACCGACCCAGGAGAATCCGCATGAGCCGCATCCACCTTCTGTTCCGCGCCGCCGCACTGGTCGCGGCGAGCGCCGCGATGGCCGCCTGTGGCGGCAGCGACGACCCCGCTCCCGCACCGGCGCCTGCACCCGCACCCGTGGCGCTGCCGGCGCCGCCGCTGCCGTTGGCGGCGCCTACCGCAGACACGTTCACGCGGCCAGCCAGCCCGGTCGTGGTCAGCAGCACGCTGGATGACGCGCGAAGCGCCAGCGCCACCATCGGCCGCGCAGGCGGTGGCATCACCGCCACAGGCGAGGACGGCACCCGCTACAGCTTCACGGTGCCGCCCAACGCGCTGCCTGAAGACACTTTGATCACCATGACGCCCATCGCCAGCACCACCGGCGCGCCCTGGTCGGTGGCACGCGGCGTGCGCTTCGCGCCGGCCAGCCTACAGTTCTATCGTCATGCCACGCTGCAGATCGAACCGCCGGCCGCGATGGAGGTACCGATCGACGAGCAGGTGATGATGGGTGCCGAAGCCGACGAGCTGTTCATCGCGACGCCCGACCGCAGCGCCACGCCGCGCATCAAGCTGCTGCACTTCACCGACTACTGGTTCGCGCGCATGACCCGCGCGCAGCTCGATGCGCAGCGGCTGCGCTCGCCGACGCTCACCTCACTCGCGCTCGAACAGCAGGTCGCCGCGATGATCGCCGTGGTGCGGCAATGCCAGCTGCTCGGCGGCGGTGACCTGTGCGATGACAGCGCCATCGCCGGGGCATTGGGCAGCAGCGCGATCTACAAGAGCTGGGTCGACAACGTCGTCAAGCCGCTGATCACCAACGCGAAGTTCTGCGAGGACTACAAGAACATCATCCGGTTGTCGCTCGGCCTCGAGCGGCAACGTCAGTTGCTGGGCTTTGGCGATGACAGCAGTTTCGGCGAGTCCACCAGCAGCCTCGAGAACATCAGCCCGGAAGTCGCCACGCTGGTGCGCAACACCGTTCCTTTCGGGAACGTCTATCTGGCGGGCCAGTACACCTGCGTCAAGGAGTCCAGCCAACGCTGCAAGGACTTCGGGTTCTTCGACTTGTTCGTTGTCGCGATCGGGCTCGAGCGGCAGGCACAGCTTCTGGGTGTGGCGCCTGGGCAAGGCCCGCTCAACGACACGACGTACCTCAAGATCGAAGAGCGCGTCCGGGCCTGCTACAACTTCAAGATCGAGTTCGACTCGACCCTCACCGTCACCGGCATCCCTGGTGCGGTGAACGCCACCAGCAGGGTCAGCGCACGCATCAATGATTACAACCCGGGCGTGTACCTGGCGCAGGCGTTGAGTGGCGTGCCGGCCATGCCGAGCGGAGGCGGCGCGCCGCTGGTCAACGACGAGTTCACCGTCACCCCACCGTCGTGTGGCACGGCCAGCAGCATCGCACGCGGCGGCTCCGGCCTGGGCGCCGAGTTCACGTTCCAGTCGGGCGCCAGCGGCCGGCCCAAGGCCGCCAAGCTCGGCCTGACGCTCGGCAACACCGGCGAAGCCTGGACGGTCGACGGCTGCGGCATCGGCTCGCTGCGCTATGGGCCCAAGCCGGTGTGGACCGACGCCTTCCTGCAGGCCCATGCCGACACCAGGTTCGAGGTCGAAGGCCTGTCGCGCGGCGCGGTCTTCGAGTTCGGCCAGGCCGAGCTGCCGCTGAACGGCGCCACGCTGCTCAGCAAGACCTGGAACCGCAGCGTGGGCAATGTGCAGGAGAACACCGTCGTCAAGGTGATCCACGCGCCCATGCCGTTCACCGAGCCGGCGCTTCCGCTGCCCGCCCCATGAGTGCACTCGCCGCATCGCAGCAGCGCCCGAGAAATTCGCATGACCCGAAAGGAAGAACGATGAGAGCAGCCTTGATTCGCACGGTTCAGCTTCTGGCCGCGGCGGCGTTGGCAGGCCTGTTGTCGGCCTGCGGCGGCAGCGACGATGCGGTGCCACCGCCACCACCGCCGGCCGCTGTGGCACCCACCATCAGCGGCGCACCGGTCGCCGTGGCCGTCACCGAAGGCGAGCCTGCCACCTTCAGCGTCGTGGCCACCGGTGACGCCCCCTTGAACTACCAGTGGCTGCGCGGCGGGGTCGACATCGGCGGTGCCAGGGCGGCCAGCTACACGCTGGCATCGGCCACGCTGGCCGACTCGGGCGCGGCCTTCAGCGTGAGGGTCGGCAACAGCGCCGGCAGCGTGACCAGCAGCGCGGCCGTGCTCACCGTCAACGTGATGACGGTGGCCCCCCTCATCACCACGCAGCCCGCCGCCGTCGGCATCGCCGCCGGCGGCAGCGCGAGCTTCACCGTGGCCGCCAGCGGCACGCCGGCACCCACGCCGCAGTGGCTGATCGCCGGGGGCGCCGATCTGGCCGATGGCGCCGGCAGCGGTGTGCTCACTGGTGCCACCATCGCGGGCGCCAGCACCGCCACTCTCACGCTGACGAACGTGCCACAAACCGCCAACGGCCTGTTGCTGGCCGCACGGGCAAGCAACAGCGCGGGTGCCGTCACCAGCAACAGCGCCGCCCTCACGGTCAACACGGCCGGTGTGGCCATCAGTGCGGCTGCCGGCGGCACGGCCACCAGCCCCGACGGCAAGGCGCGCGCGATCTTCCCGCCCGGCGCCTTCACCGCCGACACCGTGGTCACCTTCACGCCGGTGCCGGCACCGGCGCTGCCGAGTGGCAACGAGCCGTTCGCCGAAGACTTTGCGTCGTTCCAGCCTGTGGAGGGTGGCTTCTACCGCATCGACTTCACGGGCGGCCTGCTCAAGCCCGATGCGGAGGTGGAGTACGGCGTGCAGTCGCAGGCGCAGGTGGCGCGCAGCATGGCGCTGCGCGTGCGCCCGCTGTCGCCGCCGCCGTTCCCCTCGCCGCAAGCCACGGTGATCCGCTGCAACAACGGCCGCACCGAGCTGTACATGGGCCCGGCCGGCGCCGGCTACGACACGGCACGGGCCCTCCTGTGTTCCGGCGACCCCTCGAGCAGCGTGACCGTCGGCCCGGCCATCGTGATCGCGCCGCCCTCGGCCGTGCTCGGCGAGCGCACCGTCGCCCGCACGGGAGACGACAAGCTTCTGGACGTGATCAGCTTCAACAACGGCCGCAGCGCCTTCGGCTTCCAGGGCGTGGTGCCGCCAGGCAACGTGGTGTACGGCCTGGGTATCGTCGCGGCCAACGGCAGCACGTCCACCGGGATCCCGACCGGCGGAGGCGCCACGCTGCTGGGGTATGACGGTAACGGGCAGGTGCTGGCGCTGATCGAGGGTTGCCGAGTCGGCGCTTTCGGTCAGCGGGTCAGTTCGTTGCTCGGTGCGTTCATTTCCAGCGCGCCAACTTGGACCGCGCAATTGGCGCTGGGCCCGCCGCCGTTCAACGAGTGCGGGGGGCTGAGCGCCGCAGCGCCCGTGCCTGGCGGAGGCTGGGTCACGGCCAACGGCAACCAGCTCGTCCGCTACAGCAGCACCGGCGTGGCCACGCCGCTGGCCACGGTGGCCTTTGCCTCACCCAGTTCGCCGGCGAACGACGCGCGCATCACGATCCTGCGCATGGCCGTCGATGGCCAGGGCAACATCTGGGGGGCGGGGCTGCTCGAGAGTGGTCAGCTCGCCGACTGCCCGCAATCCACCGGCATCGGCACGGTCGGCATTCAATGCCCGGCGCTGGTCAAGGTCAGCGCGGCGGGCGCACCGCTGCAACAGCACATCCTGGGGGGCGTGCTGCTCAGACGGTTCGACCGCAGGCTCGCCCTCTCGCTCGATGCCGCCGGCAATGCCTACACCGCGCAAGCATCGGTCGAGTTCAGCAGCGGTAACGGCAATCTCCTGGTGAAGCGCTTTTCTGCGGCGAATGGCGCCGCGTGGGGCACCCGGCTGTCCAACTCGACCGGGCAGGAAATCGGAGAGATCGCGGTCAACACCGCGGGCGAGGTGTTCGTCGGCACGGCCCCGAACGGCATCGTCTACCGCCTGGACGCCAACGGCGGCGAGACCGGGGTGGTCACCGCAGGCGCACCCTTCGCGCGCTCGGTGGTCTCGGGTCTGTCGATCAACGCCACCGGCACCTTGACCTACATCGGGGATCTGCGCGGCACGTTGGGCAGCGCCAGCTCGGCGACCTGCATTCCCCCGGACACGCGGCCGTGCGTCGATGTCTTTCTGCGCAGGTTCGGCTTTTGATGCGCAGCGCACCGGCCGCCCTGGCACTGCTTTGCAGCGTGGCTGCAGCGCAGAGTCCTGCGTCGCAGACGAGCCCGATCGTCACCTTCGACCCCGACCGCGAGGGCAGCCGGCCGCCGACGGCACGGCCGCTCGCGCCGGCCGAGCTGAAGCTCGCGCGCGAACGCGCCGAGGCCGTGTACGCCGCCGTGAAAGTGACCCCCGGCTTTCGCAAACCCGCCGAGCACACCACGTTGATGACGAGCTGGGCCACGGTCTCGCCGCACCACGCCGTCGAGCAGGACTTCACGGTCTACTGGTCTTCGCCGAAAGACGTGCGCCCGCGTGCCGACGGCTCGCTGTGGCCGGTGCTCGGTGGCGCACACCGGCTGCTCTACCTCACCACCAACCGCGTGCCGGCTGCGAGCAGGTTGATCGACCGCGCGACCCGCGGCAACTTCGGCCGCGACGCCGGGCGCCACGGGCTGCCTTTCGAGGCCTTCGCCATGCCGCGGGTGCTCGGTGAGGCGGGCGGCGGCACGGTCTACGCCGACATGATCGTCTTCACCCGCGACGGCCGCAGCGCGCTCGAGCCGGCCCTGCTCGGGCCGCTGCTGGAAGCCGAGACGCAGCGGCTGCGCAAGCTCGTGGCCGACCAGGAAGCGGGCTTCGCTGTTTCGCTGCGTGAACTCGAGGCCTCGATGACAGCCGCCGCCATTGGTGCGCGGCGTGCCAAGCGTGCCGAGCGCTGGAAGGCCGAGACGCGTGACCCGCTCGCGCTGGCACAACGGCTCGACGCCGCCGAGCGCACCGACGAGTCGGACTACGCGCGGCAGAAAGAACGCATGAGCACACCGGCAAACCGCGATCCGAAGAGCGTCTGGTGGGGGCCGCGGATGGCGCTCGAAGCGGTGCAGGCGCGGCTTGCCGCGCTCGACGTCGCTGGCCGCTCGGCACCGGCCTGCGGGCGCGTCGACGCGGCGTTTTCGTCGGGCAACGAGGTGCGCTACGAGCCGGCAGCGGGGGCGCCGTCCGACTGCGTGCCGATGGTGCAGGTGCGGCCCGACCTGCTCGACGCCAGGCGCCCGGCCAGCGAGGTGCAGTTCTTCACGCTGTGGTCGCGCGAGAGCTTCTGCGGCGTGCCCTTCGCCACCGGCCAGCCGCCGCAGCGTGGTACCTGCGAAAACGTGGTGCCGCTGCTGCGCGAGATCGACTGGGCCGTCGTGCGGCGTGCCTTTGGCTGGTGAAAAGCAGCAAGCGATGGACGGGCTTGTCTGAACCGCCGCCCCACGCCATGCGCGATCATGCGGGCATGAAACAACCCGCCCCGGTGGCCTCGCTGCGGGTTCGCCTGTTCGGCGAGCCGGCCGTGCTGCTGCCCGACGGGCGCGTGGTGGAGCTGGAGCGGCGTGCGGCCGCGTTGCTGGCGCTGGTTGCGCTCGAACCCGGCATCAGCCGGCTGCGCGTGGCCACGCTGTTGTGGCCCGACGCGAGCGACCCGCGCCACAACCTGCGCCAGCAGCTGCTGCGCTTCCGGCAACTGTTCGACCAGCCGCTGGTCGAGGGCAACGCTGCACTGAGCCTGAGTGCTTGCGTGATCGAAGCGCCCGCCGCCGCCGCGGCGCCCTTGCTGGCCGGGCTGGCCTACGAGGATTGCGAAGGCTTCGCCGCGTGGCTGTCGCAGCAGCGTGACGCACGGCGCCATCGTTTGCTCGAAGCGGCACACCAGCGGCTGGCCGACAACGAGGCCGCGGGCGAGCTCGATGACGCGCTCTTGGCCGCGAACGCGCTGCTGATGCTCGACGATCATCTCGAGCACCACCACCGCGAACTGATGCGCGTGCACTTCCTGCGTGGCGACGCTGCTGCCGGCCTGGCGGCATACCGGCGTCTGACCGGCATGCTCGCTGCCGAGTTCAATGCGCTGCCATCGCAGGCGAGCGAACAGCTCGCCGCGCTGCTGCGGGCCAGTGCGCCCCAGGTCACGGCGATCGATGCTGCCCGCGTGCAACCGACCTTGCCTGTCGCGCTGAAGCGGCCACCGCTGCTCGCCGGCCGCGAGCGCGAACGCCAGGCCGTGCTGCAGGCCTGGGCCGAAGGCCGGGCCGTGCTGCTCGAAGGCGAGGCCGGCCTGGGCAAGAGCCGGCTGCTGAGCGAGCTGCTGGCAGGGGACGGCGCGGCCTTGTCGGCGGCGGGCCGCCCCGGTGACGCCGGTGCGCCCTACGCCACGCTGGAACGCCTGTTGCGGCCCTTGCTCGCCGAGCCTGCCGCGGGCCTCGATGGGCCGGCGCGCGAGGCGCTGGCGCACATCGCGCCGGTGCTCGCCGGCGCCACCGCTGCCCAGCCGCCGCAAGCTGCGCTGCGCCCGGGCGCGATGTCGCGTGCCGTGTCGGAACTGTTGCGGCAACGCGGCGTGCCCCTGGTCGTGCTCGACGACCTGCACTTCGCCGACGAGGCCACGCTCGAACTCATCGCCGGCCTGGTGGCGCAGAACGACCCGCCGCGGCGCTGGTTGTTCGCCGGCCGGCCGGCCGAGCTGCCCGCCGCCGCGCAGGCGCTGCGCAGTGCGCTGACCGAACTGCAGCGGCTCGCCGTCGTCACGCTCGCGGCGCTCGATGAAGCGGCGCTCGCGGCCCTGGTGGACGCGCTCGCCATCGAAGGCCTGCACGGCGGCGCGCTGGCCAGGCCGCTGTGGCGCCACACCGGCGGCAACCCGCTGTTCGTGCTCGAGACGCTCAAGCACGGCCTGGCCGACGGCAGCCTGGCGCGTGGCGAGTTGCCACGCCCGCTCGGCGTGGGCAGCCTGATCGAACGCCGCCTGCAACGCCTGAGCGAGCCGGCCCTCACGCTGGCGCGGGTGGCGGCGATCGCCGGTGTCGACTTCAGCATCGAGCTGGCCGAATCGGCGATCGGTGTGCGCGCAGTTCAGCTCGCCAGCGCCTGGCGGGAACTGCAGGAAGCGCAGGTGCTGCGCGACGAAAGTTTCGCGCACGACCTGGTCAGCGACGCGGCGCTGCGCAGCGTGCCGCCGGTGGTGGCGCGGCGTGTGCACGGCCAGTGCGCCCACTGGCTGGCGGCGCGCGGCGTCGAGCCCGCGCGTGTGGCGCAGCACTGGCGCCTCGGGGGCATGCCGGCCGAGGCCGGGCGGGCCTTTGTCGCCGCCGCATTGCGCGCCGAGAAGGCGGCACGCCTTCAGGAAGAAGCGGCACTCTACGAACAGGCGGCGCAGGCCTTTGCCGAAGCCGGCCTGGGCGAGGAACGTTTCGGCGCGCTGGTGGGGCGGGTGCGCTCACTCAATGGCGCCGAGTTCGACGAGCTGGCGCTGCAGGCGTGCCGCGCGTTGCTCGCCACCGCCGACACCGAGGCCCAGCGCCTGCGTGCCCACAGCGAGCTGTGCGGCCTGCTGACCGAACGTGGCGAGCTGCCGGCCGCGCTCGACACCGGCCAGGCGGCGATGGCGCTGGCCCGCCGCCTCGGCGATCACGAATGGCAAGTGCGCACCGCCTGTCACATGGCCACAGCGCTGTGCCGCCTCGGCCGGGCCGACGAGGCAGTGGCGCTGCTGGCGCCCCTTCGGGCCTGGGTCGACGCCCAGACCGACGACGCGCTGCGCCTGTTGTGGCACGGCGAGTGGGGTGCCGCGCTCGGCCACGCGGGCCGGCTGCGCGAGGCGGTGGCCGCCTACGACGTAGCGCTGGAGGCTGCGCGCCGCATCGGCATGCGTGACGCCGAAGGGCGCTTGTTGCTGAACTGCTCCGTCACGCTGCGCCAGAGCGGGCAGCTCGATCGTGCGCTGGTGTTGTCGCGCCAGGGCCAGGCGATGTCGGCAGCCGCGACCCGCAGCATGGCCGAGCTTCCGATCGACGCGCTGGTGCTGGCGCGCGACGAATCCGAGACCGGCCACTACGCACCCGCGCTCGCCGCGCTGGAGAGTGTGCTGACCGAGTTCGAGCAGCGTGGCACGGCCTTCTGGTGCCAAGCTTGCCGCATGGTGCTCGTGCGGTTGTGGCTCGATCTGGGCCAGTACGCCCGCGCCGTGCCGCTGCTGCACGACGAACCCGGCGAGTTGCCAGGCTGGCTGCGCGCCGACCGCCGCCTGCTCCAACTCGAACTCGCGCGTGCGCTGGAGCAACCCGCGCCGCCCGGTGCGCTCGATGATGTGCTGGCGTTGGCACGGGACGACCCGCAGCGCGGGCCGGTCCTGCGCGTGCGTGCCTTGCGTTTCGTGCCGGCCGCCGACGTGCTGGCGCAGGCCGAAGCCCTCGCCGGTGCGCTGAAGGCGAAGGAGCGTTTCGGCGCGCTTCTGTCCTTGCATGCGCACACGGCTCGTGCGGCCCTCGCCGAAGGCCGGAGCCACGCGGCCGTGGCGGCCGCGCGCGCGGCACTCGCGCTGTTCGACGACGGCCATGCCCCCGAGTCGATGTACCTGCCCGAAGCGCAGCTCGTGGCGTCGCAGGCGCTGGCCGGGGTCGGCGCGTTGGCCGAAGCCGCGGCGGCCGTGCGGGCCGGCACCGACTGGATCCGGCGTCGCGCGCTGCCCCAGGTGCCGGCCCCGTTTCTCGACTCCTTCCTGCACCGCAATGCCGTCAACCGCGCGCTGCTGGCGGCGGCCAGCCAGGCCCAGGCAGGCTGCTGACACCACGTTGTCAGCAGCCCGGCAGCACCATGAGCGCCTCTTCACCGCCACAAGGAGCCCCTCATGGAACACACCACAAATCACGCGATCAACTGGTTCGAGATCCCGGTCCGCAACCTCGACCGCGCCGCCGCCTTCTACGAAACCCTGCTCGCCAGCCCTTTGCGGCGCGAGACCATCGCCACCAGCCAGCTCGGCGTGTTCAGCTACGACGAGACCGGTGTCGGCGGTTGCCTGATCGCCGGCGACGAGGTGCCGGCGCCGGCGGCCGACGGCACGCTGATCTACCTCAACGCCAAACCCTCGCTCGACGCGGTGCTGGCGCGGGTCGAAGCGGCCGGCGGCCGCATCACCACGCCGAAGGTGCAGTTGCCGGGTGACATGGGTTGCTTCGCGCACATCACCGACACCGAAGGCAACCGCGTCGGGCTGCACGCGCTGGCGTGACGGCTACCATCGTCGCCACCTGGCCGATGGCGGCCGGGCCGAACCCGGAGGTGGGCCGCATGCGCCGCGCTGAGCGTCTGTTCCAGATCGTGCAGTTGATCCGCGGCCGGCGCCTCAGCACCGCCGCGTTTCTGGCCCAGCGCCTCGAAGTGTCGGACCGCACCGTGTACCGCGATGTGGCCGACCTGATGGCGCAGGGCGTGCCGATCGAAGGCGAGGCCGGTGTCGGCTACCGCATGCAATCCGGGTTCGACTTGCCACCGCTCATGTTCACCGAGGACGAAGCCCAGGCGCTGGTCGCCTCCGTGCGCATTGCGCAGGCGCGGCTCGACGTGGCGCTCGGCCGGCACGCCGAGTCGGCGCTGTCGAAGGTGCTGGCGGTCTTGCCCGCGGCCGCGCGTGCCGCCGCCGAAAGCCTGGCGATCTACGCGCCGCCGGTCGGCCCCGACGAAGCCACGCGCAACCGGCTCGAAACCCTGCGACTGGCCGCCGAGGCGCGCCACAAGCTGCGCTTTTCGTACACCGACTTGCAAGGCCACACCAGCGAACGCGTCGTGCGCCCGCTCGGCTGCATCTGCTGGAGTTCGGTGTGGACGCTGTCGGCGTGGTGCGAATCGCGCGAAGCGTTCCGCAGCTTCCGGGTCGATCGCATTGCCGCGCTCGAGGTGCTCGACGATCGCTTTCGCGACGAGCCGGGCAAGACGCTGGCCGACCTGTTCCGCCAGGTCGAATCCCAGATGGCCGAGCGCGACATCAGCACCGACGCCTGAGGTGTGCAGAGCACGCCGACGAATCAGGCGGCCTTCGGGATCTGGCCGACCCAGCTGCGTTCCATCTCTTCGAAGAGTTCGTGGTCGACTTCGCTCACGTCGGCCGGCTGGGCCGAGTCGAGCCCGGCGAAGACGCTGATCTTCGAAGCCGGGCCGTCGAGCATGTCCTGCGACTCACGCGGGGCTTCGACCGGCTTGTTCTTGACCAGCACCGCCAGGCGCGAACGCAGTTCGGCCAGGCCAACCGGTGACCAGTCGCGCACCAGGCGTTCGAGTTCGTTGAGCGCGCGTGCCAGCACCCGCTGCGGCAGCTTGTCGACGCCGTCGAAGCCGCTGCGCTGCATGGTGCGCTCGACCAGCGCCAGCGCACGCATCAGATCGCGCGACGCCGGGTGCTGCTCCAGCATGAAGAACAGGTCGGCGCGCATGCGGCGCACGTGTTTGCGTTCGGCGGCCCGCGCCTGTTCGATCAGCGTGCTGCGTGCCACACCCAACCGGATCTCGCCGTTCTGCAGGTTCAGGGGCCGCTTCAGAAAAGCGCCGACGGAGTGGAGCAAAGAGCTTCCGGTCTGCGATTTCAGTTCTTGCTTCATGCTGCGGGTCACCCGTAACTAATTGATGCCAATTGTTGCTGTGAGGGTTGTACTTGCCTACCTCCACCTGCGGGTGTGAATTTTCCGCACGCCCGGAAGGAAGCCCGAATGGGGGCCGAAGCGGCCGCGCCGCGCGTGTCAAAACTAACGCCCGGGCTGTAACAGGTTCGCGGGCGAGAATGCGGCTCCCGCCACTTCACCACCCGCCATGCTGCAACTCCATTACTACCCCGGCAACGCCAGCATGGCGCCGCACCTGTTGCTCGAAGAACTGGGTGTGGCCTACGAACTGAGACTCGTCGATCGAACGCAGCAGGCGCACAAGTCAGCCGCGTACCTGTTGCTCAACCCGAACGGGCTGATCCCCGTGCTGGTTGATGGCGATCTGGTGCTCTACGAAACCGCGGCGATCTGCCTGCACCTGCTCGACACCCACCCGCAGACGAGCCTCGCGCCTGCGCTGAGCAGCGCCGAGCGGGCACATTTCTACAAGTGGCTGGTGTGGATGACGAACAGCCTGCAGGCCACGCTGATCCTCTATTTCTACCCCGAGCGCTGGGCGGACGACGCCGAGGCCGTGGCGCAGGTGCGCGCGCATGCCGAGGCCAAGGTCGGCGCGCTGCTCGATCAGATGGAAGCCGAACTCGCGCGCCACGGCGGGCCGTACCTGCTCGGCGAGCAATTCAGCGCCATCGACCTGTACGCATTGATGTTGTGCCGCTGGACCCGCGGCTTCGGGCGCCCCGCGCGCAGCCTGCCAAAACTCGGCCCCTACCTGCAGCGCCTGCTGGCCCGGCCCGCGGTGCAGCGGGTGTTCGAACAGGAAGGGCTGGTGGCGCCGCTGGTCTGAGGCGCGGGCGCCGCGCCGCTACAGGCTGCCGCTCGTGCGCAGCTTCTCGAGCCGCAGCGCGATGTGCTGTTGCAGCTCGCTGGCGCGTTGGCGCATCGCTTCGGCTTCGGGCGCATCGGGCGCGGCGTTGATGCATTCGCGCAGCGCCGCCACCTGCTTCATCAGTTCGACCTCGGGCGGCACGAAGCCGGCGTCCTTCAGCGCCTTGAAGGCCATGCGCAGTTCTTCGGGCGTCTGAGCGTAGCCGTCTTCCAGGTCGAGCGGTTTGCCCCAGCTTTTCGCCGATTGCAACTCGCCGCTGGCCTGCGACTCGCGCAGGCTCTGGGCAATCTGTTCGTCGATGGTGTTGGGCATGTTCTTGCCTCGCGAGTCGATGTTCAGGTGCCGAGCTGCGACGCCCAATGCGCGGTCAGCGGCGTGCTCGGCTTCGCCATCCGGCGTTCGTTCAGCAAGGCCCGGCCGGCAGCCCGGTGGCTGGAGCGGGCCGCCGCGGCGAGCAGCGTCTGGTCGATCAGGTCACGCTGCGCGTGGCTGCCGCCGAAGTGGTGGGCCACGCTGCGCAGCGGGTAGAGCGTGTTGCAGGCGGTGTCGGCGTCACCGTTCGCGAACGCCATCAAACCCTGCATCAGCGGCACGCCGACCTCACGCGCCATGCCGGTGTTGTCGGCACTCGCCTGCGCGCTGCTGGCCGCGAGCAGCGTTTGCGCACGCGCCATGTCGCCGCTGCCGACGAAAGCCAGCAGCGCGTGCACGTCGTTGAAGGCGTAGTGGCCGGCGTGCGCGAGCGGGTCGGCCCACTCGTTGGCCAGCGCCCGCCAGCGTGAGCCCACGTCGACGCCGAGCAACCGCAGGCGCCACAACAATGCCGCGCCGTCGAGCCACTGCAGGTTGACGGTGGACGCGCTGCCCGCGATGCGCGCGTCGAACAAGGCCAGCGCCGCGGCCGTGTCCAGCGTTTCGAGCCGGAACAGCGCGAGGTGCCACCACAGGTGCACGGCCAGGCCGTTGTCGGCCCAGCCGGCGCTGCCGCCGTCGAGCCAGCGAACACCTTCTTCATGCCGCCCTTGCATCTCCATCACGTGGGCCACCGCATGGATCGCCCAGGGCCCGCGCGGATCACGTGCCAATGCGTCACGGCCGGCCGCTTCGGCCTGCGAATACAGGTTGCACTCTTCGAGGCCGAAGGCGTGCATGCCCTGCACGAAGGGCTGCAGCGGGTCGTCGATCGGCCACTCGGGCAGCACGCGCGCGACGCGTGCGCGCAGGTTGCGCGCATCACCGCGGTAGAAGTCGAACAGGTGGGCTGCGGTCAGCGCGAGCAGGTCACGCGGCTGGGCCAGCAGCAGCGCGTCCCAGCGCGCGCAGGCCTCGAGCCAGCGGCCGTCCAGCGCAGCCTGCGCAGCGGCGAAGTGGCCTTGTTCGTGGGCGGGCGCACCGGCCATCAGCGGTTCGGCCCCGGCGAGTAACTGGCGTGCCTCCGGCAGCATGCCGGGTTCGGTCAGCGTCAGGATGAACACCGCCTTGACCACCCGCGCCAGGCCCCAGCCGGGGTCGGCGGCGATCGTGGCGTCGAAGGCCGCCATCGGGTCGCCGTAGAACGAGACCAGGTGCCACAGCGCGCGCTCGTGGTGTTCGTGCGCAAGGGTCGATGAGCTTCCCGATGGCACGCCGCGAAGGTCGTTCATGAACGTCTCCTGCTGGCCCGCGTGGCGTCAGCGCGCGGGTGGTGTGGGCCACGGCCGCTGCGCTGGCCGGATTTGTTCGTAGGCACGCGAGACCTGCAGCACGCCGAGGTCGTCGAAGCGGTGGCCGACGATCTGCAGCCCGATCGGCAAACCACTCGCCGTGTAGCCACAGTTGATGCTGGCCGCCGGCTGCTCGCTCATGCTGAACGGCAGCGTGAACGCGATGTGCTCGAATGGCGCGGCCGGGTCGTTGGTCGGCCCGGCCCATTCGGCGGCGAAGGACGGCATCGGTGCGGTCGGCGAGAGCAATACGTCGAACGGGCGCGTCGCGCCGACCGCGGCCTCGCGCATCGCGCCCATCTGGCTGTAGCCGCGGAACACCCGCTCGCCCGACAGGCCTTCACCACCGCGCGCCCACTCGGCGATGTACGGCAAGACCTTGGCACGGCGCGCTTCGGGCAGTGCGCACATGTCCATCCACGAGCGCGTGCGCCAGAAGTCGTCCATGCCGTCGATCATCGCGCGGGTCATGAAAGGCTTGATCGGCGTCACGATCGCTCCGGCCGCTTCGAACGTGCGTGCTGCCGCTTCGACGGCGGCGCGCACTTCGGGCTCGACCGCAATGCCCCAGCCGGCCTCCATCAGCAGCCCGATGCGCAGGCCCCTGAGGTCGCGCTCGAGCCGTTGCCATTCGATCGACTGATACGGCAGGCTCATCGTGTCGCGGTCGTCGGGCAGGCTGAGCGTGGCCATCAGCAAGGCCGAATCGGTCACGCTGCGCGTCATCGGCCCGGTCACACGCCCCGCATAAGGCGGAAAGATCGGAATGCGGCCCAGGCTCGGCTTCAGCGCGAAGATGCCGCACCAGCCGGCAGGCAGGCGCACCGAGCCACCGATGTCGGTGCCCAAGTGCAGCGGGCCGTAACCCGCGGCCGCGGCCGCTGCCGCACCGGCGCTGCTGCCACCCGGGTTCTTGCTCAGATCCCACGGGTTGCGGGCGAGCTTGTGAAAGCTCGACAGGCCCGACGACAACATGCCGTAGTCGGGCATCGTCGTCTTGCACAGGATCACCGCGCCGGCTTCGCGCAAACGCGCCGCCGGTGGCGCGTCGGCCGCCGCCGGCACGAGCTCGGTGGCGGCCGTGCCCACCGGCACCGGCACGCCTTTCGTCGCGATGTTTTCCTTGATCGTGACCGGCACGCCGTCGAGCGCGCCTTGTGGCGCGCCCTTCAGCCAGCGCGCCTGCGACGCTTCTGCCTGCGCCAGCGCTTCGTCGCCTTCGAGCGCCCAGGTGGCGTGCAGGTGCGGTTCCCACTTGTACATGTGGGCCAGCACCGAGCGCGTCACCTCGACCGGCGAGAGTGCCTTGCTGCGGTAGGCGGCGAGCAGCTCGATGGCGCTCAGGTCATGAAGCGGGGTCATGCGCTGGCGCTCATTGCCAGGCCAGCGCACTCAAATCATTCGCAAAGATCGGCGAGCTGCTCCACAGCCCTTTCAGCTTCTTGTTGCCCACCGCGAACTGCGGCAGCTGGTACAGGTAGGCGTTGACCGAGTCGGTGGCGAGCTGGCGCTGGATGTCGCCCAGGAACTTCATGCGGCTCTTCGTGTCGGCGCTGCTGTTGTACTTGGCGAGCAGGTCGTTGTAGGCCTTCGAGTCGTAACCCCAGTAGTACTTCGGGTCGGCATAACGGTCGAAGTCGAGCGGCTCGACGTGGCTGATCATCGTCAGGTCGAAATTACCCTTGAACGGGCCGGCGAGCCACTGCGCCCACTCCATGTTCTCGATCTTCGCGATGATGCCGACCTTGGCCAGCTGCGACGCCACGATCTCGCCGCCCTTGCGTGCGTATTCCGGCGGTGGCAGCGTCAGCGTCACGTTCAGCGGCGTGGTGATGCCGGCTTCCTTCAGCAGCGCCTTGGCCTTTTCGGGGTTGTAGGGGTTCACGCCGGTCAGGTCGACATACCCGGCGTCGCTCGGCACCATGTGGCTGCCGATCGGCTTGGCCAGCCCTTCCTGCGAGCCGTCGATGATGGCCTTGCGGTCGATCGCCGCGGCGATGGCGCGGCGCACGCGCACGTCGTCGAAAGGCTTCTTCTTGTTGTTGATGCTGACGATGGTCTTGCCTTCGGTGCCGCCGGCCACGACCGTGAAACGGGCGTCGCTCTGAAACTGCTTCAGGCTCTGGATCGAGCCGAAGCGCGCCATGCCGTCCACGTCACCGGCCAGCAAGGCGGCCACTTGCGCGGCCGGGTCGTTGATGAAGCGGAAGGTCACCTTCTTCATCTTCACCGCGGCGGCGCTGCGGTACTCGTCGTTTTTCACGAGCGTGATCGCCGAGCCCTTGGCCCAGTTCTCGAGCTTGAACGGGCCGGTGCCGACCGGCTTGGTCGCGGTGGTGGCGGCGCTCTTCGGGTCGAGGATCACCGCGGTGTTCTCGCCCATGCGGAACAGGAAGTTGCCGTCGGCCTGGTTCAGCACCACGATGACGGTGTGCGGGTCGCTCGCGTCGACGCGGCTGATGTTGTCGAACACCGCCTTCTTGGCCTTGTTGGTCGAGCCTTCGGCCTTGGCGCGCTCGAAGCTGAACTTCACGTCGCTGGCGTCGAAGGCCTCGCCGTCGTGGAACTTCACGCCCTTGCGCAGCTTGAAGGTGTAGCTCTTGCCGTCGGGGTCGACGCTCCAGCTCTCGGCCAGCAGCGGCGTGATGCTGCCGTCCATGTTGATCTTGGTCAGGCCTTCGAGGATGTTGTAGTGCACCACCTCGCCGATCGCCGCGGCCGAGGCCGTGGTCGGGTCCAGGCCCGGCGCGGGCTCGAGCACCATCGCGAGCACGGCGCTGTCCTTGCGCGTTTGCGCCTGCGTGGTGGTGGCGAAAGCCGCCAGCGCCGCGAGGGCGATCGCGGCCAGCGGGGTGGTGGCACGGGTCTGAATCTTCTTCATCAACGCTCTCCTGGTGCGGTCGTCAAAACCAATTCGGCAAAATGGCAGGCGGCACGGTGGCCGCCGTCGATCTGTCGCAGTGCCGGCAACTCCGTGGCACAGCGCTCGCGGCGATGCGGGCAGCGGGCGTAAAAGGAACAGCCGCTTCCCGATGCGGTGGCGGGCGCCTTGTCATCAGCACCGACTCTATCGGATGCGGCCGGTGCCCGCGCCACCACGGCCTGTGCCTGTGGCAACGCTGCAATCAACGCACGGGTGTACGGATGCGCCGACGCGCGGAACAAGACATCGGGCGACCCCTGTTCGACGATGCGCCCGGCGTACATCACCGCCACCTCGTCGCACACGTGGTCGACCACCGCGAGGTCGTGGCTGATGAAGAGGTAGGTCACGCCGAAGCGCTGCTGCAGGTCGGCCAGCAGGTTCAGCACCTGGGCCTGCACCGAGACGTCGAGCGCGCTCACGGGTTCGTCGGCCACGATCAGCTTCGGGCGGGTGATCAAGGCGCGGGCGATCGCGATGCGTTGGCGCTGGCCGCCGGAAAACTCGTGCGGGTACTTGGCGGCGTCGCTGGCGCGCAGGCCGACGGCGTCGAGTGCTTCGGCGACCCGCTCGGTCGCTTCGCTCGCGCCGACGGTGAGCAGCGGTTCGGCGACGATGCGCTGCACCCGTTGGCGCGGGTCGAGCGAACCGTAAGGGTCCTGGAACACCATCTGGAAGTCGCGCCGCGCGGCCATCAGCTCGGCCGCGGGCAGCGCGTTCAGGTCGCGCCCGAGCAGGGTCACACGGCCCGAGGTCGGCGCTTCGAGTGCCATCACCAGGCGCGCCAGCGTCGACTTGCCCGAACCCGATTCGCCGACGATGCCCAGGCTCGTCCCGGCCTGCATCGTCAAGCTCACGCCGCGCAAGGCCTCGACTTTCGGCGCGGCCTTGAGCAGGTTCTCCCGCGGCAGGCGGTAGTGCTTGACGGCTTCTTCGACGGCGAGCAATTCGGTCATGGTGCTGATGCGGCGGCTTTCACCGCATCGATGCGCAAGCAGCGTGTCATGTGCTGCGGGCCGACTGTCACCGCGGGCGGGGGCGCGGCGCGGCAGGCGTCGACCACCCACGCGCAGCGGTCGGCGAACGGGCAGCCGGCCGGCATGTCGACCAGTTCGGGCACACGCCCGGGAATGGTCGCCAGCGCCGGCTTGCGGCCGTTCACCCGCGGTGTGCCGAGCCGAGGGCGGGCGCCGAACAGCCCGCGTGTGTACGGATGCGCCAAGTGCGCAAAGACCTCGGCCGTCGGCCCGGATTCAACCACCGTGCCGCCGTACATCACGAGCAGGCGCGACACGGTGCGCGCCATCACGCCGAGGTCGTGGCTGATCAGCAGCAGCGCCATGCCACTCTCGGTGACGAGTTCGTTGATCAGGTCGAGGATCTCGCCCTGGATCGTCACGTCGAGCGCCGTGGTCGGCTCGTCGGCGATCAGCAGGTCGGGCCCACAGGCCAGCGCCATCGCGATCGTCACCCGCTGGCGCTGGCCGCCGGACAGCTGGTGCGGGTAGGCGTCGAGCCGTTGCGCCGCCTGCGGCAGCTGCACCCGTTCGAGCAGGCGCAAGGCCTCGGCGCGGGCTTCGCTGCGGCCCATCTGCCGGTGCAGCCGCAGCGGCTCGGCGATCTGGTCGCCCACCGTGTGCAGCGGGTTCAAGGCCGTCATCGGCTCCTGGAACACCATGCCGATGCGGTTGCCGCGCAGCGCGCACATCTCATCGTCGGGAAGGCCCACGAGCTCGCGGCCGTTCAGGCGGATGCTGCCTTCGACTTTCGCGCCTTCGGGCAGCAGGCCCATCAGCGCCAGCGCGGTCATCGACTTGCCGCAGCCGCTCTCGCCGATCAGGCCGAGCGTGTCGCCACGCTGCATCTGCAGGTCGATGCCACGCAGCGCCTGGGCCGGGCCGCGCGGGGTCTGCAGCGTGACCCGAAGCCCGGCAACATCGAGCAGCGCAGTGCTTGGTGGATGCGCCATCAACGTTGCCTTGCCAGCCGCGGGTCGAGCAGGTCGCGCAGCCCGTCGCCCATCAGGTTCAGGCCGAGCACCGAGAGTGCGATCGCCGCGCCCGGGTACAGCGCGAGCTGCGGGGCAGAGAACAGCATCTGCTGCGCTTCGTTCAGCATGCGGCCCCAGCTCGGCTGCGGCGGCTGGGTGCCGAGGCCCAGGTAACTGAGCGCGGCTTCGGCGAGGATCGCGACCGCGAACTGGATCGTCGCCTGCACGATCAGGATCGAGGCGATGTTCGGCAGCACGTGTTCGAGCGTGATGCGCAGCGGCCCCTTGCCACAAGCCCGTGCCGCGAGCACGAACTCGCGTGACCAGACCGTGTTGGCGGCGGCGCGCGTGATGCGCGCGAACACCGGCACGTTGAAGATGCCGATCGCGACGATCGAGGTCACCAGGCCCGGGCCGTAGATCGATGTCAGCATGATGGCCGACAGCAATGCCGGGAACGCGAAGGTGAAGTCCGAAAAGCGCATCACCGCTTCTTCGACCCAGCCGCGCCGCGCTGCGGCGAGCAGGCCGAGCGCCACGCCGAAGGCGATGCCGATGCCCACCGCGATCACGCCGACCGCGATCGAGTTGCGCGCGCCCACGATCAGCAGCGAGACGATGTCGCGGCCGAGGCTGTCGGTGCCGAGCCAGTGCGCGGCCGAGGGCAGCTGCAGCTTGTTCGGAATGTCGAGGTCGGCGGCCGGGTAGGGTGTCCAGACGAAGGAGCCGACGGCGGTGGCGATCAGCAGCAGCACCAGCGCGCCGCCGATCGCAAAACTCTTGTGGCGCAGCGCGCGCTGAAAGAAGCTCATGCGCTGTGGACCTTCAGGCGCGGGTCGATCACCGCGTACAGCACGTCGACGATGAGGTTGATCACGATCACCGACGCGGCCAGCAGCATCACCACGTTGCGCACCACGATCACGTCGCGGTTGGCGATGGCCTGGAAGATCAACCGTCCCAGGCCCGGCAGCGAGAACACGTTCTCGACCACGATGGTGCCCGTCAGCAGGTTGGCGAACTGCAGGCCCATCACGGTCAACACCGGCACGAAGGCGTTGCGCAGCACGTGGCGCCACAGCACCGCGCGCCGGCTCAGGCCCTTGGCGCGGGCGGTGCGCACGAAGTCTTCGCGCAACACGTCGAGCACCGCCGAGCGCGTGATGCGCGCGAGGATCGCGGCCTGCACCACGGCCAGCGCCACGGCGGGCAGGACCAGCGCCTTGAAGGCGTCGAAATACCCGTCTTCCCAGCCCGGGAAACCACCGGCAGAGAACCACTGCAGCTTCACCGCGAAGACGAAGATCAGGATGATCGCGAACCAGAAGTTGGGGATCGCGATGCCGAGCTGGCTGAAGGCCATCACGCCCACGTCACCCAACTTGTTGTGGCGCGAGGCGGCGTAGATGCCGAGCGTGAGCGCGAGGCCAGCGGTCAGCAGCATCGCCATCAGCGCGAGCGGCGCGGTCACCTGCAGGCGTTCCTGGATCAGCTGCGACACCGGCACCGAATACGACAGGCTCTCGCCCAGATCGCCGCGGGCCAGGCCGGCCATCCAGTCGGTGTAGCGCTGCAGCGGCGGTCGGTCGAGGCCGAGCTTGGCGTTCAGCGCTGCGCGCGCCTCGGGTGTCGCCGACTCGCCCAGCACCACGTCGGCGGCGCTGCCGGGCAACACGTCGAGCACGAGAAAAACCACCATCGACGCGACCAGCAGGGTCGCCAGGAAGGTCGCAAAACGTTTGACGAGGAAGAGGCTGATGGCGAAGGCTCGGTGCGGCAGCGGGCGCGGCGCACCCTTTCCAATATCATGCCCCGGAAATCGCCGGACTCAATCGGCACCACCGGGAAAAGCCACCGTGAGACTCGAAGGAAAGATCGCCGTCGTCACCGGCGGGGGTTCGGGCTTCGGCGAGGGCATCGCGAAGAAGTTCATCGCCGAAGGCGCGAAGGTGTTGATCGCCGACCGCGACGCCGCGGGTGGCGAGCGGGTCGCGAAGGCGCTCGGGGCCCACGCGCGCAGCCTGCGCATCGACGTGACCGACGCGGCCGACGTGAAGCGCATGATCGACGCCGCGCACGCGCTGTTCGGCGGCCTGCACATCCTCGTCAACAACGCGGGTGTGGCGCACGTGCCGCAGGCCCTGGAAGGTTTGCCCGAAGACGATTTCGACCGCATCCTCGCGGTCAACGTGAAGGCGATCTACCTCGCCGCGAAGGAAGTCGTGCCGCGCTTCAAGGCGCAGAAGGGCGGCGTGATCCTGAACATCGCCAGCACCGCCGGCGTGAGCCCGCGGCCACGGCTGACCTGGTACAACGCCAGCAAGGGCTGGGTCATCACCGCCACCCGCTCGATGGCGGTCGAGCTGGCGCCGTTCGGCATCCGCGTGGTCGCGCTGAACCCGGTGGCCGGCGAAACGCCGCTGCTGAAGACCTTCATGGGCGAAGACACGCCCGAGATGCGCGCGAAGTTCCTGTCGACGATTCCGATCGGGCGCTTTTCGACGCCCGAAGACCTCGGCAACGCCGCGTGTTACCTGTGCAGCGACGAAGCCTCGATGGTCACCGGCGTGGCGATGGAAGTGGACGGCGGCCGCTGCATCTGAGCCTGGCGGCTGCGCCCTGAAACGCGACGCTCAGAAGGTTTCCCACTCGTCGGTGCCGTTCGCCTGTGCGGCCGCCGGTGCCGGCTGCGCCGGTTTCGCGGCCGGCAGGCGCGCCACGTTGGTGGCGCGGTTCGGCCCGCGCCGCTCGACCGGCTTCGACACGGCCGGCGCACTTGCGTGGACCGGCGCGGGGGCTGCGGCCACGTAGGCGCGCTCGCCGTGCACCAGCTTGAACACGGCGACGGCTTCGACGAGTTGCCGGGCCTGCTGCTTCATGCTCTCGGCGGCGGCCGCACTTTCTTCGACCAGTGCCGCGTTCTGCTGCGTCGCCTGGTCCATCTGCGTCACCGCCTGGCCCACCTGGGCCACGCCGGCGCTCTGTTCGGCGCTGGCCGAGCTGATCTCGCCGACGATGTCGGTCACGCGCTTGATCGCACCCACGATCTCGCCCATGGTCTTGCCGGCCTGGTCGACCAGCGAGGTGCCGTGTTCCACACGTTCCACGCTGGCATTGATCAGGACCTTGATTTCCTTGGCGGCGTCGGCGCTGCGCTGCGCCAGGCTGCGCACCTCACCGGCCACGACCGCGAAACCGCGGCCCTGTTCGCCGGCACGGGCCGCTTCCACCGCTGCATTGAGTGCCAGGATGTTGGTCTGGAACGCGATGCCGTCGATCACCGAGATGATGTCGGCGATCCGGCGGCTGCTGTCGTTGATGCCCTTCATGGTCTCGACCACCTGGCCGACCACCGCACCGCCCTTGAGCGCCACTTCGGAAGCGCCGAGTGCGAGCTGGTTGGCCTGCTTGGCGTTGTCGGCGTTGTTGCGCACGGTCGAGCCCAGTTCGTCCATCGTGGCGGCGGTTTCTTCGAGCGCGCTGGCCTGTTGCTCGGTGCGGTTCGACAGGTCCTGGTTGCCCTGGGCGATCTCGGCGCTCGCGGTGGCCACGTTTTCTGAACCCTGGCGAACGTTGGTCACGGCCGCGGTCAGCGCGGCCTGCATCGACTGCAGGCGGGCCATCAGGCTGTGCGTGTCGCCGGCCTTCAGGTGGATCTTCGTGGTCAGGTCGCCTTCGGCGACGGCCTTGGCCACGTCGGAGGCCGTGGCGGGCTCGCCGCCCAACTGACCGATGAGCTGGTGCGTGATGGCCCAGGCCAGTGCGATGCCGAGCAGCAGCGAAACGGCCAGCAGGCCGAACAGCACGAACTTGGCCTGTTTGTA
This sequence comes from Burkholderiaceae bacterium, assembly GCA_040080605.1. Taxonomy (GTDB): domain Bacteria; phylum Pseudomonadota; class Gammaproteobacteria; order Burkholderiales; family Burkholderiaceae_C; genus LMDS01. The sequence continues at coordinate 49,098 of JBEBIB010000010.1, forward strand.
GATGGCCGCGGTTTGTGCTGCCGCTTCCTTGCCGCCTTCGAAGCCGTACTTCGTCAGCACGTTGAGCGCACCGAGCGCTTCGTCGAAGGCCATGCTGGCCATGCCGTCGCTGATGTCGGTGGCGTCCTGGGTCTTCTTTTCACGGCCAAGCGCCACGACACGTTGCTCGGCCTTCTGGTAACTCGACCAGCCTTTGCTGAACTTGGCGAACAGCTCGCGTTCGGCGTCGCTCGACACCAGCGCTTCGTAAGAGGCCTGGGCGGCGGCGGCGGCCTTCGCGGCCGCGCCGATCTTCTCTTCGTATTCCGAGTGGTAGCTCGAATCGGCGGTGCGGCTGTGCTTGATTTCGTATTCGCGCGCGTCGACCAGGCCGACGCGCAGCTCGGCCAGGAAGCCCACGCCTTGAAGCCACTTCGACGCGAGCGCGTCGGCCTGTGCGTCAACGCGCGAGAGCCCGTTCAGGGCCACGCCACCGACCGTGGCGGTGAGCAGCAGGATGATCGAGAACGCGGCAGTCAACTGCGTGCGAACGGCCATGCGGCCGAAGGTGTCGCGCAAGTGGGTAAGAGTCTTCATGGCAGCTTCCGGGAGGCTTCAGGTTGATGCCTCACGCGGCCCGCATCGGGCTGCGCGAGGGGTCACGCGAGAAGAGGCGTGCTTACTTCTTGTGGCCGATGTAGCTCACGCCGATCAGTTTGCCGGAGGCGTCCTTGATCGGGTTGTAGCAGGCGTCGAACGCGGTGCCGAGCACGTCGATCGGACCGCAGTACTGCGAACCCTTGATGACTGCTTCGTAGGCCTTGTTGCGGGCCAGCTGGGTGCCGACACCGCGCTTGCCTTCGGGCGTGAGCACGTTGGTGCTGACGCGCACGAACTCGTCGCCGTCTTTCACGAACACGGTGGCGGTGGCGTTGTGGGCCTTGCGCACGGCGTCGACCACGTCGTAGTTGTTGTTGATCTTGCGTTCGCCGAAGAACAGCGCCGGCACGGTCTTGTCGCCGACCTTTTCGGTGCCGTCGAGCTTGGCGGCGCCGATCTTGGCCAGGCGGGCGTCGAGGTCGGCGATGGTGGCCTTCGGGTCGTCGGCGTGGGCAGCACCGAAGGTGGCGAACATCACGACGGCAGCGGCAGCAAGGGTAGAGCGTTTCATGGTGGATCCAGTCCTGAAAAGGTTGACGATGCGGCCGAATCCGGTCGCGGGGCATGGGAAGCCCTGTGTATCGGCAAGCGTTCCGGAACCTTGAGCCCGGCGCTCGGAGCGCTATCCCAGCGCTTCGTCCAGCACTTCGACCCAGTGCCGCACCGGCGTTGCGGTGCCGGTCTGCAGGTGCTGGATGCAGCCGATGTTGGCCGAGACGATGGTCTGCGCTTCCAGCGGCGACAGGTTGGCGAGCTTGCGGTCGCGCAGCTGGTAGGCCAGCTCGGGCTGCAGCACCGAATAGGTGCCGGCCGAGCCGCAGCAGAGGTGGCTCTCGTTCGTGGCCAATTGCACATTGAAGCCGAGTGCGTTCAGGTGGGTTTCGACACCGCCACGCAACTGCTGGCCGTGCTGCAGCGTGCACGGTGGGTGGAAGGCGAGCTGGGTGGCGACGTTGCGCATCCGCATCTTGGGCTTGAGCGCAGCCACCAGGTCGGGCAACAGCTCGCTCAGGTCGCGTGTGAGTTCGCTGATGCGCCTGGCCTTGTCGGCATAGGCCGGGTCGCCGGCCAGCGAATGGCCGTATTCCTTCACCGTGACGCCGCAGCCCGAGGCATTCATCACGATCGCCTCGAACGCGCCGCCGTTCGAGACCAGCGGCCACCACGCGTCGATGTTGCGGCGCATGTCGTTCAGGCCACCTTCGTGGTCGTTCAGGTGGGTGCGGATCGCGCCGCAGCAGCCGGCTTCGTCGGCGACCACGGTCTGGATGCCGGCGGCGTCGAGCACGCGGGCGGTCGCGCTGTTGATGTTGGGCATCATCGCCGGCTGCACGCAGCCCATCAGCATCAGCACCTTGCGCTTGTGCTCGCGCGTGGGCCAGTGGTGGGCGCGCGCCGGTGCCTTGGCCGGCACCTTGTTCTGCAGCGACGCAGGCAGCAGCGGGCGCACCATCTGGCCGATCTTCATGGCCGGGGCGAACAGTGGCGAGGTCAGCCCTTCCTTCAGCAGCCAGCGCACCGCCTTTTCGCCGCTCGGGCGCGGCACGCGCTCGTCGACGAGGCGCCGGCCGATCTCGACCAGGTTGCCGTACTGCACACCCGACGGGCAGGTGCTTTCGCAGTTGCGGCAGGTCAGGCAGCGGTCGAGGTGCTGTTGCGTGCTGCGCGTGACGGGCGCGCCTTCGAGCAGCTGCTTCATCAGATAGATGCGGCCGCGCGGCCCGTCGAGTTCGTCGCCGAGCAGCTGGTAGGTCGGGCACGTCGCGGTGCAGAAGCCGCAGTGCACACACTTGCGCAGGATCGCTTCGGCCTCGATGCCTTCGGGCGTGCCTTTGAACTCCGGGGCGAGATTGGTTTGCATGCGTGCTGCTGCTCAGAGCCCCGGGTACAGGCGGCCGGGGTTGAAGATGCCCGAAGGGTCGAACGACTTCTTCAGCTCGCGGTGAATGCGGTCGAGCGGCGACTGCAGCGGCGCGAACACGCCGGCGCCCTTGTCCTGCGCGGCGAACAGCGTGGCGTGGCCGCCGGCACGCGCGACCACGTCGCGCACGTTCGAGGCCGGCATGGCACTGCACAGCCAGCGCTGCGCGCCGCCCCACTCGATCATCATCTCGCCCGAGAGCGCGAGCGGCGGCGCGGTCTGCGGCACCGACAGGCGCCACAGCGTGGCACCGGTCTTCACCGCCTCGCGTGCTTTCACGAAAAACTCGTCGTCGTGGTTGCGCAGCCCGTCCCAGAACGGCAGTGCGTGTTCGGGGCTGACAACCTGGCCGCCGAAGCGCGCGCGCGCCGCCTGCACCGCGGCCAGTGCGCCGCGCAGGCGCAGGATCAGGTTGCCGTCCCACCAGGCGCTGGCGTTCAGCGGCAGTGGCAGGCCGCCCCAGGTGTTGAGCTGGGCGATGGCCGTGGCCTGGTCCATCTCCATGCGCAGCGTGAGCGTGGCGGGTGCGACCGGCAGCACTTTCAGCGAGACCTCCAGGATCACGCCGAGCGTGCCCATCGAGCCCGCCATCAGGCGCGACACGTCGTAGCCGGCGACGTTCTTCATCACCTGGCCGCCGAAGCTGAGCACCTCGCCGTTGCCGTTGAGGATGGTCGCACCGAGCACGTAGTCGCGCACCGAGCCGGTGGCCGCGCGCGACGGGCCCGACAGGCCGGCCGCGACCATGCCACCCACCGTCGCGCCGCGCGATGACGCGCTCAGCTCCAGGTCGCCGAAGTGCGGCGGCTCGAACGGCAGGCACTGGCCCTTGGTGGCGAGCAGCGCTTCCAGGTCGGCGAGCGAGGTGCCGCAGCGTGTGGTGACGACGAGCTCGGTCGGCTCGTAGCTGGACGTGCCTTCGAGGATGCGCGTGTCGAGCACCTCGCCTTGCGGCGCTTCGCCATAGAAGTCCTTGCTGCCGCCGCCGCGAATGCACAACTGCGCGCCGGCGGAGCGGGCGCTGTGGATGCGGTCGATCAGTACCTGAAGCGCGGGATCGGTCGGACTCATGCGTGGCTACGAACGGTCAGAACCGCGAGATGTCCGCGAACGGCAACAGCCCGCGCCGCACGTGCATCTTCCCGTACTCGGCGCAGCGCGCCAGCGACGGCACCGCCTTGCCGGGGTTGAGCAACTCCTTGGGGTCGAACGCGCGTTTGAGCGACAGCATCTGCTCGCGCTCGGGTTTCGAGAACTGCACGCACATCGCCGAGAGTTTTTCGATGCCCACGCCGTGTTCGCCCGAGACCGTGCCGCCCATCTCGACGCTGCGCTCCAGGATCTCGGCGCCGAACAGTTCGCAGCGGTGCAGCTGGTCGGCGTCGTTGGCGTCGAACATGATCAGCGGATGCAGGTTGCCGTCGCCGGCGTGAAAGACGTTGGCGCAGCGCAGGCCGTACTTCTTCTCCATTTCGCCGATGGCGAGCAGGATGTCGGCCAGCCGGCTGCGCGGAATCGTCGAGTCCATGCACATGTAGTCGGGGCTGAGACGCCCGGTCGCCGGGAACGCGTTCTTGCGGCCGCTCCAGAACTTCAAACGCTGCGCTTCGTTCTGGCTCACTTCGATGCGGGTGGCGCCGCTGTTCGCCAGCACGGCTTCCATGCGGCCGATCTCTTCAGCCACCTCTTCGGGTGTGCCATCGCTCTCGCACAGCAGGATCGCGGCCGCGTTCAGGTCGTAGCCGGCGTGCACGTAGTCTTCGACGGCGGCCGTCATCGGCTTGTCCATCATCTCCAGGCCGGCCGGGATGATGCCGGCCGCGATCACGTTGGCGACCGCGTCGCCGGCTTTGCGGATGTCGTCGAAGCTGGCCATGATGCAGCGCGCGAGCTGCGGCTTGGGCACGAGCTTCACGGTCACTTCGAGCGTGACCGCGAGCATGCCTTCGCTGCCGACGAGGATCGTCATCAGGTCGAGGCCGGCGCAGTCGAGCGCTTCGGAGCCGAAGTCGACCGGCTCGCCGCTGACCGTGAAACCGCGCACGCGCAGCACGTTGTGCAGCGTGAGGCCGTACTTGAGGCAGTGCACGCCGCCGGAGTTTTCGGCCACGTTGCCGCCGATGGTGCAGGCGATCTGGCTGCTCGGGTCGGGCGCGTAGTACAGGCCGTAGGGCGCGGCGGCTTCGCTGATCGCGAGGTTGCGCACGCCGCACTGAACGACGGCGGTGCGCGAGACCGGGTCGAGCTTCGTGATCTTGTTGAACTTGGCGAGACTCAGCGTCACGCCCAGCCGGTTCGGCAAGGCGCCGCCCGACAGGCCGGTGCCGGCGCCGCGTGCGACCACCGGCACGTTCAGGCGGTGGCATTCGCGCAGCACCGCGGCCACCTGCGCTTCGGTCTCGGGCAGCACCACCACGAGCGGCTGTTCGCGGTAGGCGGTGAGGCCGTCGCACTCGTAGGGCACGGTGTCTTCGGCGTGCCACAGCAGCGCGTGCGCCGGCAGCAGGCCCGAGAGCGCGGCCACCACCTCGACCTGGCGCACGCTGCGTTGTGCCGCTTCGGCGGCGGCCGCAGCGACATTGCCGGGCAGGGCTGCGTTCATGGCGAGGGCTCTCGGTCTGCGGGCATGGAGCGGCAATGTAGCGTCAACGGCAAGCCCTTCGTTTCACGGGGCGGTTCTGAACACGGTCAGCACGCCGGTGTAGCCGTAGAGGTGCTCGCGCGCGATCTCGCCCGAGGCGAAGAAGCCGACCAGCGGCACGTCGCCGAGCGCGTGCTTGACGATGGCGAGTTCGGCCGACGGCGCACCGAAGTGCGCGCCGCCGCGCCCGGCGCAGCTGACGTAGATGGCCCCGGCAATGCCGTGTGCCGCAGGGGCCGCAGCGTTGCCCGCCGGGGCGCCCTTGAGCGCGAGTGCCGCTTCGAGCGGCAGCGTTTCGGGTTCGACCTCTTCGCGCACTTCGGCGCAGATGCGCATCAGGTCGCGCCGCGCCGCTTCGGTGTTGCGGGTGCAGAACGCGATCTGGCTGCCGACTTCGGCGATGTCGCCGATCGCGATGCCACGCCGGCCGGGGTCGAGGCCGACAAGGTGGCGCACGCGGGTGTCGGGGCCGAAGGCGCCGCGCCGGATCAGGTTGTCGAAGCGGCCTTGCAGGGCGCTGCCGGCGTCGGCCGTGCGGCGCTCGTTCGAAGGCGAAGGCGCGTCGCTGAGGCCGATCAGCGTCTGGCGCAAGGCCGGCAATGCGGCGCGCGGGTCGGCGCCCTCGAAGTTCAGGTCACGCAGCAGGCAGTCGAGCGCGCCTTCGCCGTCGAGCTGGGTGACGACGTTGCGGTCGACCGCCGTCACGGTGCGCGCCTGGCCGATCGGCTGGCAGCCCTGCGTGACGCGCGACACCAGCGCCACGCGGGCGTCGAAAGCCACCCCCGACAGCCCGCCCGTCAGCACGTCTTCGGCGATCTGCACCGCCGTGTTGTGCGCCGAAGCCAGGCCGCCGAACAGGTAGCCGGTGGCGGTGCGCGCACTCATGTCGCGCACCAGCTCGTCGGCGTCGTTGGCACGCGGGTCGGCGTGCACGTTGGCGGTGTGGGCGGGAAAGCCGCCGAGCGGGCGCGCGCCCGAGAACACCCGAAAACGATCACGCGCCATCTCGGCCAGCATCAGCACCAGCGCAGGTTCGTCGAAGTATTCGACGCCGCTCGCCGCCACGCCGACGCCGCTGGCACCGACCCACTGCACGCCAGGCCAGCGCTGCTTCAGCTCGGCCAGCAGCGCGCTGGCGTGCATGCTGTAGTGGTCACTGAAATAGACCCAGCCGAGCGTCGGCACGGCAGCAGCAGGCTCGCTGCGCTGCGCTTCGATCTGCGCCGCGGCCAGCGCGAGTGCCATGCGCCAGTCGGGGTGCGTGGCATGGGCGTGCAGGAACGGTTTCATCGTTTCAACGTGTCGCCGGAGCCTTCTTGCGCGCGGCGGGTTTTTTTTTCGCTGCAGTCTTGGCGGCCGCTCGCTTGACCTTGGCGGCTGCCGGGCCGGCGGCGTCGATCGACTGCTTGAGCATCGCTCCGGCCAGCGTCTTCGCGGCGTCGGTGCCGGTGTCTTTCATCGCGGTGGTGGCGAGTTCGGTGAACTGCTTGGTGAGCGCGCCCCACCACTGCATCGGGTCGACCGCGCCGGGTGCAGGTGCGGCGGCTGGCGCCGCGGCGGCGACAGGCTCAGCCTCGGGCTCCGGCTCGGGTTCCGGCGCCGCGAGCGGCACCTTGATCTTCATCGACTCGCGCAGGTCGTCCATCTGCACGTTCATCGACTTCAGCGTGGAGAGTGTCATGCGCTGCACTTCGAGCGCCTGGATGGTCGCGTCGAGCATGCGGGCGTTCTGCTCCAGCCAGTACTGCACGGTGCGCAGTTCCTTGATGCGCTTGTCGATTTCTTCGGGGTCGATGGTCGGCGCCACCCACTGGCCGATGCCGGGCAATGCAGCGCCCGCACCTTTCACCAGGTTCTGCAGAAAGTCGAAACCGGGCACGAGTTTCGTGAAGGCGGATGCGTCGGTCATGGTGTCTCCTCGGGCGGATGCGTGGGCCGCGCTCTGCTTGTTGGTCGGTGCGTTTCATTGTGCATTCAGAACACGGCCGGTCGCACGGCGCGCCCTGCCATTTTCAGGGTGAAAAGCGCACCCGCTCGACCTTGAAACCACGTTGTGCCAGGAGATCCGGCAGGCCGAGCGGCCCGATCATGTGCAGGCTGCCGACGGCGGCGAACACGTTCTTGCCGCCGTTGTGCAGTGCCGCAATGGCGTCGGCCAGCGGCGGGTTGCGCGCATCCAGCAGACGCGCCTGCTGCGCGCGGTCGGCGTCGGTGTTCAGGCAATCGCACCACGAGGCGTAGGAAGAAAGCGTGTCGAGGTCGGCGTCAGCCCAGACCTGGGTCAGCCGCAACACGAGTGGCCGCGCGCGCCCGCTTTCCAGGTCTTTGATGCCACTCTCGACGAAGCTCAGCGTTTCCCGCGTGCTCGGCATCTGCAGCACCTGCAACTGCTGCTCGGGTGTTTCGAGCGAAAGCACCGGCTTGCCGGTGCCGCGCCCGAAGCCACCGAGCACGGCATCGATGCCATACGACGGGTCGACGCCGTCGCGCCGCGCCACCAGCACCGAGAGTGTCGCCACCTGCATCTCCGGGCTGAGCGGCGCCAGCATCTGCGCCGGGATGCATTCGGCCTCGGCGAGCCGCGAGAGACGCTGGCGCAGTGGCTCGGGCAGCGGTGCGCTGCGCTGCGCCGCCATGCCGGCGCCGAGGCGGCGGCCGATCTCGGGGTTCTGCATGTCGAGTTCGAGCGCGATCGTGTCGCTCGCCCGCAGCGCCTGCGTGACCTTCGGGCCGGGGAACATCCAGTCGCGCTTGGCGGCGTGCACCGTGCCGTAGAGCCACGAGTCGCGGCCGTCGCGGCTGATGCGCCACAGGAATCCGCGGTCGCGGGCGCTGCGCAGGCCGGCCTGCATCTCGTCTTGCGTGAACGGCGTGGCGACGGGCGGGCAGCTGGCCGGCGCCTGCGCGTGTGCGTGTGCGTGTGCGCTGGCGGCGAGCAGCGCTGCGGCGAGCCAGCGTGGTGGCTGGCGCCAGTCGGGAAACAGTTTCATGGGCCGCAGCTTATCCCGCAGTGCGTCAGCGCGCCGGCTTCAGTTCGAAGCGCAAAACGCCGTCACCTTGTTGCCACTTCAGGCGCCCGAGCACGTCCATGCCCAGCAGCGGGCGGTCGCTCAGGCCCGGGAGTGCGACCACCCGCAGGCGCTGGGCGTTTACGCCACCTTGCAAGGCTACATCGGCGCTGACCACCTGGCCGGTGACCAGGCCGCCGGCGGTGTTCGACTGCACCGAACCGAGCGATTCGAGCTTCAGCTCGCGCGCCAGATTCGCCGAGATCGCGGTGCCGGTGGCGCCGGTGTCGACCAGAAAGTCGACCTCGCGGCCGTTGATGCTGCCGGGCCAGTGGTAGTGGCCGTCGCTGCCGCGGCGCAGTTCGACCACGCCGCCGCTGACCTGGAACTGCGTCTGGCGCGCGCGGTACATCCACCACTGGATGCCGAGGAAGACCAGCACGCCGAGCAAGAGCCAGACGGTGACCAACTTGAAGGTGCGGGGGAGTTCCTGGCTCATCGGCTGTGATTGTTCAACGTTTTCGCGCCGCCGGCCGATGCACCCGCGCCTGCCGCCGCCAAGCTTGCCGAAGCCGGGCGATCAACCCAGCGTTTCGTTCAGGATGTTGGTGGCCCAGGCCATCGCGAACAAGGCTTCGCTCGCCGAGGGCGCCGAACAGCGTCAGCGCCGAGCGCCCGATGGCCGCGAATCGCGAGCAGGCGTTGTGCTGGATTTGGCGTGGGTTCGTGCTGCTTACCGCGCCACCCAGGAATCGGGGAACGCACGCGTGATCATCAGCCCGGATTGAAGGTACAGCGCGTTCAGCAGCCGCCGCACCCGCGGCCGCCCGAGAACCGTCCAGCCCGCCAGCTCATTCAGCGACACCGGGCGATTGCGCATCTTTTCCAGCAAAGGCATCGTCATGTTGTCGATCGGCAGGCCGGCCAATGACAGGCCGGCGGACAACCGGTACCGCGCCGGCCCGGCGAGTTCGGGCAGGAGGTCGCTGGTGGAGCCGTGCATGGCGAGCATCCACAGCAGTGGCGCGAGCGGGGTAAAGCGGGCCGGGCGGCCCGGCTCGGAGCGCAACTCGTGCGGTTCGAGCGGAACCTCGGGCTCGACGTGCACGAGCCGCAGGCGGAAAAGATCACCGTGTGGGAGCGCGCACAGATCGGCCGCGCACTCGAACAGTTGCTCGCGCGGGAACACCGAAAGGATGATCAGGTCACGATCGTGCTGAAGGTGCACCGCCAGCGGTTTGGCGTGGCGAACGCTGGCCGCCATGACCGCGAGCAACTCGGTGCCGCCGGGGTCGCTGGAGAAGCGCCGCAGGTCCGAAAGCAGCGATGAACTCAGGGTGGTGTCGAAGGTGTTCCGGGGCGGCTCGCCGAGGCTGTCGGGGTTACCCCACCGGGCCAGCGCAGGTTCTGTGGGCCCGTAGGTCGTGGACTTGTCTGCGGAAAGAGAGAGTTGAAAGCGCGCCACGAGATTTGTCTCAGCCGGAGTGGTTCGGGGGCGCCTCGCTCTTCGTGCTGCTTTATCACTCTGCGCCGATGTTCGGATATTGATCCGGCGCGATTAACCAACACTTAAGCCCATGATGCTCACGTGCCAACCGGCACCCGCACCAGCTGCTCGATCGCGCCGAACAGGCTTGCGCCGTCGGCGCCCTTCATGTCGATGCGGATCGTGTCGCCGTACTGCATGAACGCGGTCTTGGGCGCGCCGCCTTCGATCGTTTCGATCGCGCGCTTCTCGGCGATGCACGAGTAACCGCGCGACCAGTCCTTGTTGCTCACGGTGCCGCTGCCGATGATGCTGCCGGCGCGCACGTTGCGCGTCTTGCAGAGGTGCGCGATGAGCTGGCCGAAGTGGAAGGTCATTTCCGGGCCGGCGTCGCACAGGCCGACCCGTTTGCCGTTCCACACGCTTTCAAGATTCAGGTGCAGGCGCCCGCCGCGCCAGCTGTCGCCGAGCTCCTCGGGCGTGACCGCGACCGGGCTGAACGCGGTGGCGGGTTTGCTCTGCAAAAAGCCGAAACCCTTGGCCAGCTCGGCCGGGATCAGGTTGCGCAGGCTCACGTCGTTGGCCAGCATCACCAGGCGAATGCCGTCGATGGCGGCGTCGGGCGAAGCGCCCATGTTCACGTCGCCGGTGATGACGGCCACCTCCGCTTCGAAGTCGATCCCGAATTCGGTGCTGGCGCAGACGATGTCGTCGCGCGCGCCGATGAAGTCGTCGCTGCCGCCCTGGTACATCAGCGGATCGGTGTAGAAACTTGTCGGAACTTCGGCATTGCGCGCCTTGCGCACCAGCTCCACGTGGTTGATGAAAGCCGAGCCGTCGGCCCACTGGTAGGCTCGTGGCAAAGGCGCCATGCACTTCTCGGGCTCGAACGCGAACTCGTGGCGCGCCTTGCCGTGGTTCAGCCTCTGCGACAGCTCTTCGAGTTGCGGCGAGATGAAGCCCCAGTCGTCGAGCAGCTGTTGCAGGCGGGTGGCGATGCCGCTGGCATAGTGGGCGCTGGTCAGGTCGCGCGAAACGACGACGAGCTGGCCGTCGCGTGAGCCGTCTTTGTAGGTCGCAAGCTTCATGGGTGGGGCAGGGCGATGGGTCAGGAAAGGAGCGTATTGTCGATGCATGGTGCGCAGGCTGATTCCGGCGCCGCGGCTGGCCGACGCTGGAAGGCGCTCGCGGCGCTCGCCGCGTTGGCCTTGCTGCTGCACGCCGGCGCGCTGGGCGGCATCGACTGGGCCTGGCCGCAGCGTGAGGTGCCGCCGCTGCCAGCACCTTTGATGCAGGTTCGGGCGATGGCCGAGGTGCCGGTGGCCGTGGCCACCGCAACGCCCCCGTCGGCACAGCGGGTTGCCGAGGCCGCGCCTGCGGTCGCTTCACCTGTCGTGCAGCGACCCGCCGCACTGCGCCAGGTCGTGCCGGTCCAACCCGCGGTCGTGACCGCGGCCGCCTCGCCGACACCCCCAACGCCGGAACCAGCGGCCAGCGTCACCGAAGACAGTATTCCCCACTACCGCACCCGGCCGCCGCCGGCGGTCACGCTGCGCTATGACTTGCAGCGCGGCCAGCTTCACGGCCAAGGCGAACTGCAGTGGCGCCCAGGCCCCGAGGGCTACGAACTCCGGCTCGAAGGGCGCATCGCCGGGCTGGCGGTGCTCACGCAGATCAGCCGCGGCGGGTTCGACGAATCCGGCCTCGCGCCTTTGCGCTTCACTGACCGGCGTGTGCGGCGCCCGCTGGCTGCCGCCAACTTTCAGCGCGAAGCCGGCAAGATCACCTTTTCAGGTCCGCAGACCGAGTACCCGCTGCATGCCGGTGCGCAGGACCGGCTGAGCTGGATGATCCAGCTCGGCGCCATCGTCGCGGCCGAACCGGGCCTGGGCGTGGCCGGTGCGAAGGTCGTGCTCTTCGTCAGCGGCGCGCATGGTGATGCCGGGGCGTGGGCCTTCCGCTGCATTGGCTCCGAGGCGGTGGAATCACGCGCCGGCAGCGTTGCCACGATCCGCTTCAAGCGTGAGCCGCGCGGCCCTTATGACACCACCGTCGAGGTCTGGCTCGACCCGCAGCGCCACCACCTGCCGGTGCGCGCCACCTTGCGCGCCGGCCCGAACGATGACGGCCTCGACCTGCGCCTGCTGGACATGGACACGACCCCCTGACGCTCGTTCGCGGGCCCTCTTGTCGGCCGCTGGCTTGATATTTGCGTTGAGGGACTCACGTAGGCGAGCAGGAGAGTCCGTCATGCAAATGCTCTACAACTCTGAAAGTTACGCGGTCGTGCTGTTCGACGTGGCCACCGACACCGGCATCGTGCCCGGTGGCGCGGCGCTCGTTGGCGCGTCGCTGAGCCATGGCGGCTACGAGATCGTCGACAAGTTCGCGCGCAAGGAAATCTTCATCCAGGGCGTGCTGGCCGAAAGTTTCAAGGTTGGCGTCGAGGCGCTGATCGAAACCAGCCCTTCAGAAGAAGAGATCGACGACTACATCGAACGCTTCGCGTCGTTGATGCAGCAGCCTGTGATCCTGCACTGACGAAACCATTGCCGTGATCTGCGGCACGCGAAACAAAGCTTCTGTCGTCCTGAGTCCTCCACCTGCGTTAAGGTCTTTTGCAAGACCGGCTCACGCGGGGCTTGCCGTCGGGTGCACTCTGCGCCAAGATGGTCCACAGGAGGTTGCATGGTCAAGAGCTACAGCGAAGGGCGCTTGCTGCTGTCACCCGGCTTGAAAGAAGCGCCGGTGCTCGACCGCATGTGCTCGCAGTTCGTGCTGACGCTCACCACCCGCAACGCCGGCCGCTTCAACCTGCGGCGCGACTGGAACAGCCTGCTGACGCTGACCGGCAAGCACCTCGTCTGGCCGAGCTCGGTGCTGGGGCGCCTGCGCGAATTCCTGAACACCCGCTGCAAGGGCAACGAACATTGGCGCGGCCACGAGGCCTTGAGCGACGACGCGTTCATGCTGCGCCACGGCGGCTGGCGTGGGCCCTACGAAGAAGGCACGCTGTTCTTCTACGTTGACGAATACATCAAGGACGCGCCGAAAGACCTGCTCGCCGTGCTCGGCGCCACGGCCGACTGGCTGGTGCGCAGCCTGAAGAAAGAATCGACGCTGGTCGAGAAGAACATCGACGCGTTGGCCGGCCTGCTTCAGTTGAACCCTGCAGAGCGTGCGTTGCTGCTCTACGGCACGCTCGCGCGTTACCAGCGTGACCTGCGCGGCCTGCTGGTCGAGTTCAAGGTCTCGAACGCACAGGAAGCCTACGCGGCCATCGCCAGCGTGGCCGGCGTGAGTGAAACCGACGTGGCTGAAGCGCTGCGCGCCGGCTCGCGGCTCGAACGCATCGGCATGGTCGAGAACCTGATCTCCGAACACAACATCACCGACCTCGCCGACCTGATGAAGGTCAGCGAACAACTGCCGCCGGTCTTGATGCGCCAATACGAAGGCCCGTCGGACCTGATGGCGGTGTTCACGCGCCCGGCCAAACGCAGCGAACTGACCGAAGCCGATTTCGACTTCGTCGGCGTCGATCAGCAGATGCTGACTTCGCTGCTGAAGAACGCCATCGCGCGCAAGGAGCCGGGTGTCAACGTGCTGCTCTACGGCCCGCCCGGCACCGGCAAGACCGAGCTCGCCAAGGTGGCGGCGCAGTCGGCCGGGCTGGAGCTGTACGAAGTCGAATACGCCGACCGCGACGGCAATTCGCTCAGCGGCCGTGACCGTTATCGTTCGTTGCAGATCAGCCAGGTGTTCCTGAAAGGCAGCCCCACGGTCGCGCTTTTGTTCGACGAAGTCGAAGACGTGTTCCCGCCGATCTCGACCGACGCCGCGCAGCTGATGGCGCGCATGGACACCGGCGACGGCGCGCTCAGCGGCAGCGTCAGTGGCAAGGCCTGGGTCAACCAGATTCTGGAAACCAACCCGGTGCCGGTGATCTGGGTCACCAACCGCATCGAGCAGATCGACCCGGCGTTCCGGCGCCGCTTCCAGTACCACCTCGAACTGAAGAGCCCGCCGCCCGGCGCGCGCGAAAGCCTGGTCGGTCGAGCGCTGGCCGGGGTCGAGGTGGGCGAGGGCTTTGCCAAGCGCCTGGCCGAGCGCAAGGGGCTGACGCCGGCGCAGATTCGCACCGCGGTCAGGTTCGCCAAGCTGGCGGGCGACGGCAAGGGCCTCGAAGCGCTGATCGAACGCCAGCTCGGCAACGCCGACAAGGCGCTCGGCAACACGTCCACCGAGCGCGGCGCGCGGCGGGTGGTGACGAGCTACGACCTCGGCCTCGTCAACACCGAGTCACGTTTCGAGGTGCCGAAGATCGTCGAGGCATTGCGCCGCAAGACCTACGGCACGCTGTGTTTCTACGGCCCGCCCGGCACCGGCAAGACCGCGCTGGCCGAACACATCGCGCACGAGCTGCAGCGGCCGCTGATGATCCGCCAGGCCAGCGACATCATGAGCAAGTTCGTCGGCGAGACCGAACAGAACATGGCCAAGATGTTCGACGAAGCGCAAACCGAAAACGCGGTGCTGCTGCTGGACGAGGCCGACAGCTTCCTGCGCAGCCGGCGCCTGGCCGAGCGCAGCTACGAGATCAGCGAAGTCAATGAAATGCTGCAGGGCATGGAGCGCTTTTCGGGCGTGTTCATCTGCACCACCAACCTGTTCCAGGAGCTCGACGAAGCGGCGCTGCGGCGCTTCACCTTCAAGATCCAGTTCAAGCCGCTGACGGCAGCGCAGCGCGAGCGCATGTTCGTGGCCGAAGCGCTGGGGGGTGATGCTTCGCTGATGACCGCGGAGCGGTCGAGCCGGCTGCTTCAGCTCGGTTCGCTCGCGCCCGGAGACTTCGCTTCGGTCAAGCGCCAGTGCGACGTGCTCGGCGAAAGTTTCGAGCCCGACGAATTCCTGTCGCAGCTCGAAGCCGAGCACCGCGTCAAGCCCGACGTGCGCCAGCAGCGTGGCATCGGCTTCCTGCACTGAGGCCCCGCACCGCCGATTCAAGTTCCGCCCTGGCGAAGCCGATATTCCTGGCACAAACCGGGAAACGGTGCGACGGAGCGACATGAAATCGGAAGAATTCATTCCCTGGGTGACCCAACCCGGCCTCTGGGTCGCGGTGTTCGCACTGGCTTGCCTGGCGAGCTACGTGGCGCTCGACATGGCCCGCCGCGTTCTCGCGAACCCGGGCCGTGCAGGTCTGGCCTGGCTGGGCGGCGGCGCGTTGGCGCTGGGCACCGGCCTGTGGTCGATCCACTTCGTCGGCCTGTCCGGTGAGGTCTTGCCCTTCGGCATCGGCTACGGCGCCGGCGTGACGCTGGCGGCCTGGGCCGTGGCGGTGACCGCCTGCGCACTGACCTTGCAGGTCGGCGTCGTACGCAGCCCCGGTTTCGGCCGCCTGCTGGCAGCCGGCAGCCTACTGGGTGGCGGGGTGTTCGTCACGCTCGGCCTGTGTTTTGCCGGCATGCGCATTTCGCCGTCGATCGCCTGGCATCCGATCTGGGCCGCCGGTGCCGCCGCCTGTGCTGTGCTCGGGTGTGCCCTGGCATTGGCGCTGACCTTGCGCCTGAAGGCCCGCGTCGGTCGTGTGCCACGCCAGCTCGCGGCGGCATTGCTGATGGGCTCGGCCCTGAGCGCGTCGCACGTGATGAGCACGCTGGCCGCGTGCGTTCCCTTCGACGCGGTGTCGCTGAACCACTTCAGCAGTGCCAGCAACGGCACGCTGGCGTTGCTCGCGTCGGTGGGCACGGTGGCGCTGCTCTTGCTGCTGCTCCTGCTGTCGGTCATCGAGGGGCGCATGAACAAGGCGTTGCACCGCGCGATCGGCCGCATCGACGAAGTCGCGCGCACCGACACGCTGACCGCGCTGCCGAACCGCATGTCGTTCGATCAGCTGCTCGAAACCGCTGCCGTTCAGGCCGACCGCAAGGGGCAGGCGCTGGCGCTGCTGTTCGTGGCGCTCGACGGCTTCAAGCCGATCAACGATTCTTTCGGCCGGCGTGTCGGCGACCTGGCGCTGCAGGAAATCGCGCAGCGGCTCGCTTCACTGGCCCGTTCAGGCGACACGGTGGCGCGCGTCGGCGGCGACGAGTTCGCGCTGCTGATGCAGCGCGACGCCGACCGCGACGGCGCGGCGAAGATGGCGCAGCGCCTGCTCGCGGCGCTGGCCGAGCCTTGCGAGCTCGAAGGCCGGCAGGCGGTGCTGTCGTGTTCGATCGGCGTCGTGCTCTACCCGCAGCACGGTGGCCACACGACGGCGATGCTGCACGCCGACGCTGCCGCACGCGCCGTCAAGCGCAGCGGCGGGGCGACCTATGCGTTCTTCGAGCAGCACATGCTCACCGGCGTGGGCGAACAGCTCGACCTGCTGCGCGACCTGCGCATGGCCCTGGCGAAGAACCAGCTCGAGCTCTACTACCAGCCGAAGATCCACGCGCCCAGCGGCGAGATCACCGGCGCCGAAGCGCTGATGCGCTGGCACCACCCGCAGCGTGGCATGGTCAGCCCGGCGGTGTTCATCCCGATCGCCGAGCGCTACGGCCTGATCGCGGCGTTGGGCAACTGGGTCATCGACGAAGCCTGCCGCCAGGCGCGGGTGTGGCGCGACGAAGGCTTGCGCATGCGCGTGGCCATCAACCTGTCGGTGCACCAGCTGCGCCACCCCGACCTGCCGGACCGCATTGCCGACGCCCTGGCCCGGCACCAGATCAACCCGATGCTGCTGACCTGCGAGATCACCGAGTCGGTGGCGATGGAAGACCCGGCAGCCACGATGAAGATCTTCGAGCGGCTCGCCGCCGTGGGCGTGCACATCTCGATCGACGACTTCGGCACCGGCTATTCGAGCCTCTCGTACCTCCGCAAGCTGCCCGCCAGGGAGCTGAAGATCGACCGCAGCTTCGTGCTCGACCTGGAAAGCAGCGCCGACGCGCGTGCGGTGGTCGACGCGGTCGTCAAGCTCGCGCAGGCGCTGGGCCTCAAGGTGGTGGCCGAAGGCGTGGAGACCGAAGCGCAAAACCAGATCCTGCGTTCGCTCGGGTGTGACGAGCTGCAGGGTTACCTGTTCGCCAAGCCGATGTCGGCCAAGGCACTCGCGCTCTGGGCCATGGCCGACGTGGGGCCGAGCGCGCTGGCGTTCCGCGATTCGTTGTTCGCGCAGACGGCGCCGCTCGAGATGGTGTGAAGTGCAACGCGCCGCCTCGACCGGCCGGGCGCCGCCGGCTTGACAGCTTTCCTACAATGGCGGCATGAACGCCCCCCACTACACCCGCGGCGCGGCCTTGCCGCAGATCCTGGCCGAGCGCATCGTGATCCTCGATGGTGCCATGGGCACGATGATCCAGCGCTACAAGCTGGTCGAGGCCGACTACCGCGGCGAGCGCTTCAAGGACCACCCGAAGGACCTGAAGGGCAACAACGACATGTTGCAGCTCAGCAAGCCCGAGGTCATCACCGAGATCCACGAGCAGTACCTCGCGGCCGGCGCCGACATTCTCGAGACCAACACCTTCGGCGCGACCAGCGTGGCGCAGGACGACTACGGCCTGGGCGCCTTCGCGCGCGAAATGAACGTGGCCGCCGCGAAACTCGCGCGTGCCGCCTGCGACAAGTTCAGCAGCGCCGACAAGCCCCGCTTCGTGGCCGGTGCGCTCGGGCCGACGCCCAAGACTGCGAGCATCAGCCCCGACGTGAACGACCCGGCGGCCCGCAATGTGACCTTCGACGAGCTGAAGGCGGCGTACCACGAGCAGGCGAGCGGCCTGCTCGAAGGCGGCTGCGACCTGTTCCTGGTCGAGACCATCTTCGACACGCTGAACGCCAAGGCCGCGATCTTCGCGCTCGACGAATTGATGGAAGAAACCGGCGAGCGCCTGCCGGTGATCATCTCCGGCACCGTGACCGACGCGTCGGGCCGCATCCTGTCGGGCCAGACCGTGAGCGCCTTCTGGCACAGCGTGCGCCATGCCCGGCCGCTGGCGATCGGCCTGAACTGCGCGCTCGGCGCGACGCTGATGCGGCCCTACATCGAAGAGCTGTCGCGCGTGGCCGGCGACACCTTCGTCAGCTGCTACCCGAACGCCGGCCTGCCCAACCCGATGAGCGAAACCGGCTTCGACGAAACGCCCGAGATCACCGGCAGCCTGCTCGAAGAGTTCGCGAAGGCAGGCTTCCTGAACATCGCCGGCGGCTGCTGCGGCACCACGCCGGCGCACATCGCGGCGATCGCGCAGCGGGTCGGGCGCTACCAGCCGCGCTGCTGCGGGCCGATGGCCTTGGCGCGCGAGACCGAAGCGGTGTGAACGCGCGGCGCCGGCCCCTCAGGTCAGCTTGATCAGGCGCTCGAGGTTCAGCCGCACCTTGACTTCATGGGCGGCCACGCCGCCCACCACCGCGTGCGCGGGCAACCAGGTCTGGCGCAGCGCCGGCTCGGCGATGGCGATGCCTTGCGGGTTGACGATGCTGGCCACCACCGGCTCATTGGCACGTTTGCCCTGGCGCAGCACCACGGCGACCTCGCCATTCTTCAGGCGCACGAGGCAACCCGGCGGGTACAGACCGAGGGTCTTCAGGATCGCCGAGCCAGCCTCGTCGGGCTTCTGGAATTCGTCGAGGTAGACGGCCTTGGCCGCCGCGGTGGCCGACATGGCCTGGCGCTTTTTGCGCGGGCTCAGTCGGGCCGCGAAGATGTCGGCGCGCTGGATCAGGCGCGCCAGTTGTTGCACCACCGACAGGTTGGCCAGCGGGCCGGGGGGAATGTCGTGGTGGTGCTCCACGGCGCCGAGCCAGAGTTCGTCGGTCACACCGGCCGCACGCATCAGCGTCGCGCCCTTCTTGCCATGCCGGTCGATCTGCGCCAGCTGCGGCGGCGTGATCGGCGTGTCCTGCGTGGCGAGCAGGTTCTGCAGCTGCGTCATGGACACGTTCATCGTCAGCGCGGCGCAGCGCAACGAGGGCCGCAGATCGGGGCTCCAGGTCGGCATCTGGCGCGCCACCAGTTCGCAGACCACCGCCACCAGCATCGCGTGGCGCACGCTGTAGTCGTGGAACTCCTGCGTGGCGCCGTGCACGAGCAGCAGCAGCGCGGTGTCGGTGTCACTCGCCAGCAGATCGAGCAGGCCGGCCTGCACGCGCATCAGGCGGGCTTCGAAGTCGGGCTGGTCAGGGTTGTGCAGCACCGCGCTGATGCGCAGCTGCAGGCTCGACCAGGCACCCAGCGGGTCGGCCAGGCGCTGGGCCGTGGCCTTGCCGCTGACCACGTCGATCGGGTCGGGGCGGGCCTTGGCGATCTGGCCGATCAGTGCGTTCTGCCGCACCATCGCGTCGAGCTTGCCGGCGATCGCACGCTTGAGCGCTTCGCCGTCCTGCTCGTCCACGTACAGGTCGCGCGCGGCGAGCTGCAGGCGCTGCACTTCCGACGCCACCATCGTGCCGCGCGGTATCAGCAGGCGGCCCGTCTTGTCGCGCAGCGCGAAAGGCGTGGGCTCGCCGACGCGCAGCACATCGGAGGGGAGTTGGAAGACAGGCATCGTCGTTTTATCGTCAACCCGTCGCAGGACTTGAGGTGTGCAGCATTACCGCGCGCACCGACGCGGGCAACCGTACAATTCCTTCTCGCCCAAGGAGCGTTGCGACAGCCCGGACACCCGTCCCTGGCTGCCAGGCTTGGGCCCGGTCTGGTGGGCTTTGAGCGCCAGACCGTTTCAACGGCGCTCACCCGACCCTGAACGGTCCGCGGTGAGCAACGCGGGCCTTGCACGAGCTGCCTGCGATGACCGCCACCAAAACGCCCGTTCCCCCGATGAAACTCTCCGGCCTGGAGCCGGTATTGATCGGCGAAGGCACGCTGTTCGTCAACGTCGGCGAGCGCACCAACGTGACCGGCTCGAAAGCCTTCGCACGCATGATCCTGAACGGCGAGTTCGAGCAGGCGCTGAGCGTGGCGCGCCAGCAGGTCGAGAACGGTGCCCAGGTGATCGACATCAACATGGACGAGGCCATGCTCGACAGCAAGGCCGCGATGGTGCGCTTCCTGAACCTGATCGCCGGCGAACCCGAGATCGCGCGCGTGCCGATCATGGTCGACAGCTCGAAGTGGGAAGTGATCGAAGCCGGCCTGAAGTGCATTCAGGGCAAGGGCATCGTCAACTCGATCTCGCTGAAGGAAGGCGAGGCGCAGTTCAAGCACCAGGCCAAGCTGGTGCGGCGCTACGGCGCGGCGGCCGTGGTGATGGCCTTCGACGAAAAAGGCCAGGCCGACACCTACCAGCGCAAGATCGAGATCTGCGAGCGGGCCTACCGCATGCTCGTCGACGAGATCGGCTTTCCCCCCGAAGACATCATCTTCGACCCCAACATCTTCGCGATCGCCACGGGCATCGAAGAGCACAACAACTACGCCGTCGACTTCATCAACGCGACGCGCTGGATCAAGCAGAACCTGCCGGGTGCGAAGGTCAGCGGCGGCGTGAGCAACGTGAGCTTCAGCTTCCGCGGCAACGACCCGGTGCGCGAGGCGATCCACACCGTGTTCCTGTACCACGCCATCCAGGCGGGCATGGACATGGGCATCGTCAACGCCGGCATGGTCGGTGTGTACGACGACCTCGAGCCCGAGCTGCGCACCCGCGTCGAAGACGTGGTGCTGAACCGGCGCGAAGACTCGGGCGAGCGCCTGATCGAGATCGCCGAAAGCGCCAAGGGCATGGCGAAAGACGACACCGCGCGCCTGGCCTGGCGCAACAAGCCCGTCGACGAACGACTCAGCCACGCGCTCGTTCACGGCATCAACGACTTCATCACCGAAGACACCGAAGAGGTCTACCAGCGCGTTCTGGCCACCGGCGGGCGCCCGCTGCACGTGATCGAAGGCCCGCTGATGGACGGCATGAACGTCGTCGGCGACCTGTTCGGCCAGGGCAAGATGTTCCTGCCGCAGGTGGTGAAAAGCGCGCGTGTGATGAAGCAGGCGGTAGCGCACCTGCTGCCCTACATCGAGGCCGAAAAGCTGGCGCTGATCGCGGCCGGCGGCGAAGCCAAGGCCAAGGGCAAGATCGTGATCGCGACCGTGAAGGGCGACGTGCACGACATCGGCAAGAACATCGTCACCGTCGTGCTCCAGTGCAACAACTTCGAAGTGGTGAACATGGGCGTGATGGTCGCCTGCCAGGACATCCTGGCGCGCGCCAAGGTCGAGGGCGCCGACATCATCGGCCTGTCGGGCCTGATCACGCCGAGCCTGGAAGAGATGCAGTACGTCGCCGGCGAAATGCAGCGCGACGACTACTTCCGCATCAAGAAGATCCCGCTTTTGATCGGTGGCGCCACCACCAGCCGCGTGCACACTGCCGTGAAGATTTCGCCGCACTACGAAGGGCCGGTGGTCTACGTGCCGGATGCAAGCCGCTCGGTCAGCGTCTGCAGCGACCTGCTCAGCGACGACCGCGCCGCCGCCTACATCACCGAACTCAACGCCGACTACGTGCGGGTGCGCGAGCAGCACGCCAACAAGAAGGCCACGCCGCTGGTCACGCTGGCACAGGCGCGCGCCAACAAGACGCCGATCGACTGGGCGGCCTTCACGCCGGTCGCGCCGAAGTTCACCGGCCGGCGCGTGTTCCGCAACCAGGACCTGGCCGAGATCGCCGCCTGCATCGACTGGGGCCCGTTCTTTCAGACCTGGGACCTGGCTGGGCCGTACCCCGCGATCCTGACCGACGAGATCGTCGGCGAATCGGCACGGCGTGTGCTGAGCGACGGCCAGCGCATGCTGCGCCGCCTGATCGAAGGCCGCTGGCTCACCGCCAACGGCGTGATCGGCCTGTACCCGGCCAACACGGTGAACGACGACGACATCGAGATCTACACCGACGAGTCGCGCAGCGAGGTGCTGATGACCTGGCGCGGCCTGCGCATGCAGAGCGTGCGGCCGGTCGTCGATGGCGTGATGCGGCCGAACCGCTGCCTGGCCGACTTCCTCGCGCCCAAGGGCTCGGGTGTCGCCGACCACATCGGCCTGTTCGCGGTGACCGCCGGCATCGGCGCCGAGAAAAAAGACAAGCAGTTCATGGACGACTTGGACGACTACAGCTCGATCATGCTGAAAGCGCTGGCCGACCGCCTCGCCGAAGCCTTCGCCGAACGCCTGCACCAGCGCGTGCGCAAGGAGTTCTGGGGTTATGCGGCCGACGAGACACTGAGCAACGCCGAGCTGATCGAAGAGAAGTATTCCGGCATCCGCCCCGCGCCGGGTTACCCGGCCTGCCCCGACCACACGGTGATGACTGCGGTGTTCGAGACCTTGCAGTGCAGCGAGATCGGCATGGGCCTGACCGAGAGCATGGCGATCACGCCGGCGGCCAGCGTCAGCGGCTTTTACCTGGCCCACCCCGAAGCGGCGTATTTCAACGTCGGCAAGATCGGCGAAGACCAGCTGCAGGATCTGGCGCGGCGCGGCGCGCAAGACGAAGCCAAGGTGCGGCGCTCGCTGGCATCACTGCTGCTCTGACGCGTGCGATGCGGGTTAGCCCCGCGTCGCGCATCGACTTGTATGCACGCGTAAGCAGCCGTTTCCGAGTTGCCCAAACTGGTCGCTGCCGGAGTTGCGACGAGCCGTAAGAGCCGTGTCGTGTGCCAAGTATTGACGCCTTTTTTGCACAAACCCCCTCAACAATCGCCCCGACCTGCTGGCATGCACTCTGCGTTCGTGCCACCGCAAAACCTCGACGATCTCAGGGAGTCCACGTGGGAAAAGTACAAACGCTCGGGTCGCGGGGCGGGCCTGCCCGTCTGGCGAGGATCGCGGCGGCCGCCGCCTTGTGTGTGGTGCTGGCGAGCTGCGGGGGTGGCAGTGGCGGCACCGACACCACGGCCAGCGAAGGGCCGCCGCCCACGAAGGACGAAAGCGCACGCTTCCTGACGCAGACCACGTTCGGCCCGAGCGAAGTCGACATCAATGCACTCTCGGCCAGCAGCTATTCGGCCTGGCTCGAAGCGCAGTTCGCCAAGCCGCAGGCGATGCACCGCAGCTACCTCAACCAGGCCTCGGCCGACCTGGCCGCGACCGGCGGCACGATCAGCAGCACCAATTTCTTCGACTCGTGGTGGAGCCAGGCGATCGGGGGTGAAGACCAGTTCCGCCAGCGCGCGACCTTCGCCCTGTCGCAGATCTTCGTCGTCTCGTTCACCGACACCACGCTGCGCAACCAGCCGCGCGGTGTGTCTTCCTACTACGACATGCTGGCGTCGAACGCGTTCGGCAACTTCCGCGACCTGCTGGAGGGGGTGGCGCTGCACCCGATGATGGGCGTGTACCTGTCGCACCTGAAGAATCAGAAGGAAGACCCGGCCACCGGGCGCGTGCCCGACCTGAACTTCGCGCGCGAGATCACGCAGCTCTTCACCATCGGCCAGTACAAGCTCAACGCCGACGGCAGCAACGTGCTCGAGTCCGACGGCAAGCTCGCGCTGGCCTACAGTGCCAACGATCTGTCGGGGCTGTCGCAGGTGTTCACCGGCTGGAGCTGGTACGCCGGCCCGGAACTCACCGACCGCACCAGCCGCCGTTTCCTCGGCCAGGACGCGAACCTTGAGCGTGACTGGCGCCCGATGCAGGCCTACAACGCGTACACGGCCAACACCAACTACCACTCGGTCAGCGCCAAGACCTTCTGGGGCGTGACGATTCCGCCGCAAACCACGCCCGACACCGAAGGTGACCTGCGGATCGCGCTCGACACGCTCTTCAACAACCCCAACGTGGGCCCGTTCATCGGCCGGCAACTGATCCAGCGCCTGGTCACGAGCAACCCGAGCCCGGCCTACGTGGGCCGTGTTTCGGCAGCCTTCAACGACAACGGCAAGGGCGTGCGCGGCGACATGAAGGCCGTCTGGCGCGCTGTGGTGCTCGACCCCGAAGCGCGCAGCGTCGGCAGCAGCACCAGCTACGGCAAGGTGCGCGAGCCGGTGGTGCGGCTGGCCAACTTCATGCGGGCCTTCAACGTCAGGTCGACAAGCGGCCTGTACACCGGCATCGGCAACACCGACGACCCGGCCACGCGCCTGAACCAGACGCCGATGTTCTCGCCTTCGGTGTTCAACTTCTTCCGCCCCGGCTACGTGCCGACGAGCCAGGCGATCACCGCCGCCGGCCTGGTGGTGCCCGAGCTGCAGATCACGCACGACGTGTCGGTGGCGGGCTACATGAACTACATCCGCGGCTGGATCACCGTGAACACCACGCGTGACCTGCGCCAGGACTACACCGCCGAGCTGGCACTGGCCGAAACGCCGTCGGCCCTGATCGACCGCTTGAACCTGTTGCTGTTCTCGGGCCAGATGAACGATGCGCTGCGCACGCAGCTCACGGCCGCGGTGACGAGCCGCACGATCCCGGCGGCGGTCTACCCCACGCCGACGCCGCCCGCGTCGGGCGCCAGCGCGCCGGCGCCCACGCCGACGAACCTGACCGCGATCAACAACGCCAAGCTCGACCGGGTCTACCTCGCGGTGTACCTCTCGATGTCGTCGCCCGATTACCTGATCCAGAAATGACACGGAGCTCCACCATGACTTTTGGCAACGCATCCCGCCGCGAATTCCTTCGCAAGGCGTCGGTCGTGTCGGGCTCGGTCGGTACGGCCGCGGCACCCTTCGCACTCAACCTCGCCAGCCTGGGCACGGCCGTCGCGCAGACGACGACCGACTACAAGGCCATCGTCTGCCTGTTCCTCTACGGCGGCAACGACTCCTCGCACATGGTGCTGCGCACCGACGCGCTCTCGTTCAACGAATACACGCGCATGCGCTCGGTCGCCCCCGACCCGATCGCATTGAAGGCACCGGGCACGCCGATCAATGCCGCCAACGCGCTCGGCTCACCCGGCCGGCTCGGTGGTGTCACGCCGATCCTGCCGAAGTTCATCGCTTCGCCGGAGAACGCGGCCTTCACCTACGCCTTGCACCCGAGCATGAGCGAAGTGGCCACGCTGTTCGGCGCCAGCCGGCTGGCGATCCTCGCCAACGCCGGCCCGCTGGTGCAGCCGCTCACGCGCGCCGAGTACGTGGCCAACGTGAAGCCGCGGCCGCGCGCGCTCGGTTCGCACAACGACCAGCAGTCGACCTGGCAGGCGCTCGGGCCGGAAGGCGTGAAGATCGGCTGGGGCGGCAAGCTCGGTGACCTGGTCGCCAGCGGCAACACCAACACCGTGTTCACCAGCATCTCGGTCTCGGGCAATGCGGTGTTCTCGGCCGGCAACACCACCTTCCAGTACCAGGTGGGCGGCGGTGGCGCGGTGGCAATCAACGGCATCAGCGGCAACCTGTTCGGCTCGACCACGGCGGCGGCTACGCTGCGCGGCATCATCACGGCCGACAACCAGCACCTGTTCGCGAAAGAGCATGGCGCGATCGTCAAACGCTCGGTCGATGCGCAGGCCTCGTTCCAGACCGCGTTCAACGCGTCGATCGTGGCCGGCGGCGCGGCCCTGCAGTACGTGCAGCCGTCCACCGGCAACACCGTGGCCAACGGCCTGGCGTCGCAGTTGCAGACCGTGGCGCGCATCATCGGTGCGCGCGCCGGCCTGGGCGCGAAGCGCCAGGTGTTCTTCGTCTCGATGGGCGGCTTCGACACCCACGACGGCCAGAACATGAACCAGGCCGACCTGCTGGCGCGCATCTCGCACGCGCTGGGTTACTTCGACACCACGCTGGCGACGCTGGGCGGTGTGGACATGCGCAACCAGGTCACGCTGTTCACGGCGTCGGACTTCGGCCGCACGCTCACCAGCAACGGCGACGGCACCGACCACGGCTGGGGCTCGCACCACTTCGTGATGGGCGGCGCGGTCAACGGCGGCGAGATCTACGGCAAGTTCCCGCAGTACGGCCTGAACCTCGAGAACTCGGCCAACAACGCCTTCCTGCCGGTGACTTCGGTCGACACGCTCGGCGCCACGATCGGGAAGTGGTTCGGCGCGACGCCGTCAGAGCTCGACCTCGTGTTCCCGAACCTGCCGAACTTCACGCGCGACCTCGGGTTCATGAAGGCGGCTTGAGCCGCACCGCTACTGGACCGTCAATACGCGGCGGTACTGGATCGCTTCGGCCAGGTGTGCCGTCGTGATGGCCTTGCCGCCGGCAAGGTCTGCGATTGTGCGGGCCACCCGCAGCACGCGGTGAAAACCACGCGCTGACCAGCCCAGGCGCGCCGCTGCGGACTGCAGGAACTTCGATGCGGCTGCGTCGAGCGCGCAATGCAGATCGAGCGCGTCGCCTGAAAGCGCCGAATTCAAACTGCCCTGCCGCGCCAGCGCGTGCTCGCGCCCGACAGCCACGCGTTGTGCGATGACGCTGCTGCTTTCACCATCGCCCGCGGCGGCCAGCGCCTCGGCCGGCACCGCGGGCACCTCGACCTGCACGTCGATGCGGTCGAGCAGCGGTCCGCTGATGCGTCCTTGATACCGCGCCACGACATCGGGCGTGCATCGGCAGGCGCGCAGCGGGCTGCCGAGGTGGCCGCACGGGCAGGGGTTCATCGCGGCGATCAACTGAAAGCGCGCCGGGAACTCGGCTTGCCTTGCGGCACGCGAGATCACGATGCGGCCGGTTTCCAGCGGTTCGCGCAGCGCTTCAAGCGCGGCACGCTGGAACTCCGGGAACTCGTCGAGGAACAAGACGCCGTGGTGCGCGAGCGAGATTTCGCCCGGTCGTGGCGGTGAGCCACCACCGACCAGGGCCACCGATGAGGCCGTGTGGTGCGGCGAGCGCAGCACCCGCTGGCCCCAGCGCTCCGGCGAAAAGCCGCCGGTCAGGCTGAGCACCGCGGCCGATTCGAGCGCGTCGTCCTGCGCCAGCGGTGGCAACAGGCCGGCGAAGCGTTGCGCCAGCATCGACTTGCCGGTGCCGGGTGGGCCCACCATCAACACGCTGTGGCCGCCGGTGGCGGCGATCTCGAGCGCCCGTTTGGCGCCAGACTGGCCTTTCACTTCGCGCAGGTCGGGCAGGGCGGTCGGCTGCACCGTCGCGGCGGCAGTGGCCAATGGCAAGGGCACGGACAGGCCGGCGTCGCCTGGCAGCATGGCGCGGATCACGTCGAGCAAATGCGCGGCGCCGTGGATCCTCAGGCCATCGACGAGCGCCGCCTCCTGTGCGCTGGCCAGCGGCAGTACAAGTGCGCGCTGTTTGACGCTGCCGCCACGCCGCAGCGCCAGCGCCATCGCCAGCGCGCCGCGCACCGGGCGCAGATCGCCGGCCAGCGACAACTCGCCGGCGAACTCGAAGCTGTCGAGCTGAGCTGCATCGACCTGGCCACTGGCGGCAAGGATGCCGAGTGCGATCGGCAGGTCGAAGCGGCCCGATTCCTTGTTTCGGCAGAACAGAAATGAAAGTCAATTCTGGAGGTGCGCGCGCAAAGGTGTCCGGGAACCGAGGTATCCAATGATGAAAGTCCTGGGGCGCGACTTTGGCTGGACGGACTTTCCTATGAACAGAAATGAAAGGGGTAGCCTTGCCCCGCTGTTCGCTGACCGGCCTGACCGGGGCGCGCCGCAGGGTTTGGGCATACGACGCCAGCTTCGGCCCATGCATGCTGCGATCCGGCATGTGGGAACGAAACGGAAGCAGTGCGGAACAACGCCGGCGTATCCCGAGTAGCGCCCTGACGAGGGCTCATCGCGCTAGTGGGTTGGCGGAAGCGATCGAATCTGCTGGATGTCTGGATACGACTCAAGCATCTCTAGCCACTTCGGATCGTCCGCGAGCATGACGTAGGGCTGCGGCGAGTCGATACGCAGGCCCATCGCATCCTTTCGGTGATGCCAGATCGCGTAGACCCTTCCCGGCTGGTCTCTATGGAATGACTCCCAGCACAGACCGTGAACCGTTTGGCCGTAGCGCTTGAACAAGCGCAACGACGCTTGTTGATAGGGGTCGTACCCCATGAATCTGCGTTGGCCGCCAGCCAGTCCCATGACCTCACGATTTCGGCCGTCAAGTGGGACGAAGATCGCGGCAGTCTGATACGTGTAGCGCACGACCTTGTACTGCTTGGCCAAGTCCGCATCCCAGACGTATCTATCCAGGTGATCGGCACGAAGAATTCCGCATTCCATCGCTGCGGCGGGGAGTGTGTTGGCCGCGTACAGCACCGCGAATTCCGCCTTACTCCCACTCGGAGGGTCCACGCGCAGGTTGCGGTACTGCTCTTGAGGGGGCTGCCAGTCGCCTCCGTCGTGGCGGAAGAGCCGAACCAAGTGCACGGCATCAGGGTCCAGCATTTCGAAATGCAAGTCCTGGCCTCGAAAGCCGTTCTGATGAATGCTCGAACTCACCATGCGGCGCGCAACTCGGCTTCGGCCATCGCGGCTCCGACCACAGAACCCAATCTTTCTGGTGCGGGAGCAGCGAGGAGTTCCTTGGTCTCCGGAGCCAACGACCTGCTAGACGTCAAATATCCGATCATCGTCTCGACCGGAGTGAGCCCGCCCAAGAGATCCGTCGGCGAAGTGAAGAACCCGTATGCGACTGCGCCGCTTGTTGAACGCAGTTCGCTAAGCACGCCAGCCAGCGCTTCGCCCGCGATGCCGGACCAAGCCTGGAACGCTGGGTATTCACGCTCGGATCGGCCTGCCCGCATGAGCGCGAAGAGTCTTCCGGTGCGTTCAAGTTGAAGCACTTGAGACTCATCAACCTCAAGCAGGCGGCTGATTTCTGAGGCGTTCAGCAACTCCGTGGGGTCGGCGACAGCTTCTTCCTGGGTTGTCACCGACAAAGATTTAGTCTGAGCGCGCTTCACGACGAGCGTCGACGTTGCGACACCTGCGGCCCCCTGTTCGCCAGGAGACGAACCGTGCCCCACCGACCCGTCCTGGCTCGTCCTCGCGACGTAGCCCGTTTGAGTCTGGGGCTTCGTCGTCGCGACCTGCATGACTCCTTGACTTGCGCCAGCCAAGGCCCTCGCGACCAACGCGTCAAGTGGTTCGGCGGCGTACACCAAAGTCCGCCAAAGCATCGGGACGTTGACGCCGGTGAGCACTCGGACCTGGTGACCATCGCCGAGTCGCTGCGCGACAGTGGCTGGCATCGCCCCGAAAACGTCGGTAAGAATCAGTGTCTCAGCCGCTGGCGATTTGGCAAGGACCGAACGGGCCCTGGATTCGATCTCCTCGGGCGGCATGTCTGCTGTCACGTCGAGAACGTCAAGTCGGCTCGCACTGTCCGGAAACGTGTGCTCGGCCACAGCTTTGAGCGCCGATGCCAAAGGGGCGTGGGCGATGATGAAGAGACGGGCCATCGGTTGAGCCTCAGTGTCCGCATGAAAGGCGTCAGGCGCGCCTCGTGTGGGTGCCGTTCGACAAAGTCGAGCCTAGCAGACGGGTGCCCTCCAAAAGGGTGCGCCTCGTGGACGGAGCCACCCATGACCACAACAGAAACACCTTCACTGTAGGGCACCGAAAGGGTGGCAGGTGGGGTCTAAAGAACAACTACGGCGACATCACTTGGTGGGGCATGCTGTTCGGGACCTACCAGAACCCGCCCGAGTGGCTTCACCAGTGTGGGGTTCGACGAGGACAAAGAGCAGCAACTGGTCAGGATGTCGGCCTACAAGGACGTCCACGAGTGAGGACTACGATGAAGGGAAACCGGTCGGAGGTCAACGGACCGCCCCAGTGCCGCGCTAAGCATGCACGGCGGTGGAGCGCTCCGACCGTCCAAATTGACAGGACGCACCATGTTGTTTCTCTCTTGGCGGCAGGATGCCTTTCGAGCCGGGCGCGAAAGATGCATGGCGATTCAGTTGGTTTTCGAGGGATTGGAACCGGGTGTGAGGGCGAAGATCGAACCACACGAGACTTCCTGACGCCTCCGGGCGACAGGTAGTTAGCTGGGGGGTTGACATCGAAAGCCGATGCGCCCACCCTCGGTCAAATGCGGCTGTCTGGTATTTTGTTGCATTACTGCAACAGATGACAGAGCAGTCAAGGTCTGGGGTGTGCGGGAGGAAACGTTGCGATGCTCGATTTCCAAGGACTCGGTTCTTCAAGACTCCGCCACGACCGTATGACCCACGACAAACAGATTCCTGAGCGTCCCGAGATTGGCGAAGCCAGGGGACGGCGGACACGCTCCCGCGTCTTTTCTGTCGACGGCTTGTGTGTTGCCATCGTCGACCAGCCTGCGTTGCTCAAGAACGTCGCTGAGGACCTCACAAGCCTCATGTCCGAGCTTCAGTCCCCGAGCGGCTCGCTCCTGCTCAGGCCATTAGACCGCCCCGAGTTGCCCATGGCGTACCGAAAGGAACTCGCCAGTTTGGGCATCAGTGTCAAGCGTTCAAACAAGGAAGACTTGGTCTCTGCAGCCAAAGGTATCCTTACCAACTTCTGGCGTCGCCATCGCGAGAACCAGATGCGGTATCACGCGGCACAGAACCGGGGCTAGCCTGACGGACGTTAGACGGCTATGGCTCGTTCGAAGCCAGCAAGCGGAGGAGTCGAGATTTGCCGAATCAGGCATTGGCCTTTCATCGTGTCTCAAAGCATGTCTATGACCTCACGGGGCTGCGCACGGGCAGCGTACGGGACCAGCTGCTTCGCAGCTCGTTGGTCACCCATTGCCTCGTTGACGAAGGGCTGATTTCGAGGTCGCAAAAGCTCCTCATCTTCGGTGCGGGTGCCGCAGGCCTGAATGCTGCCATTACCGCCGCCGATCTGGGCGTCTTCGTAGACTTGATCGAAATCGACAAGGACCCGTTCGGATCGTTCCGGCTGGCGTCCTGGCGCCGGATTGATCCCGTCGAGTACGACTGGCCTCACGACCACTTCGATGCGGGCGTGTTCCCTGCGGGCGGCGCTGGTATCCCGTTGGTCCAGCACACAGGCTCGGGTGACGATCTGGCAATCCTTTGGGCTGCAGACTGGAAGGCATGGGACCAAACCCGAAATGGGCGTGGCCATCGCGGCAAGGTCGAACTGTTACTTTCAACAGACGCACGGCTTTTCAAGCCTGGCATCAAGGAAATCGCGGCCAACGGCCATGTCGAAGTGACCGGTCCTTGGCCATCGTCAGTTGGGGGCGGAAACACCACCAGGACATACGGCGCAGTAATCTCCTGCGTGGGGTTCGGTCCCGAGCGTACGTTCGACGTGCACTCTCCGGCTCGATGGAACGGCTACAGCGGACCGAGTTTCTGGCTTGATGAGGACTTCATCAGTTCAGGCAACGTGACTCCGCTTGGCGTAGACAAGGTCGTCATCTCCGGTGGTGGGGATGGCGGGATGCAGGACTTTCAGCGCGTAGTGACGGGCGAGTTCGGCAAGGAACTGCTGCACAAGTTCAACATTGCTGCGAGTGGTCTGTCGCCGAGCATCGACATGGCTTCCGATGCCATGCTGCGGGCGTTCCTCGCGGCGGAGGATGCAGGACGAAGGGCCTACGCGTGGCAGCGAGCGAGCCAGCCGATTTCGCTTGCGATGCAGGCGTGGCACGACGCTTTTGCCTCTGAAGTTTCCAAGCTGTTCAAGCACCTCAAGCAGGTGGCGATCGCCCAGTTGCGCCAGCTTGCTGCGGACATCTTGCGCCCTGAAATCCTGTCAGGGCAGCTTTCGGTGACCTGGCTCTACAAGGACGCGACGCCTGGCTACGCCTATGCGTTGAATCGCTATCTGTCGCTGGTCATCCAGGAACTGGCTGCGATCAATGCGAATCAGTTCAGCGTGCCAGCGGTGCAGGTGCTCGACTCGCACGAGATTGTCGCCATCAGCCCGACGTACAGCACGCACAGTTGTTCATCCTCGGCGGGATGCTTCGGCGTCCCGCACGATGTGGTCCTCCAGTCCTCCACAACCAAGGCGACGAAGCAGATCAATGACGTTGGTCTCATCGTGGTCCGACACGGCGCGATGCCGGACCCGTTGCTGGCTGGTGCGGCGATACGCGAGCAAATGACCCCGTTCGACCTTCCGCAGTAGGCGCCGCCGAACGGGTCTTCTTCAACTCGTTCGCCCGGGCACACGAGGTTTACTGCGACTGCAGGGCGAGTGGGAACACGTGCTCGAAAGTCTCCTTCGGATCGCGCCCAAGGAAGTCGACCAGTCCAAACGCTTCATCCGACACGAACGGCGCCTTGGCGTAGCTTCATCCTGGTCGCAGGCAGGTACTCAGCGCATGCCGGTGCGATGGCCGTCAGTAAGTCCAGCTCCTTGCGCGTTCCGGGAGACGGTCTAAACAGCATGCGCGCGAAGCTTACGTCAGGACAAGTGCTGACAACGTTTCACGCATCGGTGTGCTTGAGTTCATCGTCAGATCTGACGATGATTCGCACCTACGCGCTATCCCGGTGGCAAGGGCAAGACCTTCCAGCACGTCATCAACCTGATACCGCCGCATCGTGTCTACATCGAGACGCACTTGGGCGGCGGCGCGGTGATGCGCCACAAGCGGCGGGCATTGCACAGCATCGGCATTGACGTCGATGCGCAGGTGATCGGTACTTGGGCGCAGCGGGGCGACCCTGGAATCGAGCTGTGCTGAACGTTGCACCGATAGATAAGAAAGGCCACGTCAATCTTTGAGAATTCGTTTTGGACGTCCAGGCTTGAAACGCTTGGCTTCCAAAAAAGGGCTAGACATCATGGTCGCCGCCGCCCGGTAGGCGGCCGGTCTCCAACATCGTAGGTTGCGCGCCGAGGCGCGTAGAGCTACATGCTGTGACTTGCGTCGTCAGCAACAACCAGGCTGTCGGAGTTCGACGTCGAGGGCGCGCAAGCGCTACCGAGTGGCTGACGGCGATCTGTCTGCGCGTTCTCTGCGTAGCCGATGCGCGCCATCAGAGTTCGGCCTTCACCCGTCGCGAAGTAGTCTTGGCACACCGTCCACAGTTTCGTGTTTCGGCTCCTCCACTTGTCAAGTATCAGCCGCATGTGCCCGTCCGGTTGGACCGGGGAGGGAATCCACCGCTGCGCGGATGCGATGCTGCGCTGCCTGGGCACGCTGCTGCATGTCGGCCAGGAAGTCGTCAGCCGTGATCACGCCAACCCCCTTGTCCGCTGAGTGCAGCGCCTTCTTGGCCCGCGCTACTGCGACATCCTGCTCGCCCTGCTCGAGCGCGGCTTCAATCGATCTCTCTTGTTTCACGCCGTCATCCTTCTACAGCGCTGTCGGTCCGCCCCAACTGCCTTCAGGTAGCCGGCCAGCGTCTCGAACTGGCGCCAGGCGCGCCGGAAAGCGGCAGTCGTGTGCCCAACAAATAGCGACCGCGGCCAGTCTGCTCATTGTCATGCAACAGGCTCTCTTGAAGGCGAGCCTCCAACACGATCAGGCGATCAACCGGAAGCCCGAGCTTGTCCAGCAGGCGGCGGGCCTTGTCGATGCCTATATGGAGGTCTTCCCGGCACAGCACGAAGAACCTTCAACACCGTCATGCCGATGTCGAAGCAGTCCCCGGTCGAGCTGAGATAGCCCCACTGCCACCAATTGACGTAGCGGTTCGTTTGATTCACAGCGTCGAAGCCTTCGCAGTTCACGAGACTCGTAGCCAGGCACAACGCCATCGAGGTGTCGTCCGTCCATTGACCCGCGGCGAGCTCGAACGGGCCACCGCCCACCATGTCGGTCACCGGTTCAAAGCTGCCTCGTGGGCTGAATTCGACCGTCGTGCCCACCGCGTCACCACACGCCAGCCCCTACAGACAACCCCGATAACGATCCTGAAGACTTGTCATCAAGCGCCACCGCGAGGGTTGAACGGACGAAGGACTGCAACCGTCGACTCGTGGTCCCGAAACCGGTAACTCAGCGCCTGCCGGTTCGTAGCAGTTTCCACCGGGGCTGCCTCCTCGGAGTAGCCGACATGCAGCGCATGAGTGTGTGGGCCACTCGCGCCCACCCGGCGCTCGAGACCGATGTCATATGGGCGCTGTATTTGAGGCAGCGGGAACAGAGCGAGCAGCATAGAGGTGGGCAGCATGTGCATCACCTTCGACTGCCGATGCCACGATCGAAAAGGGATAGTGAGTGACGGAATTCTTTGCGTAGCCGATACAACTGCGCGGGCCGGTTTGCCCGCCCGACCACAAGCGCTCCTTCGATAGATTCCAACATGCCCAACTCCTCGACCTTGCGCCGGAAACTGACCTTGTTGATCGATTCCCCTAGAACCGCCTCATAGACCGCCTGGAGCTGCGGCAGCGTGAAGCTCTCACCGCACAAGTACACCGGCAGCGATGAATACAGGCTCTTCGCACGAACCCGAGACACTGCCAGTTCCACGATGCTCTTGTGATCGAAGGGCAGGGTTGGCAGCCGTTCCACCGGAAGCGCATGGAGAGCGTCACTGCCCGCCAGCAGAATGTCGCTCGATATCAGCGCGTAGTACGCGATCGAAGCAGACCAGCCACGTGGATCGCGCCCCGGGCCCGAGAAGGTTGCCAATTGCTCGAGATAGGGACTCGCAATGCCAGCTTTCTCACGCAGCACTCGCACCGCCGCGTCCCCAGCGCCTTGATCTTCCTCGGCGTGGATATAGCCTCCCGGCAGGGCCAGTCCACCTTTGAACGGCTCGCGGTCGCGCTTGAACAGCGCCACGTGCAGCGACTCGTTGTGCAACGTCAGAAGCACTACGTCGACAGTGCAAATGATCGGAACGGGCTTGAGCGGAGTCATCGCGTTAGGTCAATGTTACAACTAACAAGCATATCAAATATCGACTTCTCAGTGCAAGCCTGTATCGGATGTGAACTTCTTCAATGCATTGTTAGTTGCACTATGCATCTAACACGCTTATAGTGACACCAGATTCATCAGAGGAGGCCCTATGAAACGCACCATCCAGCTCCTGGTCATCGATCCGCAGAATGACTTCTGCGACCTGCCCGAGGCCTATCGCCCCGTGGATCCTGTCGCGCGAGGTCAAGTAGCTCCGGCGCTTCCAGTTGCCGGGGCACACGCCGACATGCAGCGACTCGCTCGCTTCATCCGCGAAGGCTCGGCTGGGCTGACCGACATCGCCGTGACGCTCGACTCACATCACAGGCTCGACATCGCGCACCCCACGTTCTGGCAGGCCTTCGACGGTGGCACGGTCTCTCCCTTTACGCCGATCACGGCAGCCCAGGTTCGGGCCGGAGCTTTCCATCCGCGCGATCTCGAAGCAATGCCTCGCACCTTGGCTTATCTCGACGAACTCGAGTCGCGCGGCCGGTACACGCTGATGGTCTGGCCGGTCCATTGCGAGATCGGCACCTGGGGCCACAACGTCCATTCCGACGTGCGCACGGCCTACAACGCTTGGGAGGAACGGCAGCTGGGCATAGTGCAGAAGATCGTCAAAGGCAGCAACCCCTGGACTGAGCACTACAGCGCCGTGCTCGCCGAG
Organism: Burkholderiaceae bacterium; assembly: GCA_040080605.1. Taxonomy (GTDB): domain Bacteria; phylum Pseudomonadota; class Gammaproteobacteria; order Burkholderiales; family Burkholderiaceae_C; genus LMDS01. Next base: position 84,162 of record JBEBIB010000010.1, read on the forward strand.
GTGCCGGATGCCGACGATCCGGACACCCAGCTCAACCAAGCCCTGATCACGCAGCTCGACCGCACTGACCTGCTGATCATCGCCGGCGAGGCCAGCAGCCACTGCGTGAAGGCAACCACCGAGCACATCATCGAGAACCTGTCGGATCAGCGGCTGGGCCGCGTCGTGCTGTTGACCGATTGCATGAGCCCGGTGGCTGGTTTCGAGGCGCAGCATGAACAGTTCTTTGCGGCCATGCGCGCCAGGGGAGTCCAACTCGCCACGAGCACCGACGTGTTGCCGCAACTGCTCGCGAACGCACAGCGCTGATCTCTGCGCCGCTCACTGCCGCGCCAACCTACCAAGAAGAGCCATGATGCAACCCGTTATCCGCAGCCTGCTGGAGACCGATCTCTACAAGTTCACGATGTGGCAGGCCATGCTGCACCGTCATCCGCAAACCGACGCGGAGTACACCTTCCTGTGCAGGAACCAGAGCGCCTACCCGCTCAGCGAGTTGCTGGCGGACGTGAACGAGCAACTCGACCATTTGTGCAGCCTGAGCTTCGCTGGCGACGAGCTGGCCTACCTGCGTGGACTGCGTTTCATCAAGTCCGACTTCGTCGACTTCTTGCGCATCTTCCGCTTCCAGCGCGAGTTCATCGCCACGCGTGCGAACGGATCCGAGTTGGAGATCGTTGCCCACGGTCCCCAGGTCCATGTGATGGCATTCGAGATCTTCGTCCTGGCCATCGTCAACGAGCTGTACTTCCGCCGCTTCGACCAGGCGGCGGCACGCACCGAAGGGCGCCGGCGCCTGCAGGGCAAGATCGAGCAGTTGCGAGCCTTTGCCGACGAGGCGCCGCGCCGCCACCCCTTCGAATTCTTCGACTTTGGCGTGCGCCGGCGATTTGCGGGCGACTGGCAGCGCGAAGTCGTGGCGGCGCTCAAGCAGGAAGTGCCGCAGTTCTTCAAGGGCACATCGAACGTGCTGCTGGCGCGCGACCTCGGCCTGGTGCCGATCGGTACGATGGCGCACGAGTACTTGCAGACCTACCAGGCCCTGGGCGTTCGGCTGCGAGACTCGCAAAAAGCGGCCCTGGAAGACTGGGTGCAGGAGTATCGCGGCGACCTCGGCGTGGCGCTGACCGACGTGGTCGGCATGGATGCCTTCCTCGCAGACTTCGATCTCTACTTTGCCAAGCTGTTCGATGGGCTGCGCCACGATTCCGGCGACCCAGTGGTGTGGGGCGAGAAGGCGCTGGCCCACTACGCCAAGCTGCGTGTCGACGCGCAGACCAAGCGGCTCGTGTTCTCCGACGGTCTGGACATCCGTCGCGCGCTCGAGCTGTACCGCCACTTCGCCGATCGCACACAGCTGGGTTTCGGCATCGGCACGAACCTAACCAACGACGTGGGACTGACGCCGCTGAACATCGTCATGAAGCTCACGCGCTGCAACGGGCAGCCTGTGGCCAAGCTGTCCGACAGCCCGGGCAAGACACTGTGTGACGATCAGACCTTCCTGGCCTACTTGCGCCAGGTCTTCAATGTCACGGCCTGAGGAGACCGTCATGCTCAAGCTCACCATCGCTCAGCTCAACGTCACCGTGGGCGATATCGAAGGCAACGTGGAGAAGATGGTATCGGCTGCGCGGCAGGCCTGGGACCACGGCTCGGACCTCGTCGTGTTTTCGGAACTGTCTCTGTCCGGCTATTACCCTGGCGACTTGCTCGAGGAGCCGAGCTTCATGCGGCGGGTCGAGCAAGGCCTGGACGCGCTGCTGCAGGCCTCGCGGCAACTGCGCAACCTGCACTGGGTGGTTGGCGCGCCAGTAGTGCGCGGCGGTCCGGGCAAGCGATTGCACAACATGCTGCTGGTCATCAAGGCCGGCGAGATCGTGCTGCGCTACGCCAAGCAGCTGCTGCCCACCTACAACGTCTTCGACGAGCGGCGTCACTTCGAGCCGGGTCCCGACGTGGCCAAGGTACTTCGCATCGGCGAGGCGCAGGTCGGGTTCCTGATCTGCGAGGATGGCTGGAATGACGAGGGCGCCGACTACGCGGTGAATCCCTTCGAGCGCATGCGCGACGCGGCCCCTGATCTGGTCGTGTCGATCAACGCCAGCCCGTCGAACATCGGCAAGCGTGAGCAGCGCCACCAGATTTTTGGTGCGGCAAGCCGTCGTCATGGATTGCCGCTGCTGTACGTCAATCAGATTGGCGGCCACGACCAGCTGGTCTACGACGGCGCGTCTTTCGCTGTCGAACCGAACGCTGGCGTGGTGTTTGAAGCGCAGCGCTTCGTCGAAGACGTGACCACGCTGCGCTTCGACGGTTCGCGCTTCGCGGCGCTCAGCAGCGACGAGCTCCCCAAGGTATCGGTGCATGGCCTGTCGACACTCGCTTTTTATCAAGCGCAGATCGTCCTCGGGTTGAAGGACTACGCGCGCCGTTGCGGCTTTCGGCGAGCCGTGGTCGGCTCGTCGGGAGGCATCGACAGTGCCCTGACGCTCGCGCTGGCTGTTCAAGCGCTCGGCGAGAACTATGTCGCCGCCGTGACCATGCCGTCGCACTACTCGTCGGCGGGTTCGGTCGACGATTCGATCACGCTGTGCCGCAACCTTGGCATCGAGTTGACGCCCCATCCGATCGCGGACCTCGTCTCTGGCTACGCCAGGCAGTTCGAGCTCAGCTTTGGCGAGCCATTGCGCGGACTCGCGCTCGAAAATCTGCAGGCGCGTGTGCGCGGCACCGTGTTGATGGAATATTCGAACAGTTTCGGCAACCTGCTGCTGACGACCGGCAACAAGTCGGAGATCTCGGTGGGCTACTGCACGCTGTACGGTGACACGAACGGTGGGCTCGGACTGATCGGCGATCTCTACAAGACAGAGGTGTTCGCGCTGTCGCGCTACGTGAACGTGTCGAGCGGTCGCGAACTGATCCCGACCGCCATCATCGACAAGCCGCCGTCGGCCGAGTTGGCGCCGGACCAGAAGGACACCGACAGCCTGCCACCTTACCCAGTGCTCGATGAAGTGCTGAAGTTGCAGATCGAAGGCGAGCGGCTGGCACCCCAAGAGCGCGAGCACGCCCGGTCATTCGTCGGGCAGTTGCAAGCAACCGCTGAAGGCGGCGCGCTGATCGCCCGGGTGCGCCAGATGATCGCGCGCAACGAGTACAAGCGCCGGCAGGCCCCGCCCATCATTCGTGTACGCGCTCGTGCCTTCGGCACCGGTCGGCAGATGCCGATCGCCGCGAAATACCTGTGAAAGATTTCATCGTGACTCCATCCGTGCCCACCTACGACGCCGCCATTTACATCGGCCGCTTTCAGCCATTCCACTTGGGGCACGCGGCGCTGCTGCGCCAGGCCTTGTCGGCAGCGACTGTGTGCGTCGTCGTCATCGGGTCGGCCTACCAGGCGCGAACTCCGAAGAACCCATTCACCTGGCAGGAGCGGGCCGAGATGGTTCGTCTAACGCTGCCGGAGACCGATCAGGTGCGGGTGTTGTTCCTGCCGATGCGGGACTACTACGACGAAACGCGCTGGGCCGCCGCCGTTCGCCGTGGCGTCGATGAACTGCTCATCCGTCACGGGGGAGTGTCGATGTCGAGGGTGGCGCTCATCGGGCACTTCAAGGACCCGACGAGTGAGTATCTGAAGGGGTTCCCGGACTGGACGCTGGTCAGCGTCGAACGCAACTTGCCGGTCGATGCCACCGCATTACGTGACGCGTACTTCGGTTGTGCCGGCGACAGCCTCGATGCGACGCTTGCGGCGTTGGTCAACCACGCCCCGGCAAGCACGCTCGACTTTCTGCGGGCCTGGGTGGCGCTGCCGCAGTTTGCCGCGATTGCCGAAGAGTGGCGGATGCTCAAGGAGTACCGCGAGGCCTGGGCCATAGCGCCCTATCCTCCGGTCTTTGTCACCGTCGACGCCATCGTGCGATGCGCCGGACACGTGCTGTTGGTGCGTCGTGGCCAGGCGCCCGGCAAGGGGCTCTATGCCATGCCCGGTGGCTTCATCGAGCAGCGAGAGACCGCCTACCAATCGGCGGTGCGCGAGTTGCGCGAGGAGACCCATCTGGACCTTCTGGGACTGACGATGCGTCGATGCCTGAAGTCCACCGCAGTGTTCGACCACCCTGACCGCAGCCTGCGCGGCCGCACCATCACGCATGCGCACTACTTCGACCTGGGGGAACGCGAACTTCCCGAGGTGATGGCGGGCGACGACGCGGCGGCGGTCGAGTGGGTGCCGATTGAGAGGATTGTTTCTCTCGAAGAGAGTTTCCACGACGATCACTTTCACATGCTTGACCACTTCTTGGCGTTGACCGGGGCCTGATCGGTTTGGCCGGATCAATGAGGCGCTCTTGCCCTGGCGCTTGACCACTGCGCGCTGGGAGTAGCGCGATGCGAAACGCGAATGCCAAGTTGTCTGTCGCGACGCGATTCGGTAGTTGCTCTTCGCAGCGCAGACTTGGCACGGGCTGTAGGCGCAGCAATCGTCGCGGTCAAGCGTGTCGTAGTAATCACCGACGACGATTGGATCAAGCACGTGCCATGCGCGCACGTGCGATTCAGCGGCATCTGCTTGAGACTGTTGCCCTCAGTCAGGCTCGACAGTCCAGCGACCGCTGTGTGAGCGAGACCAGTCGTCGGCGGATAGAGTTCGGCTGAACGCGACCTCACGCCAGCTGGCGGGACAGTATCCGTTTCGGTTGCCAATAAGTGGTTAGCTCGAACACACCTACAGCGTAAGAGGGCAAGCCATTGTTTCGTGCCTTCTTGCGCCGATTGCATAGATCGTCAAAAATCCAACGGCAGCGAACTGCTGCGTAAGAAGGGAAATCTATGCAAAAGACGATAGAGCTCGCAGAAGTCGATGAGTACGAAATTTGCGAGCTTACCGACGAGGAACTCGATCTCATCGGTGGTGGCGGCAAGAAGACGCCTGGATACGGACCTTAATAGTCTTTAGTTATCGGACTTTGGCGGTGCGGGCTTCGGCTCGCACCGTTTAGAGCCGTCTTCCTACATGGGGCACCACCGGTTGCGCTATCCGCTCGTCGCGAAATTCCTCGCGTCGAGACCAGCATTTTCTCTTTTTATTCCGCTGGATGTCCTAGACACACATGGGCGACCGCTCATGGAGAACCGTTCGTTGGCTCATTCGCGGCGTAACAGTGAGTTGGCAGCCTGCCCATATTCAGATCACAGGGCTGATAAGGGGCGGCCTGCCAATCTTGGAGCGCTTCGAGACCTTAATCGCTCTAGCGGTCCTAGTCTCGACCTACTATCGAGCTACTGTGAAGCAACTCCTACTACTGAGGGAAGCCGTCACTTGCCCCCCCTTTCGCAGATGTGGCAACTTGCGTCAATTGCTCGGTCGAATGCAAGCAGACTTTTGGTTCAGCCGCTGCTGAAAGGTGAGGAGTCAATCGTTATTGATGGGACGATTGCTGCGGTTTTTAAGATCAGCAGAGGACTTTGCGATCTCTTTGAATACATTGCCGATCGGGGGCACTGCGTCGCAGATGTTTGGAGCGTCCCCGACTTGATGCAGTTCATTGAGGCCAACCAACTCTTGATTGGCCGTGATGAAGTATGCGCAGCGCCGACGGTACTGATTGAGCGTTACTTAAAGCATTTGTTCATGGCATTGAAACAGCGGAACGAGTCTGCGTGGCTCGGGCGAATCGCTGAACCAGCGGCAATAGCCAAATATGCTGGCCTCTACTCACTCATGGAACGCCTCTGCTTTTTGTATGCCACATTGCGTCTTCTATCTATTGCACAAATGAGGCACCTAGGTCCTTGTGAGGCTGTCGTGCGACCAACTTTTTCAGCTTCCTCAGAAGTGGCCAAATTGATCGATCTGCCCCTGCCAATCGTGCGGAGAACTCTGCTTAGGAAGCTCCAACTGACGTGGAGCGTTCAGCCGGAGGGTGAGCTCTTATTTTCGCGTTCGAGAGAGTTGGCAGACAAAATCTTGAGTGCTGAAGGGCCGCTTGCAGGCGCTGTTGACTGGCAAGATTTCATAACCACCTCACTAGATTGCGTGAACTGGACGAATTGTGCTTTGGGCGCACAAGAACACTTCGCTGTCCCGCACGCTACGACACTGACACTGCGCGACATGAATCACTTTTTCGGCCCGCTAGGCTCATGCCAACGCGGCGAGCAAGAGGAAGCCGCTTGAAGCGCATCTTTTCGCCGGACGCAATCGATGCAAGAAAGCAACAATACGTTGGCAACATCCTACTTACAGTAAACAGTAGGGAGTACGCCTTTTTCTGGGTTGTCGCACTTGTATCAATTACATCGGCTTTAGCGGCGCTGTTTTTGGAGGTGTCTAGGACGGTAGTTGTGGAAGGTAAACTCCGACCGCACCTTGGAAGTAGAGAAATAATATCCGGACAGGACGGCTTGGTCGCAACACAAATGGTTCGCGTGGGTGAGAAAGTAATTCTAGGGCAGCCGCTATTCACCATTGTTTCTGATTCTGCGGAGCAGTTCTCCCAAAATTCACGGGCAAGCATTTCAGATAATATCCAACAGCGAATTGCCTCACTGGAGCGTCGTAGCGACAGTCAAAGAGCTTTGCATATTGCAGAAAAAGTGGCGACGAACGACAAGATCAAAGCCTGCGAAGAGGAAATAAGGAGCATATCAAGTCAAATTGCTCTGTCTAAGCAACGGGGCGCGTTACGAAGCGCCTCAGTAATGCGCTACCAGCAGTCCGCTGGCTTTTTCTCTCAAGCGCAAATAGATCAACAGGTTGAACTCGAACTGCAGCAGTTGCAGACTTCGATGGAACTCGAACACCAAAAGGCAGTGCTGGTGGCCCGACTTCGCACCTTGGAGAGTGATGTCAGATTAGAAATCATCAGATTCAGAGACAATATCGAGGCAAATGGAAGAGAGATTAGCAAGGCCCGTGAAGACCTGATAACCGCAGTGCCACATCGTAAAGTGACAATCAGTGCTCCCGTTTCAGGAACCGTAGGCTCGATTCAGGCCGAAGTTGGTAAGTCAGTTGCTTCAGGTTCCACGTTGGCAAGCCTGATTCCGGCCCATTCACCCTTGGTAGCCGAGTTGTATCTTCCATCTGAGGCAATATCGGCAGCCAAGGTCGATGATATCGTCGGATTGAGAATTGATTCCTTCCCATATCAAAGTTTTGGACAGTTCGATGCTCGAATATCCAGTATCTCACTGGAATCGACACTAATCCGTTCTATAGGTGGGGCCGGGTCGTATTTTATCGTGCTTGCAACTCCGAGCAGCCAAGCCGCTACGGTGAACGGGCAGTCAAGAGAATTTATGTCCGGGATGACACTACGTGCCGTGATTCCATCTGACAAGCGACCACTTTGGAAATGGATCTTCCGAAGTTGAAAACTTGGACCATCATGCGCGCGCGCCTCTTCGAGCGCGGCCGCTTCGCTACTATTTATCAGAATACAACAACCGAATGCGGTTTGGCCTGTATTGCGATGGTCGCTACTTTTCATGGCGGACCAGCGTCGTTGCAGGAAGTCCGAGAGCTTGTCTCCACTTCGGCTCGCGGTATGAGCATGCGACATCTAGTCGCCGCGGGACAAACTTTGGGTTTAAATGCCCGACCGTTGAAGCTCGGCGTGGCGAGCTTGAAGTTGCTGCGACTCCCATGCATCCTGCATTGGGAGTTCGATCACTATGTGGTCTTGCGCTCTGTCTCGAGCAGTCGCTTCGAGATCGATGATCCAGCCGTCGGGAGACGACGCATGTCCATTGACGAAGTACGCAAGTCGTACACCGGCGTGGCTCTTGAGCTCACTCCTGGCGCGAGCTTTGTCAAGCGACCACAGGAGCCCACGGTCTCTCTTTGGAATCTCATCGGGAAGGTAACTGGTCTTAGGCGCGCGCTTATGACGTTGTTAGTCATTGGCTTTGCGCTCGAACTCACTGTAATTGTCATGCCGTTCTACCTGCAATGGGCCATTGATTACGGCATCGGGGGGCGAGATTTCGAACTTCTGACAAAACTTGGATTTGGCTTTGCGTTAGTTGCTGTGATAAATGGCATGCTGATTGCAATAAGAGGTTGGGCAATTACTTCGCTTAGTTCTGAGTTTAACTTTCAATGGATGTTCAACACTTTCTCACACATTCTAAAATTGCCGCTGCAGTATTTCGAAAGACGATCTCTTGGAGCAATTAGCTCAAGTTTTGAGGCGATTATATTATTGCAAAGGGCGATAACAACGAGCCTAGTCGAGTCATTTGTCGATGGGATTTTTGTGGTAGGCATTTTGGCCGTGATGATTTCCTACAGTTTGGCTTACTCTGCGATTTCAATGGGTGCTATCGTAATTTATGTGGCTGTGAGACTGGCTGGTTATCAACCACTAATTGGAACCTATCAAAATCTCGTACTCTCGGCGTCGAAGCAAAGAACTTCATTTCTGGAAACTATAAGAGGGATAAGCACACTTCGACTTTACAACAAAGAGTCTGAGAGGGCGGTTATTTGGTCAAACTTGCTTGTAGACCAACTGAACGCTGATATTGGCGGTCAGAGGATATTAACGATTTCTAAGTCGATACAGTTTTTTGTACTTAATTTGGAGCGCATCGCTGTGGTTTGGGTCGCATCTACCGCACTCGTTTCAGGGCAATTCTCATTAGGAATGCTTGTGGCTTTCTTGGCCTTCAGGGAGCAATTCATACAACGATGCGTATCTATAGTAGATAAGGGAGTCGAGTGGAGGCTTCTTCGAGTTCAAACCGCGAGGCTTTCCGATATTATAGATACCGATGCGGAGCGCGATGGTCAGTGGCGCACGGAAGTCGATTCAGCAAAGGCGAGCATTGTTTTTGATCGTGTCTCATTTTGTTATGGCGCAAATGAGCGAAAAGCTGTCAGCGATTTGTCCTTTACCATCAACAATGGAGAATGCGTAGCAATTGTTGGACCTTCTGGCGCGGGTAAAACTACAGTAGGAAAGTTGCTTGTCGGGCTGTTGGCGCCTACTTCCGGATCGATTGCCATTGGGGGAATCGAAATAGCTTCAATCAGTAAGAGTCAACTGCGATCGATGTTTGGTACTGTCTTGCATGAGGATGGATTCTTCGCGGGAAGCATATTTGATAATATATCGTTCTTTGACTCAACGAGTGATGATGGGCGGGTTTTCGAGGCTTCTAGGCTTTGTCAAGTACATGACGAAATATTGGCCCTTCCGATGGGTTATAATACGCAGGTCGGGGATATTGGTTCGATAATATCGGCTGGGCAAAAGCAACGGATCCTGCTCGCCAGAGCCCTGTACAAGCAGCCGAAATTTCTCCTGCTTGATGAAGCAACAAGTCACTTGGACGCCGCCAACGAATCATTGATCGGCCGAGCGATTGCTGATCTGCGTATGACTCGGATCGTTATCGCGCATCGCAGCGAAACAATCGCACTGTGCGATCGAGTAATTCGCCTCTGAATTGCAGGCCTCCGCGCAATCGAGCCGGCAACCTACGGGCGATGAATGGCTTGTGCGGGGCGAAGTAAGCCGAACGCCGGGCTGTTGGGTCGAAAGTTCCGCCTAGCGAACCTACGAAGGTACGTCCGACTTGCGTGGCATGCTTCCGTCGGCTTGCGGCGGCCAAGTCGTTCGGCTCAGTTCTGACCCGGCTCTGCGCAAGTACTCGGCCTTCGTTCCCGGGCGCACAAGCAGCAGTCCCTTTCGATCGACTTCAACTCTGCCGGGGCTCGCGGGTGGCGACGGAACGGTATCGGCAAGCACACCTGTTACCAGCATATGCGTAGCCTGGTAAATCACATCGCCCAATAGTCCCAACAGGTCGGCGCTAGCGCCGAGCGCCTCCCTGCGTTGAACCAATCGTTGCTCGACTTGCGCGACGTACGCGGCCATGACCACGAGCTTTTGAAGTCTCTTCAAGCGCCACTTGCTAGATGGGTTTGTCAGACCAAACAGCGCCGCAATGCTATCGACCGCATGCCAAAGGCCAATCTCAGCGACGAACGCGCATTGCTCGACGTCGCCGTCAGTCAGCGCGCCGGCGGCGTCTTCCCATCTCGCGCGCGCGATGATGAGATGTGTGATCGCCGCTTCGCGCACCAGTCTTGTGTGATCCAGCATGGGCCAAGGAACCCCGGTTGCTTTCGGCGATGCCAGCAGCCTTGCTGTCGTCAATCGATGATAGACATCAATGCAGTCGAGACTCGCAACTTGGTGATCTCCCCACGTCTCGGGCAGCACGTCATTGAGCTCGACTCGTGCTCGAACGTCACGGAGAGCTTGCTCGTCCATATAGCTAGTGTCCAGCCACCGATCGAGCGCTGAGTTGAAATGCGACCCTTGCAACTGATCCGGTTGTCGTCCAACGACGATGATGTCAATGTCCGAACCGCTGTTGGCCGCTCCCTCGGCGAAGGATCCGGTCAAAAGCACCCAGTCCGTCAGCGCGTTGAATGAAACCTGAGTCAACAGCAGAGCCACGCTTATCGGCGCCGGCGCCATGAGCATGGCTTCACCGTCTCAGCCGCGGCAGAGGTGCCGCGAAAGCTTCCATACGGGAAATCAAAACAGTGGCTCCCTCCAGATCGATCGCCCGCAGAGACCCATCGACAATTGACTGCGCGAGAGTCAACAAGGATGACTCTTCCGCTTGATGTGCCACAGACATACCAACTCGCGCGGCCGCAAGTCTTACCAAGGCCGCCGAACGCGGATCGTCAGCGAGGCCCATCGCTACATTTGCCGCCTCCAGCGCTTCGCGTCCCCTACCCAGAGCAAGAAGTGCTGCGGCCCTGGTCTGGGTCGCCAAATGGTGGTCCGCCGACATCGCAATCGCCGCTTCTGCGGCATCCAAACTTGCGGCAGCGCGGCCCTGCCTAAGCTCCAGTTGGGCAAGCTTTGTAAGACTGTCCGGATGCGGTGCAAGAGCAACCAGTGCGTTGAACGCCGCGCGGGCTTGGTCGTCAAAGCCGGCGTGATACAGGGCATAGGCCTGCCGCTGAAGCAAGCCCACCTCATCCCCCTCCTGTGTCGTCTCCAGTTCCGAAAGTTCGGCGCGCACGGCAAGCGCGTTGTACTCGAGCGTGGTGAGGACCGACCGGCAGAGAGCCACCACACTAGTCTTGGAGATGCTGGTCACAAGGATCCCTTCAACGCCACAGAGGCGTCATGATAATAGCCAGCCCAGCCGTTGAAGTCGAGCATCACTCACTTGGCCTCTGGCATTCATCGGGCGACTGCCCCGAGCACGCGGGATGCCTTGCTGGTGCGCTGACCACGGAGTTCATCAAGCTGATGCGGCCAGCAACGGAGCCTGCTCAGCCAGTCTGACGAGAGGGAGGCACGGCGTTTTGGGGTAGCCTTCAGGGCGGGTCAATCGCGAACTTTCGAAGTCTCCTGGTCGACGCCTTGATAGCGCGCACCAAGACACGTGCACGAGCAGCACGCACAGGCAAGTGACCACCTACTGAAGGAATCGATGGCGCCAGTCGAATTTTTGGAGCGCGCGGCGTTGGCAGCCGTGTTGAGCGAAGCGGAGCGCGCAGGCTTAGATGTCGAGTTTGTTCTGATCGGGGGCTCGTTCGCAGAAGGCCTGGCGTCCTCAACGTCCGACATCGATCTCGTCCTCGTCCATTCAGAAGCCCGGCCGCGCGACGCGCTCGTCCTTCGCGTGGAAGGCAAGCGCGTGGAGGTAACGGTATTCAGCCTTGAAGACTACCGGCGGACCACGACGCTAGACCGGCAAAGGGACACAGGCGCAACGGCCTACTGGCACCTGGATGCTCGGCGAAGGCTACTGTTCTCGCGTCCAGTCTACGGACACTCGCAGCATGCGACACAACTCGACAAGGCTCGTCTGTCCGAGTTCGGGGAGGACCTGCTGGAGTATCAGCAGGTCCTGGCCTTCAAGAGTTTCTCTGACCTAAAGAGCGGGCTTTCTGACTCCATGATTGAGGACGATCTGAGAGTGCGCTGTCGAACACACCTGGAGCGCAGCGTTGACCTGCTGCTCACATCACTGCGCGACTACTACTTTCGCGAGAAGTGGAGAGTCGCGCGGACTCGACGCACTCTGACGGACGATCGACTTCAGCTGCTGGTTGATCCGATCTCCGCCATGCTCTCTGGCCGCCCCATGCCATGGGGGGCCGAATTTGCCAGCTGGACTCGAATGTCCTTTCTATGTTCAACGATTTGCCAGTACGTGACAGCGTTCTCGGGCTCTTGGCCAGGGTGTCTTACGAGAGCCGATATCAGCGTGCTGCTTTCCGAATTGAGGCAGCAGATTCCCGTCGGAGTTTCGAGACAAGGCGCGGCGTACTTTTGCCAAACACCGACAAAAGCCTTCCAGCTCACCCCATCGCTGGCCAATGCCGTGACGTTGAGCGCAATCGGGCTTCCCTTGGAACGAGTTATGCAAGGAGTTGAAGACCATGCACGCTGGGAAGTAACGCAGGGTAGGTCCGCGAGGGCTTCCGATGCCGTTCGGGAGCGTCTTCCGGGACTACTTCAAAGACTGGGAATCGCGGCTGATAACGCACAAGGATCCGACTGACGCGCGATGACTGCCACCGAATAACTCGGGCTTGGACGAGTTCGCGTCTGCTAGGCTCCCCAGCATTGCAATACGGACCTGATGTAAGACAGACCAGCGCGTCCGTAGTGCGCTCTTGGTATGACCTGACTATCGGAGCGAGGCAACGTGGGATGATCGACATCCAGGAACAATGAAAAGGAGGCGCAGGCTTGGAGACTGCAGGGGTACATCTTTTGTGCGAACTCAGCGAGTGCAATGGCTCGCTCCTCGCCGACTTGGCGCATGTGCGCCAAGCTTGTGAAGCGGCGGCTTTGGACTGCGGTGCAACCATCGTGGCAGTCAACAGCCACCACTTTACGCCACTGGGCGTCAGTGTCCTGCTGTTCCTCGCTGAGTCCCACCTCTCCATTCACACGTGGCCGGAGAAGGGATACGCAGCGGTGGACATTTACACGTGCGGCGAAACCGCTTCACCGCGGCAGGTCATTGCTGTGCTGGTTTCTCTGCTTGGCGCGAAAGTCGTTGATGTGCGCGAGTTCCTTCGAGGACAGTCTGGTGGATGGGTGGGCTATCGCTCAATTGAGCATCTCGGGCCCGTGCCTGTCGGTGAAGCTGCCGGCAACGCCGCGCCGCCAGGGCCAGTCATTCACGGTGCCGCAGTCACGCCTGAGCTGTCAAATCCGGGATCTCACACACGAGCAAGCAAGCCGCGGTACTGAGGACCTGGACTTTGGCCACACGCAAATGACCGGCACAAGTGCAACGCAACCTTCTGCCTATCAATGGCGGGCGGCGTTCTACCACCTCGAAGAGGAGGATCTTGGCGACATCGATTTTTATCGGCGTTGCTTGGCCCGTATTTCCGGTCGAGTGCTGGTGATCCCTTCGGGTTCGGGTCGCCTGATTTCACTGACAGATCTAAGGACGAACCTATTTTTTGCCGACATCGAACCTGAGATGGTGCGTGTTCTCCGCAAGCGGCTCACGCTGGCTGGCATAGACCCGAGATTTGGGATGCAAGCAAACATTCTCGATCTCCAGGCCGCACAGCCATACGAAGCCATCATCGTGCCTGCGGAGTCATTGCAAATGTTCGAACACTCGACTCTGTCGAGGCTCTTCCGCAGCTTGAGCGCCGCCTCAACGCCTGGGGGTCTCGTCACCGTAGATGTCGCGACGTTTTCTCCCAGTTGTGCCGGCAAGCCGGAGTCGCCGCGCTACTATCGCCCGGACCTCCATAGAGAAGACACCTGGGAACAATGGCGCCGCCATGTGAGTGGCGACATTTGGCTCACGCGACAGGTGCGGCACGAAGATGAGGATACGAGCGTTCACTTCACCTTCACGTATCGGATGGAAGCAGGTACCCAGCCCACCACGAAGACTGCAACGGTGAGGCTTTGGAGACATTCGCTAGACTCCATCCTTGGGGCTGCAAGCGGTGCAGGACTGAGCGCCATCGCATGTCATGAATCGTATGCTGATGCGAACGCATCCGGCTCTCGGCATGTGATTGAGTTCGTACGGAAGTAGTCGTGCTCAACTACGATCAGGACTACTACATGCGCTACTTTGCGCAGTACTACAACGACAAGCTGCGCCCGGAGGCGGGCGTCGAAGAATGCTTGCAATGGGTTCGAGCCAGATTTATCGGCAGCAGTTGGCTGGACGTCGGCGCCGGTCCAACAACCTTCTTCTGGGCGACGGCGGTGCCGATGAACCTCAGGAGCGTCATCATCGCGGACATCTCCGACGAACCGCTGAAGATCACGCGAGACGTAGTCCTAGCCCGAGCCTGGCCCCAAGCCTATCGAGAAGCTGTTGCCCTTCTCGCGCGTGACTCGACGCATCTGGACAAGCTTGCTCATGTGCCGCTCGAATCGCGTGTGTTTGACGCGTTCAACAATTGGCCAACGTTGGGCAAGGTGGACAGCATTTCGGCGCTCGGCTTACTCGGCATCGCTTCAGACGATGCCCAGTTGGAAACGTTTGCGGCATCGGCTCATCGCAGCTTGAATCCGGGTGGTGTGCTATTGGGCGCAGCGTGGGAGTTTTCTGAAGCCTATGCTAGACGCCTGGGCGGCCGGCGGCAGCGGTTGGCAAATATAGGGCCAGTTCTGGCCCGCTGGTTCCATAGTGTTGCGATGAAGCACGTGCCACTGAAAGATGACGAGGACTATGTGGGCATAGTGCTCTTCTCCGCAAGAATGCTAGGCGCGACGGCTTTCTGACTATGAATATTGAACAGTTTCGGGAGCTTGGGTATGCCCATGTGACAGGTGCCTTCTCGGCGCGTTTGTTGGCGAACATCGAACGCGGCCTTTGCGCCACCTGCGAAAATTCAGACCCTTCGCGACACAGCGTACAACAGCCTGCGGGCCGCGCACTGCTCGAACTGCAAGAACTTTTCGCAGATGCGCGGCTTGTCGAGTTCGCGAGGCGGGCCCTGAAGGCGAAGGTCAAGCTCAGTCTTATTGAGTTCGCACAAACGCCGACCGAGCGTTTTGTGCATCAAGACGGCGATAGCTTGAGGCTTGGCTGGTCCAATGCCACTGGCGTCGGAATCCATCGGGATGGGGCATGGTTAGAGCAAGACATGGATGTAGCGGCCCCGCCTATGCTGACCCTTAAGGCGGCAATCTGGTTCTCAGATGTGGGTCTTGGTGATGGCAATCTCCGCCTGTGGCCTGGCTCCCACGCGCTCAGGTGCCTGAACACCAGTGCATTCTGTCCGCCTGATCATGCACACTTGGACATCTGCGCCAAAGCAGGTGACGTGACTTGGTTCGACCGCCGAACCTTTCACTCTCGAACGCTTAATGCAAGCTCAAGTATCCGAAAGGTTGCCTTCGTTGAGTACTCCGTCACTTGGCTCAAGCGCAAGCAGGATTTGCGCATTGATGCCGCCACGCGCGGCGGCCTATCTGATCGCGCTAAGGAACTTGTCTTGGATCCCGTTGATCACTGGAGTCTCTATTGGCCATGAGTGAAGTGACGGTGGCGGCCCAAGACGGGTCACGAGTTTGCTTGGATCTGGAGCACGACGGCTTTGCCGTCATGCGAGGAGTTATCTCTCCCGCGCAAGTACGGGAACTCGAGCAGGCTTGCGATCGTGTCTGCCAAGCGCACGCCAATCCCGCGAAGCCGCGGTCGAAGGTGGAGGTCGCGGGGCCCGAAGCGTTGCAGTTCGACGTAGTCAGAAAACTAGCCTGCAGCGATCGCTTGTTGCACCCGATCTTGCAATCCCTCGGCCCCAACATCTATGTGAACTACGCCGGGTTCACGATGAATCCTCCGCAGGCCGCCGGCAAGGAGCCAATGGCGTTTCATCAAGACGGTGGACGCATCTCGCAGGAGCAGAACGATGCTCCAGATCCTCGCTACTCCATCAAGGTCGCGATTTGGATTACGGATGGTATGTCGCTTGGTCGAGGAAACTTCCACGTCATCCCTGGCAGCCACACGTGGAGAGAACGACCTGCGCTGGACTTGGATACGGTCGCTGTCCCAGTGCATGTGGCCGAGGGTGACGCAATCTTCTTCGAAAGACGTGTTTGGCACACCCGAAAGCCAAACCTTTCAAATGTGACGCGCAAGGTACTCTTCTTCGACTTCGCTCCGAGATGGATGGAGCCTAAGTACCCAGCGAACGCCGCGCTTGAGTACGACTCGCCTTTGGAGTCGCAATTGTTTGGCAATGAGCAAGGCTGGACGGCGTTCGCACCGAAGAAGCGACAGCTTCCCACCCTGGGGGTCATTCAGCGCCTAGCCATTCAATGGCCAAGAGGAGTGTCGCGGTGAGTCTCACGCTGTCCAGCATTCGGTATTTGTCCTGGGTATCGACCCGGCTGCGATTGCAGGGCCCCGTTTTGCTCCTTGGTCGGCAGATGGTCTTTGGGTGCGTGGACGATGTCGCTTGGGCAATACGCAAGCAAGGTCGTGAGCCACTCTACTTCCCCGATTTCGACTCGGGCCCCAATATCGCCGGGCTCGACGCGAGCCTGTACGGGCACTACACCAACGATATCTGCGTCGCCAAAATGATAGTTGGCAACGTCGAAGTCGACGCGATTGATATCGATCCCTATCAGGGCGCCACTCTTATCCACGATCTGGCCGCTGCGCTGCCTCAGTCCATGCGAGGCAAGTACGGTCTCGTGTTGGACGCCGGCACGCTCGAACACATCTTTGACGTCAAGGCCGTCCTCGACAATCTTGCCTCTTGCTTGCGACCAGGGGGTGTTGTGGTCCACATGAGTCCTGCAAATGGGTATCTCGATCACGGATACTTTCAGATCAGCCCGTCCCTGTTCGGAGACTATTACGCCTCAAAAAACATGGCAGTCGACAACATCACTCTCGTTGAGCAACCCGTGAGACGGACGAATCACACGCAATGGAACTTCTGGCAATGGGACCCTGCTATTAAGCGCAAGAAGCTCCTTAGCGAGACCCTCTTGTCGACTTTTTGCGCAGCGCGCCGAGTCAGCGATCACGCGAAATCAGATGCATTGATTCAGAAATTTGGTGACTACTTGCGCGAATCAGGGGACTCGCGTGACGTCGAGATTAAGCCGTGGGGATTGCGGCCGTTGACTGAACTCGATCCGGTTTTTGACCACCCAGTCTCTTAAGGCGCAAAGCAATGAGTACCCAACTCGCGATGGATCTCGGAGTGGACGAATACGTCCAAGATGTCGAGATAGTGTTAAGTCTTCAAGACCGTGCGTTTGAATTGATTCGTTCAGGTAAAAAGAAGTTTGAGTTCCGCCGAAAATGGCGACCAGACCCTTGTCTTGCGTACATCTATCGAAGTGGAAAGATCAAGGGCCTGGCAGCTCGAATGACGCTCGGATCGCCCATCTACGGCACTCCGGCCGAGATAGGCGAGATCGCGGAGAAAGCTATCCCAGGCAATGGCGTGTCAGTCGAGGAGTATCTGGCGAAGACGAATGGTGGTTGTGCCATTCCCATTGTCAACTTCTGTGAATTTCGGCTCATATCCCTTACCGAGTTACGAGCGCTGAGTTTTCACCCGCCGCAGTACTTCTTCTATCTTGCTCCTCACATTCGATTGAAGGCTCTTCTTGAAGAACGGTTGTCAGAAAAATGAACGTGGCTAAGTCTGGCCCGCGCATCGCCGCGACCATTGGCCAAGGAACGTGTTCAGAATCCATGCTGCGAGTCCTAGCGGAAGCCGGTGTCCGAGTCTTTCGCTACAACCTAGCGGCGCAGATTGGGTACGAGCGCAACTTCCAGCGCATGGCCGCCTTTCGCTCCGTCCGGGCCTCCCTGAACAGCGAGATTTTCTTGATGCTGGACTTGCCGCTGCCCGGCGCGAAGTTTCGTATTGGAATGCTCCCTGAACCACGCCACCTGATCAATGCAGGCACGGTGCTCACGTTCAGGTCCGGGGTCGAGACCTCTGACATATCGTGCGGCGTGCCTGTACAAGCGCCTGCGTTGGGCACAAAAGTGGTGGCGGGTCAGACCGTTACGGTCGGCGACGGTGAGTTGTCACTTCAAGTCATTGACATCGTGGACGAGGATAGCTTCACGGCGCGAGCATTGACCACCCACTACCTGCCCTGCCAAAAGTCTCTGAACATTGGACACACGGCTTCGGTCGACCTCGATGAAGCCGAGGAGTTGATCTCGTTTGTGGCTGACGCGAGGCCAGACTTCATCGCGCTATCCTTTGTTGAGGAGCCAGCCGACTCGGCGCTCGTTTTTGATCGACTGGCCAAGTGCGGATTGCATCGTGACGACTACTCCGCCATCGCCAAGATCGAAACATTGCGTGGCGTGCACAATGTGGCGGAGATTGCTAAGCATTTCGACATGCTGATGGTAGCCCGAGGCGACCTCGCCTTGAACATCGACTATTGCTACCTCGGCGAAGTTGAGGAGCACCTCATCAAGGAGGCTAGACGACTCGGTGTAGCTTGCATGGTAGCGACGCAGATTTGCGAAAGCAGCGCTTCTAGTGCAATTCCTAACAGAGCCGAGTTGTCCGGCATGTACTCATTGGCAAAACGTGAGGTGGACTATGTGCTGCTCGCCAAAGAAACCAGCTCATTGCCAAATCCACTCGCGGCAGTCGATGTGCTGCGCAACGTTCTCGAAGCCGCCAAGCGGCCGCTGTTTAGTGCCTCACTGACTTGAGATGCAGGCCTGCGTCTCCAGAGCGGTACGAAGGAAGAATATTGTTGAACGCGACGCCCCCCCTCGCCGACATCGGCGTTCCTAAGGAGCGGTTGCCGGGCGAGCGGAGAGTCCTGATGCTCCCCGCCACGGTGTCTGAGTTTCGAAAGGCTGGATTTCGTGTTCTTGTGGAGTACGGAGCCGGCGAAGGAATAGGCATCTCAGACCAACGGTATGTGGAAGCCGGTGCTGATCTCTCGAGCGTTGATAGGGTTTGGGCATGCGATGCCGTGTTCAAGTACAAGGCGCCCTCAAGAGCCGAGTTCGGATACTTCAGAACGGGGCTGGTCTTGGCCGGTATCCTGCACGCCGAGGGTGACCACGACCTAACTGAAGCGCTGTTGAGGGCAGGGATGACTGCGTACTCTTACGAGTTCTTTAGCGACGCCCCAGGCAAATTCCCGTTAGCTGCAGCAGGAGGACAAATTGCAGGTCGCATGGCTGCACTTCAGGCCGTTCAGCTCCTGCAATCTCAGTTCGGGGGCATGGGCAAGTTGCCGGGAGTGCAGGATGACGAACTCGGTCGAGTGACCTGTGTCGTCATTGGATCTGGGAATGTCGGCGCATCTGCCGCGGAGACTCTCTGCGCCCTGGGCTGCCAAGTCACGGTTCTAGCTTCTTCAGAGCATTCACGTGTTAGCGCTCGAAGACGGTTTGCCTTGAGCGCGCCTAGTCTTGAGGTTCTTGTCAACAATGCCGAAACCTTACGTTCTCGCGTTGCAGTAAGCGACATCGTCATCGGTGCGATCTTGATATCGACCTTCGACACGCCTGCAATGGTCACGCAAGAGATGGTGAGGAGCATGAGGGCAGGATCAGTGCTCATTGATGCGACGGCCGGGTATGGTGGCGGATACATGCCGACCTTTACGACGAATACGTCCCTTCACTCGCCGCGTTTTGTCAGCGATGGCGTTGTACATTGCAAGATCGACAACTTCCCAGCCGCTGTGCCGATGACGGCGGTCCAGACTGTCAATCGACTCTACCCACCATACTTGATCGCCCTGGCTCGTAGCTTGTTCCACGGCGTCGAGGACCCCGTCTCGGCCGCCGGCTTGATGGTTCGTGGCGGGAAGGTTCTCCACCCTGAACTCGCCCGTCACTGGACGCACAATGCGTCATCGATGCCGTGTTAGAGCAGTGGCATGTCAGGGCGACGATTCGGCAACTTCATCCACAGATTGCCCGCGTACCGAGTGTGTATGAGCTTGCGACGCTTGCTGTGGGTTTGCACGCCGCTCGCGTTCGGACGCCCCATATGACCTTACTTGGTCGAACAAGTGGCGCTTTGAGCGCACCGATCCTGTGTGGACTCAGGAAGGCGCCCCAGATGCGATCGACCTTGCACTACATAACGGAAGCAGAGTTCCCGTTTTTTCACGAAGGGACCGGCCCTCAGCGACTTGCGCGCCGATATCGATCGTTGCGCAGACTTGGTGTCTCGGCCGAAAGAGCCGGCGTACTGCGAGCCCAATTGCTGGATGAGATGCCGGCCAATGCTGGGCTTGGTGAGGAGTTGCTTCTGTCCCGTGCGACAAGACTCACAGCGGATTGGCTCAGCGGTGCCACGCCTGCACACATGGCGTGGCAACTCGTACGATTGCTTTGGGATCATGGCGACATCCGAATGGACAATCGTGCGCCAAGTTGGGCTACGGAGGATCGCGAGTTCGTACGCGTTCAGTACATGGAGAGCGTCGGCGCGCAGCGCGCGCGCGAATACGTGATTCGGCGATATGTGGAGGGTTATGGCCCGGTCTCGCTTAGGGACATCGCGTGGTGGACGGCGTTCGATGCAAAGTCGATTGCCCAAGCGATAGCTAAGCTCAAGGCTGACGGAACCGTTACGTCGGTTCGTTGCCAAAGATCTGGCTATGAACTCTTCTTCCCGGCAATTTCCATTGATCCGACGCCGTCGCAGGAGGAGGCGTTTGCAACTGTGCCCGTGTTTCTCGCTTATGAGGACCCCTTCATCAAGGCCTACTTTCATACGCGATTCAGATATGGATCTGCAAGTGGGCTCCGCTCCCTGTTCCATTCGACTGGAGAAGCCAAAGCATCGGTCCTCTTGCGGGGAGAAGTTCGAGGCATCTGGGTTCTGCCGTCCGGGAGCCGGCCGGCGACCCTGCTTCTCTGTCCCAAACTCTCCAAGCCCGAGCACTCTTTAATTGCAGACCGTTGGAGGCAACATCTGAAGACGCTCGTCGGCGATGCGAAGGTCGCGAGGCAATCATCCATCTCAGTCGATCAAACCGCATATGTCAACTAGCCCGAGAGACCTTGCGTACCGCGCAACTCTTCCTCAGGTGTTTGCTCCGGTGGCGCTGAGCCACGTGTGTGAGCGTGTGTCGGATCTAGTCTTGGCGCGCGCCATAGGCAAGAAGCGCATCGAGATAAATTCGTCCGCGCAACCCAATAGCAACCCGCATCTTGGGACCGTCACCACGCTCTTCTGCGTCTTCGCGCTTGCGCAGCGGTTGCAGAGTGAGACAGGGCTCGCGACGCACGTCGTGTTCGACTATCTTGAGAACGCTCGCGCTAGCCTTGAGGTAATCGGCGGCAAGGCCTATCAACACTCTCTCAGTTCGGCGAGGACTTCAGACGGACAACCGCTCTACAGCGAGTTCCTACCCGAGTTCGAACGCCTGCTCTCGTTTGCCGCAGAGCGTAGTGGAATCAGTTTTCGGATGCGATCCTACGACGAGTTCCAGCAAGACGCAGTGGTTCGTAAGCTACTTCTTCGTTGCATGACGCTTGGGGAGACTCTGCGACCGCTTCTAGCCCCCAACGAGAGGCACTTGCACATCCGCTTTCCTTGCCCTGCGTGCGGCTTGATTGAGAAGGCGTGTGACACGCTTACTGTCGAGGATGGTGATCCCGATTGCATGGTTCTTAGGATGATCTGTCCTCACCATGGACCTCATTCAAGAGAGCTTAGCGTGGGAGGGCGTCACTACTTTGATACTGGGACAAGCGTCCGCGATGTGGTGAAGGTCGCGGCGCTCGGGATCCAAGCTGAGAAAGAGGGCGCACTCTCGGTGATGCTTGATGGTTCTGACTGGGGCGGTGCTTGGGCGTGGAACATCTCGGCACTAGGCGCCACCCATCTTGGCTCGAAGTACGCCGAGCTACCCGTTAGGTACTTCAGTCCGGCGATCTTGGACGCAACCGGTTCCAAGTTCTCGAAGTCAGTCTTCGTGGCCAGCAACACCTATGACTATCTGCCTCGCGAACTACTGGACTCTGCGAGCATGCATGCGCTTCACGGCGATGCCATCTTCGAGCGCTTATGGAAAGAAGTTCTGGCATGGGTCAGTTCGCCCGCAAGATTCTTCAGGAATTACTCCATCGAATACATGGTCGACCGCATGTACGGAGCTTAGATGGGACACAAGGTCCGCCCTG
Organism: Burkholderiaceae bacterium; assembly: GCA_040080605.1. Classification (GTDB taxonomy): domain Bacteria; phylum Pseudomonadota; class Gammaproteobacteria; order Burkholderiales; family Burkholderiaceae_C; genus LMDS01. Next base: position 106,317 of record JBEBIB010000010.1, read on the forward strand.
AATCCGATCCGCGGTATCACCCGAACATCGATGTCGTCAGCGTCGGTGACGCGAGGAACTTCGACAACGGTCGCCAGTTCGCGGCCTGGCTCGGTGTCGTGCACCGAGAGTGCGTGTAACGCGCCTCGGCACGAGGCTGCCGACCTTCGACTCATGAACGATCCGGGCTAGTCGTCCGTCCAAAGGGTGATTTCTAGCAGCCCTTTCATTTGGGCCGCTTCATCCTGCGCCGTGCTCAACGACGCCACCCGGATCCACAGGTCGCCGTTGAAGTTCCAGCTCATGCCGGCGTTCAAGGGAAAGTACACCTGATCAACCGCATTGAGGCTGTTGACAAGTTTGGATGCCATGGCCGTTGTGCCGTGACTGTTGCTGACTTTTTGCTTGAGCCAACCCTTGAACGCGTCGGACAAGACCACCCCGGCAGCCTTGTATGGCTTCTCAAGCTTCTCCGTATAGGTCAACAACGCGGAAAGGAATTCATCGCTTGGCGTGTCTTCGCCGCAAAGCTGATCGCCCACCTTCCATCGAACAGACGCGCGCAACGCCGCAGCCGGAGGCGGGTCGATGGGTGTTCCCACGCGTCCCAACTGCCGGAGGACTTCTTCCTTGACCTCCTGGGCGTACAGTTCATTCATGACGGCGACCCGCTTAAAGGCCTCCCCACTCAACTCACTTAAAGCCAGCGTCTGAACGTCGTCAATGTTCCACGAAAGCAGCTTTGACGTTCGCCTCTCGAGATCCACGAGAAGGTGTTGTGTCTTGCTGTACAGCCGCGCTCCAGCGTGCGATTTAGCGTCATTGAAGTCCTTCCCTGCGTATTTCAGCCCATCGTGGACGGCATTTCAGGCTGATCGTGGACGGGATTTCAGCGTGATCGTGGACGGCGTTTCAGTCTGATCGTGGACGCCGTTTCAGCGGGATCGTGGACGACGGGGGTGGCGCGCAAGTGATTTTCTGAACGGCCTCAGGCTCACCGCTTTTTGCGGTCCGAGCCGATGCCAACCAACAGAGTCACGATGCGACAAATCCGAGAGACATTGCGCCTGCACCTGCAGGCCGGGCTGAGCTACAACGAGGTCGGCCGCGCGCTGAAGATCTCCAAGAGCGTGGTGGGCAAGTACGTCTCGCTGGCCCGCGTGGCCGGCGTGGACTGGGACACGGCCCAGACCCTCAGCGACGAAGACCTGGAGGCCCGGCTATACCGCCCGGCGCTGCCCCGATCCAGCCACCAGCGCGCGCCCGACTTCGGGCTCGTGCACCAGGAGCTCAAGCGAGCCGGCGTCACCCTGATGCTGCTGTGGGAGGAGTACGCCACCGGTAACCCGCTGGCCTACAAGTACACGAGCTTTTGCATCAAGTACGGCGAGTTCGCCCGGCGCCAACAGCGCTCGATGCGTCAGATCCACCTCGCCGGCGAGAAGCTGTTCGTGGACTACGCCGGCGGCGCGGTGCCCATCGTCGACGCCAGCACCGGCGAGATCACGCAGGCCCAGATCTTCGTGGCCACGCTCGGGGCTTCGAACTACACCTACGCCTGCGCCACACCGCGCCAGACCACCGCCGACTGGATAGTCGCGCAGGTGCAGGCGCTGGAGTTCATCGGCGGCGTGCCCAAGTTGATCGTGCCCGACCAGACCCGCGCGTTGATCAAGACCCCCGACCGCTACGACCCCGAACCCAACCGCACCTACGAGGAATTCGCTCGTCACTACGGGTGCGCGGTGCTGGCCGCGCGCCCAGCTCACCCGCGCGACAAGCCCAAGGTCGAGGGCTCGGTTCTCCTTGTCCAGCGATGGATCCTGGCCCGGCTGCGCAATCGCCGTTTCTTCAGTCTGGCCGAGCTGAACAGGGCCATCGCCGAGCTGCTCGCCGACCTCAACAACCGGCCCTTCAAGAAGCTGCCCGGCTGCCGGCGCAGCGCCTTCGAGTCGCTCGACGCCCCGGCGCTGCGGCCCTTGCCGGCCCAGCGCTACGCCATCAGCCGCTGGAAGACCGCCAAGGTCAACATCGACTACCACATCGAGTTCGAGGGCCACTACTACAGCGTGCCGCACCGCCTCGTCGGCGCCAAGATCGACGTGCGCGTCACCGGCCAACTGCTGGAGTGCTTCGCGTCTAACCAGCGCGTCGCCGGCCACCCCGTGAGCGCCGTGCGCGGCGGCTTCACCACGACACCCGATCACATGCCAGCCTCGCACCGAGCCCACCTGGAGTGGACGCCGGCCAAGCTCATCGCCTGGGGCCAGCGTGTCGGTGTGGCCACCGCTGCGGTGGTGACCTGGCAGCTCGAGCACCGCCCGCACCCCGAGCAAGGCTACCGGGCTTGCCTGGGCCTGCTGGCCCTGGTGCGGCGCTACTCCGCCGAGCGCTTGGAGGCCGCCTGCACCCGCGCCATGGCCATCCGCGCGCCCAACCTGCGCAGCGTCACCAACATCCTCAAGTGCGGCCTGGATCGCCAGCCCTCGCTGTTCCCCGCTACCTCCAGCCCGGCCATCGAGCACGAGAACGTGCGCGGGCCGGACTACTACCACTGACCCCCAGCCGTGTCGCCGTCCGCCCGGGACTGCGGCACCGGGGGCACTGGACCGGTGGCGTGCACGGCGCCCAGCAGCACATCGCAACGGGCCTTGCCGACCACCGGGCTGACCCCCGATCACACACACCCGCAACCCACCGAAGGAAGACCGATCCCATGTTGAACGAACACACCCTGGACCAACTGCGCAGCCTGCGCCTGGACGGCATGATCCGCGCCATTGAGGAGCAGGCCTCCAACACCGCCATCAGCACGGCAGCCGCCGGCCTGAGCTTCGATGAGCGGCTGACCCTGCTGGTGCAGCGCGAGGTTGCCTGGCGCGATGACCGGCGCGTGCAGCGGCTCCTCAAGGCCGCCAAGCTCAAGGTCAGTGCCGCCTGCATCGAGGACATCAACTGGCGCGCCAGCCGCGCGCTGGACCGCGGCCTCGTCACCACGCTGGCCGGCGGCGACTGGCTGCGCCATGCGCGCAATTTGCTGATCACGGGTGCCACCGGAAGCGGGAAGACCTGGCTGGCTTGTGCCCTGGCGCATCAGGCCGCGCGCGGTGGGTTCTCGGTGCTGTACGTGCGCGCGGCCAGGCTGTTCGACGAGTTGCAGGTCGCGCACGGCGACGGCAGCTTCGCGCGACGGCTGGCCGCATTGGCCAAGCTCGACCTGGTCGTGATCGACGATTTTGCGATCTCGCCCATGGGCCCGGCCGAGCGCAATGACCTGCTCGAACTGCTCGACGACCGCATCGGCACGCGCTCGACATTGATCACCAGCCAGCTGCCAGTCAAGGCCTGGCACACCTACCTCAACGACCCCACACTGGCTGACGCGATCCTCGACCGGGTCGTGCACTCAAGCCACAAGATCGAGCTCAAGGGCACCCGCTCGATGCGCGACGGCGATGCTGCTGCAGCGACGTGAACCGGCATCCCGCACGCCCTCAACACGGGCAAGACCGGACATGAGTACATGGCCCGGTCGGGGCGCCTCCGGCGGCCTGGCAGGGGCCCGAAATCTGAAGATCAAATCAAGTCCAAAACCGGGTCCGACACACCCCCGCGGGAGGGCGTTTCAGGCTGATCGTGGACGGTTGGGCTACATTCCGACCCGGTACTTGCACGCCTCCCCGGCAGGCCCTCGACGACGCCGTTTCATCGTCCACGATCAGACTGAAACGGGCGTCCACGATCGCTGAAATACGCAGCCTCGCGGTTCCAACGTCAAGAGGGCCTTGAGACCACGCTTACGATTGATCCCAGGCCGGAGACAACGCTGTTCGACATTGGTGCGATCAGCCTGGAATTGCGCAAGCCGCTGGGCGTTCAGGTGGATGTGCTCACGGCCGATGCCTTGCCCGACAAGTTCCGGGCTGCCGTGCTCGCGGAGGTTTGCCCGGTTTGACGCGCGGCTCTCGGCACTCTTCCTGACCGACTACATCGACAACGCCCCCGGAGGCATCGAGCGCATCCTGCGCCGCGCTGGCGACAGGTTCGCCGTCGAGTCCTTAGTGAAGAACCGGTGCAAGACGGCCCGGTTCGCATGCTCAAAGTGATCGGTGGGTCCCGCGGCAGCATCGAGCGCGCGCACAGAAGTTCGCGCCGTGCCATTCGCACTATGGCTTGGACTTGATCACACACCCTGGCCCGGAAGCCTTCGATATTCCAGTTGCTCCGCACGTTGCGCTGCACGAGAAAGATACTCGACGTCGGCGAGAGATATGCCAAGTCCAGCCATCTCCTTCATGTACGCCTCTCGCGCCTTGTGCAATCCCGTGACGCCTGAATGATGCCAATCGCCGGCGCAGTGGGACATCGCACTGGCGAGTACCAACTCGATGTCGTCCAAGTGCTGGGGCTCGGTCGATTCGCCTGGTGGTGGTTCCACTGCTGTCGGCGCGGACGTGAGCAAGAGAGCGTCAATCGCTCCGAGGAAAAGCCGTTCCTCCGTGATCTGATGTCCGAGCACACGATATCGATCGGTCCACGCCAGCGCGTGGGCAGCCAATCCCGAAGTCGCCAAGTCGAGGGCCCAAGCCGACAGCCTGTCGCCTTCCAGGAATTCCGTATCGGCTCCCATCGAGAACAGCAATCTGTGCACGTGAGCCACCGGAATATCAAGGCCGACGCCCACCCGCTCCCACGATGGACTGGCTCCGGCGTTCATGCTCGCATCGAACTGGTCCGGCACGAGCCTGGAGAATCGCTCGCGAATCGCCATGCGCTCGGCCTCCGAGGCTGCGGACCACTGCCGACGCGTGTCGGAGCTGAGCTGGCGATAGATTCGGCCATCGCCGGGCCGCCACAGCTCGTGCAGAAGCTCCAAGATTCTTGTGGCTGCGACCCGAACTATCTCCGCCCAGGAGACGTCGAGGTGGTCGCTGGAAAACGCACGCAGTTCCAAAGCGTCGAAGTGAAGATGCCAAGCGGACAAAGGTTTGTACGCGGCGGCGCGCGCGTGCAGGAGGGGGGTGAATTCACCTGCACCCGTCTTTGCGAGTAGTGTCCGAAGAAGGCCACCATCTATCAAATCTCGATAGAACCCCGGCGGCAGCGCCTGTTCGACGTTCCCGTTCGGGAGCGACCAGCGAATGGCGCGACGGGCCACCTCGTCGAGCGACCGCTGCGCGCCGGCTTTCGGCGTCTCGACTTCTTGCGCAAACCATGCCTGCCATGACCGAGGACTCACGCGCATTCCGAGCCAAGCCGCAGGAATGAAGCCTCGCTGCGCAAGCAGAGCTTTTGGTGCCAACTGTTTGGTGATCCGTTCCAACACGTCAAATAGTTCACGGGCCTGTGCTCGGCCTGGAATGTGATCGTGCAGCAGTGACCGTTTGAAGTGGTTGATGCCGGCGCGGAAACGAAGCTCCCCGACAGTCAGTGCTCTTTCCCTGTCGGCTCGCTCCCTGCTGCGTTGATTCATTGGTCGCGCCGTTGTGCGGAATCTCGTCGTCTGCGCGATCGGTTTCCGCGTTGATGTTCTTGGTTGGTATCGCTAATGTCCGCGAGACTGTAGACGACGCCGATGACCACCAACCACTCCGCACCCGCGCCAGCCGTTCGCCCTTGCGCTTTGGTTCTTGATGACGCCAGCTCGTTTGGCGCTCTCCTGTATGAACACCGGCGACGCGCCGGCATGACCCAAGCGGCCGCCGCAGCCGTCGCGCACGTGTCCAAGAGCTACTTCTCGGCCATCGAGAACGGCAGGCGACTGCCGCCCCCGCGCAAGACCGCTCACTGCATCGCCCGCGCTGTGCGACTGAACGAAAAGGCTGCAGCGCTACTGGTCAACGCTGCGCTTCGCCAGCGAGCCAGTGACGGACGAGACGAAGACCTCCCAAAGGAAGTTCAGCTTCTCATCTGTGACCTGAGATCGCATGCTTCAGCGCTGCCGGTCCGGCTCGTGGCGGCCCTCAGGGCGAAACTCAGAGAGGTCGTCGTGTAAGCCAAGTGGACAGACCCGCAATCGGGTCTGTCCCCCTGGCGCCGAGGTGTTAGCTCAGCCGTCGCAAAGCAAGAGTAGCACCGCACGGAACCAGGTCAACCTGTGTTCACAACCTAGTGAAGTCCACTGGATTTCCGTGCTGGTACCTACGCCCATGAACTTGTCCACTTGCGAACGGCTGAGAGCCGCTCGCCATAGCACTCCGCCACGACTTGCTGCCTTCGGCGCACTACGCCAAGCCCAGCACACGCAGGTTGCCGTGTTCGACGCAAGCCGGCGCGGCGACACCTGTTCCTTGCACGTTCCCTTCGCCAACGCGCGGGGGGTGTTGGCATGCTGACGCTGGCATGGAGCAGCGGAGCCTGGGCCACTCCGGATGTGACCGCGCGCCCCCGGGCGAAGCTGGAACTGGTTCCCCGCCACCGGCAGCCACAGCCGCGAGGCAAGGCGATGACGCTCACCAAGGTGACGTCGGCCATCGCCAAAGGCTGGGGTCAAGGGCGAGACGCGCGGTACCAGCCTTGGATTCGAATCCGAAGGCGCCTCTCCTCACCTGTCAGCAATCTGTTCGTTGCTTTCGTCCCGCTGTATCGGCAGCGAGGATTGCATTTGCTGTCGCGCCTGGAGCACGACGCGGCGCTCATTTCGGTCTGGCTGGGTGCCAAGGAAGTGCGCGAGCAGTTCCCCGCATGGCCCGATCCGCACTTGCACCCGGCGGCAGGTCGCCCGTCCGACACCCGCTTCAGCCGGGTGATCGTTCCCGGCCTGCGAGAGATTGCTCGCGACGCCGGGATCAAGCACGGTGTCTACCCGGGAACCAACATCCCGTTCGTCGCGACGATCGACCTGCTGGTCGAAGTCGAAGGCATTGGCGGTACCCGCCTCGTTGCAATCGCCTGCAAGCCGCGAGGAAAGATGTCCGGTCCGGGATCGGTCCGGGTTCTCGAAAGGCTGAAGCTGGAGGATCTCTACTGCGGGCGAGCCGGGTTTGGGTCTTTCACTTTCACGGACGACCTTGTCACTGAACGCTTCTGCGGAAACCTCGACTGGTTCTCCCCCTTGGCCAGCGAGGTGGCTGCGTTCGGGCACTCCAACCAGTTGGAAGACTTCGCCGGCGAGTTCATGCGGGACTGCGAAGGGCCCTCCATCACCCAGTGCAGGGTGAGGTCTTCGCTGAAAGCGGACGTGACCGAATTGGAAGCGCAGCACGCGTTCTTTCGCATGGCTGCCTGGCGAGGTTTGATCGACATCGACTTCCGGCAGCCGGTGATTTTCTCAAGGCCCTTGAGGAGAGACAGGACCGGCTTCAAGAACCTGTTGGCGACACAGATCTTTGGGATGACGCAATGAACGACATTGAAATTGGAGCAGTGGTCCGCGTGCACGGTGAGGGCGGCACACACGACATCGGAAAGGTCGTGTGGGTCGAGCGGGCAACGACGGACCCGGAGTCGATCAAGCGACAGCGCTTCTGGTACATCGAGTTTCCCGAACTCAACCCCACGCTGAAAGGCGAGGTCAAGAGGCGCTACATCAAGGCACCCGTCGAAGCGTCCGTCGTCATCGCGCGGAAGCGCGTGGACGAAGGCAAGCTTTCGTTTGTTCCGTTCCAGTATCCGCCTGAATACTTTCTTGACGACGAGGAATTGCAGAAGTCACTCTCCAAGGCTGGGTTGATCCGGAAGTCCCGTCGGAAGTTGCCCGTGTGGAAGGCCAAGCGTGATTCCTTGTACGAATTGATCAGGCCACTCATCGGCGACGCAGGCAAGTCAAGGAGGCAGGCGAGCGACAGTTGCGGCATCCAGGAGCGGCTCATCGAACAAGGGCGGGCCACCGTGGAACTGGCCAAGCGAGCGTCACAGCTCGGTCACAAGAACGCCGATCTCGTCACGTTCGCGTTCCGCAAGTACCTGTTGAACGGCAGCACGAAGAACGCGCTGCTTCCGAACTTCTTCCATTGCGGGAAGCCCGGGACGGAAAAGTACTGCAAGACGAAGACCGGTGCCCCCAAAGCGCCAGGCAAGCCAGTGGGATACATCCAGAAGGAATCGGACCGCAAGAAGCTGAGGCTCGGTTGGAAGACGCACAAGAAGCACGGCGTCTCCGACGAGGATGCCTACGTCGCGACGATGAAGGACCACTACGCAGAGTCGATCGTTTGGGAATCGCCGACAAAGGCCGTCGTCAAGTTGCTGCCGAAGCACATGCGGCCGACGAAGGCCGAATTCCGATTCCATGGACCCAAGGGTCACCCCGAACTTGCGTCCGAGCGCATCAAACTCGGCGAGAACAAGTTCAACCGGACCGAGCGGGGACTGGTCGGGACAACGCGTGATCGGATCTATGCGATAGGCCAACTGGGCGTGATCGACGCCACGAGCGAGGACCAGCGCCCCGTTTCGCGGGCATCCAAGCTGCTGCGGCTGCCTACCAGTTGGCGCACGATGATCGTCGACGCCGGTATCAACTATATCTTCGGTGTCCACCGCGGGTTCGAAAAGGGCGGCACGATCCCCGGTCTCCTGGCTATGTTGCACGCGAGTGAGGACAAGGTCGAATGGGCGTCGCGGCACCTCGGCCGTGTTCTCGAGCCGGGCGAGTGGCACAGCATCGTATTCAAGCGCGTTAGGGGCGACAACGGTGACCTCAAGTCCGAGACGGGCATCGCCACGCTGGCCAGCGCCGAGATCGGACTGGAGATGACTCGCTCCTATGCGGCCGAGCACAAGATTGTCGAGACGACCCACAAGATCATTCATCGGACCGCCGACCACAAGGTCGCAGCCTCGACGCAAGGGCAGGCACTCGAGCGGGGTGAGCGCGAGGACGAGCCCTGCGTCAACATGATGGAATCGTGGCCTGGCGTTCTCGATGCGATCCTGCGGCACAACAACGAGGACCCGGTTCCGGAATTGCTGACGCTCGAGATGCGTCAGGCGGGGGTAGGTGCCACCCGACGCGAAATCCTGGAGTACATGATCGCGAACGGCTATGTTGCCAGCGCTCCCTACGAACTCTCCTTGTTCCGGGCGCAGTGCCTCCCCAAGCTCACCGGCACGATCAAGGGTGATGGCATCCACCTCCATGATCCCAGGTACACGAACAAGGGTGATGGCATCCACCTCCATGATCCCAGGCACTCGAAGAAGAAGCGGTACGTGCCGCACCTGGTCTATTGGGCGCCGTGGCTGCACGAGACGGGTTTGACGGTCAAAGGCGGAAAGTCGCCGATCCCCGTCGCAGTACACCTTGATCCCAGTTTCCCGAGCGAGCTGTGGATAAACATCGGCGGGCTCAAATCGCTGCCGCTGCGGCACCACGATCCGGAGATGAACGAAGTCACTCTTGCCGACTGGCTCTACATCACCGACAACGATGACCTCATTGAATTCCTGAATCGCGGGGACCGCGAGTCGTCTGATGCCAGCCGTCTGGCCAGTCAGGCAGCGGTGAACAGTGAAGCACTGAAAGCCAAGCGACAGGAAGAGGCTGTGCAAGGCAAGCGCGCCCCGCGCAACGCAAACTCAGCCAACAAGCGAAAGAATCTCCTGGCAGAACAAGAGGCAGCACAACTCGAAAAACTTGGGCTTGCTCCGCCAATGGACGAAGACGGCTCGAGCGACGCATCGGACTTGAACTTCTCGGGGATCGACTTGGGGTTTGATCAGTTGGCGGACGAGTCGAGCGAGAACCTCATGGCCTCGCTGCGCAAGGAGATCGCCAATGCAGGTTGAATTCGCTTCTAACGACTTCTTTGAATGGCGACGGGCCAACCCATTGCTGAAACATATCCCGGCTCAAATGACATTCGAGAAAATGGGAATGGCTCTGCGCTACGACCCGCGTTCCGCCTGGGGAGGGGTGCTACCGCCAGTCGATCAGATGCATGTCCACTGCTATGGCATCAAGGATCTGTTCGCGCCGGAATATCAGCACATCGACGCGGCAATGAGGTTTCTCTCGATGGTGCACGTGAGCCTCAACCAGCGCGACCCACGGCTTCCCCGGAACCGGGCGCTGCTGTACGAACAAGGTCGTCTCAAGGGCAAGGTACTCAAGGCTGTGCCCTGGAGGGCCGAAAACCCCTGGAACATGGGTGGCGCCATGGGCGGCGTGATCGAGGCCATCACCGGTGAGGGGAAGACCCTCTTCGTCCAGCGCCTCACCAGCCTGTTTGCTCATCAGGTGGTGGATCACGAAGCCTCGGAGGAGAATGGCTGGATCGACTTCAAGCAGCTTGTCTACTTGCGGGTCTTCATGCCCACGGGGGCAGGCAAGGCCGGCTTCATTCTCGAGATTGCCAAGGAGATGGACAGGCTGCTGGGGACGAGCTACGCGGCCGAGTTGACTAGCTATGGGAAGGAGGTCGAAAAGCAACTGGTCCTGCTTCTGATTTGGCTCTCGGTGCATCGGTGCGGCATGTTGATCATCGAGGAGGCACAGGAGCGAATCATCAGCGCGGTGGACTTTGGCAAGGAGTTCCTGCTCTTCTTTCTGAAGGTGCTGAACTGGGATATCCCTTTGCTTCTGATCGGCAATCCGAAGGCACTCAGCCATGTGCGCACTTTCTCGCAGGACAACCGCCGCTTCTCCGACGCGGCGTGGTGCACCTTGGAGCCGATCACTTCCTGGCAAGACCCGGCTTGGAAAGACGACCTGGTTCCGGCGGTCTGGGGATACAACGTGCTGTCCGATCCCGACGAGCCCATTCCGAACTTGCCGAAGTTCCTGTGGGGCTTGACCGGCGGCTCCCGCAGCGCGCTGGCGAGGCTGCGCCGTGAGGCGCTGATCGCTGCCATATCGGAGGGGGCATCCAGCGTGACCAGGAAGCACGTCCTCAAAGGGTATGCCGGTCAGTCGATGCGCAGCCTCCATTCGTTCATCGGTGCATTTGTCAAAAAGTGTGTGAAGCTGCTGGACAAGTTCACGGACGTTCCCCGAGAGCGATTCGCGGCGAAGTGGGCAGCCGAACGAGCGCAGGCCGAAGCGGCGCGGCTGAAGCGCCTGAAAGCCGAGGCCGCCAAACCTGCGGCAGCAGAGGCGGACGTTTCTGCGGGCGGCTCCGACGCCAACGACGCCGATGACGACGGCACGCAAGGCGATGTGCAAAACCCTGTGATCGCGCCTTCCTCTGCGGATGGCGCCGTCGGTGCGCCGGGGGCTCCGAAGCCCGCGCGAGCAAGGCGAGCACGTGTGAGCAAGCGTCCGGACCTTTCGCCGCCGCGCGAAGAATCTTTTGATGATCAGGAACAACCGGGTACTGAGTCGCCGCCTGAGAAACCTCCCGCATCGAGCTTTCGCGAACTGCTACGAGCGACCGCAGGCTCTGCGACCGAGCATTGAACGGGAGCACCCGTGCTGCCGAAGGGATGGCAAAGCGCTTGGGAATGCTTCCATCTTGGGAGCTTGGCGAAACGCTCTACAGCTGGGCATCGAAGACGCACCTGATTCTTGCTCGATCGGCTCGATCGTCCAGCAATGCTTTGTTCGGTTCGCTGAGAGCATGTCGAGCGCACGATGTTCCGCCGCGCCTTGCTCGATTTGTCGAACTGACGAACGGACGCCTGGGGTCAGCGCAGGACATTTTGGCGAAGCGCACGGTGTTGGGCGGGCATCTCCCGTTCCTGGAAGAGTCGCGAAGATCGGCGGTGGTTGCCGCGCTCGTCGCCGGAGAGGGTGCGCGGGCGAACCTGCACCTCGGACTTCGCGCGAGCAAGATGCCCAGCACTCACCCGCTTCGATTCTGCGAAACCTGTGCGGCCGAAGACCGAGCAACATTGGGATATGCGCGCTGGCAGGTGGTGCATCAGTTGCCCGCAGTCTGGATGTGTGAATCACATTTGACAACCTTGGTCGAGTTCGGCGGTGTCGCCCGTGCGTGGGAATTGCCGGGAGATCGAAAAGTGGATGCCGCCAGCCGGATTTCCGCTGGTCACGACGAGACACTGCTTCGCATGGCAGCGGTTTGCACGGCCGCGCATGGGCTGGGCGTGGTGAATGCTGGCGGCCTGCGTCGAGCGAGCCTTGAGAAACTGTGTGAACTCGGACTTGTGGGTAACCCGGCACGGCTGTCGGCCGCGACCCTTCACGATGAGTTCTGTTCGAGTCTGGCCGGAGCTTGGGTCGCCGCGTACGAGCCACTGAAGCATCTCCATAAGGACGGCGAGTGGGTGGCGTCGTTGCTCCGAGCAAGAAGCGCCTCTCATCCAACAAAGTGGGCGCTCGTTTGGGCGTGGCTGTGGGCGGACCTATCCGCCGCCGAGGTAGGGATCTCGTTTCGTCAGGCTGCTCTCGATGCGGCCACGAGCAAGGGGCAACTGGCGCTGTGGCCCGAGCATGGGCGCGAGGACCTTGGTGCGAGCTTGCTGCGTGTCGAGGAGGCCATGACCGGTGCGACAACGATGGACGAGGTACGGGGGAAAGTCGGGGTCAAGCACTTCGTCTTGAGTCGGTGGCTCAAGGAGTTTCCGCATCTTCAGGAGTTCTGGGACGCGCGGCAAGTGCAACGGCGACGTGAGATCGCTGTGAAGCGAATTGAGGAGGCCATCGTTTCACTGAGCGATGTGAACAGGCAAAGGCTGCGCGAATTGTGCTCGGCTGAGATCAGATGGCTGGAGCGTCATGATCGAGAGACGCTGAATCGACTGCTTTCACGGATTCATCTGGAGCGATCGAGGCAACGAAGGCTCTTCGGCGATCCTGAGGTGGCGGGTGCTATCGACGCGTTGTGACGTGATCTGTACTCACATCGGGCTGGTCTTGTCCAGCCAGGCTTGGTCGTTCTTTCTGCACCACTTGTAGGCGCGAGCGCAAACGTTGTTCAACACGCCCCGCTTAAGCGGGCCCGCCAACAAGGCTCGCTGAACGCGCGCCCTATGGCGAGCTCTGTCCTCTTCAAACGGTCGAACAATCTTCGTTCGAGTGGGTTGCCGAGGGGCGATCTCGTCGAGCCAGGCGCGGTCATTTGCGTTGCACCACATGAGGGAGACAACACATAAGCCTCTCCAGTTCTTGCGCGGCCCCGGCCGACGCACCATGGCTGACTGGATCCTCTCGCGATGCACCTGACGCGTGTCTTCGATTGAACTATCAGGAGATAGACAAAGGGACAAATCGGGTGCTCGCTCTCGTCGCTGCGGCAAGTGGTCGCGGAGTTCGGGCGGCAGGCTTGCTACGAATTTCCACCATGTCCTGTTGTAAGCCAGTCCATCGCGCTTGAGTGCTTCGACGGTTGATCCCGCGAAACGCCTGACGATCGCTTCCGTCGGGAATCCGGCATCTTCGGCGGCGGTCAGGATTCGTTCAATGGGCTCGGCGGGACTATTCGCGAAAGTGCGTATGAGTTCAATCGATTGATCAACTCGACGAAGCGAAGGTGTCGCAGAGAGTCCCTGTAGGCTGAAGGCGGCAAGCGCCAGATGAACCACGGGGGGACATGCGTGACTGCCTCCAATGAGGGCCGCACGAATTGCTCGAAGGGTGACGTGTACTCCGAGCCGGACATCCAATTGCTCGACTGAACTGCATCCGAAGGAAGAAATGAATTCGGTTGCGTGGTCACCGATTGGATCCGGGCCCGTTCTGTTCGCTATGGCGCGCCGATGCAGTTCCGCGCGTGAAGTGAGATCCAAGTCTGGCCCCGCGCCGACCATCAGGTCCGAATAGAGCTGTGCCAGCCTCGCCAGACCGGGAGACGCAGCCACGCCGGAAGGCGCGCGGTCCATGCTTCCGCAATGCTCGCAGCTCTCACCGGGCAGTGCCATCATTCGTTCGGATCCAAGCGGCGACCTGCAACCGGCGCAGTGCTCATCGAGCGGTCGCCCATGACGTGCGCAGTGTGTGGCGCCTTGCAACTGGTGGACGATGTGCCAATGCCCCGTACCGTGAACGGATTGGTCGGCGCTGACGCAGTCAATGCAACTCCGCCAGGCACGTGCGTGCACGGTTCCTGCGTGAAACGAGCGCCAGCGCCGAAGCATTTGATCACCATCACCAGATAAACACTCCTCGAACCACTTGCCCGCGGCTGACTTCGGCACCAACCGAGAAAGTATTGGCCATGCGGAGTGGTGCAGGATGAGGTCCTCACCAGAGATCCGTCCCTGAAACGCATTCTTAGCTAGGACTGATGCGTGTCGTGCCAAGGTATTGGTTAGGACCTTCTTGCCGTAGAAGTGGACCATTGCTCGCTTCCATGACCTGCTCTGATTGAGCCGATAGACAGCTCGAAGCATCGAATCGACAGACGCCCCCATCGGAAAGCTCGGCAACATGGTGTTGGCTCTGGGTCGAGATCTGGCGCAGATTCGCGCGAGATCAGCGCTTGCGCGTGGCGGCGCGCGGTAGCGCCGCCGCGACAGCAAGCCGTGAGCGGAGAACGCCTTCGATCTCCTGATGGACTCGATCAAGAAGCCGCCTGACATCGGCGGCCGATGAGGTGTCGGTGTAGCTGAGCGCGAACAGGGTGAGCGGGTGCAGACCCAAAACGCTGGCCAGTGCGTCGACCTTTGAAACCGTGGGCTGCTTGATGCCCCGCTCCAGCGAGCTGATGTAGGTTCTGCTGGAAACCGTGTCGAACTCTTCCTGCGGAATCCCGCGCGCCTCCCTTGCTTTGCGCAGGGCTTTGGCGAAGTTTGACGTGGGCGGTTTCATGTCGGGGCGTAGGCCTCGATTTCCGCATCTAGAATCCTAAAGAGCTACAACCTATAGGATTCACTCATGGAGAATTTGTCAACAAGGATCGCAGCTGTTTGTGCGACTTTGCTGGTTGTGCTCTCACCGGGCGCCGCCGGCGCCATCGAACTACCCGACTGCAAACTGGATCAGGGCAACTTCCCCGGCCAGGCGCTTCGAGGAATCACCAGGAAGAGCCAGACCCGGTACTTCATGGAGGTCGAGGGCGCGCTCAAGAACGGCACCGAGGTCAGCTACGAGCGCGACGAGGCCGTGCTGAACGTCGATATGCGGGTTGTGCGCACCACGCCGGCCTTGCAACCCTCGGCCGACGTGACGCTGAAGTCGTCGTGGGCGCTCTCGCCGAACTTCAAGTTCGCCAAAGGACTCCCACTGCGATCTTGGGCGGAGGTCGAATTGACCGACGGTCGGCGCTTCGGGCTGCTGGAGATGAAGGACGGTGCAGCACTGTTTTTCGACCTCGCCAACCAGTTCTGCAGCAAGGCCCTGACGAACAAGCCAGACGTGAAGATTTGGCAGACCGGCACACTTTCCATCGAGCCCGACGATGTGACCTTCGAGCGCAGCCTGCTGGACGACATCACCAAAGCCGGCAGCCTGCGGATCATCTACCTTGGCACGACGGCGGGGGCGATGAAGTTTCAGGAGGTGTGGGTGCAGGGCTCTAGGATCGGAAAATCGATCGCACGGACTTTCGACCAGTTCTCCAAGTCGATCGACATCGCCGGGTTCAAGTTCCAGGTGATCGAGGCCAAGGGAGACAAGGTGAAGCTGAAGTACGACATCGCGAGCCGGACCGAGATCACCGCAGAACAGTCGAACCAGATCGCGCTGCAGAACAAGAAGGATTGAAGGGCCAGGAAGCGTCGATCCGAGCCGGGCAGTTCAGGCCCGGCACTGCTCCCGCAGACAGGCGATGGTGTCGATGACTCTTGCCGACGCGGCGCCCAACCGCCCAACTGCGTATTAAGGACCAAAAGCGCCAGCGATTCCGATCCAAACCCGCCACCGATTCCGACCGAGGTCGCCACTGCGATGGCCCGTTGGGAGCGGGCACGGAAATCGGCTGGTGGGGAACTGGAGGACGCTTCCAGGTGACCTTCAGTTTGATGACGAGAAGCGGCAGCTCAAGCGCGAAGGTCGAAGACCCGGACTCGACCCAAACCGGGCTTCCGGTTGCTGGGATTGACTGCCGCGAAGCAGCCCCTAGCGGCGACATCATCGATGTGCGCTGCGGCATCGCTGCCTTCGCGACTCCGACGAACGGGCGCGCGCACGACAATAGTCGGAGATCTTCCCTGTCACGCAGCAATTCATCCATCCCCAAAGGCGGAGGCGAGCGCGGGACTTGTCCTGTGCGGCATGACACCATGAATGAACAGCCGATCCGGTTTGCGCGCTCCCCCGATGGCACGCGCATCGCGTTCACCAGCACCCGAGGCGGCTCGCTGTCGCTGGTGCGGGCCGCCCACTGGCTCGGCAGTCTCGACTTCGATGCCCAGACCCCTGTATGGGGCCCCTGGATCGACACGCTGGCACGTGGGCACCGGCTGACCCAGTACGACAGTCGCGGCTGCGGTCTGTCGGACCGGGATGTCGACAGCTTGATGCTGGACGTGCTGGTCAACGACCTTGCCAGCGTGGTCGACGCTGCCGGCCTTGAGAGGTTTGTGCTGCTGGGCATGTCGCAGGGCGGAGCGGTGTCGATCGCCTACGCGGCGCGCCACCCTGAGCGGGTGAGCCACCTCGTGCTGTGCGGCGCTTTCGCGCGCGGCACACTGGTGCGTGCCCGCAGCGACGAGCGGCGCGAACTGGTCGCGGCCATGACACGGCTCGTCGAGCTGGGCTGGGGCCAGGACAACCCGGCCTTCCTGCAGATGTTCACCTCGCAGTTCTTCCCGGCTGCCACGCCAGCGCAGGCGCATGCCTTCAACGAGATCCAGCGCCGTGCGACCTCGCCCGCCACGGCGGCGCGGCTGATGCGCGCCTTTGCCGACCTCGACGCGTCGCCGGCGCTGGCCCTCGTGCGCGCACCCACGCTGGTGTTCCACAGCCGGGGCGACCAGCGCGTGCCGCTCGAAGAAGGTCGCTTCCTGGCCGCGTCGATCGCCGGCGCACGTTTCGAGCCACTGGACAGCGACAGCCACGTGCCGTTGCCCGGCGAACCGGCCTTCGTACGCCTGCACGAACTGCTGCACTCGTTCTTGACGGGCGACGGGCCTTCATCGACGGTCTTCCCATCGTTGACGCCGCGCGAGCGCCAGGTGCTGGAACTGCTGGCGCGCGGGCTGGATAACGCGCAGATTGCGGCGCACCTGCAGATGGCGGACAAGACGGTGCGCAATCACGTCACCGCGGTGTTCTGCAAGCTGGAGGTCGAGAACCGGCCGCAAGCGATCGTGCGGGCGCGTAATGCCGGCCTCGGCGACCGGCAGGGGCTGCCTCCGGGACCGCGGTCCTAGGCCGGCGAGGCCGGGCGCGGGCGAACCGGGACGCCGGTCCTGCAGCGCAGCGTGCCCGGCGCAGGCCCACTGGAGCCTGTCGTCCACTGAGCACGTCCCATGATCACCGAGACCCCGATCGAGTTTGCCTCCGAGGGCGCCGTGCTGCGCGGGCGCCTGGTGATGCCAGTGGCCGACGGCATCCGGCGGCCCGCGGTGATCCTGGCGCACGGCACCTCGGCCACGGTCGAGATGGTGATGATCGAATACGCGCGCGCCTTCGCCCGGGCGGGCCTGGTCGCCCTGGTCTATGACCACCGCAACCTGGGGCACAGCGGTGGCGAGCCGCGTGGCGAGATCAACCCTTGGGTGCAGTGTCGCGGGTACATCGCTGCGCTGGACTTCGCGGCCCGGCGCGGCGAGATCGACCCCGACCTTGTCGCTCTTTGGGGGGACAGCTATACCGGGGGCCAGGTCATCGCCGTGGCCAGCTGCGACCCGCGGCCACGTGCCGTGGTCGCGCAGTGCCCGGTCTTCGGCGCGGCGCTACCGGCCCATGCGCCAGACCCCGACTTCCTGGCCGTCTTTCGGCACACGCTTCTGGACGGCGACGTGGCGGGCACGCCGGATACAACGACGGGGCCCTTGCCCATCGTCTCCTTCGACCCGTTGTCGATCCCATCGCTGCTGGCGCCGATCCAGGCCTTCCGCTGGTTCGTCGACTACGGCGGCCGCCCCGGCTCGGGCTGGGTCAACCGCGGCAGCCGTGTGCTGCCGCCCACGCCGGTGCCCTACGAACCGATCCACTGCGCGCCGTTCGTGACGGTGCCCGTGCTGATGATGGTGGCGCCCGCCGACGAGATGGCGCATGCGAATGTCGAGGTTACGCGCCGTGCCTACGAACTGCTGGCCGGCCCGAAGCGGTGGGTCGACATCGAGGACGGCCACTTCGGACTGCTTTATCACCCCGGCGCGCGCTTCGACGAGGCCGCCGGCATCCAGGCTGCGTTCCTTCGGCAGCAACTCCTGAACTGAGGATTCCCCCTTGCCTCTACGCATCATCCACACCAGCCAGGCCTCCACGCCGCCGGCAACCTACAGCCAAGCCGTGCGCGCGGCAGGACCACGGGCATTGAACGACCCAGGGAGCAGCCGTAGATTGCCCCCCGGTGCGCGCTGTGAAGGGAGTCTGTCGTGCCTACGCTAACTGAGGGCGAGTTCACCGTCGACTACATCGACGCTGGCAGCGGCCCCGCCGTTCTGCTCGTGCCCAGCACCGCCAGTGGCAACCGCCAGTGGCGCGCGCTCATCGATGCGGCAAGCGGCCGCTTCCGGCTCCTCGCGATGAACATGTTTGGCTACGGCGAGACCAGTCCGTGGCCGGCCACGCGACGCCAGACGCTTGCGGATCAAGCTTCGCTCGGACTCGCGCTCGCGCGGCGCGTCGATGGCCCGATCGCGGTCGTCGGCCATTCGTTCGGCGGATCGGTCGCAATGGAAATCGCGATCGCGCTCGGCGACAGGACGCGGGGGTTGGCGCTGTTCGAACCGAATCCTTTCCACCTTCTGCCGGCGGCCGGAGACCTCGACGGGCACGCCGAAGGTCGCCGGATCCGTGACATCGTCAAGCACTACGGCGGTCAAGGCGACTGGATGGGTGTGGCGCAGCGATTTGCGGACTACTGGGTGGGCGATGGAGCCTGGGCGGCGATGCCGGAGCATCGCCGAATCGCATTCGCGAGTGCGATACCGCCCAATTTTCATGAGTGGGATGCGCTCTACCGCGAGACCGATGACGAGCTGGTGCCGGCCTTCGATGTGCCGCAATTGCAGCGTCTTGCCTGCCCGGTGCTGGTTCTGCGTTCGGAGAACCCGAGACCGGCCATCGTCGCCATCGACACACTGCTCAGGCGCAGTTGCCCGCACTGGTTGTTCGGGTCCGTCGCTGCCGGTGGACACATGGCGCCACTGACGCGTCCGGACCTCGTCAACCCTGTGCTCCTCGAATTTCTCGAGCGAACACGCTGACTCTCGGCCAGCTCGCCTAGGCCCCGACCCCTTTCCTTTCGCCAAGGCACCCCCAAGCCCTGGTGGCCCGTTTGGCACGGCGGGCGCAGCCCCAGCAGGGTTATGCAGCACCGGTCGCGTGCGGGGCCGGGCGCAGCCATGGGTTGGGGGAGGATCGTCTCGACCACCTTCCGCTCCAGTTCGGCTGCGTTAATGTTGATCCGCCTGGAAGCTGCCTGCCACGAACGGCTCTTGATGGCCGGGCGGAGCCTGAGGAAACCGTCACGCGACGGCCCGCTTAGCGGCACATCGCCGACATTGATCGCGCCGGCTTCAATGAAAACGGCGCCGGCGAAGGCAGGCAAAAACGTCCTGGGCGCTGAACACGAGTTGCCCCGCGGCGATCGTGCATTCGTCGCAAGCGACGCTCGCCCGCCGCCGAGGACAACACTGCGCTGGTGGTGGGCGAACAGGGGCACAGACGAGGGGTGGCGGAAGCGGATCGGAAACGGTGGCGGGTTTGAATCGGAAACACTGGCGCCGTTGAACTGGAATCAATGGCGGAATTCATCGAAATGCGCAGCCCAACAGTAGACAGCGGAGCATCAACTCGCCGGCGTCGCCCGCCGAGCCGCGCGAAGGCCCAGCTGCTCGATGAAGTCGTCGAGCAGCCTATCTCTGACATCAGCGTACCGCCCTGCCGAGACATCCGCCCAGCCCTGATGGGCCGCTTGCTGGAGGGTCTCGAGCTTGGCCTCCTCAATGTGGGCACGCTCCCCGATAAGGCGCGGTCCGCTGGCTCGATTTTCTGCATTGCCCGTTTTCATTTCTGTTCGTCCGAAGGTTTTTTGAACTTTCTACTCTGTTCGGAATATTTCATCTCTGTTCTGCCGAAACATCCTTGGGCAGGTCGGCCGGCGCGAGATTGACCGTGATGCGCTTGTTGGCCGGGAACTCCAGCCCGCTGTTCTGCAGTGCGGCCCGCACCCGCTCGCGCGCTTCCTTGACTTCGGTGTCGGCCAGGCCGACCAGCGTGAAACTGGGCAAACCGTTGGCCAGGTGCACCTCGACCGTGACCTCGGCAGCCTGCAGGGCGTGCAGCGCCCGACTGTGGATGACGGCTAGCGACATGACTCTCCCTGAGTGGCGGTGCGGGCGTTTGGTGCCCGTCTGCTCCTGGTTCGCGGATTGTGCCCGCCATGAAAGCGCCGAAGCGCCTCAGAAGTTCGCACCAAAACAAAGCGAAATCAGCAAAAGCACCAAATAAGTGCGAACGTGACCTCGTTTGAATCACCCATGGGCTGCCGTGGGGCAAATGGCCGCACAGCGGGCATGGCACAAAAGCTGCAAAACGTGTCCGGAGCCACTTTGCCCGTCCTACACCTGCCTCTGGAGATTTCCGAAATGAACAAAACCGTCCTCGCGCTCGCTGCCACCCTGGCCATCTCGGCCCTGCCGACGATCGTGCATGCCGAAGAAGCCAGCCCGCTGTCGTTCAACGTTGCACTGGTCAGCGACTACCGCTACCGCGGCATTTCGCAGACCCGCCTGAAGCCCGCCATCCAGGCCGGTGTCGACTACGCGCTGCCCGCCGGCTTCTACGTCGGCGCCTGGGCGACCAACATCAAGTGGATCAAGGACGCCGGTGGCGACGCCAACGTCGAGATCGACCTGTACGGCGGCTACAAGGGCGAGATCGCCAAGGACGTGACCTTCGACGTCGGCGTGCTCCGCTACCAGTACCCGAAGAACAAGCTCGCCACCAGCGCCAACACCACCGAGATCTACGGTGCCGTGAGCTTCGGCCCGGCCACCGTGAAGTACTCGCACAGCGTGACCAACCTGTTCGGTTTCACCGACAGCAAGAACAGCGGCTACATCGAAGGCGTGGCCACGTTCGACGTGGGCAGCGGCGTGATGCTCGCCCCGCACCTGGGCTACCAGCGCGTGGCCCACAACGGTGACTTCTCGTACACCGACTACTCGCTGACCGTCAGCAAGGACTTCGAAGGTTTCGTCGTCAGCGCGGCAGTCGTCGGCGCCAGCACCAAGTCGATCGGCGGCACCAAGGCCTACGCCTCGCCCGCCAACGGCAAGGACCTCGGCAAGGCCGGTCTGGTCGTCGGCGTCAAGAAGACGTTCTGAATCTCAAACCGGGAGAACTGCCATGAAGATGGTGACTGCGATCGTCAAGCCCTTCAAGCTCGACGAAGTTCGTGAAGCACTCAGCGCCATCGGCGTTCAGGGCATCACGGTGACTGAAGTAAAGGGCTTCGGCCGCCAGAAGGGCCACACCGAGCTGTACCGCGGTGCGGAGTACGTGGTCGACTTCCTGCCGAAGGTGAAGATCGAAGCGGCCGTCGATGACGCCATCGTCGACCGCGTGATCGAAGCGATCGAAAGCGCGGCGCGCACCGGCAAGATCGGCGACGGCAAGGTGTTCGTGTCGACCCTCGAGCAGGTCGTGCGCATTCGAACCGGCGAAACCGGCAAAGACGCGCTCTGACGCACAGGAACAAGAAGACAACCATGAGAAAACTCTTTGCTTCCCTCACCCTGGGGCTCGCCCTGGGCTTGGCGGGCCTGACCGGCACCGCGTTCGCGCAAGACGCTGCCTCGGCAGCCGCTTCGGCGGCGGCTCCGGCCGCGGCGATGGCTTCTGCAGCAGCGCCTGCACCCGCAGCGTCGGCCGAAGCCGCTTCCGGCGCGGCCTCTGCTGCTCCGGCCCCGGTGGCCAACAAGGGCGACGTGGCGTGGATGATCGTTGCCACGCTGCTCGTCATCATGATGACCGTGCCCGGCCTGGCGCTGTTCTACGGCGGCCTGGTCCGCAGCAAGAACATGCTGTCGGTGCTGATGCAGGTGATGGTCACGTTCTCGATGATCGTCGTGCTCTGGTGCGTGTACGGCTACAGCCTGGCATTCACCGAGGGCAACGCCTTCATCGGCGGCTTCGATCGCCTGTTCATGAAGGGCCTGTTCGATCCCGCGGCCGGTACCTTCGCGATGGCAGCGACCTTCAGCAAGGGTGTCTACATTCCCGAGCTGCTGTTCGTCGCCTTCCAGGCCACCTTCGCCGGCATCACCTGCTGCCTGATCGTCGGTGCCTTCGCGGAGCGCGCCAAGTTCTCGGCGGTGCTGCTGTTCATGGCGCTGTGGTTCACCTTCAGCTATGCGCCGATCGCGCACATGGTCTGGTTCTGGATGGGCCCGGACGCCTACGCCACCAAGGAAGTCGTCGACGCGATGAACGCGAAGGCCGGTTACCTGTGGCAGATGGGCGCGCTCGACTTCGCGGGTGGCACGGTCGTGCACATCAACGCAGCCGTGGCTGGCCTGGTCGGGGCCTACATGATCGGCAAGCGCGTCGGCTACGGCAAGGAAGCGTTCACGCCGCACTCGCTGACGCTGACGATGGTCGGTGCTTCGCTGCTGTGGGTGGGCTGGTTCGGCTTCAACGCCGGTTCGGCACTCGAAGCCGGCAACAGCGCCGTGCTCGCCTTCATGAACACCTTCAGCGCCACCTCGGCGGCAGTGCTGGCCTGGTGCATCGGCGAAATGCTGATGAAGGGCAAGGCGTCGATGCTGGGTGCCGCTTCGGGTGCCGTGGCAGGCCTGGTGGCGATCACGCCGGCAGCCGGCAACGTCGGCCTGATGGGCGCGATCATCGTCGGCTTCATCGCCGGCTTCGCCTGCCTGTGGGGTGTGACCGGCCTGAAGAAGCTGCTCGGTGCTGACGACTCGCTCGACGTGTTCGGCGTGCACGGTGTCGGCGGTATCGTCGGCGCGCTGCTCACCGGCGTGTTCAACACCCAATCGCTCGGCGGCCCCGGCCTCGTGGGTGACTGGGTCACGGCGGGTGTCATCTCCAACGGCATCGGCGCCCAGGTCTGGATCCAGCTGAAGGCGGTGCTCGTCACCGTCGTGTGGTCGGGTGTGGTCTCGTTCGTGGCGTACTTCATCGTGGACAAGGTCGTCGGCCTGCGTGTCAACGAAGAAGACGAACGCGAAGGCCTGGACATCAGCGCCCACGGCGAAACGGCGTATCACAATTAAAGGCTGCGGCAACGCTGCGCGAAAGACGATGGCGGGGTCGCCTCTGGCGACCCCTTCAGAGTGACAAAGGGCCGCAATTGCGGCCCTTTTCTTTGCGTCGCGGGCCGGCGTCGCGGGCCTTGCGCTCGCCGCCCGGAACCCCAGATGCCTAGAATCTCTCTCCCGCGCATCTTCGCGGCCGCATCTTCTCGGGCTCCGCCATGGTTCCTCACCTCATCACCGCACTCACCGGCCCGATCAACGAACTCGAACAGCGCATTCTCGAATCGCTGCCGGCGATCGAACGCTGGTTCCGGCTCGAATGGATGGAGCACACGCCGCCGTTCTACACCTCGGTCGACGTTCGCAACGCCGGCTTCAAGCTGGCGCCAGTCGACACCAACCTGTTCCCTGGCGGCTTCAACAACCTGACGGTCGAGATGCTGCCGCTGGCGGTGCAGGCCGCGATGGCGGCGATCGAGAAAATCTGCCCCGAAGCCAAGAACCTGCTGCTGATCCCCGAAAAACACACGCGCAACACGTTCTACCTGGCCAACGTGCAGCGGCTGATGCAGATCTTCCACATGGCCGGTCTGAATGTGCGCCTGGGCACGCTCGACGAAACCATCACCAAGCCGACCGAGATCGCCCTGCCCGACGGCAGCGCACTGAACCTCGAACCGCTGGTGCGCACGCGCGGGCGGCTCGGCCTGAAGGGCTTCGACCCGTGCACGATCCTGCTCAACAACGACCTGTCGGGCGGCATTCCGAAAGTGCTCGAGAACCTGCACGAGCAGTATTTGCTGCCGCCGCTGCATGCCGGCTGGGCGCTGCGGCGCAAGACCAAACACTTCGCGGCCTACGAAGAAGTGGCCAAGAAGTTCGCCAAGCTGCTGGGCATGGACCCGTGGCTGATCAACCCGATGTTCGCGCGCTGCGGCGAGGTGAACTTCGCCGACGGCAGCGGCGAAGAATGCCTGATGAGCAACGCCGAAACGCTGCTCGGCAAGGTGCGGCGCAAGTACAAGGAATACGGCATCCAGGAGAAGCCGTTCATCGTCGTCAAGGCCGATGCCGGCACCCATGGCATGGGCGTGATGACGGTGCGCGACCCGAAAGAGCTGTCCGATCTGAACCTCAAGGCGCGCCACAAGATGGGCGCCGTCGAGGGCGAGCAGGCCGTCAGTGAAGTCATCCTGCAGGAAGGCGTGCCGACCTACGAACGTGTGAACGACGCCGTCGCCGAGCCGGTCGTCTACATGATCGACCGTTACGTGGTGGGCGGTTTCTACCGCGTCAACGCCGGCCGCGGCATCGACGAGAACCTGAACTCGCCCGGCGCCAGCTTCGTTCCGCTGGCCTTCGCCGAGCACAACCAGCTGCCCAAACCGGGAGCCAAGCCCGGGGCGAGCGCACCGAACCGCTTCTACATGTACGGCGTGGTCGCGCGCCTGGCGATGGTGGCGGCGAGCTACGAGCTCGAAGCCACCGACCCTGACGCCGAGGTCTACGAATAGCCGGCCGGCAAGGCCGTGGCAACCGGTTTGCGGCCTCGGTTGTTGCGCCGCAACATAATTGCCGGCGCCGGTCGCCGCGGCCTGAAGCGGAGAGCAGAATCGCGCTCCGTACAGCCGTTGCCACCGGGACCCAAGGGGTTCGGTGCTGGCGCACCGAGTGCACAATGACCTTGAATCGATCCCCGGTCCTGAACAGCGTTCGCCCCGCGTGAGCACCACTTCCACGTCCAGCAAATCAGCGCTCGCCGGCCTCACCCTGGGTGCCATCGGGGTCGTGTACGGCGACATCGGCACCAGCCCGCTGTACGCGCTGAAGGAAGTGTTCGCCCACGGCCACGTGCGGCTGACCGCCGAAAACATCTATGGCGTGCTCTCGCTCGTGTTCTGGACGTTGACCGTGGTGGTCTCCGTCAAGTACGTCGTGTTGATCCTGCGCGCCGACAACAACGGCGAAGGCGGGTTGATCGCGATGCTGGCACTCGCCTCGCAGGCCGTCAAAGACCGGCCGCTGTTGCGCCGGCGCCTGTTGCTGCTGGGCATCTTCGGCACCGCGATCTTCTTCGGCGACGGCGTGATCACGCCGGCGATCTCGGTGTTGTCGGCGATCGAAGGGCTGGAAGTCGCGGCGCCTGCATTGCACCGCTATGTCGTGCCGCTGACCCTGGTCGTGCTGACCGCGCTGTTCATGGTGCAACGCCGCGGCACCGCCAGCGTGGGCCGGCTGTTCGGGCCGGTCATGGTGATCTGGTTCGTCGTGCTGGCCGTGATGGGCATCGCGCATATCGCCGAGAACCCCGCGATCCTTTGGGCGCTGAGCCCGCACTACGCGCTGGTGTTCCTGGTCGGCAACCCGGCGGTCGCGTTCATCGCGCTCGGCTCCGTCGTGCTGTGCGTGACCGGTGCCGAAGCGCTCTACGCCGACATGGGCCACTTCGGCAAGAAGCCGATCCGCCTCGCCTGGTTCAGCCTGGCGATGCCGGCGCTGGTGCTCAACTATTTCGGCCAGGGTGCGATGCTGCTCGAACACCCGAGCAAGGTCGGCAACCCGTTCTTCGAGATGGCGCCGACCTGGGCGCTGTACCCGCTCATCGGGCTGGCCACCTGCGCCACCGTGATCGCATCACAGGCGCTGATCACCGCCGCGTTTTCGGTCACGAAGCAGGCGGTGCAGCTCGGTTACCTGCCGCGCCTGCGCATGCTGCACACCTCGGTCAAGGAGACCGGCCAGATCTACGTGCCCTTCATCAACTGGAGCCTGTACATCTGCATCGTGATCGCGGTGGTGGTGTTCCAGTCGACCACCAAGCTCGCGGCGGCCTACGGCATCGCGGTCACGATCGACATGCTGATCACGACCACGATGACCTTCTTCGTGATCCGCTACGGCTGGAAGTACCCGTGGTCGCTGAGCTTCGCGGCCACCGGCTTTTTCTT
This sequence comes from Burkholderiaceae bacterium, assembly GCA_040080605.1. Lineage (GTDB taxonomy): Bacteria > Pseudomonadota > Gammaproteobacteria > Burkholderiales > Burkholderiaceae_C > LMDS01. The sequence goes on from JBEBIB010000010.1 coordinate 132,419, forward strand.
CGTCGTCGACTTCATCTACTTCGGCGCCAACGTCGTGAAGGTGTTCGATGGCGGCTGGTTCCCGGTGGCGATCGGCGCCGTGATGTTCACGCTGATGATGACGTGGAAGCAGGGCCGCCGGTTGATGTCCAAACGCCTGCGTGAAGACGCGATCGACCTGAAGAGCTTTCTCGAAGCCGTGTTCGTGAGCCCGCCCACGCGGGTGCAGGGCACGGCGGTGTTTCTGGTCAGCGACCAGGGCATCACGCCGAACGCGCTGCTGCACAACCTGAAGCACAACAAGGTGCTGCACGAGACCAACCTGTTCGTCACCGTGAAGCACCACGAAGTGCCGTGGATCGGTTTCGACAAACGCTGCGAGATGGAGCCGCTCGGCCACGACTGCTGGCAGGTCACGCTCAATTTCGGCTTCAAGAACGAACCCGACGTGCCCGAGGCGCTGGCGCTGCTGCAGAACCGCGGCTGCGTGATCGACGAGATGGACACGTCGTACTTCCTGTCGCGTGACATCGTGATCCCGACGACAGGTGGCGGCATGGCCGACTGGCGCGAAAAGCTCTTCGTCGGCATGCACCGCAACGCGGCGGCGGCGGCCGACTTTTTGAGCCTGCCGGCCAACCGGGTGGTGGAGCTGGGCTCGAAGCTCGAGATCTGAGGCCGTTATCCTCGCTGCATGCGAGCCCGCCTGTCCGATCTTTCACTCTCCGCTGCCACGGCCGGCTTCGTTGCCGTGCTGGTGGGTTTCACCAGCTCGGTGGCCATCGTGTTCCAGGCCGCCACCTCGCTCGGCGCCACGCCGGCGCAGATCAGCTCGTGGATGTGGGCGCTCGGCCTGGGCATGGGCTTGTGCACCTTGCTGCCGTCGCTGTGGCTGCGCCAGCCGGTGATGGTGGCCTGGAGCACGCCCGGCGCGGCCGTGCTCGCCACGGCCGGTATCGCAGGTGGCTTCGGCATGGCCGAGGCGACGGGTGCGTTCATCGTCTGTGCCGCGCTGATCGTGCTCTTCGGCGTCACCGGCTGGTTCGAGAAACTGCTGGCGCGCTTGCCCGTGCCGATCGCCAGCGCCTTGCTCGCCGGCGTGCTCACGCGCTTCGGACTCGACGCGTTCGTGGCACTCAAGTCGGCGTTTGCGCTGGTGCTGCTGATGCTCGCGGCCTACCTGGTCGGCCGCCGCCTCTGGCCACGTTATGCGGTGCCTGGTGTGCTCGCGGCCGGTGTCGCATTTGCGGCCTTCAATGGCCAACTGCACCTCGAAGGCGTGCACTGGGGCCTGACGGTGCCGGTGTTCACCGCGCCCGAATTCAGCTGGCGTGCGACCGTGAGCCTGGCGCTGCCACTCTTCGTCGTGACGATGGCCTCGCAGAACCTGCCCGGCGTGGCCGCGATCCGCGCCGCGCACTACGACATGCCGATCTCGAAGATCGTCACGTTGACCGGGCTGGCCACGCTCGTGCTCGCGCCCTTCGGCGCGTTCGCGCTCAACCTGTCGGCGATCACCGCCGCGATCTGCATGGGCCGCGAGGCGCACCCCGACCCCGAGAAGCGCTACATGGCTGCCGCCACCTGCGGGCTGATCTACTGTGTGGTCGGCCTGTTCGGTGCGGCTGTCACCGGCGTGCTGACGGCCTTCCCGCGCGAACTGGTGGTCGCGATCGCTGGCCTGGCGCTGCTCGGCAGCATCGGTGGTGGCCTGGCGCTGGCGCTGAAGGAAGAGGCGCACCGCGAAGCGGCGCTGATCACCTTCCTCGTCACCCTCAGCGGCCTGAGCCTGGCCGGCATCGGCTCGGCCTTCTGGGGCGTGGTCGCCGGCGCGCTCGCGCTGTTTGTGCAACAGTGGCGGCCCGGCGCGACCGTCCGCCCGTGATTCCCGAGAAGACACACCACCATGAATCTGCTGTTCGTCGCCGACCCGCTGGAAAGCTTCAAGACCTACAAGGACTCGACCTTCGCGATGATGCGCGAGGCCTCGGCGCGTGGCCACGCGCTGCACGCCTGCGAGCCGAAGGACCTGATGTGGCAACAGGGCGGCCGCGTCAGCGCGCCGCTGCGCAGCTTCACGCTGACCGGCCACAGCCAGGTCTGGTTCAAGGCTGAGCCCGAGGCCGTGGTCGCACTCGCCGACGTGCACGCCGTGGTGATGCGCAAGGACCCGCCCTTCGACAGCGAATACTTCTACGCCACGCACCTGCTCGGCCAGGCCGAACGCGAAGGCGCGAAGGTCTTCAACAGCCCGGCGGCATTGCGCAACCACCCCGAGAAGCTCTCGATCCTCGAGTTCCCGCAGTTCATTTCACCGACGCTGGTGACACGCAGCGAAGACGACATCAAGCGTTTTCACGCCGCGCACAAGGACATCATCCTGAAGCCGCTCGACGGCATGGGCGGCATGGGCATCTTCCGCGTCGGCCCCGACGGGCTGAACCTGGGCAGCATCGTAGAGACGCTGAACAAGGGCGGTGCCGAAACAGTCATGGTGCAGCGTTACCTGACCGAGATCACGAAAGGCGACAAGCGCATCCTCGTGATCGACGGCAAGCCGGTGCCACATTCGCTCGCGCGTATTCCACAGGGCAGCGAGATCCGCGGCAACCTGGCGGTCGGTGGCAAGGGCGTGGCGCAGCCGCTCAGCGCGCGCGACCGTGAGATCGCCGAAACGCTCGGCCCGGTGCTCAGCAGCCGCGGCCTGCTGCTGGTGGGGCTCGACGTGATCGGCGACTGCCTCACCGAGATCAACGTCACCAGCCCGACCGGGTTCCAGGAGATCACGCAGCAGAGTGGCTTCGACGTGGCGAAGATGTTCATCGATGCGCTGGAGGCGGCTGTCGCCGGCTGAGCACGCGCGAAGGCGCGTGCAGGGATAATCCACGTTTTCCCTGAAAGCCACGCGCGTGATGCGCGCTGGCCCCGCGTGATCCCATGGCTGTTCTTTCCCTTTCCAACGCCCACCTCGCCTACGGCCACGTGGCCCTGCTCGACGAAGCGGCGTTTTCGCTCGAAGCCGGCGAGCGGCTCGGCCTGATCGGCCGCAACGGCGCCGGCAAGTCGTCGATGCTGAAGATCATCGCCGGCCTCGAAAAACTCGACGACGGCCTGCTGCAGATGACGCAAGGTGTGCGCATCTGCTACGTGCCGCAGGAGCCGGTGTTCGAGCCCGGTCACAGCGTGTTCGAAGCGGTGAGCGAAGGCGTGGCCGAAGCGCGCGCCGTGCGCCAGGCCTACGAAGAACATGCCGACGGCATCGACCTCGACGCGCTGCAAACGCGCATCGAAGCGCTCGACGCCTGGAACTGGGAGCAGCGGGTCGAGACCACGCTCGCGCAATTGCACCTCGACGGCACGCGCGAGATCGGGCAACTCTCCGGCGGCATGAAAAAGCGCGTGGCGCTCGCACAGGCGCTGGTCGCCGTGCCCGACGTGCTCTTGCTCGACGAGCCCACCAACCACCTCGACCTCGACTCGATCGCCTGGCTCGAAGAATTGCTGCGCGGCTTCAAGGGCAGCGTGATGCTGATCACCCACGACCGCGCGTTTCTCGACGGCGTGGCCACCCGCATCATCGAGCTCGACCGCGGCATCATCCGCAGCTACCCGGGCAACTTCAGCGCCTACGAGCGCATGAAGGAAGAACAGCTCGCGTCCGACGCGCTCGCCAACGCGCGTGCCGACAAGCTGCTGGCGCAGGAGGAGGTCTGGATCCGCAAGGGCGTGGAAGCGCGCCGCACCCGCAGCGTCGCGCGCATCCAGCGCCTGGAAGTGCTGCGCGACCAGCGCCAGAAGCGCCGCGATTCGCTCGGCCAGGTGCGGCTCGAAGTCGACTCGGGCGCGCCCAGCGGCAAGATCGTCGCCGAGCTGAAGGAGGTTTCGCTGACTTTCGGCGATCGCGAGACGAAGAAGGTCATCGTCAAGGATTTCAGCGCCACGATCCTGCGCGGCGACAAGGTCGGCCTGATCGGCCCGAACGGTGCCGGCAAGACGACGCTGCTCAAGCTGATCCTCGGCGAGCTGCAACCCGACAGCGGCAAGATCCGCCAGGGCAGCAAGCTCGAAGTGGCCTACTTCGACCAGATGCGCAGCACGCTGAACCTCGACGCGACGCTGGCCGACACCATCAGCCCGGGCAGCGAATGGGTCGAGTTCGCCGGCCAGCGCAAGCATGTGATGAGCTACCTGAACGACTTTTTGTTCTCGCCCGAGCGCGCCAACTCGCCGGTGCGCACGCTCAGCGGCGGCGAGCGCAACCGCGTGCTGCTGGCGCGCCTGTTCGCGCTGCCGGCCAACGTGCTGGTGCTCGACGAGCCGACCAACGACCTCGACATCGACACGCTCGAATTGCTCGAAGAATTGCTGCAGGCCTACAAGGGCACGGTCTTCCTCGTCAGCCACGACCGGCGATTCCTCGACAACGTGGTCACGAGCACCATCGTCTGGGAAGGCGACGAATCACCCGGCCAGTGGCGCGAGTACGAAGGCGGCTACGAAGACTGGAAGATCCAGCGTGACCGCGCGAAGCTGCTGCGTGATCAGGCCGCGCGGGCTGCGGGCAAGTCGAAGGACGCGCCGCCGGCCGCGAAGGCTGCGGTGGCCGTGCCGGTCGTCGCCGCCAAGCCGCGCAAGCTCAGCTACAAGGAACAGCGTGAGCTCGACGAGTTGCCCAAACGGATCGAAACGCTGGAAGCCGAGCAGAAGGAACTCGCTGCGTTCCTGGCCCAGCCGGAGTCGTACACGAAGGAAGCCGACCGCGCGATGAAGGCGCAGGCGCGTCACGCCAAGATCGACGACGAGTTGCTGGCCGCGATGGAACGCTGGGAAGCGCTCGGCGCGCGCTGAAGCGGCGTTCGGTCAGAGCCCGCCGAACCAGCTGTCGCGCACCGCGGCCGGGTGCGAGCGGCTGACGATCAAGCCGGCCTGCAGGTACAGCGCGTTCAGCAGGCGCGCGGCACGTTCTTTGTCGAGCGCCGGCCAGGAAGCGATCTCCTGCAGGTTCGCCGCCTGCGGCCGCAGTCGCTCGATCGCCGCTTTCAACACACCGCTGGCCGGCAGCGCCGCGATGTCCAGCCCCGGCGACACACGGTAGACGGCCGGCCCGGCAATCTCGGGCAGCAACTCGCGGCGCGGGCCGCGCATCGCCATTTCCCACAGCAGCGGGGCGAGCGGGTGGTGCAGCTGGTTGTCGCCGATGAGCGCCGTGTCGCTGTCGCCGGGCGGGCGCAGCAGCGCGGGTTCGACGTGCATCACGCGCAGATCGAGCAGGTGGCGTTCGATCAGTTCATTGAGATCCATCGGGCAGTGGATCAGCCGCTCCTGCGGGAACACGGTCAGCGGCAAGACCCTTTCACCGCACTTGAGGTGAATGGTCACTCGCTTGGCATGCCGCACGCAGGCTGCCAGCACTTCCATCGCTTCGGAGCCGCCGTCGTGCTCGAAGCGCAGCAGGTCGGCGCGCAGCGACGGGCTCAGCTGCGAGATGCGAGAGATCCGCGGCCCCATGCCCAGGCGGCGCGATTCGGCGCCCAACTCGTCGAGGTAACGCCGGAACGCGCTCGCGCGCAGCAACTCCGGCTCGCCGAAGGGGATGGTGGAATCGAACAACTCGCCGTTCATGACGCCCGCATTCTGACCTGTGACCGCCGGTAACGCGACCCCGTGGTCGGACGGGCGGCCGACCGGCCCGACGAACGGTTCACAGCCCGGCCCGCGCCCGGTCCAGGGCGCGCCAGAAGCGGGCGTCCTGGCTGGTCGCGAAGTTGATGCGCATCAGCGTCGTCGGCCGGTGGGTGGCGTGGAACAAGGCGCCGGGCGCGATGAACCATTCGTCGAGCATCAGCTGCGCGAGGCGCTCGGTGTCCACGCCCACGTCGACCCAGCCGAACAGCCCGTGCGGCGGCGCCGCGAAGTGGCAGCCGTGCGCTTCGGCCAGCTTCACGGTGCGGGCCCGCGCCGCGGCCAGCCTCTGCATCACGCGCTCGGTGTGGCGGCGCAGCAGGCCTTGCTCGAGGCAGTAGGCGAGCGCCTGTTCGGTGATGCCGGGCGTGGTGAGCGTGGTCAGCAGCTTGGTGTCGACCAGCCGGTCGACCAGCGCCAGCGGCGCCGCCATGAAACCCACGCGCCAGTTCGGCACCAGGATCTTCGAGAAGCCCGAGATGTAGACCGTGCGCTCCAGCGCGTCGAGCGCGGCCAGACGCGGCAGGTGCGCCGGCGCGAGATGGGCGTAGGTGTCGTCCTCGACGATCTGCAGGTCGTGCGACTTGGCAAGCTCGAGCACGCGGTGGGCTGATTGCAGCGACAGCGAGGCGCCGGTCGGGTTGTGCAGCACCGAGACGGTGACGTACAGGCGCGGCCGCTGCGCCGGTTTCTGCGCTTCGATCAGGCGCCGCATCACGGCCAGGTCCGGCCCGTCCGGGCCGCGTGGCACGGGCAGCACGCGCATGCCGAGTGCGGCCAGCCGGGCGTATTCGACTGACCAGCCGGGCTCGTCGACGAGCACGCTGTCGCCCGCGCGCAGCAGCGTGCGCGTGACGACATCGAGCGCCTGCGTGGCGCCCACGGTCGTGATGATCTGCTGCGCCGATGCGCTCACGCCGTGGTCGGCGAGCTTGGTGGCCAATGCTTCGCGCAGCCGCAACTCGCCGGCCGGGTCGCCGTATTGCAGCGACATGGCGCCGAGCTGCGTACCGCGCGTGACGGTGCGAAGGGCAGTCGCCAGCATCGGCAGGTCGAGCCAGTCGGCCGGCAAGGTGCCCAGCCCCGGCATCGAGCGCCCACCGGGCGGCTGGAACATGCCGCGGATCAGCGACGTGGCGCTGACCGGCAACGGGTGGCTGAAGCTGCGCTCGGCGGCGCTCTCGCGGGGGTTGGGTGTGCGCGCCGGCGTGGTCTCGCGCACGAAGAAGCCGCGCTGCTTGCGCGCTTCGACGAGGCCGAGCGCCAGCAGCTGGTCATACGCCGCCACCACCGTGTGGGGGCTCACCGCGTGGCGGCGCGCGCACTCGCGCACCGAAGGCAGCCGCGCCCCGGGCGCCAGCAGGCGCTGGCGGATGCGCTCGGCGAAGCGGCCGGAGAGCTGCTCGGTCAACGAGGTGTCGGCTTCGCGGGTCAGCGGCGTCAGGGCAACGGGCATGGTGGAGTCGAGCATGGGCGGTGGCGTTGTGCTGGTGAACAGACCAGTACAGATCGTGCTGTGTGCGATCGAAGTGTACTGGCTCTGTGCTGGTCATGGCCGTAGACTGAGCGCCATGCCCTGCCTTCACCCTGGTCAATCGCCGCGCACTCATCTCGGGGTGTGTCGATGAACACCCACAGCGCCGATGAAACCCGTGGCCTGTGGTTGGGCCTGCTCGGCGTGACGATCTTCGCGATGACCTTGCCGATGACGCGCCTGGCCGTCGGCCCGGCCAGCGACCCGCAGCTCTCGCCGGCCTTCGTGACCGCCGGGCGCGCCGCGTTCGCCGGCCTGCTCAGCATCTTCTACCTGCGTTTCACCGGCGCGCCCTTTTTGCAGCGCCGCCACCTGGGTGCGCTGGCGCTGTGCGCGCTCGGCACCGTGGTCGGCTTCCCGCTGTTCCTGAGCCTGGCGCTGCGGCATGTGGACGCGATGCACGCGGCGGTCGTCACCGGCCTCATGCCATTGGCCACGGCCGTGGCGGCGGCCTGGCACTTCCGTCAGCGGCCGTCGCTCGGCTTCTGGGCCTGTGCGCTGCTCGGTTGTGTGATGGTGCTGGCCTTCGCCGCGCACCAGGGCAGCGGCAGCCTCTCGGCCGCCGACGGCTTGCTGCTGCTCGCGGTGCTTTGCACGGCGGTCGGCTACGTGGCCGGCGCCAGTGTGGCCGGCGACCTGAAGGCCGAGCAGGTGATCTGCTGGGTGCTCGTCATCAGCCTGCCGTTCACGCTGCCGATCATGCTGTGGGTCTGGCCAGCGCAGCCGGTGCGCGCCAGTGCCTGGGGCGGCTTCATCTACGTCACGCTGTTTTCGATGTGGCTCGGCTTCTTCGCCTGGTACCGTGGCCTGGCGCTCGGCGGCGCGGTGCGCGTGAGCCAGGTGCAGCTGGTGCAGCCCTTTCTCGCGCTGCTGTTCGCCGTGCCGGTGCTCGGCGAAAAACTCGAAGCCACGACCGTGTTGTTTTCCCTGGCGGTGATCGCCGTCGTGTTCGTCGGCAAGAAGATGCCGGCGAACGCAGTTCCCTTGCAAAGGAATGCCTGATGAACCCCAGCCCCTGGAAAATGGCGCGTCGCGCCGAGCGCATGAACCCTTCGGTGATCCGCGAGATCCTGAAGATCACCGAGAAGCCGGGCATCATTTCGCTGGCCGGCGGGCTGCCGTCGCCCGACAGCTTCCCGGTCGAGGCGATGCGCGAAGCGACCGCGCTGGTACTGCGCGACGCGCCCCGCGAGGCGCTCCAATATGCCGCCAGCGAAGGCTTCGGGCCGTTGCGTGAATGGGTCGCGGCGCACATGGCGGCGCAGGGCGTGCACGTCGATGCCTGGCAGGTGCTCATCACCACCGGCTCGCAGCAAGGGCTCGACCTGGTCGGCAAGGTGCTGATCGACGCGGGCAGCACGGTGGCCGTCGAGGCGCCCACCTACCTTGGCGCGCTGCAGGCCTTCGCGCCCTACGAACCCGAAGTCGTGACCGTGCCGTGTGATGACGACGGCCCGATCCCCGAGTCGCTTGGCGTCGCGCGTGGCGCACGTTTCCTGTACCTGTTGCCCAACTTCCAGAACCCGAGCGGCCGCTGCATGAGCGAAGCGCGGCGCGCGAGGCTCAGTGCCGCGGCGCGCGAACTGGCCCTGCCGATCGTCGAAGACAACCCCTATGGCGACTTGTGGTTCGACGCTGCACCGCCTGCGCCGCTCACGTCCCGCTGGCCCGAAGGCAGCGTCTACCTCGGCTCGTTCTCGAAGGTGCTGGCGCCGGGCCTGCGCCTGGGCTACGTGATCGCACCGCACGCGCTGATGCCGAAACTTCTGCAGGCCAAACAGGCCGCCGACCTGCACACGCCGGGCTTCAACCAGCGTGTGGTCCATGAAGTGATCCGCAACGGTTTTCTCGACCGCCACGTTCCGACCATCCGCGCCCGCTACAAGGCGCAGCGTGATGCGATGTGTGACGCGCTCGAAGCGCACATGCCCAAGGGCTGTCGCTGGACAGTGCCGAGCGGCGGCATGTTCTTCTGGGTCGAATTGCCCGAAGGCGTGGACGCCGTTGCGCTGCTACCCAAGGCCGTGGCGCTCGGCATGGCCTACGTGCCCGGCGCGGCGTTCTTCGCCGAAGCACCGAAGCTCAACACATTGCGGCTGTCGTTCGTGACCGTCGCCGCGCCCGAGATCGAGCGCGGCGTGAAGCTGCTGGCGCAGGCCCTGCGGGACGCATGAACGCCCGGCCGCTGCAGACGCTGACCGGCAGCTGCCACTGCCAGCGGGTGCGTTTCAGCATCGAGACCGACTTCCCGGAGCTGACCACCTGCGACTGCTCGATCTGCCGGCGCAAGAATGCGCTGATGGTGAAGGTGCACGAGTCGAAGTTCACGCTGCTCGCGGGCGAAGACGCGCTCACCGAGTACCAGTTCCACACCCGCACGGCGCGCCACTTTTTCTGCGCGAGCTGCGGCATCTACCCCTTCCACCGCAAGCGTGTGACGCCCGACTTCGTCGGCGTCAACGTGTATTGCCTCGACGGCTTCGACCCGGCCGGCATCCCGGTGCGCGCGACGCGCGGCGCACAGATGGCCTGAGCCGCGCACCTCTCAAGGAGTTTCCATGTCATTCAAATTCACCCAGGTCGACGTCTTCAGCGCCACGCCGCTCAAGGGCAACCCGCTCGCCGTGGTGCACGGCGCCGATGCGCTCACTGACGCGCAGATGCACGCCTTTGCACGCTGGACCAACCTGAGCGAGACCACGTTCCTGTTGAAGACCACCGACCCGGCCGCCGACTACCGGGTACGCATCTTCACGCCGCACCGCGAGCTGCCCTTCGCCGGCCACCCCACGCTCGGCAGCTGCCATGCGTGGCTGGAGGCGGGCGGTGTCTCGCGTGAAGAGGCAGAGACGGTCCAGCAGTGCGCCGCCGGCCTGATCCGAATTCGCCGCCGCGGCACGCGGCTCGCGTTCGCGGCGCCGCCGCGGCTGCGCACCGGGCCGCTGGAAGACGAGCTGCTGGCGCGCATCGCCAATGCGCTGGCGCTGCGGCCCGAAGACATCCTCGGCCACCAGTGGGTCGACAACGGACCGGGCTGGGCAGCGGTCCGTGTGCCCTCGGCCGAGGCGGTGCTGAACCTGAAGATCGACTGGCCGGCACTCGCTGGCATCAAGCTCGGCGTGGTCGGCCCGCACTTGGTGGGCCACGACGCGCAGTTCGAAGTGCGCGCATTGATCGGCGAAGGCGCGGGTTACGAAGACCCGGTCACCGGCAGCCTGAACGCGAGCCTGGCGCAGTGGCTGATCGAAAGCGGCGCGGCACCCGAGGCCTACGTGGCCGCGCAAGGCACCTGCCTGCAGCGGGCCGGGCGTGTGCACATCGTGCGCGAAGCGGGCACGGTGTGGGTCGGTGGCGCCAGCGTGAGCTGCGTGCGCGGCGAACTCGCGCTCTGAACCGGCAGTGCCCATGACACTCCCACTCGACCACCTCGTGCTCGCCGCCCGCACGCTTGAAGAAGGCGTGGCGTGGTGCGAAGCCACGCTCGGCCTGCGCCCTGAGGCCGGCGGGCAGCACCTCTTCATGGGCACGCACAACCGCGTGTTCAGCATCGCCTCGAGCGCGTTCCCGCGCGCCTACTTCGAGATCATCGCGATCGACCCGAGCCTGCCGGCACCGAAGCGGGCGCGCTGGTTCGGGCTGGACGAGCCCGCGCTGCAGCGCGCGCTGGTCGACGGCCCGCGGCTCGTGAGCTGGGTCGCACGCTGCGACGACATCGCCGCGACGCATGCCACCTTGCGATCCGCCGGCATCGACTGCGGCGTGGTCGAAGCCACCGAACGCGCCACGCCGCGCGGCCTGTTGCGCTGGAAGATCAGCCTGCGCGCCGATGGCCGCCGTTTGCTCGGCGGCGCCGCGCCGGCCTTGATCGAATGGCGCGACGTACACCCGACCGACTCGATGCCGGCCAGTGGCATCGAACTGAAGACGATGCGGCTCGGCGGCTGGCCCGACGCACTCACGTCGCTGTTGCCACGGCAGATCGAGTGCGACGCTTCTCCCGATGTGCCGCCGATCAGCGTCGTGCTTTCTTGCCCGCGCGGCCTCGTCACGCTGCACGCTACATCCAACGAGGCCTGACCCCATGTACGACCGCCCATCGATGGAAAACGCCCGCCGCATCGTGCGCGAGGCCATGCCACCCACGCCGCAACAACGCTGGCCGCTGCTCGACCAGCGCCTCGGTGCGCAGGCCTGGGTCAAGCACGAGAACCACACCGCCGTCGGCGCCTTCAAGCTGCGTGGCGGGCTGGTGTACTTCGACGCCTTGCGCCGGCGCGAGCCCGGTTGCCGTGCCGTCATCAGCGCCACGCGTGGCAACCACGGCCAGTCGGTCGGCTTCGCGGCACGGCGCCACGCCTTTGACGCCACCATCGTCGTGCCGCACGGCAATTCAGTCGAGAAGAACGCGGCGATGCGCGCGCTGGGGGTCGAGCTGATCGAACACGGCGACGACTTCCAGGCCGCCCGTGAACACGCCGGGCAACTGGCGCGCGATCACCAACTGCACATGGTGCCGTCGTTCCACGACGATCTGGTGCGCGGCGTGGCGAGCTACTGGCTCGAATTCTTCGAGGCGGTGCAACCCGAGGTGGTGTTCGTGCCGATCGGCCAGGGCTCGGGCATCTGCGCGTGCATCGCGGCGCGTGATTACACCGGCGTCGCTACGCGCATCGTCGGCGTGGTGTCGGCGCACGCGACGGCCTACCTGCAGTCGTTCCGCGAAGGCCGGGCGATCGAAGCACCGGTGACCACCGTGCTGGCCGATGGCATGGCCTGCCGCGTGCCCGACGAGCAGGCGCTGGCCGTGATCCGGCGCGAGGTCGACGACGTGGTGGCCGTGACCGACGATCAAGTCGCCGCGGCGATGCGCGCCCTGTTCGCCGACACCCACAACGTGGCCGAAGGCGCGGGCGCCGCAGCACTGGCCGCTGCGCTGCAGCAGCGCGAGAAGTGGGTGGGGCGCGTCATCGGCCTGCCGCTCACCGGCGGCAATGTCGACAGCCCCGTGTTCGCACAGGTGCTGGGAGTGGGCTGAACCCGGCTCGCGCCGCCGGCGCTATTGTTTCTGGTAGGCGTCGTGGCAGGCTTTGCAGGCCTTGCCCGTGTCACCGACGGCCGCCTTGATGGCGTCGAGATTGCCACCCTTTGCTGCCACGTTCAACTTGTTTACGGCCTCCTGCAACGTGGCGCCGGCGGCATTGAATTTGTCCTTTTCGGTCCAGATCTTTGGGTCGGCCTTGGTATCACCTTTGTCGCTGCCCTCCACAAAGCCGGTGAATTGCCACTTCGTCACTGCAGCGGCCATCTCCGCGTTGTCGGCTGCGAGCTTGGCGTCGAACGGAATCCTGCCGTTCGCCATTCCGGCGACGCGGCCGAAGTGCGTGGCCATCAGGGTCATGTTGGCCTTGCGGTACTTGATGGCGTCTTCCGGCTTGGCGAACTGCGCTGCGGCGGGCAGGGCGGTGGCGAAGCCGGCCAGTGCAGCGGCGGCCATCAACATCGAAGGGAACTGACGTTTCATGCGGTTTCTCCTGGCGTGAGCGGGGTTTTCGAGGGCTGGCAGGGAGCGCCCGGTGACCGGAGCCACAAGCAAGCGCCCTTGAGTTTACGGAGCGACCCGACGCGCTATTCCCGGCGCGCTGAAATATCCCTGTCCCGCGCAACGGCAAGGCCGCTTGCGGTTATCTTTGGGGTACCCAAACTCGGTGCCGCCTCACCCGGCACCTGGCCACATGAGCACAGTGATCCGCCCGCAGTCGACCCCCGTCCGGGTGTGGGACTTGCCGACCCGCGCGTTCCACTGGTTGCTGGCGGCTTGCGTGATCGGCTCGGTGGTCAGTGCCAAAATCGGCGGGAACGCGATGGTGTGGCACTTTCGCCTCGGCTACGTGGTGTTCACGCTGCTGGCATTCCGGGTGCTCTGGGGCCTGGTCGGCGGGCGCTGGTCGCGCTTTGCGAATTTCATCTACGCGCCAGCCACCACGCTGCGTTACCTGCGCGGGCAGAGCCGCGCCGACGAACACCACGACGTCGGGCACAACCCGCTCGGGGCGTTTTCGGTGTTCGGGCTGCTGGCCATCCTGGCCGCGCAGATCGGCACCGGCTTGTTCGCCGACGACGAGATTTCGAACACCGGGCCGCTGATCAAGTTCGTGTCGGGCGCGACCAGTTCGCTGCTGACCTCGTGGCACAAGACCTTCGGGCAGTGGCTGATCATCACGCTGGTGCTGCTGCACATCGCGGCAATCACCTACTACTTCATCAGGAAGAAGCAGAACCTGGTGCGGCCGATGCTCGTCGGCGACAAGCCGCTCGCGCCCGACGTGCCGGCCTCGGTCGATACCGGTGCGTCGCGCACGCTCGCGCTGGTGCTGCTCGCGGCGTGCGCGGCGCTGGTCGGGTGGATCGTGAACCTCGGCGGCTGACCGGTCGATGAGCGCCCCCGAGATCAAACTGGTCTGCGCCGACACGCCCGAGTGGCTGGAGCCGGCGCGCGAGGTGATGCGCGAATACGCGCGCAGCCTGAACGTCGACCTGTGCTTCCAGAATTTCGAGGCCGAGCTCGCCGGTCTGCCCGGCGAGTACGCCGGCCCCACGGGCCACCTACTGCTCGCCTTCGTCGACGGCGCGCTGGCCGGCTGCGGCGGCTTTCGAGCACTCGCCGATGTGGACTACGCAAACGCCTGCGAAATGAAGCGGCTCTACGTGCGTCCGGCGTTTCGCCGCTTCGGGCTGGGGCGTTTACTGGCGCAGGCGCTGCTCGACGAAGCGCGCCGCGCCGGCCACTCGGTGATGCTGCTCGACACGCTCGATGACATGGAATCGGCACGCGGGCTTTACGCGACGCTCGGTTTCGAAGAAATCCCGCCGTACTACTTCAACCCGATTCCCGGCGCGCACTATCTGAAGGCCGAGTTGGGTTGAGCGGCCGGGCCGGGGCCGCGACCGGCGTAGGATGCAACGCACTTGCGGGGCCGGCGCCATTCGGCGCGGTGGTCGCGGGTTTTCAGCGCCGGGAGGGCCATGACTGGATCATCGAACCTGAGTCTTGAACTGCAGCCGTTTGAATTGCATGCCGGCGCCTTGCGGCTGGCGTTGCGGCCCGATCTGGGCGGCTGCATCGCCGGTTTCTGGCATCGCGACACGCCGATCCTGCGGTCCACCGAACCGGCGCTGCTCACGGCGTCGCGCCCGTCGGCCAGCTTTCCGCTGGTGCCTTACTCCAACCGGCTCGGCTACCGCAAGTTCCGCTGGAAAGGGCACGACTACACGACCCAGCCGAACTTCGCCGACAACCCGCACTCGGTGCACGGGGTGGGTTGGTTGCGGCCCTGGGAGATCGTCTCCAGCAGCGTGCTCGAAGTGGTGCTGCGTTACGTGCACACACCCGACGCCGACTGGCCGTTCGCGTTCGAGGCGCGCCAGTACTTCACGCTCACGCCGCAGGCCATGAGCGTGCAGATGGTGTTCACCAACACGGCCGACGTGGCGCAGCCGGTCGGGCTGGGCTGGCACCCGTACTTTCCGAAGCGCGCGCGCAGCCGCCTGCACATCGAACTCTCGGACCGCTGGGATTCCGACGCGACGCAGCTGCCCACCCGCAAGGTCGCCCAGCCCGGCATCGACAGCGACGTGTCGCACCTGAGCTACGACAACTGCTTCGAAGGCTGGAAGGGCCCGGCGCGCATCCGCGACGAGAAGTTCTCGCTCCAGCTCAGTTCGTCGATGCCTTACCTGGTGGTCTACACGCCGGGCGACCGTGACTACTTCTGCGTTGAGCCGGTGAGCCATCTGTCGAACGCGATCCACATGGCCGACCCGGCCGCGCACGGCCTGCGCGCGCTGGCACCGGGCGAGAGTTTCGAAGCCTCGATGAAGCTCGAAGTCGCTGTGGTGTGATGCTGCAAGAAGAAGCAGCGATCCGGGTGGCGGTCGCGGCGCCGGCGCTGCTCGGCGAGTCGCCGGTGTGGCACCCGGCCGAGCAGGTGCTCTATTACTGCGACATTCCCGGCCACTCGTTGCAGCGGTTCGACCCGGCGACGCAGGCGCTCACGCAGTGGAGCTTCGAAGCCGAGCCCGCCAGCCTGGCGCCGCTGCTCGGTGGCGGGCTGTTGCTGGCGATGCGCGACGGGCTTTGGCGTTTCGACACCGCCACCGGCAAGCGCAGCCGGCTGGCCGAGTCGCCTTACGACGCATCGAAGGAGCGCTTCAACGACGGCAAGTGCGATCCGCAGGGCCGCTTCTGGGTCGGCACGATCTACGAGCCGCGCGATCCGGCGCTGGCAGCGCTGTACTGTTTCAGCGCCAGCAAGCTGGCGCGCCGGCAGGGTGGCATCACCGTCTCGAACGGCCTGGCCTGGAGCCCGAACGGCCGCACGATGTACTGGAGCGATACCAAGGCGCACACCATCTACGCCTTCGACTTCGACCCGGCGAGCGGCGCGCTCGCAAACAAGCGCGTCTTCGCGAGCTTTCCGGTCAAGCAGGCCGGGCAGGCGCTCGACACCTATGGTGGCCGGCCCGATGGCGCGGCTGTGGACGCTGAAGGCTGCTACTGGGTCGCGATGTTCGAGGGCCAGCGTGTGCTGCGCCTGTCACCGCAAGGCGAAGTGCTGCGCGAGCTGCGCTTGCCGGTGCGCTGCGCCACCATGCCGTGTTTTGGCGGCGCCGACCTGAAGACGCTCTACATCACCACGTCTCGCGAGAAGCGGCCCGAAGCCGAACTCGTGGCCCAGCCGCTGGCCGGTTGTGTGCTCGCATTGCAGGTCGATGTGCCGGGCCTGCCGGCGAACTTCTGCTCACTGGGGCGCTGAACCCGGCCGGCGCGCGAGCCGGCGCGTTTCGCCCACCGCCATCACGAAGAACTGCTCCTCGGCCAGACCTTTGGCCGCGCGCGCTTCGGCCAGTGCAAGCGGCGGCGTGTCGAGCGACTCGTCGGTCAGCTCGAAAGTGCCCCAGTGCACGCCCACCGAGCGTTTCGCGCCCAGGTCGAAGTGGATCTGCACCGCCTCGGCCGGGTTCACGTGCTGCGAGGTCATGAACCAGCGCGGCTCGTAGGCGCCGACCGCGATCAAGGCGATGTCGAAACCACCGCCTTCGCGCTGTCGCGGCGCGAAGTGCTCGCGGATGTCGGTGAAGTCTTTCGAGTAGCCGGTGTCGCCCGAGAAGAAGAGGTGCTGGTCGGGTGCGAACACCGCGTAGCCGCCCCATAACGTGGCCAGCCGATCGGTCAGGCCACGGCCCGACCAATGCTGCACCGGCGTGAGCACCACGTCGACCGTGCCCATCTTCGACGCCACCGGGTGCGACTGCCACCAGTCGAGTTCGACCACGTTCGCGATGCCACGCTCGGCCATCCAGGCCTTGAGACCGAGCGGCACCACGAACAGCGGCGAGCCGCCGGCCTGCGCGGCGAGGGCGCGCACGCTGGCGTCGTCGAGGTGGTCGTAGTGGTTGTGCGAGATCAGCACGACGTCGATGTGCGGCAGTTGCGCCAGCGTCAGGCCCGGCGGCACCCGGCGCTTCGGGCCGATGAAGCTCAGCGGCGAGACCCGTTCCGAGAACACCGGGTCGGTGATGATGTTGAGCCCGCCGAACTGCGCCAGCATCGTGGCGTGGCCGACCCAGGTGAGGGTGGGGTTCATCGCCGTGCCGGCAGTCGCATTGGCGTGGATCGCCACCAGGTCGGGTGCGACACGCGGCGTGGGCGCGGCCGCCGATTTCGGCAGGCCGTTGCGAAAGGAATCGAACTGCCACTTCAACAGGGCAGCGAGCCCCTTGGGCTCGAAATCGAGGTAGTTGTTCTGGAAGCCGGTCGCCCGATGGTGGGTCTTGGCTGCTGGGTCGGCGGCCAGGGCCTCGGCACTGGAGAAGAGTGCCAGCGCAGCGACGAGCAAGGGTCGAATCTGGGTGTCTACAACGGGCATGGCGCGCAGGATAGCCGCGCGCTCGTTTTCATGGAGCTTGCGAGCGCCTTACAGCCGCACCAAGACCTGTCGCATCGTTCGGCAGGCGGTAGCGCGCGGGTTTCCTCGTATAATTCCGAGGCTTTGCTGCGCCCTGTCGGCCTCTGAACCATGACCAACACCCATGCCCGTGCGAATTTGGGCGCCGGCATGTTCGACGACGAACAGGAGCCGGTGCCCTTCAAGGCACTGACCGCCGCAGAAGCACAGGTTTTGCGAAAGAAGGACCCGTCGATTTCGCCATGGCGGGTGGTGGCTGCGCAAGCGGTCGCCGGTCTGGTGGTGGCGGCCGTGGTCTGGGCCGTCACGCAGCGAACGAGCGCCGCATGGTCTGCGCTCTACGGTGCAGCCGCCACGGTCATCCCGGGTGCCTTGCTGGCGCGTGGAATGACCCGCGGAACGTCGGGCCCGGTGGCATCTGCCGCGGGGTTCATGTTCTGGGAAATGCTGAAGATTGGGGTGGCGATCGCCATGTTGGTGATCGCTGCGAGGGTCGTACCGAACCTGAGCTGGCCGGCTTTGCTGGTCACGATGGTGGTGTGCATCAAGGTCAACTGGGTGGCGCTGTTGTGGCGGCCCCGGCGAGCGAACGACAAGGCGTAATAGAACATGGCAGCTGAAGGCACGGCGCATGCCCCGACCGCGGGTGAATACATCATCCACCACCTGCAGCATCTGCAGAGCGGCAAACAATCCGGTGTGGTGGACTTCTCTGTCATCAACCTCGACTCGTTCTTCTTCACTGTCGTCATTGGCGTGCTCGGTTGCTGGCTGCTCTGGCTGGCCGCGCGCAAGGCCACCTCGGGTGCTCCGGGGCGCTTCCAGGCCGCTGTCGAAATCCTTGTCGAGATGGTCGACAGCCAGGCGAAGGGCATCGTGCACAACGCCAACAGCCGCAAGCTGGTCGCGCCGCTGGCGCTCACGGTGTTCGTCTGGATCTTCCTGCTGAACGCGATGGACCTGTTGCCGGTCGACCTGCTGCCGTGGGTCGGCGAGCACGTGTTCGGCCTGAGCCACCTGCGTGTCGTGCCGACCGCCGACCTGTCGGTCACGATGGGCCTGTCGCTCGGCGTGCTGATCGTCTGCCTGGTCTACAACGTCAAGATCAAGGGGGCGAGCGGCTGGATCCATGAACTCTTCGCCGCGCCGTTCGGCGACAAGTGGTTCCTGTATCCGGTCAACTTCCTGATGCAGATCATCGAGTTCGTCGCCAAGACCGTTTCGCATGGCATGCGGCTGTTCGGCAACATGTACGCCGGCGAACTGATCTTCATGCTGATCGCGCTGATGGGTGGTGCATTCGCCCTCTCGGGCACCGGCATCGCCCTGTTCCTCGGGCACATCATCGCGGGCTCGGTGTGGGCGATCTTCCACATCCTGATCATCACGCTGCAGGCTTTCGTGTTCATGATGCTCACGCTCGTGTACGTCGGCCAGGCCCACGACAGCCACTGATCTGCCGTTTTCCGTTTTTCTTTCGTTCCAAAAATCAAACCCCCTAAGGAGTCACCATGGAAGTCATCAGCTTTGTCGCCCTCGCCGCCGGTCTCATCATTGGTCTGGGTGCCGTCGGCGCCTGCATCGGTATCGGCATCATGGGCAGCAAGTACCTCGAATCGGCCGCCCGCCAGCCCGAACTGATGAACGAGCTGCAGACCAAGATGTTCCTGCTGGCCGGCCTGATCGACGCAGCGTTCATCATCGGCACGGGTATCGCCCTGTGGTTCGCCACGGCCAACCCGTTCCTGGCCCAGATCGCCAATCTGCCGAAGTAATCCACTGAAGCGGTCGATCCGGCGTCTCCTTTCGAGCGACGCCGGAATCATCAACATTGACGTTCCAGAGGCTACAACGTGAGCATCAACGCTACGCTGATCGCGCAGATGATCGTGTTCCTGATCCTGGTGTGGTTCACGATGAAGTTCGTGTGGCCGCCGATGGCCAAGGCACTCGACGAGCGCGCCAAGAAAATCGCCGACGGTCTGTCGGCTGCCGACAAGGCCAAGGCCGAGCTGAGCAACGCCAACAAGCGCGTCGAAGAGCAGCTGGGCTCCGCCCGCAAGGACGCGGCGCAACGCCTGGCCGACGCCGAGCGCCTGGCGCAGTCGATGGTCGAAGAAGCCAAGGGTCGCGCAAGCGAAGAAGGCGCCAAGATCATCGCGTCGGCCAAGGCCGAAGCCGAGCAGGAAGCCATCAAGGCGCGCGAAACCCTGCGCGAGCAGGTGGCGGCCTTGGCCGTCAAGGGCGCAGAGCAGATCCTGCGGCGCGAAGTCAACGCCGGTGTTCACGCCGAGCTGTTGAGCCGCCTGAAGACCGAGCTCTGAGCCATGGCCGAGCTCGCAACACTTGCCCGGCCGTATGCCGAAGCGGCGTTTCAGGTCGCCATCAAAGGTGACCTGAAGCAGGCCGTCGCCGAAATGGACGCGCTCGCAGCGGTCGCCGGCAACGCGCAACTGCAGCAGTTCGCCGACGCGCCGAAGTCGGATGCCACGCAGGTGTTCGACGTGATCACGTCGGTGGTGAACATGCCGCTGTCGGACGCGTCGAAGAACCTGTTGCGCACCGTGATCGACAACGGCCGCCTGAGCGTGCTGCCCGAAATCGCAGCGCAGTTCCACACGCTGGTGAACTCGCGTTCGGGTGTGTCGGATGCCGTCGTCTACAGCGCGTTCGCGATCGACGCGGCTGCGCTGACCGACCTGGTGGCTTCGCTCGAAAAGCGCTTCGGCCGCAAGCTCAACGCGTCGGTGCAGATCGACCCGGAGCTGATCGGCGGCGTGCGCGTGGTCGTCGGCGACGAAGTGCTCGACACCTCGGTCAAGGCGCGTCTCGAACAAATGCGGGCGGCGCTCACGGCTTGATGCCGGTTGATGGCACCGTCCACCGGACCTGCTCTTTTGGATATTGGAGATAGGCAATGAATTTGAATCCCGCAGAAATTTCCGAGCTCATCAAGAGCCGCATCGAAGGCCTCGGCGCCTCGGTCGACATCCGCAACCAGGGCACCGTGGTCTCGGTGACCGACGGCATCTGCCGCATCCACGGCCTGTCCGACGTGATGCAGGGCGAAATGCTCGAGTTCCCGTCGGCCCCCGATGGTTCGCCCACATTCGGCCTGGCGCTGAACCTCGAGCGTGACTCGGTCGGCTCGGTGATCCTGGGCGAGTACGAGCACATCTCCGAAGGCGCCACGGTCAAGTGCACCGGCCGCATTCTGGAAGTGCCGGTCGGCCCCGAACTCAAGGGCCGCGTCGTCAACGCCCTCGGCCAGCCGATCGACGGCAAGGGCGCGATCAACGCCAAGCTGTCGATGCCGATCGAGAAGATCGCCCCGGGCGTGATCGCCCGCAAGTCGGTCGACCAGCCGATGCAGACCGGCCTGAAGTCGATCGACTCGATGGTGCCGATCGGCCGTGGCCAGCGCGAGCTGATCATCGGTGACCGCCAGACCGGCAAGACCGCGGTGGCGATCGACGCGATCATCAACCAGAAGGGTCAGAACATGACCTGCATCTACGTTGCGATCGGCCAGAAGGCTTCGTCGGTCAAGAACGTGGTGCGGGCGTTGGAGGCCAATGGCGCGATGGAATACACCATCGTCGTCGCTGCCACCGCCGCCGAATCGGCAGCGATGCAGTACGTGTCGGCCTACTCGGGCTGCACGATGGGCGAGTACTTCCGCGACCGCGGCGAAGACGCGCTGATCGTGTACGACGACCTGTCCAAACAAGCCGTCGCGTATCGCCAGGTCTCGCTGCTGCTGCGCCGCCCGCCGGGCCGTGAAGCCTACCCCGGCGACGTGTTCTATCTCCACAGCCGTCTGCTCGAGCGCGCCGCGCGCGTGAATGCCGACTACGTCGAAGCCTTCACCAAAGGCGCCGTCAAGGGCAAGACCGGTTCGCTGACGGCCTTGCCGATCATCGAAACGCAAGCTGGTGACGTGTCGGCCTTCGTGCCGACCAACGTGATCTCGATCACTGACGGCCAGATCTTCCTGGAAACCTCGTTGTTCAACGCCGGCATCCGCCCCGCGATCAACGCCGGTATCTCGGTGTCGCGTGTTGGCTCATCCGCCCAGACCAAGATCATCAAAGGCCAGTCGGGCGGCATCCGTACCGACCTGGCGCAGTACCGTGAGCTGGCCGCTTTTGCGCAGTTCGCGTCGGACCTGGATGAAGCCACCCGCAAGCAGCTCGACCGCGGCGCACGCGTGACCGAACTGCTGAAGCAGAACCAGTACTCGCCGCAGCCGATCAGCCTGATGGGCGCGACGCTGTTCGCCGTGAACAAGGGTTTCATGGACGACATCGAGGTGAAGAAGATTCTCGCTTTCGAACATGGCCTGCACACGCACCTGAAGACCAGCCACGCCGGCCTGATGAAGAAGATCGAGGACACCAAGGCCCTCGACAAGGATGGCGAGACCGAGTTGTCGGGCGCGATCACCGCGTTCAAGAAGTCCTTTGCCTGATCCCAGTCATCTGACGACGATCACTTCATAGAAGGAGCGGCCGAATGGCAGCAGGCAAAGAGATACGCGGCAAGATCAAGAGCTTCGAGAACACGAAGAAGATCACCAAGGCCATGGAAATGGTCTCGGTCGCGAAGATGCGCAAGGCGCAGGAGCGCATGCGCGCGGCCCGCCCTTACGCCGAGAAGATCCGCAGCCTGGCGGCGAACCTGTCGCAGGCCACGCCCGAGTACAAACATCCGTTCATGGTCAAACATGACGATGCGAAGACCGTGGGCTTCATCCTCGTCACGACCGACAAGGGCTTGTGCGGCGGCCTCAACACCAACGTGTTGCGCGCCGTCACGACCAAGCTGAAGGAAGTCGAAGCGCAGGGCCGCAAGAGCCAGGCGGTGGCGATCGGCAACAAGGGCTACGGTTTCCTGAACCGCATCGGCGCGCAGGTGGTGTCACACGCCACGCACCTGGGTGACAAGCCCACGCTCGACAAGCTGATCGGCCCGGTCAAGGTGCTGCTCGACGCGTATGCCGAAGGCAAACTCGCGGCGGTGTACCTCTGCTACACGCGCTTCATCAACACGATCAAGCAGGAGCCGGTGATTCACCAGCTGTTGCCGCTGTCGGCCGAGACGATGAGCGCCGAAGCCGCGCAGGATGGCACGCAACACGGCTGGGACTACCTCTACGAGCCCGACGCGCCGAGCGTGATCAACGAGCTGCTGGTTCGCTACACCGAGGCGCTGGTCTACCAGGCGCTGGCCGAGAACATGGCTTCGGAGCACTCGGCGCGCATGGTCGCGATGAAGGCGGCCACCGACAACGCGGGCAACCTGATCGGCGAACTGAAGCTGATCTACAACCGCACGCGCCAGGCGGCGATCACCAAAGAACTGTCTGAAATCGTGGCCGGTGCCGCTGCCGTTTAGGCGGCAGCCCGATCCCACGGTCTGATCTCACAAGATACGAGCAACAAGGAAAAATCATGGCTGACGGCAAAATTGTTCAGTGCATCGGTGCGGTGGTGGACGTCGAGTTCCCCCGCAACGCCATGCCCAAGATCTACGACGCGCTGCAAATGGAAGGTGGCGAGCTGACGCTCGAAGTCCAGCAGCAGCTCGGCGACGGCGTGGTGCGCACGATTGCGCTCGGCTCTTCCGACGGCCTGCGCCGCGGCCTGATGGTCTCGAACACGGGCAAGCCGATCATGGTGCCGGTGGGTCGCGCCACCCTCGGCCGCATCATGGACGTGCTCGGTCGCCCGATCGACGAGCGCGGCCCGGTCGCCCAAGACCTGACCATGTCGATCCACCGCAAGCCGCCGTCGTACGACGAGCTGAGCCCGTCGCAAGACCTGCTCGAGACCGGCATCAAGGTGATCGACCTCGTGTGCCCGTTCGCGAAGGGCGGCAAGGTCGGCCTGTTCGGCGGCGCCGGTGTGGGCAAGACCGTGAACATGATGGAACTCATCAACAACATCGCCAAGGCGCACAGCGGCCTGTCGGTGTTTGCCGGTGTGGGCGAGCGCACCCGCGAGGGCAACGACTTCTATCACGAGATGTCGGACTCGGGCGTCGTGAACCAGGAGAAGCTCGAAGACTCGAAGGTCGCGATGGTCTACGGCCAGATGAACGAGCCCCCGGGCAACCGCCTGCGCGTCGCGCTGACCGGCCTCACGATTGCCGAGTCGTTCCGCGACGAAGGCAAGGACGTGCTGTTCTTCGTCGACAACATCTACCGCTACACGCTGGCCGGTACCGAAGTGTCGGCGCTGCTGGGCCGCATGCCTTCGGCCGTGGGTTACCAGCCGACGCTGGCCGAAGAAATGGGCCGTCTGCAAGAGCGCATCACCTCGACCAAGGTCGGCTCGATCACCTCGATCCAGGCCGTTTACGTGCCCGCGGACGACTTGACCGACCCGTCGCCTGCCACGACCTTCGCCCACCTGGATTCGACCGTCGTGCTGTCGCGTGACATCGCGTCGCTCGGCATCTACCCGGCGGTCGACCCGCTCGACTCGACCTCGCGCCAGCTCGACCCGAACGTCGTCGGCGAAGACCACTACAACACCGCCCGTGCGGTGCAGGGCACGCTGCAGCGCTACAAGGAGCTGCGCGACATCATTGCGGTGCTGGGCATGGACGAGCTCTCGGCCGAAGACAAGCTGGCCGTGGCCCGCGCCCGCAAGATTCAGCGTTTCCTGAGCCAGCCTTTCCACGTCGCCGAAATCTTCACCGGCTCGCCGGGCAAATACGTGCCGCTGAAAGAGACCATCCGCGGCTTCAAGATGATCGTGGCCGGCGAGTGCGACTCGTTGCCCGAGCAAGCCTTCTACATGGTCGGCACGATCGACGAGGCCTTCGAGAAGGCCAAGAAGCTCAACTGATCGTTTGACGTAACGAGGACACGCTGATGGCAACCCTGTACGTAGACGTCGTTTCCGCCGAAGAAAGCATCTTCTCCGGCGAGGCCAAGTTCGTGGCGCTGCCGGGCGAGAGCGGCGAGCTCGGCATCCTGCCGCGCCACACGCCGCTGATCACCCGCATCAAGCCCGGCGCGGTGCGAATCGAGCGCGCCGACAACGGTGAAGAAGAGTTCGTGTTCGTGGCCGGTGGCATTCTCGAAGTGCAGCCTGGCCGCGTGACCGTGCTCGCCGACACCGCGATCCGTGGCCACGACCTCGACGAGGCCAAGGCGAACGAAGCCAAGCGCCTGGCCGAGGACGCGATGAAGAACGCCAAGAGCGACATCGACTTCGCCAAGGCGCAAGGCGAGTTCGCGGCGATGGCCGCGCAGATCGCGGCGATCCGCAAGTTGCGCGGCAAGTGAGCTGCGCAGCCGCGGGCTGCAACGCTTCGATCAACCCGCCCGGCACGCGTGCCCGGCGGGTTTTTTCATGGGCTACCTGTAAGTTGCGAGGTGGATGCTCGTCTCGGTGCTGCTGATGCCCTTCAGCAAGCGAATGCGTTCCAGCACCTGCGACAGGTCGGCCATGCTGTGCGCGCGCAACTCGGCCAGCAAGTCCCAGCGGCCGTTGGTGTCGTGCAGAGCCGCCACGCCGGGCTCGCCGAGCAAGGCGGCGATCACGTGCCGGGTCTGGTTGCCTTCGACCTGCACCGCCATCCACGCGCTGATGTCGCTGGGCTGCGCGTCGGGCCGCAGCTACACCGTGTAGCCGACGATCACGTGCGCGTCTTCGAGCTTGCGGATGCGGTTGGTGACGGTGCCGCGCGACACGCCGAGCTTGTGCGCGAGCGTGGCCACGCTCGCGCGGGCGTCCTTGCGAAGCAATGCGATCAGTTGTTGGTCGATGTGGTCCATGGCCGCGGGCTCTGCGCAAAACGTCAGTTAGGGCTGCCAGTCTGGCAGAAAGCCTCGCGTTACGACACACTCCTGTCGCTATTCATTGCCGGCGGCTCTCGCCACACTCCATGCAAGCCATCAAGAGACGCCGCGCATGAAAACCGCCCACACCCTCGACACCCTTTTCCTCAGCGCACCCGACGTGGCCGGCATCGTCCGTCGCAAAGGCCTGAAGGCTTGCCTTGCTGGCATTGCCGACAACATCCACGCCGATTTCCTGCGCTGGGAAAGCTTCGACAAAACGGCGCGTGTCGCCGCCCATTCGCGCGTCGGCGTGATCGAGCTGATGCCGATCGCCGACGACCAGACCTTCGCCTTCAAGTACGTCAACGGTCACCCGAACAACACGCGTTTCGCCCTGCCGACCGTGATGGCCTTCGGCGTGCTCGCTGACGTGGCGACCGGCGTTCCACGGCTGCTGAGCGAGCTGACCTTGAGCACCGCGCTGCGCACGGCCGCGATGTCGGCGCTGGCCGCACGCTCGTTGGCACGCAAGTCCTCGCGTTCGATGGCCCTCATCGGCAACGGCGCGCAAAGCGAGTTCCAGGCGCTGGCCTTCCAGCACCTCGTCGGCATTCGCGAACTGCGCTTGTTCGACACCGACGCTGAGGCCACGGCAAAGCTCGTGCACAACCTTCGCAGCAGCGGCCTTGTGATCCGTGTTTGCACCAACACCGCCGAAGCGGTGCGTGGCGCCGACATCGTCACCACCGTGACCGCCGACAAGCGCGACGCCGTGATCATCTCGCCCGAGATGATCGAACCGGGCATGCACATCAACGGCGTCGGTGGCGATTGCCCGGGCAAGACCGAACTGCATGCCGACGTGCTGCGTGGTGCTTCGGTCTTCGTCGAGTACGAACCGCAGACGCGCATCGAAGGCGACATCCAGCAACTGCCCGCCGACTTTCCTGTGACCGAGTTCTGGCAGGTGCTCGCAGGCCATCGGCCCAGCCGCACCGACGACACGCAAGTAACGGTCTTCGACTCGGTCGGCTTCGCGCTCGAAGACTACGCGGTACTGCGCTTCATGCGCGACGCGGCGCTCGAACTCGGCGTCGGCCAGAAGCTCGCCTTGATCCCTGAACTCGCCGATCCGAAAGACCTGTTCGCGAGCCTAGCCGAGCAGCCGCAACGCGGCGCCCACGATAGCGGCCGCGTCGACCTCGAAGTGCGCGCGCAACGCCGCCCGCGTGTCGCTGCGGCCGAAGCCGTCGGTGCCGAGCGTCACACAACGCCGGCCTGAGGGCAGGAACGCGCGGATCTGCTCGGGCACGGCGCGAACGTAGTCGGTCGCGATCACGATCGGGCCTTCGGTGGGTGCGAGTTGCGCCGTGACCCACGCAGTGCCCGGGTCAGCGTCACCGTGGCGCCAGCGGCGTTCGCACTCGATGCCTTCGCGGGCGAGTTCACTGAAGCTCGTCACGCTCCACACGTCGGCCGCCACGTTGTGTGAGGCAGCGAGGATGTCGGCGGCCTTCATCACTTCGCCGAGGATCGCGCCGGCCCCCAGCAACTGCACACGCTGCTTCGACTCGATCGCCGCGGCTCGAAACTGATACAGCCCGCGGATCACACCCCCGTGGGCCGAAGCCGGCAGCGACGGTTGCGCGACGTTCTCGTTCATCGCCGTCACGTAGTAGAAGACGTCGCGCTGTTCTTCGAGCATCTCGCGCATGCCGTGGTCGACGATCACCGCGAGCTCGCCGGCGAAGGCCGGGTCGTAGGCCTTGCAGTTCGGCACGGTCGCGGCGATCAGGTGACTGGTGCCGTCCTGGTGTTGCAGGCCTTCGCCGCCAAGCGTCGTGCGGCCGGCCGTCGCGCCGATCAGGAAACCGCGGGCGCGCTGGTCGGCGGCGGCCCAGATCAGGTCGCCGACCCGCTGGAACCCGAACATGCTGTAGTAGATGTAGAAGGGCAGCATCGCCAGGCCATGGGTCGAATACGACGTGGCCGCCGCCGTCCACGACGACAGCGCGCCGGCTTCGGTGATGCCTTCTTCGAGAATCTGACCGCTCTTGTCTTCGCGGTAGTACAGGATCGAGCCCGAGTCTTCGGGCTGGTAGAGCTGGCCGAAGGGCGCGTAGATGCCGACCTGCCGGAACAGGCTCGCCATGCCGAAGGTGCGTGCTTCGTCGGCGACGATCGGCACCACGCGAGGCCCCAGCACCGGGTCTTTCAGTAGGTTGCCGAGCACGCGCACGAAGGCCATCGTGGTGCTCATCTCCTTGCCGTCGGCGTTCAGTGCGAAGCCGCTGCTGGTCTCGAGTGCCGGCACCGCGAGCGGCGGGCAGGCGCTGTGGCGTGCCGGCAGAAAGCCGCCGAGCGACTGGCGCCGGCTGTGCAGGTACTTCATCTCGGTGCTGTCAGGCGCCGGTTTGTAGAACGCCAGGGCCTGCGTGTCGGCGTCGCTGATCGGCAGCGCAAAGCGGTCGCGGAACGCGAACAGGTCGGCGCTGTCCAGCTTCTTCGCCTGGTGCGTGGTCATGCGGCCCTGGGCGGTGTCGCCCATCGCGTAGCCCTTCATGGTCTTGGCCAGCACCACGGTCGGCTGGCCGGTGTGGGCGGCGGCCGCGGCGAACGCGGCGTGGATCTTGATCGCGTCGTGGCCACCGCGGCGCAGCCGGTCGATGTCTTCATCGCGCAGGTCGGCCACGAGGGCCTGCAACTCCGGGTTCTGGCCGAAGAAGACCTCGCGATTGAAGGCGCCGTCTTTTGCCGACAGGGTCTGGAACTGGCCGTCGACGGTGTTGGCAAAAGCCCGCATCAGCGCGTGGCCGTGGTCGCGCGCGAACAGCACGTCCCAGTCGGAACTCCACAGGCACTTGATCACGTGCCAGCCGGCGCCGGCGAACAGCGACTCGAGTTCGTCCACGATGCGGCCGTTGCCACGCACCGGGCCGTCGAGGCGCTGCAGGTTGCAGTTGATGACGAAGGTGCAGTTGTCGAGCCGCTCGCGCGCCGCCAAGGAGAGCGCGGCGATCGATTCCGGCTCATCCATCTCGCCGTCTCCGAAGAAGCCCCAGACGCGGCGCTGCGGCTGGCCCGCGCCGCCCCCCGAGTCGAGCAGGCCGCGGTGCTGCAGGTGGCGCATGAAACGCGCCTGGTAGATCGCGTTGATCGGGCCGATGCCCATCGAGCCGGTCGGGAACTGCCAGAAGTCGGGCATCAACTGTGGATGCGGGTACGAGCTCAGGCCGCGGGCGCCGCGCGCCGGGGCGCTCAATTCCTGGCGGTAGTGCGCCAGGTCGTCGGCCGACAGCCGGCCTTCGAGAAATGCGCGCGCGTACACGCCCGGCGCCGAATGCGGCTGGAAGTACACCAGGTCGCCGAGCGTGCCGCCGGGCGCATCGCTGCGGGCGCGGAAGAAGTGGTTGAAGCCGACTTCGAACAGGTCGGCGGCCGACGCGTAGCTTGCGATGTGGCCCCCGAGCTCGGTCGAGCCGCCGCTCTCGACGCGGTTCGCGCGCATCACCATCGCGAGCGCATTCCAGCGCATCAAGGCGGCCAGGCGTTGCTCGATGGCCAGATCACCGGGGAAGGGCGGTTGTGCTTCGAGCGCGATGCTGTTGACGTAGGGCGTCACCATCGACGGCAGCCAGTTCACGCCACGCCGCCGTGCGTGTGCGAGCAAGGCATCGAGCAGGTAGCGCGCACGGGCCGGGCCGTGGGCAGCGGTCAGTGCGTCGAGCGCGGCGCACCACTCGGCCGTTTCTTCGGGGTCGATGTCGGGCCCGCTGTTCTGCAGGATGGCCCCGATGTGGCGCGCGAGCGAGAGGTCGGTCATGCGGTTGAAAGTCGCTCTGAAAAGGGAAGCTGATTGTGCCCAGCCGGGCAAGCCGCTGCTGTCAGGCCGAGAACTCTGTCAACAGTCGGCCAGCCAGCGCCTCTTGCGGCAACAGCCCGTCCGGGCCGGCGATCTGCTGGCCGTTGACCCACACGCCATGCACGCCGACCGCGTCGGTCGTGAGACGCGCCGCGCCGCCCGGCAAGTCATGCACGCGGTGCTTCGGGCCACGGCCGACGGTGGCGGGGTCGAACAGCAGCAGATCGGCCGCGAGGCCCGTGCGCAGCAGGCCGCGCTCGGTCATGCCGAACACGCTGGCCGGGTGCGACGTGAGCCGGCGCACCGCTTCGCTCATCGCCATCGTGCCGCACTCGCGGGCCCAGTGGCCGAGCAGGTGCAGGCCGAAGCCGGCGTCGTTGAAGAAGGTGAGGTGGGCGCCAGCGTCGCTCAGGCTGACGATGCTGTTCGGGTGGTTCAGCATGCGGCCGACGGCCTCTTCGTCGCTGTTCAACAACTGCGCGGTGAAGACCGTGCGCAGGTCTTCGGCGATGGCCAGGTCGAGCATGACGTCGAGCGGGTCGCGGCCCTCGGCGTGCGCGATGTCCGCGACGTTCATCTGCTCGAAGCGTGCGTGTTCGGGGCGTGCGACCTCGACGACCTGGACCTTGTCCCACTCGTTGTTGAAGAGTCGGAAGGTCGTTGGCGCCGCGAGTTCAGCGCGCACACCGTCGCGGAACGACGGCTCGGCGAGCAACTGCTTCAAGGCCTTGCCTGACAAAGCCAAGGCCGGCTGCCAGCTGCGCAAGCCCTCGACCGGGTACGGTGACGCGAGCGTGAAGTCCATCGTCAGCGGGCAGCACGAGACCTGGCCGAGCAGCCGGTGGCCACGCGTGTTGGCCGCGGCAATCGCGTCGAGGTCGTTGAACACCGCCTGCGGATTGGTGCTGTTGTGCAACAGCGCCGCGACCATCACCGGCCGCCCGCTCTGTTCGGCCAGCGATTCGAGGAAGGGCACCGGCGTGTGCCCGCCCTTGGTCAGCATGTAGACGCCCCGGCCTGAGCTGCCCATCGCGTTGACCAGCGCCGCCGTCTCGCGCTCGTCGGCCAGGCGAGACGGCATCGGCAGGCCACCTTCGCCGTTGTGCGCCGGACTGGTGCTGCTGGCGAAGCCGACGGCGCCGTGGGCCATCGCCTCGGTCACCAGTGCCGCCATCTGCGCGATCTCGGTATCGGTGGCAACACGACGCGCGGCGTCGGCGCCCATCACATAAGTGCGCACCGACGAGTGGCCGATATAGGCCGCGACGTTGATCGCGCAGCCCTGCTTGCGCAACTGCGCCAGGTATTCCGGAAAACTCTCGAAGCCCCATTCGATGCCCTGGCGCAGCACGTCGATCGACATGCCTTCGACCTGCGTCAGGTTGCGCATCGTCAGGTCGCGGTCGGCCGGGCGGCAGGGCGCGATCGTGAAGCCGCAGTTGCCGATGACCGCGGTCGTCACGCCGAGCGCGGGCGACGGGCGCAGGCCCCGGTCCCAAGTGATCTGCGCGTCGAAGTGGGTGTGGCTGTCGATGATGCCGGGCATCAGCGCGAGGCCTTCGGCGTCGATGACCTGCGTGGCCGCACCCGTCAACCGCGCACCGATGGCCGCGATGCGGCCACCGCGCACGGCCAGGTCTTGCGCCACCGGCGGCGCGCCACTGCCGTCGAAGACCAGCGCGTTGCGGATCAGCAGGTCGAACATCGGGGCTGGTTCGCTCACGCCGACTTCAGCATCGGCGCCGCGAAGAGTTGCTCCATCTCGCGCCGCACCTTGTAGGCCGGGGTACTCGTGTCCATCGCCACGTCGGTCCACGACAGACTCTGGCCTTTCTTCACCGCACGCGTCACCTTCACGTTGTGCGCCAAACCCAGCGGCAAGCCGCCCAGGCGCATGGAGGTATCGGCCGGTAGCAGCTTGCCCCAGACCGTGTAGCCGCCTTCGCCGTCGAGCAACTCGCCAGGCGCGAGATCGCGCTTGGCGGTGGCGACCACGTCGGCGTTCCAGCACGTGGCCACGCCGGTGGGTTCGCCCCGCAGCGCCACGCTCGCGACCGACATGCCCACTTCCAGGCCGATCAAATGCCAGCGCTTGTAGAGCGTGAAGTAGCGCCCGCTCGGGTCGGTGTGGGCGTTGTATTCCTCGAAGCAGTTCTTGATGTAGTCGGTCTCGGCCTCGACCGTGACCCACACGCCCATGCGGATGTCGTACGGGATCTTGCGGCCATTGGCTTCGAGCGACGAGATCACCTCGACCATGCCCTTGCGTTCCAGCACGCCGCCTTCGCTGATCGGCCGCGTGACGAAGGGAATGTCTTCGACGCTCGCCGGTGGGTACAGCAGGCCGTTGCTCGGCACGGTGAGGCCGGTCGCGTTGGCCACCGCGGTCGATTCGATCGACGGCTTCGAACCATCGAGAAAACTGTTGAACATTTTCGGGTTCAGGCCGCCGCGCTCGGCCTGTTCGGGCGTGAGGCCGTAGTTGCCCCAGACCGTTTCCGGCGTCGATTCGCAGAAGTGCGGCAGCCACTTGTGGCCGCGGCCTGCGGCCACGACGGGGAAGCCACAGGTGCGCGCCCAGTCGACCAGGTCGCAGATCAAAGCCGGCTGGTCGCCGAACGCGAGCGAGTAAATGACACCGGCTTCCGCCGCGCGCCGCGCCAGCAGCGGGCCGCAGAACGCATCGGCCTCGACCGTGACGTTGACGACGTGTTTGTGATGCGCGAACGCTTCCAGGCAGTGTTCGACCGCCGCGATCGGCGAACCGGTGCACTCGACGACGATGTCGACCGACGGATGCCGCACCAGCGCGCGCCAGTCGTCGCCGATGTACGTCGCGCCGGTTTTCACCGCGTCGTCCAGGCTGGTGGCGCGGGTGCGCTCGGCCTGCCAGCCGACGCGCGCCAGGTTGGTTCGCGCGGCATCGGGCGAGAGGTCGGCAATGCCGACCAGGTGCACGCCGGGCGTGCGCGGAATCTGCGCCAGGTACATCGAGCCGAACTTGCCGGCGCCGATCAGGCCGATGCGGATCGGCTTGCCTTCCGCGGCGCGGCGCTGCAGCTGGGTGTACAGGCTCATGCGGCGAGCCTCGCTGCTTCATCGGCGGTCGTCTTCAGTGCGCTGGCCGGCACGCCGTCTTTCCACGGCAGCTCGACCGGGTAGTCTTTCAGCAGGCAGTCGTCGGGCAGGCACTCGATCGGCGTGAAGTCGCGGTGCGCGATGTACTCCGGGCGCTTGTGGCGGCGGATGTGGTTGCTGACCGCGCACAGGCTCAGGTAGACGCTGACGCGGTTGTGCGGCGACAGGTTCGAGCCCGACGCGTGCACCAGGCAGCTGTGGAACAGGATCATCGAGCCGGCCGGGCCCTTCGGCGAAATGATGCCGCCATCGACATGCCGGCCTTGTGCGTCGTAGCTGCCCGAGCCGCCGGAGCGCTCGACCAGTTGCGCGATCAGCGCGTTGTCGACCGTCCAGAGCGGGTAGCTCGTGGTCGTGAGGTCGTGCTTCGCGTCTATCACGCCGCGCTTGTGGCTGCCGCGGATGAACATCAGCGGGCCGTTGTATTCGCTCACGTCGTCGAGAAAGATCGCCACGTTCATCGCACGCTCGGTCGGCATCTGGTCGTCGTTGAGCCAGGTGCCGTAGTCCTGGTGCCACTGCCACACGTCGCCCTCGAAGGCCATCTTGCCGTTGATCTTGAACTGGTGCATGTAGAGCTCTTCGCCCAGCAGTTCCTGCACCGGCTCGACCATGCGCGGGTGGCGCGCCAGTTTGGCGAAGGGCTCGCTGTACATGTGCGCGGCGAAGTTGGTGCGCACCGCGTCCTTGCCTTTTTCGCGCACGTTGTAGGCCTCGCGCCGGCTGTAGATCTCGGGCACGGCGTCGGTCAGCGTGCGCGTTTCTTCGGTGCTGAAGAGGGCCGGGAAGAACAGGTAACCGTCGCGGTCGAACTGTTCGTGTTGGGCTGCGGTGAGTTTCATGAGGTGTTCCTCGAGGGGGGGTTGAGAACAGCGCCGAGCCGCGCCAGCAAGGTTTCGCTGGCGTGGGCGCCGTGTTGGTCGATGAGCCGGGCGGCGAGTTCGGCGTCGCCGCTGCCGATGGCGGCAGCGATGGCCGCGTGTTCGTCCCAGATCGCTTCGCGCTGGGTCGAGACCTGCAGCACCGCGCCCATCACGCGCTTCAGATGCACCCAGTGCAACTGCGCCGTCGCATCGATCAGCGGGTTGCCCGAGGCGGCGTAGATCGCGCTGTGGAACGCGATGTCGGCCTCGATCATGGCCTTGACGTTGCGGCCGCGCGCCGCGCGCCGGCCTTGTTCGATCAGGCGCGGGTCGAACAAGGCGTGCTGCTCGGCAGCCAGGCGGGCCGCGAGCGCGTCGAGTGCACCGCGCACCTGGTAGGTGTGGGCGATCCAGCCGGCGTCGAGGGGCGCGACGAGCAGGCCGCGGCCCGGGGCGTCGGAGACGAGGCCGTCTTTTTTCAACAGCCGCAGCGCTTGCAGCACCGGCTGGCGCGACACGGCGAGCCGCTCGGCCAAGTCTTCCTGCGTGATGCGCGCGCCGGGCGCGAGCGAGCCGTCGCTGATCGCGTCGAGCAGCGCCTGGTAGACCTGGTCGACGAGGTCGGGCG
Organism: Burkholderiaceae bacterium; assembly: GCA_040080605.1. Taxonomy (GTDB): domain Bacteria; phylum Pseudomonadota; class Gammaproteobacteria; order Burkholderiales; family Burkholderiaceae_C; genus LMDS01. The sequence goes on from JBEBIB010000010.1 coordinate 165,865, forward strand.
ATGCTTGCAGTTTGACGAGTTGGGCAGTCATGAGGAATTCTGTACTCTGTATACAGTAGCCGGTGTCAGCCCCGACAACATCCGGTGAAACCCGAGCACGCGCGCGCCCCGCCGGCTACTTTGGCGTGGCGCCCACCCCGAACAGCCACGCCAGCACCGAGAAGCTCGCGAACGCGAGCACGGTCGAGGCCATGATGATCCGCGTCACGCGGCCGTTGTCGGCGCCGTAACGTTCGGCCAGCACCGACACGTTGCTGGCACTCGGCAGCGCGGCGACCAGCGTCAGCACCATCAAGCCAAAGGTCGACACCGGCGCGCCGAGCGCCGCCGCGCCCGCGCCGATGCCGTAGATCAGCGCCGGGTGCACGACCAGCTTCAGCAGCGCCACCGGCACGTAGTCGCGCGGGGCCGTGCGTGAATGGCCGTGGCGGCCGGCGCGCGACAGCACGGCACCGATGGTGAACAGGGCCACTGGCGCCGCCGATTCGCCCAGCATGCGCACGATCTGCGCGACCGGCCCGGGCAGCTCGCGGTCGAGCGCGGCGAAAACCGCGCCGATCGTGATCGCCCAGGGCAGCGGGTTGGTGAGCGCGCCGCGCAGCGACAGCGCGGCCGAGGCGAGCATCGAGCGCTCGCTGTTGTCGTCACCGCCGCCCGAACGATGGCCGCTCGCCTGTGCCAGCGCCAGGCACAGCGTGCTCGTCAGGATCAGGTCGACCAGGATCGCGCCGATCACCGGGCCGGCCGCGTTGTCGCCGAGCAGGGCCACGAGCAGCGGCACGCCCATGAAGCCGGCGTTCGGAAAGGCCGCGACCAGTGCGCCGAAGGCAGCGTCTTTCAGGTCGACGCCGGGCCCGCCCGCACGCCGGCGCAGCGTCACGGCGATCGTGATCGCGACCATCAGCAGCGCGCACGCGGTGTAGAGCGCGATCAGCAGCGGGTCGATGAGCCGCGCGAACGGCATGCTCGAACCGAACCGGAACAGCATGCACGGCAGCGCGTAGTACAGCACGTAGGCGTTCAGCCCCGGGATCGCCGACTCCGGCATCCAGCGCCGCTGCGCGGCCAGGTAACCCAGCAGCACCAGCGCGAAGAAAGGGAACGTGACGATCAGGATCGCTTGCATCGACCCCGAGTATCGCAAGCCGCCGCGGCACTGTTGCCGCGCCGCTCAGCGAAGTTGTTCGTCCAGCGTCGCCAGCCGCTGGCGGGCGGTGGCTTCGCCGTGGAAGAGCGAGATCACGTCGAACAGTGCGCCGCGCAGGTGCCAGGTGTCTTCGGCACGCCGCATGTTCTCGATCCGCTGAAGCATCGCCTTGCGGTCCGACGCGGGCACGTCGGCCAGCAGCGTGAAACAGAGCTCGCGCAAGGCCTCCACGTCGGGCGCGGCGCGGCTCGGGCGGATCGATTCACGAAGGCGTTGAAAGGTGACCATGACAGGTTCCGTCCGGGCTGCGTGGCGGGCCGCTCGCACGCCGGGTCGGTGTGCAGGTCTCGCCACGCTGGGGTTGTTGCCGGCCAGTATTCCGCAGCGACGGGCCGCGCGGTGTTGGTGAGCGCGACCTAAAACGCGATCCGGTCGAACAAGTCGCCCGCGATGGGCCCAATCGTGTCTCGTGCGCACACCTTCGTGACATTTGCCCACGCCCACCGTGGGCGAAGAGCTGTCAAGCAATGCCCGCTATGATCCGTCGCCTTGCGGCGCTGCCGCCTCCCGCTGCTTCCGTGTCCTCGCCCCCGCCCTCTCTCAATCCCGCCCAGCTCGAAGCCGTGCATCACCTCAGTGGCCCGTGCCTGGTGCTCGCCGGGGCCGGCTCGGGCAAGACGCGCGTGATCACGCACAAGATCGCCAAGCTGCTGCAAGCCGGCTATGCGCCGGGGCAGATCGCCGCGATCACGTTCACGAACAAGGCGGCGCAGGAAATGCGCGAACGCGCCAAGGAGCTGGTCGGCCCGCGCGCCGCCAAGCACCTGGTCGTCAGCACTTTCCACTCGCTTGGCGTGCGCATCCTGCGCACCGACGGCAGCCGCCTCGGCCTGAAAGAGCAGTTCAGCATCCTCGACAGCGACGACGTGCTCGCTATCCTGAAAGACGCCGGCGCCAGCACCGACAACGCACTGGCGCGGCGCTGGCAATGGGCCATCAGCCTGTGGAAGAACCAGGGGTTGAACAGCGAGCAGGCGCAAGTCGCCGCGAGCAACGCCGACGAGCAGGTGGCCGCGCGCGTGATGCAGCGTTATGAAGAACGCCTGGCCGCATTCCAGGCCGTCGACTTCGACGACCTGATCGGCCTGCCGCACAAGCTCTTGCTGCGCGACGAAGAGGTGCGCAACAAGTGGCAGGACACGCTGCGCTACGTGCTGGTCGACGAATACCAGGACACCAACACCATCCAGTACGAGATGCTGAAGGCGCTGGTCGGCGAGCGTGCGCTGTTCACCGCCGTGGGCGACGACGACCAGAGCATCTACGGCTGGCGTGGTGCGACCATCGACAACCTGAAGCGCCTGCCGCAGGAGTACCCCACGCTCAAGGTGATCGCACTGGAGCAGAACTATCGCTCCACCGGCAATATCCTGCGCGCCGCGAACATGGTGATCGGCAACAACCCGAAGCTGTTCGAGAAGAAGCTCTGGAGCGCCTTCGGCGACGGCGAGCCGGTGCGCCTGATCGAGAGCGACAACGAAGAGCACGAAGCCGAGCGCGCCGTGGCACGCATCCAGGCGCTGCGCGGCGGCGGCACGGCGGTGGCGTCGGTGGCCGGAGGCGCCGAGGTCGAGTTCAAGAACTTCGCCGTGCTCTACCGTGCCAACCACCAGGCGCGCATCTTCGAGAAGGCGCTGCGCAAGGCGAGCATTCCGTACAAGGTGTCGGGCGGCCAGAGCTTTTTCGACCGCGCAGAGATCAAGGACCTGTGCGCCTGGCTGCGCCTGCTCGTCAACAACGACGACGACCCGGCGTTCCTGCGCGCCGTCAACACGCCCAAGCGCGGCATCGGCCACCAGACGCTGACGAGCCTGGCCGAGTTTGCCGGCAAATGGAAGAAGAGCCTGTTCGACGCGCTGTTCGCCGAAAGCCTGGGCACGGCGCTGAGCGCGCGCGCGGTGGGCTCGCTGCATGAGTTCGGCCGCTACGTGAACGACCTGGAATTCCGTGCCCGCCACACCACCGGTGCCGAAGACGCGAAAGTGCTGCTGCTCGGCTGGCTCAAAGACATCGACTACGAAAAGCACCTCTACGAAGGCGAAGACAGCGAGAAGGTCTCGGCCGCGCGCTGGAGCAACGTGCTCGACTTCATCGACTGGATCGCGAAGCGCTGCGGCGGCGAGATCGAGAACGACGGTGGCGCCGCGTTCGAGACCGAGAAGAAGAGCGTGCTCGACGTGGCGCAGACCATCTCGATCATCATCAGCCTGGCCGAGCGCGGCGACGACCAGAACGTGGTCACCCTCAGCACCTTGCACGCCGCCAAGGGCCTGGAGTGGCCGCATGTGATGCTGGTCGGTGTGAACGAAGGGCTGCTGCCGTTCCGCAGCGAAGACGACGACATGACGCCGCAGCGCCTAGAAGAAGAACGCCGCCTGATGTATGTGGGCATCACCCGCGCGCGTACAACGCTTGCCGTGAGCACGCTCAAGCGCCGCAAGCGCGGGCGCGATTTCGTGATGGCGATGCCGAGCCGCTTCATCGGCGAGATGAAGCTGCACGAGGTCGTCGCCAAAGAAGACCCGCGCGAAAAGCTCAAGGCCTTGCGCGAGGCCGCCGCGCTGCGGGCGCAGCGTGCCAAGGCCGAAGCCGAGGCGGCGCCACCGGGTTGACGTTCTAGGGAGTGGAGCAGGCCGGGATTGGTAGTAACTTGGTGCGTGCTGTTCGTCACCGACCGGCCTGAAAGCGAGTTGCGGGAAAAATGGGTGCACTGTCATGAGTTCGGCTCGCCGTCCTGAGCACGGCGACGCAGCGCTGCTGGACGTTTCGCGCGCCCCGCCCCCGGCCCTCGACACCACGCCGGCCGGTTTGTTTG
>JBEBIB010000011.1:0-169486 GCA_040080605.1 Burkholderiaceae bacterium
CCCCAGATGATCGGCCCGCTGGAGCCTCTTCCGCCGCGGCTGCCCAGACCCATCACACCGACGAGAAAGAGCGCGACCAGCCCGGCGCCACCCGCAACCAGCAGGCTCGCGGTGAGCCACCAGCCGAGGCCGCCGACGGCCGCGCCGGTGGCGAGCGAACCGAGCTTGCGGCCGAAGATGCCGGTCAGCACCGCGCCGGCGATCGGCACGCCGACGAACAGGAAGATCGCCAGGTCCTGCAGGTCGAAGCCACCGAGGCCGCGGTTGGCACCACCGCTGCCCTTCGCTGTTGGCTCGGGCAAGGCTTCGCCGGCGATGCGCGCGCTCAGCTTGTCGACCGCCGCGTTCAGGCCGCCCGCGTAGTCTTCGGCCTTGAACGCCGGCTTGATCTGCTCGTTGATGATGCGGCCGGCGACCACGTCGGGGATCGCACCTTCGAGCGTCTTCGCCACTTCGATGTTGATGCGCCGGTCGTTCTTCGCGACCACGATCACGACGCCGTCGCCCACGTCACGCCGGCCGACCTTCCAGGTGTCGGCCACGCGCTGGCCGAAGCTCGCGATGTCTTCGGGCTGGGTGGTCGGCACGATCAGCACGACGACCTGCGCGCCGCGCTGGGTTTCGATCGCTTCGAGCTTGCTCGACAACGCCTGCGCCTGCGCCGGCGTGAGCGTGCCGGTCTGGTCGATCACACGGCCGCTGAGCGGCGGCACCGGCACGTCCTGCGCATGGGCGGCCGGCGCGAGCCACACTGCGGCCGCGACCCACAGCGCAGCGAGCAGGCGCAAGGGCAGGCGCACTAGCGGACCTGCGATGCAGCGATCACTTCGAGGCCGGCTTGTCGAAGCTGACTGCCGGCGGCTTCGAGATCTCGGCTTCGTTCTGCACCGTGAAGCTGGGCTTGACCTTGTAGCCGAAGACCATCGCCGTCAGGTTGCTTGGGAAGCTGCGCGCCAGCACGTTGTAGTCGGCCACGGTCTTGATGTAACGGTTGCGCGCCACGGTGATGCGGTTCTCGGTGCCTTCGAGCTGCACACGCAGGTCCTGGAACGCCGCGTTGGCCTTCAGGTTCGGGTACTGCTCGGCCACGACCATCAGGCGGCTCAAGGCGCCGGTGAGCTGGCCTTGGGCGGCCTGGAAGTTCTCGAACGCAGCGGGGTCGTTGACGAGCTCCGGCGTGGCCTGGATGCTGGTGGCACGCGAACGCGCTTCGATCACTTTCGTCAGCGTGTCCTGCTCGAAGCTGGCTTCGCCCTTGACGGTGGCCACGATGTTCGGGATCAGGTCGGCGCGGCGCTGGTACTGGTTCAGCACCTCGGACCACGCGGCCTTCACCTGCTCGTCGAGCGACTGGAAGCTGTTGTAGCCGCAGCCGCTCAGGCCCAGTGCGGCGAGCAGCGCCAGGGTGGCAAGACGCAGGCGGTGGGTGAAGGGCGGGGCCGAATCGAACGGCTGGGTCAGGGTGCGAAACATGCGAGTTCCTCCGAATGGGTGCGGGGCGATGCTACCGCGCGGGCCGAAGGTGAGGCCGGGAGCGTTGGCCTTCAAGGGCGAGATCACGATCGAGCGGCTGCATCTGTCTCGATGGCCTTCTTGACGAGATCGGCCATCGCCACGGCGTCGTCGGAGGGCTCCTCCTGCAGCCCGCGCACCGTGCCGAGCCGGTCCGGCATGGCTTCGTCCTGGCTCGCCTTGAGCTCGGCTTCGAGCCGGTCGATGGGGATCTCGATGCCGACGATCGCGCGCAGGAACTGGTCGATGAACGCAGCGGGCGCGTCTTCGACACGCCATGGCGCCGCACAGCTTGCCTCATGCACCGCCGTGAGGCGGCCCAGCATGCCGAGCAGCAGCCAGTCGCGGTCTTCGATCGGCCGCGCCACACCGTGCGCGTGCGCCACCACGTAGTTCCAGGTGGGAACGACTTTGCCGTGCTCCTGCTTGCCGGGGTACCAGCCCGGCGTGATGTAGGCCTGCGGGCCCTGGAACATCACCACCGACGGCGTGGCCGGGCCGAGTTCGCGCCAGACGGTGTTGGCACGCGAGACGTGTCCAAGCAGGGTAGCGAACATCCCCCGGCTGCGATCGAAAACGAAGGGCACGTGGCTCGCGAACAGGCCTTCTTGGCCAAGGCACACCCAGGCTCCCAGCGGGTGGGCCGCCATCAGCGAACAAATCGCATCGGGATCGGTGAGTCGGTGGCGCGGGTTCACGTACATGGGAAGTCCCTCAAAGCCCGACGAGGGCGTGGCGCAGCAGCAGGGCGGACAGCACGAACATGGTCACGCCGATCAGTCCGTCCAGCACCTGCCACGCCCGGGGCCGGGCGAACCAGGGTGCGAGCCACCGCGCCCCGAAGCCGAGCAGCGCAAACCAGAACAGGCTGGCGCTGCTGGCCCCGGCGATGAACCAGGCGCGCAGCGCCGCCGGTTGCTGCGCGCCGATGCTGCCCACCAGCAACACCGTGTCCAGGTAGACATGCGGGTTGAGCAGCGTGAAAGCCGCCGCCTGCGCAAACGCGGCTGAGCGGCGCAGGCCCTCGCCGCCTGCGGCCGCCCGCAGTTGCTTCGACAGTCGCGCGCGGCGCAGCGCCTGCCACCCGTAGAGCGCCAGGAACACGGCGCCGGCCAAGGCGAGCGCACGGGCCAGGCCCGGTCTCTGCCCCAAGGCCTGGGCCATGCCCAGCACACCCGCGGCGATGAGGCCGGCGTCGGCCACGGCGCAGAACAGCACCACGCTGCCCACGTGCTCGCGGCGCAGGCCCTGGCGCAGCACGAAGGCGTTCTGCGAGCCGATGGCCACGATCAGCCCGAAGCTCAGCGCCAGGCCCTGAACGAAGACCGGGAAGGCGAGCGAAGTGGTGGCGGTCAGGGTCATGATGCGGCGAGCTTGGCAGCCTCGGCATATGAAGGCAAACTACCCTCACTAAGGTGGATGTAGAGAAACTGAACCGATGCTGGACTATTCGGCGCTCACCGCCCTGTCGGCCGTGCTGCGCGAGGGAAGTTTCGAGCGCGCGGCCCTCGCCCTCCACGTGACGCCCTCCGCGGTGTCGCAGCGCATTCGCCTGCTGGAAGAGCGCGTCGGTTGTGCCCTGGTGGTGCGCGAGCAGCCCTGCCGGCCCACCGACACCGGCCGGCGCCTGTGCCAGCACGTCGACCGCGTGCGGCTGCTCGAGCAGGAATTGCAGGGGGCGTTGCCGGCGCTGGCCCCGGAGGGCGTCGCGCGGGTCGTGCTGCCCGTCGCGGTGAATGCCGACAGCCTGGCCACCTGGTTCACCCCGGCCCTGGCGGCGTTCGCGGCCGACGCGCCGGTGCTGGTGGAAGTGGCGGTGGATGACCAGGACCACACGACGGAATGGTTGCGCAGTGGCGCGGTGCTCGCGGCCGTGACGGGCAGCGCGCGGCCTGCCACCGGCTGCAACAGCCGGCCGCTGGGCGCGATGCGCTACCTCGCGGCGGCCAGCCCGGCTTTCGTGGCGCGCCACTTCGCCAGCGGCGTCGGGGCGGGCAGCCTGGCGCAAGCGCCCAGCCTTGTGTTCAACACCAAGGACGATCTACAGGCGCGATGGGTCCGGCGCCTGTGCCACCGGCACGTCGAACTGCCCCGGCACACCTTGCCGTCGCCGCAGGCTTTTGTCACCGCCGCCGTGGCCGGCATGGGCTGGGGCCTGCAACCGCAGGCGCTGATCGCGGCGCACCTGCACGACGGCTCGCTCGTCGAGCTGGTGCCCGAGACCGCGCTGGACGTGCCGCTGTACTGGCAACACACCCGCGCGGCGTCGGCCTTGCTCGAGGGGTTGAGCCGCGGGGTGCTGGCCGCGGCGAGCCGTGCCCTGTTGCCCGCATGACTCGCGCCGCGCGGCGGATGCGAGGCGCCGCTCGCCAGCGGTTCGTTAGAGTCCACTGATGAGCCTTCTTCAAGACGCCCTGCGTGCCGGCCACGCGCGCCCGTTGGCCACCCCTTCACGCCCTTCGGCCCTGGTGGTCGGTGGCGGTGGCACGCTCGGCGCCGCGGTGCTGGAGCGGCTGCTCGCCGGGCGCCACTTCTCGCACGTGCGCGTGCTGGTCACGCAGGGTTTTCATGCCGCGATGCACGGCCTCGAAACGCTCGTGGTCGCGCCGTCGGACATCGACACGCCGCCCAAGGCGCCGCTCGGCGCTGACACCGCGCTCGTGGTCTTCGACCGCACACGCCGCGCCAACGGCCGCGAAGACGCGTTCGTGAAACCACAGCCCGAAACCTTGCCTGCCCTGGCAAGCTGGCTGTTCGCAGGTGGCGTGCGCCGGCTCGTGGTGGTGTTGCCGCACAGCATGGCGAGCCTGCCGCAGGCGCTGAAAGCGGGACTGGCCAGCCTCGACGAGCACGCGGTCGCCACGCTCGGCTTCGAGCATCTGGTGTTCGTGCGCCCGGCGCAGACGCCGAACGACGCACCGGCCGCGAGCGGCCTGCAGCGCCTGGCCGACGTCGTGATCGCGCAGCTGCGTTTCATGGTGCCGCAGGCCGAGCAGCCGGTGCGGGTGCAGAAGGTCGCAGCCTTCGTCACCGAACTCGTGGCCCGCCTGCCCGCCAGCTCGGGCGGCACGCGGGTCGTGCCGCCCGAGCTGGTGTGGCTCGCGGCACAGGCGCGCACGCCAGGCGAGGTGGTGCAGGCCTGGCTCGACGGGCGCGAGCTGCCGCCGGTCAACGCGCCGCGAATGCGTTTGTAGCGGGCAGCGCCCAGTCGGCGAGTTGTTCCTGCAGCGCTTCGCGGCGGCTGGGCGCGAGCGGGCGCATCGCTTCGATGATGTCGGCGATGCGCGACTGGTCGACGCGACCGTTCGCGGCGGCGCGGGCGAGTTCGGCTTCCGGGTTGCGCAGCAGGCTCGCGAGCCAGGCCGCTTCGATCGGCGCCAGCGCCGAGGCGCGCTTGTTCAGCAGGTGCAGCGATGCCGCCTGCGCACCGCACTGGCCGCCGCCCCAGGGTGCGACCGTCAGGTAGAGCTGCAGCGCCCGCGCCTTGCCGAGCACACGGTCCATTTCGACCGCGTAGAGCGCTTCGCGCAGCTTGCGCACGGCGCTGCGCTCGTCGCCGGTGTAGAGCAGTTTCGCGAGCTGCTGCGGCAGCGTGCTGGCGCCGCGCGGGTTCCGATTCGCCTCGACGCCCGAGCGCCAGGCCGCGCGCATCTCGACCAGGTCGAGTCCGGCGTGCTCGTAAAAGCGCTGATCTTCGGCCGCGACCACGGCGCGTGGCAGCCACGCGCCGAACGGCGCTGCCGCATCGGCGCGGCGGGTCGGCCGCGCACAGGCGAGCACGGGCGTGGCGCCGAATAGCGCTTCGGTACCGAGGCCACTCACGCTGAAGCCTTCGATGCGCGGCAGCACGCGCCACACGCCCGAGGGCAGCGCCAGGCTCAGCTCGGCGCCGGCGCGACCTTCGATTCGGGCCTGCGCCAGTTCGGGGATGGACGCGCCGACGAGCGCGTAGAAGTCGGCGATCGGCGCGTCGGGCACCTGCACGCGCAGGTTGACGGCGCGTTTTTCGATCTGCAGTTTCCAGGTGGCACGCACCGCGCCGGCCAGGATCTCGCCGTGCAGGTGGTTCTGCCCGACCCGCGTGAGGCTCAGCTCGGTGCGCTGCAGGCGAAGCGGCGCCTTGCCGAGCACGGCCACGTGCGGCGTGCAGGGCTCGCACACCACGCGCATCGAACTTTCGTCGGCGCCTTGCTGAAAATGCAGCGTGCCGTGGGACGTGTCGAAGCTGCGGCCGGCCAGTGCGCGCAAACCGAGCGGGTGCGTGGCCAGGCGCAACACCGCCGGCACGCTCAGGTCCACACGCCACGGCCCGACCGGCACCGCCTGCGACCATTCGCCGGGGGCGGCGCGCAGACTCGCGACCAGCATCGCCACGCTCGCGGCGGCGGTACACAACACGGCAAGCACGATGATGCCGAGCGCGATCAGGGTGCGCTTCAGCCACAGGAGGAACGCGTGCTTCACAGCGGCCTCGCCGTCGTGATGGCGAGCCACGGCCCGCTGGAGCGGCCGAGCTGCGCCGCCCAGTACCAGCTCGAGGTGTCGGTGAACGACGCGCCGTTCGCGTCGACGATGCGTTCGCAGACACGCGTTTTCACGCCACCACGCTCGGCGATGAAACAGCGCCACATGAGCGCCTCGGCATCACGCTCCAGACGCGCCTGCTCGATGCGATAACCGAGGCCGCGGTAGCAGTCGGGGGCGGGGTGCAGCATGCGTGTGGGCGAGCTCACGTCGCGCAGCACGAGCAGTTGTTCGCCGTCGGTCAGGCGCGTGATGCGACCGGGGAAGTGCGATGCAAACCGTTGTTCGACGGCGCTCAGCGCGAGAGGCCGCAGCGCGCGACCCTGCCACACCTGCGGCGTTTCGGCGAAGGCCGCCGAAGTGTCGGCACCGGCTCGCACGGCTTCGGGCCGCAGAAGCGGCAGCAGCGTGCACAACATCAACACGCCGAGCAGCGCCACTTTCCAGATCACGACGCCGCCGTTCTCGGTCACGCTGTCAGCGATGCGCATCACGGCCTCCATGCACCACCCGGGCGACCGCAGCGCAGACAAACGCCAGCACCGCCAGACCGATTGCTTCGTGCCAGAGCGCCGGCACATTGGCCTGGCGCGCTTCCAGCACCACGAGCACGCTGTTGCGCAGCACGTTGCCGGTCAGCACGATCACGCCGACGAAGACAGCGCGCCTCAGAAACCGGCGGTTGTCCAGACCGCACCACCAGGCCACGGTGCAGGCGCAGAAGTAGGCCATCCACACCATCTGCACGCCGGAGCACGGCGCGTCGACGATCACGAGCCGGCCTTCGACCAGCATCGCCGTGCCGCTGCGTTCGGCCACCATGCCACCGATCTGCAAGGCCCAGGTGCTGAGCTGTGCCATGACGACCCGCAGCGGGAAGCCGGCGTAGAACTGCAAGGACGAGACGACCGGCAAGGCCAACATCGAGAGACCGGCGAGCGGCAACAACGGCGTACCGCTCGGCACGAAGGCACACAGGCCGGCCACGAGCCCGAGCACCGCGACACACGCCGCCAGCAAGGGTGGTGCGAGCATCGAAGCCAGCGTGGCGAGCAGCGTGCCGGCCATCGCCACCACGAGCCAGGCCCGCGACGGTGCGCTGCGCAAGCGGGGCGCCAGCCGCCACAGCGCGAGGCCCAGCACCACCAGCGCGGCGACACCGAGCGGGTCGTCGGAACCATCGCCCAACCGGGCCGTGGCCCAGCGCCAATGCGGCCACAGCGCGGCCGCCTGCAGGCCGAGCCACGCGAGCGGCGGCACGCGGTCGCACGCGGCCAGCCAGCGCCCGGGTGCGCTGGTCGGCACGGCAGCGTGTTGCATAGAGATGTTCACGCTGCGCCTTTCAACGGTTGCGGTTGCGGCGGCGCATCGAGACCACTGTGGCACCCACGATGCCCAGCACCACCAGCAGCGCGAACCACGCGCCCGGCTCAGGCGTGCTCGGCACTTCGGCACCGACCGCGAGTTCGCTCACACCCTGGGGCAGCGGCGAAGGCTGGTTCACCGTGGGCGCCAGCGCCGGGTTCGGGTTGCGCACGACGTGGTCGACCGCGATGAAGCTTGTGTACTGCGTCAGCAGGCTGTACTTCAGACCCAGATCGGTGATCGCGGCTTTCTGCGCGCTGCCACCTTCGAGCGCTTCCTGGTCGGAGAGTGCTGCGATGCGCTGGCGCGCCCACAGGTGGCGCAGCGCCGACGACGTGCGGTCTTCGCGGCCAGTGGCGTTGACTTCGGTGCTGAACAGGCCTTCGGCGCTGCGGCCTTCGACGATCATCCGGGCGTTGCCGGCGGGTTCACCCCGCCACTTGCCGAAGACGAGCACCGGGCGGCCGCCGAGCACGTCGGGCAACTGGGCCGGTTCCACGTCGTACACGTCCAGGCTCTGGAAGCGCGCGGTCACGTTCGTCAACACCGGCGCTTCGATGATCTTGCGCAGCCGCTCGGCCTGCGCTGCCGCTTCGGCGGGTTTGGTGACGACGAAGGCCTCGCCCTGGCCGGCGCGCGCGATGCCTTCGATCAAATGCCGGTTCACGCTGCTGCCGATGCCGAACGCGAACACGTTCTGCTGGTTCAGGTGTTTGCGGATCAGCTGGAACACCTCGGCCTCGACGCTCACGTAGCCGTCGGTCACGACGATCACGCTGCGCGACACGTCGGGGTTCTTGGGCAGCGCGGCGATGCGCTTGAGCGCCGGCACGATCTCGGTGCTGCCGCTGCCGCCCATCTCGCGGATCGTCTGCAAGGCGCGTTCGATGTTGGCGCGGGTGGCGGGCACCGAGGTGGGCGAGAGCATGCGGTTGCTGCCGGAGAAAAGCATCACGTTGAAGGTGTCGCTGGGGCGCAGGCCGCTGATCAGGTTGGCGAGCAGGACCTTGGAGGTCTCGAGCGGGTACCCGTGCATCGAACCCGAGATGTCGACGACGAAGATGTAGTCGCGCGGGTTGATCTGGCGCACCGGCACGGCCTGGGGCGGCTCGACCATCGCAAGGAAGAAGTTCTCGCTCTCGCCGCGGAACAGCATCAGGCCGCTCTCGATGCGGTCGCCGGCCAGGCGGTAGTGCAGGATGAAGTCGCGGTCGTTGCCGGCCGTGCTCGCGGCCTTCAGCGCGACGCTGGCGTGGGCCGTGCCGTCACCGGTCACTTCGATCGCGTGCGAGGTCGAGCCGATCTCGCGCACGGCCAGCGGCGTGTCGAGCGTGACCCGGATGTCGAAGCTGGCGTTCGACGTTTCGCCGCTGCGCAGATACGGCGCGGCGACCCACTTCTGTGCCACGGCCGCACCTTGCGGCGAGTTGTAGCGCGGGCCGACGACGGTGGGGAAGACGAAGCCGTAACGCGCGTCGGTCGGCGTGAGCAATTCGGTGTAGTGCAGCTCCACCGCCACCTCGTCGCCGGGCAGGATGTTGGCCACGTTCATCTCGAACAAGTTCGGGCGGTGCTGCTCCAGCAGCGCGCTGGTCTTGCCTTGTTTCTTCGCCGCTTCGTACTCGACGCGCGCCTGCTGTTTCTCCCGGATGCGTGCCGTGAGCAGTCGGTCGCCCAGACGCACGTTCATCGCGTGCACGGCCGACTGCGTGGAGCCGGGGAACACGTAGCGCGCTTCGATGGCACGCTGGCCTTCGTTGCAATAGGTCTGCGTCACGGTCACGTCGGCGATCACGCCGGCGATGCGCACGTCCACGCGCGTCGCCTTGAGTGGCAACCGGTCCGTGCCGGGCTCGCTGCTGTTGACCGCGAAGTACGGGCTCTCGGCCCGGCGCGCCTCGGAGTCGTCGGCTTGGGCCGGCGACCAGGCCACGAGCAGCAGCGCGGCGAACACCGACACCACGACACACAAGAGCACACGCCCGCTGCGGGTCAGCGGGCGCACCGGGCAAAAGAACAGGGGCATGGCGTTTCTCCTTGGGGCAGCAGCCACCGAAGCGGTGGCCATGCAACAAGGATCAGCGGGGCCTGCGAAGCCAGTTCGAAGCCGGCGGCGCCCTGAGTGAAGGGATTGTGAAGTCGGCGCGAAGTGGGGAAGATGGCGCGGCCACTTTCAGGAGACCGCCATGCCCCGCTCTTTCACCGTTTCCCTGCCCCGTTTCTCCGTCGTCGCCGTGTTGCTCGCGCTCGTCGCCGCGGCGGTGTTCATTCCTTCGGCCCGCTCGCAGATGCAGGTCACGCCCAGCCTGCTGCCGATCGGCGTGGCCTCGGCGGGCAACACGAGCATGGTGTGGTTCCATGAGCCATCGACCGGCAAGGTCGTGGCTTGCCAGTCGACCGGCGGCGCCGCGTTGACGGGCGTGCAGTGCGCCGTCGGCAAGCTGCCTTGAGCGCACCGACGCCGGCCCGTAAGATGGCCGATTGACTGGCCGGAACGCTGCCCATGACCATCGAGCTGAACAAGGACGCCCGCAAGCAGGCGGTGCTGTCGATCGAGCGCTACTTTCTCGACAACATGGACGAGAAGATCGGCAACATCCAGGCCGCCGCGCTGCTCAACTTCTTCGTCGAGGAGATCGGCCCGAGCATCTACAACCAGGCGGTGCTCGATGTTCAGGAGCGCCTGCAGGCGCGGGTCATGGAAGTGGACATCGAGATCCACGAAGACGAGTTCGGCTACTGGAAAAAACATGAAAAACGCCGTTGAGGTTCACGGTCCGGCCGCACCGCAGGTGCCGCTGGTGCTCGACTCGCCGCACTCGGGATTCGAGTTCCCCGCCGACATGCGCGCCACCGTGAAAGAGTTCGACCTGCGCGATGGCGAAGACTGCTTCATCGACGAGCTCTACCTGCCAGCCACCGAACGCGGCGTGGCGCTGATTGCCGCGCAGTTCCCGCGCACCTACATCGACCCGAATCGACACCCCGGCGACATCGACCTCGATCTGCTCGAGGGCGGCCGCTGGCCGCACGAGCACGTGCCCAGCGGCAAGGCCGCGCTGGGCAAGGCGCTGATCTGGCGCACGCTCGACGATGGCAGCGCGATCTACGCACGCCGGCTGTCGGTGGCCGAGACCGAGGCGCGCATCGCGAACTACCACGCGCCCTACCAGCGCACGCTGCAGCGGTGGATCGAAGCGACGCACGAGCGTTTCGGCGCGAGCTTCCACATCAACTGCCATTCGATGAACGCGGTGGCCGGCACGCAGGGCGAAGGCGGCGCCGGCAGCGCGCGTGCCGACTTCGTGCTCGGCGACCGCGACGGCACGACCTGCGCGCCGGCCTTCACGGCCTTCGTGCACGAAACGCTCACCGCCATGGGCTACCACGTGAAGGTCAACGATCCGTACAAGGGCGTCGAGCTGGTGCGGGCGTTCTCGAACCCGGCGCAGCACCGCCACAGCCTGCAGGTGGAGGTCAACAAGCGCCTGTACATGAACGAGGCCACCCGGTCGAAGCACGACGGCTTCGAGGCGCTGCAGAAGAACCTGCTGACGCTTGTCGATGCCGTGCTGGGCTTTGCTGCGCGCGAGGTGCTCCGTGGCTGACGGCGCCGACGCAGCGCGCCGCTATTTCACCGCGCGTGGCAAGACGGTGTTGACCTTCCTCGGCTATTCCGGTTCGGGCTACGAAGACGAGGCGGTGATGGTCGCCCACGCCGTGCTCGTGCTGAGCGGTGCCGACCCGCGCACGACGCTCGTGAACATCGGCGCCACGCCCGACGGCATCGGCGCGGTCTACCCGCTCGCGCAGCGCCTGGGCTTCGAGACCACCGGCATCGTCTCGACGCAGGCACGCGCGAACGGCGTGGCGATGTCGCCCTTCGTCGACACGGTGTTCGAGGTGGAAGACGACAGCTGGGGCGGTTTCATCAAGGGCACGACGCAGCTTTCACCCACGTCGCAGACGATCGTCGACTGCAGCGACCGGCTGGTCGCGATCGGCGGCGGCGAGGTGGCGCGCGACGAGCTGCTGGTCGCGCAGCAGCGCGGCAAGCCCACGCAGTTCATCCCCGCCGACATGAACCACGCGGCGGCGCGTGCGAAGGCCGTGAAGGCCGGGCTGCCGATGCCGACCGACTTCAGCGGGCCAGCCGCAGCGGCCTTGCGCTGACGCGCTTCAGGCGCCCGGCGCGGCGCGCGGCAACGACAGCGTGGCCACCGCACCCGGGCCTTCGGCGGCGTTCTTCAGCGTCACGCGGCCTTGGTGCAGCTCGGCGATCTCCTTGACGAACGGTAAACCGAGGCCGGTGCTCTTCTTGCGCGAGTGCGGCCGCGCGAGCGAATAGAACTTCTCGAACACCTTGTCTTCGGCGTAGTCGGGAATGCCGGGGCCCCGGTCGCGCACGCTGACGTCGACGCTGCGCGGGTTGACGTTCAGCATCAGTTCGACCTTGCCGTTCGCCGGCGAAAAGTCGAGCGCGTTATCGATCAGGTTGGCCAGCGCGCGGCGCAAGAGGAAAGCGTCGCCTTCGACGCTCGCGTCGTCACCAGCGAGCAGCTCGACCGTCAACCCACGCGCTGCGCCCGTGGCCTGCGCGCTCGCGGCCAGCTCTTCGAGCAAGGCACGCATCGGGATCGCCTCGGTCTCGTCGAGGCTGCGGCGCGACTCGAGCGCGGTCAGCTCCATCATGCGGTCGACCAGCTCCTGGATGCGCTGCGTCTCGCGCACGATGTTGGCGCTGAAACGCGCACGGTCGGCGTCGGGCATCGGCTCCTGCAGCAGCTCGGCCGCAGCTCGAATCGCCGAGAGCGGGCTCTTCACTTCGTGCGTCAGCGTCTGCACGTAGTCGGCCACGTAGTTGCGGCCGGCGAGCGCGTCGCGCATCTCGTCGTAGGCCGCGCCGAGGGCACCGAGCGCGCGCCGGCCCAGCCGCGGCAGGCTGAACGAGCGCTGCGCGCGCACGTAACGCACGTAGTCGGCGATCACGCCGAACGGCCGGACCAGCCACACCGAAAGAATGACCGCTAGCAGCAACACCGCCACCACCGAGGTCGCGCCAACCAGCAAGGTCTTGCGGCGCGCCGCTTCGACGAACTGGCCGAAGCTCTGCACCGGCTTGCCGACGCTGACGGCGCCGATGATGCGGTCGCCGCCGCTCGCCGCGTCGCGCACCGGCGCGGCGACGAACATCACCGAGGTCTTGGGGTCGCCGTCGACATCGCGGCTGGTGCGCGCGCCGTACTCGCCTTGCAACGCCAGGTGGATGTCGTGCCACTGCGAATGGTCGGCGCCGAGGTGGCGGTTCATCGAATCGAAGACGACTTTGCCGCTCTGGTCGACCACCGTCAGGCGCAGTTCGACGCGGGTTTTCTCGAAGCCGAAGATGTCGGCCGTGAAGCGGCGTGCGTAGAGCGACTGGAACAGCGGGCCGAGCGTTTCGGTCTGCAAGGCACCGTCGTGCGACGCGCCTTCGACCAGCACCGCGAGCAGCTGCGCGGTTTCGACCAGCGACTCTTCGGCCGACTCGCGGTAGCGCGGGTCGATGTCACCGAGCTGACGGTACATCAACGCCCCGACGCCGAGCGCGTAGGCGAGCAGGATGCCGATGAAGATGCGGGTGCGTTTGCTCAAGCGGGCGAGGGCAAAGCGGCGGGCAGATCTTCGGCCAATGCGTAGCCGCTGCCGCGGTGGGTGCGGATCGGCTCCAGCGCCGGCGCCACGAGCTTCATCTTCGCGCGCAGCGTCTTCACGTGCGCGTCGACCGTGCGGTCCAGGCTTTCGGTCGCGTCGCCCCACACACGGTCGAGCAGCGCGTCGCGCGAGAACACGTGGCCGGGGCGCGAGGCCAGCGTCTGCAGCAGGCCGAATTCGTAGCGTGAGAGTTCGAGCGCACGGCCGTAGAAACGGACCTGGCGCCGGCCTTCGTCCACGACGACCGGCACGGTCGGCGGCGGCGCGGCCACGCTGCTCGTCGCCGTTTTTGTCGAACGCCGCAGAATGCCCCGCACCCGCGCCACCAGCTCACGCGGCGAGAATGGTTTGGCGATGTAGTCGTCGGCGCCCAGTTCCAAGCCGACCACGCGGTCGATCTCGTCGCTGCGCGCGGTGAGAAACACCACCGGCACGTCGCTCGCCGCACGCAGCCGCTTGAACACCTCGAAGCCGCTCGTGTCGGGCAGGCCTACATCGAGAATCACCAGCGCCGGCGGCTGCGCACGGGCCGAAGCCAGCGCTTCTTCGCCGGTGGCGCAGCAGACCGGCTCGAAGCCTTCGGTGCGCAGCGCGTACTGCAGCGTGTCGGCGATGCCCGGCTCGTCTTCGACGATCAGGATCCGCGGTTTCATTCGGTCGGCAGGAAACCTTCGATCGACAGGTAGCGCTCACCGGTGTCGTAGTTGAAGCCCAACACGGTTGCGCCCTTCGCGAGATCGGGCAGCTTCTGAGCGATCGCCGCGAGCGTGGCGCCCGACGAGATGCCGACCAGGATGCCTTCTTCGCGCGCACAACGCCGCGCCATCTCGCGCGCCGCTTCGGCTTCGACCTGGATCACGCCGTCAAGCAATTCGGTGCGCAGGTTCTTCGGGATGAAGCCGGCGCCGATGCCCTGGATCGGGTGCGGGCTGGGCGCGCCACCGCTGATCACCGGCGAGGCGCTGGGCTCGACCGCGTAGACCTTCAGCTTCGGCCACATCGCCTTCAGGACCTGCGCGCAGCCGGTCAGATGGCCGCCGGTGCCCACACCGGTGATCAGCGCGTCGACGCCGCTCGGAAAGTCGGCCGCGATCTCTTGCGCCGTGGTGCGCACGTGCACGTCGATGTTGGCGGGGTTCTCGAACTGCTGCGGCATCCACGAGTTCGGCGTTTCGGCAACCAGTTCCATCGCACGGGCGATCGAGCCTTTCATGCCTTTTTCGCGCGGCGTGAGCACGAAGCTCGCGCCGTAGGCGAGCATCAGGCGGCGGCGCTCGACGCTCATGCTGTCGGGCATCACGAGGATCAGTTTGTAGCCCTTCACGGCCGCCACCATCGCCAGTCCCACGCCGGTGTTGCCCGAGGTCGGCTCGATGATCGTGCCGCCTTTCTTGAGCGCGCCCGAGACTTCGGCCGCTTCGATCATGGCCAGCGCGATCCGGTCCTTGATCGAACCGCCCGGGTTCGAGCGCTCGCTCTTGATGTAGACGCTGTGACTGTTGCCGAAAAGGCGGTTGACGCGGATGTGCGGGGTGTTGCCGATGGTGGCGAGAATGTCCTGAGCGAGCATGGCGGCCTCCTGGTTGGGAGCGCCGATTATCGGCGCGGGTATGGGGGAAGCGCTGAACCAGTCACCCCACCGCCTTTGCGACAATGCGGCATGTACGCACCTCTTCAAAACGACAGCTTCCTGCGCGCCTGCCTGCGCCAGCCCACCGATCACACGCCCGTCTGGCTGATGCGCCAGGCCGGCCGTTACCTGCCCGAGTACCGCGCCACGCGCGCCAAGGCCGGCAGTTTCATGGGCCTGGCGACGAACACCGAATACGCCACCGAGGTGACGCTGCAGCCGCTCGAGCGTTACGCGCTCGACGCCGCCATCCTGTTCAGCGACATCCTGACCGTGCCCGACGCGATGGGCCTGGGCCTGAGCTTCGCGCTCGGCGAAGGCCCGAAGTTCGCGCACCCGGTGCGTGACGAAGCCGCGGTCGCGAAGCTCGAAGTGCCCGACATGGACAAGCTGCGCTACGTGTTCGACGCCGTCACCTCGATCCGCCGCGCTCTGAACGGCCGGGTACCACTGATCGGCTTTTCGGGCAGCCCGTGGACGCTCGCCTGCTACATGGTCGAAGGCGCGGGATCCGACGACTACCGGCTGGTGAAGACCATGCTCTACAGCCGGCCCGACCTGATGCACCGCATGCTCGCGATCAACGCCGACGCGGTCGCCCTGTACCTGAACACCCAGATTGAAGCCGGCGCGCAAGCCGTGATGATCTTCGACAGCTGGGGCGGCGTGCTTGCCGACGGCGCGTTCCAGGCCTTCAGCCTGGCCTACACGAAGCGCGTGTTGCAGAAGCTCAAGCGCGAACACGATGGCCAGCGCATTCCGCACATCGTGTTCACCAAGGGCGGCGGCCTGTGGCTCGACCAGATCGCCGACCTGAATCCCGACGTGGTGGGCCTGGACTGGACGATGAACCTCGGCAAAGCCCGCGCGCTGGTCGGTGACCGCGTGGCGCTGCAAGGCAACATCGACCCCAACGTGCTGTTCGCCGGGCCGGAGCAGATTCGCGCCGAGGTGACGCGCACGCTCGAAAGCTTCGGCGCGCCTTTGAACCCCGACGGCAGCGTTGCCGGCCACGTGTTCAACCTCGGCCACGGCATCAGCCAGCACACGCCGCCGGAGAACGTGTCGGTGCTGGTCGACACCGTGCACGAGGTCTCGCGCCGGCTGCGCCAGCCGCGCTGAGCTCGCTGACCGTCAGCACCCCCGCCGGTTCGCGACCACCTGCCAAACCAGATAATTTGCAGGTAAGTGAGCGCTCAGGGCTTGACTTATCCCCAAAATCTGACCTCACAGGTTGCGCGCCGGCGACTGTTGCGATGCAGCATGCGGATTTCACCAAGCCGCGCCAAGTTGTTGATTTCATTGAGAGTCGATCGATGCCCCTAAAGCGGGCAATCTTTTCCGATCCCTTGCGCAGCAAGCGTTTGCGGCCGTTCAGGGTGAGTTACGCACAAAGTTATCCACAGAATGAGTGGAGAATTTCAAAAGCCGTTCAAAATCATCGACTTACAGGCCGTCTTTGCAGGATCTTTTAGCTTTGAGCCATAACTGTTCTGCACTGCACCATGGCTGAGACGATTCGGCTGCGGGTGGCAGTCGATGCACCGCAGCACACCGGTTTGATCGGGCCGCTCGACTACATTAGTGAGCGCACGCTCTCACCCGGGACATTGGTGAGCGTACCGTTCGGGCGGCGCGAGGTGCCGGGCGTGGTGTGGTCGGGTGAGCCGGGCGACACCGCCGCCGCCGATCTGAAGCCCGTTTCACACGCGCTGCCGGCCCTTCCGCCGCTCAACGCCGCCTGGCTTGAACTCGTCGAATTTGCATCTGCTTACTATCAACGCAGTATTGGTGAAGTCGCACTCTCGGTGCTGCCACCCGAGCTGCGCAAGCTCGACGATGCGCAGCTCGCCAACCGCATCAGGAAACTGCACAAGGCGCTCGCTGCACGGCCGGCGGCGGCGACCGACACCGAAGCGCCGCCACTGAACGACGCTCAGGCCGAGGCGCTGGCGCAGATCGCTGCGGCCGAGGGGGCGAACACCGTGTTGCTGCACGGCGTGACCGGCAGCGGCAAGACCGAGGTCTACCTGGGCGCCGCCGCCCGCGCGCTGGCCGCCGGCCGACAAGCGCTGGTCCTGGTGCCCGAGATCAACCTCACGCCGCAGCTCGAAGCGCGTTTCACCGAGCGATTTGCCGGCCGCCACATCGTGTCATTGCACAGCGGCCTGACGCCGGCGCAGCGGCTGCGGAGCTGGCTCGCGGCGCACCTGGGCCTGGCCGACCTGGTGCTCGGCACGCGGCTGGCGGTTTTCGCGTCGATGCCGCGGCTCGGGCTGATCGTGGTCGACGAAGAACACGATCCGTCCTACAAACAACAGGAAGGCGCACGTTATTCGGCCCGCGACCTGGCCGTGTACCGCGGCAAGCTCGAGTCGGCCACGGTGCTGCTCGGCTCGGCCACGCCCTCGCTCGAAACCTGGCAGCGCGCCAACGAGGGCCGGTACAAACGCCTCGCGCTGCCGGCGCGCATCGGCGATGGCGCCTTCCCGAAGGTGCGGCTGGTCGACATGAACCAGCTGCCCAAGACCAAGGGCGTCAACAGTTCGCTCTCGCCGCCGCTGGTGGCGGCCCTGCAGCTGCGCATCGACCGCGGCGAACAAAGCCTCGTGTTCCTGAACCGGCGCGGTTATGCGCCGGTGTTGCATTGCGGCGATTGCGGCTGGAAGAGCGGCTGCCCGCACTGCAGCGCCTGGCGCGTGTTCCACAAGCTCGACCGCACGCTGCGCTGCCACCACTGCGGCTTCACCGAACGCGTGCCACGCGCGTGCCCGGAGTGCGGCAACCTCGACATCGCGCCGCTCGGCCGCGGCACCGAGCGGCTCGAAGAACAGCTCGCGCAGACACTGCTGGCGGCCGACGGCCAGCCGGCGCGCATCGCCCGCATCGACGCCGACAGCACGCGGCTCAAAGGTGCCCTCGAAGCGCAGCTCGGCGCCGTGCACGCGGGCGACGTGGACGTGCTGGTCGGCACGCAGATGGTGACCAAGGGCCACGACTTCCGGCGCATCACGCTGGTGGCCGCGGTGAACCCCGACGGCTCGCTGTTCAGCAGCGACTTTCGCGCGCCCGAACGCCTGTTCGCGCTCTTGATGCAGGCGGCCGGCCGCGCAGGGCGCGATGCCGAGCAGGCGGCGCGCAGCGAAATGTGGGTGCAGACCTGGCACCCGCAACATGCCCTCTACGCGGCCTTGCGCAAACACGACTTCGAGGCCTTCGCCGCGAGCCAGCTGAAGGAACGCGAGATGGCGGGGCTGCCGCCGTATTCACACCTCGCGATCCTGCGCGCCGATGCCCGCACACCCGAAGCGGCACGCGCCTTCCTGCAGGCCGCAGCCGAACTCGCCGTGACCTTGCCCGGCCACGAGGCGGTGATGATGTACCCGCCAGTGCCGCTGGGCGTGGCGCGGGTGGCGAACGTCGAGCGCATGCAGATGCTGGTGGAATCGGCCTCGCGCGTGGCCTTGCAGCGCTTCCTGGCGCTCTGGCTGGCGGCGCTGCACGACACGCGGCAGGCACGCACCGCCAAGGTCTTGCGCTGGGCCGTGGACGTGGACCCGCTGTCGATCTGACGCTTGTTCAGCGGCGCCGCAGTGGCGCTGACGGGCGACGCGGCCGGCCCGCATCACCTTGCGCACCGGGCAGCGGCCGGCTGATGTCGGCCAGCAGCAGCGTCGCCTGCACCAGCCCTTCGACCGCCTCGCTCAGATCGCCGGGCGGCTCCAGCGATTCGATCTCGGCGAGCAACTCGTCCGCATCTTCCAGGTCGTCGGGGGCAAGGTGGCGGTACAGCAGCGCGAGCGGCTCGGTCAGCGCCTTGGCGTCGCCGGCCATCAGCGCCGGGAAGTGTTCGAGCGCGGTCGCGAAGCCGGCGACCCACGGGTACACGGCGTCGACCTCTGACGGTGCGCCGCCGTCGAACTCGTCTTCATCGTCTTCGCCGGCTTCGTCACCCAGTTCGAACACCCACGGGTCGAACCACTGGCGGCGGTCGATCGCGTCGTTCAGCTCGGCGTGGCGGCGCAGCACGAGCGGGTGAAGGCGGGTGGTGTCGAAGCGCGGCGGCAGGGCACGGCCGTCCACGTCGGTGACGAAGGGCATCCAGCGCGACACCGGCACCCACTCCGGCTGCAGCAGCACGCCGCACAAAAAACCGTCGAGCATGCTGACGTCGAGCGCTTCCAGCGGCGCAGGCACGCGGTCGAGCAGCGCCTGCAGCTCTTCGAGCTCGGCTTCGCTGATCGGCAACACCGGCGCGGCCGGGCTGGCGGCGCTGCGCGGTGGCGGGCGCGATGGGGTACGGGGAGGCGGGCGGCGCGGAGGTGCAGGCATGCCGGCATTGTCGCGCCACGGAACATGCGCTCCGCCGATGAATCAATCGTGAACCTTTGTGACCCGCACGCCCGCTTCCTTCAAAGTGGGGATGGTGCAAGCGCGCGCGCGCCCATAGAGTCGCTGCATTGCTGTCACACGAAGCTGCGCAAGCGGCTGCGAACGCAAGGTCCTCAACGCTCGGCGAAGAACATCACACCGAACAGAGCCCAGACCGTACCAGTCCCAACGACGTCCTTTCGAGGACTTGCGAAGCCCACCTGCCCAGGCCGGTGGGCTTTTTTTTGGCACGCGCTCAGGCGCGGGCGTCGCCCCAGCGCAGCGGGCAGGCTTCGTCGCCCAGATAGAAGGTGTCGCCCTTGCGGTCGACGCAATACTGCGGCGCCACGATCATTTCGTGGAACACCTGCGCTTCGGCGATGCGTGTGTACTCGAACAACACGCTGCGCACCAGGCTCGCGCCGCGCCGCACGTGGCTGCCGGAGCCGATCCACGCCGGTCCCTGGATCGTGACGCCGGGTTCGATGTGCACGCCCGAGCCGATGTAGACCGGGCCGACGATCGTTACCTCGTCCCAGGCCACGCGCGTGTTCAGGCCGACCCACACGCCGGGCCGCACTTCGTGGCCCGGCATGTCCATCTGCGCGACTTCGCCGCACAGCACACGCTGCAGCACGGTCCAGTAGTCGCTGACGCGTCCGATGTCGATCCAGTTGAAGTAGCGGCTCTGTGCGTAGAACGGCAAGCCGCCGTCGACCATCAGCGGGAACAGCTGGCTGCCGATGTCGAACACGGTGTCGCTGGGCACGAGCTCGAGCACCTTCGGCTCGAAGATGTAGATGCCGGTCGAGGCGAGCGTGCTCTGCGCTTCGGCCGGTTTCGGTTTTTCCTGGAACGACAGCACGCGGCCGGTCTTGTCGGTCTTGACGATGCCGTAGTTCTCGACCTCTTCGAGCGGCACGTCGAGTGCCACCACGCTGGCGATCGCGCCCTTGTTGCGGTGCTCGAACAGTGCTGCGCCGAAGTCGAGGTCGATCAGCGCGTCACCGCACAGCACGACCGTGGTTTCGTCGAAGAAACCCGAGAAGTCCTGGATCTTCTTCATGCCGCCGGCCGAGCCCATCGGCTTGGGCACGATGTCACCGTGCTGGCGCGCGCCTTCGTACGAATAGCCGATCTCCACGCCCCAGCGCCGGCCGTCGCCGAAGTGGCTCTCGATCTTCCAGTGGTTGAAGGCCACGTTGATCATGATCTGCTTGACGCCGAAACGCGCCAAGTGCTCGATCAGGTATTCCATCACCGGCTTGCCGAGGATCGGCACCATCGGTTTGGGCAGGTCGCGGGTCAGCGGGCGCACGCGTGTGCCCTGGCCCGCAGCGAGGATCATGGCCTTGGTCATGAGTCGGCTCCGGTTGTCGTCAGCATGGGGTGGGCCCGCTCAAAGCACGCGGCCGTAGGTGTCTTCGAAGCGCACGATGTCGTCTTCGCCGAGGTAGGTGCCCGACTGCACCTCGATGATCTCGAGCGGTATCTTCCCCGGGTTGGCCAGCCGATGGGTCTGACCGAGCGGGATGTAGGTGCTCTGGTTCTCGGTCAGGATCACGACGCTGTCGCCGTTCGTCACTTCGGCCGTGCCCGACACCACGATCCAGTGTTCGGCGCGGTGGTGGTGCATCTGCAGGCTCAGCGTGGCGCCGGGGTTCACGAGAATGCGCTTGACCTGAAAACGCGCGCCGGCGTCGATGCTGTCGTACCAGCCCCAGGGCCGGTGCACCTTGCGGTGCAGGCTGTGTTCGCCGCGGCCTTGCGCGGTCAGCGTGCTCACGACCTTCTTCACGTCCTGGCTGCGCGCGCGGTCGCTGACCATCACGGCGTCGGCCGTTTCCACCACCACCACGTCGCGCAAGCCGACCACGCTGACGAGCCGGCTGGTGGCGTGCACCAGCGTGTCGTTGCAGTCGTTGATCAGCACGTCACCGGAACTCGCGTTGCCGCTGTCGTCCTTCGCGGCCACCTGCCACACGGCGTCCCAGGCGCCGAGGTCGTTCCAGCCCGCGGCCAGGTCGACCATGCGCAGGTCGAAGGCGCTGCCCGGACAACGCTCCATCACGGCATAGTCGACCGACTCGGACGGCACCGCGGCGAATGCGGCCTTGCCCGGGCGGACGAAGGGCGCATCGGTACTGCGCGCGTCCCAGGCGGTGCGCGTGGCAGCGACGATGTCGGGGCGAAAGGACGTCAGTGCCGCCAACCATACGGACGCCCTCAGCACGAACATGCCGCTGTTCCAGCGGTAGTCTCCTTCCGAGACATAACGTTGTGCCGTAGCGGCATCCGGTTTTTCCGCGAAGGCCATCACCCGGTCAGCGCCTTCAGCGGGAGCGCTGCGGATGTAGCCGTAGCCCGTTTCAGGGTGGTCGGGCGTGATGCCGAGGATCACGATGGCGCCACCGGCGGCCTGCCTCACGGCGCGTTGCAGCGCCGCTGTGAACGCTGCCGGATCGGTGACGGTCTGGTCGGCGGGCGTGACCACCAGCACCGGGTCGGCCCCGCCTTCCGTCGCCTGCAATGCAGCCAGCGTGAGGGCCGGCGCGGTGTTGCGGCCGAGCGGCTCCAGCAGCAGCGTGGCCCCTGCGGCGTTTATCTCGCGCAGCTGGTTCAGCATCAGGAACCGGTGTTCTTCGTTGCCGACGATCAGCGGTGCGGCGACCACGATGTCGGCCGCGCCCAGCGTGCCGAGCCGCTCGACGACCTGCTGGAACATCGTCGTCTTGCCCGACAGCGCAAGAAACTGTTTCGGGTAACCCGCACGCGACAGTGGCCAGAGCCGGCTGCCGCTGCCGCCCGCCATGATGACCGGAAGAACAGGCGTCGTTGAAGTGGTCACAGGGGCCTCGCAGCAGCTTCTTGGATTCGATTCGGCTCATTTCGCAAGAAGCGTACCCATCGCGGGGCCACGCAGGTTCAGGGCACGACCGTGGCGCCCACCACCCCCGATGTGAAGGGGGTGACGATCACACCGGGCGACGTGATGCTGGTGGCCGGGCTCGCGCCCTGTACACGGTTGCTGTCGAGGCGCACGCCAGTGTTCATGTTGCTGAAGATGCGGATGCCGGTCTGCCCGTATTGGTACAGGTCGTTGCGGGTCAGCGTGATGTTGCTGTTGGCCTCGGTGCCATCGCTGTAGAGCATCACCGCGCCGTGGCCGGTGGTGGTGCCCCCGCAGTTCTTGAGGGTGTTGCGCTGCACGACGACGTCGTGCGCGCCGTAGGTGGCGTAGGGATTCTCTTGCGCGATGTAGACGCAGGCATAACCGGCCAGGTTGTTCTCGAGGTGGTTGTTCTCATAGAGCACGTTGCTGCCCCCGACCACGCTCATCTGACGGCCCCACTTGTTGTTGATGATCACGTTGTTGCGCGCGGTGATCTGGTTCACGAGCCCGCCGTTCTCCCGGTAGCTGACCACCGCGATGCCGTCGTCGCCGGCGTTTTCGATGCGGTTGTTCTCCAGCGTGATGTAGCTCGCCTTGTCGGTCATGTGGATCGAGTCGGCCAACGTGTCCTTGATCCTGTTGTTGGTGATGCGGCCGTTGTTGGCGGCTTGCGCGGTCTGGATGCCTGCGGCCGCCGAGCCGTCGATCGTGACGTTGTCGATGACGAAGTTCTTCGCACCGAACAGCGTGATGCGTGTGGCTTCCCATGCGGCCTGGCGGCTCGGTGACTTGACGCCGCTGAGCTTGAGCTGGCGCACTTCGGCGCCGTCGCCGTACATGAAGATCGCTTCGCGCGACCAGTCGAGCGCGTACAACACCGAGCCGTCGCCGCTGCCGATCAACTTCACGCCGTCGAGGCGGATCACCTCGCCGTAGGCACAAACGCCGGTCGGGACGATCACGGCAACACCCTTGCTCCTGGCCGACGCGACCGCGTTGGCGATGGCCGCGGAGTTGTTGGTCGTGCCGTTGCATACCGCACCGAACGTGGTGATGTTTACCCCGGCTGCCGGTGCCGGTGCCGGTGCCGGTGCCGGTGCTGGTGCTGGTGCTGGTGCTGGTGCTGGTGCTGGTGCTGGTGCTGGTGCTGCGTTGCTGACCATCAGGTTCAGGGCACCCGCGTCCGCTTCGCCGGTGAAGGCCGTGCCGGCCGTGGAATTCCAGGCATGCGCTGTCAGCCCCACGGCGCCGTCGGCGAACTGCGCGGTGTCGAGCGCCGCCGTGGCCGTGGTCATGTCGGCGGAGATCGTGGCCTGCGCGACCCGTGTCGTGCCGTTGAAGATCTCGACGTTCCTGAACCCCTGCCCCGTCAGACGAAGCTGCACGGAACCTGTGGCCACGCTGTTGGCCACCGGGCTCGCCCACTTCAGGCCGACGCTCGTGGCCGGCGCGGGCACGGGCTCCGTCACCGCCTGCTTCGTCACGGCCACACTGTTCGCCGTCGAATTTCCCGAGGTGTCGTAGGCGGTCACGGTGATGTTGTTGACCGCGGCTTGCAGCGCGATCGCCGGCACACTCCATGCGCCGGCCGGGCCCAGAACCGCGTTGCCGCTGCCGCCGCGGTCGTTGGTCCACACGACACGCGCGATGCCGACGTTGTCGCTCGCGTTGCCCTGGGCCAGAACGCTGTCACCGGTCGTGGTGCTGACTTGAACCGGTGCCGTGATGCTCAGCGTGGGGTTGGTCCTGTCGGTGCGGTTGCGGTAGCGCAGCGCTTCCGCGGCCGCATCGACTTCCGACAAGGTGCCGTCGGGCTGCACCGCGGTGGAAGCTTCGGTGCCGGTGCTGGCGCCGGTTCCACCACCGCACGCGGCCATCAGGGCGCAGGCCATCAGTTCGGTCAGGACGAAAGCGCCGCGCTGGAATTCAATCTTCATGGTGCAAGGAGCTTTCTTGAGGGGTTCGAAGCCGACCGCGCAGAACCTGTGGCTCGGTCCCGAGACGAGGCGCGGGCGAGGCAGCTTGCTGAGCGGAGGGGAGTGCCGGCGCCAGACAGGTGTCGTGGCACGCGAGCCGGGTGATGAACGATCCGGTCAACGTTCAGGCGTCGAGGCCTGAGGGTCCGGGCGGTGCGCGGAGAGCGATGGTGCAAGCGTAGGGGCTGCGGCCCGCGGCCCGGTTACGAAACCCGCTCTTGTAACCCCGCTTCGCGTGCCCGATCGGGCTCACGAATACGCTGTAGCCCGGTGGCTCGGACCGGTCGGCACGACCGGGTGCGACACGGGCCGCGCGTATGGAAATGTTCGGACGCTCCGGTTACACCGGAGACGCGCACTGCACGATTCAGGGCGCGACCGTGGCGCCCACCGCGCCGCTGCTGAACGGCGTGACGCTGACACCGGGCGACGTGATGTCGGTGGCCGGGCTGGCACCCTGCACACGGTTGCTGTCGAGCTTGACGCCGTTGTTCATGTTGCTGAACACGCGGATGCCGGTCTGCCCGTTCTGGTAGATGTCGTTGCGCATCAGCGTGATGTTGCTGTTGGCCTCGGCGCCATCGCTGAAGACCATGATCGCGCCGTGCCCGGTGGCTGCGCTGCCGCAGTTGCGGAGGGTGTTGCGCTGGGCAATCACGTCACGCGCACCGTAGGTGACGTAGGAGTTTTCCTGGGCGATGTAGACGCAGGCGTACCCGGCCAGGTTGTTCTCGAGGTGGTTGTTCTCGTAGAGCACGTTGCTGCCCCCGACCACGCTCATCTGGCGGCCCCACTTGTTGTTGATGATGACGTTATTGCGCGCAACGATCTGGTTCACCAGGCCACCGTTTTCGCGGTAGCTGACGACCGCGATGCCGTCGTCGCCGGCGTTTTCGATGCGGTTGTTCTCCAGCGTGATGTAGCTCGCCTTGTCGGTCATGTGGATCGAGTCGGCCAGCGTGTTCTTGATGTTGTTGTAGGTGATGCGCCCGTTGCTGGCCGACTGCGCGGTCTGGATGCCCGCCGCGGCCGAGCCGTCGATGGTCACGTGGTCGATGACGAAGTTTCTCGCCCCGAACAAGGTGATGCGCGTGGCTTCCCACGCGGCCTGCCGTGTTGTCGACTTCACGCCGCTGAGCTTGACCTGGCGCACTTCGGCGCCATCGCCGTACATGAAGATCGCTTCGCGCGACCAGTCGAGCGCGTACAGCACCGAGCCGTCGCCGCGGCCGATCAGCTTCACGCCGTCGAGGCGGATCACGTCGCCGTAGGCGCACACGCCCGTCGGAATGACCACGGGCAGGCCGCGGCTGCGGGCCGAAGCGATCGCGCTGGTGATGGCGGCGGAATTGTTGGTCGTGCCGTTGCACACGGCGCCGAAGCTGGTGATGTCGACCCCCGTCGCGGCCACCGGGGCGGGCGCAGGCGCCGGTGCTGGAGCCGGTGCGGGCGCAGCCGTCGCGTTGCTGACCACCAGGGTCAGCGCGCCGGCGTCGGCTTCGCTGGTGGCGGGCATGCCTGCCGGGCTGTTCCAGGCACGCGCTGTCAGTGCAACCGTGCCGTTGGGCAACTGGGTGGTGTCGACCGTGGCCGTGGCCGTGGTCAGGTCGGCCGACACGGTGGCCAGGGCCACCCGGGTGCTGCCACTGAAGATCTCGACGTTCCTGAACGCACGGCCCGTCAGCCGGACCGGCTTGGCCCCACTCACCGCGGTGCTGGAACTCGGCGTCGCCCACTGCAGGACGACCGCTTCCGCGGCAGCCGGGGCCGGCGCGGGGGCAGGAGCGGGTGCTGGTGCAGGGCTCGGGGCGGGAGCCGGATTCGGCGCCGGCGCGGGAGAAGGGCTTGGCGTTGGTGCGGGAGCGGGTGCGGGGGCAGGCGCTCCGGAAATCTCTCCCTCGGCAACAGCCTGATTTTCGGCGCCCCCGCAGGCCACGGCCAGGAAGGCGCAGGCTTGAATGGCAGTGATCAGTCTTGACGTTCTCTTCAGGTCCATCGGCCACTCTCGGTTCAACATTTCCCGCCGCGGCGATGGGTTCTCGACCGCGGCTCGCGCAAAACGCGCGAAAAATCTGTGCAGATATCGACGCTATCGCAAGCAAACCGGGGGCCGGTAACCGGACATGCGGGCGACGCGCGGGCAATGCCCAAAACGGGGTGTCCGCAAATCGAAGCGCGCTCCCTGCGAGAGTTGCGAAATGCACCCCCCTAGTTCTGTGGTGTACCGCACCTACGCACCAAACTGGCGCTTACCAGTGGTTTCACGTCATTCGCGGGCTTCGTGACGGGCCGCATGGCCGCGCGCAGCACGGGCCGGCACCACGAGGCACATCGATGGCAATGGCACCGATCTTGCGGATTGCCGCCCCACAACCAAGGCTCCTTGCCCGGCCAGCCGGTGCTTGAAATGCGCATCAGCATCGTCATCAACAACTTCAACTACCAGCAGTTCGTCGGGCAGGCGATCGTGTCGGCGCTGGAGCAGAGCCACGCCGATGTGGAAGTGATCGTCGTCGATGACGGCTCCACCGACGGTTCGGTGGCCGAGATCCGGCGCCACGGCGAGCGTGTGACGCTGGTCGAGCAGAAAAACGGTGGGCAGGGTTCGGCCTACAACACGGGCCTGCAGCATGCCAGCGGCGACGTGGTCATCTTTCTCGATGCCGACGACTGGCTCTACCCGCAGGCCGCGGCGCAGGTCGTGGCGGCGTGGCGGCCGGGCGTGAGCAAGGTGCAATTTGCGCTGGCCGTGGTCGACCGGGAAGGCGAGCCGCTCGGGCGCCAGGTGCCGCGCCACCTGCACGACCAGAATGCGCTCGACCTGCTGCGCGAGTTCGGTGCCTACGGCTCGCCGCCGGGTTCGGGCAACGCCTACTGCGCGAAGTTCCTGCGTCAGGTGATGCCCATGGACCCGGCGGTGTGGCGCACCGCGGCCGATTCGGTGCCGATCCTGCTCGCACCGGCCTACGGCGAGCTGGTGTCGCTGCCGCACACGCTGGGCGCCTACCGGCTGCACCGCAAACCCGGTGACGAATCGCTGGTCGGCAACAACGCACCCGCGGGCCTGTGGCACGAGTACGAGCGCATCGAATGGACCAAGCGCTTCGTCGAGAACTCGCTGTCGCTGCTGGGCCTGCTGCCGCGCATGCCACAGCTGCTGGCGCCCTGGGAAGCGCGGCTCGTGGCCTTGTGCGTTCGTTTCGGCGGGGCATCGGCCAGCCAGCCGGCGGGGCGGTCTTCGCTGCAGCTGATGGGTTACGCCTTGCGCTCGGTCTGGCGCTGGCCGCTCTCGGGTGTGCGCATGAAGTCGATGCTGTCGGTCTGGATGATGGGCGTCTGGTTGTTGCCGCGACCCTGGGCGCAGCGGCTGGCGCGCCTGCACAAGAGTTCGATGGGTGCGCCGAGTGCCCCCTGAGCTGCTGGTCAACGGCCGCTTCCTGACGCGCCCTTCGACCGGCGTGGACCGCTTTGCGATCGAGTTGCTGCGCGCCCATGCACTGCGCTCGCCGGGCACGCCGCTGCGGGCGCTGCTGCCGGCTGCGTCGCCGCCGGTCGGCAGCGCGCCGCCGGGCCTGCGGCTGGCGCAGGCCGGCCGCGGCACGGGCCAAGCCTGGGAGCAGTTCGAATTGCCACGCTTGGCCGGTGACGCGCCGCTGATCAACCTGTGCAACACCGCACCGCTGCTGCGCGAACGCCAGCTCGTGGTGATCCACGACGCGGCCACGCTCGCCAACCCGGGCAACTTCAGCCTCGCGTTTCGTTCCTGGTACCGGCTGATGCTCGCCACGCTGATGCGGCGTTCGCGCGTGGTCGCCAGCGTCTCGCGCTTCAGCGCCGACGAGCTGATGCGTTACTTCGGCGCGCGCTCGCGCGGCATCGAGGTGATCCACGAAGGCGGCGAGCACATCCTGCGCGAAGCGGCCGACACCTCCGTGATCGAGCGCCTCGCGCTCGGCGGGCGCCGCTTCGTGCTGGTCGTGGGCAGCCAGTCGCCGAACAAGAACCTGGCGGCCGCCGTCGAGGCCATGAAGCTGCTCGACGACCCGAACCTGCTGCTCGTCGCTGCCGGCGGCGGCAACAACCGCGTGTTCGCCGCGGCGGCCGTTTCCGACCCGCGCCTCGTGAGCACCGGCTACGTCACCGACGGCCAGCTGCGCGCGCTCTACGAACACGCGGCGTGCTTCGTGTTCCCGTCGTTTTACGAAGGCTTCGGCCTGCCGCCGCTCGAGGCGATGTGCTGCGGCTGCCCAGTGGTGGCTTCCGAGCGGGCCTCGATGCCCGAGGTCTGCGGCGAGGCGGCCCTGTATTGCGACCCGGCCGACCCGGCCACGCTGGCGAAACAGCTGCGGCGTGTGCTCGACTCGACCGCCCTGCAGGCGGAACTGCGCGCCGCCGGCCACGTGCGCGCCGCCACCTTCAGCTGGGACCAGGCCGCGCGCCAGTTCGGCGAGCTGGTCGAGGCCAACTTCCGGTGAGCACGCCGCTGCGCGTCATGCACGTGGCCGAGACCGCGCAGGGCGGCGTCGGCAGCTACATCGAGGAGATCGTGGCGCTGCAGGCCGAACGCCACGGCGCCGAGTCGCTGTGCGTGGTGCTGCCGCGCGAGCATGCGGCGCACTTCAAGCGCCTGCCGCCCGCCGCGCTGCACCTCTACGACATCGGAAAACGCGGCCGCTTGCGCACGATGCTGCACATGGCTGCGGTCACGCTCGCGCAGGTGCGGCGCTGGCGGCCCGACGTCGTGCACATCCACTCGACCTACGCCGGTTTTGTGCTGCGCCCGCTGCTCGCCGCATTGCCTTCGCGCCCGCGCATCGTCTACTGCGCGCACGGCTGGGCGTTCGATCGCGAGGCCTCGCCACGACTCAACCAGGCAGTGGCCACGATCGAGCGCCTCTGGTCGCGCTGGTGCGACGCGGTGGTGTGCATCTCGCGCCACGATGCCGAGAGTGCGCTGCGGGTCGGCATCCCGGCCCAGCGTCTGGTCACGGTCACCAACGGCATCGCCGACGTGACCGCCGATCCGTCGGCGGCAGCAGCCTTCGCATCACGCTGGCCCGAACACACGCTGCGGGTGCTGTTCGTCGGGCGCCTCGACCGGCAGAAGGGCGTGGACGTGCTCTACGCGGCGATGCAGCGCCTCGGTGGGCACACCACCGCCCTGATCGTCGGATCGGCCGTGGTCGCCGCCGAAAAAGGGGCCACGCCGCCTGCCAACGTGCAGTTCACCGGCTGGCTCGCGCGTGACCAGATCGCAGCACTCTGCGCAGCGGCGCAGGTGCTGGTGGTGCCCTCGCGCTGGGAAGGCTTCGGGCTGGTCGCGGTCGAAGCGATGCGCGCCGGTTGCGCCGTGATCGCGAGCCGCGTCGGCGGCCTGCCTGAAGTGGTGGAGCACGGGGTGACGGGCCTGCTTGTCGAACCCGGCGATGCCGATGCGCTGGCCGATGCGCTGCAAGGCACGTCCGCACAAACGCTGCAGGCGATGGGCGCCGCCGGGCGCCTGCGCTTCGAGCGCCTGTTCCATGTGCGGCGTGTCGGCGACGAGCTCGACGCGTTGTACCAGCGGCTGGTGCTGCCGCAGCGCGCCGCACGCTCGCCGGCCGCGGCGCTCGGCGAGCACACACCGCGCTCCTGACCCCGGCGCCGCGGCCGCGCCCTCAGCGCGCGAACATCCGCAAGGCGGCATTCCAGAGAATGTCGGTCTGCCCGGGCAACACGGTGGCGCCATCGAAGGCGGCCGCGCCGGTGCCGATGTCGACGGTCACGCCCGCGTCGGTGGGCAGCAGCGCAGCGCCATTCACCGTCACCGATTCGATATAGAGGTTGCGGTCTTCGGTCGCGCTGCCGCCATCGTTGACGAACACGATGTCGACACGTGCGCCGGTGGCCACGGCTGCGCTCAGCGGGAACACGATGTCGGTGTAGGCCGCCGCGCGAACCTCGACCGAACCGACCTGCACGCCGCCCACCAGCACCTGCATGATCGGCCCGACATTCGCCGTGAGCGTGGCTCTGGCGCGCACCGTCAAGGTCGGCGCGTTCGGCGGCGGAGCGCTGTTCGGCGCCGTCAAGCGCAAGGCCGCGTTCCAGAGAATATCGCCCTGCCCGGGCAGGGTGTTGAGGCCGTCGAAGGCCGCCGCACCGCTGCCGATGTCGACCGTCACGCCGGGGGCGGTGGGCAGCAGCGCCGTGCCGTTCACCGTGACCGACTCGATGTAGAGGTTGCGGTCTTCGGTGGCGTTGCCCCCGTCGTTGGTGAACACCACGTCGACACGCGCACCCGGTGTCACCGCAGCGCTCAGGGGGAACACGATGTCGGTGTAGGCCGCCGCGCGCACCTCGACCGAGCCGACCTGAACGCCGGCCACCAGCACCTGCATCACCGGCCCGACATTCGCCGCGAGCGTGGCCCGGGCGCGCACCGTCAGCGTTTCGCCGGTCGGCGGCGGCGGTGGTGGAGTGCTGCTCGGTGCGGTCATTCGCAGCGCGGCACTCCAGAGAATGTCGGTCTGGCCCGGCAGCGTGTTGATGCCGTCGAAGGCCGCGGCGCCGACGCCGAGGTCGACCGTCACGCCAGCGTCGGTGGGCGAGAGCGTCGCACCGTTCACCTTCACCGATTCGATGTACAGGTTGCGGTCTTCGGTGGCGCTGCCACCGTCGTTGGTGAAGACGACGTCGATGCGCGCGCCGGGTGCCACCGCCGCGCTGAGCGGGAACACGATGTCGGTGTAGGCCGCGGACTTGACCTCGACCGCGCCGACCTGCACACCCGCGACCAGCACCTGCATGATCGGGCCGACGCCGGCGGTCAGCGTGGCGCGCGCGCGCACCGTGAGCTGCTCGCCCGACGCGGCCGGGATCGAAAGGCGCAGGGCCGCGTTCCACAGCAGGTTGCCCTGCCCGGGGATGACCTGGATGCCATCGAACGAGGCCGCGCCGCTTCCGATGTCGACCGTCACGCCAGGGTCGGTGGGCCGCAGCGTCGAGCCGTTGACCACGACCGACTCGACATAGAGGTTGCGGTCGCCGGTGACGCTGCCGTCGTTGGCGAAGGCCACGTCGAGCTTGGCGCCAGGGTTCACGGCCATCGGCAGGCTGAGCACGTAGTCGGTGTAGACGAGGTCACGCACTTCGACGCTGGCGCCGAGTGCACCGTCGACATACACCTTCATGATCGCGCCCAGGCCTTCGGCGATGTCGGCGCGCGCGCGCACGGTGATGGCGGTGGTGGCCGACGCGCCGGGCGTGTAGAAGCGCAGCGCGCCGTTGACCGTCAGGTCGGTCGTGCCGGCCACGGTGTCGGCGTTGTCGAAGGCGGCCGCTCCGCTGCCACGGTCGAAGACCACACCGCTCGCCGTCGGCAGCAGGGTGCGCCGGTTGATCGTCACCGACTCGACGTACAGGTTGCGGTTCTCGGCACCGATGGTCGCGTCGTTCGTGTAGACGACCTCGAGCTTGGCGCCGCCCGGCGTCACGGTCGGCAGCGGGAAGCTGAAGTTCTGGTATGCGGTGTTGGTGACCTGCGTGGTCGAAATGAGCGCGCCGCCGAGGCGCACTTCCATCGTGGCGCCGACGCCGCCGGCGAGCGAAGCGCGGGCCCGCACCGTCACGGAGTTGGGGAACACATCGGTCGCGGCAGCCAGGCGCACGATCTTCGCGACCGAGGGCACGCCGGCGCTGTCGAACACGAAGACCATGTAGTTGCCGGGAGGCGCGAGCGCAGCGCTGGCCGGTGCCTGCACCGTGAGCGTGTTGCCGGTCTGCGTGTAGGCGAGCGGGATGTAGCGCTGGTCGAAGTCGACCGAGTGCGTGACCGAGCCGGTCTTGACGAACGCCACCTTCGAGATGCCGGTGGTGTTGGTCTGCAGCGTGAACGGCGTGCTCCACGCGGCCTGCAGCGGCGCGGTCTGGATCACCGGGCGGGTGGCATAGCTGCCGTCGGCTTTGAAGAGGTACGGTGGTTCGTAGAGTTCGGCGTTCAGGTTGATGACCGGGCCGGGGGCGCCGCCGCCGGCCGTGAGCACGCGCGCGTCGGGCATCAGCATCGAGGTGGAGTGGTACAGCCGCATGCGCGTGGCGGTCGCACCGGCCGTCCAGGTGCCGGTGGCCGGGTTCCACAACTCGCTCTGGTAGGCCACGTCGGTGGCCTGGTTCTCGAGCCGCGAACCGCCCGAGACGAACACGCGGCCGTCGGCGAGCACGGTGCTGCTGCCCCAGAGGCGCTCTTGCGACACGGGCGCCGTGGCCGCGTAGGTCGGCGTGGCCGGGTTGATGTCGATCACGCCCGCCAGGCCGCCGGTGCGCAGCGTCAGGATCTTGCCCGGCGCGTACATCACGGCGGGCAGGAAGTAGGTGGTCGCGGGCACGGTCAGCGGCAGTTGCGTGATGCTGCCGGTGCCGGCCGGGTTCATGCGCCAGGTGGTGCCGGCATTGGTCACGACGAACACCAGGCCGTTCGGCCCGACCCACGCGCGCGGGTAGAACCATTCGCTGTTGACGCTGCCGTAGGCGTTGTTGTTCGTCGCCCCCGTCAGCGAGCGCCAGCCGGTGGCCACGTCGTACAACTCGGGCGTGGCGATCGCCGGCGTGGGGATCAGCGTGTCGCGGCCACCGAGCACGAGCACGTTGCCATCGGTCAACGTGACCACGCTCGGGTACCAGCGCGCCAGCGCCATGCTCTGCGTGCTGCGGCGCAGCGTGTTGGTCAGGTAGTCGAAGAAGTTGACATCGGGCACCGAGTAGTTGCGGGCGCCGCCCACGATCTTGTCACCGCCAGTGAGCAGGATCTCGCCGGTGCGCGGCAGCACGATCTGCGCGCTGCAGAAGATGTCGGTCGCGGTGGTGTTGGGCAGCAGCAGGTGCGATTGCGTGCCGGTGCCGAGCGTCGGGTCCCAGATCGCGTAGTTGAACAGGCCCGACTGCTGGCCCAGTTCGTCGGAGCCGTAGCTCAGCACGCGGCCGTCGGGCAACACGGTCGTGTGGATCGGGATCAGCGGCCAGTTGAAGGCCGCGGTGAAACGACCGGATACATTCGGCGCCCCCGGTGGCGCGAGGGCGAGCGCCGAGGCGCGCTCGTCTGCCGCAGCGGTTCGCGCGCCGGCGATCGGCGGCTCGCCGCTGCCGTCGTCGACCGGCGCGCGCACCACCGGCAGGTCTTCCTGCACGGGGGTGATGCCGGCGGCTGTCAGCGCGGCCAGCTTGTCGGCTTGCGGGTCGCTGTCACCGCCGCCGCAGGCCGCGAGTGCCAGCAACAAGCCCCATCCGCCGACTGAATGAACAAGGCGACGACGCGAGCCGTGTGCACGACGATGAGGCAGCATGGTTTCTCCCGGAGACTGACGCGCGGAGTCACGCAGGTTTCATGCGCGTCGATGCGAATCGACCCCCCCGAGTTGAGTGGCCGCCCACACCCCTGGCAGCGGCCCGTAACTTGCTGTTCTGGTGCGTATGCCCACACGACCGCGGAGACACTGCAGCAGATGAGATCGGCCCTACGTCAGCTGCTTGGCTTGACGCTCACGCACATCGCGACCTTCGCGTTCCCGCTCGTGTTCGCGGTGGTGTGCGGCCGGGTGCTGGGTGTGCACAACTACGGCGTCGTCTCGTTCTACACCGCACTCGCCGCCTTCCTCGGCGTGATCGTCGAGTTCGGCTTCGACTGGCTCGGCATCCGCGAGGTCGCGCAGGCCGCCGACGACCCTGCCGCGCGCAACCGCGTGCTGTGGAACGTGACCGCCGCCAAGCTGTCGTTGTGCGTGCTCACCTGCGCGCTGGTCGCCGGCCCGCTGCTCTGGTACCGCGGGTTCGAGCAGGCGCCGCTGCTGATCGCGATGTGCATCTTCCTGATCGGTTTCGCGCTCGACATCGCCTGGTACCTGCGTGCGCTCGAACGCCTGCAGCCGCTGCTGCTGATGACGGTGTTCACGCGCCTGGCCGGCGTGGCGCTGCTGTGGGTCACGGTCACGCGGCCCGACGACACCGCCGCGGCCCTGTGGGCCTACACCTTCGTGTCGCTCAGCAACGCCACGGCGGGCTGGGCCACGCTGTTCCGCCACCGGCTCGCCGAGCGCCCGTGCGCACAGTGGCACACGATGCTCGCGCTGATGAAACGCTCGTGGGCGATCCTGTTCGGCAACCTGAGCGGTGCGCTGCTCACCAACGGCGGCGTGGCCTTGCTCGGCCTGATTGGCGACCCGTCGACCGTGGGCGCGGCCAACCTCGCGCTGCGCGTGAAGATGGCGGGGCAGGCCGCGCTGCTGCCGGTGAACCAGCTCGGCTTCGTGCGCCTGTCAGCACTCGCTTCCACCAACCGCGCCCAGGCGATGCGCATCGGGCGTCTGGCGCTCGCCGCGCTGATGACGCTCGGCGCGGTGATCGGCCTGGCGATCGCCTGGCTGGCGCCGCACATCGTTCACTATGTGTTCAAGGCCGACTTTCCGGTCGCGGTCGGCCTCGTCATGCTGCTAGGCCTGAGCGTGCCCATCAACGCCGCGGCGAACCTGTTCGGCATGCAGAGCCTGATCGCGTTCGGCCGGGAGCGCTCCTACGCGCTGATCGTCGCGATCGCCGCGATCGTGTTCTGCAGCCTGCTGTTCACGCTGACGGGCGATTTCGCGTACGGCTGGTCCTTGCTCGGCGCAGAAGCTGTGCTGGCCAGCCTGGCCGGGCTGAGGTTGCGCGCCGTGCTGGCCGAGGAGAAACCATGAACCCCATCGACACCGTCACAGCGTCACCACCAGCCGAGCGCCCGCGCCTGCCCTGGTGGGCCTCGCCCGCTGGCATCTGCCTCGGATTCCTGCTGCCGGTGCTGTTCCTGATCGCCAGCGTCGGGCAGGCCGAACTGCCGGGGGTCGTGATCCGCGGTGCACGTTTTCTCGACGGTGCCTGGCTCGCGCTGGGCGCGCTGCTGCTGCTCGTCATCGCCCTGGCCGGCTGGCTCGGCCAGCAGTTCGTGCCACGCCCGCGGCCCGCGCCGGCCACGCTGCTGCACTGGGACACCGCGGCCTGCGTGATCGGCGTGGTCGCTGTCTGCGCCTACGTGTACTGGCTCAAGGGTTTCATCACGAACCCGATGCTGCTGTTGCAGACGCTGCTCGGCCAGTACCGCCCCGACCGCAACGACCCGCAGCTCGCGCTGACCAGCGGCCTCACCTCGCTGACGAACTTCGCGCCGGTGTTCTTCTCGATCTACGCGTTCCGGCTCGCGTTCCCGGGCCCGCGTGTGGGGCGCACGCTGCATTGGCTGTGTGGCGTGCTGCTCGCGCTCACGGTGTTTCGGGTCTACGCGTGGTCGGAGCGGCTCGCATTGATCGAGACCGTGGTGCCGTTCGCGCTCGCCGCCGGCGCGGTGGCGGCGCGCTCCGAACGGCGTGCGGTGCGTGTGCTGACCTGGCTCGGGCCCTTCATCGCGATCCCGCTCTTGATCCTGTACTTCGGCATCGCGGAGTCGGTGCGCTCGTGGACCGCGGCCGCCTACAACGGCAAGCTCGAGTTCTGGGACTTCGCGATCGGGCGCATGGCCAGTTACTACTACACCTCGCTCAACAACGGCGCGGCCTTGCTGGCCATGCAGGACTGGCCGACCTGGCGCTTCGAGTACACGCTGCTGTGGCTGCACAAGGCGCCGCTGTCGATCGGCACCGCGTTCTCCGAGTGGATCAACGTGCGCTTCCTGCAACCCGAAGACCTGCTCACGCGTTACCTCGACATCGAATTCAACAACCCCTCGGGCCTGTACGCGGTGGTGAGCGACCTCGGGCTGCCGCTGGGGGTGGCGTACTTCGCAGCGGTCGCGCTGGTCGGCGGCCTGCTGTACCGCAGCTACGGTGCGGGGCGGCTCGGCGGCGCGCTGGCCTACCCGATGTTCTTCCTGTCGTTCCTGGAAGTGTTCCGCTACCCCTACCTCGGCCAGCCGCGCGCTTTCACGTGGGTGCTCGGGATCTTCGCGGCGCTGCTCGTCGTCCACATCAGGACGCGACTGGCGTCGTCAGTGGTCGTTCAATACGACGCCCGCGACACGGGCACGGCCACTGCCCACCATCTCGGTCAGCCGCGCCATGGCTGACATCTTCGAGTGCCCCTTGCGCCCGACCACGATGGCCGAACCGCAGTGCGCTGCGATGACCCGCAGGTCGCCGCCGCGGCTCAAGGCCGGCGTGTCGACGATGACATGGTCGAACTTGGAAACGAGTTCGGAAATCAGCAGGCTGAACGCCGAACGCTGAAGCAGTTCCAGCGGGTTCGGTGGCACCACACCCACCGGCAACACGAACAGGTTGGGCAGGTCGGGCACCGATTGAATCGCGCTCACGTCGGTGCGGCCGGAAAGCACGGCGCTCAGGCCGACCTTGGCGTCGAGCCCGAACGCGTCGTGCAGGCGCGGGGTGCGCATGTCGGCGTCGATCAGCAGCGTGCGGCGGCCCACCTGGCTGAACGCGACCGCCAGGTTGGAGGCCAGAAAGGTCTTTCCGTCGCCGACGTCGTGGCTCACCACGCTGAGCGCCGAGCGCGGCTCGCCGCGCTGGTGGATGCCCATCGCGATCTGGCTGCACAGGTCGCGGATCACCTCGGCCTGGTCGCCGAACGGGTCGGCGGCCACCACCAGTTCGCGGTTGCGGTGGCGGATGGCTTCGGGTGCGTAAGGGTAGTGAAACTGCTGCGACAAGGCCCACAGCACGTCGTCGTTGCTGGCGAACTTGAGCGCGACCGCGGCCTCGCCGAAGCGGATGCCGCGCCGGCGCTGGTATTCGGCCACCTGCTCGATCTGCGCATCGGTCAGGCTGTTCGCGACACGGATGAGTTCGCCCATCGATCGGTCGTGCAAGGCGCCGCCGGAGCCCGTCGGCATCACGGTCTCCGGCGCTTCCGCGCTGGCCTGTGCAGTATGAGCGGAGTGGCCGGTGTGACCCGGGTGACCAGCTTCAAAGACGAGTCGCATGACTTGCTCCGCGAGGGTTGAATCGGGGCGCATCACACATCACCGCGCGCGAAGGCCGAGAACCCGCGCCTTGACGCGCCGCGCGCCTTTGGACGCGGCGCCTGCGGGGGCGATGCCGCGCGGCAGGGTGACGAGCAGCGGCAACTTGAGCACGTCGAGCACATCGTCTTCGGTGCGCAGACGGCGGTCGGTCATTTCGCGGATCATGAGCATGGCAAGAGCGAGAAGCATGCCCAACACGGCCGCCACGGCCAGGTTGACCCCCAGCTTGGGGGATGATGGAAACACAGGGGCCGAGGCCAGTTTCAGCACCGACACGTTGGTCTGGGTGTTCTGGCTCTCCAGCGTGGTCTGGCCGGCACGCGCTTGCACGGCGTCGTAGGCGCGCTGCGCGTTTTCGACATCGCGCAGCAGCACCGCCGCGCCGTCACGCTGGCTCTTTATCTGCAGTACCTTGGCGCGCTGCTCTTCGAGCAGGGCCGACAGGCGCGCCACGCGCTCTTCGTTGATCTGGTTGCTGACACCGATGGTGGCCGACGCGCGGCGCGTTTCGGCCGCGACCTGGGCACGCAACAGCGCGATCGTCGACTGCACTTCGCGCACCTCGGGGTTGTCTTCACGCAGGCGCTGGCGCAGTTCGCCGAGCCGGATCTCCTGGCGCGCCAGTTCGGCGCTCGGCACGGCGACCGCCGG
This sequence comes from Burkholderiaceae bacterium, assembly GCA_040080605.1. GTDB lineage: Bacteria > Pseudomonadota > Gammaproteobacteria > Burkholderiales > Burkholderiaceae_C > LMDS01. The sequence continues at coordinate 37,596 of JBEBIB010000011.1, forward strand.
GGTGTTGAGCACCTCGGCGAGCTTGCCGCCGTCGCGGTCGGCCAGGCGCTGCCGGCTCGAGGAATCGGCCGCGATCGATTGCGCCGCCACGATCTGCGTGGAAAGTTCGGCGAGCCGCGCGGTCGCGATGTCGAGCCGCTCGTCGGTGACCAGGATGCCTCGCTCGCGCTGGTAGTTCGACAGTTTGGTCTGCGCCGCCTCGAGCGCCTGGCTCAGCAGCTTGGCGCGGCCGTCGAAGTAGTTGCCGTACTGGCGCGCCGGGTCGACCCGCAGTTCGAGCGTGGTGGCGATGTAGGCCTGCACGAACGCGTTGGCGATATCGGCCGCCTCACGCGGCTCGCGCCCCGTGAAGCTGACCCACATCACGCCCGACTCGCGCGTCGGCAGCACTTCGAGTTTTTTCTGCAGGTACTCTGCCAGCCAGGGCTCGAACTCGCCGACACCTTCAGTCGCCTTGAACCACAGCTCGCGGTACTGCGGCGACTTGGCCAAGCCGAGCGACTGGATGACCTTGTTGGCCACACGCTGGCTCGCCACCACCTCGGTCTGCGTGCTCATGTAGCCCGCACCGAGCGGGTTGTTCTGCTGAACCCCCTGAACCAGGGGGTCGGGGTTCTTCAGGTCGACCAAAACCGAGGCCGTGGCCGTGAACTGCTGCGGCAACAGCCCGCTCACGATACCCGTTAGGGCAATCACGGCCACCCAGATGCAGAGCATCCAGCCCCAACGGGCTTTCATCACTTCGAAAAATCGATGCATGGACATGATGGTCACGCTCCTGGTTGCCTGAGCCGGATATGCAAGAGCCGTGCACGGTGCGATTGCGGTGCAAAAGCGCTTGTGCGCCAGCGCACACAGCACCATCGCTGTGCCGCAAACACCGAGTGTTGTTGCCATTTGCCGCCAAAACCCCCCTGTATGCGGGGGTCAAATCAGTCAATCGGGGATGGCCCATGTCTTGCTCACTGCACCACTCACAAGAACGAGACCGGAGACGCCACAGGAGAGGTATCAACATGTCACACGTCAGCAGTTCGACACTTGTTTTCGATGACCTGCGCACGCGCCGCCGGGTGCCTTCGGGCTCCGATGCAGCGCAACGCATCGAGCGTCACCTGAACCAGGCCGGCGCCTTCGCACTGCTGCTGATGGCCGCACCTCTGATGCTGATGGTGGCATGGTTGATCTGGCGCCGCGACGGCGCGCCGATCCTGTTCGCGCACTACCGCGTGGGCCGCAACGGCGAGCTCTTCAAGTGCCTGAAGTTCCGCAGCATGTACCGCGACTCCGAACGCATGCTGCAAGAGTTGCTGCTCTCCGACCCGCTGGCGCGCGCCGAGTGGGAACGGGATCAGAAACTGAGCCAGGATCCGCGCGTCACGCCGGTCGGCCACTTCCTGCGCAAGACCAGCCTCGACGAACTGCCGCAGTTGATCAACGTGCTGCGCGGCGAGATGAGCCTGGTGGGGCCTCGCCCCATCACCACCGGCGAGCTCGCACGTTATGGCACGGCACGCTGGCACTACCTCAGCGTGACCCCGGGCATGACCGGCCTGTGGCAGGTCTCGGGCCGCAACAACACGACCTACGACGAGCGGGTGGCGCTCGACCGACGCTACGTCGAGGAACGTTCGGTCGGCCTCGACCTGAACATCCTGTGGAGAACGCTGGGCGTGGTGCTGGCCCGCGACGGCGCGAAGTAGCGCGGCCGCGACTGCACGATCGGAGATCGACGATGAAGCGCGAACCCGCCGGATTCGAATCCGCAGCACCCCGGGTGGTGCACCTCGCCGGGCGCGTCAGCGAAGAGGTGTTCAGTTTCCTCGGGCCGGCCACGGCCGCGCTCGCGCGTTCCGGTACCGAACAGACCGTGCTGCTCATCGACGACCTGCGCTACCGGCACCTGCTGCCACGATTCGACCCGCGCATCGACCTCGTGCTCACCAGCACTGCAGGTCAGGGTGTCGTCCGCCAGTGGCGGCAGTCGCTGCAGGCGTTCGTGCAGACGCTGCGCGCCGGCCCGGTCAGCGCGGTGCACCTTCACGGGCTGCGCGCGTCGGTGTTCGGCGCGCCGATCGTCTCGTTCGAAGGGCTGGACGTGCCCTTGTTCTATTCGCTGCGCGGCTGGCGCGTGTTCGGTGCCGCCGGGCTCCTGGCGAGCACGCTGCACCGCATCTTCCGGCGCAAGCGCGGGCAGGCGCAGGCGCGCGCGATCGCAGCCAACGCGTCGCAGGCCGATTCCAGGGCGTCGATCGTCAGCCAGCCGGTGGCGGTGGTCGAAACGCCGGTCGGTCGCGACTTCCTGAGCATCGAACGCAACGAGGCACGCCACCCGCTGCTGGTGGCAGGCAGCCCCTACCCGGACCCGCGCAGCATCGAGCTGTTCGCCCGGATCGCGGTGCTGCTCGGCGGCACGCCGCTGCGCATCGGCTTCAACTGGATCGGTGCCGTCGACGCGGGCTCACGCACCCGCTTGCAGGCGGCCAACGTGGGCGTGTTCGATTCGGTGAGCGACGCCGATCGGGCCGGCCGCCTCGCTTCGGGCTGGCTGTTCGTCGCGCCCGGCAGCACGCGCCGCATGCCGGTCTTCCTGGTCGAGGCGCTGGCCACCGGCATGCCGGTGGTGGCCATCGATGCACCACATCATCGCGAATTGCTCCAGGACGGTGAGACCGGTTTCCTGTGCACCACGGAAGAGGATCTGCTCGATTGCATCGCCCGCCTGATCGACGCGCCGGAGTTGCGCCTGCGCATGGGCCGGCAGGCGCGCGAGCAGGCCGCCGGGCGTTTCAGCGAAGAACACTTCCGCGACTCGCTGCTGAAGGCCTACGCACTCGGGGGCGCGGCGAACGAGGCCCCCCAGGCGTCTGCGGCGCCGCTGGTCGGCAGCGCGCCATGAACACCGCCGCGCAGGTTTGCCCGATGGGCTCATCTGTGTCGGCACCGCCCTTCTGGCGCCACTTCCTGAGTTGGGCCGAACTGCACTGGGAAGGCAGTGCGTCACGCGTGGCCGAGGCCGATGGCGTGGCTGTTTTCCCCGACCTGCGCCTCAACTATGCGGAGAACCTGCTGCTCGGGTCGGGCGCCGAGCCCGACGCCATCGCGGTCACCGCGTGCCACGCGGACGGCCGGCGCGTGCGGCTGACACGCGCAGAATTGCAGGCACGGGTCGAACAAATGGGCGAAGTGCTGCGCGAACAAGGCGTGGGGGTGGGGGACCGGGTGGTGGCGATCCTGCGCAACGATGCCGATGCCGTGGTCACCGCGCTGTCGGTCGCCGCGATCGGCGCCAGCCTGACCATCGCCGCACCCGAGACGGCCGCGCCGGAAATCGCCGAGCGTTTCGGGGCGCTCGCACCGCGCCTGCTGATCGCCCACGTGGCCACCCTGCCGCACGACACCGGCGAGCCGATGGCCGCGCGCGTCGTGCAGGTGGCCGCTGCGCTCCCGTCTCTCGACCTGCTGGTCACGCTGGGCGACACCCCGCTGCGGCCGGTGCGCGGCCTGGTCGTGCGCGCCTTGCCGGCACTGCTCGAGGGCCACCGTGCCGACGAATTCCATTGGCAGCGTTTCGCTTTCGACCAGCCCCTGTTCGCGCACGGCGCACCGGCCAGTGCCGGTGGCTCGTTGATCGAGCATGTGCGGCAGCACCGGCTCGACTGCAAGTTGAGCCCGCACGACAAGCTGTTCCTCCAAGCCTCGTGTGCGTCGATGGCCTGGCACTGGCAGCTGTCGGCACTGGCCACGGGTTGCGAGATCGTTTTGTACGACGGGCCGATGATGGATGCCGTCGCTTTGCGGCGCATCGTGCAGAGCGAATGCGTGACGCTCTTCGGTACACGGCCGCCCGGCCTGCCGGCCCGCGAAGGGGTGGCGCTGGAATAGACTCTTTGCAGTAGACAACCGCCACTGCAGGAGAGTTTCCATGGGCGCACCCGAAGCCTTCACCGCCACCACCGAAGTCGGCCACTACATCGGTGGCCGCGCAGTCGCCAGCACCAGCGGCCGGCGCCAGGCCGTCTACAACCCCGCGACCGGTGCCGTGGCGCGCCAGGTGGCCCTCGGTTCGGTCGAAGAAGTCAACGCTGCCGTCGCTTCCGCCAAGGCCGCCTTCCCGGCCTGGGCCGACATGCCCCCGATCCGCCGTGCCCGCATCCTCAACAAGTTCCTGGAGCTGCTCAACCAGCACCGCGACACCCTGGCCGCGATGATCACCGCCGAGCACGGCAAGGTCTTCACCGACGCCCAGGGCGAAGTCACCCGCGGCATCGACATCGTCGAGTTCGCCTGCGGCATTCCGCAGCTCCTCAAGGGCGACTTCACCGACCAGGTGAGTACCGGCATCGACAACTGGACATTGCGCCAGCCGCTGGGCGTGGTCGCCGGCATCACCCCGTTCAACTTCCCCTGCATGGTGCCGATGTGGATGTACCCGGTGGCCATCGCCTGCGGCAACTGCTTCATCCTCAAGCCCAGCGAGCGTGACCCGTCGCCCTCGGTCTTCATGGCCGAGCTGCTCAAGCAGGCCGGGCTGCCCGACGGGGTGTTCAACGTCGTGCAGGGCGACAAGGTCGCCGTCGATGCCTTGCTGACCCATGTGGACGTGAAAGCGCTCAGCTTCGTCGGCTCCACCCCGATCGCCCAGTACATCTACGAGACCGGGGCCCACCACGGCAAGCGGGTGCAGGCGCTGGGTGGGGCCAAGAACCACATGGTCGTGATGCCCGATGCCGACATCGAGCAAGCGGTCGACGGCCTGATCGGCGCCGGTTACGGCTCGGCCGGCGAACGCTGCATGGCGATCAGCGTGGCGGTGCTGGTGGGCGATGTGGCCGACAAGATCGTGCCCAAGCTCGCAGAACGCGCGAAGACCCTGAAGATCAAGAACGGCATGGAGCTCGACGCCGAGATGGGCCCGATCGTCACGAAGCAGGCGCTGGAGCGGATCGAGGGCTACATCGGGATCGGGGTGGAAGAGGGCGCCAAGCTGGTCGTCGACGGCCGCGGCCACAAGGTCCCGGGCCACGAACAGGGCTTCTTCACCGGCGGAACACTGTTCGACCACGTGACGCCAAGCATGCGGATCTACAAGGAAGAGATCTTCGGCCCGGTGCTGTCGTGCGTGCGGGTGAAGGACCTGGCCGAGGCGGTGAAACTCGTCAACGAGCACGAGTTCGGCAACGGCGTGGCCTGCTACACGAGCGACGGCAACGTGGCGCGCGAGTTCTCGCGCCAGGTGCAAGTGGGGATGGTGGGGATCAATGTGCCGATCCCGGTGCCGATGGCCTGGCACGGGTTCGGGGGCTGGAAGAAGAGCCTCTTCGGCGACATGCACGCCTACGGCGAAGAGGGCGTGCGCTTCTACACCAAGCAGAAGTCGGTGATGCAGCGCTGGCCCTCGACGATCGCCAAGGGCGCGGAGTTCGTGATGCCGACGGCGAAGTGATCAGTCCGCGCGCACCGTGTTCCAGCCGACCTTGCTGATGCCGCTGCCCACCGACACGTTGCGCTTTTCGACCACGCCCTTGAAGGTGGCCTCCAGCGTGTAGTTGCCGGGTGGCAGCTTGAACATCATCAAGGGCCCGGCATCGGTCACCGAGATCAGTTCGCGCCCGCCGCTCAGCACCGTCAGTTTCTCGGCCACGCCGTACTGGCCGCCGGGGCCGCTGAAGGTGATCTGCAGCGGGAATTCGTTGCCACGCGCCTTCATGTAGTCGACGCCTTCGGTGCCTGCGCCGCCGTTCATGTAGTCGATACCGTTGGCGTTCTGCAGCTTCGGCAGCACCGACGCGGCGACGGCGTCTAGCGGGGTCTTCGACAGTTCAGGTTCGGCCGCACCGACGGTGGCCGCAGCGGCCAGGGCCAGCGTCATCGCAATGAGTGTCTTCATGGTCTTCTCCAAATTTGTTTCAGCGTGACACGAGCTTAGGCATGACCGCGGGCGCGGTCTGTCGGCCGGCACGGCCGCGTGCTGTAGGAAGCGGCCGACCGACGGCTCGCACACGCACACGAGGTAAGGCCTCGTAACGTGCTCGCTACGACAGCGCATATCCATTGCTCCGTCCCGACCCACCGGCTAGCATGAATTCGACTGCCTGAACCGGACGGTCACCACAGCAACAACAGGAGAAAGACATGCAGAGCCTCGTTCACGTCGAACTGTCGAAGAGCGCACCGTGCAAGGTGTCGCTGGGTGCCATGCGCTCGCCCTATCTGGCGCGCGTGCAGTCGGCACCGGTGCAGGTGCAGTTGCGCACCGCCCCCGCCTGCAAGGTGGTGCTGGGCGCGATGCGCTCGCCCTTCCTCACGCGCCAGCAACGCGGCTGAACGCCGCCCGCTGACGAGAGCCGGCTGCCCTGTGCAGCCGGCTTTTTGTTGCGCGGTTCACGTAAGCTCGGCGAGCGACCCGATGCACCCATGAGCGACCCTTCCGCCCCTTCGCCCTGGCCCGACGGCCGCGTGATCTCGTTCTACCGTGCGCTGCCCGCGGCCACGCTGCCGGTGCGCGCCGACCGTGCTGCGCTCGGTGTGATCCCGACCGCGGCGTTCCAGTACTGCGAAGCGCTCACCAGCGCGTCGGCCTTCGGCTGGTACGTGTTCGCGCCCGTCTCGTTCCACCTGCAGTTCGACGGCACCGACGTGATCTGGACGCACGAAGGCGCCGAGAGCTGGTACCCGCTCGGCGATGAAGTCGATGCCGGCTTCGCCGAGGCCTTCGACCGCACCGCGCCCGAAGACATGCGCGGTTATGCCCCACCCTTTCTCTCGCACACCTTCACGCCCGGCGTCGTGCAGGTCTGGTCGGGCCTGTTCGTGCAGACCGCGCCGGGCTGGAGCTCGCTGGTGCGCCCGGCCGCCAACATCGCGCGCAGCCAGGGTTTCGAGGCGTACGAGGGCATTGTCGAAACCGACCGCTGGTTCGGCCCGCTGTTCGTCAACGTGCGCCTCACGGCCACCGACCGGCCGATCGCCTTCAGCACGAAGAAGCCGCTGTTCCAGTTGCAGCCGCTGCAGCGCAGCACCTACGCCGAAGAACACCTGCGTTCGTTCAACGTCGTCGACGGTCTGGAAGCGCTGAGCGCCGACGACTGGGCGCGCTTTCGCGCCACCGTGATCAAGCCCAACCAGGACCCGAACCGGCGTATCGGCCGCTACGCTGCCGCGGTGCGCAAGCGCCCGGGTGCCGACGACCCTGCTGCGGGCGAAGCCTGATGTCGTCCTTGCCAGGCATCACGCTCGCCGCGGCCGCGCCCGAGGCGCGGTCGCGTGCCACCGCATGGCTGGCGGTCGCGCTCGGCGTGTTGATCGCGGCGAGCTACCCCGCCGTCAGCCGCATCGCGGTGACGGGCTCGCTCACGCCGCAAGACCTGCTGCTGCTGCGCTTCGGCGTGAGCGGCGCGATCCTGCTGCCCTGGCTGCTGATGCACGCTGCGAAGCTGCCCCTCGCGGTGTGGCGCATGAGCGTGCCGCTGTCGTTCCTGCAGGGCTGGGGCGCGGCCGCGTGCGTGCTGTATGGCCTGCAATACACCTCGGCGGCGCGCGCTTCGGCGCTGTTCCAGGGTTCGGTATCGATGTGGGTCGCACTGGTGGCGTTCGCGCTGTTACGGCTGCGCCCGCAGCGCGCACAACTGATCGGCATCGGCGTGATCGCGCTGGGCACCGTGCTGCTGGTGAGCAGTGCTTCGGTGGCGTCGGTGCACCCGAAGCGCTGGCTCGGCGATGTGCTGCTGCTGTGCGCCCCGCTGCTCGCCTCGGGTTACCTGGTCTACGTGCAGCGCACCCGCCTGAACCCGGTGATCGGCGTGGCGCTGGTCGCGGTGATCTCGGCCCTGTTCGTGATCCCGTGGGCGCTGTGGAACGGCCAAAGCACGCTGGCACAGGCGCCGCTGGCCGAGATCGCCTGGCAGGTGTTCTTTCAGGGCGTGCTGATCGGCTGTGTGGGCATGCTGTGCCTGCACCACGGCGTGCTCGGCCTGGGCAGCCAGGCCGTGGGTGCGGCGCTGGCGATGGTGCCGGTGCTCGGCCTGGCGTTCTCGGCCGTGGTCGCGCACGAAACAATCACGCTGCTCGAAGGCGTGGCGGCGGCCGTGGTCTCGGCCGGCGTGTGGCTGGCCACCCGCGCGCCACGCAACTAGGTTCCGATCACGCCACCGTCCTGGCGGCGGATCACCACCGTCGCCGAGCGTGGCCGGCCACCCGTGGGCCACGTCGAGAACTTCGCAGGCGCGTTCGGGTCGCTTCGGTCGCTCGGCGTTTCACCGGGGTGCTGCACGTTGATGAACATCGTCGTGCCGTCAGGCGTCTTCGTGGCGCCGGTGATCTCGCAGTTCACCGGCCCGGTGAGAAAGCGCCGGATCTCGCCGCTGCCGCGGTCGCAGGCCAGCATCTGGTTGTTGCCGATGCGCACGAGCTCGCCCTGGCGCATCTGCGACGCGTGCATGTCGGTCTGGATCCACAGCACGCCGCGCGCGTCGAGCATCAGGCCGTCGGGGCAGGCAAATACATCGCCGTTGATGTTGCCCTTGGCCTCGGGCCGCGTGTTGGCGGGGTCGCCGGCCAGCACCAGGTGGCTCCAGCGCATCGTCACGCCGTCGAAGTCACCATCGTCCTTCCAGCGGATGATCTGGCCCATCACGTTGTTGGCGCGCGGGTTCGCTGCGTCGACACCGGGCTGGTCTTTCGCGCCACGCGCGCTGTTGTTGGTGAGCGTGCAAAACACTTCGCCGCTCTGCTGGTCGATGGCCAGCCACTCGGGCCGGTCCATCTTGGTGGCACCGAGCGCGTCGCTCGCCTGGCGCGCCTTGATCACCACCTCGCCCTGGTCGGCAAAACCGTTGGCCACCGTCAGCGGCCCCTGGCCATGCACCAGCGGCAACCAGCGGCCGCTGCCATCGGCGTCGAAGCGCGCCACATACAAAGTGCCGTGGTCCAGCAGCTCGCGGTTCGCCTGCGCCTGGGTCAGGCCGTTGCCGGCCGGCGCGATGCGGTCGCGGCTGACGAACTTGTAGATGTACTCGAAGCGCGCGTCCTCGCCCGAGTACACGACCGCGCGCCCGTCTTTCGTGACCGCGATCCACGCGCCTTCGTGCGCGGCCCGGCCGAGCGCGGTGCGCTTGACCGGCGTGCTCTTCGGGTCCATCGGGTCGATCTCGACGACCCAGCCGAAGCGGTTGAATTCGTTCGGGTGCTTCGCGGCGTTGAAACGTTCGTCGTGTTCGTCCCAGCGGAAGAACGCCGTCTTGCGCAGGCCCCAGCGTTTCTGGTGCGCGTCGGGTGCGGCCTCGCCCAGTCCGAAATAGAACACGAAGTTCTCTTCGCCCGACAGGTAGGTGCCCCAGGGCGTCTTGCCACTCGCGCAGTTGTTGAACGTACCGAGCACGGTGTGGCCGGTCGGGTCGGCCGCGGTCTTCATCATCGCGTGGCCGGCCGCCGGCCCGCCGAGCGCAAACGGCGTGCTGGCCGTGAAACGCCGCGCGTAGGCCGACGGCCGCACCATGGCCCAACCGGCGCCCTGGCGTTCGACCTCGATCACCGCCACGCCGTGCGCGGCCTGCGCCTTCTTCACCTTGTCGGCCGTCCAGCTCGCCATGCCGCCGACGTGCAGCAGGCCGTCGTCGACGTACTCGTGGTTCATCGCGAGCAGGCCCCGTGTGCTGCTGCCGGCCAGCGCATAGAAGTGGATGCCGTCGTGGTGCATGCCCATCTGCACCGCCTGATCGGCCGCGCTGGCGCTCACGTCTTCGCGCCAGGCCGGCATGTGGCCGGCCACACCGATCGGCTCGCCCCACGCGGCGATGGTGGTGGCCACGTAACCCTCGGGCACGACGATGGTGTCGGCTGTGCTGACCGCCACAGCCTTGAAGCCGAGCAGCGGGCCGGCGCTGGTGCTGGTCGTCGCACAACCCGCGAACAGCGGCGCGAGCGCGCTGCCGGCGAGCGCCGCGAGGCCACCCTGCAGCCACACGCGGCGGCGTGGATCGGAGACGCTGTGGATGTCGGCGTTGGAAGACCGGTTGCTGTCTTCCATCGTGTCGAAGTCTTTGGCCATCTCGCTTGTCTCTGTCAGAGTTTTTCGGTTTCGCCCGCTTGTGGCTGCCACTTCATCAATCGCTTTTCGATGCGGCCGACCGCGCCATCGAGCATCAGCGCGAAGACCGTCAGCACCAATATGCCGGCCATGACGGTGTTGATGTCGAACGCGCCTTCGGCCTGCAGGATCAGGTAACCCACGCCACGCGACGAGCCCAAGTATTCACCGACCACTGCGCCGACGAAAGCGAGCCCCACGCTCGTGTGCAGCGAGCTGAAGACCCAGCTCGTGGCACTCGGCAGGTACACATGGCGCAGCAGCTGCTTCTGCGAGGCACCGAGCATGCGCGCGTTCGCGAGCACGACCGGGCTCACTTCCTTCACGCCCTGGTAGACGTTGAAGAAGACGATGAAGAACACGAGCGTGACGCCGAGCGCCACTTTGCTCGCGATGCCCAAACCGAACCACACCGCGAAGATCGGCGCCAGGATCACGCGCGGCATGCTGTTCAGCGCCTTGATGTACGGGTCGGCGATCGCCGCGGCCATCGGGCTCAGCGCCAGCCACAGGCCGCAGCCCAGGCCGAGCACGGTGCCGATGCCGAAGGCGAGCACGGTCTCGAGCAGCGTGACCCACAGGTGCTGGTAGATGTCGGCGTTGGTGAAGAACCAGGCCCAGATGCGGCTGAAGATCTTCAGCGGCTCGCCGAAGAAAAACGCGGCCTGCTGGTCGTTCTCGAACACGATCGGCGGGACCAGCCCGGGCTTCGTGGCCACGTGCCAGAGCACGAAGATGGCCACCAGCAGGCCGACCTGCCAGACGCGCAGGTTGGCGTGGCTGGGTTTGATGTGCTTCCACATGATGAGCCGCCCTCAAGCCGCCAGCTGCTGCTGGTAGCCCTTCAACACTTCTTCGCGCAGCACCGACCAGATCGCCTGGTGCAGCTCGACGAAGCGCGGTGTCACGCGCACCTCGGCCACGTCGCGCGGGCGCGGCAGGTCGATCGTGAACTCGCCGATCGGGTGCGAAGCCGGGCCGGCACTCAGACACACCACGCGATCGCTCATCGCGATCGCCTCGTCGAGGTCGTGAGTGATGAACAGCACGGCCTTCTTCTTCGCCGCCCACAGCTCGAGCACTTCGTTTTCCATCAGCTGGCGGGTCTGGATGTCGAGCGCGGAAAACGGTTCGTCCATCAGGATGATGTCGGGATCGAGCACCAGTGTTTGCGCCAGGCTCACGCGCTTGCGCATGCCACCCGAGAGCTGGTGCGGATAACGGTCGCCGAAGCCGCCGAGGCCGACACGTCGGAGCCACTCTTCGGCCTGCGCGCGCGCGTCGGTCGCGCTGCGGAACTCGAGGCCGGCCATCACGTTCTGCAGCGCGGTGCGCCACGGCATCAGGCTTTCGGTCTGGAACATGTAGCCGGCGCGCCGGTTGATGCCGGCGAGTCTTTCGCCGAACACGCGCACCTCGCCCGTGCTCGGCGCGAGCAGCCCGGCGCCCACGTTGAGCAGCGTGCTCTTGCCGCAGCCGGTCGGGCCGACAACCGAGACGAACTCGCCGGCCGCGACCCTGAGGTTCACGTCGCGGACGGCGGTGTAACGCTGGCTGGCGTCGTCTTTCGAAACGAAGGTGCAGCTGACGTCGCTCAGTTCGAGCGCAAACGCGGAAGCCATCAGCGCATCAGCCCTTGGGATACTTTGCGTTGGCCTTCTTCACGTATTCGTTCGTGTAGATCGCCGCGAGATCGATCTTCGCCGAGGCGATCTCGGGGTCGATGCTGGCCAGCGCACGGCGTGCCGTTTCAGGCCCGGCTTCGGGGAACAGGCCGTCGACCGACAACGCACCCTTGGCCGCGAGGAACGCGTCAACATACACCGCGCGGTCGCCGAGCAGGTAGTTCTCGGGCACGGCCTTGATGATGTCGCCGGCGCCTGCCGCCTGGATCCACTTGTCGGCACGCACGATCGCGTTGGCCAGGGCCTGCGCGGTGGCAGGATTCTTGTCGAGGAAACTTTGCGGCGCGTACAGGCAACCGGCCGGCATCGGGCCGCCGAAGACCTTGTCGGCCTCGGCCACGTTGCGCGTGTCCGACACGATCTTCAGGTCGCCCGAACGCGCCAGCAGCGTGATCACCGGGTCGAGGTTGCTGATCGCGTCGATCTGGCCCGAGCGCATCGCGGCCACCGCGCCGCTGCCGGCGCCCACGCCGACGATCGACACGTCGCCCGGCTTCAGCCCGGCCTTGGCGAACACGAAGTTGGCGAGCACGTTGGTGCTGGAACCCGGAGCGGTCACGCCGAGCTTCTTGCCTTTCAGGTCGGCCACGCTCTTGAAGTTGGGCATGGTCTTGGGGTTCACGCCCAGCACGATCTGCGGTGCGCGGCCCTGCAGCGCGAACGCGCGCAGGCGCTGGCCCTTGACCTGCATGTTGATGGTGTGCTCGAAGGCGCCCGAGACGACGTCGGCGCTGCCGCCGATCATGGCCTGCAAAGCGCGCGAGCCGCCGGCGAAGTCGGCGATCGTCACGTCCAGCCCTTCGGCCTTGAAGTAGCCCAGGCTCTCGGCGATCGTGAGCGGCAGGTAATACAGCAGGTTCTTGCCGCCGACGGCGAGCGTGAGCTTGGGCTTCTCGACGGACTGGGCTGAAACGAAGGCAGGCATCGCGATCAGCGAGCTGCCGGCCAGAACAAAACTGCGGCGTTGCATGGTCAAAGTCTCCTTGTGGATCGGTGGGCCGAGTGCGCCCCGTAGAATGAATTTCAATGAATCCATTTCACCCGCGGGTTGCCGCTCTGGCCGGTCTTGTGTTCGCATTCTCGCTGAGCGGCCTGTCGAACGGCGCCTGGGGGCAAACCACGAGGTCGCCTGCATCGGCCCCGGCAGCGGCCGAAGCTTCGGCTTCGGCGCCGGTTTCTTCATCGGCGCGCAGGGTCTACGAACAGGCCCGTTCGCAGCTGGTGCAGATCCGCACCGTGCTGAAAGGCCGCGCGAGCCAGACGTCCGTCGGTTCCGGCTTCTTCGTCTCGACCGAAGGCCACATCGTCACCAACTTCCACGTGGTGGCCGAGGCCGCGCTCAAACCCGAACGGCACGACCTCGTCTACGTCACGGCCGACGGCCGCGAAGCGCCGCTGCAGATCCTGCAACTCGACGTATTGCACGACCTGGCCTTGCTGAAGGCCGACGACGCGGCCGCCACGCGCCCTGCCTTCGACGCGCTCTCGTTCCGCGCCGAAGGGCAGGCGCTGGCGCAGGGCGAACGCATCTACTCGCTCGGCAACCCGCTCGACGTGGGTTTCGCCGTCACCGAAGGCAACTACAACGGGCTGGTGAAACGCAGCTTCTACCCGCAGATCTTCTTCGGTGGCGCGCTCAGCGGCGGCATGAGCGGCGGGCCGGCGCTCGACCAGGAAGGCCGTGTGATCGGCATCAACGTGGCGCGCCGGGTCGACGGCGAGCAGGTCAGCTTCCTGGTGCCGGCGAGTTTTGCCTCGGCCCTGCTCAAGCGCGGCCGCGACGCGGCGCCGCTCAAGATCGCGGCCCACGGCATCGTCACCGATCAGCTGATGCAGCACCAGCAGGCGCTCACCGACCGCTTCATCAAGCAAGGCTGGAAGACCGCCACCCACCCGCGCTACAAGGTGCCGGTGCCGAGCGACCAGTTCATGCGCTGCTGGGGCAGCAGCGAACCGTCGCGCACCGGCGGGCTCGACCTGGAACGCTCCGACTGCGTGATGGACACGCGCATCTACGTGGGCGACTACACCACCGGCGCGATCAGCCTGCGCCACGAAAGTTACGACGGCGCCAAGCTCGGCACGCTGCGCTTCGCGGCGCGTTATTCGGCGAGCTTTCGCAACGAGTCGTTCGTGCGCCTGCGCGCCGGGCACCAGACCAAACCGCAATGCCATGAAGCGTACGTCGAACGTGGTGGCCTGCCGCTGCGCGCGGTCGTCTGCCTGCGGGCCTACAAGAAGCTGCCGCAGCTCTACGACGTGTCGGTGCTGGTCGCCACGCTCGACGAAACGCAGTCGGGCGTGCAGGGCCGCTTCGACGCGCAGGGCCTGAGTTTCGAGAACGCGCAGAAACTCGCGCGTCACTACATCGACGCCTACGGGTGGGTCAAATGACACACGACGACGAAGCGCCCGAAACGCTGGCGCTGCTCGAGGTGCTCGACCGCGACGGCCAGGTGCGCCAGTCGGTCGGCGTGACACGCTGGCCGTTGCGCATCGGCCGAGCGCTCGGCAACGACGTGGTGCTGAGCGATGCGCACGTGGCGGCTGAGCACCTGTCGCTGGTGCCCGACGAGACCGGCCTCGCGCTGCTCGTGGGCGAGACGAAGAACGGCGTGCAGTTCGGCGCGAAGAAGCTGAAGGCCGGCACGAGCCAGCCGATCGCTTCGAACGGTGACGCCCCCGAGTTCAGCGTCGGCCGCACCCGCCTGCGCCTGCGCCTGCCCGGCCACACGCTCGCGCCTGAACTGCCGCTGGCCGTGGTGGCGCCGCTGCGCCGGCGGTTGGTGCCGATCCTGATCGCGGCGTTCGTGCTGATGGCCGGCATGTTGTTCAACACCTACCTCGAAACCGACGCCGACGGCCTGGGCCGCGCGGTCGGTGGCACGCTGCTCAGCACGGTCGCGGGGGCGTTGATCTGGTGCGGTGCCTGGGCGCTGCTGACCAAGACCTTCACCCACCAGGCGCGCTTCGGCTGGCACGTGCGCGTGTTCCTGTTCTCCAGCATCGCGTGGCTCGTCGCCGGCGCGCTGCCCGGCCTGCTGGCCTTCGCGTTCTCGTGGCCGTGGCTGAGCGACTTCGCGTTCGTCGGCACCTACGTGGTCGGTGCGGCGGCCCTGTACTTTCACCTGCTCGCGGTCGAGCCCGGGCGCCACCGTGGTCTGCGCTGGGTCGCGGCGGCCTGCGCCGTGACTGGCGTGGCGCTGACCCTGTGGTTCAACGTGCAGCGCACCGACCAGTTCGGCGAAGAGCTGTACATGAACCACCTGTTCCCGCCGGCGGTGCGGCTCGTCGGGCCGGCGACCAACGACGCCTTCATCGACGACCTGGCGCGGCTGAAACCGCTGCTCGACAAGAAGGCACTCGAAAAAACCGGCAGCGACGAGACCGGCGAGAAAGGTGAAGCCGAAGAATGATCCGACGGACAAACGAGGTGAAACCAGCATGAGCACAACCCCGAAGCGCACCGTTCTCGTCACCGGCGGTGGCCGCGGCATCGGCGCCGCCACGTCGCTGCTGTGTGCGCAGCACGGCTGGGCGGTGGCGGTGAACTACACCAGTGGCGAAGCACCGGCGGCCGCCATCGTGGCGCAGATCCGCGCGGCCGGTGGCACCGCGCTCGCCGTGCAGGCCGACGTGTCCGACGAAGCGCAGGTGCTCGCGATGTTCGCCACCGTCGAGCGCGAGTTGCCGCCGCTCGGCGCGCTCGTCAACAACGCCGGCGTGGTCGACGTGCCGGCGCGGGTCGATGTCATGAGCCTGCCACGCTTGCAGCGTATGTTCGCGATCAATGTGTTCGGCAGTTTCCTGTGTGCACGCGAAGCGGTGAAACGCCTGTCGACCCAACACGGCGGGCGCGGCGGCGCGATCGTCAACCTGTCGTCGGCCGCGTCGCGCATCGGTGCGCCCGGGCAGTACGTGGACTACGCCGCGGCCAAGGGGGCGATCGACGTGTTCACGATGGGCCTGGCCAAGGAAGTGGCGCTCGAAGGCATTCGTGTGAACGCCGTGCGCCCGGGCATCATCGAGACCGAGATCCACGCCTCGGGCGGCCTGCCCGACCGTGCGAAGCAGATGGCGCCGCTGGTGCCGATGCAACGTGCCGGCAGCGCCGAAGAAGTGGCGCAGGCGGTTCTGTGGCTGATGTCGGACGCCGCGAGCTACACCACCGGCTCGATCGTCGACGTGACCGGCGGACGTTGAATCGTGATTTTTGGGCTCCCCCGACGAGGGGATGGCGAGCCCGTCCGATCGCGAGTTCAATGACCCCGAACGCTCTAGCCATGCAAGCCCCCGCCATGCCCAAGCTGCCCCTCACGGACCGGCCCCAGACCTGGGGCGAGGAGATCGCCAACAGCATCAGCCACGGCATCGGCTTTCTGCTGGCCGTGGCTTCGCTGCCGGTGCTGCTGGGTTTTGCGCAAGGCAACGGCAGCACGATGAACAACGTGGCGGTGTGCGTGTTCTCGGCCACGATGATGCTGCTGTACTTCGTTTCCGCCGTGTACCACGCGGTGCCGGCCGGGCGCGCGAAAGAGCTGCTCAACCGCTGCGACCACGCGGCGATCTATCTCTTCATCGCCGGCAGCTACACGCCCTTCGTGCTCGGGGTGCTGCGTGGCGGCTGGGGCTGGTCGCTGTTCGGCGTGGTGTGGGCGATGGCCGCGCTCGGCGTCGCGGCCAAGCTGATGAACCTGCTGAAGCACCCGCTGTGGTCGACCGGGCTGTACGTGGCGATGGGCTGGGTCGCGGTGATCGCGGCGGCGCCACTGCTGGCGCGCATGCCGGGCGCGGGCCTGGCCTGGCTGATCGCCGGTGGCGTGTCGTACACCGCAGGGGCGGTGGTCTTTCTCTACGACTCGCGCGTCAAGTACGCGCACTTCGTGTGGCACCTGTTCGTGCTCGGTGGCAGCGCCTGCCACTTCTTCGCGGTGCTCGGCTACGCGAGCTGAAGCCGTTGTTTCAGGCGGGGGCAAGAATCGCCATCGTGATTCGTGAGACGCAGGTCAGCTGACCCTTCTCGTTGTTCATGTCGATCTGCCACACATGCGTCGTGCGGCCCACGTGGATCGGCCGCGCGATGCCCGTGACCCAGCCTTCGCTGACGCTGCGCAGGTGGTTGGCATTGATGTCCAGGCCCACCGCGCGGTGGCCGGCGGGCGATGCGAAGGCGGCGCCACAGGAACCGAGCGTTTCCGCCAGCACCACCGACACGCCGCCGTGCAGGATGCCGACCGGCTGGCGCGTGCGCGCATCGACCGGCACGCGGGCGCGGATGAAGTCGTCGCCGACCTCGAGGAACTCGATGCCGAGCAGGGCCACGACCGTGTCGACGTGGATCTTGGTCAGGATGTCGACGGTGGCGGCTTGTTTCCAGATCGGGGTCATCGTGTCGGGCGTGCAGTGACGGGCCGACCAGTTTCGCAGAGCCGCGGCTTCAACGCGACACGGCGGCCACGCGCCTGACACTGCGCACGGCGATCGGCGTCTTCAGGTACTGCTCGGCCTGCGCCTTGCGGTAAATCGCCTGCACCACCGCCATGCCTTCGACCACCTGGCCGAACGCGGCGAAGCCCAGACCGTCCGGGTTGCGGCCACCGCCGAAGTCGAGCGCGGGCTGGTCGCCGATGCAGATGAAATATTCGCTGGCCGCCGTGCCCGGGGTGCTGCGCGCCATCGACACCGTGCCGTTGCGGTGCAGCAGCCCGGTCTGCTGCGTCGTCTCGTGCTCGATCGGTGGCAGCGGCGGCGCCTTCTCGTCAGGCAGGTCCATGCCCCATTGCACGACTTCGATCTTGTGCGGGGTGTCAGCCGGCTGGTTCGCCGGCGTGACGATGCGATAGACCTTGCCGCCATCGAGCCAGCGCTGGTCGACGTAGGCGAGGTAGTTCGCCACCGTGACCGGCGCACGCGCCGTGTCGACGGCGATCACGAACGCGCCGAGCGCGGTCTCGACCCGGGTCAGTACCCGCGTGCCCGTGCCCTGCGCATGCGCGGATCGGCCGGCCCCGAAGGCCAGCGCGGAAAGGCTCAGAACATCTCGGCGTTGCATCGTTCGCGCTCCTGGTGTGGAGCGCGATTCTGCTACGCGCGCGGTTCGCCCAGGCGGTTCACGGTGACGGTGCGCCCCGGCGGCGTGACCATCTGGATGTGATGCTCCTGGCCGCGGAACGTGTAGCTCACATCCCAGTAGTCGGGCTTGGCGTCGTTGGGCACGTTGGTGCAACGCTGCACGTCGCGGGTGACCACGGCCTGCCCGCTGCTGCCGCGACCGACGTTGGCCCCGACCGCGGCGCCGGCAACGGCCCCGCCGGCGGTGGCGATGTCCTTGCCACGCCCGCCGCCGACCTGGTGGCCGAGCACGCCGCCGAGCACCGCACCGAGGATGGCGCCGCCCACGTTCACGTCACCGCGCTGCGGTTGCGGTTGTGCGACCTGCTCCTGCTCGACCCAGCAACGCTGCTGGGGCTGGCCGAGCACGGCGCGCACCGAAGTCACTTCGGCTTCGAAGAGGCGTTCGTTGGGGCGACGGCGGTTGTCGTAGACCGGCACCGGGGCTGGTGCGTAGCGGTCGTCGTCGACGCGCACGTTGCGGCTCACCAGGCGCGCCGACGAAGCGCGGTCATTCATGCCCATCGCCGCGAGCGATTCGTAGCGGCCCGGGCGCAGCACAACGCAGCGGCCGGCGAATTGCGCATCGCTGCAGACTTCCCAGCGGTCGCGCAGCACCACGACCGACGAAGCGCGGTCGTTGAAGCCGTAGCGCTCGAAGTTGCGGACCGGCCGTTCGGTGGTAAACGTGCGACCCTCAAATCCTTCGCGTTCGTGGAAGGTGACTTGAGCACCGGCTTGCGCAGCCATCGCGACGGTGGCCACGGCCAGCGCGCTTTTGAGGAATGTAATCATGGAAGGTTCATCCGGTTTGGGGGAGTAGGAAGTGTCTGCCCCGCCCCGGAGCGCCGTCGCGGGACGGCGCCGCCACACGGCGTAGTAGCCGTCCTACGCCTTGGCGCAGCCGGCCAGCACGCGCCCGCCCGGCGCGCACAGCTGGCGCCCGAACCAGATTTCGTAGGTGTCGACACCGGGCCGGGCGTTGCGCAGCTCGCTCACGCCCGGCCGGGCGTCGATGGCTTCGCCGACGGCCTTCGTGACCCAACGCGCGTAGCTGCGGTCGCTCTTGCCCTGCACGCGCACCTGCGTGGTCTCGGGCGCGCGTGCACCGACCAGTTCGATCGCCGGCGCGTCGTAGCCGAAGCTGCGCATCTTCGCGGCCAGCGTGTCGGCCAGCGGGCGTTGCGCTTCGTTGGCGATCTGGATGTAGGCGAGCGGGTGGCGGGCCTGCGCCTGCTGCAACAGCAGTCGCACCTTGCCGGCCTGCTGCGCGGTGTATTCGCCGCGCGGTTCGGCGGCGGCCAGCAGTAGCCCGATCGCGGCCCGGTTCATCTGCAGCGTGCCGGGCAAGGCGCTCTGCAGCAGCACCAGCGTATTGACCACGCCTGAGGCGGCGCTCGCGCTCAATGCCGCAGGGTTTTCCTTCAACACCTGCAAGGCCTTGTCGACGGCCAGCGGCACAGCGTCCGACAAGGCCTGCGGATCGACGACCAGACGTGTGGTGGCGGTGATGCGGGCTTCCTTGTTGTCGTCGAACAGGCCGTCGACGCCCGCCGCCAGCTGCGTGAGCAAGGTGGTGGGCGGATCGCTGCGCGGCGGCTGGCGTGGCGCCGCGGGCGCAGCCGCCACCGGTGTCGGCGCGGGCGGGCGCGCCGCGCCGCCGGGCTTGTTGAGCGAGCGCGTGACGATGCCGGGGTCGAGCGTGTCAGGCGCTGGCGGCCGCGCCGCCGCCACGGCCGTGCTGCCCGGTGCCGGGGGCGGCGTGGGCTTCGCGGCTGCCAGTGCGGGATCGGCCACCGGCGGTCGCGTGACGGGCGCGCTTTCGCCCTCGACGAACGCCAGTGCGAGCAGCTGCTTTTGTGCCTCGGCCCGCTGCCCGCGGTCGAGCAGCGATTCGGTGCCGGCGAGGGCGAGCTTGAACGAGGCCAGCGCGTCGGCCGGCCGGCCCGTCTGGGCGTAGATGTGGGCCAGGTAGTAGTGCGCGCGCGCATGGCCGGGGCGGCGCTCGATCGAGCTCAGGTACTCGTTGAGCGCCTTCTCGAGCTGGGGAACGTCGGCGATGTGGGCATCGAGGCCGGCGCGGAAATGGCGCTCGGCCTCGACCTTGTTGGCGTCGAGCCGGCGCGCTTCCTCGCGCTGCAGCTTGTCGAGACGCGCCTGCTCTTCACGCGCGGCGATCGCGGCCTGTTCCTGCCGGTCGTGCAGGTACCACGCCACGCCGGCACCGGACGCCAGCGCGAGCGCCCCCGCGGCCATCAGCGACGAGCGGCGCGGCCAGCGCCGCGGCGTCGGTGAGGGCAACGGCGTGGCCAGCAGGCCGCGCGGCGCGCGCTGGCGGCGCTGCTTCACTTCGAGCAGCAGTTTTTCGAACGCGGCGTCGTCGGTGTCACCGTCCCAGTCGAGCAGGTCGAGCGTATGCAGTTGGCCGAAGCCGAGGGGCAGCTCGATGTCTTCGATCCGCACCGGCAGCAGCTTGTCGTGCTTGAGCGCACGCGACGATTCGTCGCGCACGAACGACGAGCGCGCCGAGTCGGCAGACCACATCACGATCACGACCGCCGCGCCGAGCAGCTTGGTCTCGATCACCGCGCTGAACTCGCTGCCGGCCGTGAGGTCGCTGTCCCACCAGACCTTCAGGCCAGCCGCGCTCAGGCCTTCGGCCAGTTGCTCGGCCACGGGCCGGTTCTTGCGCGCGTAGCTGATGAAGACGTCGGGCGCGGCCGCGTCGGTCGGTTTCATGACGATGCCATCACCTTCAGCCCTTTCAGGATCTCGGCCGCAGCCCGTTGTTCGGTGGCACTGGCCACCGCCTGGTACGGCTCGAGCGTGAAGCGCGCTTCGGTGTAGACCGAATCCCAGCTCGAGGTGGCCGGCACGCGGGCCTTGAGCTCACGCGCGGCCTCCATCAGCGCCGGCGCGGAACCGGCCAGGCGCCCTTGCGCCAGCGCTTCGAGCAGCGCCAGCTCGGTCTGCCCGACGACCGACCAGAAGTCGGGCCGCTCGGTCGCGGCCTTGTCGAGCGACTCGCGCACCGCGCTCAGCCGCGCTTCGGTCAACTTCGGTGCGCGTTTCTGCAGGAAGGCGAGCCGCAGTTCGGCGCTGATGCCGTTCTTGGCCGGGTAGTACAGGTTGTCGGCATTCGCCGCGCACGCCAGTTTTTCCGCGTGTGCGTAGTGACCCACCATCTTTTCCAGCGCCTTCAGCGAAGCCGCGTCGCGGCCGGCCCGGCTTTCGAGCAGCACCAGCCGCTTCCAGGCCGAGCCGAGCAGGCTCTCGCGCTCGACCGTGGCCTGCAGCGCGACGAGCTTGGTGAGTTGTTCGATGCCTTCTTCGATCATCTCGCGCGCAGCGGTGTCGTCCTTCAGCTTTTCGCCGCAGCGTGCGAGTTCGTTGCCGAGCTGTTCGGCGGCGCGGAACGACGCGCTGCCGTCGGCCGAATTCACCGCCACGCGGTACCACTCGATCGCCTTGGCGCTTTCTTTCGCCTGCCCATAAGCCAGGCCGAAGGCTTCGGCCACCGCGCCCATGTGGCCCCACTCGGGCGCGAACTTCGATTCGAGAAAACGCAGCTTGTCGCGCTGCACTTCGACTCGGACGTTGCTGAAGCGGCTGCGGATCGCCAGCGTTTCGAGCGCGAGCGTGAGCGCGACCGGCGACGACACGCCGATGAACTCGTCGCCCACCGGCGGCGCGGGCCGCTGCGCGTCGCCACCACCGCGGCTCCAGGTCCAGCCCGGGTCGCCGTAACACTGGTAGGCGGCCCAGGTGTTGCCCTGCGGGTTGTCGCGCCACGCCGCTTCGCGCGCGGCGGCCACCGCGTCGATAAAACGTTCTCCGCGCAGCAGCACCGCGTAGAAGGTGGTCGCGAATTTTTCCGCCGGGCCGTCTTCCACCGCCCAGCCGGCCGCGATCACGCAGCGCACGCCGACTTCGATCAGCGCTTCGGCGATGTTGGCGGCGAAGGTGGCGCGGTCGTAGGGCTTGAGCGTGGCCGACGCGTCACGCCCGGAGAGGTGGCAGCAGTTCAGGAACACGAGTTCGGGCACGACGCGCATCGCCTTGATCTCGGCCGCGCCGAGGAAGGTGTTGCCCGACAGCACCACGCCGCCGTTGACGCCGAGCTCGCCATGGCCGGCCACGTGCACCACGCGGTAGGGGCGTTCGAAGAGTGCGTTGATGACGCTGCGTGCGTCGTCTTCACCGCTGACGAGCGAGCGCAGCTTGGCCGCAGGGATGCCGTCGGCACCGCTCGTCAGCTGGTTCACGACCGCGATCGCTTCGGCGCGTGCGCCGGGCAGCGGCGGGTAAGCCGGGTTGTCGCACTTCGGCTCGCCGATCACGAGCACGCTGTCGTCGGCGTTCGCGTCCGACACCTGGGCGCGGAACTCGTTGGTGCGCAGCTTGCGCAGCAGCTTGCTGCGGATTGCCCAGGGCCGCGCGTCGCCGCCACTCTGGGCCGGCGCATCGGTGTCGAGCAGTTCCCACGGGATCACGGCCGAGCCGCTGTCGAGCTCGATC
The DNA here is from genome assembly GCA_040080605.1 of Burkholderiaceae bacterium. GTDB lineage: Bacteria > Pseudomonadota > Gammaproteobacteria > Burkholderiales > Burkholderiaceae_C > LMDS01. The sequence continues at coordinate 59,997 of JBEBIB010000011.1, forward strand.
AGCATTTCGGTCGTGCCACCGAGGAAGGGCTCCATCTCGACCGGGACCAGCAGCTTGAAGAGCGTGCGGCCGATCTGCGAATCGCGGTTCTCGTCGTTCGAGGCCTTGGCCACCAGCTCGCGCAACAGCGTGCCCTGCGCGTGCACGGCGCGCACTTCGGTGCGGGCGCGGCGCGTGTCGAGCACGTACTCGATGCAGGGCTGGCCGTTCTTGCCGGCCACGCTGAGCGCGCTGATCAGGTCGTAGGCCGCGCCGCGGTAGCTCGAATCGAGCGAGCGCCGCAACGCGCCATCGCCCGAAGTGACCAGGCCGACGAGTTCGAGCTGGTTCGGCGTGGCGATGGCCTGCACCTGCAGCGAACGCCAGGCGTCGCTCGCGCGGTCGAGGTAGAACTCGACGAAGATCAGGCGGCTCAGCTGCGGCCAGTCGCCCTGCTGCAGCTTCTGGCTGGCCTCGAACGCGCCCTGCGCGATCAGCTGCGCCGCGCTGCCGGGGGTGATGCCCTTGCCGCCGCTGCCGATCAGCGTGGCCGCCAGTTCGAACTGCGCCGCGCCGCCCTGCTCGGCCACCCGCTGCGCGTAGGCCAGCACGGCCTGGCGCACGGTGTAGACGAGCTCGCTGGCGCGCAGCTTGCCCTCGTCGCCGAGGCCGGCCACGACCACGGCCTGCGGGCGCGCCATCACGAACGGGTTGTTCGGGTCCTTGCGCACGTTGCCGAAGATCTGGTGCGAGCCGGTCGCGTCGGGGTACAGGCCGGCGGCGAGCGACTTGCTCATCGCGTGGCCGACGAGGCCATCGACGACCCACTCGGTGCCGGTCAGCGCGATCGAACGGTAGTGGCCGACCATCAGCGGTTGGCCGACGAACTTCAGGTCGCCGTTGAGCACCGACACGCGCAGCGCCGTGCTCTTGCCACGCCCGCGCCGCGCCTCGGCCCCACCGCGCGCCGAGCGCAGCACCTCGGCTTCATTGGCCGGCGGGCTCGACGATTGCAAACCACGCGAAGGTCGGCTGCGCACCAGCGCCGATGTGGCGGCCGCGGCACCGCCAGTACCGCGGGTGCCGGGCGCAGCGGGCACGTAGGGGTCGAGCTGGCGTGTTTCTCCGGTCGTCAGCAGCTCGATGTAGGCCGCGAAGGCGCTCGCTTCGTCAGGCAGCTTGCCGTGTTCGGCATCGACCTTCCAGGTGCGCACGCCGGGCAACAACGCGCTTTGCAGCGGCACGCGGCCGTCGCCATCGTCGGGTGTGTCGAGGTATTCGAGGCCGTCGGAGGTCTGCGTGAAACCGGCCGGCGTGAACGCGGCGTGGCCGACCACGAGCAGCATCTTCTGCGCGTCGGCGCCGAGCGATTCGGCCTGCGCATCGAGGCGGCGGCGCAGCTTCACGGCCTGGTCGAGCACGTCTTGCGGCGGCGCGCCCCATTCGTAGATCGTGCGCTGCGAGCCTTCGTCGTGCCACAGGCTGCGGTCGCGCAAAGCGGCCATGTCGTCGTCGGCGAGCTTCTGCCAGGTGGTGGCCTTGTCGAGGCCGAGGTTCGGGTCGAGCAACGAGGCCTGCAGCTGGATGAAACCCGGCATCGCGGCCATCATCTTGCGCGTGCCGCCGTTGTCGAACAGCGAACCGAACGCGACCAGCGCGTTGCCGAAGTTGTCGTCACCCGACAGTGTCTGCATCGGCGCCCACGAGCCGCCGTTGGGCGTGCCCAGCATCAGCAGGCGGCCGCCTTCGCGCGCCATCATCCTGTGCCAGGTCTCGGGTTTTTCGAGGCGCATGGTGCGCGCGACGAGGCCGCCCATCGAGTGCGCGATCAGCCGTACCGGCTGCTGGCTGACGTTGCGCGCCGCGAGTGCGGCATCGACCGCCACCGCGAGCCGGCGCGCTTCGTCTTCGACCGGGCGGCGCCAGTCGTAGGCGAAGGGGATCACTTCGTGCGTGTCGGCCAGGCGCTCGATCAGGTCGTCGTAGACCATGCCGATCGGGCCATCGGGCTCGACACGGTTAGCGGTGGCCGGGTCCCAGGCGAGCTTCTTCAGGCCGTTGATGAAGCGGAAGCCGAGCCAGATGCGCTTGCCGTCGAGCTTGAGATTCGAGCCGAGGATGCCCGGCAGCACGAACACTGCCGGGCGGTCGGCCGCGGCCGCTGCATCGGCACCACGCGAACGCGCCACCGCGCGTGCAGCGCGTGTGCCGCTCGCGTCCTGACCGGCCCACGACAGCGGGCCGATCGTCGCGAAGTCGTTCGGTGACGCTTCGAACAAGGCACTCGTGATCGCCTTGACAGTGCGCTCGTTGGCGAAGTAGTTGAAGTGCGAGACCTTAGCGCCGCGGTCGAGCAGGAAGCTCGCGCCGGCGCCGCTGGCCGTGGCCGCGCGCGGCGCGCCGCCGTACATCGAACGCGTCTGCACGACGAGGTCGTTGTCGGTCCAGTAGAACGCGTCGGAGAGCAGCGTCTTGACCCACGAACCGATCGAGTCGCCTTCCATGTCGCCGGCGATCACACGCAGGTCACCGGGGATCGTGTCGCTGCCGCCATTGAGCCATTTCACCAGCGGGCTCTCGGGCATCATCGCTTCGATGCCGGGCAACTCTTCGGGGTTGGCGCGGCGCCGCGCCACTTCGTGCAGGAAGTCGACGAGCTGCGGCGCGACCGGCACGCCGCCGAGTTCCAGGCCCCACTTCAATACCGACAGATAAGCATCGAAGCGTTTCGATGCGAGCAGCGTGCCGCGTGCCGGGCAGGCCACGCGCACCACGCGTTCGATCTTCAGGCCCTTGGCGATGGCTTCTTTCGACAGCGCGATCAGGTCGGCTTTCTGCTGGCTGCGCTCGGCGCCATTGAAGAGCGCGAGCTCGTCGGCGGTCGGCGGCTTGCCACCACAAGCCCGCGCCAGCACTTCGGCCACGAGCCCGCCGCGCGAGTGCGTGACGAGGTGCAGCCTCGCGCCGGCCGGCATGGCACGCACGAGCGTCAGCGCGTTGGTGATCGGGCTCGCGCCCATGGTCGGGTGGTCGAGCGCATAGACGCGGTCGGCGTAGTGCGAGAACAGCTCGCGCACGGTCTGCGGGTGCAGGGCCCAGAGCTTGCCGAAGGTGCTGACACTTTCGACGAAGGTGCCGTGGATCAGCACCAGCAGCGCACCGCCATCGGCCGCGGCCGGCACGGCATCGCGCTTGCGGCCGCTGCCCTTGAGCGGCTGCAGCGCGTCGGCCGACAGTTGGTAGACACCGGCGTCGACCGCGCCGTCGACCTTCTTCGTGATGGCCGCTGCGGCGAGCTTGGCGGCCGGGTCCTTGGCCAGGCCGGTGATCACCTCGAACGCGCTCAGCACCGCCTGCCCCATCCAGCCCCGCGTGGCACCGCGCGTGGCGCCGGCTTCCAGCCCCGGCCAGCCGAGCTGCGGCGAAACCACCACTTCGTTGTCGTTCGAAGCGTTGACCGAACTCCGCGTGGCGCCGGCACTCTGCGCGCGCATCAGGTCGCGCGCGTCTTCGGGGTGCAGGTAGAGCATGGGGCCGTTGGCGATGCTGAGCACCACCACGTCCTCGCCGGGGCGCGCGGTCACGCGCACCGCGTCGCCGCCGCCGCGCTGCGTGCCCACGAGCACCGAGGCCTTGGCCGTGCCGCGCGTCGCCGCGCCGGCCGCCTGCGCCTTGCCGGGGATGATGAAGGTGATGTCTTGCGCCGATGTGGCCATGTCTCGCTCCTGTGAATGTCGTGCGCGTCAGCCCGCGAGGGCCTGGCGGATCTTCGCCATCAGCTCGGCCGGCACCACCGCCTCGCCGAAGGCCCCCGCCTGCAAGGCTTGCGCGGCACGCTCGCTGCGCTGCGCGCCGCGTGCCCCATGGTAGAAGATGACGGGCACCGGGAACCCCGCTTCGCGCAGCGCGGCGAGCAGGCGCAGCCCGGCTTCCGCAGGCTCGCCGTCGCGTTCCCAGTCGGAGATGACGAGGTCGAACCCTTCGGCGTCGGACTCCACACACTGCAAGGCCTGGCGTGTGTCGACGGCCGTGACGACTTCGATCTGCAGCTTGGCCAGCACCGCCGTCTCGTAGCGGTTGCCGTCAGGCCGGTCATCGACCCACAACACCCGTTTCTGCTCGGGCAGGTCAATCAGTGTGCGCACGCCGGCCTGCAAGTCGCGCGTGGCGCCTGCGGTCAGGCGCGGCTCGTGTCGCAGCAGGCCGGCCTCGTCGACCTGCAGCGACACGGCGGCGAGCAGGCGATCGAGCACCGGGTCGGGCCGCGGCGATGCGGGCCGTATGAAGCTGCGATCGGCAGAGAAGGTCTCGAACGGATCGGCACTGGCGGACCGTGCCGGCGCCGCGGCGGCCACCGGCGCTGGCTGAGGCACCGGTGGCGGTGGCCGGCGTTCGCGGATGCCTTTCACGGTGGCACGCAGGCCCTTGGCCACGTCGGTCCAGGCCTCGTCGCGGTTCGGCCACGAGGTGACGGGCCGCAGATTGGTGGGCAGGCCCTGCAGCTTCAGGAACGGCAGGTCGTCGGCGTCTTCGGGGTCGAGGTCGACCGCACGGACCACGATCGGCACCACCACGGTCTGCTGCGCCGCGTGGCGCTGCATCGCGGCGCCGAGTTCGGTGCCCATGATGTAGTCGGATTCGATGAAGTCCTTGCTGACCAGCAGCAACACCAGCTCCGCCACGCGCAGGTTCGTGTCGATCTGCTGCGACCAGTCCTGCCCGGGCACGATTCGGCGGTCGTGCCAGGGCGCGAGCAGGCCGCGCCGTTCGAGGATCTTCAGGTGGCCCTGCAATTCGTCGCGCAGGCCTTCGTCTTCGTGGGCATAGCTGTAGAACAGCGTGACCGGTGCCGGCGGCGGGTTCATCGCAGGGTTCAGCGTTTCGCTGCTTGCCATGTCAGGTCCATCCGTGGCCGGGGCGCGGAGTGCCCTCGGGTCGCGCATCATGGGCGCGTGGCACACCGGGGGGTAGCCCTAGTTCATGGGCGGTTCCAGCCTCAATAACACCTGCCCGTGCCCGGGCGGCCTTGCTGAATAATTCCTTGGCGGCCTGTCGAAACCGGCGCGTCCCGAACGTCAAGGCACAGATGTGGCATGTTGCCGCGTCACGACCCCGGAGGAAAGACCGATGAAATACCTTCTGAGCATCTACGCCAGCGAAACCGAAGAAGACAAGATGTCGCCCGAAGACACCGGCAAGCTGATGCAGGCCTATGGCGCCTACACCGAAGCGCTGGTGAAGGCCGGCGCCCTGCAGGCCGGCGAGCGGCTGCGCCCGAGCACCGACGCCACCTCGGTGCGGGTGCGCGGCGGCAAGACCGAAGTGCTGAACGGGCCGTACGCCGAAACCCGCGAACAGCTCGGCGGCTATTACGTGATCGACGTGGCCGACCTCGACGCAGCGCTGGCCTGGGCGGCACGCTGCCCGACCTCGAGCTACGGCACGATCGAAGTGCGGCCGATCTGGGAGATGTGATCGGCGATCAGGCCGCGGCCGCTGCAGCGGCCGCCGAATCGGCCGCGCGGCGCAGCTACGGCAAGCTGGTCGCCTACCTGTCATCGCGCACGCGCGACGTGGCGGCGGCCGAAGATGCGCTCGCCGCCGCGTTCGAATCGGCCCTGCGCGACTGGCCCTTGAACGGCGTGCCGAACAGCCCCGAAGCGTGGCTGATGACGGCCGCCAAACGCTCGTTGATCGACGCCGCGCGGCGCCGCAAGACGCAGGACGATTCGGCGGCTGACCTGCTGCTGGTCACCGACCTCGCTTCCGACCCCGAGGCCCAGCGCGCGATCCCCGACGACCGGCTGCTGCTGATGTTCGCATGCGCGCACCCGGCCATCGAAGCCAGCGTGCGCGCGCCGCTGATGCTGCAGACCATCCTCGGCTTCGACGCCGCGGCGATCGCGTCGGCCTTTCTCGTCGCGCCGGCCACGATGGGCCAGCGCCTGGTGCGCGCCAAGGCCAAGATCAAACGCGCCGGGGTTCCGTTTCGGCTGCCGGAACACGACGACCTGCCGGATCGCCTCGACGCGGTGCTCGAAGCCATCTACGCCACTTTCACCGAAGGCTGGTCCGACCCGGCCGGCACCGAAGCGCGGCGCCGCAACCTCGCCGACGAAGGCATCTGGCTCGGCGAGCTGGTGGCCACACTGATGCCCGACGAACCCGAAGCGCTGGGCCTGCTCGCGCTGATGCTGCACGCGCAGGCCCGCCGCGCCGCACGGCGCGATGCCGAGGGCGGCTACGTGCCGCTGGCCGAGCAGGACCCGACCCTGTGGGACGTGCGCCTGATCGACCGCGCCGAAGCGCTGCTGCTGCGCGCCAGCAAGCTGGCCACGATCGGGCGCTACCAGCTCGAAGCGGCGGTGCAATCGGCGAACGTGATCCGGCGCCGCACCGGGCACGCCGACTGGGCCGCGATCGTGCAGCTCTACGACGCACTCGCGCAGCTCACCGGCTCACCGGTGGTCGCGATCAACCGGGCCGTGGCGCTGGCCGAGACACAGGGCGCTGCCGCTGGCCTGGAAGCGCTCGACACCATCGCCGGCGACGCGCGGCTGGCCGACTACCAGCCGTACTGGGCAGCGCGCGCCGGGCTGCTGGCACGCAGCGGCGCGAACGCAGCCGCCGAGCAGGCCTATGTGCGCGCCATCGGCCTGGAAGCCGACCCGGCCGTGCGGCGCTTTCTGCAGCAGCGGCGCGCCGCACTCGCAGACGCGTAGCCGAGCCACAAACACGGCGTTGTTCCGGGGGTGGCACCGGCTTCGGCGGTGCTAGTCTCTTTGCCACACCATGCCAGCGAACCACGACGACCCCCGCCTGGTTGCACCCCGTCGGCGTTCCGGCCGGGGAGACGCACGCCAGGAGTGGATGTTGCTGGGCGCGGTGTTCCTCGCGGTCGGGCTGTTCATCTTCTGGAACCGCGCCAGCGACCGCCGCGACGTGGAGAACGAGCAGCGTCAGTTGCTCGCAGCGCAAGCCCTGGGGATCGACGAAAACCTCTCGCGCCAGCTGCTCAACCTCGGTGCCGCACTGCGCGGCGTTCGCGAAGACCTAGCCGCCTGGCCCCCCGGCGAGGTCGCGGACCAGGCGTCGCGCCGGCTCAGGGCGCTCGGCAGCGCGATGCCCGGCGCACAGACCATGCTGCTGCTCGATCGCAACGGCCGGGTGCTCGCCGCGAACCGGCCCGGCCTGATCGGGCGGGACGACAGCGCCCTGCCGCACGTGGTGCACGCCCGCGCCCAGACCGATGCAGGCGGTGTGTTCCTGTCGCCGCCCGCGGTCGGTGCCAACGGCGTCTACGCGATGAATCTGACGATCGTCGTCGCAGGCGCAGACGGCACGTTCGGCGGCGCGGTCACGACGACGCTCGACCCCGAGTACTTCAGAAGCGTTCTGCGCGCGACGCAGTACGCGCCCGACGTCTGGGCCGCGGTGGGCCACGGCGACGGCCTGGTGCTGCTGCACGAGCCCTCGCCAAAGAATCTTGCCGGGAGAAACCTCGATCAGCCGGGCTCGTTCTTCCGGCGCCACCGTGAATCGGGCCAGGTGGCCAGCGTGATGACCGGCACGGTGGCCCTCACCGGCGAAAGCCGGATGATGGCGCAGCGCACCCTGCGCCCCGCCGGCCTGGCACTGGACAAGCCGCTCGTGGTGGCGGTCAGCCGAAGCCTCGAGGCGGTGTATGCGCCCTGGTGGCGGCAGACCGCGATCTACGCCGCGCTCTACGCGCTGTTCGTGGCGACCACGTCGTTCGCGCTGGTCCTGATGCAGCGCCGCCAGCGTGAGCTCGCGCGCGCCGAGGCGAAGCAGGACGAGCTGGAGCGCAAGGGCGCCGAGCGCCTCGGGCTGGCGCTGCGCGGTGCCGACCTCGGCCTCTGGGACCTGGACGTGCTCAGCGGCATCACCGTGGTCAACGAACGCTGGAACACGATGCTCGGGCTGCCGCACGCGCCGGCGTTCCCGGGCGTGGAAAACTGGAAGTCCCGGGTCCACCCCGACGACTGGGAGCGTGTGTGGGCGGCCCAGCGCGCCCATATGGAAGGGCACACCGAACGCTTTGAAGAGACCTACCGCATGCGGCACGCCGACGGCCACTGGGTCTGGATCTTCGACCGCGGCCAGGTGCTGGAACGCGGCGAGCAAGGTGCGCCGCTGCGCATGGTCGGCACGCACATGGACGTGTCCGCGTCCATGCAGGGCCAGCTGGCCTTGCGGGCCAACGAAGAGCGGCTGCAGGCGCTGCTCGACAACCTGCGCGCAGGCGTGATCGTGCACGGCGCCGACACGCATGTGATCGACGCCAACCCGGCGGCCTGCCGGCTGGTCGGGCTCACGCTCGAGCAGCTGCGCGGCAAGATGGCGATCGATCCGTACTGGGCCTTCCTCGAAGAAGACAACTCGGTCATGCCGCTCGAGCGCTTCCCGGTTCAGCAGGTGCTTGCCAGCGGCCAGGCCGTGAGCAACCTGGTGCTGGGCGCGCGCCGGCCCGACCTGCCGCGCCCGATCTGGGCGCTGGTCGACGCCTACCCACTGCGCGATGCGCAGGGGCAGATCGAGCAGATCGTGGTGACGATTTCCGACATCACCGAACGCAAGGAGGCCGAAGAGGAATTGCGCCTGCTCGCGGCCTCGGTCGCACAGCTGAACGATGTGGTGATGATCACGGAGGCCACCGAACTCGACGAGCCGGGGCCGCGCATGGTGTTCGTGAACGACGCGTTCGAGCGGCTCACCGGCTGGCGGCGCGACGAGGTGCTCGGCCGTTCGCCGCGCCTGTTGCAGGGCCCGAAGTCGGACCGGGCCGAGCTCGCGCGCATCGGCGCAGCGCTGCGACGCGGCGAGCCGGTGCATGCCGAGCTCGTCAACTACAAGAAGAACGGCAGCGAGTACTGGGTCGAATTCGACATCGTCCCGATCGTCGACCGCAGCGGCCGCAGCACGCACCACGTGGCGATCGAGCGCGACATCACCGAACGCCGGCGAACCGAGGACGGGCTGCTGCGCCTGAACCGATCGCTGCGCGTTCTGAGCAGTTGCAGCATGAACCTGGCCCCCATCCGGGACGAACAGGCGTATCTGGCCGAGGTCTGCCGCTCCGTGGTGGCGGCGGGCGGTTACCTGATGGCCTGGATCGGCTACGCCGAAGACGATGCCACGAAGTCGGTTCGGGTCATGGCACAGGCCGGCGACGACAACGGCTATCTCCACGGCATCCGGATCTCGTGGGACGCGGAAAGCGACGTCGGGCAGGGCCCCTCGGGCACCGCGATCCGGACCGGCACCACCCAGGTCAACCAGAACTGGCTCACCCACCCGGACGTGGCGCCCTGGCGCGAAGCGGCGCTGCGCAACGGCTTCCACGCCAGCATCGCGATGCCGCTGACCGGTCGCGGGCGGACCTTCGGCGCCCTGGCCCTGTACGCGGCGGAGCCCGACGCCTTCCATGCGCAGGAAGTGGCGCCGCTGGAAGAGCTGGCCCGCTATGTGTCGATCGGCATCGAATCGCTCAGGGCACGCTCGCAGCGCGACGCCGCGGAAGACGCCAGCCGGGCCAAGAGCGCCTTCCTCGCCAACATGAGCCACGAGATCCGCACGCCGCTGAACGCGATCGTCGGCCTGAACTACCTGATGCGGCGCGAAGGCGTCACGCCGGGGCAGGCCGCCCGCCTCGACAAGATCGAGGCTGCGAGCCAGCACCTGCTGTCCATCATCAACGACATCCTCGACCTCTCGAAGATCGAGGCCGGGCGGGTGCAGCTCGAGAGCACCAACTTCCACCTGTCGGCCATTCTGGACAACGTGCACTCGATCATCGCCGAGTCGGCACGCGAAAAAGGGCTGGTGGTCGAAGTCGACGGCAATGCCGTTCCGTTGTGGCTGCGGGGCGACCCGACGCGGCTGCGCCAGGCGCTGCTCAACTTTGCCGGCAACGCCGTGAAGTTCACCGAGAAGGGCAGCATTGCGCTGCGCGCGAAACTGCTTCGCGACGAAGGCGACGATCTGCTGGTGAGCTTTGCCGTCGAAGACACCGGCATCGGCATCACCGCCGAGCAACGGTCGCGCCTGTTCCAGCCTTTCGAACAGGCCGACGCGTCGACCACGCGCCGCTTCGGCGGCACCGGCCTGGGGCTGGCGATCACCCAGCGGCTGGCACAGCTGATGGGCGGTGAATGCGGCGTCGAGAGCACGCCCGGCATCGGCAGCCGGTTCTGGTTCACGGCGCGGCTGCAGCGTGGCCACGGCGTCATGCCTTCGCCGCCGGCCGGCGACCCGGCCACGGCCGAGGCGCAACTGCGCCAGCGCCATGGCGGCGCGCGGGTGCTGCTGGCCGAAGACAACGAAGTCAACCGCGAAGTCGCGCTGGCCATGCTGCACGGCCTGGGCATGTTCGTCGACACCGCGGCCGATGGTCACGAAGCACTGACGCTGGCACAGGCACGCAGCTACGACCTGGTGCTGATGGACATGCAGATGCCCGGGATGGGCGGCCTGGAAGCGACCCGCGCAATCCGCAAGCTGGCCGGGTGGGACAGGCGGCCGATCCTCGCGCTGACGGCCAACGTCTTCGAAGAAGACCGCCTCGCCTGCGAGGCCGCCGGCATGAACGATTTCATCGGCAAGCCGATGGACATGGCCGCGCTCCACGCCGCCTTGCTCAAGTGGCTCGATCTCGGCATGGCCGGCGCGCATCGGGGCCTGGCCGGCCCGCGCTGAGGGTCGGCACACCATTCGCACCCGCCAGCGGCTGTTCGCGCCACGGCGCTGGCGACTCGTCGCACGCTGTGCCCGCCGCCAGCGCCGCCCCATAACATCGCCCTCACTCTGAACCGGGGGGAGCGACGTATGAACGAAGTGCTGCAAGCGCAGGGCCTGCGCAAGGCCTATGGCGACCGAACCGCGGTGGCCGGCGTGTCGCTCTCGGCACGCGCCGGCGAAGTGCTGGGGCTGCTCGGCCCGAACGGCGCTGGCAAGTCCACCACCGTCGGCATGATCGCCGGCCTCACGAACCCCGATGCCGGCACGGTGACCGTGGGCGGCACCACGCTCGCCGCAGACGAGTTCGGCTTCAAGCGCCGCATCGGCCTCGTGCCGCAGGAACTGGCGCTGTTCGAAGACCTGCCGGCGCTGGCCAACATCGAACTCTTCGGCGCGCTCTACGACATGCCGAAAGCCGCGTTGAAGAAGCGCGCCATGGAGGTGCTCGACATGGTCGGCCTGGCCGACCGCGCGCGCGACAAGCCCGCCACCTTCAGCGGCGGCATGAAGCGCCGCCTGAACATCGCCTGCGCGCTGGTGCACGACCCTGATGTGCTGCTGCTCGACGAACCCACGGCCGGCGTCGACCCGCAAAGCCGCAACGCGATCTTCGACAACCTGGAAGCGCTCAAGCGCGCCGGCAAGGCGCTGGTCTACACCACGCACTACATGGAAGAAGCCGAGCGGCTGGCCGACCGCATCGTCATCATCGACCACGGCAAGGTGGTGGCGAGCGGCACGCTGGCCGAATTGCTGCGCGTGCTGCCGGCCGCGCAGACGCTGGCGATCGACATCGAGGGCACGCCCGACCTCGCCGCGCTGCAACGCATAGCCGGCGTGAAGCAGGTGGCCTTCGACGCCGGCACGCTGACGATCGGGCTCGACGACCTGACGCGCAGCGCCGGCGCGGTGCTGCAGGCCGTGAGCGCCAGCGGCGTCTCGGTGCGGCACCTGAGCTCGGGCCGCGCCAATCTCGAAGACGTGTTCCTCGCCCTCACCGGCCGCCAACTGCGCGACTGACCGCCCAAGGAAACCCCACCATGAACGCCTTCATCGCGCTGCTGCGCAAAGACCTGGTGCTGTACTTCTCGAACCGCCGCTCGGTGATCATGAGCATCGCAGCGCCGATCCTGATCGCGGCGTTTTTCGGCAGCCTGTTCGGCGGCGGCGACAACAAACCGGCGAACATTCCCGTGGCGATCACCGACCTCGACCACAGTGAACTCTCGGCGAAGATCGTGGCCGCGATGCGCGCCGACAGCGCGCTGACACTGAGCGAAGCAGGAGAGGCCGATGCGCTGGCACAGGTCAAGGCCGGCAAGCTGCGCGCTTCGGTCACGCTGCCCGCCGGCTTCGGTGCGAAAGCCGGCAATGCGCTGTTCGGCGGCGCCGACAAGCCGCAGATCGTGCTGAACTACGACCCGTCGCAATCGATGGTGCTGCCGCTGGTGCGCGGCCTGCTCACCCAGCACGTGATGCAGGTGGTGAGCCAGTCGGCCTTCACCGGTGCCGGCCCGATGATGAAAGACATGCGCGAGCAGGTGCAGAAGAACCCGCAGCTGCCGGCCGGGCAACGCGACGAGCTGGTGACCATGTTCGACAGCATCGCCAAGGTGCAGGACCGGGCCGCGCCCGCGCCGGGTGCGGCCTCGGCGCCTGCAGCCGGTGCGGCCTTCAGCGTGCCCTTCACCACCCGCGAAGTCGAAGCCAGCTCACAGCCCGAGACGCACTACAACAGCTATTCGCATTCCTTCGCCGGCATGGGCGTGCAGTTCATCCTGCTGATGGGCGTGGACATGGCGGTCGGCCTGCTGTTGATGCGCCGCCTCGGGCTGTGGAAGCGGCTGCGCGCGGCGCCGCTGTCGCGCGCCAGGCTGCTCGGCAGCCGCATCGGGAGCACGGCGGTGATCGCGTTGATCGTGTTCGCGGTGATCTACGCGGTGGCTTTCGTCTTCTTCAAGGTGCGCATCGAAGGCAGCGTGATCGGCTTCGTCGCTGTGCTGGTCGCGTTCGCGCTGCTCACCGCGAGCTTCGGCCTGCTGATCGCAGCGCTCGGCAAGACGCCCGAAGCGACCCGCGGCCTGGCGATCCTGGCGACCTTGCTGCTGGTGATGCTGGGTGGCGCGTGGGTGCCGTCGTTCATCTTCCCGGCCTGGCTGCAGCAGCTCTCGCTGTTCGTGCCGACCCGCTGGGCCATCGACGGCCTGGACGCGATGACCTGGCGCGGGCTGCCGCTGGAGGCGGCTGTCATGCCGGTGCTGGTGCTGCTCGGTTTCACCGCGGTCTTCACGGCGCTGGCGATCGCACGGTTTCAGTGGGAAGAGTGAGTACGGCGAACGCGAGGGTGGCCGCTATCATTCGATCCATGCCGAAGTCATCGAAGAAGTCGAGTCGTCCGTTCGAGGCCCTGCAAGCCAAAGGCTTTGAGATCAGATTTCTGTCGCACGCAAGGTCGATCATAGACGGCGAATTTCCCGACGCTCTGGTCGAAATCGCCGAGGCGCTCAACGCGATCGAGTTGCCGATCACCGAGATCATCGGCAGCGGCGGCGGGGAGACGAAGTTCACTCAGCGGCTCCGTCGCATGCTGAACGCCGCGGGATGGAAGAAGCACATCTTCGAGATCAAGAAGACCATCGACGGCAAGCCGCGTGAATCGACGTCCCACGAGGTCGATCATGTCAAGGCATATGCCGGTGTCGGTGTTGTGGCCCTGGAAATCGAATGGAACAACAAGGATCCTTTCTTCGACCGCGATCTGGAGAACTTCAAGCGCCTGCATGCCGAAGGGGCAATTAGCGTGGGCGTGTTGATCACTCGAGGATCGTCGCTGCAAGACGCACTTTGGGAAGCCGTTCATCGCTTCGCCCGTGAAAGAAAAATCACGGGCTTTGAAGACTTGGCTGCGAACGGCTATGTGCCAACCCCGAAGCAGAAAGCCAACGTGCTGAGGCGCGTAGAGCGAACAAAGGAGCCGGTCGCGTTCGCTGACGCATGGACCGACAATTTCGTGTCTAACAAGTTCGGGCAAGCCACCACGCATTGGGCCAAGCTCGTCCACCGTGTTGAGCGCGGCGTTGGCAACCCCTGCCCACTTTTGCTCATTGGCCTGCCTGCGACGACAATCAAGTTCGACACCGCGCCGATCGAGCAGTTGTCCGAAGACGATGTGAAAGCCGACGAGGCCCCTTAAGCCTCAAAGAGCTCTGGGTGAACCGCGGGGCGACCACTCTGCGAGTGATTTGAATACGTGGGCCAGTTGGGCGCGTACTCTTCATGCGCCTGATCACCCCAGATTGACCAACCAGGTCGCTCACCACGCGCGAACATCTCAAGGTACGGGCCAGGGCTGCAACTCGTGATCAACGGGTACTGCTCATCGGGCTTCCGGCTGTGCTCGCGTTTGCGCGTTGCAATCGTATTCACTTGAGTGCGTCCTGGCTGCAAAGTCCGCGCACTCTTTCCACGAACCCCGAACAGCAAAAGCTCGGTGACGTTTCGAAAGTAGAACCCGACACCCCGCCCGTCAGGGCCACCATCCTTGCGAATCTTCTGCCACACGATGTTGGACTTGTACTTGAAGCCCCACGCTTCCATCACCGCGAGGCCTTCGGGCAAGAGCGCGTTCGGCACCCACAGGTAGAGATGCGCGGTGTCGTCAGCAGCACTCTCAACCGGCAACGCCTTGATGTCATCCAGCTTGAGAGTCGCATACCTCGCAAGACGCTTGTGCTCCGGCGCAACCTTGCCGGTTTTGTTCTGAAATTGCCAAGGCGGGTCGGCAAGAATCGTCTTGAACTTTTGGCCCGCGACGAAACGGGAAAATTCTTCGGCTGCGGTGATCGGCATGGTGCCGAAGATGATACCGAAGTCCACCTCCCGCGCTGGATCTTTTTACAGTATTCGCGCCAGAGAGTCGCAAGCACGTAACGGGTGCACCGAACCCGTCTACTGCTGCCGCCATTCCTTCTTCCACAGCTTGTTGATCTCGATCGCCAGGCCGGGTGACGGGTCGCCGATGACGGTGGTCTTGCCCTTCTCGAAGATCGTGCCAACGAGCTGCCCGCGGTCGGCCGCGTAGAGCAGCACGGCGCTGTTGTCGCCGCAATCGTGGTTCTTGCAGAACGCAGCGAGCACGAACTCGCTGCCGACGACGCGCACCTTGCGTGTCGTCGGCGCCGGCCCGTCCATCTTCGCGAGCCAGGGTGTCTTGGCCTTGGCGCCGAGGGCCTTGACGTAGAGCTCCTTGAACTTCGGGTCCTTCAGGTATTCGCTCGGCTCCAGCATGCGCTGGGCCTGCGCGAAAGGCGCCAGCAAACACAGCAGGAACAGGATCGCCGCGCCCTGGCGCAGGTGCGGCTTGAGGCTGGGGTGGCGCATGGCGGTCTCCTCGGATCGGGTGCGTTGGCGGGTTCGGTGACCGCAAGCGCCAGTTTAAGGACGGCGCCGCGCGCGTGGCAAACTCGCGCCCGCCCGAATCTCGCTGCGCCTGTGCAGCCTTTCGCAATACGGCCCATGAGCACCACAGAAATCTTCCTGATCGCGATGCTGATCATCTTCAGCGTGCCCTACCTGATCTGGCGGCTCGGGCGCACCGAGTACTTCGCGCCGCTGGTGGTGGTGCAGATCATCACCGGCATCCTGCTCGGGCCGGGGGTGCTCGGCGCGGCCTTCCCCGAGTACTACAAGTTCGTCTTCAGCGCGCCGGTGATCCAGAGCCTGAACGGCATCGCCTGGTGGGCGGTGATGGTGTTCGTGTGGATCGCCGGCATCGAGCTCGACCTGCACCAGGCCTGGGAACACCGCGTCGAGAGTGGCATCACCGCCGGCCTGGCGCTGGGTGTGCCGCTCGTCTTCGGCAGCGCGGCGGCGCTCGGCATGCTGATGTTCCCGGGCTGGGTCGGCGTGAAGGGCCAGTCGTGGCAGTTCGTGCTCGGCATCGGCATGGCGTGTGCGGTGACGGCGCTGCCGATCCTAATCCTGCTGATGGAAAAGATCGAGATCCTGCGCCAGCCCATCGGCCAGCGCATCCTGCGCTACGCGAGCGTCGACGACATCGCGATCTGGGGCGTGCTCGCGCTGATCCTGATGGACTGGGAGCGGGTCGGCAAACAAGGCGGTTTCCTGCTCGCCTTCATCGTCATCGGCTACGGCTTTCGCAAGCTGATGCTGGCCATTCCCGAACGCGACCGCTGGTACGCCGGCCTGATCTGGCTCGCCGCGTGCGGGCTGGGCGCCGACTGGTCGGGACTGCACTACATGGTCGGCGCTTTCCTCGCCGGCGCGAGCATGGACTCGCACTGGTTCGACCAGAAGAAGATGGACGCGCTGCGCGGCCACGTGCTGCTGGTCGTGATGCCGGTGTTCTTTCTCAGCACCGGGCTGCGCACCAACTGGCAGGTGGGCGGCGCGGCGGTGTTCATCGCCGCAGCCGTGCTGCTCGTGGCGTCGGTCTCGGGCAAGCTGATCGGCACCCACCTGGCCGGCAAGATCCTGAAGTGGCAGCCAGGCGAAGGCTCGCTGATCGGCTGGCTGCTTCAGACCAAGGCGCTGATCATGATCATCTTCGCCAACGTGCTGCTCGACAAGCAGATCATCACCAACGAAACCTTCACCGCCTTGCTGCTGATGGCCGTGGCCAGCACGATGCTGACGGTGCCGGTGGTGTCGCCGAAACTGGCGCGGATGAAGGAGATCGTGTTCCGCGCGAAGTGAGCGGGAAAGAGCCTCGCGGTGGCTCCTGCCCGCCGCACGACGCTGGCTGCGCCCGCTCCCGAGGTGCCCCAGCTTCACGTGCCGATGGCTCGGTAGTGGCCCAAACGAGCCCGTGGAGGGCGCGGTGGTCACACATGGCACAGCCGATGCCTGCATCGAGCCCAGTCCTCAACCTCACTTCGTGCGTTTCGAGGCCGGCCGGCGCTCACTCCGGCAACCCGGCCCTGCGCAGCCCCGCATAGAAGCGCTCGCGTTGCCTCAGGAAGTCAGGGTTCCGGGATTGCCCCTCGCGCCGGAAGTTCTCCACCGTGTAGTCGGGTTGGAGTCGCTGGAATTCGCCAATTTCCTTTTTCGCCGTGTCCATCTCGTTCAGATTGGCAGCCGCCGCCGCGGCCCAGGCGTGGGAAATCGAGAAGTCGGATCGAGCGTCGATCGACCGCCTGGCCCAGACCAAGGCTTCGCGGTCGCGCCCGGCGTAGAGATGAGCCGCGGCGGTGACCACCAGGAAGCTGTAGAGCCGGCCATCACGTGGGCTCAGACGCAGCGCCTCATCGCCCGCGCGGATGGCCTCCTCGGGGCGCCCCAGGGTCGCCTGCGTGTAGCTGATCTTGTGCCAGGCGGGTGCGTAGTTTCGATTGACCTCGACCTGGCGCGACAACATGGCCAGGGCGCGCTCGGGTTCACCGCTGACCTGCAGCACGGCACCCATGGCGCCCAACGCATACAGGTTGTTTGGATCGATGGCGTTGGCCCGGTCGGCGGCCATGCGCGCCTGGGACAACCAGGCGTCGCGGGTGGCACCGTCACGCCGACTCAACCAGCGCATGAGCAGGTCCGTCGTGTAGGTCTCCGAGAGCAGGCTCCAGGCGAACGCCGAAGTCGCATCCATCGCCACCGCGCGCTGGAGCAGTTGGCGTGCGGTGGCCACCGACTCCAGCGTACGCTGCTCAAGCGCAGACCAGGCCTGCCAGGCCAGGTCACGGGCATCCGGGTTCACCGGCCGCACCCGCAGAGCGTGTTGCGCTTCGGCCTCCGCGAGTTGCAGGTGAAGGGTTCTGGCGATGACTCCCGTGACGCTGGTCTGCAGCGCCGCCAGGTCCGTGCGACTGCCGTCGATCCGATCGGCCCACAGCTCGCGCGCGCTTTCAGCGTCGATCAGACGCAGGTTCAGGCGCACCTGGTCACCCAGGCGCTGGACGCTGCCTTCGAGCAAGTAGCGCACACCCAGCTCGCGTCCGATCCGCCGCGCATCCACGGGTTGGCCCTTGTAGGCCTGCGCTGAACTGCGGGCGATGACCAGGCTCTGCGGTATTCGTGACAGATCGGTGCTGAGGTCCTCGGTCAGCCCCTCGGCAAAATAGTCCTGTTCGCGATCACCGCCGAGGTTCACCAGCGGCAGCACCACGATAGAGAGCGACGGCGCCCCTGTTGCCGACGGCGCGCCGACGAACCGGGCGGCCGAATATCCTGCAATCACCAGCACCAACGCGCCAGCCACTCCAAGGGCTCCGAGCGACCAATGGGATGCCCGTTGCCCGACGGGCTTGGCAATGCTTGTCGTCGGCAGGTGCGCGGGTCGCGTCGGTTCGACAGCCGCAGCCCATTCGGCAGGCATCGGCGTCTCCGACACCACCACGGAGACCAGGACATAGCCGCGCCGTGGAACCGTCTTGATGATCGCCTGCCCAGCGTCGCCCAGCGCCTGGCGGATGTCGCTGACGCAGCGGGTCAGCGACTCGTCGGTCACCACCACGTCCGGCCAGACTTGCTCCATCAGTTCGTTCTTGGTCACCACTTGACCTGCGCGGCGCAGCAGGCAGGTCAGCACATCCAGGCACTTGGGGCGCAAGTCGACCGTGGCTGCGCCTCGGCGCAACTCGCGACGTCCTGCGTCGAGGGTGAACCCTTCGAAGCGAAACACCTGGTCCAGCGGTACTTCTGACTTTCCCATCATTTGTATGCCGCCAAGGGCCTTCTTTCAGGGTTTCTCACGCAACTTCAGAACTGCAGGACATCTCGTTCACGACAAACCCCGGCTGCCGTCGCCAAATCAGTTGGCGGCCTGCTGCTCTCTGCGGGCCACCCAAGGGGTTGCGGCATGTGGCGAAGCATGAGTTCTGTGGCATTGATGGGGCCGGCCAAGTGCGGGTGGCGGCGCAGGGCCATTGTGCGCGCCGGTGGCCGCTGGGCCGCTGCGGCGGCAGCAGGCATTCTGGCCGCATGCGCCAGTGTTCAGCCCGCACCACGCGTGATTTCGTTCGGCGACAGCCTGAGCGACCTGGGCACGTACGGGGCGCGCACCGAGGGGCGAACCGCTGGGCGATTCACCACCAACCCGGGCCCGATCTGGGTGGAAATCGTGGCCGCTGAAATAGGAGGTTCTGTGACCGGCTACCGGCGAGCCGGCTGGGGCCGTGGCGAGCACGTGCTCGGTGGGCTGGCCTATGCGGAGGGCGGCGCGCGGGTCGCCGAACAGCCAGGCAGCAACAACACCGATGCCACGGCCGGCGCCGGGTCCGGGCAGACCACGATGCCGGTTCGCGAGCAGATCAGCATCCATCTGCAACGTGACGAGTTCCGCGCGCAGGACATCGTGCTGGTCTGGGCAGGCGCCAACGACATCTTCCGCCACGCACTTTTCGCGCCGGCGCCTACAGTCGAGGCCGGTGAGGCGCGCGTCCGCGATGCGGCACGGTCGCTTGCCGCCGAGGTTCGTCGGATCGTGGCGGCCGGTCAGCCACGCGTCGTCGTGCTGACGATCGATGACTACGGCGAAACGCCGTCGGCGCGCAACGGGCCGAACCGCGAGAAGCTGAGCCGCTGGTCGAACGCCTTCAATGCAGACTTGATCGCCGGTTTGCAGGGCGCGCCGGTCCGGTTTGTCGATGCCAATCGCTTGCTGCGAGAGATGCGCAACGAGCCTGCGCGATTCAACCTGCAGCAAGGGCTTGCCCCTGCCTGCGCACTGGGCACGCTGCCGCAGCGCAGTGTCGCCTTCTGCAGCATCGAGACGCTGGTGGCGCCCGATGCGCACCTCACGCATCTGTACGCCGACGGTGTCCACCTGACCACGGCCGGGCACCGCCTGGTGGCGCAAGAGGTGTTGCGCGCCATTCGGCATTGACCCACCTGACTCACACCGGAGTACGCCATGTTGCAACGTCGAGCTTTCCTGGCCTCAACGCTCAGCCCGTTCGCCTTCTCACCTTTGGCAGTCAGGGCGCAAGGCACTCCTGCCGAGAGCGAAGCCGCAGTACGTCGAGCATTGGCGCAGTTCCTCGCTGCCTGGAACCGGCATGACTTTGCCGCGTGGAGCGAGATGCTTGCGATCGACGTGCACTGGGTCTTCCCCAATTCGAACTCGAAACGCTCTCGCGACGTTGTGGCGACCTATGGCTCGCAGAGAATGCGGATCTACGACGTCGATTTCTCGGTGCAGCGCATCAAGCTCCACGACAACGAGACGCGCGCCACACTGACCCTGGGTGGGCAGGAGCGTGAATTGCCCGTGCGTGATGGAAAGTACGTGCGGATCTGGAATCGTGAGCTCTTGTTGACCCGCTGGCGGCTCGAAGACGCCCAGTGGCGCCTGTACTACTGGAACGACAACACGTTCGAATCGGCCACTCTCGCAAAGGAAGAAGGCCTCGAGTAGCAGGGCTCGAACAGAATCGTCGTCAGCCGTTGGGCGGCTGGTGACCGCGCGAAGGATGGCCGCACCGGCCGCTGGTAGAGACGAACGGCGACTCAGCAGCGCCCCGGGCCAAGGCAAGAAGTCAGGCGCCGGGCTTCATGGGTGCGAACAGTTGCGCTGGCGCTCGACCGTCACTTCCGCTACTTCCGCTCCACGATCACCGGCACGAGTTGCAAGGCCACCCGCACACGCTCGGCCACACCGCGGGCTTCATCGTGGCTGGGGTAGGGGCCGGCCTGCAGGCGGAACACCGAGGCGTCGCTGAAGACCGCGAGCAAGGGCGCGAGCCAGTCGACTTCAGTGCTGACACGCTTGTGAAAGCCCTCGGCTCCGTCGCGCAGCTTGAACGCGCCGAGCTGCACCCAGAACCCGCGCGCGGGTGCGGTGTAGGCGCGGGCCGCGGGAGCGTCGGCCACCGGCGGCGCATCGGCAACCGGCGCAAGTACGACTTCGGCACGCGAGATCGGCGGCTCAGGCTCGGGCGCCACGACGGACACCGCCTGCGGCGCGACCGTGCTGTTCGCTTCGGCCAGCTGCACCGGCTCGCCCGTTGCGTCGCGCCGCCACGCGCCAGTTCGGATGTCGTCGAAGGTGATGCGTTGCAGCTCGACCGGCCCCACACCGCGCAGCAGGTCGAGCTTCAACGCCGCCGTGTAGCTGAGGTCGACGATGCGCCCCGGGTGGAAAGGTCCGCGGTCGTTGATGCGCAGCACCACCTCGCGGCCGTTGGCCGGGTTGCGCACACGGGCGTAGCTCGGGATCGGCAAGGTCGGGTGCGCCGCCGTCATCGCGTACATGTTGTAGACCTCGCCGCTGGCAGTGCGCCGGCCGTGGAACTTGCGGCCGTACCACGAGGCGATGCCGCGCTCGGTGAAGGGCGCGTCTTTGGTGATCGGGGTGTAGTCGCGGCCGAGCACCGCATAAGGCTTGTTCGGGCCGCCGCTGCGGATCGGCTCCAGCTTCGGTTCGGCGTCGGGCACCCGGGCCAGGTCGGGCGGCGGGTTGGCTTCGGCACCGTCGCGGCCCGACGTTGGCGCGGCACGCGGCGTGGAGGCGCCTGGTTGCGGCGTCGAGGCGCAGCCGGCGAGCACGGCCGCGAGCACGGCCGCGAGCAGCAGCGCCGGCGTGGGCCAGCGGCGGTGGCTACGGAGCACGGGCGTCTGCATGGCCACGACCCTAACTCAAACGCGGGGCTGGCGCCGCAGCCGGCAACGCCTCAACGCGGCCGTTTCAGAGTGTCACCGCGCGCCGTACTCGGCCCGGCGCGACGCGGAAGACGCGACCTTCTCGACCAGAAAGGCACCGCCGGCGTAACGCTTGCGGGTTTGCGGTGCGGCCCAGGCCGCGTCGTCGTAGGTGCCGAGCACCACGTCGCCCTTGATCACGACGAACTGGCCGTCGTAGAGCTGGGCCAGGGTGTCCTGGTGGGCGAGGTAGTAGGCACGTTCGCGGTGAAGATCGAGGCTCATGTTTTCCTTCCGGTGCGCACGGGCCGTGCGCTGACGATCTGCGCAGTGTCGGGCGTCGTCGCCGTGGCTGAAGCGCGGATCAATCGGGCGAATCACCGCCAGATGTCGCACGGGCCGCCCTGGCGGAGTCTCAGCGACCCGGCACCAGCAGCCGGTTCTCGCGTGCCGGGCCGCGCAGCATGAAGCCGCCGCCCGCGGCGCCGGCGCGCGCCGCCGACTGCGCCCGATCCTGCCCGATCGACAGCACTGCGCACGCGCCGGTGCTGCGGTAGGCGAGCGCGGTGGCCAGCATCGTTTCGCCGGTGTCGCCGAGCGCGTGGTTCAGGTCGTCGGAGACGGCACAGCCGGCAATGCCGGTCGTGCCCGTACCGCCGGGAACAAAGCCGTCGGGGTAGTCGCCGAAGCCCTTGGCATTCGTGCCCTTGAACTCGATCGGGAAGTACGAGATGCCGCAGTTGTCTTTCGCGGTGAAGCCGTAGGGCTTGCCGCAGGTCGTGCCACCGACCAGCCGCACATCGACGTCCACGCCGCGCAGGCCGTTGATGATGGATTCGCTCGCCGAGCAGGTGCCGGACTGGGTCAGCACGTAAACACGCGGCAGGTTCAGCGTGGGCAGCGAGGAGCCGCCGGTGCTGGTGTTGTAGAACGGTGTGGTGGTGCCGGCGCCGCGCTTGTTGTTGTAGCTGAGCAGCTCGAACAGACGGCTCTGAACGCGTGCCGGCCCGGCGATCATGTAGGCCAGCTCGCTGGCGATGTAGAGGTAGCCGCCGCCGTTGTAGCGCACGTCGAGCACTAGGTCGTCGATGGCCTGGGCGTTGAAATAGTTGACGGCCTCGATGAGCTGCGCTTCGGCCGTGGCGAGGTGGTCGTTGAAGACGAGGTAACCCACCTTCTTGCCGTCGAGCGCCGTCACCACGCTGCGTGTGAGCACGGGCACCTTGGTGATGTTGGCGGTGGTGAGCGTGACGCTGAAGTTGGCCGAGCCAGTGCGCGCGAAGACCCAGTTGTGGGCCACGCCGACGGTGCTCGGGAAAATGGCGGCGTTCAACACACCGATGCCGACAGACGTGTTGTCGTCGGCGGAGACCCCGTCCACGGTCACGATCTGGTCGCCGCGCCGCAGCCCTTTGGCAGCCGCTTCGGTGCCGGGATCGACATAGGCGATTCGGATGTTGCGGTTCGGAGCCACCAACGAGCCGAACACCGGCTCGAAGCCGTAGCCGGCCGCAACGCCCGATTGCGATAAGGCGTCCCACGCCGCGGTGGGGTAGGTAAAACTGAACCTGTCCTTGCGGGACCCTGGTGTCTTCAATGCCTCGAAATAGTTGTCGAGCGACGTGTAGACGTCGGCCGTATTGAAGGCCGCGGCCGTGGGATCGACCACCGGGACTTCGTCGTACCAGAGGTAGGCCTCATCGAAGTACGAGCGCAGCCACTGCTTCTCGACGCTCAGGCTGCCGGTCTTCAGCGCTGCCGACGCGTACGGGTTGTTGGCCGCGCACTGCTGGGCCGACTGCGCCGAGGGCGGAATGCCGTTGCTGTTGGGCACCGTGCCGGAGCCTCCCCCACCACCGCCGCAGGCCGACAGGGCGGCCGCCAGCACGACGGCCGCAACCTGCTTCACGTGCGGCAGCAGCCGCTTCGGGTTCGTGGGGTTTGCCAACGTGCGCCTCCGCCAGGGTGGGTGGTGATTCACCGAGCCACACCGGCGCACGTGGCGCCGCAAGGGTCGGGAATCGGGTCCGACCCATTGTAGGGAGCAGGCGTGCCGGCTCAGGCGGTCACATTCACCAGCCCGCCGACCTGCGCGCGCTGCACGCTGCCCATCGCGTCGGGCGCCAGCGACTGGGCCAGCGTGTGCAGGAACAACCGCAGTTTCGCGGCCATGTCGGTGGCCGGGGCGTCGGTGGCCGCGGGCTTGAGCGTGTTGAAGAGTTTCGTGAACGCATCGAGCAGCGGGCTCTTCGCGGGCGCGTCGGCCGGCACCACCACAGCCGGGGTGGCGCTGGTGGTGGCGGCCGTGGGCGCGGCGCTGGCGACTGCCGCGGGCGCTGCCGCCGTGCCGTCGTCCATGGTCAGCGTGAGCGAAAGCGACGAGCTGGCGGCGGTGCTCGTCGGAGCGGTGGCCGCCGCGGCCGGGGCGCCGACCGTCTGCGACAAGGCTTCGAGGCGCTGCGACATGTCGCCATACCCTTGGCCTTCGCCGTGGCGGCGATGGTGGTGGTGCCGATGGTGGCCGTGGCCCTCCACACGGTCGTCACCGTCGTCGGCCTTGCGGTTGCCGCTGCCACCCTGGCGCAGCGCCTGGAACAGCGCGTGGGCGAACTGCTGCACCGCCGACTCGACGCTGGCCGACGACTCCTTGGCCGCCGCGGCTTCGGTCGCGGGGGCCGACGGGGTCGCCGTGGTTGGCGCAGCCGTTGCCGCTGCCGTGGCCACCGGGGTCGCCGCGCTGGTGCTCGCGGCCGGCGCGGCCGCCGCTGCGGTGGTGGTCGCGGCAGCGGGCGTGGCTGACGGCGCCGCTGTGCCACCGAAGCCGAGCTCGCGCAGCGCCGACATCATGGCGTCTGCGAAACGGTTCTGGCGAACCGCCGGAGGTTTGTGGCCGCAGCCCGAATCGTCGGCCGCCACCGGCGGCGTCTTGCGCTCGGCCGTGGCGGCAGGTTTTGCGGCCTGGGGCGCATAGGTGTTGACGATCGTGAAAGTGAGTGAGACGGTCATGGTGGATCCTTGTCGCCCGGCGCATGGCGATTGACGAAGAGCTGTGCCGATGAAAGGCTTGTCGGCCGCAACGGGCCCCGGCTTCATGCCCGTTGTGTAACCCTGTGCAAGGAGTTCGACGTGCGCGTTGCTTGCGGTTGCTGGAACAATCGCGCCACCACACACCACGGGACCAGACCATGCAGACGATCGGATTCATCGGCGCTTCGGGATTGATGGGCCACGGCATCGCGAAGAACCTGCGTGCGAAGGGCCACCCGCTCGCCCTCACCGTGCACCGCAACCGCGAGCGGGTGGCCGACCTGCTGGCGGCCGGTGCGAGCGAAGCGGCCACGCCGGCAGCACTGGCGAGCGGCGCGGAGATCGTGTTCATCTGCGTGACCGGTTCGCCCCAGGTCGAGGCGGCAGTGCTCGGCCCGACCGGCCTGCTTGCGGGCGCGCGCGCCGGCCTGGTGATCGTCGACTGCTCGACCAGCGAGCCCGACTCGACCACCCGGCTGCGTGAGCACTGCGCCGCGCTCGGCGTGAGCTTCGTCGACGCGCCGCTGGCGCGCACGCCGGTCGAGGCCGAAGCGGGCAGGCTCAACGTGATGGTCGGCGCCAGCGACGCCCACTTCGCACAGCTGAAACCCGTGATCGAACGCTTCGCCGAAAACGTGATCCACGTCGGCGGGCCGGGCGCGGGCCACACGATCAAGCTGCTGAACAACTTCATTGGCCAGGCGATCTGCACCGCCACGGCCGAGGCCTTCGCGGTCGGCCAGCGCGCGGGTGTCGACCTGCGCAAGCTGGTCGAGCTGGTGTCGGCGGGCGCGGTGAACTCGGGGCTGTTCCAGGCGATGGCCAAGACGCTGAACGGCGACCTGGCCGGCATCAAGTTCGAGCTCGACAACGCGCGCAAGGACTTGCGCTACTACACCCACCTGGCCGAATCGCTGAACGTGCCTTCACTGGTGGGCGAGGCGGTGCACCAGTCGCTCGCCCTGGCCAGCGCGCTCGGGCACGGCGGCAAGTACGTGCCCTCGCTCGTCGAAGCGCAGGAGCAGCTGAACCGCACGCAAATCGTCGCGCGATGAAGAGCGGCCGCGCGTCAGGCGGGCTGGTCTATTCGACTGACGCCGGCCGCATGTGCCCGGCCTGCCGCATGCCGGTGCCCGCGTGTGTCTGCGGCCAGAAGCCGGTGCCGGCAGGCGACGGCATCGTGCGCGTCTCGCGCGAGACCAAGGGCCGCGCCGGCAAGGGCGTGACGCTCGTGAAAGGCCTGCCGCTCGACGCCGCCGCGCTCATCCAGCTCGGCAAACAGCTCAAGGCGGCGTGCGGCTCCGGCGGCACGGTGAAAGACGGCGTGATCGAGGTGCAGGGCGATCAGTGCGAGCGGGTGATCGAGCTGCTGAAGGCGCGGGGGCACGCGGCCAAGCGGGCGGGCGGCTGACGTTTTGCCATGAACGATCAGCCCTTCCGGAATTTCGCGTAGGCCTTCTCGATCACAAGCACGAAGACAACTGCGGCCATGGCCAGCTGAGGGATGGAAACTGCATCGAGCTGCGCGTTCTTGGCCTTCGTTATGAACGTCTTGGCCGGAACGCTCAACTCCGCCGAGAGTTCTCTGTCCTTCCCTGCCGCTTCAGCGAAGTCGTTCAGGTGATCGAGCAACTCTATGAGCGACAGGCGAATTCGACCTCGAACGGACTCTGGCGCCTTCGGAAAGTTTTTGCATTCCTCCGCCACCCGCCTGGCATTGCGGAGGTCGAGCTTGGAACGTCTCAACAGGCGTTCGAGCTCATCTCTTCGTCGAGACGCGGTGCTTTCTTCCAGTCGTCGGGCATCTGCCGCTCGGCTGACGACCCCGGTGGTCTTGCCAATCTGGAGAAAGGTTCCGTGCGGCTTGCCCATGCGTTCAACTCCCGTTGCACTCGCCACAAGATACGCCCGAACAGAACTTGGGTACATCATCGACCGGGATGAGATCTAGCCAATGAAGTGAGCGGCTCCGCGTCGGCGGCTCATCACGAGCACATGGTTCGGATGACTCTCGCCGCCGAGCACGAACTGGGCGCTACCGATCCGCGAGCAGCCTTGTGCCGCGTAGAACGCGAGCGCGCGAGCGTTCTGCGCATTCACCGTCAGCCACAGCGGCCGTTGTTTGTGCTGCCAGGCCAGCGCCTCGGCCTGCGCGAGCAGGGCGGTGCCGACACCGCGGCCTGTGAAGTGTTCCTGCACGTAGAGGGTCGTCAGCTCCACGGTGCCGGCACCCGGCACGGGGCACACGGCGTCGAAGGCCAGGCGCGCATAGCCAACCAGGTGAGCGTTCCTTTCGGCGACGAGCACCGCGGCCGTGTCGCTCGCCATCCAGGCCTGGAACTTCGCAGGGCTGAGCTCGGCCAGCACGTGACCCGCGATGACGTCCGAGATGCCCTGCGTCGCATAGGTGTGCAGGAACACCTGCGTGGCCAGCGCGGCGAGCAGCGGCGCGTCGGCCGGCCGGCCGGCGCGAAGCACGGTGTCAGCGTCCACCGGGCACGGCGGGCGCGGCGCGCCGCAGCTTGACGATCTGCAGTTCCTCGGCCCCGAGCGTGCCCTGCCGGTACTCGGCGAACCCGAGCTCCCGGTACAGCGCCAGCGCCGGCAGGTTGAGGACCGCCGTGGTCACGGAAACGACCTGCCCGGCGCAGCGGCGCAGCGCCTCGTTCACGAGCGCGCGGGCCAGTCCCCGGCGCTGCTCGGCCGGGCGCACGACGAGCGCGCCGATGGCGATCTGGCCGGGTTCGACATCGGGTACCAGGCTCAGGCAGGCCAGCAATTCGTCGCCGCGCAGCGCGCCGAGAAAAAACGCGTTGCCCTGCTGCAGGTCTTCGGGCGCCTGGGCCATCGGCACGAACTCGCGCACCTGCAGCAAGCGTGCTTCCTGGGCATG
Source organism: Burkholderiaceae bacterium (assembly GCA_040080605.1). GTDB lineage: Bacteria > Pseudomonadota > Gammaproteobacteria > Burkholderiales > Burkholderiaceae_C > LMDS01. The sequence goes on from JBEBIB010000011.1 coordinate 87,247, forward strand.
GGCGAGCAGCAGCACCGCGTGGATGTCTTGCGCGACCGACAGGTCGCGCTGGTCGATCGGCTCGACGCGCGTCACGAAACCGCCACCCGGCGCATCGGCCAGGCGCGCAGCATCCACAGGTACATCAGCGCGCCGGCCAGCAAGGCGGCCATCGCGACCTGCAGCGAACGGGTGAAGCCCGCGCCGGGGCTGTCGCTGTGGCGCAGCAGCAGCGCCACCAGCGGCGGGCCGACGATCTGGCCGATGCCGTACATGGCCGTGGCCAGCCCCATGAAACTCGCGGCGAGCGCGGGCCGCAGGCGTCGCACTTCCTGCATCGCGAAGAAGGTGATCGCGGTGAACGGCAGACCAAGCAGCAGGCTGCCGATCGCGAAGCCCGCCAGGCTCGGGCTCCACAGGCCCACCGCGATGCCTGCGGCCTGGATGAAGTACCCGCCCGCGAGCAGCAGCCGCAGGTCGCCGCTCACGCGCAGCCGGCTGGCGATCAGCGCGCCGCAGAACACGCCGAAGCCGAAGATCGGCCAGAACAGGTCGAGCCACGGCGAGCCCGGCAAGGCAGCACGGGCGATCACGGGCAGGAAGGTGGCGGTGACGATGTAGCCGAAGCCGGCGATGCCGTAGGCCACGCACAGGAAGCCAACTTCGACCGCACCGTGGGCTTCGCTCGCGAGTGCCGCGCCGCCACCGCTGGCCGCCGCCGGGCGAGGCGTTTCGCCGCGGCCGAAGGTGGGCCACACGAGCGCGCTGAGCACGAAGGCGAGCCCCCCGAAGACCAGCCAGGCGTCGACCGCGTGCCAGTGCCACTGGACCATGGCGCTGGCGAACAGGCCGCTGACGACGATGCCGGCGCCCGGCCCGGTGTACATCACGCCGCCCATTGCCGGCGCCTGCAGGCGCGCCATCTGCGACAGCACCCAGCCCGAGACGTAGACGAACACCAGAGCGCTGGCCACGCCCGCCGCAAAGCGCAGCAGCGGCCAGGCCGCTGGCCAGGGCAGCGCCATGCCGAGCGTGAGCAGCCCGGTGGCGACCAGCCCGGCCCGCACCATCCACGGCCCGTCGACCGGAGGCAGGCGCGGCACACGCGCCCAGATCCACGGCTGGAAGGTACACAGCAGCGCACCGGCCAGGTAACCGAGGTAGTTGGCGCTGGCGAGCCAGCTGGCCGACGGCAGGTCGATCACGCCGTCGTGCAGCATCATCGGCAGCAGCGGCGTGAAGGCGAAGCGGCCGATGCCCATCGCCACGGCGAGTGCCACCGCGCCCGCCACGACGACGGCCCACCGGCCCGCCGAAGGCAGGGATCCTGCAGCGCTTGCCGTCACTTGGCCGGCGCCGGCCTCGGCTTCACGGCACCGCAGTCGGCGGCCAGCCACTTGCCAGCCATCTCCATCGTCATCTGCTGGGCCTTGCCATCGGCTTTCGAGGTCATCGTCGACTTGCCGGTGTAGGCCTTGTCGCTGATGAAGTTCATCTCGCCCTCGCCGCTCATCGGCCGCGGCTGGGTGCATTCGAACTTGACCTTCATGGAGTTTGCGGTGCGCTGCAGCACCTGCTGCGTGCAGCCTTCGCGGAACTGCGGCTCGGCCTTGCGCGCCACGTCTTCCTTGGTCACGCAGACCTTCACGCTCGTGCCCTGCGCGCCCATGCTCATGCCGCGGCTGGCCATCATCTCCTCGATCTGCTTGCGCTGGTCGGGCGGCATGGCGGCCATCTGCTTCTGCATCTCGGCCATGCCTTTTTCGAGCTCGCCGTCCTGCGACTTCATCTTGAAGCTGTGCTCCCACAGGCCGGGCGCCTGCGTCTGCGCAACCGCAGGCAAGGCGCCGAGCAACAGCATGGTGGCGGCGAACAGGGTCGGGTGGAGCTTCATCACGGTCCTCGAAGGTTGCATTCGTGTGCGGCAGTTTACGGCGTCGGTTCGCGCGCTGCGGCGCGGCGTGCAGGGCAGCGCCGCACGCTGCCGATAATGCGGGCCGGAACCGCCCATGGACCCCACCACCGTCGTCATCATCCTGGCCGCCAACCTGATCTGCTCGGGCGGCCTGTTTCACCTGATCGGCCGCCGCATGCCGCAGAGCCGCGGCCTGGCGCACTGGTCGGCGGGCTCGATCCTGTTCGGGTCGACCTACCTGGCCCGCCTGGCGCTGGGGCCAGCGGCCGGCGGCGTTGCGACGATGCTCATGGACACGGCGATGGTGTGCGCCGCGCTGGCCTTTCTGGTCGGCCTGCGCCAGTGGGTCCACGACGCCCCGCTGCGCTGGTCGCGGCTCGCGACGGCCGGTCTTGTCTACGCCGCCGCGCAACTGCTGGCCACGCAGGCCGGTGGCGTTGTCGGGCGCTTCACGCTTCTCAACCTGACCCTGGCCGCGGTCTACGCGGCGATCGCGCTCGGCAGTGCGATCGGGGCGCGCCAGAGCGCGCGCACGCTGCGCACGCCGCTGCTGACCCTGGCGGTGCTGATGGGCGGGCTGGCACTGCTCACGGCCCTGCGCGGCCTGCACATCGCGACGAACGGCATCGATTCGATGTACCGGGGCCTGGCGGCGCAGATCTACTACGCCTACGCCAGCCTCGCCGTCGTACTGCTCGGCATGAATCTGCTGTGGATGGTGTTCTTGCGCCTGAACGGCCAGTTGCTCGAACTGGCCACGCGCGACGCCCTGACGCGGGTGCTCAACCGCAACGGGCTCGACGATGTGCTCGTGCGCCACTTCTCGGCGCGCGGCGCGCCGCCGATCGCGCTCATCAGCGTCGACGTCGACCACTTCAAGCGGGTCAACGACGAATTCGGGCACGCCACCGGCGACGTGGTGCTGCGCAATGTTGCCGAGGCGCTGGCCCGGCGCGTTCGGGGCAACGACTTCGTCGCGCGCGTCGGGGGCGAAGAGTTCCTGGTCGGCTGCGTCGGCGGCGACAAGGCAATGGCCGTCGCGCTCGGCGAGCGGCTGCGCACCGAAGTCGCCGCGCTGCGCATCGCCCGACCCAATGGACGTGCCGACCTGACGTGCACCGTCAGCATCGGTGTTTCGACGGTCTTCGATTCGCTCGCCGAGCGCGACCGCGCCACGCAGGAAGCCGACCTGGCGCTCTACGCTGCCAAGTCGGCCGGGCGCAACCGGGTCGAAGTGTTCGAACCGGCGTTGGCCTGAACCTGCGCCTGCGCTTTACTGCGCTGGCGTGGTCTTTTCCTTGATCTTCTCGCCGGTGCGGCGCAACGCGTCGCCGGTCTTCTCGACGCCGGTGGCGATGCCTTCGCCAGTGCGCTTGGCGGTCGTCTTGACCGCATCACCGGCCTTGCGCACACCCCGCTTGGTGGCTTCTTCGGCGCGTGCGAACGGGCCGGGCGCCGGGTTCTTGGCGGCGGTGTCGCTGCTGCGGTAGTTCTCGAGCGCTTCGTTCATGCGCTGGTCACGCTCGGCGGCGGTGTCGGCCATCGCAGCGGACGAGAGGCCGACCAGGGCGGCGATCAGAATGAGTTTGGCTTGTTTCATGGTGGGCTCCTGTGAAATCCAGAGCCTCAACCTTATCGACGCGGCGTCGCCGAAGCCACCGGCCGATGGCGCAATGCGCTGTCGGCTGCGTCCTACGCACCACTCAAGCCAGTGAAACGGTCTCGATCCAGTTCGGGCCGCGGCCCACCGCGTGTTCGCCGGCGGCGGCGAGTGCGCCAGTGAGCGCGTCGATTCGGAACAGCGCGAGCCGGTGCGCCGCCTGCCCTGCGGCGATCAGCCAGCGCCCGTCGGCCGTGATGTTGAAGCCGCGCGGTTCCGCCGGCACGGGCGTGTGGCCGAGCACGCCGAGGCGGCCGCTCGACGCATCGAACGCACAGGCAGCGAGCGTGTTCGAGCGCCGGTCGCTGCTGTAGAGAAAGCGGCCGTCGGGCGTGAAGTGCAGGTCGGCGGCCCAGGGTGTGGCGTCGAAACCGGGCGGCACGCTGGAGACCGTTTGCCGGTGCGCGAGCGTGCCGCTGTCGGCGTCGAACGCGAACACGTCGATCGACGCGTCGAGTTCGTTCAGCAGGCAAAGCCAGCGGCCCGCGGGGTGCCACGCGAGATGGCGCGGCCCGGCGCCGGCGCGCACTGCGATGCCCGGCGGTTCGTTCGGGGTGAGCCGGCCGGTGGCCGCGTCGAAACGCAGTTGCAGCACCACGCCGGCGCCGAGGTTGGTGGCGAAGACGAAGCGGTTCGACGGATCGGTGACGATCGCGTGCGCATTCGGCCCGGTCGGCACGACCTGGACGGCCGCCTGCGCCACGCCGTCGGCACCGATCGGGCTCACGGCCACGAGGTGCCCACCGTAGGAAGCGCTCAGCAGCCAGCGCCCGCTGCGGTCGGTGGCGATGTTCGCCATGCTGTGGGGCAGCGGCGCTTCGCCGAGCGGCGTGAGCAAGCCGGTCTTCATGTCGATCGCGAAACTCAGCGCCGCCAGCGGCTCGGAGCGGCGCGCGGCGTAGAGCACCTGCCGGTCCGGGCTGAGCGCGAGCGGCATCAGGGTGCCGCCGACCTCGAGCTGCTGCACCGTGGTCAGCGCACCACTCGCCTCGTCGAGATGCAGCACATGGATGTCACCGCTCTCGGCGTGCGACACGTAGACAGCGAACGTCATGCCGGGCTCACAGCCCCATCACGCGCGGCAGCCAGAGCGAGATCGCAGGCACGTAGGTCACGAGCATCAGCACGAAGAACAATGCCAGAAAGAATGGCTTCATCGCGCGCGTGATCGCCGCCATCGGCAGCTTGGACACCGCACTGCCGACGAACAGCACCGTGCCCACCGGCGGCGTGATCAGGCCGATGCCAAGGTTGACCATCATGATCATGCCGAAGTGCACCGGGTCGACGCCGAGCAGCTTGACCATCGGCAGCAGGATCGGTGTGCAGATCAGGATCAGCGGCGACATGTCCATCAGCGTGCCCAGCACCAGCAGCATCACGTTGATCATCATCAGGATCACGTACTTGTTGTCGGACACGCTGGTGAAGAAGGCCGTGATCTTCAGCGGGATCTGCATCAGCGTCATCAGGTAGCCGAAGGTCGCGGCGAAGCCGATCAGGATCATCACCACGGTGACGGTCTTGACGGTGCGATGCACGAGCTTGGGCAGGTCGCGCCACTTGTAGTCGCGGTAGATGAACATGGTGACGAAGAACGCCCACACCACCGCGATCGAGGCCGACTCGTTGGCAGTGAACACGCCCGAGAGAATGCCGCCGAGGATGATCACCATCGTCATCAGACCCCACAGCGCCTCGATGCAAATCTTGATCGCCTGCTTGAGCGGAATGACTTCGCCCTTGGGGTAGTTCTCGCGCCGCGCGATGTACAGGCACAGGGCCGCGAGCGTGAGGCCAAGCAGCAGGCCCGGCATCACGCCGGCCACGAACAGGCTGGCGATCGAGACCGTGCCGCCGGCGGCGAGCGAGTAGATGACGGCGTTGTGGCTCGGCGGGATCAGGATCGCCTGGACCGAACCGCTGACGGTGACCGCCGTCGCGAAGTCGCGCGGGTAGCCCTTCTTTTCCATCTCGGGGATCAGCACCGAGCCGATCGACGCGGTGTCGGCGACCGACGAACCCGAGATCGCGCCGAAGAAGGTCGACGCCAGGATGTTGACGAGCGACAGGCCGCCGCGGATGAAGCCGACCAGCACGCTCGCGAACGCGACCAGCCGGCGCGACATGCCGCCCTCGGCCATGATGGCGCCGGCCAGCACGAAGAACGGAATGGCGAGCAGCGAGAACTTGTTGACGCCCGAGGCCAGCTGAATCATCACCGCGTCGAGCGGCAGGTCGATCCAGAGCGCGCCGAACAGCGAGGCCAGGCCGAGCGAATAGGCGATCGGCACGCCCACGGCCATCAACACCACGAAGCTGCCGAGCAAGACGAGCATGTCCATCAGTGCGCCCCTTCGTTGGCTTCGACGAGCTGTTCCTCAAAGCGCACGACGGCGCGGTGCGACTGCGGGCCGAACACGATGCGCTCGATCACGAACAGCAGCGTGATCGCGCTGCCCAGCGGCAGGGCGGCGTAGGTCATGCCGACCGGCAACCAGCTCAGCTCGCTGATCGACTGGCCCCAGGTCTGCATGCACAGGTGGGTGCCGTAGTAAGCGACGAACAGGCACACCATCACCATCAGCACATCGACGACGACGAGCAGCACCCGCTGCGCGGGGGGCGGCAACACGTCGGTCAGCATCGAGACCGCGATGTGGCCGCCGGCGCGGTAGGCGCAGGCCGCGCCGATGAAGGTGAACACCATCATCAGCAGGATCGCGATCGGCTCGGGCCACTGCGAGCCGGTGCCCAGCACGTAGCGCGTGAACACGCCCCAGGGAATGATCAGCGACATCAGGAAGATCGCCAGGCCGGCGAACCAGATGCTGGCCAGGTAGAGCCGGTCCATCAGGCGGATGTAGGGGTGGTCCATGGGCGTTCCGGTCGGAAAGAATCGCGCCCGCGTTCGGCGGGCGCAGGAGACGTCGAAGCCGGCACCCGCACGGGTACCGGCAACCGGCTCAGTTCGTGGCTTCGATGCGCTTGATCAGCTCGGCGAACTGCGCACCGTACTTGGCGCGCACCGGTGCGGTGGCGTCGTAGAACGGCTTGTTGTCGATGGCGATGAACTCGACACCCGCGGCCTTGAGCTTGCCGGTGTAGTCGGCCACGCTCTTGTCCCACAGCGCGCGCTGTTCCATCTGCGCTTCGCGCGAGAACTTCTTCACCAGCGCCTGGTCGTCCTTGGAGAGCTTGTCCCAGGTCACTTTCGACATCACGAAGATCTCGGGAATGATCAGGTGGTTGGTCTGGGTGTAGTACTTGGCGCCGGCCTGGTAGTGGTTGGCGGTGAACAGCGTGGGCGGGTTGTTCTCGGCGCCGTCGACCACACCGGTCTGGATCGCGGTGAACACTTCGCCGTAGCCCATCGAGATGCCGTTGCCGCCCATCGCATTCATCGTGTCGACGAACAGCGGGTTGCCCATCATGCGGATCTTCTGACCCTTCAGGTCGGCCATGCTGCGCACCGGCTTCTTGGTGTAGAGGCTGCGCGAGCCGCCGTCCATCCAGCCCAGGCCGACCATCTTGGCGGGAGAGGCGCTGATCTTGTCGAGCATCTCCTGGCCGATCGGGCCGTCGATCACGGCGCGCATGTGGGCTTCGTTGCGGAACACGAAGGGCATGTTGAAGACGTTGACTTCGGGCACGACCGGGCCGATGGGGCCGAGCGAGGTGCGCAGGATCTGGATCGCGCCGACCTGGGTCTGCTCGATCATTTCCTTTTCACCGCCGAGTACCGAGCCGGGGAACATCTGGAACTTGATGCGGCCGTTGGTGGCGGCTTCGAGCTTCTTGCCCATGTTCTCGATGGCCACCACGTTCGGGTAACCGACGGGGTGCACGTCGGCGGCTTTCATGACGATGGTCTGCGCGGTGGCCGACAGGCCGGTGCCGAGCATGGCCAGGGCCAGCGCGCTGGTGAGAAGGGTTCTGCGAAAGTTCATGCGTGTCTCCTGAGGGGTGGCATGGTGGGGTTGGGCGGAGGCTTCGTTCAGCCTCACTCGTAAGGACCTTTGGTGACGAAGCCGCCACCCTGGTAACGCGCGACCGGGTCTTTCGGGTCGATCACCGGCTGGCGCGCTTCGGCCGCGGCGCGGAACGGCTCGGAGCTGTCCTGCGGGCGGTAGCCGATGTGACGGGCGAAGGTGTTGTCCCACCAGGTCGTGGTGTTGTCGGACATGCCGTAGATGACCGAGTGCCCGACCACCGGCGCGCCGAGCGCGGCGACGACCAGGCGCTCGAGGTCGTCGTAGCTCATCCAGGTCGCGAGCATGCGGCGGTCGACCGGCGCGGGGAACGACGAGCCGATGCGCAGGCTCACGGTCTCGATGCCGTAGCGGTCGAAATAAAACTGCGCCAGGTTCTCGCCGAAGGCCTTGCTCAGGCCGTAATGGCCGTCGGGGCGCATCGGTGCGCGCGCGTCGATCACTTCGTCTTGCCTGTAGAAGCCGGTCACGTGGTTCGAACTGGCGAACACGATGCGCTTCACGCCGTGCTTGCGCGCCGCTTCGTAGAGGTTGTAGGTGCCGACGATGTTGGCCTGCAGGATCGGCTCGAACGGGCCTTCGACCGACACGCCGCCCAGATGCACGATGGCCTGCACGTCGCGCACCAGCTCGTGCACAGCGGCAGCGTCTTGCAGCGCCGCGACGACCACTTCTTCACCTGCGGCGGCCGGGGCCATCGTGGCGAGGTCGCTCAGGCGCAGCACGTCGCAATAGGCTTTCAGGCGCGGGCGCAGTTCTTTGCCCAGGCCGCCGGCGGCGCCGGTGAGCAACAAACGCGCGATTCGCGGGCAGGAAGCAGCAGGATTCGGCATCGGGTAGAGTGAAAGCCGGGGCTTGTCATCGGTCATCAGTTGTCGTACAACATTGTTTGCCGGCTCCCAGCCAGAAGTCAAGGCTGCGAGATCAGGGAATACACGGAGACCACCGATGGAATTGATGCAACCGACCCGCCGCCGGGCCCGCCCGCTGGCGTTGCAGCTGGTCGAGTCGATCGGCGACCGGGTGCGCGACGGCCGCATCGCACCGGGCGACAAGCTGCCGACCGAAGCGGCCATCATGGCCGAGTTCGGCGTTAGCCGAACGGTGGTGCGCGAGGCCATCTCCAAGCTGCAGGCCTCGGGGCTGGTCGAGACCCGCCACGGCATCGGCACCTTCGTGGTCGGCCTCGGTGACGCCACGCCGTTTCGCATTCCCCCCGAGCAGTTCGCGACGCTGCGCGACGTGATCGCGGTGCTCGAGTTGCGCATCGGCGTCGAGACCGAGGCTGCGGGGCTGGCTGCCCAGCGTCGCACCCCCGAAAACCTGCGCGAAATGCGCTCGGCGCTCGATGCTTTTGCGAGCGCGATCGAAGAAGGCCGCGACGCGGTCGGGCCCGATTTCCAGTTCCATCTCGAGATCGCCCGCGCTACCCAGAACCCGCACTTCACCGACCTGATGGGAACGCTCGGCCTGATGATCATTCCGCGCGCCCGGCTCGACCCGGCCGAGGCATTGAGCGAAGAACGCCGGGCCTACCTGCGGCGCGTCAACGGCGAGCACGAGAACATCTGCGACGCCATCGCCAACCAGGACCCCGACGCCGCCCGCGCGGCGATGCGCACGCACCTGGCGAACAGCCGCGAGCGCCGCCGGCGCGCCAACAGCGCCGCCACGACCTGAAGGCCGCCGAGCCGCAAAAAGCGGTTGACTTTCACGGCTCAAGTTGTACGATGACTGACAACATGATGATCAAAACTGTTGCATTTGCCGCCTTGACCGCCCTCTCGGCGCTGACAGCGCAGGCCCAGGGTTTCCCGACCCGGCCGGTCACGCTGGTCGTGCCCTTCCCGCCCGGCGGAGGCACCGACACCGGCGCGCGCATCGTGGCGCAGAAGCTCGGCGCGAAGTGGGGCCAGACCGTCATCGTCGAGAACAAGGGAGGTGCTGCCGGCAGCATCGGCGCCGACATGGTCGCCAAGGCCAAGCCCGACGGCTACACGATCCTGATGGGCAACATCGGCACACAGGCGATCAACCCGTCGCTCTACAAGAAGCTGCCCTACGACCCCGACACCGCGTTCGCGCCGATCTCGCTGGTGGCCGAGTTGCCGCTGGCGATGATGGTCAACCCGGCCGTGGCCGCGAAGACGCCGGCCGAGTTCGTCACGCTCGCGAAGAGCCAGCCGGGCCAGCTGAGCTACAGCAGTTCGGGCGCCGGCGGCGCGCCGCACCTCGCGGCCGAGATGTTCAAGGACGCGACGCGCACCTTCATCCTGCACGTGCCCTACCGCGGCGGCGGCCCGGCGATTTCCGACCTGCTGGCCGGCCACGTGCAGCTCTCGTTCATGACCGTGCTCGAGGCCAGCGGCCACTTGAAGTCGGGCAAGCTGCGCGCGCTGGCCGTGACCAGCGCCCAGCGGGTGCCGGCGTTGCCGGACGTGCCCACGGTCGCCGAGACCGTCGTGCCCGGCTTCAACTCGATCTCCTGGATCGGCCTGCTGGCTCCCGCGGCCACGCCGAAAGACATCGTCGAGAAGATCTCGGCCGATGTGCGCGAAGTACTGGCCGAAGCCGAGGTGAAGAACAAGCTGGTCGACCTCGGCGCGGTGCCGCGCGGCAACACGCCGGCGCAGTTCGCGCAGCTGATCGCGAACGACCGCAAGCGCTACGCGCAAATCATCACCGACCGGAAGATCACACTCGACTGACGCCGTTTCGACACCGACAACAACGAGGAGACACGCATGAAATTCACCCGCACCCTGCTGCTCGCCGCCGCGCTCGCGCCATTCGGCGCCGCCTTCGCACAAGACTGGCCGGCCAAGCCGATCCGCATCGTCGTGCCCTACACGCCGGGCGGCTCGTCCGACATCATCGCGCGCGCCATCAGCCAGCCGCTGGCCGACGCGCTGAAGACCACCGTTGTGGTCGAGAACAAGCCCGGCGCCAACGGCAACACCGGCACCGACCTCGTCGCCAAGTCGCCCGCCGACGGCTACACGCTGCTGCTGTGCGACGTGGGCGCGCTGGCGATCACCTCGTCGGTCTACACCAAGCTGCCCTTCGACCCGAGCAAGGACCTGCGCGGCGTCGGCATGCTGGCCTACTCGCCGCACATGCTGGTGGTGCACCCGTCGGTGCCGGCGAACAATCTGAAGGAACTGGTCGCGCTGTCGAAGACCACCAAGCTGAACTTCGCCGTGACTGCGATGGGCAGCGCGCCGCACATGGCCGGCGTGTCGGTCGAACGCGCGAGCGGCGCGAAGTGGGAATACATCCCGTACAAGGGCGGCTCGCAGGCGATCCAGGACACGATCGGCGGCCAGACCCAGGTATTGATGAACGGCATGCTGGCCACGCTGCCCTTCGTGCAGACCGGCAAGCTCAAGGTGCTGGGCGTGTCGCGCGCCACGCGCGTGCCGCTGCTGCCCGATGTGCCGACCATCGCCGAGCAGGGCGTGAAGGGCTTCGAATCGGGTACCTGGCAAGGCGTGCTCGTGCCGGCCGGCACGCCGCCGGCGGTGGTGGCGAAGCTTGCCGCCGAGCTGACCCGCATCATCCGGTCACCCGAGATCCGCTCGCGCCTGACGGCGCAGGGCGCCGAGGTCTACACGATGTCGCCGCCCGAGTTCACGCAGTTCTTCGACAAGGAGCGCAGCAAGTGGGCGACGGTCGTCACGCAGAGCGGCGTGAAGCTGGACTGATTTCAACGCCCGACAACCCGCCGCGATGAAACACAAACTGCTGCAGAACATCCGCCTGCTTCCCGCGCTGGAAGCGCGGCTGGGCGACTCCTATTCGGTGCACCGGCTGACCGACGAAGCCGACCCGCAGGCGTTTCTCGCGGCACACGGTGCAGAGTTCAGCGGCGTCGTCACCTCGGCCGCCTGGGGCGTCGATGCCACCCTGATGGCCGCGCTGCCGAACCTGCGGGTGATCTCGAGCTTCGGCGTCGGCCTGGACAAGCTCGACCTCGTGGCTGCGCAGGCGCGTGGCATCCAGGTCGGCTACACGCCCGATGTGCTGAACGACTGCGTGGCCGACCTGGCTTTCGGCCTGATGCTCGATGCCGCGCGCGGCTTGAGCGCCGGCGACCGCTTCGTGCGCCGCGGCGACTGGGCGGGCACCGGCGGGCCGGTGGCGCTGAAGTTCCCGCTCGGCCGCAAGGTCAGCGGCGCGCGGCTCGGCATCGTCGGCTTCGGCCGCATCGGCCGCACGATCGCCAAACGGGCCGTGGGTTTCGAGATGGACGTGCGCTACCACACCCGCCGCGCGGTGCCCGACGCGGCCTGCCCGCACGAACCCTCGTTGATCGAGCTGGCGCGCTGGTGCGACTACCTCGTCGTGATCGTGGCCGGCGGCGCGGGCACGCGCCGCCTCGTCGACACCGCGGTGCTCGACGCGCTCGGCCCGCAGGGTTTCATCGTCAACGTGGCGCGCGGCAGCGTGATCGACGAGGCCGCGCTGCTGCGTGCGCTGACCGAGAAACGCATCGCCGGCGCCGGCCTCGACGTGTTCGAGAACGAACCCCGCGTGCCGGCCGCCTTCATGGCGCTCGACAACGTGGTGCTGGTGCCGCACATTGCGAGTGCCACGGCCGAAACGCGGCAGGCCATGGCCGACCGCGTGTTCGACAACCTGGACCAGTTTTTCAAGGACGGCCGCCTGATCACGGCCGCGCCTGCACCCTGAATCACCACCGACAACGGAGACAGACATGAGAGAAAACCGCCTGCGCACGATGTGGAAGAACGACCAGGCCGCGGTCAACGGCTGGCTCGCCATCGGCAACAGCTTCTCGGCCGAGACCATGGCCCACCAGGGCTGGGACACGCTGACCATCGACCTGCAACATGGCGTGATCGACTACCAGGCGATGGTGACGATGCTGCAGGCGATCTCGACCACGGCCACCGTGCCGATCGTGCGCGTGCCGTGGCTCGAGCCGGGCATCATCATGAAGACGCTCGACGCTGGCGCGTTTGGGGTCATCTGCCCGATGATCAACACAGCTGAGGACGCGCAGAAGCTCGTGGCCTACACGCACTACGCACCGCGCGGCACGCGCAGCTTCGGCCCGGTGCGTGCGCTGCTGTACGGCGGCGCCGACTACCCGCAGCACGCCAACGACACCGTGGTCGCGTTCGCGATGATCGAAACCGCGCAGGCGCTCGACAACCTCGACGAGATCCTCTCGGTCGAGGGGCTGGACGCGATCTACATCGGCCCGTCGGACCTGTCGCTCTCGATGGGCTGCAAGCCGGTGTTCGACGATGTCGACCCGCCGGTGGCCAAGGCTATTCGCCACATCGCCGAGCGCGCCAAGGCGCACGGCGTGCAATGCGGCATCCACAATGGCGTGGCTGCCGGTGCGCTGGCCCGCGTCGCGATGGGTTACCGCTTCGTCACGCTGGGGTCCGACGCGCGCATGCTGGCGGCCGGCTCGCAGCAGTTCCTGTCGGCGATGCGCGCGAAGGGCTGAGAGAGAGAAGTTCTCCGTGGCCGCTCAGGCCACGGCGTCGAGCAGCGAACCCATCGCGTCGTCCTGGTGGCGAAACACCGCCAGGTTGGCGAAGAACGCGTTCTTCGATTGCAGCAGACCGACCATGTCGGTCAGCATGGCTTCGCCCGGTTGGGCGCTGCGCGTGAGCGTGGTGCTCACGCCCGCCGGCGCCACCGAAGACTGAAGCACCTGCTGGCGCCGGAAGCCCTCGGTGTTCAGGTTCGCGATGTTGTGGCCCGCCACGCTCAGACCGGTCTGCGCAGCGTTCATGCCTGACAGTGCGATGGCGGAAACGGACATGGTTTGGTGCCGGGCGGTGACAAGTTTCGACACAGTCTAGAGCGTGCGCCGCGCGCGTGGGCACGCCGCGCCTCCCGATTTCGTGCCGATTTGGCGCCGATCGCGCGCAGACCTCACGCCAATGCGTGCGCCGGCCGTTCGGCCGGGGTGCTGCAGGAGGCTCCGGCGCAACCGCGAATCTCTTCGACGGGCAGCGCCTGCGGCATGGTCACGGCGCCGGTGGCCACGTCGTAGCCGACCCGCCGCAAGTGCAGGGCGAGGGCGGCGTCCATGCTCTGGGCATGCTGCGGGAACCAGGCAGCGAGTTCGTGTGCCATCAGGCGGATCACGTCGAGCCGGCCCGCCTGCGCTGCCTCGTCTCCTTCGCGCATCACCTTCAGCACCACGAGGTGCTGAGTGGCGTGGCAGTTGCCCGATGCGAAGCGCGTGTCCTGCATCCAGCGGTCTTCCTGCCCGAAGTGCGATTCGGTGTGTTCGATGAGCGCGCGCCAGGCGCCGGCGAGTTGCACATCGTGCGCATCCTGAACCGCCGCGAGCAGGGCCACGAACTCGCGGTGCGTGTCGTCCATCTGCGGCAGGTCCAGAGCGAGTGCGTCCGACCATTCCAGTCTGTTCATCCGTCGTGCTCCGAACGGGGGAATCCCCGGCCCGGGAGTGTCACGCCGACCCGGTGTCGTCGGGCTTGCGTTGCATCAACGCAGCCCCGATCTCCGCGGCGAGCCGTGCCGCGTGCGCACCGCGGCCGCCAGCGCCTGCAGCACCGGCACGGTCTGCGCAAAACCGATGCAGGCATCGGTGATCGACACGCCACGCCGGAGCGGCACGCCGGGCCGCAGGTCCTGCCGGCCTTCTTCGAGGTGGCTCTCGATCATCACGCCGCAGATGCGCTGCTCGCCCGCCGCGATCTGCGCCGCCACGTCGTGCGCGACGACGATCTGGTTCAGGTGCTGCTTGCTGCTGTTGCCGTGCGACACGTCGATCATCACCTGCTCGCGCAGGCCGGCTGCACGCAACAGCTCGCAGCTCGCCGCGACGTGTGCGGCGTCGTAGTTCGGCGTCTTGCCACCACGCAGGATCACGTGGCAATCGTCGTTGCCGCGGGTCTCGAAGACGGCAGCCACGCCCATCTTCGTCATGCCCATGAACGCGTGCGGCGCACGCGCGGCGAGGATCGCGTCGGCGGCCACGCGCACGCCGCCGTCGGTGCCGTTCTTGAAGCCGACCGCGCAGCTCAGGCCCGAAGCGAGCTGGCGGTGGCTCTGGCTTTCAGTGGTGCGCGCGCCGATCGCGCCCCAGCCGATCAGGTCGGCGATGAACTGCGGGCTCAGCAGGTCGAGGAACTCGGTGCCGGTCGGCAGGCCCAGCGTTGTCAGTTCCAGCAGCAGGCGGCGCGCGCGCTCAAGGCCTTCGTTGATCGCGAAGCTGCCGTCGAGGTGCGGGTCGTTGATGTAGCCCTTCCAGCCGACCGTCGTGCGCGGTTTTTCGAAGTAGCTGCGCATCACGATCAGTAGCTCGTCGCCGAGCGTGTCGGCCACGGCTTTCAGGCGCGTGCCGTATTCGATCGCCTGGTCGTGATCGTGGATCGAACACGGGCCGACGACGACGATCAGCCGGTCGTCGCGGCCGTGCAGCACGTCGGCTATCGCGGCGCGGCTGCTCTCCACCAGCGCCAGCGTGTTGTCGCGCACCGGCACCCGCTCCTGCAGCAGCGCCGGCGTGATCAGCGGGCGCACCGCGCCGATGCGCACGTCGTCGATGCGGGTGGTGTCGAGCGTGCTGTCGCGGCTGCCGACCTCGCGGTCGTGGAAGGGGTCGTCGAGGTCGGGCATGGCGGGGTCGTTGTTGCCGCGATTGTCGTCTCTCGACGCGCTCGCGGCAGCCTCACCGGTTCAGAACCGGTAGCCGACGCCCCCGCCGATCAGCCACGGGTCGACCTTGAAGGTGCCGACCTTGGTGCCGAAGGATTTGACGTCGGTGCTGATCTGCACCTTCTTGACGTCGACGTTCAGGTAGATGCCCTTGGCGACCTGGTAGTCGAAGCCGACCTGCAGCGCCAGCCCGAAGCTGTTCTTGCTCAGCGTCGGTTGCAGCGCCGTGTTGACCGCCGGGTCGAAGCGCACGTTCGAGAAGCGCGTGTAGTTCACGCCGGCGCCGGCATAGGGCTTGAATGCCCCCAGGCCCGTGAGGTGGTACTGCACGGTCAGCGTGGGCGGCAGGTGTTTGAGCGAGCCGATGTCGGCGCCGCCCGAGCCGATGGTTTGCTTCTGCGGGTACGTCAGCACCAGTTCGGCGGCGAGCTGCGGCGTGAAGAAATAGGAGATGTCGAACTCGGGAATGACCTTGTCGTTGATCGACAGGTCGAGCCCGGTCGAGTCCTTGTCGGCGCTGTTGAGCTGGAGTGCGCGCACGCGCACCAGCCAGGGGCCTTCCTGTGCCTGAACGGCGAGTGGCAGCGCCACGCAACCGAGGGCGGCGAGCGCCATCGCGGCGCGCTTGAACATCGTTGTTCTCATGATCGGATTCCTGTCCATTTTGGCGAGGTCAACTACCTCGACAGGAATTTCACGCCCGATCGGAAGTTCGGTTGTTGCGGTGCATCAATCGACTTGGATTCGCGGCGTCTTGGCAACACACGCGCTCGACCGAAGGCTCAGAGCTGCCCTTCGGGCACGAGCGGCCCGACCAGCCACAGCAGCGCGCGCTGCCACCAGCCGGTGTCGGGCTCCTGATGGAAGATCTGCTGGCCCTCGGGCGTGGTGATGTGCCACTCGGTCTGGCCCGTCTCCTTGCCCAGGCGCACGCGGTAGGCCGCTTCGCTCTTCACGACCTCGGCCAGTTTCAGCAACTGCCCGGTGAGCTCGGGGCTGCGGATCAGGAAGCCGAGCTCGGTGTTGTGCTTCTCGGAGCGCGGGTCGAAGTTCAGTGAGCCGATGAACATCAGCTTGCCGTCGATGGCCGCGGCCTTGGCGTGAAAACGCCCGATCGAGCGCCCGAAGGAACCGAGGTTCTTGCTCGCCTGCACGCGGCTCGGTGCCACTTCGTACAGCTGCACGCCGAGGTCGAGCATCTCCGTGCGGTAACGCCGGTAGCCGGCGTGCACGAGCGGCTCGTCGGTCGAGGCCAGCGAGTTGGTGATGATCGTGATCGGCAGGCCCCACAGCCGGCCTTCGCGAATGTCTTCCATCACCGAGCGGTCGGGCACCATGTAAGGCGACGACACCAGCACGTCCTGGCGCGCCAGCAGCAGCTCCTTCATCAGGCTCTGGCGCACGGTGGGGGCCTCGGGCGCGCCGGCATCAGGCCCGAGCCGGCGGTGGCTGATGACCTTGTCGGGCGAATCGGCAAAGGCCTCGGCGTCGGCCCAGATCAGATCGAGCGCACCGGCCTGCATCTCCTCGGGCAGGTTCAGTTGCCCGAGCAGGTCTCGAACGCCGGCCGGCGGAGGCTGTGGCCCGCGCCCGGGTCGCGGTACCGTCGTTTCCTCGAAGCTGCGCTGCAGCACGGCGGCGGTGTCTTCGCTGCGCACGATGGCCTGCACCGGATAGACGTGTTCGCTGTTCCAGTAGCGGTCGAACAACTCGCCGAGTCGGGGCAGCACCGCGCCGACGGCGAACACGTCGAGGTCGATGTAGTTGGCGCCACCGTGCGCCATGAAGTATTCGTTGCCGATGTTGCGCCCGCCGGCCACCGCCATCGCGCCGTCGGCGATGAACAGCTTGTTGTGCATGCGGTGGTTCAGCCGCCCGAACTCGAACGGCGCCGCGGCGAAGCGGCCCAGCAGGCTGCCGGCACGTGTGGGGAACGGGTTGAACAGCCGCACTTCGACATTCGGGTGCGCCGCCAGGCCGAGCAGCAAGGTGTCGCTGCCGCCGGTGTACAGGTCGTCGAGCAGCACGCGCACGCGCACGCCACGGGTGGCCGCGTCACGCAACGCACGCAGCAGCATGTGGCCGGTGTCGTCATTTGCGAGCACGTAGTACTGCACGTCGATCGAGTGACGGGCCCGGTTCGCGAGTTCGATGCGGGTGGCGAACGACTGCTCCGACCAAGACAGCAGGCGAAAGCCGCTCAAGGCCGGGTCGCGGGTCGACGTCTTGGCGATGCGCACCAGTTCGCTGCCTTCCGCGGCCGGCAACGCTTGCGTGGGAACTCTGGAAACGCCTTGCGGCAGGCCGGCACAGGCCGTGAGCAGGGAAAGGGTGGCGAGCACCAGGGTGGCGCCGGCCCGTCGCCATCGGCAAGAACGCATCTGCGGCTGTTGCATGGGCGGGGCCTCTGGCGACCAGAAGGTGGGTGGCACCGCATCGTGCGATACAAGTCTGGCGCGCTGAAGGCGCCTGGTGCGACCGGCAGGAATCGAACCTGCGCCTAAGCCTTCGGAGGGCCCAATGATATCCACTTCACCACGGTCGCTTGCCGTGGCGCGATTCTAGCGGGCGGGCGTCTCAGGCTTTGGTGCGCACCACGATGCGGCCGCGCACGCTGCCGTCCATGAGCCGCTGCGCGGCATCGACGGCGTCGGCGAGCGGCACCTCGGTCGTGATCGATTCCAGCAGCGCCGGGTCGAGGTCGGTGGCCAGCCGGGCCCAGGCCTGCTCGCGCAAGGCGCGCGGCGCCATCACGCTGTCGACGCCGAGCAGGGCCACCGCACGAAGGATGAACGGCATCACCGTGACGGGCAGGTCGAAGCCCTGCGCCAGGCCGCAGGCCGCCACCGCGCCGCCGTAGCGCGTCTGCGCGCAGGCGTTGGCGAGCGTGTGGCTGCCGACCGCGTCGATCACCGCCGCCCAGCGTTCCTTCTGCAGCGGCTTGCCGGGCGCCGAGAGTTCGCCGCGGTCGATGACACGCGTGGCGCCCAGGCTCTGCAGGTAACCGACCTCGTTGACCTTGCCGGTGGCCGCGACCACCGTATGGCCGAGCTTCGCGAGCAGCGCCACCGCCACCGAGCCGACCCCGCCGGTGGCGCCCGTCACGAGCACCTCGCCGTCGCCGGGCGCCAGGCCGTGGCGCTCGAGCGCCAGCACGCACAGCATCGCGGTGTAACCCGCGGTGCCGATTGCCATGGCCTGGCGCGCGCTGAAGGCGGCCGGCCGGCGCACCAGCCAGTCGCCCTTCAGGCGTGCCCGCTCGGCCAGGCAGCCCTTGTGCGTTTCGCCGACACCGAAGCCGTTGTGCACGACCTCGTCGCCGACCTTCCAGGCCGGGTGGCTGCTGGCGCTCACGGTGCCGCTGCCGTCGATGCCGGCCACCATCGGCCAGCTGCGCACGACCGGCGAACGGTTGGTGATGGCCAGACCGTCCTTGTAGTTCAGTGTGGAGTACTCGACGTCGAGGGTCACGTCGCCTTCGGGCAGGAAAGCATCGTCGACATCGCGCAGCGCCACGGTGAAGTCGGGGGTCTTGTCGAGCACCAGGGCCTTGAACATGCGTGTCTCCTCGGGAAGCGGCGGGACGAAGCCGAGACTGTAGACCGATCGAACGCACACGGCGCTGCGCCGGCCGCAGCCCGGCCGACCTCGGGCCGGGGCCCTATAATTCGCGGGTTTTTGCGCAGAAGCGCAGCCGAATTTCGCAGTTGAGGATCTCATGAGCGACGCCCACACCCCGCACGACTCCGACGGCCCGCACGAAGGCCCCATCAAGACGCCGAAGCAGCTGATCCTCGCGGTGTTGTACGCGTTTGTCTTGCCGGTCATCGTGATCATCCTGCTGGTCGAATACGTGACCACCGACCACCGCCCCGCCGCCGGCAGCACCGGCCTCACACCCGAAGCGGTGGCACAGCGCATCCAGCCGGTCGGCAAGGTCGTGGTGAAAGACGCCTCCGACCTCGGTTCGCTGAAGACCGGCGAACAGGTCTTCGCGGGCGCCTGCACGGCCTGCCACACCGCCGGCCTCGTCGGCGCGCCCAAACTCGGTGACGCCGACGCCTGGGCCCCGCGCATCAAGACCGGCTACGAAGCACTGCTGAAATCGGCGCTGGCCGGCAAGGGCCAGATGGGCGCCCAGGGCGGCGGCGACTACGCCGATCTCGAAATCGGCCGCGCGGTGGTCTACATGGCCAACAAGGCCGGCGCCAAATTCGACGAGCCCAAGGCTACGGCCGTCGCGGCGGCCGATGCCGCACCCGCTGCTGCTGCCACGCCGATGGCGGCAGCCGCACCGGCACCCGCCGCAGCGCCTGCGCCGGTCGCGGTGGCCGCCGCAGTTGCAGCAGCCCCGGCCGCCAAGGCCGAGGCCGTGCCCGCGCTCTACACCAATCTGTGCCAGACCTGCCATGTGGCGGGCGTGGCCGGCGCGCCCAAGCTCGGCGACAAGGCCGCCTGGGCGCCGCGCCTGGCCCTGGGCATCGACGGTCTGACCGCCAGCGTCATCAAGGGCAAGAACGCGATGCCGCCCAAGGGTGGATCGAGCGCCAGCGAAGCCGAGATCAAGGCCGTGGTGACTTACATGGTGAGCAGCGTCAAGTAAGGCGCATCGCCCTGCGAACGAGCCGGCTTGCGAGCCGGCTTTTTTTCGTCTGCGCGGCATGCCGCCGCTGCATCCGATCGGCGCGGGGCTGCGTAAGGGGCGAAGTGCGAGCGCGCGAATGTCTGCGCCGCTTGCCGCAGATCGCACCCCCAACCTCCAGGAGCCCCCATGAAAAAACTCTCGATGATCGCCGCCGCCGTTGCCCTGTCGGCCTGTGCCAGCGCCCCGATGATGATGAAGGTCGACAACGCATCGCTGCCCGAGCCGGTGCGCGTGCCGGCCGGCCAGAAGCTGATGATGTCGACCACAGGCGTCGGCGAGATCACCTACGAGTGCCGCGAGAAGAAAGACATGGCCGGCGCCCACGAATGGGCCTTCGTCGCCCCTGTCGCCACGCTCTACAGCGGCGACAAGAAGACCGTCGGCAAGTACTACGCCGGCCCGACCTGGGAAGCGAACGACGGCTCCAAGGTCACCGGCAAACAACTCGCCGTGTCGCCGGCCGCGCCGGGCAACATCCCGCTCCAGCTGGTGAAGACCGACCCGGCGATGGGCGCAGGCGCGATGACCGGCGTGAGCTACATCCAGCGCTTGAACACCAAGGGCGGCGTGGCCCCGGCGATGGCCTGCGACGCGATGAGCAAGGGCAAGCGCCAGCAAGTCGCTTACGAAGCCGACTACGTGTTCTACGGGATGTGATGCAAGTGGGTCACGGCGCCGGCGCCAGCCGGTAGCCGAAGCGCGTCACCAGCGCGTCGAAGGTCGTGTCCGTGGCTGACCACGCCGCGCTTTCGACCGCGCCGGCCGCGGCTTCCATGTCGAGCGTGTGCACGATGCCGAGGCCGAGGTCGGTGGCCAGGAACAGACGGTCGTGCTCATCGAGCCATGCCGATTCGAACACCGCGGCCAGCCCGGTATGGCTCGTGATGCGCGGCGCCGCGCCGGGCACGGCATCGAGGCGCCAGACCCATGGCGCCGCTTCGAGTTCGACATACACCCGCTGCGGCCCGTTCTGGAAAAACCAGCAGCCGGCGTCATCGACCAGGTAGTTGCGTTCGATGAACTCGCGCAACTTTTCGTGCAGGACGCGGCTGCCCTTGACCTTCGGGAACGGACCCGCGGCCTGCACCCGGTCGTCGCGCATGTACCAGTCACCGCGCGCGTCGAGCGCGAGCCAGCCGTAACAGTGCGGCACGTTGGGCCACTTCTTCAGCGCCTGTTTGACGATGTCGTCCATGCCTTGATCTTCGTTCAGAGCTGGCGTTTGATCCAGCCCATCACCGCTTCGGGCAAGGTGTGAACGTGGCCGGGCCAGCGCCCGCCCGGAAAACCGACGTGCCCACCGTGCGGCGGTTGCCACAGCGTCACATGCCGGCCGACTTCGTGTGCAGAGGGCAGGCTGCGCGCCGGCACGAACGGGTCGTTGCGCGCGTTCAGCACCAGCGCCGGGATGCGGATGCGGTGCAGGTGCGGCTTGGCCGAACCGCGCGACCAGTAATCGTCGGTGCCCTTGAAGCCGTGCAGTGGCGCCGTGAACACATCGTCGAAGGCGTACAGGTCGCGCGCCGCGAGCAGCTTCTCGCGGCTGAACAGGCCCGGGTGCTGCGCCAGCTTGCGCAGCGCCTTGGGTTTCATGCTGCGCAGGAACATGCGCGTGTAGACCTGCCGGTTGAAACCTTCGCCGATGGCCCGCCCACCCGCCGCGAGGTCGATCGGCGACGACACGGCGCAGACCACGCTCGCGGTCTGCGCCGCCGTATCGCCGGCCTCTTCGGCCCAGCGCAGCAAGGCGTTGCCACCGAGCGAAACACCGACGGCAGCGATCTTGCCGGCATGCATCGAGCGCAGCTGTTGCAAGACCCAGCCGATCTCTTCGAAATCCCCCGAGTGATACGCCCGCGGCGCCAGGTTCAGCTCGCCCGAGCAACCGCGAAAGTGCGGCACCACGAAGCGCCAGCCGTTGTGGCGCGCCCAGTGCGCGAAAGCCTGCGCATAGTGGCTGGACGACGACCCTTCGAGTCCGTGGAACAGCACGAGCAGCGGGGCGTTGTTGTCTTCGCCCTGCCAGTCGACGTCGATGAAGTCGGCGTCGGGTGTGACCCAGCGCTCGCGCCGGTAGGTCGGCGCCTCGCCGGTGAACCGCTTCGAGAACAGCGCCGGCCAGATCGTCTGCGCATTGCCCCCGACCAGCCAGCGCGGCGCGCGGTACTGCTCCATCGATGTCAATGCAGCACGGAGGCCGCTTCGACGATCTCCTGCACCTCGCGCGGCGAACCCGGGCTCGCATGATGCGCCACGAGCCGCCAGCCCTGCGCGCCTTTCACGTAGACGTTGGTCGCGATCACCCAGGCCGACTGCGGGCCTTCTTCGGTCATCACGCGCACCTGCTCGAGCACGCTGTGCACCGCGCAGCTGTGGGTCTGCAGGCGCCGCACTTTTTCGGGCCGCGCGTCGATCGTGCCGTTGGCGAACATCGCGTCGAATGCCGCGCGGATCGCCCCAGCACCGACCACGCGCGGCCCTCCGGGGTGGACGCAGCTAATGTCTTCGTCGTCGGACCACACGGCCATCAGGCGCTCGATGTCACCACGCTGCAGCGCTTCGTAGAACTGCTGCTCGATCTCGTCGGGTGAAGCCAGCGGCGGCATCGGTTTGGGTCGGGCCATGGGCACTCCTGAAGCGGTTCAGCGGAACACCACGGTCTTGTGACCGTTCAACAAGACACGGTGTTCGACATGCCAGCGCACCGCGCGCGCCAGCACCACGCTTTCGATGTCGCGCCCGACCGCGGTGAAGTCTTCGGGGCTGAGCGAGTGCTCCACACGCTCCACGTCCTGCTCGATGATCGGGCCTTCGTCGAGCTCGGGTGTCACGTAGTGGGCCGTCGCGCCGATCTGCTTGACGCCGCGCGCATGCGCCTGGAAGTATGGTTTTGCGCCCTTGAAGCCGGGCAGGAAGCTGTGGTGGATGTTGATCGCGCGGCCCTTCAGGAAGCCGCAGAACTCGGGCGAGAGGATCTGCATGTAGCGCGCGAGCACGACCAGATCGACGTGCAATTCCTCGACCAGCGCCTGCACCTGCCGCTCCTGCGCGCGTTTGTCGGCGGGTGCGGCCCCGGCCTGCAGCGGCAGGTGGTGAAAGGGCACGCCGTGCAGCGCGCACAGGTCCTTGAAGTCGGGGTGGTTCGAGACGACGGCCACCACCTGCGCCGGCAGCTGGCCAGTGTCGCAGCGGAACAGCAGGTCGTTCAGGCAGTGGCCGTGCTGGCTCACCATCAGCAGCAGGCGGGGCTTGCGCGCCAGCGCGTAGACCTGCGTGTCCATGCCGAACTGCTGGCGCAAAGGCGCCAGCAGGGCCAGCAGCGCGTCGCAGTCCGCGAGCGCGGGCGGGGTCTCGAAGTGCACGCGCATGAAGAACAGGCCGCTGCTGTCGGCGTTCGACACGTCGCCGAACTGCTGCGAGTCGACGATGTTGCAGCCGGCCTCATACAACAAACCGGACACGGCATAGACGATGCCCTTGGTATCTCGACAGGACAGGGTGAGAACGAATTCGCAAGGGCTGGACATAGGGTAGGCTTCAGAGCTTCTTCGATTGTACGAAGCCTCCTCTGCCGCCGTGCCCGTTGCCGGCGCATGTCAGCCCTCACACCGACTTCATGGCCACACCGCAAAGCGACTGGACCGAACGCAGCCTCGAGCTCTCGAAGCTGCTCGCGCACGCGGGTTTGGGCGACCGCGCGGCATTTGCCACGCTTTACGAGCGAACCAGCTCGCATCTGCTCGGCGTGGTGCTGCGTATCCAGAGAGACCGGGCCCAGGCCGAAGACATTCTCCAGGAGGTGTATGTCAATGTCTGGCGCGCGGCGCAGAGTTTCGATGCGGCCCAGAGCCAACCCCTGACCTGGCTGAGCAGCATCGCGCGCAACCGCGCGATCGACAGCCTACGCCGCACGCAAACCCAGCCGCAATTCCGCTCCACCATCACTTCCACCGCCGACGACGAGGAAACCGACGTGTACGACACCGTGGCCGACAGCGCGCCCGGCCCGCTCGATCTGCTGAGCCGGGCCTCGGATGCGCGTGCCTTGTCGTCGTGCATGCAGGGCCTGAGCGCGCAGCAGCGGCAGAGCGTCGCGCTGGCGTTCTTCGACGGCCTGAGCCACGCCGAAGTGGCCGAGCAGATGTGCCAGCCGCTGGGCACCGTCAAGTCGTGGGTGCGGCGCGCGTTGATGTCCTTGAAGAGCTGCCTCGAATCCGCGGTGCAGCGCGACCAAACGAAGACGGGGGCCTGAGATGGACTACAGCCGCCCCGAACTCGCAGACCGCCTCGCCGCCGAATACGTGGCCGGCACATTGCGCGGGCCCGCGCGCCGCCGCTTCGAAGCGCTGCTGCCGGCGCATGCCACGCTGCGCGCTGCCACGCGGGCCTGGCAAGACCGGTTGATGCCGCTCACGGCCGGGGTCACGCCCGAGAAGCCCTCGGCTGCCGTCTGGCAAAAGATCGAACAACGCATTCAGCCCGCACGAGCGCCCGCTGCCACGGCGCCCAACGGCTGGTGGCGCCAGCTCGCGTTCTGGCGCGCGTTTTCGGGCGTTGCCGCAGTGGCGGTCGTGAGCCTGTCGGTGCTGCTTGCCAACCCGGGCCCGGCCCAGGCGCCGATCATCGTGGTGCTGTCGTCGACCGCCCCGGCAGAAGGGGGCGGCGTCGTGCCCGCCTCGTTCGTCGCCAGCATCAGCGGCGACGGGCGCGCGGTGGTCACCAAGCCGCTCACCAACGTCAGCGTCGAAGCGAACCGCGTGCTCGAACTCTGGGCCGCGGCGGGCAAGGGCGCGCCGCGTTCACTCGGTTTGATCTCGGCCAACGGCGCGAGCGCGTTCACGAAAGCCACGCTGCCAGCCGGCACCGACCACCTGGCCGTGAGCCTGGAACCGCCGGGCGGCTCACCCACCGGCGCACCGACCGGGCCGGTGTTGTTCTTCGGCAAGCTGACGCTGTAGGTCAGGGCGCGGCGAGCGCCTGGTTCAAGGCGCTTTCCACCCGCATCGGGCTCAGCTCGGTCAGGCAGCGGTAGTGGCCGAAGCGACACGTGCGCTCGAAACACGGCGAGCACTCGAGCTGCAACTCTTCCTTCAACCACAGCACGCGCGCGCGCGGGTTCAGCGGCGGCGTGTGCTCGGGGCTGGTCGAGCCGAACACCGCCGCTTGCGGCACGCCGAAGGCGGCGGCCACGTGCATCAGGCCGGAATCGTTGCTGACCACGCCACGCGCGGCGGCGATCAGCGCCATCGCGTCGATCAGCGACGTCTTGCCCGCCATCACGATGCACGCGCCGGGCGCGGCGGCGGCAATCTCTTCGCACAGAGCGGCTTCCTTGCCCGAGCCCATCAGCAGCACCGGCTGGCCGTATTGCGCGAACAACGAGGCGGCGAGCGCCGCGTAGTGCGCGGCCGGCCAGCACTTGGCCGGGCCGTATTCGGCACCGGGGGCGAAGGCCCAGTAGGCGCCTGACTCTACGTTCGCGGTTTGGCTTGCGGTTTGCAACACAGCTTCATCGAAACGCAGCTGTGGCCGCTCATTCGCGGGCGCCGGCTCACCAGCGAGGGCGCTGTAAAACGCGACCATCGGCGGCCGTCCCTCGGGACTTTTCAGGCGCTGATTCAACAAGACGTAGCGGCCTTCGCCCTGATACCCCACACGCTTCGGAATGCCCGCCAGCCAAGGGATCAGGGCCGACTTCAATGAGTTGGGCAACACGTAAGCCACATCGAAACGGCCCCGCAGTTGCGCGGCAATGCGCTTGCGCTCGGCCCAGTCGAGACGACCATGCGCGAACGGCAGGTCGATCACATCACGCACCTGCGGCATCGCGCGGTACACCGGCGCGACCCAGGGCAAGGCCGCCACCGTGAGCTGTTCTCCACGCGCCGACAAACGAGCCAGCAGCGGCTCGGTCATCACCGCGTCGCCGATCCACTGCGGCGCCACGATGAGGCTGCGCGTCATCGGCTAACGCTCAATGCGCGTGGAATTTCTCGCCCGCCTTCAAACTATAGACGGTGCCGCAGTACGGGCACTTGCCCTCACCCGTGGTCGCCACGTCGATGAACACACGCGGGTGGTTGCTCCACAGTGCCATCTTCGGGTTCGGGCAAAACACCACGCCAGGGCCTTGCAGGTCGTGCGCGGTGACTTCGATCGGCGTTGCTTGTTTGCTGTCGCTCATGGTCTCAAACCTTGGTCAGCCACTCGGCGTATTTCGGGTTGCGGCCGTTCACGATGTCGAAGAACGCGCTCTGGATCTTCTCGGTGATCGGCCCGCGCGAGCCGGCACCGAGCTCGATGCGGTCGAGCTCGCGGATCGGCGTGACTTCGGCGGCGGTGCCGGTGAAGAAGGCTTCGTCGGAGATGTAGACCTCGTCGCGCGTGATGCGCTTCTCGACCAGCTTCAAACCCAGGTCGCTGCAGATCGCGAGGATGGTGTCGCGCGTGATGCCGTTCAATGCACCGGCCGACAGGTCGGGCGTGTAGACCACACCCTTCTTGATGATGAAGATGTTCTCGCCCGCGCCTTCGCTGACGAAGCCGGCCGAGTCGAGCAGCAGCGCCTCGTCGTAGCCTTCTTCGGTCACTTCCATGTTGGCCAGGATCGAGTTGGTGTAGTTGCTCACCGCCTTGGCCTGTGTCATCGTGATGTTGACGTGGTGGCGGGTGAAGCTCGAAGTCTTCACGCGGATGCCGCGCTTCAGGCCTTCTTCACCGAGGTAGGCGCCCCAGGGCCAGGCCGCGACCATCAGGTGGATGGTGTTGCCTTTCGGGCTGACGCCGAGCTTCTCTGACCCGATCCAGACCAAAGGGCGCAAGTAGCAGGATTCGAGCTTGTTCTCGCGCACGACGAGTTTTTGCGCCTCCATCACCTGCTCGGGCGAGAACGGGATCTTCATGCGCAAAATCTTCGCGCTGTTGAAGAGCCGCTCGGTGTGTTCGCGCAGGCGGAAGATCGCCGTGCCGCCGACGGTGTTGTAGGCCCGCACGCCTTCGAAGGCGCCGCAACCGTAGTGCAGGGTGTGGGTCAGCACGTGGATCTTGGCGTCGCGCCAGTCCACCAGCGTGCCGTCCATCCAGATCTTTCCGTCACGATCGGCCATCGACATGGCGGGTCTCCTTGGGTCGGCCCCGAAGGAGTCGGGGCGCGGGAGACGATTCTATTCGGGGCGGCTCGGGGCGAGCCGCCCGGTCAAGGCTGGTTCAGCGGCCGCCGAAGAAGTGGTGGAACACGTCGGGCTCGATCACTTCGCGCATCGACAGGCCGGTCAGCGTTTCGCGGAACGGCTCGGAAGGCGCCAGCGCGTCGAGGTCGGCCGGCATGGTGGCGTCCCAGGGCGACTGGAACGAGGTGCTCGCCTCAAACCCCGACACGGTGTTGGCCGCATCGCGGGCCCAGCTGCCGCGGGTGACGAGGCGCTTCGAGAGCGAATCGGCCAGCGAGGGCAGCTCTTCCCATTCGATCGCGCCACCGTAGGCGACGGCGCGATGCTGGGCTGCGAAGTACTGTTTGGGTTGTGCGTGGCTCATGGTCTTGGGCTTTCGAGTCGGTATGTGAAGCGTATCGGCAGGCAAAACATTTCATTGACCGAAAAGCGGGTGAAGGCCGCGCCAGTTCGCGCTGCGGCGGGCTCGAACGTGAACAAGTGCAGCAACGGGGGCCGGCCACACCTTGACGCGACAATACAAAACATGCCCCGCCTCGAAGTCCTCACATCAGCGCCCGAAGCGCCCACCACCACCGCCGCGAAGCGCGTGCGCGGCGTGCCCGCCGACCCGCAGAAGTTCGCGGTCGACGTGCACAAGAGTCACATCGACGGCCAGGGTGCGTTCGCCGCCGAACCCATTCCCGCGCGCCGCAAGATCGGCGAGATCCGCGGTGAATCAATCAGCGTGAAAGAAGCGCGGCGCCGTGCCAAGGGCGTGGCGCGCATCATGATCGTCGAGCTGAGCGAACGCCGCGCGATCGACGCATCCAAGTCCACCGACCCGCTGCGCTTCACCAACCACTCGTGCCAGCCCAACGCGGTGCTGCGCATTCGCCAGGGCCGCGTCGAGTTCTATGCGATGCGTGACGTGCTCACAGGCGAAGAGATCACCGTCAACTATGGCGAGACCCACCACGAAGGCAAGCTGCGCTGCCGCTGTGGTGCGGCCGGCTGCGTGGGGCGGCTGTAGGGCCGGGCTTCAGTCCGGCGGGTTTCGTCCGAAATACGAGGCATGGGCCCACCTGCGTCGCAGCCGTGAACGCGGGCCAGGCTCCGACTGGAAGCCAATGCTCGCAAGAGCCAGCCACCCGTGAACCTCTTCGGAACGTCTCCTTCATCAAGCTGGGCCGCGTGGCTGTTCGCCGCGTTCGGCTCCTTGAAGCTGCGCATCACGCTCGGTGCCATCGCCGGGCTGGTGCTGGGCGTGGGCCTGACGACCGCCGGGCTGCTGCGCCAGGCCGAGCGCGACACGCTCTCGGCGCAGCGCTACCGCGAGATGAGCGAAGCGGTACGCACGGCCAGCGTGCTGTCGCGTCGCGTCGTCGACCTGCAGGTCGCCTTGCAGGCCACCGCCGCGCGGCTCGACGCCCCGACGCTGGCCGACGACGCCCGCCTCGCCGCGTTCATGGAATCCCAGCCGGTCTTGCGCGGCCTGTTCGCCAACGTCTTCGCCACCGCCGCCGACGGCAGGATGCGGGTGTACGCAGACTCGTCCGGCATCCGCCACCCCGAGGTGAACCTGAGCGACCGCGCGTACTTCAAACGCACCGTCGAAGAGCGGCGCGTCCTCGTCTCGGAACCGGTGCCCGGCCGGGTGCTGAGCGAGCCGGTGATCGTGATCACCGCGCCACTGCTCGCCGAGGCCCGGGTCTACGGTGTGTTCGGCGGGGTTCTGCGGCTGGCCAGTCGCGACCTGCTCGCCGACCTGACCGACGGCGTCGATGCCGAAGACGGCGCGGTGACTATCGTGACCGACTCCCGGGGCCGCATCCTCGCGCACCCTGCGCGCGAGCGCTTGCTGCAATCGCTGGCCCAGGAAGAGCGCTTGTCGCAGGCCTTCGCCCACTGGGTCGAAGCCGGAAGCGCGGCCGAGCCAGCCGGCATCAACCTGGCACAAGCCGACGAGCTGGTCAGCGCCGCGGGCGTGGCCGGCACCGACTGGGTGGTCTGGCGGGCCGTGCCACAAGCCGAGCTGCTCGCGCCGCTGCGCGCGGCAAGGCGCCAGGCGCTGCTCTGGGCTGCCGTGTTGGTCGTGATCGTGTCTTTGACGACGCTGTTGCTGCTCTGGTGGCTGCTGCGGCCGCTCACGCAGCTGGAGCACCGCGCCCAGCACCTGTTCGACGGCTCGCAGGACGCACACGCCGGCTGGCCCGAGGTGGGTGGCGAGCTCGGTCGGCTGGCCCGGGTGCTGCGCCACGTGAGCGCCGAGCGGGCGCAACTGGAGTCGTTCAACACCGGGCTGCTGCAGAAGCTCGGCTCGGTGATGGGCGCGGCGCCGGTGGGCATCTGTTTCACGCGGGCGCAGCGCTTCGAACTGGTCAGCGCCGAGTTCTGCCGCCTGTTCGGGCGCGAAGAGCACGAGATCGTGGGCCAGCCGACGCGCATCATCTACGCGTCGAATGCCGACTTCGAAGCGGTCGGCCCGCAGGTGAGCAAGGCCTTCGCCGCCGGCGAGCCCTACGTCGGCGAGTGGGAAATGCAGCGCGCCGACGGCACGCGCTTCTGGGCCTGCCTGCGCGGCTCGCCGGTCGACAAGATCGAACGCGGCGCCGGCACCATCTGGACCATCAACGACATCGGCGAACAGGTCGCCGAGCGCGCGCGGCTCGAATGGTCAGCCACGCACGACGTGCTCACCGGCCTGGCCAACCGCAAGGCGCTCGACCACCGGCTGCAGGCCGTGTTCGAGGCGATGCCCCGCTCGGTGCCGGCGGCGATCGTGATGATCGACCTCGACCACTTCAAGCCGATCAACGACAGTGCCGGCCACGCCGCCGGCGACGCGGTGCTCAAGGCCGTGGCCGCGGCGATCGTCTCGCAGGTGCGGGCCAGCGACCTGGTGGTGCGCATCGGCGGCGACGAGTTCGCGCTGCTGCTCGAACGCTGCGCGCCCGAGGTGGCGATGCGCATCGCCGACAACGTGCGCGCCGCCGTCGCGGGTCTCGCCCTGCCGTGGCAGGAACGGGTGCTGCGTGTCGGCGCCAGCGTGGGCGTGGCCTCGCTCGCCGCCGAAACGCGCGACGCCGCGTCGTGGCTGGCCGATGCCGACGCCGCGTGTTACGAGGCCAAGGCGAGCGGGCGCGACACGGTACGCGCGGCCGTGAGGCCGATGCTGCGGGGCAGCGCAGTGGATGACGAGGCCGACGAGATGGACACCGACACGCAGGACTAGGGTTTGCGAAAGACGATCGCGTGCTGCCACGGCAAACCGCTGGCGGTGCGCTCCCAGTTCAAGGCCAGCACACCGGCCTCGCGCCGCACCTGCGCTTCGCTCATCTTGTGCAGCGGCTTGATCGGCACGCGCGGGTCTTCGGCACGGTACTCGACGAAGACCACGCGGCCACCCGGCTTGAGCGCACGCACGATGCTCGTCAGCACCTCGCGCGGGAACTCGAGCTCGTGGTACACATCGACCATGATCGCGAGGTCGACGCTCGAAGCCGGCAAACGCACGTCGTCTGCCGCGCCCAGCACCGGCTTGATTTGTGGCAGCCCGGCCTTCACCGTCAACGACTGCAGCATGCGGATCATCTCGGGCTGCACGTCGACCGCGTAGACCACGCCCGCCGGCCCGACCAGCGCGGCCATGCGGCGCGCGATGTAGCCGGTGCCCGCGCCGATGTCGGCCACCACCATGCCGGGCTTCAGCGCGAGTTCGGGCAGCAGCAGGTCGGTGCGCTCCTCGCGTTCGCGTTCTTCACGCTCGAGCCAAGCCGCGCCCTGCCAGCCCATCACCTGCGCGATCTCGCGGCCCATGTAGCGCTTGCCGATGCCATCGGCAGTCGGGGCCTTTTGTTCATAGACGGGTGGCGCGTCGGCCGATGATGCTGGCGCGGCACAGGCCAGCATCAGCAGCACAGCCCACAGGGAGTGCCCGATCCGTACGCTCTCCATTTCAGAGCCGATCGAGATAGGTGAAGGTGCCGGAGCGTTTCACTTCGGTCGCGGCCTCGCTCAGCCCTGCCATCGCCGCGCGGTACAACGACGTGGCCAGGCTCACGCGGCGAACGCCGGCCGCCTGCAACTCGGCCACGCTGAACGACTTGCCCTTGATGCTGGCCATGAAGCTGACCGGCTTCTGCAGCGACGCACACACCGTGCGCACCGCTGCCAGGTCGGGCAGGCCGGGCGCGAACAGCACGTCGGCACCGGCCTTCTCGAAGGCCTGCAGGCGGCGGATCGTGTCGTCGAGATCGGGGTGGCCACGCAGGTAGTTTTCCGAGCGCGCCGTCAGCGTGAACGGGAAGGCGTGGGCGCGTGCCGCCCAGGCCGCGGCCGCCACGCGCTCGACCGCGTGATCGAAGTCGTAGATCGGCTTGGCCGCATCGCCGCTCGCATCTTCGATCGAACCGCCGACGAGGCCCACCTCACCGGCGAGGCGGATCGTCAGCGCCGCTTCGGCTGGCGCGTGGCCGAAGCCGTTTTCCAGATCGGCCGCCACCGGCAGATCGGTCGCTGCGGCGATGGCGCGGCCGTGCGCCAGCGCTTCGCCGCGTGTGATCTGGCCGTCGCGCCGGCCAAGCGCCATCGCGCACGCGGCGCTCGAGGTGGCGAGCGCCTCGAAGCCGAGTTTGGCGAGGATCAGCGCCGAGCCGGCGTCCCACGGATTCGGCATCACGAACAACGCCGGGCCGCGGTGCAGCGCGGCGAAACGCTCGGCCTTCTGGGCTTGGGTCGAGGGCGGGGCGGTTGGCGACGTGTTGTTCATGGGGAAGCTCCTGTCCGACCCATTCTGCCGCGTCGGCCAGAATGCGCGCACCGCATGGAAACCATCGCCGTCATCGACTTCGAAACCACCGGCATCTCGCCCGGCCAGGGCGCGCGTGCGACCGAGATCGCTGCGGTGCTCGTTCAAGGCGGGCAGATCGTCGGGCGTTTTCAAAGCCTGATGAACAGCGGCGCGTGGGTGCCGCCCTTCATCGAGCAGCTCACCGGCATCACCAACCGCATGCTGCAGAGCGCGCCCCCGGCGCGCGCGGTGATGCACGAGGTGGCGCGCTTCACGAAAGGCTGCCCGCTGGTCGCACACAACGCGGCCTTCGACCGCGGCTTCTGGCAGGCCGAGCAGGAGCGGGCCGAGTGCGAGCCCGACTCGGCGCATGTGTTCGCGTGCACGGTGCTGCTGTCGCGCCGCTTGTACCCGCACGCCGACAACCATCGGCTGGGCACACTCGCGAAGCTGCATGCGCTGCCGAGCGCGGGCCGGGCGCACCGCGCGCTGGCGGATGCTGAAGTGACGGCGCATCTGCTGCTGCGGATGCAGCAGGACGTGCGGGAACGTTATGCGGAGCCGCTGGCAGGGGCCGGCGCGACCCACGCGCTGCTGGTGGCGATGCAACGCTCGCCCAGGGAACATCTGCAGCGTTGTGTGGTGCGCGCAAGCGCGGCCGCGCAATCGCGTCGGCCGGTCACGGCGCCTCGTGCGCCCACGCCGCCAGTGCCTAGTTGGTGAACGAGATCGGACCCACGTTGATGAACGTGGGGTACGACGGCGGCGTGCTGGGCGTCAGGTTGACGTAGTTCAGGTTGCTGCTGCCCGCCAGGCGCACCACCACCGAGCCGACGGCTGACCACACACTGTTGGCCGTGTAGGTGCCGCCGCAGCTCTGCGTCAGAGCGAAGTCGGTCTTCAGGATGGTGTAGTCCGAGCCCGCTCCGATCTTCTGGGCCGTGACGGTCTTGCTCATTTCCGGCCGGCCCGACGGGTTCGTGCAGGCGGCGTTGGCCGGGCCTTGCAGAATCACGTCAACCTGCGCGGTGAAGTTGGTCTTCTCCCACGACTCGGCATCGCCCCAGAACTTCAGCTTCACCTTGGCAAAGGCCGATGCGTCGGCGCTGGTGTTCCCCGGCGCATTGACGTAGGCGCCGAAATAGGCGTCGGCGTAGGTGGGCGTCGCGGGCTTGCCGATGCCGTAGTAGAAGTTGAAGACGCCGCCCGGGTTGCACGCGCTGCCGCAGACCGATCCGTCCTCGAAGATCCTGACCGCATAGAGGCGTGGGTCAACGAAGAAGCCCACCGAGCCGCCCTTGTCCGACACGGCGGTGCCGGCACCCAGGTTGCCCGAGTAGTCGCTGGAGAAGATGCCGCCGCTGAAGGTGCCGCTTCCGCCACCGCCGCCGCCTGAGGCCGTGCCGTAGAAGTGGATGTTGTCGACGTAGATGGTGCCCACCGTGCCGGGCTCCAGCTTCATCTGGATGATCCGCGTCTTGTCCGGCGACGAGTACTGCGCCATGTCGATGTCGATCGAATTCCAGCTGCCTGCCGTCAGCGGCTTGGTGATGCCGTTTTCGGCGCCGCCGCCGATCAGCGAGATCTTCAGGCTGCTGACGTCGGCCGACCAGACGTCGAGGTGCAGCGTGCCTTTGGTGGACACGTTTTGCGGGTTGCCTGCCCAATCGATGCCTTCGTACAGCGCCGTGCCGCCGAAGGTGTATTTCAACGAGGCGTTGCCGGCGATCGTCGGCTCACTGAACACCACGGCCGGGCTCTGGCCCCAGTCGGGCTTCTTGTCGATGCCCGTCACGCTGGCCGCGTCGCTGTAGATCACAGTGGAACCCGACGGGATGACGGTGGACGGTGCGCAGGTCGGTGCCGTGGTGCCGCAGCTCACGCCGGCGGCCGCGCCGTGGAAGTAGATGTTGTCGACGTAGAGCGTGCCCGCCGTGGCCGGTTCGAGCTTGATCTGGATGATCGCGGTCTTTTCCGGCACCGTGTACAGCGCCAGGTCGATGTCGATCGCGTTCCAGCTGCCGGCCGTGATGGCACGGGTGACCGCATTCTCCTTGCCCGCGCTGATGATCGAGACCTTCACGCTGTTGATGTCGGCCGAGAAGAAGTCCAGGTGCAGCGTGGTCTTGGTGGAGACGTTCTGCGGGTTGCCCGACCAGTCGATGCCTTCGTACAGCGCCGTGCCGCCGAAGGTGTACTTCAGGGACTTGTTGCCCGCGATGGTGGGCTCGCTGAAGACGACGGCCGGGCTCTGGCCCCAGTCGGGTTTCGTGTCCAGCCCGGTGATCGACGAGGCGTCGCTGTAGATCACGGTCGAGCCGGCCGGGATGGCCGTGGTCGGCGCACAGGTCGGCGTCGTCGTGCCGCAGCTGCCACCACCACCACCGGCCGCGCCGGCCAGGAAGCTCAGGTCGTCGAAGTAGTAGGTCTTCTGCACCGCCGCCGCCTTGGCGCGGCCGAAGTCGAAGAAGATCGTGGCCTTGTTGTAGTTGTAGGCCACGTTCAAGGCCGAGGTGCCGGTGGCCTGGTTGGCGAAGTTGAAGGTCAGGGTCTGCCAGCCGGCGGCCGTGGTGACGGTGGCCTCGGTTTCGACCGACTTGTTGGGGTCGGCAGAGTCCTCGACCTTCAGGCGCACCGGGATGCCCGCATCGGGCGACCAGACCCGCACCGTCATGCGCGTGTCGGTCACGTTGAACGGGATCTTGGGCGTGAAGCCGGTTTGCACACCGGCCGCGCTGGTCGCGGTGATGGTCGTGCCCGCGTAGCTTTCCGAGCCCGCGGCGCGCACCACCCGCGCCACGTGGTTGGTGGCGTCCGTCGGGTCGGCCGCGACGGTTGAGTCTTCAGCACCACCGAAGCCGACGAGGCCGTAGCCGACGCCGGCCGCATCGAAGCTGACGGGCAGCGACATCTGCGTCAGAACCACCGAGTTGTAGGCCTGCTCCGCGCTGGCGGCGGCGGTGTTGCTGTTGCCGGCCAGGTCGCTGAACGTGCCTGCGGCCACGCTGACATTGATGGTGCCGGCGGTGTTCGCAATCGGCGTGACGACCAGCGTGGCCTGCGTGCCGCTGACCTTGCTGAACGCACCGGCGGTGCCGCCCGTGACCACCACGTCGCTCGCCGCGAAGCTGGCGCCGACGTCCTTGTTGAAGATGAAGGTGAACGTGACCGGGCCGGTGGCCGATGCGGCGGGTGTGTCGTCGAAGATCGTCACGCTGGGCACCGTGGTGTCCGGCGGTGGCGCGGTGGTGCCGCCATTGATGTTCGAAGGCCCTGGCGGCGGCGTCGCGTCGCCGCCCCCGCAAGCGGCCAGCAACAACGATGTCGCCACCGCGGTGGCGGTGAGCGTGAGGAGCTTCGAGAGTCGGTTCATGGTGTCTTCCTGACTGGACCGGGGTGCGACGGCGCCGCGGTCGGTGATGCGGTTCATGAGACTGAAATGAAATCTATGAAAGCGCTTTCAGCATTCAGCTTAAAGCGTCGACGGGTGCGTGGCAAGCGCCACCCACCCTGTGCTTTCCCTTAGTTGCCTACGGCAGGCGGCCCAGCGCGCCAGGCGCCACCACCAGCTGCTTGCCATCGCTGAAGCGCACCGTGATCGGGACCTTGCCGGCGTTGTAGGCCAGGTGGGTGCGGCTGCCATCGGCGCGCTTGAACACCTGGTAGAGCACGGTGTCGGCGGTGACGCTCAGATCGGGCGTGCCCATGGCCTGCAGGCTCAGCATCCAGTGCAAGGTGTGGGTGGCGGTGTTGCCGTCCTGCACGCTGCCGCGCGGGTTGAACTGCGCCAGCGCAGCGGCCGGGTCGGCCAGTGCGAGCACCTTGGCGAAGACGTCTTGCCAGATGTCTTCCGGTGGCGGGTTGGGCGGGAACTTGCCGCGCTTCTTGTAGGCCGCGCTCTCGACGTCCATCGCAGCCAGGTTGCGCTGGAGGAAGGCCGGATCGCGGGCCAGGTACGTGGAAAAGCCGGCCACCGGCAGCAGGTTGATGCCGTGGATCTGGCGCGGCTCGTCGGTCCACCAGGTGTTGTGCACGTACATCCCGCCGAAGACCATGCTGGTCTCGACGGCCTTGTACGCCGGCGGAAAGACCAGGTGGTGGCGATCGAACCAGTAGTGGTCGATCGCATGGGTCTCGCTGGTGTAGAGGTAGATGCCGAGGTCGCGCAGTTCGCGGTTGCCGGTGACTTCACCCCACAGGATCAAGGCGGCCCAGGCGTTGACGGCTTCGCTCGACGATTCCTGGTTGTTGCCGAAGTTGCCGTACTTGTCGACACCGCCGATGCCCACCGCCCACGAGTGGCCCTCGTAGGCGTCGTAGTTGCGGATGTACGGGAAGTCGGCGCTGCCGCGCTGGGTGTGTGCGATGTCCTTGATCAGCAGTTCGACCATCGCGCCGTACTGGTCCTTCGCGGCCCAGGCCGGGTCGCGCATCGCGATCTCGGCGGCGGCGCGTATCCAGTAGCCGTAGTGGAAGTGGTGGTCGTTCATCTGCTCGACCGAGAAGAACTCGTCGGGGTAGGCCACCACCGTTCCCAGCTTCTGGTCGAGCATGAAGTAGCTGGCCTTGCCCTTGCCGCCGAACCAGAACTCCATGCGCTCCTTGGCCAGCGTCAACAACTGGTCGCGTTCGCTGGTGTTGCCTTGCTGCTCGGCCACTGCGGCCAGCTGCGTCACGCGGGTCAAGCCCAGGCCCGCCCAGTAGGGACTGACGCGCCAGTTGTCGGGGTTCTCGCGGCTGGGCAGCAGGTCGCGGCGGCGCCGGAAGTCGCGCTTGAATTCATCGTTGAAGGCCGCCAGGCGCGGCCCATCGGACAGGCCCGGCCAGTGCGGCAGGAAGCCCTGCCACGGCTGCTCGGTCTTGAACTCTGCGGCGGCCAGCAGGCGCAGCTTGCCGCGCACGGTGTCGTAGGCCGGGCCCAGCCGGCCGGCCACGGACTTGTTCTCGAACCAGTGGTGCGGATACAGGCCCAGCAGGGGTCCGCTGTCAGCGCCTTCCATCACGCGCGTGCGTGCAGTGAAGGTCGTCTCCATCTTGCTGGCCGCGGCGTCGTACTTCCAGGTCACGGCCGTGTCGGTCAGGAAGGCGTAGGCATGGCGCGCCAGCAGTTGCAAGGATTCAGGCTGATCGTCGGGCAGGGCTGCGGCCGAAAAGTAGCCCTTGCCTTCGGGCAGCCGGCCGGTCCATTCGGTCGGCGACACCTGCTCCCAGCGCACGCCGGTCGGGCCGAAGAGCACATAGCTGGCACCTTTCACCCGCAGGCCGAGTTGTCGCGGGTCGGTGATGGCGGCCAGGCGTTCGCCCGGCGCCGGCAGGCGCACGCGCACGTCGCCCCGGCTGATCTGGAAATAGGCGTAGGGGCTGCCATGGCCGATGGTGGCCAGGAACTGGTCCGCACCGCGCGCCATGACGATGTCTACCGCCCAATCGGACACGCGTGCCAGCTTCGCCGGTTCGGGCTGGAACGCCAGCGGCGAGAACACCAGCGCGTCGGTGTGCGGATAGGCCACCACGTGGTCCGGACTGACGGTGAACGGAATCAGATCGGCGGCGTCCTGCTTGCGCGGCAGGGCCATCTCGAAGCCCCCCGGCGTGGTCTTGAAGCTCAGCGGCTGTGCAAAGACGGGGCCGGGCGTGGTGTTGAAGGCCACCGTCGAATACCACTGGCTGCTGGGTGCGGCCTGCTTCAGCAGCGCTTCGGTGCGCAGCGGCGCGGCGGGGGGCGCCTTGTCGGCGCCCTTGGGCTGCAGCATCACGGTGGCAGCGCCCACCTTCATCGTGGACACGGGCTGCGCCCAGCCGACACCGAGGGCGCCCGCGGTCACTGCGGCCCCCAACAACACTTGTCTGATCCGGTTCATCGAAGACCTCCACACGGGTCGAATGGACCCAGCCGATCCGCATTATTGAAAGCGCTTTCAGAATACGTTCCCGGGGCTTACCCGAACGCGCGTGAGCCCACGCGTGAGGCCCGCGGGAAAACACGGGGCGCGCAGCCGTTGACGCCGCGACCGCCCTTGGACTAATCTTCTGAAAGCGCTTTCATACCACCGGTCATGAATGCCCCTATTTCGATTCCGCGCGCCTTCACCGGCGACCTCAACATGAAACCACTCTTCCTGTCCCGCACGCCGCACCTGCTTGCTGCTGTCGCCGGGCTGTTGCTTGCCGGTTCAGCGCACAGCATCGACTTCGGCCCCGTCAGCCTGACCGGCTTCGCGAAGGCAGAGGCGACGCCGGTCTCGCCCTACTGCGACAACTGCCAGGTGGCCGCCGGCGAGGACAAGCAGCGCTATTGGGCCGATGCGCTGCGGCAAGACAAGTCCTACGGCACGCACGTCACCGATGTCACGCTGTTCCAGCCCTATCTGGGCGTGAAGACCGACATCGGCGGCGGGTTCAAGGCCGGCGCGCTGCTCAGCCAGCGCTTCCGCGATGGCAAGGAAGACTTCAAGGGCTTCTACTACGAGCGCAACGTCTACATCAGCAACGACGACTACGGCAGCCTGCGCATCGGCGCCATGACCACGCGGGGTTGGAGCGTGGCCGACTATCCCTACGGCACCGCCGTCGGCGTGGCCGATGTCTGGGGTTCCAGCGGCGCCGGCTACGGCATCCTGACACGCGCCGCGCGGCTGGGCACGCGGGCGCTCGACGTGTTCAACGGCGACCTGGTGCTGGAGGCCACTTACGACATCGGCAAGCCCGGTTGGCGCAAGAACAAGCCGCGCTTCTTCGAGCTCTACGTCCAGTACCACAAGGGCGACCTGGTGATCGATGCCATGTACCAGTCGGCGAAGAACGGCACGCCGTCGGCCTTCGGCCACGGCGTGTTCACCGGCCTCACGCCCTTCCCGGCCGACGACAGCAAGCTGGGCAGCTCCAGCCAGGGCATCGCGATGGTGATGGCGCGCTACCAGGTCGACTCGAACGTGGAAGTCTCGGGCGGCCTGCGGGCCAATCGCTGGAGCGGCGCCTACGCCGTGGTCACCACACCGCCCAACACCAACACGGGCACCGGCCTGGTCGACGATGCGCGCTGGAACAACATGTTCAACGTCGACTGGACGCACGACCTCGGCGGCGGTGTCTTCAAGGGCTACCCGGCCACGTCGCTCGACCTGATGCTCGGCCTGCGCTACCGGGTCGGCCCGTGGACGGCGTCGACCGGCATGGTGCACCTGGGCGCGGCCGCCACTTCGAACCCGTCGGATCGTGGCCAGTCCAACTCCGCCACCATCAACACGGTCGGCCTGAACTACAACTTCCGCAACGGCTTCGAGGCTTACTCCTCACTCGGCGCGGTGCAGTACGCCAAGCGGGGCCTGTCGCCGATGTCCATGCCCGGCAACGCCGCGTTCACCAACGTCGATTCGCGCGTCGCCACGCGCGGCTACTGGCTCACTGTGGGTGCGGTCTATGTTTTCTGAAATGCACGAGATCGAGGGCCAGGCCATGAAGCAATCTTTTGTCACGACCCTGTGCGCACGCACCGGGCGCCGGGCGCTCGCCGCCGTGGCTGCCGCACTGGCGGCGGTGCTGGTCGCGTGCGGCGGGGGCGGCTCCACGCCCATCACCGGCGTCGAGGTGCAGAAGGTGCGCCCCCTGAGTGCGGAATTCACCACGCGCAAGGCCATCAACTACTCGCCCTTCCGCAGTTTCAATCGCGACACCGAAGTCATCACCAAGGCGATGATCAAGCAGGACATGGACCTGCTCCTGGCGGGTGGTTTCAAGCTGATCCGCCTGTTCGACAGTTCCGACTTGGTGGCCAAGCAGACGCTGGAAGTCATCCGTGACAACAGCCTGGACATCAAGGTCTACCTCGGCGCCTACCTGCAGGGCTACGGCAACAGCAAGAGCAGCAGCAACGATGCCGAAGTGGCCCGGGCCATTGCGCTGGCCAACCAGTTCAGTGCCATCGTGCTGGCCGTCAGCGTCGGCAACGAGATGCTGATCTTCGACTTCAACAAGATCGACACCCCGGCCACGCTGGCGAGCTACATCACCAAGGTGCGCAACGCCATCAACCAGCCGGTGACCACCGACGACAACTACGGCTTCTGGAAGACCGCGCCGCAGACCATCACCGACACCGTCGACTTCGTGGCCTTGCACACCTACGTCGAACAAGACACCCTCTACGCCCCCGGTACCTGGGACTGGCAGCAGCTGGGTGCGGCGCCCGCGGCCCGTGCCGCGGCGATGATGGACGCCGCGATCGCCACCACCAAGGTGCAGTACAACGCGGTGCGCAGCTACCTCGACTTTGCCGGCCTGCCGCACCTGCCCATCGTGGTGGGCGAGACCGGCTGGCACGCGGTGAACACCGGCAATGCCGGTGGCAACCTGCCCTTCCGCGCCAGCCCCGCCAACCAGAAGATGTTCATCGACCGGCTGCGCGCGTGGGAAGCCGCCGACCGCACCGGCGCCGGGCCGCGTGCCATCTTCGTCTTCGAGGCGTTCGACGAACCCTGGAAGCTGGACGACAACTTCTGGGGCATGTTCACGGTCGACCGCAAGGCGCGTTGCGCCATCCAGGCACTGAATGCCGACAACAGCGCGGCCGGCAGCGCGACCTGGGTCTACGACAGATCGTCGCCTTGCGACGTGGCCAGTGCGCTGTACTTCCAGACCATGCCGGTCGGCACAGCAGTCGGTGCGAGCCGCTTCACCCTCTTCGCCGACGCGGGCACACCGGGCGAGGTGGTGCAGAGCGGCGGCGACTGGGCCGCCTTCGGCAAGCAGAACGGCGGCGTCACCGCCGACCGGCCGCTCAGCACCGCGACCTACGCCCCGGGCGACGGGCCGCAAAGCCTGGAGATCAACCCGACGCCGGCCGACTACGGCTGGGGCATCCTGCGCTACGGCCCGGCCAACAACCTGTCGGCCTTCTCGGCCGGCAGCATCACGGCCTGGATCAACACCAACGGCTACCCCGGCAAGATCGAGATCGGCATCAGCACCGACACCGAAGACCGCAAGGGCGCCGAGGCCTACCTGCAGCTGTCACCCGGCGACTACAACTTCTGCAGCACGGGCGCCTGGTGCCAGGTCACGATCCCGGTGTCGGCATTCCTGGCGGTGAACCCCAAGCTCGACCTGCGCGCGGTGCTGCTGCCCTTCGTCATCGCCGACCGTTATGCCATCACGGGCAAGGCGCTCAACACGACCGGCCTGCCCAAGGTCTACATCGACGCGATCTACTGGGCGAAGTGACCGCACGGCACGCCCTGCGCTGCTGGCTGAGCAGCCGCGACAGCGGCGCTCGGCTGGCGCCGCAGCCGGCGCTGGCCTGGCACGAGGGCACCGCCGCGCACGGGCCCTCGGTCTTCTTCGATCCGGCGAAGCGCTTCCAGACGCTGCTGGGCTTCGGCGGAGCCTTCACCGAAGCCGCCGCCTTGACCTGGCAACAACTGGCGCCCGCACCCGCCGACGAATTCCTGCAGGCCTGCTTCAGCCCCACGCAGGGTCACGGCTACACGCTGTGCCGGGTGCCGATGGGCAGCAGCGACTTCGGCTCGGGAAACTACGCGCACGCCGAACAGCCGGGTGATTTCGCCCTCGCCAGCTTCAGCATCGAGCGCGACCGCCGCCACATCCTGCCGTTCATTCACGCGGCACGGCGTGCGGCCGGTCGGCCACTGCTGCTGCTGGCCTCGCCGTGGAGCCCGCCGGCCTGGATGAAGACGACGGGTGCGATGAACAACGGCGGCCAGCTCAGGCCCGAGTGCCGCGGCGCCTGGGCGCAGTGCTACGTGAAGTTCATTCAGTCCTACGCGGCCGAAGGCGTGCCGATCTGGGGCGTGTCGGTGCAGAACGAGCCGCAGGCCACGCAAGCCTGGGACTCGTGCATCTACAGCGCCGAGGAAGAGCGCGACTTCGTGCGCGACCACCTCGGCCCCGCGCTGCATGCCGCAGGGCTCGGCCACGTGAAGATCGTCGTGCACGACCACAATCGCGACGAGTTGCTGCGGCGCGCGGCCACCGTCTACGCCGACCCCGAGGCCGCGAAGTACGCCTGGGGCGCCGGCTTCCACTGGTACGTCGAAGACCACTTCGACCATGTGCAGCGGCTCCACGATGCCTGGCCCGACAAGGCGCTGCTGTTCACCGAAGGCTGCCAGGAAGGCGGCCCGCACCACGGCGAGTGGTCGCTGGCCGAGCGCTACGCGCGCTCGATCATCCAGGACCTGAACCACTGGACCGTGGGCTGGATCGACTGGAACCTGCTGCTCGACGAACATGGCGGGCCCAACCACGTGGGCAATTTCTGCAGCGCGCCGGTGCTGGCCGACGCAGGCCGGGCGGCCCTGCACTACCAGAGTTCGTTCGCCGCGCTGGGCCACTTCACGCGCTTCATGCAACCCGGTGCGCAACGTGTGCTGTGTGCCGCCACGCGCGAGGCGCTGGAATGCACCGCGGCGCTCAACCCCGACGGCAGCCTGGCCGTGGTGGTGCTGAACCGCGGCGATGTGTCGCTGGACTTCACGCTGCAGTCGGCTGGCCGCTGGGCCCCGCTGCACCTGCCGCCGCACGCGCTGCTGACGGTCCAGACCGAGGCCGGCTGAATCGCCGACCAACGTGGGGCCGCCGCCGCGTCATTCAGTGGCCGATCGTCACGGCGCCTGCCAGATGCGGACGTGGTCGATTTCCAGCGTCGCCGGGAAGATGCTGTCGTCCACCGCGCCACCCAGCACGCCGCCGATGGCCAGGTTCAGCAACAGGGTTTGCGGTGCGTCGAAAGGCCACTGCGTCTTGCCCGTGCGCGGGTTGGCGTAGCGGTAGTAGACGACACCGTCCAGCGCCATGCTGATCTCGTCGGCCGTCCAGTGCAGCTGGTAGGCGTGGAAGGCAC
This sequence comes from Burkholderiaceae bacterium, assembly GCA_040080605.1. Taxonomy (GTDB): domain Bacteria; phylum Pseudomonadota; class Gammaproteobacteria; order Burkholderiales; family Burkholderiaceae_C; genus LMDS01. The sequence goes on from JBEBIB010000011.1 coordinate 129,907, forward strand.
TGCAGGCGTCCGGCACCTGCACGGCGCCACCGGTGCCGGGGCCGCCGCTGGCCAGCGTGTGCACGGTGCCGAAGACGCGGCTCGGGTTGCTGCCGACCTGTTCCATGATGTCGAGCTCGCCGTCGTCGGGCCACAGGCCGCCGGTGCCCAGCGTCCAGATCGCCGGCCAGGTGCCGCGGCCGCAGGGCAGCCGGGCGCGCACCTCGAAGTAGCCGTAGGTCCAGGCCGCCTTGCCGCGCGTGATCAGCCGCGCCGAGGTGTAGCGCTGACCGCCCCAGTCGGCAGCGCTGACCAGGCTTTCGCGGCGGGCCGTGATGCGCAGCGTGCCGCCGCTGACCTGCGAGTTCTCAAGCCGCGCGGCGCTGTAGTACTGCAGTTCGTTGTTGTACCAACCCAGGCGGTTGCGTTCGGTGTCGTAGCCCCAGCGCGCGGCGTCGGGCAGGCCGTCGACATCGAATTCGTCGGCCCAGGCGAGGCGGTAGTTCGCTGGCACGTGGGCCGGGTTCGGCGAGGGTGCCGGTGCGGGCGCAGGGGCTGGCGCCGGTGCAGGGGCTGGTGCTGGCGCCGCGCCCGTCGCGCCTCCTCCGCCGCCGCCACCGCCACAGGCTGCAAGTGGCAGAACAAGCGCCAGCACGGCGCGGCGTGCGGCACGGGCGCTCACTGCCGATCGGTCCCGTACTTGGGGCGCTCGTCCTTGTCCCACAGGCCCCACTGCGCGCCCACTTCCCCTTCCTGCCCGAGCTTCCACGGCTCGTCGAACGACGAGAAGTAGAACAGGCCGACACCTTCACGGCGCGCCCACTCCTGCGTGTCGATGAAGTAGCGCATCGCGTTCTCGGGCGATGGCATGGCGGCGGACACCGCCTGGCCCTGGCCCGGCCAGCCCGTCTCGGCCACGATGACCGGCTTGCCCCCGGCGACCTGTTGCACCAGCGCATGCATGTGCCGCAGGTAGCGCGGCGCATCGGCCACGTCGCTGCCCTCCCAGAACGGGTAGCAGTTCGGCAAGAGCAGGTCGCAGGCTTGCGCCAGCGCCGGCCTGTCAAGGAATTCGTTGTAGGTGTCGACGCAGCCCACCGGCACCGTGGCGGGCAGCGCGGCCCTGACGCGCCGGATGCAGGCGAGCAGTTCCGCCTCGGGCAGTTCGCCACGCAGCAGCACTTCGTTGCCCACCGTCGCGATGTCGACCAGGCCGGCTTGTGCCAACTTCACCAGCGCTTCGATCTCACGATCGTTGCGTGCACGGTCGTTGCCGATCCATGCGCCCACCATCGTCTTCAGCCCTTTCTCGCGGGCCAGCTTCGGAATGAGTTCGTGGCCTTCGGTGCACGAGAACGAGCGCACCCATTGCGTGCTCGGCGCGATGAGGTCCAGGCGGCGCCGGATCTGCGGCTCGGCAATCACGTCGCCGGCGCGCTGGCCCTTGGCGTAGGGGCTGAAGCACAGGCCGTGCAGGCCCTCCGCCAGGACCTGCGAGAACACGGCCGGCAGCTGCTGCGGCGTCAGCCCGGCCGAGCGCGAGACGAATGGAGCCGACCGGTCCGGCCCCCGGTCGCTCAGCGGCGGCCGACCTCGAGAACCCTGCGATCCGCCCGACGGCGCGGCGCTGGCGGGCAGCTTGCGCCGTTGCAGTTCGGCGTTGACTTCCATCGCACGCTTCTCGTCCAGGTCGTAGTTGCGCATGATCCACATGGCCAGCAGCGTGCCGACGATGGGCACGCCGGAGTAGAAGAGCCGCAGCCCGTCCACCGCTCCGGCGGGCTGCACGGCGGCGCCCGGGGTGAAAGCCACGAACGCCATGATCGCCCCGCTGAGCAGGCCGGCGACGGCGAAGCCCAGCTTCACCATCCACCAGTAGATCGCGCCGAAGATGCCCTCGCGCCGCTTGCCGGTGGCCAGCTCGTCCAGGTCGCAGACATCGGCCGTCATCGACATCATCAGCGTGAACAGTCCGCCGATGCCGAACGAGAAGAAGGGCAGCGCGAACATGAACATGTACGGCTTGCCCGGCACCATCAGGAACCACAGCAAGGCGTAGCCGATGAGCGAGATGCCCTGTGACAGCATGAAGGCGTTCTTCTTGCCCATCTTCCCGGACATCCAGGCCACGGTGGGGATCACCGCGAAGGTGGTGACCAGCGCGCCGATGCTGCCGAAAAGCGTGGGCCAGATGCCCGCGGCAGCGGTGTCGCCCTTGAACAGGTGGTAGACGACGATGAAGAACGAGAACGCCGCCACCGTGTTGAAGGCATTGAAGATCAGGAAGGTGGAAAAGCACAGCTTGCGAAAGGGCGCGCAGGCGAAGGCCTCCTTGAAGCCGCTCAGCAGTTCCTTCACGCCGGCACCCACGTTCGCGACCGTCAGGGGCGCCAGGTGCTCGTCGTCCAGCGTCGAGCGGCTGCGGATGAACACGGCCGGCACCATCGCCAGCAGCATGCAGACCACGCCGACCCAGACCGACAAGGTGCGCGCGGCCGAGTCGGCGTTGGCGAACCACTTGGGGTCGTACATCACGACCCAGAACCACGGCGCGATCACCCAGGCCCACTGGCCGATCCACTGCGCCACGGCCATGATGCTGGTGCGCTCGTGGAAGTCGTCGCTCATCTCGTAGCCCATGGCCACGTAGGGGATGCTGAACACCGTCAGCCCCGTGAAGAACACCAGCGACCAGATCAGGAAGTAGACGAAGTTGTAGGTCAGCCCGTCGGCCCGGTGCAACTGCCACATCGCCACGAACGCCACGCCCATCAGAACGGCGCCGGCAAACACGTACTGCCGGCGCCGGCCCCACTTCGAGCGCGTGTTGTCGGAGATGAAACCCATGATCGGGTCGAGGATCGCGTCGTAGGCGCGCGGCAGGAAGAACAGGATCCCCCACATCCAGGTCGGGAAGCCCATGTCCTGCACCAGCACCACCATGAAGATGCCCAGCGCGGCCGGGAACATCTGGTTGGCCAGCATGCCCAGCCCGAAGGCGACCTTCTGGCCGAACGGGACCTTGTGGCCGGCCGGGGTGGCTGTCGCGGCGTTCGTGGCGGATGAGGTCATGAATGGCTTTCTCTGTTCTTGCATGACAACCTGCGTGAGGGCCGGCGGCCGGCGCTCACGCAACGCCCGGCGATACCGTCAACTCGGGGTAGAGCGTCTGCATCACCAGCTTGGGCTTGCGGTCCACGGTGAACAGGCCCCAGTGCTTCTCGGGTTCCAGCGGGTCGGGCGAGCCTTTCCACGGCTCGTCGAACGCCTCGAACACGAAGCACAGCAGGCCCTCGGAACGTGTCCAGTCCATCAGGTCCTGGTAGTAGATTGCCTGCAGTTCCTGCACCGCATGTTCGGCGTTCATGCCGCGGCCGTTGCTGTTGGTGCACCAGCCGGCTTCGGTGATGACGATGGGCTTGCCCGGGTACAGGCGCGCCACGCTGGCCAGGTTGTCTTTCGTGTAGTCGAGCGCTTCGTGGATGTGCTTGTATTCCCACACCGGGTAGGTGTGCAGCGAGATGAAGTCCAGCTCGGTCACCAGCTCGCGCAGCTTGTGCTGCCAGGGCACGTAGTTCTCGCAGAAGGTGACGGGCTGGCGCACCGCAGCCTTGACGCGGCGCACGTGGTCGACCATGCGGTGCACGGGCACGAAGTGGTCGGTCCAGTCGACGGTGGCCTCGTTGCCCACGGCCACCGAAAACACGATGCCGGGGTAGCGATTGGCCAGCGCGATCAGCCGGTCGACTTCGGCTTCGTTCTCGCGCGTGCTGGCTTCCAGCTGTTCTTCGCTGAAGGTGCCGCCCCAGGGGCAGCCGAAGTTGTTCATCTCGGCGCCGAGGTAGGCGCCCAGCATCACCTGCATCGGCAGACCGTTTTCTTCGATGACCTGCAGCACGCGCTCGGCGTGCGGGCTGCAGTCGTACAGGCGCAGCAGGCGCCAGTTCTTCTGCAGGATCAGCAGGTCTTCGAGGATCTCGCCCTGCGACGGATACGTGCGGTCGTTCGGGCTCTGCCCTTCGCGGTAGCCGCTGTAGCAGATGGCGTTGCCGGTCGGTAGTTTCAGCATCGTTGCCATCATCCGAACTTGAGTGCGCCGTGCTTGTCCCACAGACCCCAGTAAGCGCCGACATCGCCTTCGGCGCCGACCTTCCAGGCCTCGTCGAAGGCCGAGAAATAGAACAGCTCGATGCCCTCGTCGCGGGCCCAGCGCGCGGTGTCGACGAAGTACTGCATCGCGCCTTCGCGCGACGGCACCGAGCCTTCGAAAGCGCTGCCCTGGTCGGGCCAGCCGGTCTCGCTGATCAGCACACGCTTGCCCGGTGCGGCCGCCCGCGTGCGGGCCAGCATGGTCTGCATGTAGGCCAGCGCTTGCTCGCGCGGGCAACCTTCCCAGAAGGGGTAGCAGTTGGTCATCACCACGTCGCAGGCGGCGGTGATGCGTGGGTGTTTCTCGAACAGGAAGTAGGCATCGACGTAGCCCACGGCCACGCCGGGCAGGGCACGCTTCACGCGCTCGATGAATCCGAGCAGATCGTCCTCGCTCATGTCTTCGCGCAGCATCACCTCGTTGCCCACCGCAACGATGTCGGCGTGGCCCGCGCGCGCCACCTCGATGACACCTTCGATCTCGCGTTCGTTGATCTGGGCATCGGTGCCCAGCCAGGCGCCGACCAACGTTTTCAGGCCCAGTTCGTGCGCGATGCGCGGTGTCTGCTGGTGGCCGTCGGTGCAGGAGAAGGTGCGCACCCAGCCGGCATGCGGCTGCAGGATGGCCAGGCGTTCGCGGATCTGGCCTTCACCGACCTGCGAGCCCGGCTGCTGGCCTTCCAGGTAGGGGCTGAAGCACAGGCCGTGCACGCCCTGTTGCAGCGTGGCGCGGAAGTCGGCGGCCAGCGCGCTGCGGGCTTCGCTGGTCCACACCTCCGGGCCGAGGTGGGACCAACTGCTGCGGTCGACACGCTCGGCCAGCGGTGCGGCGCCGGAACGGACCTGCTGCTTCTCGTGCTGCCCGTGGCCGTGGTCGGATTTCTGCGTGACGTTGGTGTGCCGCGCCGTGCTCGAAGGCGAATTGGGTCGGGACATGGTGGCTCTCCTCAGGTCTTCTTCGGCCGCTTGGGCGCCTTGGCTGCCTTCGGCACTCTCGGCGGCTTGGCCTTGGGGGCCTTGGCCTTCAGCTGCCAAGGAAACAGCCCCTTGCCGACGGGCTTGGTCGGCCCATACCCGCCGACTTTCTCGTAGACACGCACGTAGTCCACCACCAGTTCGGCCGGGAATCGCGTCGCGTCGTCGGGCACGCCGGGAAAGTTGCCGCCGACGGCCACGTTCATCACCAGGTAGAAGGGCTGGTCGAAGGGCGCCGGCCACGGGTTCAGGTCGGCGGGTTTCTTGGCGTCGACACCCTGGCCGTTTTTCAGGATGCTGCAACTCCACCAGTGGTCGTAGGTGCAGGTCTGGACGCCGTCGACGTAGAAACGGATCTCGCCCGGTTCCCACTCCAGCGTGTAGACGTGCCAGTCGGCCACGGTGCTGCCGTTCGGCAGTTCGTGCACGGTGGTGATCAAGGTGCGTTTCGGGTAGGTCGAACCGAAGTGGATGCTGTTCAGCACCTCGTGCGGCTTCTCGCCGACGATCTCCATCAGGTCGATCTCGCCGCTGGCCGCCCAGCCGCCGTATTGGTCCTGCTGCGGCAGCATCCACAGCGCCGGCCACAGGCCTTTGCCCCACGGCACCTTCGCGCGAAATTCGACGCGGCCGAATTTGGTGGTGAACAGCGGCGTGCCGTCGCGCCGGCGGGTCTTCAGGCGCGCCGAGGTGTAGCCGCAGCCGTGCAGCGATTCCTTGCGGGCGCTGATCGTCAGCGTGCCGTCCTTCACGCGGGCATTGGCCGGCGCGTCGGTGTAGTACTGCAGTTCCTCGTTGCCCCAGCCGGGTATCCAGGCGTGGTTCTTGTAGTCGTAGAAGCCGTTGCCGAGGTCGAAGTCCCACTTCGTGCGGTCGATCTCGTTGCCTTCGAACTCGTCGTTCCAGACCAGCTTCCAGCCGGGGACCCGCTTCGGCTTTTTTGCCATCTTCATTGCGGCAGCGCAGCGTGCGCTGTGCGCCGGACCCGTTGCTGTTGCAGGAATTCGCGGTACCAGAGCGCGCTGTCCTTCAGCGTGCGGGTTTGCGTTTCGTAGTCGACGTGGACGATGCCGAAGCGCTTCTCGTAACCCGATGCCCACTCGAAGTTGTCCATCAGGCTCCACACCATGTAGCCGGCCATCGGCACGCCCTGGCGCAGCGCTTCGCCCACGGCGGCGATGTGCGATGCGATGTAAGCGCGGCGGACCTCGTCGTGAACGCGGCCGCCCTGCAGCGTGTCCTTGAACGCGCCGCCGTTTTCGGTGACGAACAGCGGCGGCACGGCGTAGTCGCGGTGCAAGCGCAGCAGCAGTTCGGTCAGGCCTTGCGGGTAGATCTCCCAGCCCATGTCGGTCAGTTCCAGCCCGCCCTGCTTCACATCCCACGGGCCTTGAGCGCTGACCACGGCGCGCGAGTAGTAGTTCAGGCCCATGAAGTCCATGGGCTGCGCAATGGCGGCCAGGTCGCCGGCTTGGATCTGCGGTGCGTCGGCGCCGAGGAAGTCGACAACGTCCTGCGGGTAGCGGCCGTGGAACAGCGGGTCCATGTACCAGCGCAGCAGGCGGCCGTCTTCGAGGCGGGCCGCGGCGATGTCTTCGGGCGAGGCACTGGCCGGCTGCACCGGGCTCAGGTTCAGCACGATGCCCGCGGCGCTGCTGCACCTGTCAGCGCGCAGCGCCTGCATCGCCAGCCCGTGGCTCAGAAGCAGGTGATGGGCGGCCTGCATCGCCTGGCGTCGGTTCTTGATGCCGGGTGCGAACAGGCCGGTCTCGTAGCCGAGCGTGGCCATCACCCAGGGTTCGTTGTGCGTGGTGATGCTGGCCACGCGGTCGCCCAGGTGGGCGGCCACCGTCCGCGCGTAGTCGACGTAGCGGTGCACGGTGTCGCGGTTGGTCCAGCCTCCCTGGTCCTGCAGCGCCTGCGGCAGGTCCCAGTGGTGCAGGGTCAAGTAGGGCGCCACGCCACGGTCCAGCAGGCCATCGACCAGGCGCTCGTAGAAGTCGAGCCCGGCGGGGTTCCACGCGCCGCTGCCGCTGGGCTGTACACGTGGCCAGCTGACGCTGAAGCGGTAGGCATCGACACCCAGGTCCTGCACGATGTCCAGGTCGGCCGGCCAGCGGTGGTAGTGGTCGCAGGCCACGTCGCCGTTGCTGCCGTCGGCAATGGCGCCGGGCACACGGCAGAAGGTGTCCCAGTTCGACGGGCCCTTGCCGTCCAGCCTGGCGGCGCCTTCGATCTGGAAGGCGCTGGTGGCCACGCCCCAGACGAAGTCGTCGGGGAAGACGTGTGCGGCAGGCGGAGCGGTGGGCGGCGTGAAAGCGGGCATGGACGGGCTGTACGGGTTACGGGGCGGCACCAGCCGTGAGACCACTCATCGACTGGCGCGACGACAACATGAAAGGATGACGAGGGGCATGGTGGCAATGGCCGCGATGGTCATCGACACCCCCTCTTGCCCGAACTTTCATCGGTCTTTGAAAGCGCTTTCAGAATTTACGACGCGAGGGCCGGGCTGTCAATCCGGGGTTATCGCGCGGCCCGTGCTGGCGCGGGCGCTCGCTGGCGACGCCCTCAGCGCACCCGCAGTTCGCGGCTGCTTTCTCGTGAAATGAAGCGCGGCGCCGGCAGCTTGGCGGTGGGGGCCTCGCCGGCCAGCAGTTGCAGCATCGCGGTGGCCGCGATCTGGCCCAGTTCATAGACCGGGTGGTGCACGGTGCTCAGCGGCGGCAGGGTGTAGAGCGCGCCGGCCAGGTCGTCGAAGCCGACCAGCGACACGTCTTCGGGCACGCGCAGGTGGCGTCGGTGCAGGGCCAGCGCGGCGCCGAAGGCCATCTGGTCGTTGGCGGCAAAGATGGCGCTGAACGCCTCGCGGCTGTCCAGCAGGCGTTCCATCGCCATGCGGCCGCTGTCTTCGGTGTACTGGCCGGGCACCACCAGGTCTTGCACGAAGGGCAGGCCGGCGGCCTGCAGCGCTGCGCGGTAGCCGCGCAGGCGTTCCTTGGCATCGGGGTGGCGCGGGTCGCCGGCGATGAAGGCGATGCGCCGGTGGCCCAGTGTCAGCAGGTGGTGGGTGGCCAGGCGCCCGCCTTCGAAGTTGTCGAAGTTCAGGGTGTACAGGCCGGCCGCCTTCAGGGTGCGGCCGGTCACCACCAGCGGCACCTGCAGCGCATAGGCGGCCAGCGCGGTGTCGGGCAGGCGCGGGGTGAGCACGATGATGCCGTCCACGCGGCGCGAGCGCAGCATGTCGATGCACCGCGTTTCCTGGGCCGCATTCCAATGGCCGCTGACGAACAGCGGGCTGTAGCCGGCGCGGCTGAGTTCGTCCTCCATGCCGCGCAGCGCGCCGCCGTAAAAAGGGCTGTCGATGGTCTGGGTCACCACGCCCACGCTCAAGGTGCGCCCGCCGGCCAGGCCGCGCGCCACCGGGTTGGGCACGAAGCCCAGGCGAGCGATGGAAGCTTCGACCGCCGCGCGCTTCTCATCCGCAACAACGGCCGTGCCGTTGAGAATCCGCGATACCGTGCTGGGCGATACCCCGGCGGCCTGGGCCACCATCTCAAGCGTTACCTTGGTGTCGGCCATCGCGGCGGCGCTGCTCTTGCTGCCCACGCCCACTGCGGTCTTGGTCTTCATGTCACGGGCTCTGGTGTGCGTTCGTTAGTTTAAGCGACAGCCTCTTGTCGAAATTGCACGAAGAACGCGCTCAGTGGGCGTCGCCCATGGGAGTCGCTGCGCGCACGCGCGCGCTCGCTGCCTCCAACGCGCGCCACGGCGGCTTCCCCGGCGCGAAGCGCTGCCGCATCCACCCTGCGAGCTGTGCGACCTGCGCATCGTTCAGGTTGTGGCGGAACGCCGGCATGAAGCCGATGTCCTTCGTGGCCGGCTCGCGGATGCCTTCGAGAATCACGCGCAGCAGGTTGTCGGGGCGCGCGCTGTGCAGGTTGCTGTTGAGTGCGAGCGCGATGTTCTGGCCGAGCAGCACCGGGCCGTCGCCGTCGTGGTGGCAGGCGCCGCAGGCGGTGGTGAAGAGGCGTTGGGCCGGGCCGACGAGCGCGCCTTCCAACGCTGCGCTCTGCGCGACGAGTGCCGATGGCGAAGCCACTTCGCTCGGTGCGTTGAAAGACGCGAGGTAGACCGCCATCGCCCGCACGTCGGCCTCGGGCAACTGGCCAAGCTGCTGCACCACCGACGCCATCGGCCCGGCAGCAACGCCGTGCTCGGACGAGTGGCCGAAGCGCAGGTAGCTGAACAACTGGCTTTCGGTCCACGGCACCGGTGCGTGGCTCAGCGACGTGAGCGGCGGCGCTTGCCAGCCGTCGACCAACGCCCCGCCGAGGTAAGCGCTGCCGCCCTGCTCGGCGCCGAGCGGATTGCGTTCGGTGTGGCAGCCGCCGCAGTGACCGAGTCCGTTGACGAGGTAGGCACCGCGATTCCATTCGGCCGACTGCGTTGCCACCGCCGGCACCGGGCCGGGGGTCAGGTAGAGCGCATTCCACAGCGCCATCAGCGGGCGCACGCTGAACGGGAATGCGAGCTTCGTTTCGGGCACGCTCGAGACGACCGCCGGCTGCGCCATCAGGTACGCGTACAGCGCCGTCAGATCATCGTCGCTCGCCTGCGTGAACGCCGTGTAGGGGAACGCGGGGTACAGGTGTTTGCCGTCGCGCGACACACCTTCTCGCATCGCGCGCTGGAAGGCGCTGAACGACCACGCGCCGATGCCGGTGGCCACGTCGGGCGTGAGGTTGGTCGTGACGACGGTGCCGAACGGCGTTGCCATCTCGCGGCCGCCGGCGTTGGGCACGCCGCCCGGCGCGGTGTGGCAGACGATGCAATCGCCGGCGGCCGCGAGCACCCGCCCGCGTTCGATGGTGGCCGCCGTGTACACGTTCGCGCTCGCCGTCACCGGCGCGATGGCCGAGCGCCAGCCGAGCAGCGCGGCGCCGAGGCCGATGACCCCGGCCGTGAGGGCCGCGCCTTTCGCCCACACACTGCGCTGGCGTGGCCACTGCGCGTTGTGCGGCGGCGTGGGCACCGCACCGGCGAGCAGCGGTGGCGATGCCGTTCGTTCCGTCGACACGTTCAACGCCGCGCGTACCACCTCGGGCGTGAACGGCGGTTCGCGAAAGCGCACGCCGGTCGCGTCGAAGATCGCGTTGGCGATGGCCGCGGTGCCGGGCACCGACGACGACTCGCCGGCGCCGAGCGGCGGCTCGCCGGGCCTCGGCATCAACATCACCTCGACGACCGGCACTTCGCGAAAACTCAGGATCGGGTAGCTGCCCCACTCGCGGCTCCCCGGCAGGTTCGTCTTCGCGTCGAGCGGCAGCGATTCCTTCAGCGCGCGGCTGGTGGTCTGCAACACGTTGCCGTGGATCTGGTGCTGCACGCCGGCGGGGTTGATCATCAAGCCCGCGTCGTGGCCGACGACAACGCGGCTCACGTGCACGTCGCCGGTCTCGCGGTTCACTTCCACGTCGGCCACCCACGCGGCCCAGGCCGCGCCGAAGCCGGGAAACTTGCTGTGCACGTAGCGGGCGTAGGCGAAGCCCTGGCCCTTCAGCAGATTGCCTTCGGCAGCCTGCTGTTGCGGTCGGGTGTGGGCGAGCCAGCCGGCGCGTGCGGCGGTCGCCTTCACCAGATCGCTCGCGCGTTCGTCGTTCAGGTGCTGCAGGCGGAACGCGACCGGGTCGGCACCGGCAGCGGTGGCGAGCTCGTCGACATACGACTCGTGCGCGAACGCGTTCGGCAGCGCCGACACACCGCGCAGCCACGAGGCGCGCAGGATCGGCGCCATGTCGTTGGCGACGACGCGCAGGTTCTTGTAGTCGTAGGGCGGCACGGCCGTGCGGTCGCCCATTTCGTAGGCTGTCGAGGCCGGCTCGACGGTTCGTGTCAGCAGCAGCGCCAGCGTCGGCGCGCCGTTCGACGGATACGAGGTTTGAAAGTCGTAAGCGGCAACGCTCGCATCGGCGTTGAGCCCGCCGTTCACCTGCATCAGCTGGGCTGCGCCCTTCGGTTCCCACAGGTGCTCCTGTTCGCGCGACAGCTGCACCCGCACGGGGGCGCGCACAGCGCGTGACAGCAGCGCCGCGTCGGCGGCCACGTCGTCGGCGCAGTTGCGGCCATAACAACCGGCGGCTTCCATGCGGACCACGTCGATCGTGGTGTCGGGCAGGCCCGTCAGCAGCGCCAGATCGGCGCGCAGCACATGCGGGTTCTGCGTGCCGGCCCACACGGTCATCGCGCCCTCGTGCCAGTCGGCCAGCGCGCACGACGGGCCGATGGAGGCGTGCAACTGGTAGGGCCAGACGTAGTTGCGCTGCATGGGCGTGGCGGCACTCGCAGTGGCGCCCTCCACGTCGCCGCGCTCCAGCAACACGCGGCGTGCGGACGGGTTGTTGCGCAACGCGTATTGCAAATCGCCGAGCGGCTGCATGCCGGGCCAAGGCTTCCAGACCACCTTCAACTCGCGCATCGCCGCTTCGGCCTGCTCTTCGCGTTCGGCGACGATGCCGACGAAGTCGCGGATCACGACAACCGCGCGGATGCCGGGGATGTGCGCGATCGAACTCTCATCGACCGATTCGAGCGTGTTGCCGACGAACTCGCCGGCATCGACGCCGGCATACGGCGGGCGCACGACCCGGCCGTGCAGCATGCCGGGCAGGCGCTTGTCGTGCACGAAGGTTTCTGCGCCGGTCGCCTTGGCGCTCAGGTCGACGCGCGGCGCGTCGGTGCCGACCAGCCGATAGTCAGCGGGCGACTTCAGCGGCGCATCGAACGACAGCGCAAGTTCGACGTGGCGGCCGGCGAGCAGCGCATGGTGATCGACAGGCTGCCCGCCCGCCTGTGCCACGAGCCACGCCCGCGCCTGCGCCGCGGCCTGCCGCAGCGGCACGGCGTGGATCTGGATCGACGCGCTGGCGATCGTCGCGCCCTGGTTCGGCACGAGCGCGGTGCTGCCAAGCACCATGTTCACGGCACCGAGCTCGAACTCCAGTTCTTCGGCCACGATCTGCGCGAGCGCGGTGCGCAAGCCGGTGCCCAGATCGACGTGGCCGTGCAAGGCGGTGACGCTGCCGTCGTCCCACACCGCGATCAGGATCTCGTCGCCTTCGGCCGGGTTGGCCGGTACGCCGGCAGGCTGGCCGGCGACCGGCGCGGCGGGCGGTGGTGGTGCGCGCGTCACGAGCAGCACGCCGCTCGCGCCGCGCAAATCGGCGCGACTCTTCGGCGTGTCGGCACGACGCATCGTCATGCCTTGTCCATCAGCGCGGCGGCACGCTGTACGGCCTGAAGGATTTCGAGGTGCGCGCCACAGCGGCACAGGTTGTGGGCGAGCGCACTGCGCGCTTGCTGTTCCGTGGGGTGCGGGTGGCGCCTGAGCAGCGCGACCGTGCTCATGATCATGCCGTTCAGGCAGTAGCCGCATTGCGCAGCCTGCGCTTCGATGAAGGCTTGTTGCACAGGGTGAAGTTCACCCGGCGCGCCCATCCCTTCGAGCGTGGTGATGCTGCGCCCTTCGACACCACCGACCGGGATCACGCAGGCCCGCGCCTCCACGCCGTCGACGAACACGGTGCAGGCTCCGCACTCGCCGAGACCGCAGCCGTACTTCGGCGCGTTGAGTTCCAGATCGTTGCGCAGCACCGTGAGCAGCGGCGCGTCGCGCGGCACCGCGAGCGACACGGCCCGGCCGTTGACCACCAGCGCGATGCTGTTTGCCACCGCGCCGGGTGCCGCAGGGCTCAAGCCGCGGGCCTCAGGCCAGGTCGGCCGACTGGATGCGCTTCACGCCCTTGGCCGCCATCGCCTTCCAGGCCGCGGCGAGCGAACCGTTCAGGTCGATGGCACGGGTGGCGTCTTCGATCACGTAGACCTCGAAGCCGGCCTTGCGCGCGTCCATCGCCGTCCAGGCGACGCAGAAGTCGGTGGCCAGCCCGGTCACGAACACGCGCTTGATGCCACGCTGCTTCAGGTAGCCGCCCAGGCCGGTCGGCGTCTTGCCGTCGGCTTCGGTGAAGGCCGAATAACTGTCGACGTCCTGGTGGTAGCCCTTGCGCACGATGACCTGTGCGGTGGGCAACTTCAGGTCCTTGTGCAGCGCCGCGTCGTCGGTGCCCTGCACGCAGTGGTCGGGCCACAGCACCTGGGTGCCGTACGAGAGTTTGGTCGTCTCGAACGGCTTCTTGCCGGAATGCGTGCTCGCGAACGAGGCGTGGCCCTTGGTGTGCCAGTCCTGCGTGACGACGATGTTCTCGAACGCCGCCGAGAGCTTGTTGATGACCGGTACGACCGCCTCGCCGTCTTTCACCGGCAGCGTGCCACCGGTGACGAAGCAGTTCTGCACGTCGACGACGATCAAGGCGCTCTTGCCGTCGGGCGTGATCTTCGCGGCGGCGAAGGCGTTGAACGCGCCCCCGGTGGCGGCCACCAGGCCTGCGCCCGAAAGCGCCTTCAACAGTGTTCTGCGTGCGGGTGTGTGCATGAGACCTCCGGGGATAAGTTGGTTTGGGAACTCGTGGCGGGAACGCTAGACGCTCAGGTAAGCGCGCCGCACTTCTTCATTGACCGACAGTTCGGCCATCGAAGCCTGGTAGCGGATCTGGCCTTTTTCGAGCACGTAGGCCCGGTCCGACACCAGCTCCGCGAAATGCATGTTCTGTTCCGACAGCAGGATGCTCACACCCTGCGCCTTCAGCTCGAGAATCATCTGCGCCATCTGCTCCACGATGACCGGCGCCACGCCTTCGCTCGGCTCGTCGAGCAGCACGACGAAGGGGTTGCCCATCAGCGTCCGTGCGACGGTGAGCATCTGCTGCTCGCCACCGCTCATGCGGCCGCCGGGGCGGTCGGGCATTTCGCCGAGGTTGGGGAAGAGCTTGAACAATCGCTCGGGCGTCCACAGCGGCGCGGCGCTGCCGTCGGGCCACTGCCGCGCGGGCTGTTTGCCGACTTCGAGGTTTTCCATCACCGTGAGGTCGGCGAACACGCGGCGGTCTTCGGGCACGTAGCCCAGGCCGAGGCGGGCCACGTCGTGCGGCTCGGCCTTCGACACGTCCTGGCCCAGAAAGCCGATCGTGCCCTTGCGCTTGGCGAGCAGGCCCATCAGCGCCTTCAGCGTGGTGGACTTGCCGGCGCCGTTGCGGCCCATCAGCGCGACCACTTCGCCGCGGTTCACCTGCAGGTCCACATCGAACAGGATCTGCGCGGCGCCGTACCAGGCGTTCAGGCTTTTCGCCTCCAGCAGTGTGGTGTCGTTCATGCCGGCACCGCCTTCTTCTCGAAGGTCTTGCCGCTGCCGAAGTAGACCTCCTGAACCTTCGGGTGGTCGCGGATCTCGGCCGGCTTGCCTTCGGCGATCAAGCGCCCGCGCGCCAGCACGATCAGCCGGTCGGCATACGCGAACACCACGTCCATGCTGTGCTCGGTGAAGAGCACCGCCATGCCACGCTCGACGACGAGTTGTTTGGTCAGCGCCATCAGCTCGTTGCGCTCTTTCGGCGCCATGCCGGCGGTGGGCTCGTCCATCAGCAGCAGCTTGGGCGCGTTGGCCATCGCGATCGCGAGTTCTACACGCTTCACGTCACCGTAGGCGAGCACGCTGCACGGCCGCTCGGCCTGCGCTTTCATGCCGACCTGGTCGAGCAGCGCGAGCGCTTCGTCGCGCTTGTAGTCGGTGGCACGCTGCCACAGCCTATAGAGCTTCGCGTCGGCCGAGATCAGCGCCATCTGCACGTTCTCGACGACCGTGAGCGACGCGAAGGTCTCGGCGATCTGGAACGTGCGGCCCACGCCCTTGTGCCAGATGTCGCGCGGTTTGCGGCCGATGAGTTCGTGCCCGTCGAGCACCACCGAGCCGGTGTCGGCACGCAACTGGCCGTTGACCATGTTGAAAGTGGTCGTCTTGCCGGCGCCGTTCGGGCCGATCAACGCGAGTAGTTCACCAGCGGCCACTTCGAAGCTCACGCCGTCGACGGCGCGGTTGCCACCGAAGGATTTGCCGAGGTCGGTGACCTTCAAGAGGCTCATGCTTTCGCCTCCTTGCGGCGGTCGAACAGGCCACCCACGAACCCGGCGATGCCCTGCGGGAACACCAGCACGATCAGCAGGATGATGCCGCCCAGCAGGGCCTTCCAGTAGTCGGTGTTGCGCGCGACCGCGTCCTGCAACCAGGTGAACGTGACCGCGCCGACGATCGGGCCGGCCAGCGTTTGCAGGCCGCCGAGCAACACCATCACCAGGCCGTCGACCGAGCGGCCGACGTAGACCGCGTCGGGCGAGATGCTGCCCTTCGAGAACGCGTACAGCGCCCCGGCCAGCCCCGCGAACACCGCGGCGATCACGAACGCGACCCACTGGATGCGCTTCACGTCGATGCCGATCGCGTCGGCGCGCAGCGGCGAATCGCGCCCTGCGCGCATCGCGTAACCGAAAGGCGCGAACAAGGCGCGGCGGATCAGCAGCACGCCGGCGACGACGAGCGCGAGCGTGAGGTAGTAATAGCTCTGCTTGTCGCTCAGCCACTCGGCCGGCCACACGCCGGTGAGCCCGTTGCTGCCGCCGGTGAAGTCGTCCCACTGGAACACGACCGACCAGACGATCTGCGAGAACGCGAGCGTCAGCATCGCGAGGTACACGCCCGAGAGGCGCACGCAGAACCAGCCGAATATCAACGCGCCAGCAGCCGCGACAACCGGCGACAGCACGAGCGCGAGCTCCATCGGCAGGCCCAGCGAACGCACCAGCAGCGCGGCGCCATAGGCACCGAGCCCGAAGTACGCGGCGTGGCCGAAGGAGTGCATGCCGGCCGGGCCCATGATGAAGTGCAGGCTCGTGGCGAATAGCGCGGCGGTGAGCAGGTCGATCGCGAGCACGGTGAGGTAGGGCGAACCGGCTGTAGCCACGGGCCACGCGAGCAGTGCGATCAGCAGCGCCGCGCCTGCGATCTTCAGTGCCTTGTCGGCCTTGCGCAGCGGCGCTTCGGCGGGCGCGGAGTTGCGGCTCACGGCCTGCGGTTTGCCGAGCAGGCCCCACGGCCGCACGACCAGCACGATGGCCATCACCAGAAACTCGACCACCAGCGTGAGCTTCGAGAACGAGAAGCTGAAGCCGCCGACATCGACCGTGCCGATGCCGATGCAGATCGCCTTGATCTCGGCGATCAGCAGGGCCGCCACGTAGGCACCGGGGATCGAACCCATGCCGCCGACCACGACGACAACGAAGGCGTCACCGATCGTCAGCAGGTCGAGCCCCAGGTTTGCTGGCTCGCGCGGCAACTGCAAGGCACCACCGAGCCCGGCGAGCATCGTGCCGAGCGCGAACACTGCCGTGAACAACCAGGCCTGGTTCACACCCAGCGCACCGACCATTTCGCGGTCTTGCGTGGCGGCGCGCACCAGCGTGCCCCAGCGGGTGCGTGTGAGCAGCAACCACAGCAGGCCCAGCACGACCGGGCCGACGACGATCAGGAACAGGTCGTAGGTTGGGAAACGCCGGCCGAGGATGGACACCGCGCTCGTCAGCCCCGGCGCGCGCGGCCCGAGCAAGTCTTCCGGCCCCCACAACCACAACGCAGCGTCCTTGATGACGAGCATCAATGCGAAGGTGGCGAGCAGCTGGAACAGCTCGGGCGCGCGGTACACGCGCCTGAGCAGCAGCATCTCGACCAGCGCGCCGACCACGCCGACCGCCACCGCCGCGATCAGCAGCGCCGGCCAGAACCACATGCCGCCGCCGAGCTTGTCGACCAGCGCATAGGCGATGTAGATGCCCAGCATGTAGAACGAGCCGTGCGCGAAGTTGACGATGCGGGTGACGCCGAAGATGAGCGACAGGCCCGCGCCCACCAGGAACAAGGAGGATGCACCGGCCAGACCGTTGAGGAGCTGGACGACGAGGCCGGAGAAATCCATGGGCGGTCAGCGGAACGGGATCAGTCGGGTGCGCGCAGCTTCTTCACGGTTTCGTTGCTCGGCAGGAACTTCGCACCGTCGAGGTAGACGTAGTCGACCATCACGCCCTTGCCACCTTCGTTCTTGGTCTTGCCCACATACGCACCCATCGTCGACTGGTGATCTTCGGCGCGGTAGGTGATCTTGCCGAACGGCGACTCGAGCTGCAGGCCGGAGAACGCGGCGACGAGCTTGTCGGTCTCGGTGCTCTTGGCCTTCTTGATGCCGGCTGCGATCGACTTGATCATCGTGTAGCCCACCACCGAGCCGAGGCGCGGGTAGTCCTTGTACTTGCCGTGATAAGCGAGGAAGAAGGCCTTGTGCTCGGGCGTCTGGATGCCGTACCACGGGTAGCCGGTGACGATCCAGCCGTTCGGCGATTCGTCTTTCAACGGGTCGAGGTATTCCGGCTCGCCGGTCAACACGCTCACCACTTCACGTCCCTGGAACAGCCCGCGCGTGTTGCCTTCGCGCACGAACTTGGAGAGGTCGGCACCGAACAGCACGTTGAAGATCGCGTCGGGCTTGGCGTCGGCCAGCGCCTGCACCACGCTGCCGGCGTCGAGCTTGCCGAGGGGAGGCGCCTGCTCGACGACGAACTCGACGTCGGGCTGCGCGGCCTTCAGCAGTTCCTTGAACGCGGCCACGGCCGACTGTCCATATTCGTAGTTGGGGTAGACGATCGCCCAGCGTTTCTTTTTCAGCTTGACGGCTTCTGGCACCAGCATCGCGGCCTGCATGTAGGTGCCGGGGCGCAGGCGGAAGGTGTACTTGTTGCCGCTGCCCCAGATGATCTTGTCGGTGAGCGGCTCGCCGGCGAGGTAGAAGAATTTCTTCTGCTTCGCGAAGTCGGTGAGTGCCAAGCCGGTGTTCGACAGGAAGGCGCCGGCCAGAACGTCGATCTTCTCGCGCGAGACCAGTTCTTCGGCGGCGCGCACCGCGTCGCCGGGGCTGGCGTTGTCGTCGCGCGTGATCAACTCGAACTTCTTGCCGTTCACGCCGCCGGCCGCGTTGATCTCTTCGACCGCCAGTTCCATGCCCTTCTTGTAGGGCTCGAGGAACGCGGGCTGCGCTTTGTAGCTGTTGACTTCACCGATCTTGATCGTGGCTTGCGCCAGTGCCGCGAGCGGCAGCGTGGCGAGGCCCATCACGAGGCTGGCAGCGGCCAGTGCGATCTGTCTGCGTTGGGTCATCAGGTGCTCCTTGGGGTTCAGGATGGAAAAGGATTGTGGAGTGGGCGTCGATCAGCGCAAGCCGTCTTCGCCCTTGATTTCGTTGGCCTGCAAACCGCCGATGCGCGGCAGCGGCCGGCCGCTGTCGGTGACGACGACGCAGACCACGATCTCGTTGGCACGCGGCGCGTCGGCCACGCGCGCTTCCATCGCGTCGAAGTGGCTGCGCACGAAGGCAGCGTCCTTGTGGCCGAGCGGCACGTCGATGGCGGTGCCGAGGCCGCCGCGCTTCTTGGCCGAAGGCACGAGCGCCGCGCCTTTTTCGACCGCCTTGCGCAAGGGCGCACCGAGCTTCGGGTGCAGGATGGCCGCGGCGTGTTCGAGTTCGCCGGCTTCGCCGACGATCGCGGCCTTGCCGTAACTCTGTGCTTCGCTCGGTTTGATACCGAGCGCCTGCACGCACTTGTCGCCGAGCAGGCCACCGAGCTCTTCGCCGATGTTGATCAGCGCGTCGAGGTTTTCTTCATAACGGCCGGCGAACGGGTTGTCGATCACGGCCATCGCGAGCGCACGGCGCGTCGGTGGGTCGACGGGCTTGCCCATCTCGATGCGGGTTTCGTCCACCTGGACGACGAGTTTTCTGATCTTCGCGAGCATGTTCGTGATTCCCTTTTTCAGCGCAGGCCGTTCCCTGCGCTCAGCGCAGTCCATCCCATTTCGCGATGTCGGCCGCCTTCAGCCCGCCGACCCGTGCATGCACCCGCGCACCGGTGCTCATCACGAGAAAGAACACGATCTCGTCGGGCAGCGGCGCGCCGGGCACGCGCACTTCGATGGCGTCGAAATGGCTGCGCACGTAGGCGGCATTGATGTGGGTCATCGGCACGTCGAGCGTGGCGCCCGGACCGCCGACTTTTTTGGTGGACGGCACGATGGCGAGCGCGTTCGCGGGCTGGCCGGTGGACGGACCCGAGCCCTTGCCTTGTGCATAGGCGTTGCGGTCGCCCTTCCAGCCGAGCAGTTCGCGCATCGCGTAACCGCCAGGCACGTGCCAGAGCGCACCGTGCTCCAGCTCGCCGTTCGCGCCGACGATGGCGCCCTTGCCGTAACTCTCGATGCGCTCGACGGGCACGTCCATCGCAGCGCGCAGGCGCTGCGCCATGTCGATGCCGACCGGCTGCAGCGCGTCCATCATCGGCACGATGTCTTCCACGTAGCGGCCGGCGAACGGGTTCGTCAGTACCGCACCGATCGCACCGCGGCGCAGCGGCACGGCCGCAGCCGGGCCGAACTCGTGGTGGATGTCTTCGACGTGGGTGAAGACGCGGCGGATTTGAATCATGTTTTCATTAAGCAAATACTGAACCAAGTTCGGCTAAAGCCGTTGCCGGCATGAGGGCTTCAACGCGCGTGAGGCAATGTTGGCATACGAGCACCGCCGAATGAATCAGGCCGTCGCGCTGCAATTCCCGGGCGCGGCGCTCGCCGGCCTGCAACGCGCGCTGAACCGGCGCTTCGTCGAGCGGCGGCACGTTGACGGTGACCTCGATGTCGCCGAGGTCGGAATCGTCCTTGAGCTGGTTCGCCGGGCGGCGCCCGATGCGCGCGTCATGCACGTTGACCGCGTTCGCAATCACCGTGGCCGCCGCATCGGCCATCGCGGCGGTGCGCGCCAGCACCGTCACGCTGTCGGCGATGCCGAGCGAAAAACTGCGGCCCCGCCAGCCGCTGGTGGCGATGCCGCGCACCGGCATCGAGGCGTGCACCTCGAAGTGGCCGTCGGTCTGGAGCGTGGGCTGCGCGGGATCGAAACGCGCCAGGTCAGCGAACAGGCCGACCTTCACCGACGCGCCGGGCGCCAGATGCAAGGCGATGTCGCCACCGTTGTTGACCCAGGCGCGCGAAACGCCTTCGCGCTGGTAGAACGTGATCAGTTCCTGCGCCACCGAACCGGCCACCGCCGCCATCGGCGTGATGAACTGCGAGTGAAACGGCCGGCAGGCATGCCACATGCGGCGCGCGACCACACCCTGCAGCGCGCACGGCCCGCGCACCGGCAGGCGCAGCGCGCGCAGCTCGGCCACGAGTTCGGGCAGCACGGTTTCGAAGCGCGCCCACGCCGCCTCGTGCGCGGCGGCCACTGCGGCGACTTCGCCTTCGACACCGATCACGACGTCGATTGGGCCGTGCTGGAAGTGCCAGTGGCCAGCGTCGAGCAGGGCGCGTTGGGCTTGCATGTCAACCCAGCAGGGGCGGCTGCCCGAGCGGCCAGGCGTTGCCCGAGGGCAGCAGCTCGAACCGCCGCGCGGTCGGTGCGCCGTCGTTGTGCCACGCACCGCTGCGCAGCACGTCGGCCAGCGAGCGCACGTGCGCCATGTGGCCGCCGAGCGCTTCGTATTCGCTCTGCATCATGCTGAACTCGATCGGCGCCACGATGGCCGGCGTGGGCACGGTGCCGAAGCTGTTGTCGGGCATGCGCATCACATCGACCATCACCGTGATGCCGCCGCCCGGCCACACATAGGCCGGCGCGCCGCCGCAGGTCACGTTGACCACGGCCTGCTTGATGCTGCGCGTGAGCCGCACCGGGTTGTCGGTGACGCCGGCGCGCAGGCTGCCACCGGCGCCGCCGAGAAAGAGCACGGTCGTCAGCGACGGTTCGCAGTTCTCGCCGATGCGCTCGACGACGGTGCGGATCGCAGCCGGCATCTCGGCCGGTTGTGGCACGAGCGTGTCGTCGAGCACGTACCAGGCCTTGTGCTCGCCGGTGGTCGAGACCATCAGCAGCTTCAGCCCCGGCCACGCGACGGTGTCGTCCCAACCTTCGATGATCGAGAGCGGGTCGGCGATGTCGGTGCCACCCCAGCCGGTGCCGGGGTTGGCGACCTGGAAGTAACGACCAGGTGTCGACTTGCGCCCCCGGATCCGGATGCCCGAAGGACGCATATCGAGGCAGCGCCCGGCCTGGTGCAAGGTGAGCACGCCGGTGATGTGGTCGTCGACGACGACGACCTCGTCGGCCTGGCCGAAGAACTGTTTGGCGAAAATGCCGACGGTGGCCGAACCGCAGCCGACCCGCATGCGCTGCTCTTCCACGCCGTTGACGATCGGCGCGCGCCCGGCCTGGATCACGACCTGCGCGCCACCGTCGATCGAGATGTCGACCGCCTGCTTGTTGCCGAGCGCCAGCATCATGTCGCAGGTGATGCGCCCCTCTTTCTTGCTGCCGCCGGTGAGGTGGTGCACACCGCCGAGCGAGAGCATCTGCGAGCCGTATTCCGCCGTCGTCACGTGGCCCACCACTTCGCCCTTGCAGCGCACGTTGGCCTGCTCGGGGCCGAGCCAGCGGTCGGTGTCGATCTTCACCTTCAGGCTGCAGTAGCTGAAGATGCCTTCGGTGACGACGGTGACCATGTCCACGCCCTCGACCTTCGACGCGACGATGAAGGGCGCGGGTTTGTAGTCGGGGTAGGTGGTGCTGGAGCCGATGCCGGTGACGAAGATGTCGTCGTGGGTGGCGAGCGGGTGGGCCGCCGGTTCGGCGCTGCGCGCGACGAAGGGCACCAGGGCGGCGTCGCCGTTCTCCAACGTGCGCCGCAGCAAGACGACCGGGTCGACACGGATCAGTACGCCTTCGGCATTCGCGTAGCGGTCACAGGCCCCGGTGCGCCCCGGCGAGATCTGGCACAGCACCGGGCAGGCGTTGCACTCGATCTTGTCGCTGGCCATGCGCTCGCTGCGCGGGCGCGACTTGTCCAGCACCTGCGGCGCGGCGTCGGGCAGTGGCATCGACTCCGGCAGGCCGTCGGTCTTGGTGTGTTCGGTCATGGGAACAGCCACCGGTTAGGATGGCCTCCCCTGAACTTCAACATCCCCGGGCGGCGGAGTTTCATGTAGTATTTACTGAACGACGGTGTTGCGAATGCTACATGGCCGGTGCGGCCAGTGCAACACCCGGAAGCCCCGATTCCCTGCCCACCGACTCGCCCAACCCACCATGAGTGCATTCAACGAAGAGCGCGTGCTGAGCGTGCACCACTGGACCGACAAGCTGTTCACCTTCACGACCACGCGCGACCCGGCGCTGCGGTTTTCGAACGGCCACTTCACGATGATCGGCCTGCGCATCAACGGCAAGCCGCTTCTGCGCGCCTACAGCATCGTCAGCGCCAACTACGAAGAGCACCTCGAGTTCCTCAGCATCAAGGTGCCCGACGGCCCGCTGACCTCGAAGCTGCAGCACATGAAGGTGGGCGACACCATCATCGTCGGCAAGAAGCCCACCGGCACGCTGCTGATCGACTACCTGAACCCGGGCAAGCGCCTGTACATGCTCTCCACCGGCACCGGCATGGCGCCGTTCATGAGCATCATCCGCGACCCCGACACCTACGAACGTTTCGAGCAGGTGATCCTGGTGCACGGCGTGCGCAACAAGGACGAGCTGGCCTACCACGACCTCGTCACCGAGCACCTGCCGGCACATGAGTTCCTGGGCGAGATGGTCAGCAGCAAACTGCGCTACTACCCGACCGTGACGCGCGAGGCCTACAAGAACATGGGCCGCGTGACGACGCTGATGGAGTCGGGCAAGCTCTTCACCGACCTGGGCGTGCCGCCGATCGACCCGGCCGTCGACCGCGTGATGATCTGCGGCAGCCCCGGCATGCTGCGTGACATCAAGCACATGCTCGAAGGCAAGGGCTTCAAGGAAGGCAACACCTCGAAGCCCGGCGACTTCGTCATTGAACGCGCGTTCGCGGAACAGTGAGCTGGCACGCATGACCGCCACGCCGGCGCGCAAGCCAGGTGTTCGCGCGCTGGCCGCTCAGGCCACGCGCGACAGCATCCTGCGCGCGGCGACCAAGGTGTTCGCCAAGCACGGTTACGCGGGCGGGCGCATCGAACAGATCTCGAAGGCGGCCAAGTCCTACGACCGCATGATCTACTACTACTTCGGCAGCAAGGAAGGCCTCTTCATCGCGGTGCTCGAAGAGATGTACCGGCGCTTCAACGAAGCCGAGTCGAAGCTGGTGCTCGGTACTGCGGCGCCCACGGAAGCGTTGCAGGCGGTGATCCGTTTCATGTGGGGCTACTACCAGAAGAACCCCGAGTTCATCACCCTGCTCAACACCGAGAACCTGCACCGCGGCAAGCACATCTCGAAGTCACTGCGGGCGAGCGAATACTCGTCGCAGGCGGTCAGCGTGCTCGGCGAAGTGCTCACGCGCGGCGCGCAGCAGAAGCTGTTTCGCAGCGACGTGTCGGCGCGTGATGTGTACCTGATGATCGCGGCACTCGCCTACTTCTACCTGTCGAACCGCTTCACGCTGTCGGCCTTCCTCGGCGAAGAGCTGGAGACACCGGCCGCGCTCGCGCACTGGGAGTCTTTCCTCGTCGACTCGGTGCTGCGCACCGTCGCCGCGGCACCGCAAACGCAGGCGCCTTGACGCAGCGCAAGCCACTCCGGTACAGGCCAGTGCATCCTGAAGTCACACCAGACAACAGGAGCGAACGATGACTGCCAATGTGGGAACCGTGGACCGGGCGATTCGCATCGCGTTCGGGCTGGCGCTGATCGGTGCCACGCTGATGGGCTGGATCGGCGTGTGGGGCTGGCTGGGCCTGATCCCCATCGCGACCGGCGTGTTCCGCTTCTGCCCGGCCTACCTGCCCTTCGGCCTGAACAGCTGCAAACGCTGAGCACAACCCGGCGAGTGGCGCTGCCGCTCCGGGCGTCAGAATGGGGCCCGCACCCCACCCCACGCCCGCCAGACCATCATGAGCGCCGCAGCCACCGAAGATCCGTTGGACCCCGCCGGCATCGCGTTGCGCGCGCTGCTGCTGTATTCGCTCGCCGAGTTTCAGTCGGGCCACGCGACGACGATCCGGGTCACGGCGGAAGGAAGGTCGTTCAGCATTTCCGACGATGGTCGAGGTCATTCGATCGACCGGGCCATCGGCGGCAGCTCGTACCTGAAGTTCATCTACACGCACTTCGACTATCCGTTCGAACCGGGCCAGGGTGCTCCCGTTCAGCTGCAAGGCATCGGCATGTCGGTGGTCAACGCGCTGTGCAGCGAACTGTCGCTGGCCGTCAGGAAACCGGACGAGACACTTCATTTGCAGTTCCGCGACGGGAAGCTCCAGAACAGCCGCCGGGAGAAGGTGGCGTCGGACGAGACCGGCATCAGCATTTCCGCCACCGTCCACCCGCAGTTGCAGCAAGGGGGCGCGGCGGTGGAGCCGCTGCAGGCATGGTTGCTGGGGGTGTTGGCTGCCAGCCCGTCGCTGCGGCTCTTTTTCAATGGCCGGCTGCTGCGAGCACCCGCACGATGACCCCTGAGCTTTCGGGCAAACCATGAACATCAGCTTCTTCGGCGCCGCCGACACCGTGACGGGCTCACGCCACCTGGTCGAGATGGCGGGCCGGCGTGTGCTGCTCGACTGCGGGCTGTTCCAGGGCTTCAAGACCTTTCGCGAGCGCAACTGGCAGCCCTTCCCGGTGCCGCCGGCCGAACTCGACGCCGTGGTGCTGAGCCACGCTCACCTCGACCACAGCGGCTGGCTGCCGGTGCTGGTGCGCGAGGGCTTCAAGGGGCCGATCCACTGTTCGCCGGCCACGCGCGACCTGGCGGAGGTGCTGCTGCTCGACAGCGCCCACCTGCAGGAAGAAGACGCACGCCGTGCCAACCGCCGCGGTTTTTCGCACCACTCACCGGCGCTGCCGCTCTACACCACGAAAGACGCGCAGCGCGCGCTCGCGCGCTTCGTGCCGATACCGGCCGGGCGCAGTGCACGGCTCGGCGAGCTGAGGGTGTCGCTCACGCCGGTCGGGCACCTGCTCGGCGCCAGCGCGGTGACGCTGGCGGCAGCGGGCGAGATCCTCGTGTTCTCGGGCGACCTGGGCCGCCGCGACGACCTGCTGATGCCGGCGCCCGAACTCATCGCCCAGGCCGACGTGCTGCTGGTCGAGTCGACCTACGGCAACCGCCTGCACCCGGTCGACGACGTGCAGCAGAAACTCGGCGCGATCGTGCGCGCCACCGTGCGGCGCGGCGGCTCGGTCCTGCTGCCGTCGTTCGCGGTCGGCCGCGCGCAGGCGCTGATGTTGTGCATTCAGCGGCTGAAGGCCGAGGGCAGCATTCCGGCCGACGTGCCGGTGTTCCTCGACAGCCCGATGGCCACCCGGGCCACCGCGCTGTACCGCCAGCACCGCAAGCTGCTGCGCCTGGCGCCGCGCGAAGCCAACCTGCTGGGCGAAGGTGTGACGGTGATCGGCTCGCCGCAGGAATCGGAAAAGCTCACGCGCTCGCGCTACCCGAGCATCATCATTTCGGCCAGCGGCATGGCGACCGGCGGGCGCGTCTTGCACCACCTGAAGGCGCTGGCGCCGCACCCGCGCAACCACATCGTGTTCCCCGGTTTCCAGGTCGGCGGCACACGCGGCGCCAAGCTGGTCGAAGGGGCACGAGAGGTCAAGATCTTCGGCGAATACATCGCCGTCAAAGCCGATGTCAGCCACCTCGAAGGCTTTTCGGGCCACGCCGATGCCGACGGTCTGATGGCCTGGCTGCGCGGTTTCGAACACGCGCCGCGCCAGACCTTCGTCGTGCATGGTGAACCGGCCGCCAGCGACACGCTGCGCCTGCGCATTGCCGACGAACTCGGCTGGCCGGTGCGGGTACCGCAGCAGGGCTCGACGGCAAGCGCCTGACCCGCCGAAGCGCGGCGCGTGTCAGCGCCTCAGCGAACCAGCAGCACCGGCGTGCCGCACTTGGCCAGCACTTTCGTGACGACCGAGCCGAGCACCAGGTTGCCGAGCAGGCCGTGGCCGTGCGAACCCATCATGACCAGGTCGAACTTTCCGCCGTCGGCCATCTTGGCGATCATGTCGGCGGGGTGGCCGACCTTGCTGACGAAGCTGGCCTCGATGCCCTGCTTCTTGAAGAACGTGCGGATCGGCTTGAACACGGCCTCGGCTTCGCTGTCGTAGTAACCCTTCACCGTCTCCTTGTCGACGAAGGCCGCGGCGCCGTGCGGCACCGCCAGCACGCCGCAGAACACCGTGTACTGGTGATGCGACCCGAGCCATTCGTCATGTGCCGCGATATAGGCCAGCATGCGCTTCGTGTGGGCACTGCCATCGGCTGCGACAAGAATCTTCATGGGTTTGCCTCGGCAGTTGTTGTGGGCGCGAGTCTAGTACCGCCCTCCGCGCAAGAAACTGTCTCAGATCAAGACTCGCAAATTTTCCGGGCGACGCGGGCGCTGGCGACAGGCATGATTCATGCTGTGCACATGTTGGTATACCAACAAGAGCACCAACAAGTCGCATGGAACCGACCCTCCCCCTCCTGCTGCCCGAATGGCGCTCGGCCTACGCAGAAGGCGCGTCGCCGGCGCGGCTGCTCGAAGCCCTGCGCCAGCGCCTGCTGGCGCACAGCCCGCCCGAAGCCTGGATCACGCTGACCAGCGCGGCCGCGCTGGAAGCGGGCGTGGCTGCACTCGAAGGGCGCGCGGCCGCGTTCCCCGATCGCGCAGCGGTGCTGAAGGCCATGCCGTTGTTCGGTGTGCCCTTCGCCGTGAAGGACAACATCGACGTGCTGGGTCTGCCCACCACCGCCGCCTGCCCGGCATTCGAACGCAGCGTCACGGCCCACGCAGGCGCCGTGGCGCGGCTGATCGACGCGGGTGCGGTCTGCATGGGCAAGACCAACCTCGACCAGTTCGCCACCGGCCTGGTCGGTGCGCGCTCGCCCTATGGCCGGCCGAGCAGCACCTTCGACGCCGAACGTGTGAGCGGCGGGTCGAGCTCGGGTTCGGCGGTCGTGGTCGCGCGCGGCGACGTGCCGTTCGCGCTCGGCACCGACACCGCCGGTTCGGGCCGTGTGCCGGCCGGCTTCAACAACATCGTCGGCATCAAGCCGACACCGGGCCGGGTGAGCTGCGCCGGCGTGGTGCCGGCCTGCCGCAGCATCGACTGCGTGTCGGTGCTGGCCCTCACCGTGGCCGACGCCGCGCAGGTGCTGGCCACCATGGAAGGCCCCGACCCCGCCGACGCCTACAGCGCGTTCCGCACCGGTGCGGCGCAGCCCAAAGCGGTGCTGCGCGTCGGCGTGCCGATCGACCCAGTGTTCGCCGGCGACATCGGCTACGAGGCGGCTTACGCACAGGCCGTGGCGCACCTGCAAGCGCTCGGCCACAGCGTGGTCCCGCTCGACTTCTCGCCGCTGCTTGCGGTGGCACGCCTGCTCTACGGCGGCCCGTGGGTCGCCGAGCGCCACGTGGTGGTGCAGGCGCTGATGGAGAAGAGCCCTGAAGCCATCGACCCCACCGTGTTGCGCGTGATCGAGGTGGCCAGGAACTTCAGCGCCACCGACGCCTTTCGCGGCCAGTACGCCTTGCGCGACGCGCAGCGTGTGACCGCCTCACTGTGGCAGCAGGTCGACGTGCTGATGGTGCCGACCTCGCCCGCACACCCGAAACACAGCGAAATCGACGCCGACCCGCTGGGCGCGAACGCGCTGCTCGGCACCTATACCAACTTCGTCAACCTGCTCGGCTGGTGCGCGCTGGCGCTGCCGGCCGGCTTCACCGAAGGCGGCCTGCCCTTCGGCGTGACCTTCATCGCGCCGGGTGCGGCCGACGCGGCGCTGGCGCGCTTCGGGCTGTCGTGGGAGGCCAGCCTCGCCCTGCCGATGGGCGCGACCGGCCGGCCGTTCGTGGCATCCACCGGAGCGGCGTGGCCGGCCAGCGCTCCGACGATGCCGATCGCGGTCGTGGGCGCGCACCTGAGCGGCCTGCCGCTGAACAGCCAGCTGACCGAGCGTGGCGCGACGCTTTGCTGCGCGACGCAGACCGCGCCGCACTACCGGCTGTTCGCGCTGCCGAACACCACGCCGCCCAAACCCGGCCTGCAGCGCGCCAGCGCCTACGAACAAGGGGCTTCGATCGCGCTCGAGGTGTGGGACGTGCCGGTCGATGCGGTCGGCTCGTTCCTTGCGTTGATCCCGCCGCCGCTCGGTCTGGGCAGCGTCGAACTGGCCGACGGCCGCTGGGTCCACGGCTTCATCTGCGAGGCACACGCGCTGGCCGAAGCCCGCGACGTCACGGCCTTCGGCGGCTGGCGCGCCTTCATGCAGGCGGGTGGCGCCGCGGCGCCGCGCTGATCCTCGTTCGCGTTTTCGGACTCTTCACCTTCACCCGGAGATTCACATGAGCCACAAACCCTTCACCCCGGCAGCCGACCCGGCACGCCGCCGATTGATCACCGCATCCGGCGCGGCACTGGTCAGCCTCGGTGCGCCGCACTGGGTGCGCGCGCAGGCGGGGCCGAAGATCCGCATCGGCTACTGGCCGGTGGCCGCCGGCCTGCCGTTCTTCGCGGCGATCGAGAAGGGCTATTTCAAGGAAGCCGGTCTCGAGGTCGAGGCGCTCAAGTTCGCCGGCGCGCAGCAGGTGATGGAAGCGATGCTCTCGGGCCGCTCCGACGGCAGCTCGAACGGCACCGGCTCGGCCAACCTCGCCATCGGCGAGATCGCGCAGCCGGGCCTGTTCAAGATCTTCGCGACCAACCCGAGCAACGCGAAGTACGTGCTCGAAGAATTCCTGGTGCCGAAAGACAGCCCGGCCAAGACGATGGCCGACCTGAAAGGCAAGCGCGTGGCCTCCGGCCCCGGCATCCAGAACGTGACGCTCGCCAAAACGATGTTGGAAAAATCGGGCGCCGGCGTGATGAGCGTGACCGAGCTGCCGATCGGCCAGCACGTCGCGGCCCTGGCCGCCGGCCAGATCGACGCGGCCTACACGCTGGAGCCCACCGGCACCATCGGCCGGCTGAACGGCACAACCCGGGTGCTCGAAGCCGGCGTGGTGGCGCACTACATCCTGGGCGATCCGATGGCGCCGTGGCACGGCGGCTCGGCCAGCCTGACGAGCGAGTTCATCAAGAAGTACCCGGCCGAGACCAAGAAGTTCATCGCCGCGTATGCGAAGGGCATCGCGCTGGTGCGCACCAAGCCCGACGAAGCGCGCCAGTTCATGAAGGGCTACACCGCCATCGAAGGCGCGCTCGCCAATGAAGTGCCGCTCGCGTCCTACATGCTCTACAACGAGTTCAAGCCCAGCGACGTGGCGTACTTCCAGAAGTTCTACGACCTGTTCTCCGACAAGGGCATCTTCGAGAAGAAGGTGATCGTGGATTCGCTGCTCTACAAGGGCTGAGCCCGCGCGCAGATCGCCGGAAGGCGGTCTGCGGCTGGCGAAGGACTTCGCGGCTGCAAGCGCGAAGGCTGGGCGCGATTTGTGTGAGAGGAACCCATGTCAGAAACCACTACCACCAGTGTCGCCGCGGCCAAGCCCTGGAGCGGCTCGACCGACGGGTCGAGCGCGCTGCCGAACAAGTTTTCGTGGGGCAAGCTGCTGCCCTTTGTCGGCCCCGTCGCGCTGTTCATCGTGTGGGACCTGGTCGTGCGCGCCGGGCTCATCAAGGTGATCCTGCTGCCCACGCCGTCGGCCACGCTCTACGCGCTGGTCACCGGTCTGGCGGGCGGCCCGCTGCTGATGGACTTCATCGTCACCGTGAGCCGCACGCTCCAGGCCTTTCTGATCGCGGCGGTGGTCGGTGTGCCGCTCGGCGTGCTGCTGGGCAGCAACGAGAAGGCCTACCGCAGCGTCGAGTTCCTGATCGACTTCTTCCGCTCCACGCCTTCATCAGCCCTGATCCCGCTGTTCCTGCTCGTCTTCGGCGTGTCCGACATCAACAAGGTCGCGATCGCGGCTTTCGGCGCGCTGTTGATCGTGCTCTTCAACAGTGCCTACGGCGTGATCAACGCGCGCAAGCAGCGCGTGATGGCGGCCAAGGTGATGGGCGCCTCGCGCTGGCAGATCTTCAAGGACGTGCTGATCTGGGAGAGCCTGCAGCCCACCTTCGTGGGCCTGCGCTCAGCCGTCTCGATGGCGCTGGTGATCGTGATCGTGGCAGAGATGTTCATCGGCTCCGACAACGGCCTGGGCCACCGCATCATCGATGCGCAGCAGGTGCTCAACGTGAAGAGCATGTACGCGGCGATCCTGGCGGCGGGTGCTTTGGGCTACGCGCTGAACGTGCTGTTCCTGATTCTCGAACGCAAGATCGTGCACTGGAGCGGAAGGTAAACCATGACCGAAGTACTGAACGCCGCCGCGCGT
The DNA here is from genome assembly GCA_040080605.1 of Burkholderiaceae bacterium. GTDB lineage: Bacteria > Pseudomonadota > Gammaproteobacteria > Burkholderiales > Burkholderiaceae_C > LMDS01. The sequence goes on from JBEBIB010000011.1 coordinate 160,334, forward strand.
GTTCGAAATTCTGCCGACGTGCCCGTGCGTCCTTTCGAACCCGGCCCGGCCGGCACCCACATCACGATCCGCGGCCTGACGAAGTACTTCGCCGGCTGGCCGCTGTACGAGAACTTCGACCTCGACATCCCCAAGCACAAGATCGTGTCGGTGTTCGGCCCGAACGGCTGCGGCAAGTCGACGCTGATCAACATGATCGCCGGGCTGATCCCGATCGACTCGGGCCAGATCCTGTTCGACGGCAAGAGCCTGAAAGACACCAAGATCGGCTACGTGTTCCAGAACTACCGCGAAGCGATGTTCCCGTGGATGCGCACCATCGACAACATCGCCTATCCGCTGGTGCTCGAAGGCAAGTCCAAGGCCGAGGTCGACCGCCGCATGGCCGAGCTGGTGGCTTCGTTCGACGTGAAGTTCGACCTGCGGCGCTACCCGTACGAGCTCTCGGGCGGCCAGCAGCAGACGGCGTCGATCATGCGCGCGCTCGCCCCCGGCCCCGAGGTGCTGTTCCTCGACGAGCCGTTTTCCGCGCTCGACTTCGAAATGACACTCTTCATCCGCGAGAAGCTGCAAGAGGTGTTCATGCAGACTGGCACGACCATGTTGCTGGTCTCGCACGACCTGGAAGAAGCGGTTTATCTCGCCGACCAGGTGCTGCTGCTGACCAAGCGCCCGACCAGGGTGGCCGAAATCTTGCAATATGGCGATGCCCGCCCGCGCACCGTGGAAACGCTGTCTGAACCGAGCTTCATCGCAGCGAAGAAATGCAGCCTGGAAATCTTCCAACGCGAGGTGCGGCGCTGAACCTGGAGTGAGGCCGCCCTTGATGACCCCCGCGCAGATCGAAGCCTATGTGGACGCCGCAGCAGCGGCCTTGCAACTGCCCCTGAGCACCGAGCACCGCCCCGGCGTGTTGCACTACTTCGCGCTGGCGGCGGGCATGGCGGAGCTGGTGGCCGCGCAGCCACTGGCGATCACCGACGACCCGGCCGAAGCCTTCGTGCCGGTCTCGCCGGCCAACGGTATCCGCGCATGAACGCGGACGACTTGCTGCTCGGCACGGCCGCCGGCATGGCCGCGGCGGTGCGCAGCGGCGACATCAGGGCGAGCACGCTGGTGCACGCCAGCCTGGCGCGCATCTGCGACACCGACGGGCAAGTCAACGCCTTCACCGACGTGATCGCCCAGCGCGCCCTGCAGGCCGCTTCGGTCCTCGACGGCCGGCTGGCGGTCGGCGACACGAGCGCCAAAGACCTGCCTTTGCTCGGCGTGCCCTTCGCGGTGAAGAACCTGTTCGACGTGGCGGGCCTCACCACGCTCGCCGGCTCGAAGATCGAGCGCGGCCAACCAGTGGCCACTCGCGACGGTCCGCTGGTGGCGCGTTTGCAGGCGGCCGGCGCGGTGCTGGTCGGCGCGCTGAACATGGACGAATACGCCTACGGCTTCACGACCGAGAACACCCACGAAGGCGCCACCCACAACCCGCACGACCTGACCCGCACGGCCGGCGGTTCGTCGGGCGGCTCCGCCGCAGCCGTGGCCGCCGGGCAGGTGCCGGTCACGCTCGGCTCCGACACCAACGGTTCGATCCGCGTGCCGTCTTCGCTGTGCGGCACTTTCGGCCTGAAACCGACCTACGGCCGGCTGCCGCGCAGCGGCAGTTACCCGTTCGTCGCCAGCCTGGACCACCTCGGTCCGTTCGCGCGCAGTGCGATGGACCTGGCGCTCGTCTACGACGTGATGCAGGGCTTCGACGCCCACGACCCGGCCTGCGTGGCGCGGCCGGTCGAGCCGACGGTCGAAGCGCTCGCGCTCGGCATCGGCGGCCTGCGCATCGCCACGCTCGGTGGTTATTTCGTCGACCACGCCGGCGCCGAAGCGCGCGCCGCGGTGGCGCACGTCTCGCAGGCGCTCAGCGTGACACGCAGCGCCCTGCTGCCCGAAGTGGCGCGCGCCCGCGCCGCCGCGTTCATCATCAGCAACGCCGAAGGCGCGGCCCTGCACCTGCCCGACCTGCGCACCCGTGCCGCCGATTTCGAGCCCCTCTCGCGCGACCGTTTTCTGGCCGGCGCCTTGCTGCCGGCCGCGTGGGTGCAGCAGGCGCAGCGCGTGCGGCGCTGGTTCGCTCTGCGCGCGGCCGAGCTGTTCCAGGACTTCGATGTCTTGCTCGCACCGGCCACGCCCTGCGCCGCCACCACGCTCGGCACCGAGTGGATCGAGATCAACGGCCAGCGCCTTCCGGCGCGGCCGAGCATGGGGCTGCTGACGCAGCCGATCTCGTGCATCGGCCTGCCGGTGTGCGCGGTGCCGGTGTGGGGTTGCCACCCGTCGCTGCCGATCGGTGTGCAGGTGATCGCGGCACCTTGGCGTGAAGATCTGGTGCTGCGCGTGGCGCACCATCTGCAGACGCTTGGAATCGCTTCTTCCCCTGTCGCAACACTGTCATGAACACCGAGATCAACCTGCCCGAGGTGCTGACCGAGATGACAGCGGTGTTCGCGCGCTACGAAGACGCGCTCGTCAACAACAAGGTCGAGGTGCTCGACGAGTTGTTCTGGGATTCCGAGATGACGGTGCGCTACGGCGCGGCCGAGAATCTGATCGGTATCGAAGCGATCCGCGCCTTCCGCATCGCGCGCCCGGCGGTCGGGCTGGCGCGCCGCCTGTCGAACACCGTGATCACCACCTACGGCCGCGACTTCGCCACCGCGATGACCGAATTCCACCGCGACGGCAGCACCCGCCACGGCCGCCAGAGCCAGACCTGGGTGCGTTTGCCGCAGGGCTGGCGGGTGGTCGCCGCGCACGTCAGCGTCATCGACCTGTGATGGCCGACGAACCGGCTCGCTAAGATCGCCTGATGTCTGCGACCACTGTTCCCCTTACCGCTGCACGCGGCAACCTCGCCGAGCAGGTGTACGCGACGCTGAAAGCGCAGATCCACGACTTTCAGCTCGTCGCCGGCGACCGCTTTTCCGAAGCCGACCTCGGCAACCGCCTGGGCGTGAGCCGCACGCCGGTGCGCGAGGCGTTGTTCCGGCTGCGCAACGAAGGTTTTCTCGACGTCGAGCCCAAGCTCGGCTGGTTCGTCAAGCCGATCGACTTCGGCAAGCTCGAGCAGTTGTACGACCTGCGCATCGTGCTCGAACTGGCGAGCGTCTTGCGCCTGTGCACCCGCACCGAAGACCCGCCCGAGCTCGAGGCGCTGAAAGACATCTGGCTCGTGCCGGTAGCCGAGCGCCTGACCGACGCGCGACAGGTCGGTGCGAACGACGAGCAGTTCCACGCCACGCTGGTGCGCGCCGCCGGCAACGACGAAACGGCGCGGGTGCACTGGGACGTGACCGAGCGCATCCGCATCATCCGTCGGCTCGACTTCACACGACCCGACCGCATCGAGGCCACCTACGCCGAACACGCGAAGATCCTTCGCGCCGTCATTCAGCGCAAGGCCGACCAGGCGCAGCTGCTGCTGAAGACGCACATCGACCAGAGCAAGGCCGAGGTGCGCAAGATCACGCTGCACACGCTGCACGAAGCGCGGGCGCGGCTGGCGCAGTAGCCGCCGCTGCGCCCGCCCGCCGCGGGCATGCGTCTTGCTGAATGCCACTCGGTATACCAGAGCGTGCACCAAAGTACAGCGCAACCCCCACAAAACGCGGAGAACCTTCCATGACGAACCCTCTCGACACGTCCCGCCGCCGCGCTTTGGCGCAGCTTTCGGCCATTTCGGCCGCCACGCTTTCGCCCTGGGCCCTGCGCGGTGCGGCAGCACAAACCCCGCTGACCGTCGGCGTGATCTACGTCGGCCCGCGTGACGACTTCGGCTACAACCAGTCGCAGGCCGCCGCCGCCGCCGAGATCAAGAAGATGCCCGGCATCAAGCTCGTCGAAGAAGAAAACGTGCCCGAGACCGCCGCCGTCACGAAGACGATGACCGGCATGATCAAGCAGGACGGCGCCAAGCTGCTGTTCCCCACCTCGTACGGCTACTTCGATCCCTACCTGCTGGCGCTGGCCGCCAAGGAAACCGACGTGCGCTTCGCCCACTGCGGCGGCATGTGGACCGAGGGCAAGCACCCGAAGAACACCGGCAGCTACTTCGGCTACATCGACGAGTGCCAGTACCTGAACGGCGTGATCGCCGGCCACATGAGCAAGAGCAAGAAGCTCGGCTTCGTGGCGGCCAAGCCGATCCCGCAGGTGCTGCGCAACATCAACGCATTCACGATGGGCGCACGCTCGGTCGACCCGAAGATCACGACGACCGTGATCTTCACCGGCGAGTGGTCGATGCCGGTGAAAGAAGCCGAAGCCACGAACAGCCTGGCCGACCAGGGCATCGACGTCTTCACGATGCACGTCGACAGCCCGAAGGTGATCGTCGAGACCGCCGCCAAGCGCGGCAAGATGGTCTGCGGCTACCACGTGAGCCAGGCCAAGCTGGCCCCGGCTGCCTACCTGACCGGCGCCGAGTGGAACTGGACCACGGTCTACAAGAGCATCGTCGACGCAGCGCAGGGTGGCAAGCCGCACCCGAACTTCTCGCGCGGCGGCTTGAAGGAAGGCTACGTGAAGATGTCGCCTTACGGTTCAATGGTGCCGGAACCCGCAAAGAAGATGGCCGACGGCATCAAGGCCAAGATGCTCGCAGGTGGCTTCGACATCTTTGTCGCCGGGCTGAAGAACAACAAGGGCGCGGTCGTGGTGCCGACCACGCTGAAGCAGACCGACCCGGCGCTCGAAGGCATGAACTACCTGGTCGAAGGCGTGATCGGTTCGGTCTAGGCACCAGGCACGCAATTCGCGAGGCCTGGCCATGCACAAGAACCTCGTCGACGCCCTGCTTCCGGTTGGTGCGCTGATCGGCGCTCTGCTGCTGTTCGGCGTGTTCGTGTGGCTCGGCGGCGTGAGCCCGGTCGAGACCTGGATCCTGCTGTTCAAGGGTGCGTTCGGCGACTGGTTCTCGTGGCAGAACACGCTGACGCGCGCGGCGCCGCTGATGCTCACCGCGCTGTGCGTGGCCTTGCCGGCACGTGCCGGCCTCGTGATCATCGGCGGTGAAGGCGCGCTGGTGCTGGGCGGCCTGGCGGCCGCGGCGCTGCCCTACCTGATCGTGCTGCCGGGCAACGCCGTCGGCACCGTGCTGCTCTGCATTGCCGGCTTCGTGGTCGGCGGCGCCTGGATCGCGCTGGCCGGCGCCTTGCGCCAGTACCGCGGCGTCAACGAAACCATCAGCAGCCTGCTGCTCGCCTACACCGCCATCGCGATCTTCAAACAGCTGGTCGAAGGCCCGATGCGCGACCCGGCGACGCTGAACAAACCCTCCACACGAACGATCGAAGAAGCCTTGCGCATCGGTGGCATCGGTGGCTCCGACGTGCACTGGGGTTTCGTGATCGGCGTGCTGGCCTGCATCGCGCTCGGTCTGTGGTTGAGCCTGACCGCACGCGGCTTCTCGGTGCGCGTGGTCGGCGGCAACCCGCGCACCGCGCAGCTCGTGGGCTTGCCTGCGAGCGGATTGATATTGCTGGCGTGTGCACTCGGCGGTGGCTGCGCCGGCCTCGCCGGTGCGATCGAAGTGGCGGCCGTGCACACCAACGCGAACGCGTCGCTGATCGCGGGCTATGGCTACGCCGGCATCCTCGTGTCGTTCATCGCCAGACACAACCCGATCGCGGTGATTCCGGTCGCGATCCTGTTCGGCGGCTTCGGCGCGGCCGGCAGTTTGCTGCAGCGTCGCCTCGGCTTGCCCGATGCCTCGGTGCAGGTGTTGCAAGGCATCGCCTTCGTGCTGATCCTGGCGAGCGAAGCCTTGCGCGGGGTCGACTGGAAAGCGGCCGGCGAGCGTTTTCGGCGCTCGATGGCGCCGCGCGAGGTGCCGCTGAACAGCACCGTCAAACCCACCTGAGCAGACACCATGAACGACGTGCTGCTGCCCTTCCTCGCCGCCATCCTGGGTGGCGCCTTGCGCGTCGGCGTGCCCTTCCTGTTCGTCAGCCTCGGCGAGTGCCTGACCGAAAAATCAGGCCGCATCAACCTTGGCCTCGAAGGTGTGCTGGTGCTGTCGGCGATGGCCGGCTTCGGCGGCTCTTACCTCAGCGGCTCGCCGTGGATCGGCGTGTTGGTCGCTGCCGCTGCGGGTGCCGTGCTGGCGCTGCTGCACGGCCTGCTGTGCTCGCTGCCGCGTGTGAACGACGTGGCCACCGGCATCGCGCTGATGCTGCTCGGCACCGGCCTGGCGTTCTATTGGGGCAAGCCTTTGATCCAGCCGCAGGCAACGCAGCTGCCGCCCTTGCAGCTCGGCGCATGGAGCAGCTCGCCGCTCTTCCAGTCGGCCTTGCAGATCAACCCGCTGCTGCCCGTGGGCCTGCTGCTCGCGGTGGTGATGTACCTGGGCTTCGCACGCACCCGCTGGGGCCTGCTGGTGCGGCTGGCGGGCGACTCGGCCAGCGCGACCAAGGCATTGGGCTACTCGGTCAACGGCATCCGCATCGCCGCCACCGCGGCGGGCGGTGCGATCGCCGGGCTCGGCGGCGCGTCGCTGACTTTGTTCTATCCCGGCAGCTGGAACGAAGGCATCTCCAGCGGCCAGGGCCTGATCGCCGTGGCGCTCGTGATCTTCGCGCGCTGGAGCCCGCTGCGTTGCGTGAGTGCCGCGCTGCTGTTCGGCGGCGCCGGCGCGATCGGCCCGGCCTTGCAATCGATCGGCATCAGCTCGGGCTACAACCTTTTCAGCGCCGTGCCCTACGTGCTGACGCTCGTGATCCTCGTGATCAGCTGCCGGCCCGGCAAGGTGGCCGAGGGCAGCCCGGGCGAGTTGTCTTCGGCGCGTTGAAAAGCAAGAAAGGAAGATTCGATGAGCGGACTCGGTGGCCTGAACAAATCGCCGAACGGTGTGGTGATCGGCCTCGTGCAACTGCAGTTGCCGGTGGTCGACACGCCAGCGCAGTTGAAGCAGCAGGCCGCGCGCATCGTCGCGATGGTCGGCAAGGCGCGGCGCAACAACGGCGGGCTCGACCTGGTGGTGTTCCCGGAATACGCGCTGCATGGCTTGTCGATGAACACCGCGCCCGAGCTGATGTGCAGCATGGACGGGCCGGAAGTCGCGTCGTTCAAGGCCGCCTGCAAGGAACACAAGTTGTGGGGCTGCTTCTCCATCATGGAGTTCAACCCGAACGGCAACCCGTACAACACCGGCATCGTGATCGACGACACCGGTCACCTCGCGCTCTACTACCGCAAGCTGCACCCGTGGGTGCCGGTCGAAGCCTGGGAGCCGGGCAACCTCGGCATCCCGGTGATCACCGGGCCAAAGGGCTGCAAGCTTGCGCTGATCATCTGCCACGACGGCATGTTCCCCGAGATGGCGCGCGAGTGCGCCTACAAGGGCGCCGAGATCATGCTGCGCACTGCGGGCTACACCGCACCGATTCGCCACGCCTGGAAGATCACCAACCAGGCCAACGCGTTCCAGAATTTGATGGTCACCGCGAGCGTGTGCCTCAGCGGCAGCGACGGCACCTTCGACTCGATGGGCGAGGCGATGGTCTGCAACTTCGACGGTACGTTGATGGCTGAAGGTGGCGGCCGCGTCGACGAGATCGTGACCTGCGAAGTGCGGCCCGATCTCGTGCGCGAGGCGCGGCTGCACTGGGGTGTGGAGAACAACCCGTACCAGCTCTGGCACCGTGGTTACAGCGCCGTCAAGGGCGGCGCGATGGACTGCCCCTACAGCTTCATGCAGGACATGGTGAAAGGCACGTTCAGGTTGCCGTGGGAAGCCGAGGTCGTGCACACCGACGGCACGTCGTGCGGATTCGAAACCCCGACCCGCGCGCACGCTCCGCGCAACATGCTGCCCGAGTGAGCTTCTGGAGCACGCCGTGAGCAACACCACCTTCGTCAACGCCGACCCGTACCCGTGGCCCTACAACGGCGACCTGCGCCCGGCCAACACGGCGCTGATCGTGATCGACATGCAGACCGACTTCTGCGGCGTCGGTGGTTACGTCGACAAGATGGGCTACGACCTGTCGTTGACACGCGCGCCGATCGAGCCGATCAAGAAACTGATGGGCCGTTTGCGCACGCTCGGCTTTCACATCATCCACACCCGCGAAGGGCATCGGTCCGATCTGTCGGACCTGCCAGCGAACAAACGCTGGCGCTCGCGCCGCATCGGCACCGAAGGCCGCGGCATCGGCGACGACGGTCCTTGCGGGCGCATTCTGGTGCGGGGCGAATCGGGCTGGAACATCATCGACGAACTGGCGCCGCTGCCGGGCGAGATCGTGATCGACAAACCCGGCAAGGGCTCGTTCTGCGCGACCGATCTGGAACTGATCCTGCGCACGCGCGGTATCGAGAACCTGCTGCTGGCCGGCATCACCACCGACGTGTGCGTGCACACGACGATGCGCGAAGCGAACGACCGGGGCTTCGAGTGCCTGCTGCTGGAAGACTGCACGGCGGCTACCGACATCGGCAACCATCTAGCGGCGTTGAAGATGGTGAAGATGCAGGGCGGAGTTTTTGGGGCAGTGGCTTCTTCGGGTGCGGTGCTGGAAGGGTTGGGGTGAGATGAACTCTTCCGTTCCAGTCCACGACCGGGGCGGCAAAGGCGCGTGTGGGCAGGCTTACGCGCTTCGCTGGAGCGGTCTGCGCTGCGCGCAGACTTCCCTGCGATGCTCGGTCTCGTGGCCCCGTCGCGGAACTCGCTCCGTTCGCTGCGCTCACTGCACTCAAACAGCCGCGACGAGTCAGTTATTGATGCGCGCTGCGCGCGCGGCCACGAGCCCTGCGCTTCTCGGCGCTCCAGAGGCGCGCTCCAGCCTGCCCACACGCGCCTTTGCTGCAGAGTCTTTGCTTGTCCGACGAGAAGACAAAGACGTGCCAGAGTGGCAGGCGGCACCCGGCGGGCGGCGATTTCTGTGGCGACGAGGAGCGCAGGGCCGAGGTCGGCGCGCGCAGCGCGCTTCGTTGACTGACTTGCCGCGGCTGTTTGAGTGCAGTGAGCGCAGCGAACGGAGCGAGTTCTGCGGCACGACCTCGGACCGAGCACCGCAGTGCAGTCGATGCGCAGCATCGACCGCCACAGCATGAGCCGCCCGCCGGGTGCCGCCTGCCACTCTGGCACGTCTTTGTCTTCTC
>JBEBIB010000037.1:0-43851 GCA_040080605.1 Burkholderiaceae bacterium
GCCGGGGGGGGCGGTAGTCGCGGCAGCTTTCGGCGCCGAAGCCCCGGGGGCCGCGCCGCTCAGGATCGCGGCCGGGTCGCGCGCGGCGGCGGGCGACAAAGGTTTGGCGGCAGGCGCTGCGGCCGAAGCTGGCCCGGCCACGGCCGGTGGCGCCGAGGCGGCGACCGCCCCGCTCGCCGGCTTGGCCGGGTTCTTGCCGTAGAGTGGGCTGTTCGGATCCCAGTTCTTGTTCTTCTCGGTCTCGGCCGCGTCTTGCCCTGCCGTGCGTTGCGGGACCTTGTTGACGAAGGGCACCGGCACCTTGGTGACATACAGCGCCACGCCCAGCGCCAGCGCCAGGCCGATCAGCAGACCGACGATCAGGCCGACAGCGAAGCCGCCGCGCTGCGTGGCCTTCGGGAAACCGCGTTTCGAACTGCTCTGGACTGTCATGTGTTTTCCATCTCGGTGGTCACACCTTCCCGCGACATGCGCTCCGGCGCGCTCACACCGAGCACCCCGAGCGCGTTCTGAATGACCTGGCGTGTCGCGACCAGCAGCGCCAGCCGCGCCCGCGCCAGTTCGGCTTCGTCGACGAGGAATCGCTCGGCGGCGTAGTAGCTGTGAAAGGCGCTGGCGACGTCGCGCAGATAGAAAGCCACGTCGTGCGGCGCCAGATCGGCCGCAGCCGACGCCAGCATCCCCGGGTAGGCGGCCAGCTTCAACATCAGCGCAGCTTCGCTCGGGGCGGTGAGCAGGGCCAGGTTCGCCGCGCCCAGGGTCGCCAGGTCGCCACCCTTGTCGGTGAACTGGCGGATCACCGAGCAGATGCGCGCGTGCCCGTACTGCACGTAGAACACCGGGTTCTCGTCGTTCTGTTTCAGCGCCAGGTCGACGTCGAAGGTGAACTCGGTGTCGGCCTTGCGGCTGAGCAGGAAGAAGCGCACCGCATCGCGGCTGGTCCAGTCGATCAGGTCGCGCAGCGTCACGTAGCTGCCGGCGCGCTTGGAGATCTTGACCTCTTCGCCGCCCTTCATCACCGTGACCATCTTGTGCAGCACGTACTCGGGGTAATCCGCCGGCACGCCCAGGCCCGCAGCCTGAACACCGGCGCGCACCCGCGCCACGGTGCCGTGGTGGTCGCCGCCCTGGATGTTGATGGCCTTGGTGAAGCCGCGCTCGTGCTTCTGCAGGTGGTAGGCCACATCGGGCACGAAGTACGTGTAGGTCGCGTCCTGCTTGCGCATGACCCGGTCCTTGTCGTCGCCGTACTCGGTGGTGCGCAGCCACAGCGCGCCGCCTTCTTCGAAGGTCTTGGTCGACGCGATCAGGCGCTGCACCGTGTCTTCGACCCGCCCGCTCGAGTACAGGCTTGATTCGAGGAAGTAGTGGTCGAAGCGCACGCCGAAGGCCTGCAGGTCGAGGTCTTGTTCGTGGCGCAGGTAGGCCACGGCGAACTGGCGGATGCCGTCCAGGTCGTCCACGTCACCCGACGCGGTGAAGGCCCGGTCGTCGGCCGTCACGGTCATGCCGGCAGAGAAGTCGGCGGCGATGTCGGCGATGTACTCGCCGTTGTAGGCCGATTCCGGCCATTGCGCGTCGCCGGGCTTGAAGCCGCGCAGCCGCGCCTGCACCGAGTTCGCCAGCGTCGCGATCTGCACGCCGGCATCGTTGTAATAGAACTCGCGCGTGACGCGCCAGCCCTGGGTGTCGAACAGGTTGCAGATCGCGTCGCCGAGCGCGGCCTGGCGCGCGTGGCCGACGTGCAGCGGGCCGGTCGGGTTGGCCGACACGAACTCGACCAGCACCTTGTCGTCGCGCTTCGGTTGCAGCCCGAACTGCGGGCCGCCGGCCAGCACTTCGCTCACCACCGCCTGCTTGGCGGCGGCCTTCAGGCGCAGGTTGATGAAACCCGGGCCCGCGATCTCGAGCGCGTCGACCCAGCGCTGCACGGCCGGCTGGCGGTTCAGCGCCTCGACGAGGGCCGCAGCCACCTCGCGCGGGTTCTTCTTCAGGGCCTTGGCCAACGGCATCGCTGCGGTGCAGGCGAAGTCGCCGTGCGCGGCCTGTTTCGGCGATTCGAAGGCGGCCGCCAGCTTGGCGCCCGGCTCGACCTCGGCCATCGCGGCGGCGAGCGCGGCGAGCAGGTCTTGTTTGGCTTGGATCATCGGGCGATTCTACGGGGCTGCCCGGCCCCTCACGCCCTGCGCCGGGTGCGTGACGGGAGCACGATTGACGGCGTTTTGCCCTGCTGATCGGCGCGGCGCGGTGGTGCCGTCGGTGCGAAGATGCACCTTGGCTCGCCAGCGGCTTCCATCCTTTCATGTCCTCTTCCTCGACCACGACTCCCAGCCCGCGCACCTTGGCGCCCGGCGCCGCGACCCTGCCCGTGATGATCGGCAAGTACCGGGTGCTGAAGCTGATCGGCGAAGGCGCGACCAGCGAAGTCTTCCTGTGCCACGACGACTTCCAGAACCGAGACGTGGCGATCAAGCGGGTGCGCCCCACCGCCGCGTCGAGCGACACGATGGACGGCCGCTTCTCCGAGCGCTTCTATGCCGCCGAAGCCGCGCTCGTCGGCCGCCTGAACCACCCGAACGTGGTGCAGATCTTCGATGCAGTGCCCGACCCGGTCTCGCCCTACCTCGTCATGGAATACGTGCCCGGCAGCACGCTGCGCCCGTATTGCCGCGCCGACCAGTTGCTGTCGCTGGAGCTGATCGTCGAAATCGGTTTCAAGTGCGCGATGGCGCTGGGCTACGTGTACCGCCAGGGGCTGATCCACCGTGACGTGAAGCCGGCCAACCTTCTGGCGGTGCTGAACAACGGCAGCGTCACCGACGTGAAGATCAGCGACTTCGGCAGCGTGCTCAACCTCGCGTCCGACGTGACGCAGGTCCACCGTGTCGGCTCGCTCGCCTACATGTCGCCCGAGCAGCTCGAGGGCGACCCGCTCGACGCCCGCGCCGACATGTATTCGCTCGGTGCCGTGCTCTACCACCTGATCGCCGGGCGCCCGCCGTTCGACGCGCAGGTGCAGTCGGCCATGATGCAGCAGATCTACCATGTGCAGCCCGGCCCGCTGGGGGCGCTGCGCACTGGCGTGAGCGCCGGGCTCGACGCGGTGGTGCAGCGTGCACTGGCCAAGAACCCGGCCGATCGTTACGCCACCTGGGACGAATTCGCGCAGGCGCTCTCCGGCCTCATCACCAACCAGCAGGTGCCGCGCGGCCAGCTGCAGGGCGTGCTCGACTCCGAGCGCTTCAACCTGCTGCGCTCGCTCGACTTCTTCGGCGGCTTCGGCGACGTGGAACTGTGGGAAGTGGTGCACCGCGCCAAGTGGCAGCGCTTTCACTTCGGCCACGCCCTGTTCCGCAAGGGCGAAGAGGGCAGCAGTTTCCACATCCTGGCGCAGGGCGAGGTCGACGTCTTCCGCGACGGCAAGAAGGTGGCTACGCTCGGCGCCGGAACGTCGATCGGCGAAATGGCCTACCTGGCGCCCAGCCCCGACTTGAAAAAGCACAGCACCGACGTGATCGTGACCGAACATGCCACCACGATCTCGTTCACGCCCGAGACGCTGGTGCAGGTCAGCCCGAATTGCCGGCACCGCTTCGACGCGGCCTTCATCGGCGTGTTGGTGCGCCGGCTGCACGCGGCGCACGAAACCCTGGCCCACCCACGACGCATCCTTTGACTTGACGCGGCGCAAGAGGCGCCGAATGTGTCTCGCGGCTGTGTCCACCGCAACACACCCTGCAACGTTTCTGCCTTGCTGGCCCTCGGCCTGCATGCTTCAATCCACGCCGGCAATCACGCCCCCGGGGCACACTTCAAGGAAAAACCCATGAAAAACCTGATCACCGTTCTGGCTCTCTCGTTGGCCGCACTGTCGACCTCGGCTTTCGCCACCACCCACAAGGAAGCGCCCGACATGGCCAAGGGCGCGAGCGCGCCGATGGGCAAGCAGCAGTCCAAGATGGGCGACTGCAACAAGGAAGCTGGCGAAAAGAAGGGCGACGAGCGCAAGGCGTTCATGAAGACCTGCCTGTCGGCCAAGAAGCCCACGCAGCAAGACAAGATGAAGTCGTGCAACGCCGACCCGAAGGCCAAGGAAGCCAAGGGCGACGAGCGCAAGGCCTTCATGAAGGAATGCCTGAGCAAGTAAGCCGCCCGGCTTGCACTGAAGAAGCCCGCCGCGTGCGGGCTTTTTTGCGGCCGTCAGGCCCCCGCCGCGCGCACGGCGGGGGCCTTGTTCCAGTAAGCGCTGTCGCCATAGCTGTGTTTCAGGAAGTCGATCCACAACCGCACCCGCAGCGCCAGGTGCTTGGCGTGCGGGAACACGGCGTAGATGCCGTTCGGCGGCGCCGCGAAGTCGTCGAGCACGCTGACGAGCTCGCCCCGGTTCAACTCCTGCTCCACCTCCCAGGTCGAGCGCCAGGCCAGCCCGAGGCCGGCCGAGCACCAGGCGTGCAGCACCTGGCCGTCGCTGCAGTCGAGCCGACCGCGCGGGCGCAGGTGCACCAGTTCGCCGTCGACCGTGAACGCCCAGCCGCGGGTCTGGCTCGCGTCGCTGCTCAGCGTCAGGCACTCGTGGCGTGATAACTCGCCCGGGTGTTTCGGCGTGCCGGCACGTTTCAGGTAGGCCGGTGTGGCCACGCACCGGCGCCGGTTGTCCGCCAGGCGCACGCTCACCAGGCTGCTGTCGGGCAGGTCGCCGACACGCACCGAGCAGTCGTAGCTCTCGTTGACGATGTCGACGACGCGGTCGCTCAAGTTCAGCGACAGGCTCACCTCCGGGTGCAGCGCCAGGAACCGCGGCACCAGCGGCGCCACGTAGCGGCGCCCGAAACCGGCCGGCGCGGTGATCCGCAAATGGCCGCTCGCCTTCACGCCGCCGGCGCTCACACTGGCTTCGGCATTGGCGATGTCGGAGAGCAAGCGCTGACAATCTTCGAGAAAGGCGCTGCCTTCGTGCGTCAACGTGATGCGCCGCGTGGTGCGTACCAGCAGCTTGACGCCGAGGCGCTGCTCCAGCGCGTCGATGCGCCGGCCGATCACCGCCGGCGCCACGCCTTCGGCGCTGGCCGCCGCCGTCAGGCTGCCCTTGGTAGCCACGGCCGCGAACGATTCCAGCTGTTTGAGTCGGTCCACGATTCCATCCATTCAAGTCACGAATAACAGGATGTGATCGTACTTAATGCTGATCAAGGCATCGAATAGAGTGGAGCTTATGGAGAAGACACCCGCCGTTCACACCCCCCGGGCGGTGCTCTTCGACGCCTACGGCACGCTGTTCGACGTCTACAGCGTCTCGCTGCTGGCCGAGCAGCTCTTTCCGGGCTTCGGCGAGCGCCTGAGCGTGCTGTGGCGCGACAAGCAGATCGACTACACGCGCCTGACCTCGATGAGCGGCCAGTACAAGCCGTTCTGGGAGCTGACGCGCGCCGGCCTGCGTTTCGCCGCCCTGCGCCTCGGCCTGGAGCTGACGCCGGCCCTCGAAGACCGGCTGATGAACCAGTACCGGCACCTGAGCAGCTTCCCTGAAAACCGCGAGCTGCTGGCCGAACTCAAGGCGCGTGGCATCCCGGCCGGCATCCTCAGCAACGGCGACCCCGAGATGCTGGGCGTGGCCGTCAAGAGCGCCGGTTTTTCCGGCCTGCTCGCGCATGTGCTCAGCGTGCACGCGCTGCGCAAATTCAAGACCGACCCGGCCGCCTACGCGCTCGGCCCGCAGGCACTGAACTTGCCAGCGAAAGACATCCTGTTCGTGTCGAGCAACGGCTGGGACGCCATCGGCGCCACCTGGTACGGCTACACCACGCTGTGGGTCAACCGCTTCTCGCTGCCGCTCGAACAACTCGACACCCAGCCCACACGCACCGGCACCAGCCTGCGCGATGTGCTCGACTTCTTTCCCACCTGAACCAGGCCTCGACCATGACCCAACGCACCCCTGCCCACCGCCTCCAGGTTGCCACCGTGCTGCACAAGTTCATCGAAGAACAGGTGCTGCCCGGCACCGGCGTCACCAGCGCCGCTTTCTGGCAAGGCTTCGACGCCGTCGCCCACGACCTCGGCCCCAGGAACGCCGCGCTGCTGAACGAGCGTGACCGCCTGCAGCTCGAACTCGACGCCTGGCACAAGGCCCACCCCGGGCCGATCGGCGACATGCCGGCCTACCGCGCCTTCCTGAAGAAGATCGGCTACCTGGTCGAGCCGACCGGCCCGGTGAACTGCGACACCGCCAACGTCGACGACGAACTGGCCAAGCTGGCCGGCCCGCAGCTGGTCGTGCCCATTCTGAACGCGCGTTACGCCCTCAACGCCGCCAACGCGCGCTGGGGGTCGTTGTACGACGCGCTCTACGGCACCGACGTGATCAGCGAAGCCGGCGGTGCCGAAAAAGGCGGCGGCTACAACCCGGTGCGTGGCGCCAAGGTGATCGAGTACGCCCGCTACGTGCTCGACCGCGTCGCGCCGCTGGCCCAGGGCTCGCACATCGACAGCACGCGCTACGTGGTGGAAAAAGGTTCGCTGGTCGTCAAGCTCAAGGGCGGTTCGAGCACCGGGCTGGCCAAGCCGGCGCAGTTCGTCGGCTACCAGGGCAGTGAGGCCGCGCCCACTTCGGTGCTGCTGCGCAACCACGGCATCCACATCGACATCCAGATCGACCGGGCCACGCGCATCGGGAAGACCGACGCGGCCGGCGTGAGCGACCTGATGGTCGAAGCCGCATTGACCACCATTCTCGACCTCGAGGATTCCGTTGCCGCGGTCGACGCCGACGACAAGCTGCTGGGCTACGAGAACTGGCTCGGCATTTTGAAGGGCACGCTGACCGAAGAAGTCGGCAAGGGCGGCAAGACCTTCACGCGCCGCCTCAACCCCGACCGCAGCTACCAGCGCCCCGCTGGCGGCACGCTCACACTGCCGGGCCGCTCGCTGCTGTTCGTGCGCAACGTGGGTCACCTGATGACGAACCCGGCCATTCTGTATGGCGACGGCAGCGAGATCCACGAAGGCATCATGGACGCCGTGATCACGGTCGCCATCGCGATGCACGACCTGAAGCCCGCGAAGGGCCAGACCCTGCGCAACTCGCGCAAGGGCTCGATCTACATCGTCAAGCCGAAGATGCACGGCCCGGCCGAAGTGGCGTTCGCGACCGAGCTCTTCGGCCGCGTCGAGGCCATGCTCGGGCTCAGGGCCGACACGGTCAAGCTCGGCATCATGGACGAAGAGCGCCGCACCAGCGTGAACCTGGCCGCGTGCATCGAGGCCGCGCAGCACCGCGTGGCCTTCATCAACACCGGTTTCCTCGACCGCACAGGCGACGAGATGCACACCGCCATGCAGGCCGGGCCGATGGTGCGCAAGCCGCTGATGAAGAACTCCACCTGGCTACGCGCCTACGAGTTCAACAACGTGCAGATCGGCCTGGCCAGCCGGCTGCGCGGCCGCGCCCAGATCGGCAAGGGCATGTGGGCCATGCCCGACCTCATGGGCGACATGATGAAGCAGAAGCTGGCGCACCCGCAGGCCGGGGCCAACACCGCCTGGGTGCCCAGCCCCACGGCCGCCACGCTGCACGCGCTGCACTACCACCAGGTCGACGTGGCTGCGCTGCAGAAGAGCCTCGACGACTTCGCCCACGGGCCGAACGCGAAGCTGCTCGAAGAAAAGCTTCTCGACGCGATCTTGCAAATTCCGGTGGCGCTGGTGCCCTTCTGGACCCCGGCCGAAGTGCAGCAGGAGCTCGACAACAACGTGCAGGGCATCCTGGGTTACGTGGTGCGCTGGATCGACCAGGGCGTGGGCTGCTCCAAGGTGCCCGACATCCACAACGTCGGCCTGATGGAAGACCGCGCCACGCTGCGCATCAGCAGCCAGCACATCGCCAACTGGCTGCTGCACGGCGTGACGACACGCAAGCAGGTCGAGGCCACGTTCGAGCGCATGGCGGCGGTCGTCGATCACCAGAACTCGGGTGACCCGGCCTACACGAAGATGGTCGGCAACTTCAATGGCGCGGCCTACCGCGCGGCCTGCGACCTGGTCTTCAAGGGCCTGGCCCAGCCGAACGGTTACACCGAACCGCTGCTGCACGCGTGGCGGCTCAAGGTGAAGGCCGCAGCCTGATCGAAACGGCACGGTGACCGGGGCCAACGGCGTCTTCGGGCGCCGTTGGCCGTTTCTGCGTCGGCACGTCGCGCGCCCAGCCAGCTACAGTCTCGCGTCGCACCGGCAGGGCCCGGCCCTTGCCAAACGAGCCCTGCCGGGCCCGCCAGGAGACTTGATTGACGCTGCACCGATCCACCGGCCTGTTCGTGCTGCTCGCGGCTTGGCTGTGCGCCGTGCCGGGCGCGGCGACGGCGCAGCCAGCGGCGCTCGCCGCCGGCGTCGACCGCACGGGCATGGACGTGACCGTGCGCGCGCAGGACGACCTGTTCCGCCACGCCAACGGGCGCTGGTTGAAGACGACGCCGATGCCCGCAGCCCGCGCCTACATCGGTGGTCTCTCCGACATCCACGAACGCACTCAGCGCCAGTTGCGCGCGCTGATCGAGCAGGCCGTCGCAGGCCGTGGCAACGACACCGATGCGGCCAGGATCGACGACCTCTACGCGAGCTTCATGGACGAAGCCACGCTCGACAAGCGCGGCCTGAAGCCGCTGGCCGCCGAGCTTGCCGCGATCCGCGCCGTGACCGATCGGCGGCAGCTCGCGGCCACCTTCGCGCGCCTGATCCGGCTCGGCGCCGGCGCGCCGTTCTCGGTCACGGTCGGCGCGGACGACCGCGATTCGAGCCGCTACGTGCCCACGCTCTGGCAGGGCGGTCTCGGTCTGCCGAACCGCGACTACTACCTGCACGAGTCCGATGCACGCTTCCGCGAGGCGCGCATCCGCTACGTCGAATATGTCGGCCGGCTGCTCACGCTCGCTGACGAGCGCGACGTCGAAGTCAACGCCCGCGCCGTGCTGGTGCTCGAAGCCGAGCTCGCGAAAGTGCAAGCGTCCGAGGTCGAGAACCGCGATCCGGTGCGGGTCTACAACCGCGTCGAACTGGGCCGCCTGAGCGAGCTGGCGCCGGCGCTCGACTGGCCTGCGTTTCTGGGCGCCACAGGCCTGGCCGGCAAGACGCCCGACGTGCTGGTGGGCCAGCCGAGTTACCTGCGCGGCCTGAGCGCCCTGCTGCAAACGGCACCGCTCGACGCCTGGAAGGCCTACGCCATCGTGCGCATGCTGCACGAATACGCGCCGTACCTGGGCAAGGACTTCTCCAGCGCGCAGTTCGTGTTCAGCGGCATGACGCTGCAAGGCCGCACGGTGGAGCGGCCGCGCTGGGAGCGCGGCGTGGCGCTGGTCGACGAATCGCTCGGCGAGGCGCTCGGCAGGCGGTATGTGGAAAAGCACTTTCCGCCGGTGGCCCGCGCGCGCATCGAAACGATGGTGACGAACCTGCTCGAAGCCTGCCGCCAGAGCATCGTCGGCAGCGACTGGATGAGCGCCCCCACGCGCAGCGAAGCGCTGGCCAAGCTCGCCACGTTCCGCACCAAGATCGGCCACCCGAAACGCTGGGTCGACTACAGCGCCTTGAAGATCGAACGCAACGACCTGCTCGGCAACGTGGTGCGTGCCCGCGCCTTCGATTTCGAGCGCGGCCTGGCCAAGCTCGGCCGGCCGATCGACCGCGACGAGTGGGGCATCACGCCGCAGACCGTGAACGCGTACTACAACGCCTCGCTCAACGAGATCGTGTTCCCGGCCGCGATACTGCAACCGCCGGCGTTCGATGCCGCCGCCGCCGATGCCGTCAACTACGGTGCCATCGGTGCCGTCATCGGCCACGAGATCAGCCACGGTTTCGACGACGAAGGCAGCCAGTACGACGGCGCCGGCAACCTGCGTGACTGGTGGAGCAAGCAGGACAAGGCGCGCTTCGCCGCCAAGACCGCGGCGCTGGTCGAACAGTACGGTGCCTACTCGCCGCTGCCCGGCTACAGACTGGACGGCGAGCTCACCCTCGGCGAGAACATCGCCGACAACGCGGGCCTGGCGATCGCCTACAAGGGCTGGCAGATCGCGCTCGGCGGCAAGCCCTCGCCGGTGATCGACGGTCTCTCGGGCGACGCGCGCTTCTTCCTCGGCTGGGCCCAGCAGTGGCGCGGCAAGGTGCGCGACGAAGCGCTGCTGCGCCAGATCAAGTCCGACCCGCACTCGCCCGACGAATTCCGCGTCAACGGTGCGGTGCGCAACCACCCGGCGTTCGGACCGGCCTTCGGCGTGAAGCGTGGCGACCCGATGTACCTGGCACCGGAGGCGCAGGTTTCGATCTGGTGAGCATGGCCGCGCCCAACCGCCCCCACTCGCGCGCCGCGCTCGAACAGCGTTTCGGCCCGAACTACCGCTGGCGTGTCTTGCTCACGGTGATGATCGGCACGATGGCGTCGATCATGGCCTCGACCATCATCAACGTGGCGGTGCCCGACATGAGCCGGGTCTTCACGCTCGGGCAGGAACGCGCGCAGTGGCTGTCGGCCGGCTTCATGGCGGCGATGACACTCTCGATGCTGACCACGCCCTGGCTGCTCGAACGCTTCGGCTACCGCCACACCTACTGCGGCGCGGTGGGGCTGCTGCTCGTCGGCGGTGTGGCCGGCGGCCTGTCGAACTGGTTCGAGCTGGTGCTCGCGATGCGGGTGGCCGAAGGCCTGGCGGCCGGCGTGCTGCAACCCATTCCCGCCATCATCATCATGCGCGCCTTCGGCAAGGGCGAGCAGGGCCGGGCGATGGGCATCTTCGGCTTCGGCGTGGTGCTGGCACCGGCGCTCGGGCCGAGCGTGGGCGGGGTGCTGGTCGAGTGGTTCGGCTGGCGCTCGATCTTCTTCGTGGTCGTGCCGTTCTGCCTCGCCGCGCTGGTGCTGGCGCGGCGCTACCTGCCGGTCGGTGCGCCGGGCGGCGGCGAAGTCGACCGCGCCGGCGCGCGGCTCGACTGGGCCGGGCTCGTGCTCGTCAGCATCGCGGTGCTGTCGCTGCTCAACGGCATGGTGCAGCTGCACGGTCAGTCGCCGCTCGCGGGCTGGGGCCTGATCGCGAGCAGCCTCGGCGCGATGATCGTGTTCATCAAGCTGCAGCGCCGCAAGGCGCACCCGCTGATGCAACTGCGCCTGTTCGACCACCGCTCGTTCGCGATGGGCGGCGTGGTCGCCTTCATCTACGGCATGGCGCTGTTCGGCTCGACCTACCTGGTGCCGGTGTTCATGCAGATCGCGCTCAAGCTGCCACCCTCGCAGGCCGGGGCGGTGCTGCTGCCGGCGGGGCTGGTGCTGGCGGTCACGATCCCGCTGGTCGGGCGTGCGGCCGACAAGCTGCCGCTCGCGCGCATTCTGGCCACCGGCCTGATCCTGCTCGCGGCCTCGTTCCTGCTGATGATCACGGTCGGCGCTGCCACGTCGCTGTGGCTGATCATGCTGTGGGCGATCGTCGGGCGCATCGGCCTGGGCTTCGTGCTGCCATCCCTGAACCTCGGCGCGATGCGTGGTCTTTCCGACGACCTGATCTCGCAAGGTGCCAGCACCATCAACTTCCTGCGCCAGCTCGGCGGCGCGGTCGGCATCAGCCTGGTCGGCATCGTGCTTGAATGGCGCCTGCAGGCGCAGCCGGCGAACCCGATGCGGGCCTTTCACGAGACCTTCGCACTGGTCGGTTTCATCACCGCCTGCTCGGTGTTCGCGGCCTTGCGCATGGGGCCGCCTGCGCTGCCGGTTCCTAGAATCAGCGCTCCATGAACCTCGGCGCCGAACACCTTCCACAGGCCTGCGACGTGCTCGTCGTCGGGGCCGGGCCGGCCGGCAGCGCCGCCGCGCTGACATTGGCGGGCGCCGGGCTCGAGGTGGTGCTGGTCGATCAGCACGCCTTCCCGCGCGACAAGGTCTGCGGCGACGCGCTCATCCCCGACGCCCACCACGCGCTGCGCAAGCTCGGCGTGCTCGACGCGGTGATGGCGCTGGCGCAGCCGGTGTCCCTCGTCGGCTGCATCGGGCCGCGCGGCGGGCGTGTGGACGTGCCGGGAACGCTGGCGGTGTTGCCGCGCAAGCAGCTCGATCACGTGCTGTGCCGCGCCGCCGTCGAGGCCGGCGTGCGCATGTTCGCGCCGCTGCGTTTCATGGCGCCGATCGAAGAAGGCGGGCAGGTCGTCGGTGCCAGCCTGCAGCACGGTGAGGTCGCCCACACGCTGCGCGCGCGCTGGGTGGTGCTGGCCAGCGGCGCGGTGCCGCAGGCGCTGCTCGCGGCCGGCATGTCGCAGCGCCACACGCCGAGTGGCGTGGCCTTGCGCGGTTATGTGAAGAACGACAGCATGGTCGGGCGCATCACCGCGCTCGAGATCGTCTGGCACCGCGCACTGACCCCCGGCTACGGTTGGATCTTTCCGTGCCGCGACGGTGTGTTCAACATCGGCGTCGGCATCGCCGACAGCCACGCCGAACGCCGGAACGGCAAGCTGGCAAAGAAGGAAATGAACCTGCGCCAGGTGATGGACGACTTCCAGAAGGTCTACGCCCCCGCCCGCGAACTGATGCAGGGCGGCACGCTGCTCGGGCCGATGAAAGGCGCGCCGCTGCGCTGCACGCTGGAGGGCGCACGCTTCACGCGCCCGGGGCTGATCGTCACCGGCGAGGCCGCGGGCAGCACCTATTCCTTCACCGGCGAAGGAATCGGCAAGGCGCTCGAGACCGGCATCCACGCCGCCGAGGCGGTGATCGCCGGCCAGGCCCGCGGCGCGAGCGACTCCGAGGTGCGCGCCGACTACGAAGCCCGCCTGCTGGCGCTGAAGCCGCGCTTCGATCTCTACCAGCGCGCCAACATCGTCAACCGCCACCCGTGGCTGGCCGACCTGTTGATCTGGCGCGCGAACAAGACCCCGCGCATCGTGCGTGGCATGAGCGGTGTGCTCGACGAGACCCGCAACCCGGGCAGCCTGATCAGCGCCAGGGGTTTTTTCAAGTTGTTCGTGGGCCGCCGCTGACATGTGCCAACTGCTCGGCCTGAACGCCAACACCCCGACCGACGTGATGTTCAGCTTCACCGGTTTTTCCACGCGCGCCGAAGAGCACAAGGACGGTTTCGGCATCGCCTTCTTCGAAGGCGCCGGCGTGCGCCTGATGGTCGACGCGCAGAGTGCACGCAGCTCGCCGGTGGCCGAGATGGTGCGGCGCTACCCGATCAAGAGCGACAACATCGTCGCGCACATCCGAAAGGCCACGCAGGGCCGCGTGGCGCTCGAGAACACGCACCCGTTCGTGCGCGAGCTGTGGGGGCGGTACTGGGTGTTCGCCCACAACGGTGATCTGAAGGACTTCAACCCGCGCCTGCACGGCGCGTTCCGGCCCGTCGGTGGCACCGACAGCGAGCGGGCGTTCTGCTGGCTGATGCAGGAGCTGGCCAAGGCGCACGCGAGCGTTCCGTCGATCACCGAGCTCACGGCCACGCTGCGCGAACTGGCGCCCGTCGCCGCGAAACACGGCACCTTCAACTTCATGCTGAGCAACGGCCAGGCGCTGTGGGCGCATTGCTCGACGCACCTGCACCACCTGGTGCGCCAGCACCCGTTCGTGCAGGCCTCGTTGCACGACGAAGACGTGACGGTCGATTTCGCCACGCTCACGTCGGCCAGCGACCGCGTGGCCATCGTCGTGACCGAGCCGTTGACGAAAAACGAAGCCTGGACCGCTTTCGCGCCCGGCGAGATGCGGGTGTTCGTGGACGGGGCGCTGGTGAGCGCCTGAGCGGCGATGCTGCTGTAAGCTGCATCGACTACTGCCCCCGCCGCCGCCCATGACCACACCCGCGCTCCCCAACCCGCACTTCGACTCCTTCTACCGATACACAGCGCTGTCTCGCCTGCTGTTCGACTACGCCGACGCGCGGCCCGACCTGGTCTCGGTGGCCTCGATCGGCAAGAGCTTCGAGGGCCGCGACATCTGGGTCGTGACCGTCACCAACAGCGCCACCGGCCCGCACGACGACAAGCCCGCGTTCTGGGCCGACGGCAACATCCACGCCGCCGAGCTCACCGCCAGCACCGCGGTGCTGTACTACCTGCACCGGCTCGTCGTCGGCCACGGCCTCGACGACCCGATCACCCACCTGCTCGACACCCGCACCGTCTACCTGTGTCCGCGCCTGAACCCCGACGGCGCCGAACTCGCGCTGGCCGACAAGCCGCGCCACATCCGCTCGAGCACCAGGCGTTACCCGTTCGACGAAGTGCCGGTCGAGGGCCTGACGGTGGAAGACGTGGACGGCGACGGCCGCGCCCTCTTCATGCGCATCCCCGACCCGCACGGCGGCTTTCGCAAGAGCACGCAGGACCCGCGCCTGATGGTGGCGCGCCAGCCGGGCGAGTTCGGCGGCGAGTACTACCGCGTCATGCCCGAAGGCCTGATCGAGAACTACGACGGCCTCACGATCACCGTCAACAAGGACGTCGAAGGCCTCGACCTGAACCGCAACTTCCCGGCCTTCTGGCGCCAGGAGTTCGAGCAGGTCGGTGCCGGCGCCTACCCGGCCAGCGAACCCGAAGTGCGGGCGATGGTCGACTTCGTGATCACGCACCCGAACATCGGCGCGGCCATCAGTTACCACACCCACAGCGGCGTGATCCTGCGGCCGATGGGCACGATGAGCGACGACGACATGATCCCGGAGGATCTGTGGTCGATCAAACGTTTCAGCGCGCTCGGTGCCGCGCTCACCGGCTACCCGGCGGTGAGCATCTGGCACGACTTCAAGTACCACCCGAAGGAGACCATCGGCGGCACGCAGGACTGGTTGTACGAACACCTCGGCGCGCTGTTTTGGGTGGTCGAGCTCTGGGCCCCGAACAAGGCCGCCGGCATCACCGACTACAAGTGGGTCGACTGGTACCGCGACCACCCCGAGGCCGACGACCTGAAGCTGCTGAAGTGGAGCGACGAACACTGCGACGGCCTGGCCCACGTCGACTGGAAACCCTTCCTGCACCCGCAGCTCGGCCAGGTCGAGATCGGCGGCTGGGACAAGATGAACTTCTGGCGCAACCCGCCGCCGCATTTGCGTGAAAAGGAGGTCGAGCGTTTCCCGGCCTGGATGAACCAGATTGCGCTCAGCCTGCCAAGGCTCGAGCTGCTGCGCACCGAAGTGCGCGCGCTCGGCCCCGACACGTGGCGGGTGCGCTTCGCGGTTGCCAACAGCGGCTGGCTGCCGGCGTACGTGACCAAGCGTGCGCTGGCGCGCAAGGTGGTGCGCGGTGTGATCTTCGAGATCCATCTGCCCGACGACGACACCAGCGTGTCGCTCGTCAGTGGCAAGCCGCGCGTCGAAGGCCCGCAGCTCGAAGGCCACGCGCCGAAGGCGACGCTGCAGGCTTTCCTGCCGAACCGCGAAGTCACGGCCGACCGGGCCGTGGTCGAGTGGGTCGTGCGCGCGCCCAAGGGCACGCGCCTGGCGATGACGGCACGCGCCGACCGGGCTGGCGTGGTGCGCACCGACGTCGTGCTGGACTGAGCGATGGAACTCGACATCAACGGCCAGCCGCAGCAATTGGCCGATGCAGCCATCGATCCGAGCATGCCGCTGCTGTGGGCGTTGCGTGATGTGCTGAACCTCACCGGCACCAAGTTCGGCTGCGGCGTGGCGGCTTGCGGCGCCTGCACGGTGCTGGTCGATGGCGTGGCGGTGCGCTCGTGCGTGACGCCGCTGTCGACCGTGGCCGGCAAGCGCATCGTCACGATCGAAGCGCTGGGCAGCGCTGACAAGCCGCACCCGCTGCAGACCGCGTGGGCCAGGCACCAGGTGCCGCAATGTGGCTACTGCCAGAGCGGCATGCTGATGGCGGCTTCGGCACTGCTGACGAAGAACGACGATCCGAGCGACGCCGACATCGATGCGGCCATCACCAACCTCTGCCGCTGCGGCACCTATCCCCGGATTCGCGAAGCGATCAAGACGGCGGCGACCATGCTGCGCAGCGGTGCGACAAAGCGCGCGGTGGTGAGGTCGCGCGCGTGAGGCGGCGCGCGGTCATCCTGAGTGGCCTCGGCGGCGCCGCGGCACTCGTGGTCGGCTGGGGCCTGCTGCCGCCGCGCAGCCGCCTCGGCGCGGCCGACACGATGCCGAAGGTCGACGAAGAATTCGGCCTGAACGGCTGGATCAAGATCGCCGCCGACGGCAGCGTATTGCTGGCGATGAACCGCAGCGAAATGGGGCAGGGCGTGCACACGGCGCTGGCGATGCTGGTGGCCGAAGAGCTCGACGTGTCGCTCGCGAAGGTGAGGCTCATCGACGCCGGGCCCGACAAGCTCTACGGCAACGTGGCCATGTTCGCCGCGAGCCTGCCGTTCCACCCGAGCGACAGCGAGCCGGGCGCCGAGACGCGCACCGTGAAGACCGGCCAGTGGATCGTCTCGAAGGCGGCGCGCGAGCTGGGCATCAGCGTGACCGGCGGCTCGTCGAGCGTGGCCGATGCGTGGGACGTGCTGCGCCTGGCGGCCGCCACCGCGCGCGCGCAACTCCTGGGCGTGGCGTCTTTGCAATGGAAGCTGCCGCTCGAAGAGCTGGTCGTGACCGACGGCGTGGTCAGCCACCCGTCGGGTCCCAAAGCGCACTACGGCGAGCTGGCCAAGACGGCCGCCGCCACGCCCTCGGGCAGCGTGAAACTGAAAGAGCGCAAGGACTGGAAATTGATCGGCACCGCCGCACCGCGCACCGACATCGCCGCGAAGAGCAACGGCACGGCGCGCTTCGGTATCGACGTGCGCCAGCCCGGCCAGGTGTTCGCCGTGGTGCGCCACTGCCCGATGCTCGGGGGCAGCCCGGGGACGGTGAATGTCGACGCGGCGATGAAGCTGCCCGGGGTCGAGCGGGTCGTGCGCCTCGGGCCGTACGCCGGCTCGACCGCTGCCGTGGCGGTGGTCGGGTCGACCTACTGGCACGCCAAGCGCGGCGCCGACGCGCTGCAGATCGAGTGGCACGCGCCGCCGGCCGGCACGCTCGACAGCGCGAACATCCTGAATGCGCTGGAGCGGACCGCGCGCGACGCGGCCGAGCACGGCGGCGGGTTCGCGTTCTACAGCCGCGGCGACGTGAAGCAGGCCGGCGCAGCGTCGTTGCGCCAGGTCGAGCAGCTCTACCGCGCACCTTATCTGGCGCACGCGGCGCTGGAGCCGATCAACTGCACGGCACAGGTGAAGGACGGGCGAGTCGAGCTCTGGCTGCCGACCCAGATGCCCGGCATGGCGCGGGCTCTCGCCGCGCGGGTGGCCGGCGTGCCGGTGGACGCGGTGACCCTCCACGTGACCTACCTCGGCGGCGGCTTCGGCCGCCGGCTCGACATCGACTTCGTCGGCCAGGCGGTGCGCATCGCCATCGAAGCCGGTGGCCGCCCTGTGCAACTGGTGTGGCCGCGCGAAGAAGACACGACGCACGACTTCTACCGCCCGGCCGGCGTGGCGCTGATGCAGGCCAGCCTCGACGCACAAGGCCAGGCGGTGGCGCTGACGATCACCAGCGCCGGCGACGCGATCACGCCGCGCTGGATCGAGCGCGCCCTGCCGGCACTGGCCGGCCCGATCGACCTGCCCGACAAGACCACGGCCGAAGGTGTGTTCGACCTCATGTACGCGGTGCCAAATCAGCGCATGGCGCACGTCGCCACGCGCAGCGGCGTGCCGGTGGGCTTCTGGCGTTCGGTCGGCCATTCGCACAACGCGTTCTTCTCCGAAGCTTTCATCGATGAGCTGGCCTTCGAAGCGAAGCAGGACCCGGTGCAATTTCGGTTGAACCTGCTGCAAGACGCACCACGCCACGCCGCGGTGCTGAAGCTCGCCGCCGAAAAAGCGGGCTGGCCCGGCTTCGGCCCGGCACGTGTGCTGCCGGCCGGGCGCGCACGCGGCGTGGCGCTGCACGAAAGTTTCGGCAGCATCGTGGCGCAGGTCGTCGAGGTCTCGCTCGAAGGCGGCAAGCCGCGCGTGCACCGCGTGGTCTGCGCGGCCGACGTGGGCACGGTCGTCAACCCCGGCATCGTCGCGCAGCAGATGGAAGGGGCGGTGATCTTCGGCTTGACGGCGGCGCTGCACGGCCGCATCGACATCGAAGCGAGCGTCGTGAAGCAGAAGAACTTCCCCGATTACCCGATGGTCAAGCTGGCTGATGCGCCGCGCGTCGAAACGTATCTCGTGCCCAGCACCCGCCACCCCGGCGGTGTGGGCGAACCCGGCACGCCGCCGATCGCACCGGCGCTGGCGAACGCGCTGTTCGTGCTGACGGGCAAACGGCTGCGCGAATTGCCGCTGGTGGTCTAGGGGCAGCGCTGCGTCTGCGGCAGCGCTCGGATGCACACTCGGCGCATGGAAACCGGCGTTGACTCCAAGGCCCGAGAAACTCGGGTCGCACTTGTCGCAGTGAAGATCGTCCACACGATCGCCTGGGCATTCTTTGCCGGATGCATCCTCGCGATTCCGGCGGCCTCCTGGCTCGGCAACCATGTGGCAGCGGCATGGCTCACCGCCATCGTCTTCGTGGAGGTCGCGGTCTTGCTCGTGAACCGATGGCGCTGCCCGCTGACCTCGCTGGCCGCTCGGTTCACCGACGAGCGGCACGACAACTTCGACATCTACCTTCCGCTGTGGCTGGCCAGGTACAACAAGCTCATCTTCGGTGTGCTCTTTTGCGTCGGGCTCGTCTTCGCCTTGTTTCGATGGCGCGCGGGGCGGTGAGCTCGAGAGTGTGATCAGCGAGTTATCAAACCGCTTGACACTTTCGCGCATGCTTCAATAACATCGCGACATCCGCTGGCAACATTGCCAGCAGCGGCAACAACGCCGCTCCACCAACGGCAACACTGCCCTCTGATTTGCGCTCACGCGCATCGGAGGGCATTTTTTTTGGGCTTTTCAGATGTCGATCACCGGTGCGCTCGTCACGGTCGCGTGTCTCCAGTTCGAACCCGTCGTGGGCATGAAGGCGCACAACATCGCGCTCGGGCTGAAGCACATCGAAGCCGCTGCGGCGCAAGGGGCGAAGCTGATCGTGCTGCCCGAGCTGTCGAACTCGGGCTACATGTTCGCGACGCGTGAAGAAGCCTTTTCGGAATCAGAGCCGGTGCCGGGCGGACCGACGTGCGCGGCCTGGATCGCCGCGGCGCAGCGGCTCGGTGTCACGCTGGTGGCGGGCATCGCCGAACGCGACGGTGAAGCGCTCTACAACGCCGCCGCCGTCATCGGCCCGGCAGGCCACATCGGCACCTTTCGCAAGGTGCATCTCTGGAACGCCGAGAACCTGTTCTTCGAGCCGGGCAACCTCGGCTTCCCGGTGTTCAAGACGCCGCACGGCCGCATCGGCGTGGCGATCTGCTACGACATCTGGTTCCCGGAGACGTTTCGCCTGCAGGCGCTGCAGGGCGCCGACATCGTGTGCGTGCCGACGAACTGGGTGCCGATCCCGGGCCAGGCGCCGGGCCGCGAGGCCATGGCCACCGTGCTTGCCATGGCCGCGGCGCACAGCAACTCGCTCTTCATCGCCTGCGCCGACCGCATCGGCACCGAACGCGGCCAGCCCTTCGAAGGCCAGAGCCTGATCGTCGCTTGCACGGGCTGGCCGGTTGCCGGGCCGGCCAGCCGTGATCGCGAGGAGATCGTGCTCGCCGCGGTCGACCTCGGCGACGCGCGGCGCGCCCGCAACTGGAACGCCTTCAACCAGGTGCTGCGCGATCGCCGCACCGATGTCTACGACGAAATGCTCGGCAGCGGCCAGCCCCCCGGCTGGTACTGACGAACCGGCCCCGCCACCTCTTCCCCACCCGTTCCCTTCCACCCAAGGAGTCTTCGATGTTCAAGCCCCGTCTTCTTTCCTTCGCCGCAGCGCTCGCGCTGCTCCCGCTCACCCTGGCCGCCTTCGCGCAAGGCGACACACCCATCCGCATCGGCGTGCCGGTCGGTCTGTCGGGCGCCAACAGCGTCGTGGCGCCGTCGGTCGTGCAGTCGGCGCAGCTCGCTGTCGACGAGATCAACGCCGCCGGTGGCGTGCTCGGGCGCAAGCTCGCGCTCGAAGTGGCCGACGACGCGTCGGGCGCCGTCGGTGCGCAGAAGGCCTTCGACTCGCTGGTCTTCCAGAAGAAGGTCGACGTGCTGATCTCGATGGAAACCAGCGCCGCGCGCAACGCCGGCCTGCCGATCGTCGCGCGCGGCAAGCTGCCCTACATCTACACCTCGTTCTACGAAGGCCGCTCGTGCAGCCCGTGGATGTACGTCAACGCCTGGGTGCCCGAACAGCAGGTGCCGCCGGTCGTCGACCACTTCATGAAGACCAAGGGCGCGAAGACCTTCTTCCTCGTCGGCAGCGACTATTCGTTCGGCCGCGGCATGCTCGAGTTCACGAAGAAGTACGCGACGGGCAAGGGCGCGAAGGTCGTCGGTGAAGAGTACCTGCCGATGGACGGCAGCGACTGGACGGCCGTGATCAGCAAGATCCGCGCGGCCAAGCCCGACGCGCTGGTGACCTCGACCGCCGGTGGCGCACCGAACGTCACGCTCACCAAGCAGCTGCGCGCGGCCGGCATCAACATCCCCTACGGCAACCTCGCGGTCGACGAAGGCACGGCCAAGAGCATGGGGGCCGATGCGCAGGGCATCTACATCTCGGCCTCGTACGTGACGAGCATCGACAGCCCGGCCAACAAGAAGTTCCTGGCGGCAATGGGCCAGAAGTTCGGCGCCGAGCTGAAGACGCCGAACGATCTGTCGGTGCCGCAGTACGAAGCCGTCTACGCCTACAAGCTCGCGGTCGAGAAGGCGAAGAGCACCGACCCGCAAGCCGTGGTGAAGGCGCTCGGCGAAGTGGCGGTCGACGGCCCGCGCGGCAAGATCGCGATGACGCAGCAGCGCCACGCGCCGCTCACGATGTATCTTGCGCAGGTGCAGGCCGATGGCAGCGTGAAGGTGATCGACAGCTTCAAGGACGTCGACGCCGGTGCCCAGTGCCCGAACCTGAAGTGACCTGAGCCGCGTGCCGACGAGGAAACATCGATGAATCTGCTGCTCGATGTGCTGACGACCGCAGCGATTCTCTACATCGTCTCGGCCGGGCTGCTGCTGATCTTCGGCGTGATGAAGATCGTGAACTTCGCGCACGGGGCCTTCCTCACCGTCGGTGCCTATGCGAGTCTGGTGTCGGCGCGGCTAGGGCTGCCGCCGGTGGCAGGCTTCCTCGCGGCACTGCTCGTCGGCGGGCTCGTCGGCATGCTGATCGAGCGGCTCGTGGTGCGGCCCCTCTATGCGCGGCCGCTCGACGCGATCCTCGCGACCTGGGGCCTGGCGATCGTGATCGGCCAGGTGATCACGCTGGCCTTCGGACGCGAGGTGCAGTTCGTGCCGAACCCGGTCGACGGCACTTTCGCGTTCGGTGGTGATGAATATTCCGCGTACCGCCTGCTGCTGGTCGGTGCCGCGGCCGTGCTCGGCACCGCGCTCGCGCTGCTGCTCACGCGAACGCGCATCGGGCTGGTCACGCGCGCGGTGATCATGAACGAGCAGCTGGCTCGTGGCCTGGGCATCAACGCCGGGCTGGTGCGCTTTTTCACCTTCGCTGCGGGCGCGGGCATCGGCAGCCTCGCGGGTGCGCTGATCACACCGCTCTCCAGCGTCGACCCGAACATGGGCGTGCCCTGGCTCGTGAACGCGTTCATGCTGGTGATGGTCTCGGGCGTCTCGATGGCGAGCCTGCTGGTCGCGACGCTGGTGTTCGGCGCGGCCCAGGTGCTGCTCAGCACCTACGTGAGCCCCATCCTCGGCGGCTTGGCGATCGCGGTGCTCGCGGCGGTCACGCTGCGCGTTCGACCCAAAGGATTTTCCCGTGATTGAGCCGGTGATCGTTCAGCCCCTGGCCACGCCGGAGCGCAAGCTGCTGCCGCTGCGCTGGCCGGTGCGCGCGTTCGTGCCACTGCTGGCCAGCCTGGTCGTGGCGCTCGCCGCACCGTGGGTGCTCGACACCTACACGCTCAACATCCTGATCCGCGCCATCTTCTTCGCGATGCTCGCGCTGACGGTCGATGTGCTGTGGGGTTACACCGGCTACCTGACCTTCGGGCAATCGGCGTTCTTCGGCGCCGGCGCCTACGCGGCCGGCCTGGTGTTCACGCACCTGGGTTTCGACACCGGCAACGTGTGGCTCGCCGCGGGCCTGGCGGTGGCCGCCGCCGCTGTGATCGCGCTGCTGACCGGCTGGCTGTCTTTCTATCACGGCTCTACACCGCTCTACGCCTCGGTGATCTCGCTCGTGCTGCCCATCGTGATGACGCAGCTGCTGTTCTCGGGTGGCACCTTCACCGGCTCGAGTTCGGGGCTCACCGGCTACACCATGCCCGACCTGAGTCTCGAAGCCTGGTTCCGCATCGCTGCCGTCTCGCTGGTGCTGCTGACCGCCGCCACCTGGCTCTTCGTGCGCAGCGACGGCGGCCGCCTGCTCGCTGCCGTCCGCGACAACGAAACCCGTTGTGCCTACCTCGGCATCAACACAGCAACGCTGAAGATCGCCTTGCTCGTCGTGAGCGCCGGCATCGCGGGCATCGCCGGCTTCGGTTACGCGAGCTTCAGCGGTGTGGTCGCGCCCGAACTGGCGGGCTTCGTGTTCGGCACCGAGGTGATCATCTGGGTCGCGCTCGGCGGGCGCGGCACGCTGATCGGCCCGGTGCTCGGTGCCTTGCTGATCGAATGGAGCAGCGCCTACCTCAGTGGCAGCCTGCCTTTCGTCTGGAAGCTCGTTGTCGGCATCGCCTTCGTGCTCGTGATCGTGCTGTTGCCGCAGGGCCTGCTGCCGCCACTGCTCAGAGTCTTCGGCAGGGCAGGTGGCAGGGGCAGCGCGCCGGTGCCCGTCACGCTCGGCGTCGCGCCGCTGGCGCCCCGCAGTGCGGACCCGACGCAGCCGGTGATCGAGCTGCGCGGCGTCGCAAAACACTTCGGCAGCCACCAGGTGCTGAGCGGCATCGACTTCGTGGCCTACCGCGGCGAGCTCGTCAGCCTGATCGGCCCGAACGGCGCCGGCAAGACGACGCTGATGCGCTGCCTGAGCGACGGTGCCGAGCGCAGTGCCGGCACCGTTCGCATCGCCGGCCACGACATCCGCCACGCCCCGCCGCACGCCTGCGTGCGCTTCGGCCTCGGCCGCAAGTTCCAGACCGCCAACATCTTCGACACGCTGACGGTGGCCGAGTGCCTGCGCATGGCGCGCGTGCGCATCGCCGCGCCGTCGTGGTGGCGCCGGTCGACGACGCTCGACTTGCCCGCCTACGTGCTCGAAGTGCTGCGCGCCACCGAGCTCGATCACAAGCTCGATGTCGAGGCACGGCACCTGTCGCACGGCGAGCAGCAGGCGCTCGAACTCGCGATGGTGCTGGCGCTCGAACCGCAGGTCGTGCTGCTCGACGAGCCCACGGCCGGCCTGACGCTGGAAGAGCGCAGCCGCATCGGCCGCGTGCTGGTCGATCTGGCCGGGCGCTTCGGGCTGTGCCTGCTGCTGGTCGAACACGACCTCGACTTCGTGCGCGAGATCTCGAGCCGCATCGTCGTGCTGCACCAGGGCCGGCTGGCCTTGCAGGGCAGCGTGCAGGAAGTGGTCGACTCGGAACTGGTGAAGACGATCTATGCAGGCGCCGGCCATGACTGACATGCTGCGACTCGAGGCCGTCAGCAGCGGCTACGGCGAATCCATGGTGTTGCGCGGGCTGAACCTCGCCGTGCCGCGCGGTTCGATCGTGGCATTGCTCGGCAAGAACGGCATGGGCAAGACGACCTTGCTCAAGGCGGCGATGGGCTTCCTGCCGAAGCGCGCTGGCCGCGTGTTCATCGGCGGCCACGACGTGACGCGTGAGCCCGCGCATCGCATCGCGCGCGGTGCGGTGTCGTACACGCCGCAGGAGCAGGCGCTGTTCGCCGACCTCGGCATCCGCGACAACCTGCGCCTCGGCCTGGCGCGCGACGCGGCGCTGAACGAGCGCATGGCCGATATCGTGGAGCTGTTTCCGTTCCTCGCCGGCCGCGATGGCCAGCGCGCCGGCACGCTCTCGGGCGGTGAGCAGAAGATGCTGCTGGTGGCGCGCGCGCTGCTGTCGCGGCCATCGCTGATGCTGGTCGACGAGATCACCGAAGGGCTGCAGCCCTCGCTGATCGAACGTGTCGGCGCGGCGCTGCGGCGCGAACGCGAACGTTTCGGCACGACGATGCTGCTGGTCGAGCAGAACGTCGGCTTCGCGCTCGCGGTCGCCGATCGGTATGCGGTGCTCAAGCGTGGCACGATCGTCGTCGAGGGCGCGACCAGCGATCCTGGCGCGGCCGAGGCGATCCGCGCCCAACTGCGGGTATGACGATGAAGCAGCCAGACACTCCTGCGTGGCAAGCCTTGAGCGCGTGCCACGCGATCGACGCGATCCGTGGTGGCACCTCGAGCGCTCGCGAACTGATGCGCATGACCCTCGCCGCCATCGATGCCGCGGAGCCCGCCATCGGCGCCTTCGTGCGGCGCCTCGACGACGCGGCGGCCGTGCAGATGGCGGCGCAGGCCAGCGGACCGCTGCACGGCCTGCCGATCGGCCTGAAGGACATCTTCGACACCCGCGACCTGCCGACCGCCTACGGCTCGCCGCTCTACGACGACGGCCAGTGCGCGCGCGCCGATGCGGCCATCGTCGGTGTGATCCGCGCGGCCGGTGGCGTGATCGTCGGCAAGACGACGACAACCGAGTTCGCCTACCTGCAGCCGACCGCCACGCGCAACCCGGCGGCGCCGGGCCGCACGCCGGGGGGTTCGTCGGCCGGCTCCGCGGCGGCGGTTGCCGCCGGCGCGCTGCCCTGGGCCATCGGCACGCAGACGGGTGGCTCGACGATCCGGCCGGCCTCGTATTGCGGCATCGTCGGTTTCAAGCCGAGCTTCGACCTGCTGCCCACCGCAGGGCTCAAGTGTTTCTCGTGGTCGCTCGACACCGTCGGCCTGTTCGCGCGCGACGTGGCCGATGCCGCGTGGCTCGCGCAGGCGCTGAGCGGGCGGGCGTTGGTGGCGCCTGCCGTGCCGCGCCGATCGGGCTGGACCGTCGGTGTGCCGCGTGCGTACCCGTGGTCGGTGCCCTCGGGCAACGCGCAGCGTGCCGTCGATCAAGCCGTGCACGCCTGGCAAGACGCCGGTGCGACGATCCTCGCCATCGACCTGCCACCGTTCATCGCCGAACTCGATGCAGCGCATGCGGCGATCCAGGGCTGGGAGGCGACACGCGCACTCGCGGCCGAGGCCGCACGCCGGCCCGATGGCCTGTCGCCGCTGCTGCGCGCCTACCTCGAAGGCGCTGCATCGATCGACGCTGCGACCTATGCACGCGCGCAAGCGACCGCGGCCGAGGCGCGTCAGCGCTTCACCGACGCGCTGCGGCCGTGTGATGTGCTGCTGACCCCGAGCGCACCCGACGAGGCGCCACCCGGCCTGCTGTCGACCGGCGCGTCGGACTTCAGTCGGGCATGGACCCTGCTTGGTGTCCCGTGTGTCAACGTGCCCGGCCTGTCCGGGTCGAACGGCGCGCCGATGGGTGTGCAGCTGATCGGCGCGGCAGGTGCGGACGCGCTGGTGCTGCAGGCTGCGGCTGCCCTCGAAGACGCCTTGAACGCTCACCACGCCAGCCCATGACCCCGCCCACCGCGAACCGAACCACCACCGAAGCCGAGCCCTGGCGTGTCGGCGTACTGTTCTCGCGCTCGGGTGTGATGTCGATCTCGGAGAGCGAGCACTTCTTCGGCACCGTGCTCGCGATCGAAGAGATCAACGCCGCCGGCGGCGTGCTCGGCAGGCTGCTCGAGCCGGTCGCGCTCGACCCGAAGTCCGACCCGGTCGAATACCGGCGCCTGGCCGACCAGCTGCTGCTCGACGAAGGCATCAGCGTGATCTTCGGCTGCTCCACGTCGTCGTCGCGCAAGGCGGTGCTGCCGTCGATCGAGCGCCGCAACGGGCTGCTCTGGTACTGCTCGATGTACGAGGGGTTCGAGTTCTCGCCGAACGTGATCTACACCGGCGCGGCGCCGAACCAGAACAGCCTGCAACTGGCCGCGTGGTTGTTGCGCGAAGGGCGCAAGCGCTGGCACCTGATCGGCTCCGACTACATCTATCCGCGCGAATCGAACCGCATCATGCGCGACGTGGTCGAAGACCATGGCGGCGAGATCACCGGCGAGGTCTACCTGCCGTACGAAGCGAACACCGGGGCCATTGCGCGCGCTGCCGAATCGATCAAGGCCGCGCGGCCCGACGTGGTCTTCAGCACGCTCGTCGGCCGGCCCGGGCGTGAGTTCTACAGGCTCTACCGCGAGCTCGGCATCGACCCGCAGAAGACGCCGATCGCCAGCCTGACGATGGGCGAAAGCGAGGTGAAGGCGATCGGGCCCGAGTTGTGCGCCGGCCACCTCACGTCGTCGACCTATTTCGCCTCGATCGAGACGCCGCGCAACCGCCGGTTCGTCGCCGCCTTCCGAGAGCGCTTCGGGGCCGCGGCGACGGTCGGTATGTGGGGCGAAAGTGCTTACAGCCAGGTGCATCTGTTCGCGCGGGCGCTGGAGCTTGCCGGTACGCTCGACACACAACAACTGGTGGCCGCCGCGTTGCAGGTGCGCTTCGACGCACCATCGGGCGATTTGCGGCTCGACGCGGACAACCAGCACGCATGGCTGCGGCCGCGCATCGGCCGGGTGTGCGCCGATGGCAGCTTCGAGCTGGTCTGGGAATCGAGCGAGGCGATCAAACCCGATCCGTATTTGACGATGTACGGATGGCCCGACATGTCGAACCAGGCCACGGCGGGCTGAGGCCATGGCCAGCGGGATCAAGCGCCTGTTCGACGAGTTGCGTGGCACCTCGGTGGTGGTGATCCACCCGCCCGGCTCCGAATGCAACGTGCTGCTCGATCAGCTGCGGCGCATCGGCTGCCCGGTGAAGTCGCTCTGGCCCTACCCCCCGGCGCCGCCCGCCGATACCGATGTCATCTTCGTGCTGGTGCCGGCCGAGCGCGGCAGCGAGCCGCTTTGGAGCGGCGTCGATTCCGACGCGGTCGTGATCGCGCTGGTCGAGTACGAGAACCCGACCGTGCTCAAAGGCATCCTCGACCTGAATGCGCAGGCGGTGCTGAACAAGCCGTTCCGGCCGACCGGCGTGCTCAGCACCCTGATCCTCGCGCGCTCGACCAAGGGCTACCAGGACCGGCTCCTCAGCAAGGTCACAAAACTGGAGGAGACGCTGCGCTCGCGTCGGGAGATCGAACGCGCCGTGAAACTGCTTGCCGAGCGGCAGGGCGTGACCGACATCCAGGCCTATGAGCAGATTCGTCGCCAGGCGACAGCCAAGCGCATCGCGATCGTCGACGTGTGTGCGGCGATCAACAGCGCGGGGTCGGTGCTGGACGGGCTGTGGCCGCTGGAGCGGTAACAAAAGGGGCAGTGCACGCAGGGATGCTGTTGAACGACTCTCTTCAGGCGCCAGGTTCTGTTGCTTGATCGACAGCAACGGCTCGCCCAGCGACGGCCAGCCTTGAGCGCCAGTTGGCAGGTACGCGTACTTGAGTTGTCGCCCGTCACCCGAGCGGCAGCTTGGTGCCAGTCAACAGTCGCGCGCATTCGCAGAAGGACCTTCAAGTCCCGGCCACAAGCGGAATTTCACCGGGCGGCCGCTCAGCGGACGTTCAAGGCCCAGACCTGTTGCACTTCGAGATTGAGTTGGCTTTGCGGCATAGCGTTCGAGCCAAGTTGGCCCGCCGTTGGGGCTCAACTTGAGCGAGGGGTAGGCCTCATAGCAATTTCAGATTTCGACTGGCCCAGCCCGCAGATGAGCTTGTCTCAGCAACAGTAGCGCCAATATGCCGGCGGAAATCGCCAGCCAGAGTGACATGCTCCAGATTGCGGCGTACGAACCAAAACGGTCAAAAATGTAGCCGCCGAGAAAAGCGCCGAGCGCCGCGCCTAGGGCATGGCCCGCGGAAATCAATCCCATGGCAAGACCCATCACGCGCAAGCCAACGTGAGTGGCGACGAGACTTGCAGTTACCGGTACCGTTGCGTAATCAACCAAGCCGAAAACGGCTGCAAATATAAACAAGGTCTCAATGCTTGATCCGACACTGCTAAGAATGAGAAACGTTGCACCCCTGATCAAATAGATGGCTGCCAGGAGAACAGCACGATTGACACGATCAGTCAGCCACCCCGCTCCTATCATGCCCAGCATGTTGACTGCGCTCAGAAGGCCGTACGCCATCGCGCTGGACACCGGTGGAAACCCGCAAAACGAGGCGTAAGCCAGAAAGTGAGTCTCAATCACGCCTGTTGTCGTGAAGCCGCACAACAGAAAGCTCCAGAACAGTACGTGGAACGCCGGTCTGCCGGCGATAAACTTAATGTCGCTCGAAAAGGAATGTGTAGTCTGAGGCGCTCCATGATGCTCCACCTTGATCGCCTGCGCCGTTGGCATTAGCCACAGGATGCATGGGATCAGCAGCGCCGAAGCCACTGCGATCCCGGCGAAGCTCCAGCGCCAACTTGCAACGGCAAGCAGGTTGGCAAGCAACGGCACTATCAAGAACTGCCCCCCGGTTGCGCCCGATGTCGCTATGCCGGTTGCTAAGCCACGGTTGTGCTCGAACGTTCTCGCTATCGCCGTCGAGACGACATGTACCGCGATGATGCCGAATCCAATGGCCGAAATGCCGCTGAATGCGATTACGAAGAGGATGGCACTGTGGGTCGCCGAAATGATTGCGCAGCCTATCGACAGCAGCACCAAGCCAATACTGAGCGTGAAGCGCGGGCCTCGGCGATCCACCAAACCACCCGCAAACGGGGCGACGATGGCCATCACGATCAGGGCAGCAGCGCCGGCTCCAGAGACAAAGCTGCGCGACCAGCCCAATTCGCTTTGCCAGATGGGCATCACAAGCCCCAGCGTAGCGCGCGCCGAAAAGGCCAGGGCAAGTACGAAGAAGCCGACGCCGACAATGAACCGTTGCTGGTACTTGCCTGGTTGGCTCGCGGGGTGTCCTGTCTGGGTCTTGTTCATCTGCAGAGCATAAGTCGGCCTAGCCGTATGGTCGCCTGACAGTTCATCCGGGAGAGTCACTAGCTAGGCGCTAACGCCGATTCTGTGTAAGTGGCGCGCTCAGGCGGCACGGGACAACCCGGCATTTGCTGCTTGAGGCCATGAGCGCAATTAGCGTCCCCTGTGAGGCCTAACGTGTTTTCGACAGCATGCCAGATGTATACCTGTAGACATCTGGGCGAGCCAATGTATGCAGGTAGACATTGAACCAGATGCGGTGCCCTGGATGGATCTCGGATTCCCGAGTTGCTGTGGTTGGGTCAGAGGACCGCTTTTAAGAAGCTCCACCGGCGGCTCAGGGTCGGAGGACTAAACCGCTCTCGCGGTAGGCGCTCCGGGTGAGGTCGAGGTAGTTCGCGGAGCGGTTTCTGCGAAGTTGGCGAGCGAGGCAATCCGCCTCGTTCACAACGGAGCTGCAACCATGGACACGACCACCCGCACGGGTTCGCCGCTGCGTCAACGCATGATCGAAGACATGCGCATGCGCAAGCTGGAGGCAAGGACCCAGGAAGGCTACATCCGCGCTGTTCGCAAGTTGACCGCGTATCTGAAGCGCTCGCCCGACACCGCCACGGTAGAGGACCTGCGCAACTTCCAACTGCACCTCGTCGACACCGGCACCTCGCCCATCACGCTCAACGCGACCCTGACCGGGCTGAAGTTCTTCTTCGACATCACGCTCGGCCGCGGCGAGCTGATGGCCAGGATGCAGCCGGTGAAGCTGCCGCGCACCGTGCCCGTCGTGCTGAGCATGACGGAGGCCGCAGCGCTGATCGCCGCAGCGCGCAACGTCAAGCACCAGGCGGCACTGTCGGTCGCCTATGGCGCGGGTCTGCGCGCCAGCGAAGTCTGCCGGCTCAAGGTCGGCGACGTCGACAGCGAGCGCATGGCGCTCCGTGTCGAACAGGGCAAGGGCGCCAAGGACCGCTACGCCATGCTCAGCCCAGTGGTCCTGCAGCGGTTGCGCGCTTGGTGGCGCATCGGCCGAGCCCAGGGCAAGATCCTGCCCGGCGGCTGGCTCTTCCCCGGGCTCGATCCGATGGACCCGCTGACCGCACGGCAGCTCAACCGCGCGGTGCACGACGCCGCTGCGAACGCGGGCATTGCCAAGCGCGTCACCACGCACACGCTACGTCACTCCTTCGCCACCCACCTGCTGGAGCGCAAGGTCGACATCCGCGTGATCCAGGTGCTGCTCGGCCACAAGAAGCTCGAGACCACATCGATCTACGCGCACGTGGCCACCGACTTGCTGCGCGAAGTGATCGGCCCGCTGGAGGAAC
This sequence comes from Burkholderiaceae bacterium, assembly GCA_040080605.1. Classification (GTDB taxonomy): domain Bacteria; phylum Pseudomonadota; class Gammaproteobacteria; order Burkholderiales; family Burkholderiaceae_C; genus LMDS01. The sequence continues at coordinate 30,413 of JBEBIB010000037.1, forward strand.
TGCCGCCCTCGTCGTGAGGACAGCGCCGTGGGGCGGCCTGCTCTGGAGGTCGCCGACATCTTCCGTGCACACGGGCCGGCCTGGCGCGAGGCCCAACGCGGCCATCTGAGCCTGGCGCAGCTCAAGGTGATGTCGGCCATCACCCAATGCCGCACGGCGGCACTGGGTGGCCATGTCCTGCGCTGCGAAGGCTGCGGGACCGACCAGATCGCCTACAACTCGTGCCGCAACCGGCATTGCCCGAAGTGCCAGAGCACGGCAGCCCAGCGCTGGCTCGATTCCCGGCAGGCCGACCTGCTGCCGGTCGAGTATTACCACGTGGTCTTCACGCTGCCGGCGCCGATCGCCGACATCGCGTACCAGAACAAGGCTGTGATCTACGGACTGTTGTTCGACGTGGCCGCCGAGGTGCTGCAGACCATCGCCGCCGATCCGAAGCATCTCGGCGCTCGCATCGGCGCGACGCTGGTGCTGCACACCTGGGGCTCGGCACTGACGCACCACCCGCACGTGCACGGCATCGTGCCCGGCGGTGGCCTCTCGCCCGACGGCACGAGTTGGGTGGCTTGCCGGCCGGGGTTCTTCTTGCCGGTGCGTGTGCTGTCGCGATTGTTCCGCCGGCGCTTCCTCGAAGAACTCCAACGATTGCACCAGGAGGGCAAGCTGCGGTTCTTCGGCGAGCACGCAGTGCTGGCCGATGCCCGGGCGTTCAAGCAGTGGCTGGCACCGCTGCGCAAGTGCGAGTGGGTGGTCTATGCGAAGCGGCCGTTCGCCGGACCATCGGCCGTGCTCGCGTATCTGTCGCGCTACACGCACCGCGTGGCGATCTCCAACAGCCGCTTGCTGGCACTTGACGAGCGCGGCGTGACCTTCCGCTGGAAGGACTACAGGGTCAAGAGCGGCACCAAGGGCGGGACCCGCCACAAGGCGATGACGCTCAGCCCCGAGGAGTTCATGCGTCGCTTCCTGCTGCATGTACTGCCGAGCGGATTCCACCGCATCCGGCACTACGGCTTCTTGTCCAACGGCAGCCGCAGGCTCGGCCTCGCTGCGGCGCGGCAACTGCTCGGCGTGCGCGCCAACGCCACGGCGGCCATCGTTGACGAAGCCGCTGCGAACGACGAGCCCGTTTCGAGGTCACCCACCTTCGTGTGCCATCACTGCCGGCGGCCGATGCTCATCGTGCTGCTGCTTGCGCGCGAGCCTTCCATTCGTGCGCCACCACGGGCCGCCGCGAGATGATCGATTCGAACGCTCAGCAACATCCGCCGCTCGATGGCGGGCGTGCGAACTCGTGCCGATACACGCGGCACCACGATCATCGGCCTGCAATCGGTCCGACTTGTCGCAGCGCCGCACCGCATCGTCCGCATTGCAGGGCACGCCTCGCACAGCGGACACCTTCGTCGAGCCCGTTCACCACAGTCGGGCAGCATCAATCGCCATAGCGAAGCAGCGTCCAGCGTTGGACAACCACTGCCGCGCACGCCGCGGTTTCCTCCCTCGAGGCTTGTCCGACACCTGCCTCAGCTTGGTCCTGCTCGCCGCGTTGCCGCGCACGCGGGCAGGTGTCCGACAACCCTTAACAAAACGACCCATCGGCGAGGGGCAGCTTACGGGCATCGAACCTTCAATGCCGGCTTTATGGCGATGAATCTGAAGGGTCGGTCGGCGCAACCCGACCCCGAGCGGCCGGTCATTCTGTCCGGCTCGATGCGGCAAAGAGGTCATTGAGGACGTCGCGCATGCGTGCTCGACGCCTGAAGCGTTGACGGCTCCGGGCACGTCCGATTTGAGGGTGCGGTAGATGTGGTGCCGTCACGCCAGAGGGCCTTCGATTCAATAACTCTTCAGGCAGCGAGCACGACTCCAAGAGGAACAGCTTCTTTAGGGCAGGGCTGACCTGTATCGCGTACCAGTGTACTGACACAACGCTGCCGCCCCCCTAGGACATGCAGACGCGCTTCTGATCGTGCGCCAGTGCTCGACAGAAGGACCGTGGCACTTCAGACTGTGGTCCAAAAGAGGCGGCGCCCCGGCGCAGAGAGGAGCTTCCGATGGCGGGATTCTTGAGCGCATTGGGCAGCATGGCGGGCAAGGCCATCTCGGGCTATCTGGCCCATGTGCAGCTGGTCGAACGTTGGCACCAGCAGCCAGTAGCGCAGGTTCGCGACGCCTTTGCGCAATACGTACGCGGCCAAACACCGGCGAGCTTGGCTGGGTTCAGCGCCAGCCTGTCGATGATGGTCAAGGGCTCCAGCAATGCAGAGCTGCGCGCCTACGCGCAGTCACTGCTGGCCCACCTCCGACAGCCCGAGTCCTGGTTGCCACCAGGGTCCTCGTTGCCGGCACCAGAGCTGGCGATGGCAGTGTTGCCGCGCAATCCCGCCGCGCCACGGCCGGGCTCGCAACAAGCCGATGTGAGCGAAACGCCCACGGCGCCTGCCACCGAAGCCGAGGTCTCGCAGCTGTTCGCTCGAATGGATCTGTGGCTGACGCACCCGGCGGCCTCCTGGCCTGAGACGATCGGCAACTACTTGCGCAGACTGTCACTTGATGAACTGGGACGATTCGGCGTCGCCGCCACCACCATCCGCGAGCGCGTGCGAGCCAACATGGAAGCGCACGAGCGGAACCGTGGCAACGCCTGGGGCCACGACTTTTCGGACAAGGCCGCGCTCTTCATGGCCACGGGCGGCGGGCGTCAGGCCGACCCCGACTGGCAGCGCCGCTGGCAGGAGTTCCAGCACTGCCAGGCATTGAACGAGGCCATCAAAATGGCCGTCGCCGAGGACATCGCCCAGCGGATGGTGATGCTCGCACAGGAAAATCACCAAACTCAGCAATCCGCGACGGCTCAGGCTGACACACGCCAGCAGGACCGCCGCCGCGCGGCCGACGACCTGCGTGCGCAAGTGAAGGCCTTGCGCGCCGACATGCCCGCTTCGGTGGCCGCCGGCCTCTTGCGGTCGGCGCGCGTGCCGGCCTGCGAACTGGTGCTGGACCGGTTCGAACAATTGGCCGGCGCGTACGAGCGCGGCGAATTGAGCCAGGCCGATCTGGTGTACCGCACCCAGCAGCAGATGAAAGAATTCTCCCGACTTGCCGCCAACCCCGGCCCGGCATCGCGCCGCCCGGATGCCCAGAGCCCAGACTCGATCCTGCGCCGCGCGGCCTGGCTTGACGTGCAAGCCGGAGCGCTCAAGAACGATTGCATGCTCGAGTGCTTGGGGGGTGTCGGCCCGGTGACCCAGGAGGCCTTTATCGGCATCACTACAGCGGTGACCCGGTTTCAAGACGCGGTGGGCGAAAGTCATGAGGCGCAGGCCCTGCTGCAGGCGGAAGTGCACCTGCTGCGCCCCGCCGCAAGACAGTACCAGCAGCTCAGGCAAGCCGCCCAACCCCTGTTGTGCACGCCGCTGTGGGAGGCCGCCCCGGCTTCCAGCGATGCCGATGTGATCTTTCTTGCCGGCCGCGAAGACCTGGCCGACATGCTGACCCCGCTGCTGGCGGCGCGCGGCATGCGCATTGCCACCACACCCGGCGGCCAAGGTATTGGCCAGGCGCGCTGGAACCTGCTGGCAGCCAGCCATGTGGTAGTTTGCGATTTGCGCGGCGCGGGCGGCCGCCCTGCACGGCCGCGCGCCGAAGCGGCCTATGAACTCGGCCTTGCTTTGGCCACGGGCCATGCGGTGGTTGTCGTTGTGGACGAAGACGATACCCTGCCCTTCGATGTCGACGTCGAGCCGCTGCGCCTTGGGGCGGACAAGGCGCTGAACGAGCAACGCCTAGGTGACGCACTGGATGGCGCGCTGTACCAGGCGCAACGGCATGGCGACGTCACCCTCCTGAGTGCCAGCCTCCAGGCCTTGCGCCAGCGGGTGGCCACGCACCCGAAACGCGCGGCCTGGGAGCACATGGGCTGGCTTGGCGATAACCTGGTCAAGGATCGCATCGCCTTTGCCGCCGCTTGCGAACAAATCGCCCGCCAATGGTCACAGGGCCGGCTGCAATTGCTCAACCCCGCCTGGCCAGGAGCCTATGCGCAAGACGACGCGCCGAATTGCTTTCACGTCATGCCTTTCGGCCCGCCCTGGTCCAATGCGGCGCGCGACACTGCACGGCGCGTTTGCCGCGACAAAGGCCTGCACTACGGGCGCGGTGACGAAGCGGCCGATCACCGCATCCTGCACGCCATCTGGCAAGACATCTGCCGCGCCCAGGTGGTGCTGGTGGACATGACCGATGGCAACCTCAATGTGCTAATCGAATTGGGCATGGCCCATGCCCTTGGCCGACCCACCTTGGTGGTGCAACATGCCGAATGCAGCGCCCCGGCGCCGCGCCACTTGGAGAAGCTGCGTACCTTGCGCTACGGCCGTGACGTGTCTCTGTCGCAACTGCTGCATCAGCGCCTGCCGGGTTGACGAAAGGCTCTGGCGGGCGGGCTTGGCCACCTTGCCTTCAGTGGCGCAAGTCCAGCTTGAAGGGCCTTGCTGGAGTTGGCCGGCTCCAGCCTCACCTCACCCGACGTGTGGCCGAAACGGAAGAAGCGCGCCAAGCGGCGGCTTTCGGCGGTGTAGGAATTGATCAGGAATCCCAGGCGCGCTGCGCACGCCCGGATGGGCCACGCGGTAGCTACAGTCACCCAGGAAACTTGCCGCCAAGTGTCCCCCACTGGCGCGACTGCGGCATGATGGTAGAGAGCGATGCCCTCAGCCAGCTGCTCGAGGCAATGACCCCTCCCCAATGACTGCTGTTAACGGTGTCGCACTCACGCTGCCGACCCTCTGCTGCCGCTCGGCGAAGCTCCATCGATGTCCGCAGAGCAGCGTGTCCGGTCGCTCGCCCGTGGACGCTCGACTCACGGTCTTGGCTCCACTACGGTAATTGAGCCGCGCAGCCTGAAGCGGCGCCAACGACAGGTATCCAGTGCACTGCTGATGTTGCCAGCTTCGGCGGTCGGCGCGCACCGTCCAGGGCCTGTCCATTGACTGCTGCTCATGGCGCGGAACTCACGCACCCAGCCCTGAGCTGTCGATCAGGGTCGGTCAATCGAGATCCCTATTGCTGTCGGTTGCAAGACCTGTCACATTCCGCCTGCGCCCCGCATCAGGCGCCCCCTACGGCCACCCAAGACGCGGAGTGCGAATATGAAAATTCGTTCAATGTGGGGTTCGGTCTTGGTTGCCACAGCGGCGCTAGTCGCTTGCGGCGGCGGAGGTGGCGGTTCAACGACGCCCACAGCGGCGGCCACCGAAGCCAAACTGGTAACGCTCAGTACGCGCCCAGGCGTGACGCAGAAGTTCATCCTGATGAGGCCAAGTCAGGCGGTCGCTTCGGTCATTCTCTTTGCGGGCGGCGGCGGCCAGCTCAGTTTGTCGATTGATGGCGCGGGCAATCCGGCTATCGGTAATCTGGTGGGCAACTTTCTGGTGAGAACCCGTCAGGACTTTGTCGATCGCGGCTTCATGGTGGCGCTCGTCGACGTGTCTTCGGATAACCCGAATGGCATCGGTCTAGCTCGCGGAAGCGCCGAGCATGCACAGGACATGGCGGCCGTCGTGACATACATGCGCCAGCAGGTCAGTCTGCCCGTGTGGCTCGTCGGCACGAGCGCCGGCTCGCAGTCGGCTGCGAACGCCGCGGTACGGCTCACGGACGGCATCGGCGGGATGGTGCTCACCTCGAGCGTCACTGTGCCGAGCACAACGGCGGTCGGGGTGCTCAGCATGGACCTCGCGTCCATTCGGGTGCCTGCCTTCATCATGTCGCACGCGCAGGACCAGTGTGCTTCTACGCCACCAGCAGATGCGCAGCGCATCGCAGACCGGCTCACGGGCGCGCCAGCGAAGTTGGCGACACTGTTGACCGGAGGGGCGGTGCCCACGTCCGGTCCCTGCGACGGAATGTCACAACACGGTTTCTTCGGAATCGAATCCCAGGCTGTCGACGCGATCGTGAACTTCATCAAGTCGCACTAGATGGGTCTGGCAGACGCTTGCGATGAACTCAGTGCCGATGTCTTGCTGGATGCGGGTACTCGACTGGAGCCGCCCAAGGTCAGCTCCTGGCCGCGAAGAGCCTGCGACAGGCTGACTCAGTTGCTGTCATTCGCGATGAAGCGAAATCGAATGACAGCTCCGTGTGATCGTGGTTGGCGCGAGTCGACTCACAGCAGCCACTCACGCGATCTCTTCGGGGAGAGTCAAGCGGACCGTCGCGCTTCGCTCACCTCTCGCTCAACCACGGCTGCACAAACGCGAACCAGCCGCCAACGGCGTAAACCAGCACGCTGAAGCCGTACACGCGCAGCGAAGCGCGACGCGTCCGCAGGCACGCGCGGCGCACCGCGGGGTCTGTCGGGCACGGAGCGTTCCGGTTGCGCCACTGCAAGGCGCCGCTCGCTACCATCGCGAGGCCGGCGACCACGAACAGCCCCTCCTTGTGCTCGCTCAGCCACACCACCTGCGGGAACACAGACACCAGCGACGACAGCGCGGCGCCCGCGCCCAGCGCCACCAGCAGCGCCACCAGCAGCGCCGGCAGCAGCGCCGGCAGCGCGCAGCAAACCAGCGTGCTCGAACTCGCGAACAGGCTCAGCAGCGAGGTCCACAGGCTCGTTCGCGATTCGACGATGCCGTCCGCACTCACTTCTTCGCTTTCATCGTCGCCCTGATCTCGGTGATCGACTGCTCGACAGTCTCGAGCTTGGTCACGTCGTAGCCCGCGTCGGTGATCTCGGCAGTGATGGTCTTCGTGTCTAGCGTCTGACCGTCCTTGGCCTCGACCGCGACGATCTTCTGCTTCAAGTCGACGTACACAGCCTTCGTGGCCGGCAGCTTGGAAAGGCGCTTCTCGATGCCTTGAGCGCAGAACGCGCAGACCATGCCGTTGACGCTTGCCTTGACGCTGGTGGCGGCGAACGACGACGTGGCGATGCCGGCGAGCGTCACGGACAGCAGGAATTTAGTGGAGTGGTTCATCGGGGTAATCCTTTCAGAAGACGTACATGAAGTTCGCTCGAGCCTGGCGGGCGGTATTGATGCCGAACTCGACGAAGTAGCGGTTGTGGATGAGGCGCAGCATCGGCGTGATCTCGGTCTTGTCGGACAGCCCGCGCATGCGCCGCGCCTCGAGTACCAGCCAGGGCTGGATCTCGTCATAGTCGACCTCGTAGAACGAGAAGCCGGCACGCAGCGAGGCGAAGTCGTGGTTCAAACCTGTAGCGCGGTACAGGCGTGTCGTGGCGGCGAGGTAGACGCGCGTGGTCTCGTAGTCGACCTGCAAGCCGGGCGCGCAGGCGAACTTCGAGCCCGGGAAGTCACTGCCGCGGATCGAACCGATGCCGGCGAAGAGCCACACGTTGGCCTGCGCGTTCTCCATGTTCCAGCGCTTCAGCAGGCGGGTGTAGTTGACCTCCGCCAGCGCGCGCGTCTTGGTCTCGTCGTCGGAGCGCACGTACAGGCCGCCACCGCCAATCGCGTCGCGCGCCGTGAACGCATAGTTCGCCCACGACTCGCGCCGGTTCGGGCCGAGGTCGACCATTGCCATCACGCTGCCTTTGAAGCCCATCGGTGCCGCGAACACGGTGGCAACAGATTCCATGATGGACTCCCATCAAGTTGAGGGGCAGGAAAGATGCGCCCCCGACGAAGTCATGGGCTTGCCGTGGGTCAAGGTGTCGGTGACCAGATGAGGCACGGCGTAAACCGGGTGACCCGGGCCGCCAACAGCCCGCGCGGGGGCTGGCACCTGTCGAGGCGATCGTCCTCGGCGCAACCCGATCTTCGGTTTTTTTGACGCTCGCCGCCAACGCATTGCGGACCAGCCACGGGTGCGCCGACGCTGCGTCCAGTCTCCAGTGCCTTCCATGGCGGATATGCTGTGGCCTTGCCATGTACATCACCGACCTCACGCACTTTCTCGACAAGTCCGGCGCGATTGGCCCGGTCAAGGGCCCTGCACGCACGATGGCTCAGTTCCACGTCGATGCGGTCGCACATGCCTCCGACAGCACGTCAGAGACCCTTCCCGCGCCAAAGTGCTTCAAGTGCAAGAAGGGCGTTGTCGAAGCGGTCTTGGCCCAGGACAACGCAGTCGTGTGGGTCTGCCCCAAGTGCCGCATCGAGGGACGCATCTCGAACTGGCAGGGGAGCCTCTGGGACCTGCGTAACCGCCCGCCGACCTCAGGCTGACCAGAACGGCGGATACGGTGAAGCTTTCATCGAAGCTATTCCTGCTGTCCGCTGACGACACGCTGCACACGCTGGCCAGCACCGCCTTCATGCGCATGCTTCGGCAGGAAGACTTGACCCGTGTACCCGACTTTGCCGGACAGCGTGTGCGCCAAGCCAGCGTCGTCGTCCAAGTGGTCGACGGCACGCCGTTGCGGATGGTGCACTCGACTTTCTCCATTCTCGACATCAAGCCCGACGGTTTTCTGGATGTCGACCGCCTCAATACCCAGCAAATCGCCAGACTGGACGTAAGGTTTGATCGTTCAAGCCCTGCGAATGAGGTTGCCGGCGGCCCCGTCATCGACGCTGCCCAGAGATTTGTCGCTCGGGGCGGTTCTTGGGAGCCTGACGCGCGCCTCCTGCGCCACATCGAAGCCGCCGCTCTGGGACAGGTGTCGTGCCCTCGGGTTCGACTGCTTCGGTGAAAGACTGGAGGCAAGGCAGCTCATCGACTCGGCAGCATTGATGGGCGCACGCCTCCGCGCCAAGCGCCTTGCCTCAAATCTCGACCTGATCTCGTCGAGCGGCAGCTTACCGGTGCGGCCAGCAATCTCCGGTCTCGGCCCAAGCGGTCCTTCGTCACATGCGCCGCAAGCGGACGATCGAAAGCGCCAGGGATCATTGATGCTGCGTCAATGTCCTGGGGGCCAGCGCGCGCGGAAGCGACAACGGCTCAATTCGCGTCGCATCCGTCAAGTTCGCCCGAACCGGCAACCGCCGCGAGCCGATCGCAGCGCAGGGCTTCGATCGGGTGGCCGGCATCACGGAAGCGTTCGGCCGCCTTTGCAAACCGCGAGGTCGCCACCTCAGCACCTTCGCGGCGAGCGACGGCCATGTGACCGAGCACCTCGTCGTGCGCTGCATACCATGCCGGCAAGCGCATCACCACGTTCGCAAGATACGCAGTCTGGCCAGCGTACTCCTCTGCCAGGTCCAGCCGCCCGGCACGCGCGGCGGCAATGGCCGCCGGCACGGCAAACGTGATGCGGCAGCCGGGGCAGGTCTCGAGCGGGCCGTGCACGGCCTCGCGCGCATCCTCCAGCGCATGCAACGCGGCGGCCGGGCTGCGTGCGAGCAGGATGCGCGTGCCGTAGATGCGGTCCAGCAGGTGGAAGCCGATGTCGGTCTGGCGCGCCAGGTCCAGCGCCTGGTCAATCAGGGCGCGGGCGTCGTCGAGCCGACCGCGATGCAGGGCCACTTCGGCCAGCCGCTGCGTCGCGAAAGCCTCGCCGGTGACGCCGCCGATGGCATGGTGCAGGCGCGCGCCCAGCGTCAGATGCTTCTCGGCCGCTGACAGATCGCCGGCCAGCAGTTCAGCCTCGCCGCGTATCGTGATGCCGAAGGCGTGCCCGCGCGCGGCGCCAAGCCGAAGGGCTTCGGCCGCCAGCCCTTCGGCAAAGGCGATGACCTCCTGATAGGGTCGCGCCCCGTAAAGGCAGCGCTGCAGGATGCAGAGTTGTCCGTCGAACACTCGCACGGCCAAGTGCGGCAGCTGGCTGGTGTCGTGCAGGTCGGCCCAGATGCTTTGGTGCAATTCCCCGCGCGCATGCGCCGCGGCTGCCTGGGCCCACGATGCGGTCACGATGGCCGCCGTGTCACCCGCCTGCAGCGCCAGTCGACGTGCATCGGCTGCCTTCTGCGTGCCCACGGCCGGGTCGGCCGCGCCCAGGGCTGCGGCGCCGCAGTAGGCGAGGGCTTCGCACAGCTGTCCTTCGACGCTGTTCGGCCGCACGCCCACCAGCGCCTGAAGCGCGCCCTTCGGGTCGCCCTGCTTGATTTGCGCGAGCGCGCCCTGGGCGCGCAGGTTGTGCGACATTGACTCATCGGCAACGCTGGCGGCTGCGCGGTAAGCGGCCACCGCCGACGGGTCGCCCATCGCATCCAGGGCCCGCGCGCGCAGGTGCAGCGCCTCGGCATGGCCGTTGTCGAAGGCAATCAAAGGCTCCAGGTGGCGCAGCGCATCACTGAAGGCGGCCAGATGCACCGCGTCTCGGGCGGCTGCGAGCAGCCAGGGCATGGCCTCGCGCGGGCTCCCGCCGTCGAGCCAGTGGCGTGCCACCACGGCCGGCGCGGCGTCGAGTTCAGCCAGGCGTTGCGCGGCCTCGCGGTGCATCTTCAGCCGCCGATGCGGGGGGATCTGTTCGATCAAGACCTGGCGCACCAGGTCGTGCCGAAACCTGTAGCGCGTGCCCGCCAGCGTGAGCACGCCCGCGGCCAGCGCAACGTCGAGCGCCGCAAACGCGGACGACTCGGCGTCAGGCGCCAGTGCCGCCGCCGTCGTGGCATCGAAGGCGTCGCCGGCCAGGGCCATCCACTTCAGCGCCGCTAGCGCCGCGTCGGGCACATCGCACAGGCGGAAGAGGATGGCTTCGGCGACGTTGTGGGGCAGCGGCTGGGCGCCGGAGGGCTCGGCACAGCGGGCGAGTTCGATCGCCGCGAACGGGCTGCCCTCGGCGGCCCGCACGATGTGTGTCACGACCGCATCCGACAGTGGAGCCGGTGCGGCCTGCACCACGAGCCGACGGGCGTCGTCGTCGGCCAGCGGCTCGAGGTCAAGCGCCTGCATCACGTCGCCGGCGACCAAGCGCGAAACACCACGGCCGAGTGCCGATCCCGGCGACGGCGCTCGCGTAGCCAACGCCACGCACACCGGGGGTCCGCTGGCGATAAGATGCATCAACACATCGATGTCGGCGTCATCGAGCAGGTGCGCGTCGTCGACCAGCACCAACACCTCACCACCGTTCGACGCAGCCAGGAACAGGCGCCGCAGGGCGCCGATCACCTGGTGTCGCCCCAGCGGCCCGGGCAACTCGGCCGCCGGTGCCGCGAGCGAACTGAGCTGGGCCAACACTGAGCGGGCGGGCGCGCCGATGCGGTCGAGTACCTCACGGTCGGCCAAGATTACCAGTTCGGCCAACGCCGCGATCACGGCGTAGGCGCGCCCCGGTTGCGCGGCATCGACGCGCACAACCCGCCAGCCCCGTTCACGTGCCAGTACGCCAAACTCGCGGCAGAACGCCGTCTTGCCGATGCCGGCAGGCCCGCGCAGCACGATGCCGCCTGGCCGTTCGGTAGCCGTCATTCCCAGCCATGCCGCCGCCCGGGCACGCGCCATGGCCCGGCCGACGAAGGCCAGCCCCGCTGGCTGCAGGCCCGCGACGCACCGCTCGTACAGGGCTTCGGTTTCGCGATCCGGCGTGATGGCGAGTTCCTGCTGAAGCGCCTCGCGCAGGCGCGCATACCAGCGGACCGCCACCGCCCGGTTGCCGGCCGCGAGCTCGGCAGCCATCAGTTCGCGATGGGTGGGCTCATCGGTGGGCGCTTCCTGGGCCAGCCGTTCCCACTGATGGCCAGCCCGCAGCAGTTCGATGAAACGCGCGTGCAGCCGTTCGCGTGCCGGTTCAGACCAGGCCTCGTAGGCCGAGCCGGGAAGCAGATTGCCGCCGTAGGCGCTGACCGCCTGCGCGCATGCTTCGCGCCTGCTGGCGGGCGGCATTGCCAGCGCCGTCTTTGCGAGCTGCTCGAAACGATCGGCATCGACGGCCACGAGGCCATGTGCCCACAGCACGACTTCCCCGCCGAGCAGCAGCAAGCTGTCGTGCCGGCCGAGGGCTTGTCGGGCATGGTGTACTGCCTTGCGCAGGTTCGCCGCACCCGCATCGGGCGAGAGTTGTGGCCACAGCGCGTCGATGACGCGGTCCCGTGTCAGGCGTTGCCGCGGCGCCAGGCCCAGCAACTGCACCAGCTGGGCTGCGCGTAGGCTGGGCCAGCGCTCGAGCGCGACATCGGCACCGTCGATCGACACCGAGAAGCCGCCCAACAGTCTGACCTCGAGGTGGCTGACGGGCTTGAGTTCATCGATGGTCTGTGGAATGGGCATAGGCGACCCAGTTTGCGGGTAGCGACCCATCAGCGCAACCACCGCGGCGAGCGGGAACGTTTCAGGAACACCGGATCGCGATCCTTCACCGCAGTGGGTTGCTGAAGACCCGCTGAACCCAACAGGAGTGATCCATGACCACGCAACAAGTAACGTTCCTGCTTCCCCCCTACGGCACCGCAACCCTGAATGTGCCAGAGCTTCTGACCCCCGACGCGTTCGCGCGCCTCGACCTGGCGATTGGCGAGGCGCTTCGTGAGCCGTGCCGGAACGGCAGCGCCGACGCCGCCAACGACCCTGGAGCCATCGAGTTCGACTCGTGGTTGGTCGATCTGCATTGAACGAGGAGCCTCCCATGACGCCATCACTCTACCAACGACTCGGCAGTGCCGAGGGCATCGCGGCCATCGTAGACGACGCAGTCGATCGCCATGCGGTCAACCCGCTGCTGGCCCCGCGCTTCAGCGGCAGGGATCTGCCGCGTGCGAAACAGATGGGCACGCTGTTCTTCTGCATGGGCGCCGGGGGCCCTCAAAAATACGAGGGCCGAGACATGCGAACCGTGCACGCGGGCATGAACATCAGCGAGCAGGAACTGATCGCGACCATCGACGATTTTCTGGCCGCGATGCAAGGCCAGGGCGTCGGCGCCACCGAGGTCAACGAGGTGGTGGCGATCCTGTATTCGCTGAAGGGTGAAGTGCTGAGGGTCTGAGCGGCATGCGGCAGTGAGTCCTCTTCATGGCGGCGCAATGGGCAGCCGCTTGGATTGCAAGCCCGTATCGAAGGTCTCCAATGTGACTTGAACCTGAAGGTCTGCTTGGCCTGGCGCGGTGGGTCCGGAATGGATCGACCACTGCCGGCCGTGGTCGTCAGCTATCCGGTGGCTCAAGTTGAGGGTCAGCTTTCCGGCGTTGAGATCGCGCGCCCGACCGGCGCAAGCCGACCCATAGGGGGCACCCAGTTGCCGGATTGCGTCGCCACATAGCCGTCGTTCGAGTGAAGACCGGATGTCGCGCGTTTCGCGCTCGATTCAAGCCAAGGCCGATGGGTGCGCAATGGCAAGTGGCCCTTCGTCGCGCCGAAGGCAGTGTTGACTTGCTTGTCGCGTTGTCAGGGCGTGAGCTCCCGCTTGCAGGCCTACCCCGCCAGTGAAGCCGGCAAGGGCTGCACGCGCCTCAAAGTCGTTCCTCAAGCAACAGGTGCAGGCCTGGCCCCCTAGGAGTCTGGGCGGCAGAAGGGAAGACCCTGACTGCTGTTGAAGGATGAGGTACGTTTCGTGGCCATGGCCGCGAACTACCTTCCCTACGCACCGC
>JBEBIB010000038.1:0-42056 GCA_040080605.1 Burkholderiaceae bacterium
AGGGGGTGGGCTCAGGCGCCGATGGCGCTGTGCAGCTGCGCCAGGCTCGCGTCGAGCGTGGCCGGCTGGTGCATGTTCTGTTGCAGCAAGGCCGTCATCGGCGAGTGCAGGCGCACGGCGGTGTCGAGGTCGTGGTCGTGGCCGGGCGCGTAGGCGCCGAGCTGGATCAGGTCGCGCGCCTTGTTGTGTCGCGCGTGCAGCTGGCGGAAGCGCCGCGCTGCGTCGATGTGTTCGGGCGAGGCCACGCTGCCCATCACGCGCGAGACCGACTTCTCGATGTCGATCGCCGGGTAGTGGCCGGCTTCGGCCAGCTCGCGCGAGAGCACGATGTGGCCGTCGAGAATGCCGCGCGCGGCGTCGGCGATCGGGTCTTGCTGGTCGTCGCCTTCCGAGAGCACGGTGTAGAACGCGGTGATCGAACCGCCACCGGCCACGCCGTTGCCGCTGCGTTCGACGAGCTGCGGCAGCTTCGCAAAACAGCTCGGCGGGTAACCCTTGGTCGCGGGTGGCTCGCCGATCGCCAGGGCGATCTCGCGCTGCGCCATCGCGTAGCGTGTCAGCGAGTCCATCAGCAGCAGAACGTTCATGCCGCGGTCGCGAAAGTGCTCGGCGATCACGGTCGCGTAGCTCGCGCCCTGCATGCGCACCAGCGGCGGCGAGTCGGCCGGCGCGGCCACGACGACCGAACGTTTCATGCCGCTCTCGCCGAGGATGTCTTCGATGAATTCCTTCACTTCCCGGCCACGCTCGCCGATCAGGCCGACCACGATCACGTCGGCCTCGGTATAGCGCGCCATCATGCCGAGCAGCACCGACTTGCCGACGCCGGTGCCGGCGAACAGCCCGATGCGCTGGCCGCGGCCCACGGTCAACATCGCGTTGATCGCGCGCACGCCGGTGTCCAGCGGCGTGCGCACCGGGTCGCGGTCCATCGCGTTGATCGGGCGGCGTGTCAGCGGCTCGTTGTGCACGTGATCGATCGGGCCCTTGCGGTCCATCGGGTGGCCGTGCGAGTCGACCACGCGCCCGAGTAGGCCGTCGCCGACCGGCAGGTGCAGCGTGCGGTCTTCGTTGCGGCGCCACGGGTGGCGCTTGGCGCCGAGCTGCATCGGCACGACCGGTGAAGGGCGCGGCACCACGCGGGCACCGCTGGCGAGACCCGCCACGTCGCCGGTGGGCATCAGGTAGGCGCGGTCGCCCGAGAATCCGACCACTTCGGCGATCACCGGGGCCTGGCCTTCCATGCGCACTTCGCAGACCGAGCCGACCGGCACGCGGATGCCGGCGGCTTCGAGCACGAGGCCGGTCACGCGCACCAGCAGGCCCTGGGTTTCGAGCGCGACCTTGTCGGCCGCGAAGCTGCGCATGTCGGCCAGGTAGCGCGGCCAGGCGTCGGGTGCGACCGGGCGCGGGGGCGTGGCGACGTTCATGCGTCGTCTCCGCTGTCGTCGGGCGGCACGGCTGCCGGCTCCCACGGCTCGTCGCTGCCGAGCGAGGCCGCGGCACGGCGCCAGCGGGTTTCGATGCTGGCGTCGATCACGCCGATGTCGGACTCGACCAGGCAGCCGCCGCGTGTCATCGACGCGTCCGACAGCAGGCGTGCACCGCGCGCCGCCAGCACTTCGGCCGCACCTTGCGCGACCAGCGCGTGGTCGTCGGGGTGCACGCTCAGCGTGATGTGGCGGGCGCTGAGCAGCAGCGTGTCGAGCGCTTCGTGGGCGACCGCGGCGATGCGCGCTGGTTCAGTCGCGAGCTCGGTGCGCACGATCTGGCGCGCCAGGTGGGTGGCGCAGATCGCCAGCGTGCGTGCCATGTCCTGCTGCAGGCCGTTCATGCCCGCGCCGAGCGACTCCATCAGCAGCCCGATCTGCGCGGTGGTCTGGCTCGCGAAGCTCTGCTTGAAGGCTTCGAGCGCGACCAGCCCGTCGCGGTAGCCGTCCTGGTAACCCGACTGGCGCGCGGCGCGCAGCTGGGCCGCGAGCAGTTCGGCCGGGTCTTGTTTCGGGGGCTCGGCCGCGGCGCGCGGCGTGCTGGGCGAAGGCGCCGGCCCGCCGCCCAGCGGGCCCGGGTTCCAGGCCGCGAACCCGCCCAGCTCTTCGCGCGGAATGAAGCGCGCGTACGCCGAAGCCCGCGCGCCGTCGGCGGGCAGGGGGATGTTCTTGACCTTAGATGAAGTCATCACCTGCCGCACCTCCGAGGACGATCTGGCCTTCGTCGGCGAGGCGCCGCACCACCTTCAGCAATTCCTTCTGCTCGGCCTCGACTTCCGAGACCCGCACCGGGCCGCGCGACTCGAGGTCTTCGCGCAGCGTTTCCGCCGCCCGCGTCGACATGTTCTTGAAGACCATCTCGCGCATCTCCGGCGTCGCGCCCTTGAGCGCGATCACCAGCGACTCGGACTGCACTTCCTTCAGCATCGCCTGGATGCCCTTGTCGTCGAGCTTCTGCAGGTCGTCGAAGCTGAACATGTTGTCCAGGATCTTCTGCGCCAGCTCGTTGTCGGCTTCGCGGATGTAGTCGAGCACGGCGGTCTCGGCGCTCGTGCCCATCAGGTTGATCAGCTCGGCGGCCGCTTTCACGCCGCCCAGCGAGGCGCGGCGCGCGCGTTCGCCGCCGGCCAGCACCTTGCTCATCACTTCGTTCAGGTCTTTCAGTGCCGAGGGCTGGATGCCGTCGAGCGTGGCCACGCGCACCAGCACTTCGTTGCGCTGGCGTTCGGTGAAGGTCTTCAGCACTTCGGCGGCGTGGTCGAAGTCGAGGTGCACCAGGATCGCGGCCACGATCTGCGGGTGTTCCACGCGCAGCAGTTCGCCCACGGCCACCGGGTCCATCCACTTCAGGCCTTCGATGCCGGCGGTGTCGCCACCCTGCAGGATGCGGTCGATCAGCAGGTTGGCCTTGTCGTCGCCGAGCGCGCGGCGCAGCACGGTCTTCACGTACTCGTCGGTGTCGGAGACGAGGTTGCTCTGTTCCGATGCGGTGCTCGCGAACAGTTCGAGCACCCCGTCGACCCGCTCGCGCGAGATCGACTTCATCTTCGTGATGGTTTCACCCAGACCCTGCACCTCTTTCGGGCTCAGGTGCTTGAAGACGTTGGCGGCTTCTTCTTCGCCCAACGACATCAGCAGGATCGCTGCGTTCTCGAGACCTCGGTCGTCCACGGTGCTGCTTTCAGTGTTGGTTCAGGCGGGTGCCGAGCCGGGCTTGGCCGCGGCGGCTTCGCCGTTGACCCAGTCGCGCACGATGCCGGCCACGGCCGCCGGGTTTTCCTTGGCCAGCGCGCGTGCGCCTTCCAGGTGTTCGGAGCGCTTCGGCGCCGGCAGGGCGGGCAGGCTCTGCAGGTCGTCGACCACCGCGTTCAGGTTCGAGCCGGGCGCGCCGGGTGCCGCCGGCGCGGGCAAGGGCAACGGCGCCAGCGCCGCTTTCAGGGCCGGCTTGACCATCCCGAAGAAGAGCAGCAGCGCCACCACCGCGAGTGCGGCCGGCACCGCGGCGGCGCGCAACATGTCGATGATTTCGGGCTGTTTCCACAGCGGCACCTCGACGCGGGTCACGGTCTCGACGCGGAACGGCGTGTTGATCACCTTGACCGAGTCGCCGCGGTCCTGCTTGAAGCCGATGCTCTCGCGCACCAGCGCGGTCAGCTTCTCGAGCTCGTCGCTGGTCAGCGGCACCTGCGTGGTCTTGCCCTTGGCGTCGGTCACGCTGCGGTGGTTCACGACCACGGCCGCGTTCAGGCGCTTGATGTTGCCGCTGGCGTTGCGGGTCACACGCACCGTCTTGTCGACTTCGTAGTTGGTGGTGGCATCGCGCCGGCCGCTGCTGTTGGCGCCACCGCCCTGAGCCGCCTGCAGCGGCTGCGCGGCGCCGGTGACCGGCGCGGTCGCGGGCACCGGCGGCTGGTTCGATGCCGCGCCAGGTACACCGCTGGGTGCGCTGCCGGTGGAGCCGGTCTGCTCGGTCGTTTGCTGGCTGCGGATCGCGACCGTGGCGTCGGCGCCCTGGTTCGGCTTGAATTCTTCCGAGGTGGCTTCGGTCTGCGAGAAGTCGACTTCGGCAGCCACGCTGGCACGCAGGTTGTCGCGCCCGACGATCGGCTCCAGCAATTCGAAGATGCGCTTGCCGTAGCCGGTCTCGATCTGGCTCACGTACTGCAGTTGCTGGGCGTCGAGGCCGGCCGCCGGGGTGCGGCCGCCGCCGCTGGTGAGCAGCGCGCCGCTCTGGTCGAGCACGCTCACGTTCTTGGGGTCGAGCTCGGGCACGCTGCTCGACACCAGGTGCACGATGCCGGCCACCTGCGCCTGGTCGAGCGTGCGGCCGGCGTGCATCGTCAGCATCACCGAGGCGCTGGGTTTTTGCTGTTCGCGGAAGAAGCCGTTCTGGTTCGGCAGCGCCAGGTGCACGCGGGCGTTCTGCACCGCGGCCATCGAGGTGATCGAGCGGGTCAGCTCGCCTTCGAGGCCACGTTGCGCGGTGAGTCTTTCCTGGAACTGGGTCTGGCCGAAGCGGGCGCTGTCCATCAGCTCGTAACCCGAGACCGAACCCTTGGGCAGGCCGGCGGTGGCGAGCTTCAGGCGCAGGTCATGCACTTGCGCGGCGGGCACCAGGATCGCGGCGCCACCTTCGCTCATGCGGTAGGGCACGTTCATCTGCGAGAGCTGGGCGATGACGGCGCCGCCGTCCTTGTCGGAGAGGTTGGCGTAGAGCACCTTGAAGTCGCCCTTGTTGCTCCACATCAGCATCGCCATCACCACGCCCACCAGGGCCAGCAACCCGAGCACGGCGCTGAGCTTGCTGCGCATCGGCAGAGCGGCCATGCGGCCACCGAAGCTCGCGCTCTCGACCAGCGGCAGGTTGGGGTTGACGGCTACGGCGTTGTCCATGGGCGAAGCTCTCGTTTCAGAGCGGGCACGACCGAAGTGCCGTTCCCGAATGAAAGTGATTGTTCGAGAACTTGAGGGGGGCGGATGCGCAGAACAGCCGCACAAAGAGCGGCCTGTTCGCACCATCGTGCGGCGGCGGCGTCTTTACGATTCGTGTCATGCCGGAACTCCGGGAGACCTGCCATGAACGTGACGCTGAAACCCTTCGACTTTGCCCAGGCCGTGGCCCGGGCAGGCCTGACCACGAGCGGCCAGCCGATCGCACAAAACAAGCCCGTGGCGGGCGCCGACTTCCAGCAGGCGCTGACGCAGGCGCTGGGCGCGGTGAGCAAATCTCAAACCGACGCCACCGCGCTGCAACGCGAAGTGCAGATGGACAACCCGACCGTCAGCCTGGAGCAGACCATGGTGGCGATGCAGAAGGCCCAGATCGGCTTCCAGGCGACGCTGCAGGTCCGCAACAAGCTGGTGCAGGCCTACTCCGACATCATGTCGATGCAGGTCTGACGAATGTCAAACCGACTTGTCCACGATGTCACCGAGCACCGGTGCTGCTGCAAAGGCCGCGCGCTGGTTCGCCGCGGCTTCGAGTTGCGTCGACAGGCGTGCCAGCCACGGGAAACGCACCGGGCGCGGCGTGTCGTGCAGTGACTCGAGCTCGGCACTCGTGCCGCGGATGGACTCGCTGACGGCGGTCCGCGTGAAGTTGGCCGGGGTCGGGGTGTCGGCGGTCAGAGCCGAGACTCGCCCGGTCGGGGTGACTCCGTTGACGCTCATGGGGCGCTCCTTGCCGTGATACGGCTGTGGCAGATCAGTCTGCTATCGGCAGGCTGCGCCGCGCCTTGAGCGCTTTTTTGCTCAAACCCCCAAAAAAGTTCAACGCCGGTCGTGCATCAGCTCAAGGCGAGCAGTTTTCCACGCTTCTGCGTGAGGTCGATGAAACGCTGCAGCGTGCGCTGCACGTTGCCGTCGGCGCGCACGAACTCGCAGCCCAGGCGCACGCCCTTCGAATCGGCGTTGATCGAGGTCACGTGGTGCAGGCGCAGGTCCACATCGAAGCGGGTGTCGGCGTCGAGGTCGATCTGCACGCGGGGCAGGGTCACGCCGGGCGTGACGGCCGGCAGTTCGTCGGGCAGGAACAGGGCGCAGCCGCCGATGCTCACGTCGAGCACCCGCAATGCGTATTCGCGCTCGGCCGGGCCGGCGCCAAAGCGAAAGCGTGCTGTCGGCGTGCTGCGCAGCAGCGGCCGCACACGGAAGGCGCCGCGGCGCTGAAAACGGAACATCTCGCGCGGCCAGCCGCAGTTCAGCACGCTCGTGCGGTTGCCACGCACCAGCACGAGGTTGCTGGCGTCGAACTGCAGCTTCACGCTGTCGAGGTAACCGACGATCACCGCTTCCTGGCACTCGACCAGCGCGTCGACGGCCGGGTCATCAGGGTTCACGGAAAAGCCGATGCTGCCGCGGCTGTGGTCGGCGGTCCAGAGCGTGGCGCTGACCACGCTGCCGTCGGCAGCGTTCAGGTTGAGCTGCACGCTGCCGTCGACCAGCAGCTTGAGCATCGCGCCGATCTCGCGCGGCGTGGTGATGCGGAATTCATCCAGCCCGCCGGGCGCGGCGCCCAGCGCGTCCAGCGGCATGGGCATGGTTTGCTGAGTCATGAGCAGCGCCTGCCTTCAGTGCATCGTCTTGGTGTGGCCGGCGAGCAGCTCGTCGAGCTCGTCGAGCCAGGGTTCCGCCAGGCGCCGGATCTGTGCGTCGTTCACCAGGATGCGCTGCATGATGCGCGACTTGAACTGCGCTTCGTCGCTGCCCAGCGTGCGGCCAGCGGCGGTGTGCTTGAGCTGCGCGATCAGCAGCGCGCACGCGCCTTCGAGCTTGAGCACCTGGTCCCAGTTGCCGGTGCGCGCGGCTTCCAGCATGTCCTGGCTGGCCTTCTCGATGGCCTGGTAGTAGTCGATCAGCGCGGTGTTCATGGCGGCTCCGGTGTCGGGCAGGTTCGGGGGCGTCGTGGTCTTCATTGGCGGGCCGCGGCGACCTGCGGGCCGATGGCGACCCAGGCCAGGCGCACCGGCTCGAGCAGGCGGCCGCACTCTTCGAGCGTGGCCACGTCGTTGCTCAGGTTGGCGTGCGTCAGGCGCACGCCGATGTAGGCGTACAGCGCGTTCAGGTCGGCGGCGAGCGAGCCACCCGCCTCCAGGTTCAGGCAGGCCTTCAGGCCTTCTTCGACGATGCGTGCTGCGCGGCCGATGGCACGGCCTTTGGCGGCGATGTCGCCGGACGCGATCGCGCCGCGTGCCTGCGCCAGCGAATCCTGGCAGGCGTCAAGCAGCATCTGCACCAGCTGGTGCGGCGTGGCACTGGCCACACCGGTCTGCACGCCGACCTGGCGGTAGGCGTTGGTGACACTGTTGAAGGCGGTCGGGGTGTGCATTGGGGCAGCAGTCGCAAACATGGGACGGTGCTTTCAGTGAAGTGGCTTGCCTTGAATATCGGCGCCGCTTCAACCGACTTGAGCTGCCGCGGCCTGCGCTCTGGGCGTGAAAACCCGCGCTGTTCCGGCGCTCAATTGTTGCTCTTGTTCGTGTTGGAGAACTGCTGCGTGACGTAGCTCGACAGGCCTGTGAGCTGGCCCATGGTCTTGTCGAGCGCGGTGTACTGCGCGCGCAGGCGCTTCTCGACGGCTGCGATCCGGTCGCTGAGCAGGTCCTGGCGGTCCTGGTTCAGGTCGATGCGCTTGCGCAGGCCTTCGCTGCGGCTGCTGACGGTGCCGTCCACGCCGATCAGCCGGTCGGCCAGCGCGCGCATCTGGTTGGCGATGCCATTGTTGCCGGGCACCAGCAGGTCGGTGTTGGCGAACAGCTTTTTCGTCTCGGCCAGGTTGGCCAGTGCGTTGTTGATCTTGGTGTCGCTGAGCGTGAGCGAGCCGTCGAGCTTGACGTCGAAGCCGATGTCGCTCAGGCGCTTGAACATGGTCGAGACCCCGCCGGTCGAGCCGACCATCGCGCGCATCTGCGCGCGGATGCCGATCGCCGCGCTGTCACCCTGCAAGCCACCGGCGGCCTTGGTGCCGGCGTCGTACTTGGTCTGGTCGGCGAGCAGCTTGTTGAGGTCGTTGTAGGCGGTGACGAAGCTGTCGAGCGCCTTGCGCATCGAGGTGTTGTCCTGCGCCGCGGTCACTTGCACCGGGGCGGTGGTCACCTTGTTCAGCGTCAGCGTCATGCCGTCGAGCACGTTGGCCAGCGTGTTGCTCTCTGAAATGATCGGCAGGTTGTTCAGTGTGGCCGACGCGTTCGCGGCGGCCAGCGCCTGCGCCATCGTCGTGACACCGGCGGACGGGTCGAAGGCGAGTGCCGAGAGGCCCGCAGCATCGGTGTTGTTGCCGTCGGCATCAAGCACGCCGATGCGAAACCCGTTGGCCGCGCCGGTGGCGGTGGAGCGCAGCACCAGACGCGCGCCGCTCGCGTCGCTCAGCACCGAGGCGGTCACGCCGGCGCCGGCAGCATTGATCTGGTCACGCAGCCCGGCCAGCGAAGCCCCGGGCGCGGCAATGGCGATGTCGATGGCCGTTACGCCGGCCTTGGGCGTGAAGCTCGTCTGGCCGGCGCCCCAGGTGCCGAGTTCGATGTGCAGGCTGCCGGCGCCAACCAGCGTGTCGGCATTGGCGAAGGTAGCCGTCGCGTTCGATTGCGACGCCGCCAGGCTCTGCACGCTGAGCGAATAGTTGCCGGTCTTGGTGGTGGCGCTCGTGGTCACGGCCACGGCCGTGGGGTCGCTGCTGGTGCCGGTGGTGGCACCCCAGGTGTCGGTGCGGGTCAACGCCGAAGACGCTTCTCGCAGGGCCGACAGGTAGGACTGCACCTTGCCGTAGGTCGTCAGCTTGGTCTGAAGCGTCGTCGCTTCGGTCTTCAGCTTGTTCAGCGGCACCTGCTCGACGGCGACCAGCTGCGTGATGATGCTGTTGATGTCGAGCCCGCTGCCGATGCCGATCGATGAGATGTTGCCCATGGCAGGAATCCTTCCTTAACGTCTTCGGTCTATCGGCAGGTTCCGCCGGCACTTGAGCGCTTTCAAGACAAACGCCCGCCCGGGACCATGTCCGGGGCGGGCGCCGGTTCGTTTTGTGCGCAGAGAATCAGCTGCGCAGCAGCGACAGCACGCCCTGCGGCAGCTGGTTGGCTTGCGCCACCATCGCGGTGCCGGCCTGCTGCAGGATTTGCGAGCGCGACAGGTTCGCGGTTTCGGCTGCGAAGTCGGCGTCCATGATGCGGCCGCGGGCAGCCGACTGGTTTTCACCGGTGATGCGCAGGTTCGAGATCGCGAACTCGAAGCGGCTCATCGCGGCGCCGTAGGTGGCGCGGTTGGTCGTGATCGTGTCGAGCGCGGTGTCGATCGCCGCGAGGGCGGTCGATGCGGCGGCGGGCGTGGTCACGCCACCGGTCACCGTGGTCACCGCGGTGGTGGTGACGGTCAGCGTGTCGCCGTTGTTGGCGCCCACCTGGAAGGTCTGTGCGCCGGCGCCGGTGCCGACGATGGCGTTGCCGTTGAACTTCGTCTGCGTTGCGATGCGGGTGATTTCGGCCGAGAGCTGCTGGTATTCCGTGTCCAGGTTGGCGCGGTCGCCCGTGCCGTTCGAGCCGTTCTGCGCCTGCACTGCGAGTTCACGCATGCGCTGCAGTGCGTCGGTCACGGTGGCGAGTGCGCCTTCAGCCGTTTGCGCCAGCGAGATGCCGTCGTTGGCGTTGCGAATCGCCACGTTGGTGCCGCGGATCTGCGCGTTCATGCGGTCGGCGATGGCCAGGCCGGCGGCGTCGTCCTTGGCCGAATTGACCCGCAGGCCGGAGGACAGGCGCTGCATCGAGGTCGCGAGCGACGACTGCGAGGTGGTCAGGTTGCGCTGAGCGTTCAGCGAGTTGATATTGGTATTGATGGTCTGGGGCATGTCGGGCACTCCGGTTGAATTCAATGGCACCCGGCACATCGGCCGGACGTATCAGGCCAATGAAGTGCGGCCTGTGTGATGAATTTTCGGCAGCTCCGGCGGCTTCGGTCCGCGGAAAAGACGCGCTTCGACCGGCCAATTGGCGCCCCACGCACGCGCCAACAAAAAAAGCCGCCCCCGAGGGGCGGCTCTGCGTCGCGGTGACTGAGCACCGCGGAACGTGGGGGTCGATCAGCGCAGCAGCGACAGCACGCCCTGCGGCAGCTGGTTGGCTTGCGCCACCATCGCCGTACCGGCCTGCTGCAGGATCTGCGAGCGCGACAGATTGGCCGTCTCCGTCGCGAAGTCGGCGTCCATGATCCGGCCGCGGGCGGCCGACTGGTTTTCACCGGTGATGCGCAGGTTCGAGATCGCGAAGTCGAAGCGACTCATCGCGGCACCGTAGGTGGCGCGGTTGGTCGTGATCGTGTCGAGCGCCGTGTCGAGCGCGGCCACAGCGGTGGAAGCCGCGGCTGCCGTCGTCAGGCCGCCGGTGACCGTGGTCACCGCGGTCGTGGTGATCGTCAGCGTGTCGCCGTTGTTGGCGCCCACCTGGAACACCTGGGCGCCGGCACCGGCACCGATCACGGCGCTGCCGTTGAACTTGGTCTGCGCAGCGATACGCGTGATTTCGCCAGACAGCTGCTGGTATTCCGTGTCCAGGTTGGCGCGGTCGGTCGTGCCGTTCGAGCCGTTCTGGGCTTGCACGGCCAGTTCACGCATGCGCTGCAGCGCGTCGGTCACGGTGGCGAGTGCGCCTTCAGCCGTTTGCGCCAGCGAGATGCCGTCGTTGGCGTTGCGGATCGCGACGTTCGTGCCCTTGATCTGGGCATTCATCCGGTCGGCGATGGCGAGGCCGGCGGCGTCGTCCTTGGCCGAGTTGACCCGCAGGCCGGAAGAAAGACGCTGCATCGAGGTCGACAGCGAGCTTTGCGAGGTCATGAGGTTGCGCTGCGCATTGAGCGAGGCGACGTTGGTATTGATGGTCGACATGAAAATTCTCCTAAACGGTTAATGGATTCCCGGCCTGGCCGCCGGCGTTACACGCAGGTGCGTCAAAAGCCTGCTTTCTCTTCACCTGTTGCATGCCGGTGCACGAGACGATGTGTTGTGTCTTGTTCACCGGCACCGCCCGCGTCAGTCGACTTTGGTTCTGCGCAGTGTTGAAGCTGCTCTTCGCCTTGCCTTCCAACCGGACCACGAACCCGAAACTCCAGGTGCGTTGAGAGGGTTATCGGAGCGCTGATTTGCGAACTTGAGGCGAAATTTGCGTTGCCGTGAAAAACGCACTCTGAAACTGAAGCACGTTGATCGCCCGAAAAGCGAGGTGCGTGCGGGATTGATTGCGCCATCACCCAGGTTATCGGCGTGTTCGCATCGGGGTTGACACACAACCCCGCGCCTGCACGCGCCGCCATGAACCGCATTGCCCTCGTGATGATCGCCCGCGACGAAGCCCGCTGCATCGAGCGCTGCCTCGTGAGCGCACGCGCGTGGGTCGACGAAATGTGGGTGCTCGACACCGGCTCGAGCGACAGCACCGCAGAGATCGCGGCGCGCTGCGGGGCCGAGGTGGCGCACTTCGACTGGGTCGACGACTTCTCGGCCGCGCGCAACGCCGCGCTGGCCCTGACCAATGCCGATTGGTGCCTCGTACTCGACGCCGACGAATGGATCGTGCACGGCGGCGAAGTGCTTGCTGCCCTCAGGACACAAGCCCCGGCCTTCATCGGCCAGCTCAGCGTGGCCAGCAGCTTCGACACGGCGCAGGGCGGCGCGGGCCTTGCGCCGAGCTGGCTGCCGCGGGTGTTGCCCCGCGGCGTGCGCTACGAAGGGCGCGTGCACGAGCAGCCGCAGTCGACGCTGCCACGCCAGCGCCTGCCCGTGCTGGTCGGCCACGACGGTTACCTGGGCGCGCAGATGGCGCACAAACGGGGCCGCAACCACGACCTGCTGCAGCAGGCGCTTTCTGCGCAGCCGGACGACGCCTACCTGCGCTACCAGCTCGGCAAGGACTTCGAAGTGCGGGCCGAATTCGACGCTGCCGCGCCGCACTACCTGCAAGCGCTCGCGTTGGTCGACGCGCGTGCCACCTGGCGCCACGACCTCGTGCTGCGCACACTTTTCACACTGAAAAAGCTGGCTCGTTTCGAAGCCGCGGTGACGCTGGCAGAAGAAGAGATGCCCCGCTGGACCGAGTCGCCCGACTTCTGGTTCACGCTCGGTGACCTGCTGCTCGACTGGGCCGCGAGCGCGCCGGCGCGTGCGGGCGAATTGCTGCCGATGATCGAATCGAGCTGGTTGCGCGCCATCGAAATCGGTGAGTGCCCGGCCTTGCACGACACGGTGCGCGGCCGCGGCAGCTTCCTGGCGGCGCACAACCTCGAGGTGTTTCACGCCAGTCTCGGAAACGCCGCACAGGCTGCGCAGTGGCGCGCGCGGGAGCTGGCTTTCCTCGCCGAGGTGGCCGAGGTCGCGTCGGTCTGACCTCGGGATGCGGCCCGAACTGGCACGCCGCGCTGCCGTTTTTCAGGCGTTCAGGCTTCGGTGCCGAGGCCTACGCTCGCACGAGACTCTGCTCCGACCGCACGAACCATGGCCCTCGCCCTACCGCACCCCGCCAGCCCGCACGCGTCATCGACCGCGCATGCCCGTGCCCACCGCCGCTGGCAGGAAGGGCAGGGCCATGCCGAGCGCGAGCACTGGCCGCTCGCGGCGCAGGCCTTCGAGCAGGCGACGACCCTGCATGGCGATGAAGCCTATGCGCTCGCCGCGGCGCATGCGCTGATCAAGGCAGGCCGTGCCGCCGATGCCGTCAAACGCACCCGCGGCCTGCGTCAGGTTCACCCGCGCGCCGGCCTGGCCTACACGCTCGAATCGCACGCCCTGCTCGGCCTGGGCCGCGCCGAAGACGCGGTCGAGTGCCTGCGTGCGTTGCCGGCCGACGTGCCACGCGACAACGACCACCACGTGTCGCTGGCGGTCGCGCTGCAGCGCTGCCACCGCCACGACGAAGCGATCAGAGCGTTCTTCGACGCACTGGCGCTGAAGATGAACGACGCCGTCTCGCACTTCCGCCTGGGCATGTCGTTCAAGGACCTCGGCATGAAAGCCGAAGCCGCCGAGTGCGTGCGCACCGCCGTGCTGCTGGGCCTGGGCACGAGCGAAATGGCGGCACGTGCGCAGCTCGTGTTCCTGGAGCGCGAAGCCTGCAACTGGGCTGCTGCCGACGAGGCGCTCGCGGCCCTTCGGCCCGCCGTTCGCGCAGTGCCGCCCGACACGCCGCTGGAGACCGGCGCGTTTCCGCATGCCGTATTCGTCAACGACCCGCTCGAACAGCTGAAGGTGGCACGCCACTACGCGCTGCACGTGGCGCGCAGCGTGCGGCCGCTGCCGCGCCGCCACTTGCGGGCCCACGGTGAACGGCTGCGCATCGGCTACCTCTCGGCCGACTTCCACAACCACGCCACCAGCCAGCTGATGGTGCAGATGCTCGAAAGCCACGACCGCGGCGCCTTCGAAGTCACGCTGCTCTCGACCGGCCCCGACGACCAGAGCGCGATGCGCCAGCGCATCAAGGCCTCGAGCGAAAACTTCGAAGAGCTGCGCGGCCGCAGTTTCGACAGCATGGCCCGGCGCGTGCGCGAACTCGGCATCGACATCCTTGTCGACCTGAAAGGCGCCACCTACGACACGCTGATGCCAGTGCTCGCGCACCGCGCTGCGCCGCTGCAGGTGAGCTGGCTCGGTTTTCCCGGCACGAGCGGCGCGCCGTTCATCGACTATTTCATCGGCGACGCGGTGGTCACACCGCTCGCCGATGCCGCCAACTTCAGCGAACAGATCGCGCAGATGCCGCACTGTTACCAGCCCAACGACGCGCAGCGTGGCCTGCCGCTGCCGATGAGCCGCGCCGACTGGGATGTGCCTGACGACGCGTTGCTGCTCTGCGCTTTTCACCAGTCGTACAAGATCTCGGCCGAGGTCTTCGACCAGTGGTGCGCGCTGCTGCACGCCTTGCCAGGTTCGATCCTGTGGCTGCTGCAATGGAACACCAACGTACAGACCGCGCTGACGAACGCCGCGAGCGAACGTGGCATCGGCCCCGAACGGCTGGTGTTCGCGCCGATGGTCACTTCGGAAGGCCACCTCAGCCGCCTGGCCTGTGCCGACATCTACCTCGACGCCTGGCCGTGCAACGCCCACACCACCGCGAGCGAAGCCTTGTGGTGCGGTGTGCCGGTGGTCACGATCAAGGGTGCGACCTTTGCCCAGCGTGTCGCCGCCAGCGTGCTGCACACGGTGGGCCTGGACGAACTGGTGTGCGACGACGTGCCGGCGTACACACAGCAGGTGCTGGCACTCGCCCACGACGCACCGCGGCGCGCCGCCTTGCGCGAGCACCTGCACGCGCAGCGCGCGGCGAGCCCTTTGTTCGACGGTGCAAGCTTCGCGCGTGACATCGAAGCCCTCTACCAGCGCATGTGGGCGCGCGCGGTCGCGGGTTTGCCGCCCGAGCACCTGCTGGCACGGTGAGCGCGGGCTGCGCACGTCGCTTTGGTTAGCATCGCGGCTGATTCGACAGACCGGGTTCGACCCGGCAAGCTGCCCATGACAAGCACAGCGAGGCAAACAACCTGGCCCACAACACCACGCGGCGCGCGGCGCCTGCTGTGGTCGATCGCGGCGTTGTGGCTCCCGGCGGCCGCGCTGGCGCAGGGCAGCGCCTGCGATCAATTGAAAGCCACGCTCGCGGCGCGCATCGAAGCCACCGGTGTGCGCGGCTACTCGCTCGAAGCGGTGCCGGCCGCCACGCCGGTGCCGGTCGGCGCCAAGGCCATTGGCAACTGCGAGGGTGGCGCACTCAAGATCCTCTATCGGCGTTGGGGTGGCGCGTCGGCCCCGGCCTCGGCTGCGGCCGTCGTTGCACCTGAAGTGCCGGCGAAGCGGCCGCCACCTGTGGCCCGCGCGGAGGTGCCAGCGCCGATGGCTTCAGTGCCGGCGCCTCCCCCTCCGCCTCCGCCTGTACTCGCACCTGCGTCGGTGGTGAAGGCCGAAGCCGTGGAGCCGCCGCCGGTCCGAGCCAGTGAAGTTCGGGTGACGGATGTGGTGGAGTCTGTTGCGTCACAGCCCCAGCCACTCGAACCGGCTGAAGAGAAGCCACCGCTGTCGCAGCGGGTCTCCGGCTTCGTCTTCACTTACTGGCGCTGGCTGCTCGCGCTGCTGCTGGTGCCGCTCATTGTGGCGGGTTGGTTCTGGCGTGCCCACTACCTCGCCTACGACAGGAACGGCTTGCCGCGCGGGCCTCGGCTCTGAATCCAGTGTTTGAGGGGGCTTGGGCACGTCGCGGCAGGCGGCACCCGGCGGGCGGCTCATGCTGTGGCGGTCGTCGCTGCGCGCCGACTGCACTGTGGTGCTCGGTCCGAGGTCGGTGCCGCAGAACTCGCTCCGTTCGCTGCGCTCACTGCACTCAAACAGCCGCGGCAAGTCAGATGACGAAGCGCGCTGCGCGCGCCGACCTCGGCCCTGCGCTACTCGTCGCCACAGAAATCGCCGCCCGCCGGGTGCCGCCTGCCGCTCGGGCACCTCTTTGGCTTTTCGGCGTACAAGCACAGACTCTGCAGCAAAGGCGCGTGTGGGCAGGCTGGAGCGCGCCTCTGGAGCGCCGAGAAGCGCAGGGCATGTGGCCGCGCGCGCAGCGCGCATCAATAACTGACTCGTCGCGGCTGTTTGAGTGCAGTGAGCGCAGCGAACGGAGCGAGTTCTGCGACAGGCCACGAGCACGAGCATCGCAGGGCAGTCGACGCGAAGCGGCGACCGCTCCAGCGAAGCGCGGAGGCCTGCCCACACGCGCCTTTGCCGCCACAAACCGCGAAGCGATCATTTACCCCAAGATGCCAGCCCTGTTCCGCCCATCACCCGGCACAGCCCCACCTAAGCTCCCAGCACCGGGCTCCTGTCGCCCGGCTCCTGTTGAACAAGGCGCGCCCGATGAGCCAGCACCCTCCCATTCACCTCTGCATCCAGCAGCCCGCGGGCTATGTGCATTCGCTGGGCCTGCTCGACCAGGCGCGTTACTTCCGCTACCAGTTCCGCCGCCTCGGCCTGAGCGTGAGCCTGGCGAAGAACCGGCTGCGCCACGACGCGGTCAACTTCGTGTTCGGCGCCCACCTCGGCTTCGACGCGGCCCAGCGCGAGCGCCACGCCTGCATCTTCGTGAACCTGGAACAGCTGGGCGAGGGCGGCGCCAAAGTGTCGCCGGCCTACATGAAGCTGCTCGCCACATCGGCGGTGGTCGACTACAACGACGACAACCGCGCCGCCTATGCCGCCGACGTGAACGACGTGCCCGTCGTGCCGCTGCTGCACGCGCCCTACCTCAAACCCGAACAATCGATCCCGCTCGAAGATCGGCCGATCGACCTGCTCTTCATCGGCAGCATGAACGAACGCCGCCGCGCCTGGCTCGATCGCATCGAAGCGCTTGGCCTGTCGGTCGCGATGTTCGACGGCCCGCTCTATGGCCCCGAGCGTGACCAGTTCATCCTGCAGGCCAAGGCCGTGGTCAACGCGCACTTCTACGAGAGCAGCCGCTTCGAGCAGGCGCGCGTGGCGCATTGCCTGTCGCTCGGTACGCCGGTGATCGCCGAGCGCACCGCACGCACCGACCCGCACCCCGCGTTCGAAGACTGCGTGCTGTGGCTCGAAGGCGAGCAGCTCGAACAATTCTTCAGCGAAGACTTCGGCACGCCGGAGTTTTTCGAAGCATCGCGCGAAGCGCTGCAACGCTTCGAGCAGGCCGACCCGATCGCGGCCTATGCCGACCTGGTCGGCTTCGCGTCGGGCTTCTGCCGCACCCACCATGAGCGCCGGTCCACAGCGCCGTGGCAACCCGCACGCATCAACCTTGGCTCGGGCAAGGACTACCAGCCCGGCTGGCTGAACCTCGACGTGCTCGACCGCGCCGAACCCGACCTGGTGCTCGACCTCGGCCAGCCCTGCACCTGGCCGCTCGACGCACACAGCCCGTTCGCCGGCCCGGTGCGGCTCGAAGAGGCCAGCGTCGACACCCTCTACGCCAACAACGTGCTCGAACACGTGCCCGACCTGCCGCGGCTGATGGGCAACTGCCTGAAGCTGCTGAAGACCGGGGGCCAGTTCATCATCGAAGTGCCTTACGAACATGCGCAGACCGCATGGCAGGATCCGACCCATCTTCGGGCGTTGAACGAGAAGTCGTGGATCTACTACGCCGACTGGTTCTGGTACCTCGGCTGGTTCGAGCACCGCTTTCACGTCGAACAGTCGGCCTACCTCGACATCGAGCTGCGCGAATGCACGCAGGACAAGGCCGCGTTCATGCGCGTGTGCTTGCTCAAGGTCGAGACCACGCTGCGCGAGCGCACCACGGCACGCACGATGGCCGCCAAGCTGGAATTGCCCGACGACGACGCGCCGCTGATGCACTTGCCGCAACACGCGCCGGTGGCCTTGCGCGCCTGAGGCCTTCATGTCCGCAGCGAACCGTTTTGC
The DNA here is from genome assembly GCA_040080605.1 of Burkholderiaceae bacterium. Lineage (GTDB taxonomy): Bacteria > Pseudomonadota > Gammaproteobacteria > Burkholderiales > Burkholderiaceae_C > LMDS01. The sequence continues at coordinate 17,398 of JBEBIB010000038.1, forward strand.
GAAGCTCGACTTCGAGGCCTTTCGCCAGTTGGCCGGCGAAGAAGGTCTGAGCCGGCACGAAAAAGTCGGTTTCCCCGACGACTACCGCGCCGGCAAGGAAGAAGCGATCTTCGCCGACATGTGCGCCAAGCTGCCTTCGCTGCAGAAGCCCGGCGCCCAGGTGATCGAGATCGGGCCCGGCTGCAGCGCCTTGCCGGTGATGCTGGCCGAGCTGTGCGCGGCGCGCCACGGCCGGCTGATGCTGGTCGACAGTGCCGAGATGCTGGCGCTGCTGCCCGAAGCCCCGCACGTGCACAAGGTGCCCGGTGCGTTCCCCGAGGCGCTCGTGCCGCTGCAGGACATGCTGCGTGGCCGCATCGACACCATCATCGCCTACAGCGTCGTGCAGTACGTGTTCGCCGAAGGCAACCTGTGGCGCTTTCTCGACCGCTGCTTCGCGCTGCTGGCCGATGGCGGTGAGCTCTTCCTCGGCGACATTCCGAACACGACGATGCGCAAGCGTTTCTTCGCCAGCGCCGCAGGCGTTGCCAGCCACCGCGCGTACACCGGCACCGACGAAAAACCGGTGGTCGAGTTCAACGTGCCCGAGCCCGACCAGATGGACGACGCCGTCGTCCTCGGCATCCTGATGCGTGCGCGCGCCCAGGGCTTTCACGCCTGGGTGCTGCCGCAGCCGGCCGACCTTCCCATGGGCAACCGGCGCGAAGACATCCTGATCCGCAAGCCCTGACACCCTCTTTCGAGGAGCCGCGTTTGAACAAGACCCGCAAGTTGATCATCGTCGGCGATTCGGCCTTCGCCGAGATCGCGCACGAGTACTTCGACGCCGACTCCGACTACACCGTGGTCGGTTTTTCGGTCGAGGCGGCGTACCTGAAGCAGAGTGAACTGCACGGCCTGCCGGTCGTGCCCTTCGAAACGCTGGAACAGCACTTCGCACCCGACGATCACGAAGTGTTCGTCGCCACCACCTACACGCAGCTCAACCGACTGCGGGCGCGGCTGTCGGCACAGGCCAAGGCGCGCGGTTACAAGCTCGCCTCCTACATCAGCTCGCGCGCTTTCGTGTGGCGCAACGTGACGCTCGGCGAACACTGCTTCATCTTCGAAGACAACACCGTGCAGCCGTTCGTGACCATCGGCGACAACGTGGTGCTGTGGAGCGGCAACCACATCGGCCACCACTCGGTCGTGAAGTCGCACTGCTTCATCGCCTCGCACGTCGTGATCTCGGGCTTCTGCACGGTGGGCGAATACAGCTTTCTCGGCGTGAACGCCACGCTGGCGAACAACGTGAACATCGGCCGCGACAACTGGGTCGGCCCGAACGTGGCGCTGATGAAAGACACGCCCGACGGGTCGTTGTTCAAGACCGAGCAGCCCGAGCCGGCACGCGTGAGTGCCACGCGCTTCTTCAAGGTCGCGGCCTGACGATGGAGTGGCAGAAACACGGTGTGGTCTGGCGGCCCGACGGCAGCCTGCCGTGGGCGCGCAGCCATGCCACCTGCCCGACGCCGCTGCGGCGTGCCGACGGCAGCCTGCGTGTCTACCTGCAAAGCCGTGATGCCCGCAACGTCGGCCGCATCGGCTTCGTCGATCTCGACCCCGAAGACCCGCGCCGTGTGATCGGCGTGGCCAGGAAGCCGGTATTCGACATCGGCGCGCCCGGCAGCTTCGACGACAACGGCGTGTTCCAGACCTCGCTGATCACGCTGCCCGACGGTCGGCTGTTCATGTACTACGTCGGCTTCGAGCTGTGCCACCACATCCGCTACCGGCTGCTGACCGGCCTGGCGATCAGCGAGGACGGTGGCGACACGTTCGTGCGCGCGAAAGCCACGCCGATCCTGGAGCGCTCCTCGGCCGAGATGCACTTTCGCTGCGGGCCGTTCGTCTTGCACGACGGCGACAGATTCCGCATGTGGTACGTGGCCGGCAGCGACTGGGAAAACATCGATGGCAAGGCGATGCCGATCTACGACATCCGCCACATCGAGTCGGCCGACGGCGTGCACTGGCCCGACACCGGCCGCCTCGTGCTGCCGGTGCAGTCCGAACACGAACACGGCTTCGGCCGGCCCTGGGTCGTGCGCGATGGCGACGGCTACCGCATGCACTACTCGGTGCGCCGCCGCAGCCCGGCGCGTTATCGCCTGGGCCTCGCGTACTCTCATGACGGCCTCGACTGGCAACGCGGCGACGAGCGTCTCGGCCTCGACGTGAGCCCGGGCGCGTGGGACGGCGACTCGGTTGAATACGGCGCAGAGATCCAGGCCGGGGGTCGCACCTGGCTGCTTTACAACGGCGACGATTTCGGCGCCACCGGCTTCGGCGTGGCCGAGTTGCTGGAACCCTGATGAACGTGCGTGCCTACACGCCGGCCGACGCCGAGCGCTGGGATTCGTTCTGCGCCGAGGCGCTGGGCGCGACCTTTCTGCACACGCGGCGATTCCTGTCGTACCACGGCGAGCGCTTCGCCGACCGCTCTCTGATCTTCGAAGACGGCGCGCGCTGGCTCGGTGTGCTGCCGGCGGCACAAAGCCCCTCGCGGCCCGAGCTCGTGGTGTCTCACCCCGGCATCACTTTCGGCGGTGTGCTGCACGATGGCGCGCTGCGGGGTGAAGGCCTGCTCGACGCGCTGCAAGCGGCCCGCGAGCACTATGCCGCGGCCGGCTATGCGTCGCTGCTCTACAAGCCCGTGCCCCACATCTACCACCGCGCGCCGGCGCAGGATGATCTCTACGCGTTGTTCCGCCTCGGCGCTAAACGTGTGCGCTGCGATCTGTCGAGCTGCATCGATCTGGCGCACCCGCTGCCCGTCAGCGAACGCCGCCGCCGCGCCTTGAAAAAGGCGCGACGCGCCGGCCTGATGCTCGAGACCGGCGCGCACCTTGCGGACGAGCTGTGGCCGGTGCTCGAAGCCAACCTGGCGCAGCGCCACAGCCAGAAGCCGGTGCACACGCTGGCCGAGATTCGCCTGCTGCTGGAACGCTTCCCGCAGGCCATCCACGTCACCGTCGCACGCCTCGAAAAGCAGGCCATTGCAGGCACTGTTCTGTTCATTGCCGGCGGGGTGTGCCACGCACAATACATCGCATCGAACGCCCTCGGGCACGAGACCGGCGCGCTGGATCTTGTGTTCGACCGGCAGATCACCGAGGCCCGCGACATGAAAGCGCAGTTTTTCGATTTCGGCATCAGCAACGAAGACGGTGGCCGCAGCCTCAATGCCGGCCTGCACCGCTTCAAGTCGGAATTCGGCGCCGGTGGCGTGGTGCACGAGTTTTACGAGATCGATCTGAACCGCTGAAGCGGGTTGGAGGAAATGTGATGACGATTGCCGACTGCCGCATGCTCGAACTGCCGAAGATCCACGATCCGCGCGGCAACCTGACCTTCATCGAAGGCAACCAGCACGTGCCCTTCGCGATCGAGCGGGTCTACTACCTGTACGACGTGCCGGGCGGTTCCGACCGCGGCGGCCACGCGCACAAGGGGCTGCAGCAGTTCATCGTCGCCATGTCGGGCAGCTTCGACGTGTTGCTCGACGACGGCAAGGACAAGAAGCGCGTGCACCTGAGCCGCTCGTACAACGGCTTGTACCTGTGCCCGATGATCTGGCGCGAGCTCGACAACTTCTCGTCGGGTTCGGTCTGCATGGTGTTGGCTTCGTCGCGCTACGACGAAGGCGACTACTACCGCGACTACCCCGAATTCATGCGGGCCCGGTGGAGCCAGTGATTCCGTTCCTCGACCTGAAACGGGTCAACGCGCCGCACGAAGCTCAGATCCGCACCGCCATCGCACGCGTCATCGCGTCGGGCTGGTACGTGCTCGGCGAAGAGACCGAGAACTTCGAACGCGAGTTCGCCGCCTACTGCGGCGTGGCCCACTGCATCGGCGTGGCCAACGGGCTCGACGCATTGACGCTGATTCTTCGCGGTTACGGCATTCAGGCCGGCGACGAAGTGATCGTGCCTTCGCACACCTTCATCGCGACCTGGCTCGCGGTGAGCCTGGCGGGTGCGAGGCCCGTGCCGGTCGAGCCCGACCCCGCCACCTGCAACATCGACCCGGCGCGCATCGAAGCGGCGATCACGAAGAACACCCGCGCGATCATCGCGGTGCACCTGTACGGCCAGCCAGCCGACATGGACCCGATCCGCGAGATCGCCCAACGCCACGGCCTGCGCGTGATCGAGGACGCCGCACAGGCTCATGGAGCCCGCTACAAGGGCCGGCGCACCGGCAGCCTGGGTGATGCGGCCGGTTTCAGCTTCTACCCCGGCAAGAACCTCGGCGCCCTCGGCGACGGTGGCGCCATCACGACCGACGATGCGGCGCTCGCCTGCCGGCTGCGCCAGCTGCGCAACTACGGCTCGACCGTCAAGTACCGGCACGAGGTGCAGGGCGTGAACTCGCGCCTCGACGAGATCCAGGCCGCGGTGCTGCGCGTGAAGCTGCAGACGCTCGACGCCGAGAACGACGCGCGCCGCCGCGTGGCACAAACCTATCTCGCGCGCCTGCATGGCCTGCCGTTGACGCTGCCTGCGGTGTTGCCCGGCAACGAGCCGGTGTGGCACCTGATGGTGTTGCGGTCGGCGCAGCGTGGCCGTTTGCAGGCCGCGTTGACCTCGTGCCGCATCGGCCACATGGTTCACTACCCGACCGCGTGCCATCGCCAGGGCGCGTATTCGTCTGGCGCGTGGCCCGCGTTGCCGATCGCGGAACAACTCGCCGACGAACTGCTGAGCGTTCCGATCGCGCCCTACCTGTCGGCGCACGACGTCGGCTCGGTGGCCGAGGCCTTGCGCGACTGCCTGCAGCAAGCCTAGCTGCAAGCAGGCGCCGACAAGCGCCGTTCAGGCGGTCTGCAATTGTTCGGTCCGCGGCACGTCGGCCCGCGAATCGCTGTCAGTCGACAGCATGCGCGCCCACCACACCCCGAAGTGTTCGTCGAATGACGCCAGGTTGCGCGCGTTGGCGATCGCGATGCCGAAGAACTCGCTGAGCGACGGGTCGCTGGCGAACTGGTTCATGCACTGGCCCACGCTGATGGCAAGCGACGCCTGCGTCTGCTCCGCGCTCAGGTGGCCGCTGCGCCAGCCGGCCAGCGCCAGCGCGATCCAGGCGAGGTAGCCGCATTTGAGCGCGAACGACTGGCGGTTGTGCGTGGTCTGCAGCGGGTGGCTGCGAAAGCCGCCGAGGTGGTCGCGTATGAACACGACCGGCGCGTGCTTGGCCACATCGAGCAGCACGCCGATGTCGGCCAGACCGTAGTACGACAGGCCGTTCATCGACGAGCCGCGCAAACGGCGCACGGCCTCTTGCGTCAGCACCATGTTCGAGAACTCGCCGAGCCAGTTCTGGCAATGTGCCGCGGTGGTGGCGAACAAGGCGGCGGCGTCGAGGTAGACGAGGCGTTCGGGCAGTTCGTCGAAGAAGCCCGGCAGCGGCAGCATCGCGCCGGGCCGGCCGTCGGCCGCCGTGAGCCAGCGCTGGCTGACCGAGGCGCCGAGCGCGCCGCGGCTGTGCGCCAGCGCGTGCGAGCGGTAGAAGTCGGGGTAGACGATGTCGTCGTCCATCAGAACGTGCACCAGCGGGGCCTGTGCGGCCCAGCCGTCGATCAGGTGGTGGATGTTCTTCAGCGAGCCCTGGCGCGGGCCTTGCACGACGAGCAGATCGAGTGACGAGATCAGGCTGTCGAGCGCGCCGCTGCGGATCAGCTCGGTGACCGTGCCACCGGGGCTGTCGTCCGACAGCACGACGCGGAAGTCCCTGAAACTCTGGCTGCGCAGGCCGAGAAACAGTTCGGCGAGGTAGTCGGCCTTGTAGGCCGGAATGAGGGTGATCAGCGAGGTCATGCGGCCTGGCTCCGGTGTTGTTGCAGGAACCGTTCGTCGATGGTTCCGCACAGGGTGGCGATGGGCCCGAAGCCCGGGTGCTTGGCGGCCAGCCGCGCCGCCGACGCGTGGAACGCGGCGGGCAGTTGGTGGTCGTTGCTGGAGTTGTGGAACAGCGGCAGGCGCACGATGCGCGGGAACACCTTGTGGGTGCAGATCGCCTCGATGCACAGGTCGGTCGCCCACAGGTGCCAGCCGAGGGCCGGGTCGATGTGGTGAACCGAGTCGCGCGCGATCACGATGGCGAGTTCGTCGATCGACACCGCTGTCTCGGAGGCGGGGTGGTCGAAGCGGTGGCGGCGGTCGATCACGAAGCCGGCGGGCTCGTAGCCTTGTTTCTGCGCGTCGACACCCATGCCGGCAAAGCCGATCAGCGTGCGGGGCGCGTCTTCGGGGGCGATGCCGGCAAGCAATTCGTTCAGGCGCTGGCCGAAGCCGGCGGGGAAATACACGTCCTGGTGACACAGCAGGACCCAGTCGGTCGTGACGTGCTGGAGCGACGCTTCCAGCGCCTCGGCTGGGCTGCGGGCACGGCGGTAAGAGACGATGCGGGCGTCGACCTCGCGCAGCCCGGGCGAGTGTTCGACGTTCAGCCGCAGCTGGGTTTCGCGCGTGGTCGGCACGACGACCGAGAAGCGGGCCGGTTCGGGTGCCGCGCTGCAGGGCTCGAAACAACGCTGCGCCTGCACGATCAGCCGCCCGGTGCCGAGCTGGCGGCGCGCCGTGGCGGCGGGCACGCCGACCGATTCCGCCAGCGCCACGGCGGCCGCGGCAAGAGCCGGGTTCACGGGCGGCGCGGCCGTCTCGCCGGCCAGCGTGGGCGACCAGCCGGTGTCGAGCAGCAGCTTGTAGAACGAGGCGGGTGAGGCGTGACGCAATTGCGCCTGGGCCAGCGGCCCGTCGTCGGCATCGGTCAGGTCGGCTTCGACCCAGCGCTGCAGCATCGCGAACTGCGCCTGGTTGTCGATCTCGACGAAGAGCTGGCCGTTCGGGGCGCAACGTTCGTGCAGCGCCTGCAACAGCGTGGCCGGGTCGCCTTGCCCGAGCCAGCCGGCGCTCAGCACGACCAGATCGTGGTCGCCGCTGGCGTCGTCTGCGCCGTGCCATATGCAGCCGGCGTGCATGGCGCGATAGGCCGCCGCGAGCACCGGGTCGTCGGGGCCGATATGCAGCACGCGCGCTGCCCCGGGCAGCGCCTTCAACAGCGCGGCGTGGTCGGGGCGGGCGCGGGCCGCTGCGGCCGTGGCGCTGCCGATCACGACCAGGGCAGGGCGCGCGGGAACAGCGGCGGGCGACGGTGTCTTCATGCCCGGATCATCGGGGCGGCTGAGCTGCCGCGAAGCGCCGAGGAACCGCGCCTTCCAGCCCCAATTCGCCGGGAAACGGGCCGCGGCGGGGCCAACCCTTGTAGGAAGTTGCCCGACACGCCGCATGGCGAAAGATGGACTCAAGCCACAGCCGGGCCCTGATGTCGGGGTCGACACGCGGTCTTCACAATTCGCTTCACGTTGAGACAAACAACAACGCGACAAGCAGACGAACCCAACCAAAGCAAAAGCCGGAGCCTCTCATGAACGCCGACCAGATCCTCACCGAAATTCGCGAAGCCAACCTGTCCTACCTGATGCTGGCGCAAAGCCTGATCCGCACCGACCGCGAACAAGCCCTGTTCCGCCTGGGTGTCTCGGAAGAAAGCGCCGCGCTGATCGGCCTGCTGACCCCGGCGCAGATGATGAAGATCGCCTCGGGCAACACGCTGCTGTGCAAGTTCCGCATGGACGACGACCTGGTCTGGACGCTGCTGACCAACCACGGCAAGAGCGCCGCGAACGACACGACCTCGCGCCTGCACGCCAGCATCTTGATGGCCGGCCGCCATCAAGAAGCCGCCTAGATGTCGGCCCCCGGCGCGGTGTACCGCGCCACCCCCCGAGGGGGTGCCGAGCCGGCTTGGGGCTGCCCGGCGCTCGGCTCGGCCTGCTCCGAACAACGATTCCACTGAGAAAGTCACCATGCGCGTCAAGAGCATCCTCACCGAAGCCAAGCAGATCAGCCGTGCGATCACGCTGATCAACCTCGGCGCCCGTTTGCAAGTGCTCGAATCGGAGACCGACCTGTCCTACGAGCGCCTCTTGCGCCTGTACAAGGAAGTCTCGGGCAAGTCGCCCAGCAAGGGCCAGCTGCCGTTCTCGACCGACTGGTTCATGACCTGGCAGCCGAACATCCACGCCTCGCTGTTCCTCAACATCCACGAGTACCTGAACAAGGTCGCCGAGATGGACGAGATCGACACCGTCATCAAGGCCTACCAGCTCTACCAGGAACAGACCCAGGCGCAGGGCCTGGAAGCCCTGCTCTCGGTCACGCGCGCCTGGCGGCTCGTGAAATTCGTCGACAACGGCATGCTGACCATGACCAAATGCTCGAAGTGCAGTGGCCACTTCGTGACACACCCGCACGAAATCGCGAAACACTACGTCTGTGGCCTGTGCAACCCGCCGGCGCGTGCCGGCAAGGGCAAGGCAGCGGGCGGCATCCAGATGCATTGAGCGCTGCGGCCCTCAAGTTCTTCCGGCAACGGCCGACAAAGGTTTCATTCGTACCGATCTCTTGCTTGTCTCCTCCTGACACAGATTTCTTGTGTCTTCAAACGGGCCCTTCGGGGCCCTTTTTTTTGGGCCCGCCGCATCCCGCGGAATGAACCCGCAAAGCGGCGCTGTTGTGCGCATCGTGAGATGCCTTCTGCACACAGACTCAAGCCAAGCGCTCATCGGCCGATAAAGCTGCAGGCGCGGCTGGTTTCGATCCTCGGCCCAACAACTCTCGGACCTTCACACCATGTTCGTTCTCGTCGGCTGGGGCCTGGCCCTGGTTTGCATCTTCGGGGTCTACATCGTTCACGGCGGCAACATCGGCGTGATCCTGAAGGCCTTGCCGTTCGAGATGATCACCATCTTCGGTGCGGCCGCGGGCGCTTTCCTGGCGAACAACCAGATGAAGGTCATCAAGGCCTCGTTCTCCGGCCTGGGCAAGTGCTTCAAGGGCAGCAAGTACAGCAAGGCGCGTTACATGGAACTCATGGCGCTGATGTACGACATCCTGCAGAAGGCCCGCAAGGAAGGGCTGATGTCGATCGAGAAAGACGTGGAAGACCCGCACAGCTCGGCCATCTTCCAGAAATACGCCGTGGTCGGCAACGACCACCACATCGTCGAGTTCATCACCGACTACCTGCGCATGATGGTCTCGGGCAACCTCAACGCCCACGAGATCGAAAGCCTGATGGACAGCGAGATCGAGACGCACCACCAGGAAGAACACGCCGCCGTCGCCGCCATCGCGCGCCTGGCCGGTGGCCTGCCGGCCTTCGGCATCGTGGCCGCCGTGCTCGGCGTGGTCAACACCATGGGCTCGGTCGGCCAGCCGCCGGCGGTGCTGGGCGGGATGATCGGCTCGGCGCTGGTCGGCACCTTCCTCGGCATTCTGCTGGCCTACGGTTTCGTGGAGCCGCTCGGCGGCCTGATGGAGCAGAAGATGGAAGACGGCTCGAAAGAGCTGCAGTGCATCAAGACCACGCTGCTCGCGAGCATGCAGGGCTATGCGCCGCAGGTCGCGGTCGAGTTCGGCCGCAAGGTTCTTTACTCCGGCGACCGCCCGACCTTCGCCGAGCTCGAAGGCCACGTGAAGGGCAAGAAGTGACTCGCGCCATGCTGACGAAGGGAGCCCATCGTGTCCGGTGACTCCAAAAAACTCCAGCCGATCATCATCAAGAAGATCAAGAAGGGTGGGCACGGCGCTCACGGCGGCGCGTGGAAGATCGCGTACGCCGACTTCGTGACGGCGATGATGGCGTTCTTCCTGCTGATGTGGCTGCTCGGCTCCACCGCCGAGGGCGACAAGAAGGGCATCGCCGACTACTTCAATTCGCCGCTCAAGCTCTCGTTGATGGGCGGCGCTTCGGGTTCGGGGGATTCTTCGAGCGTGGTCAAGGGCGGGGGCAAGGACCTCACGCGCTCTTCGGGCCAGGTCAAGGCCGGTGACGTGGAAGCGGAGCGCCGCACGCTGCAGCTCAAGGCGTTGAAAGCCGAACAGAAACGCGCCGAAGCGGCGCGTCTCGAAGTGCTGAAAGACAGGGTCGAGGAAGCGCTTGCCGCCAGCCCCAAGCTGGCCGCGATGAAGTCGCAGATCCGCCTGGACATGACCCGCGACGGCCTGCGCATCCAGATCATCGACGAACAGAACCGCGCCATGTTCGACAGCGGCAGCGCGGTCGTCAAACCCTACATGCGCGAGCTGCTGCGCGAGATCGGCACCGTGCTCGCCGAAGTGCCCAACAAGCTCACGCTCGAAGGCCACACCGACGCGTCGCCGTTCGGTGCCGGCGAGCGCGGCTACAGCAACTGGGAGCTGTCGAGCGACCGTGCCAACGCCTCGCGCCGCGAGATCAACGCCGGCGGCCTGCCCGAAGACCGGGTCCTGCTGGTGCAGGGCCTGGCCTCGAGCGTGCTGTTCGACCCGGCTGCGCCCGACAGCCCGGTGAACCGGCGCATCAGCATCATCGTGATGAACCGCGAGGCCGAAGACCGGCTGCGACGCATCACACGCGATGACGACGAACCAGCCCCCAGTGCCGGAACCGACGAGAAGTTGTCCTTAACTTCCGGCGCCACGACCCGATAGAACGTGCAATTGCAAGAGGACAACCATGAGCAACCCGAGTGACCTGAAGTTCCTGATCGTCGACGACTTCTCGACCATGCGCCGCATCGTGCGTGGCCTGTTGAAGGAGATGGGCTGTGCCAATGCCGACGAGGCCGAAGACGGCGCGGTGGCGCTGAGCATGCTGAAGGCGCAGAAGTTCGACTTCGTCGTCTCCGACATCAACATGCCCAACATGAACGGCTTCGACCTGCTCAGCGCGATCAAGAAGGACGACAGCCTGAAGCACCTGCCGGTGCTGATGGTCACGGCCGAAGCGCGCAAGGAAGACATCGTGCGTGCGGCGCAGGACGGCGCGGCCGGCTACATCGTCAAGCCCTTCACCAAGGCGACGCTGGAAGACAAGGTCAACAAGATCATGCAAAAGCTCGCCGCCACGGCCTGAGCGACTGCGCCTGAACCCGGAGCCCACAAAAATGAAGAGCGATTCTCCCGAGACCCTGTCAGAGCGCGAGATCAAGTCCGCTTCGACCGCCGACGTGTTCCTGCAGGTCGGCAGCATCACGCGGCTGCTGCACGACACGCTGGCCCAGGTCGGCGTGATGCCCAAGCTGCAGGTGGCGGCCGACGGCCTGCCCGATGCGCGCAGCCGCCTGAACTACATCGCGGAGAAAACCGCTGCCGCTGCCGACAAGGTGCTCAACCTGGTCGACCAGGCCAAGGCCGAACACAATCTCATCGCCGACGCGACCCGCCAGATGGCCCGCGACATCGTCGCCGACCCGGTGAAGGCCGTGGCCAGCGGCGCGGTGATGAACTTCGTGGGCGACGTGGAAGCCTCGACCGCGCGCATCGACCAGCACCTCACCGACATCATGCTGGCACAGGACTTTCACGACCTCACCGGCCAGGTGGTCACCAAGGTCGTGAAGCTCGCGACCGAGCTCGAAGACAGCCTGCTGAAACTGCTGATGCAGGTGATTCCGCCCGACCAGGTGCACAAGGTCGAAGAAGCGTTCCTGAACGGCCCGGTGGTCAACCCCGAAGGCCGCAGCGATGTGGTGACCAATCAGGAGCAGGTCGACGATCTGCTCGCGAGCCTGGGGTTCTGATGCACAGCGAACCATCGAATGCCGGTGCCGGCAGCGGAACAGGCCTGGCCTTCCTGGCCGCGGCCGATCTGCAGGACCACCTGATGACGGCGTCGAACGACCTCGACCGCCTGCAGACGCTGCTGGCAGACGCCTGCGACACCCTGCTGGCCGGCTTCTTCGGCGCCTCGCAGCACCTGAACGACTTGCGCGCCACGGCGCTGCCCGACCCGCAGCCGGTGGACAGCGCGGTCGCGCATCTCGGCGCGGCGGTCACGGCACTGCAGTTCCAGGACATGGCCTCGCAGCTCATCAATCACACCCGCGGCCGCCTGCGCAATTGCGCCGACCGCCTGGCGCGCGACGCGTTCGACGGCGACGACGACGGCGACGCCGTGGTCGCCGAGGAGCCGCTGCGGCCGAACCCGGTCACGCAGTCGGAAATGGACACCGGTTTCGTCGAGCTCTTCTGACGCTCCGAATCCCGCCCTTCACAGAATTCCTGGAGAAAAACATGCACTCGATCCTTGCCGTTGACGACTCGGCTTCCATGCGCCAGATGGTTTCATTCACGCTCAAGAACGCGGGCTACAACGTGGTCGAAGCGGTCGACGGGCAAGACGCGCTCGAGAAGTCGGGCACGCGTGATTTCGACCTCGTGCTCACCGACCAGAACATGCCGCGCCTCGACGGCATCGGCCTGACGAAGAAGCTGCGCGACAACCCGAAGTTCAAGACCACGCCGATCCTGATCCTGACCACCGAGTCGAGCGATCAGATGAAGCAGGCCGGTCGCAGCGCGGGCGCCACCGGCTGGCTCGTGAAGCCGTTCGACCCGACCAAGCTGATCGAAGTGATCAAGAAGGTCGTGCGCTGAAAGCGCCGAAACGCAGCACCGAACCCGAATTGGAGACGCCGCCATGGCTGAAATGACTTCCGACAGCGCCAGCGCCGGCGCCGGCATCGACCTCACGCAGTTCTACCAGGTCTTCTTCGAAGAAGCCGGCGAGAACCTCGACCGCATGGAGCAGCAGCTGCTCGAGATCGACATCACGGCGGCCGACGACGAAGAACTGAACTCGATCTTCCGTTGCGCGCACTCCGTGAAGGGCGGTGCCGCCACCTTCGGCTTTTCCGACGTGGCCGAGCTCACGCACCAGATGGAAACGCTGCTCGACAAGTTGCGCCGCCACGAACTGGAGCCGACCGCGCCGATGGTCGACGTGCTGTTGCAGTCGGGCGACGCGCTGCGCTCGCAGCTGGCGCGCCACCAGGGCGCTGGCGGCGATCAGATCGACACGACCGAGCTGCTCGCCAGCATCCGCGCGATGCTGGGCGGCCAGGCCGCGCCCGTGGTGGCACCCAAGGCCGTGGCGCCCGTGGTCGTGCCCGAACCCGCCGCACCGGTGGCCGAAGCCGCCACCGCGTCCGCGTTGCGCAGCCTGGAGCTGCGAGTCGGCCCGCTCGACCACCCTGAACAGGCCGGCAACATCGTCGAGCTGTTCAGCGAAATCCCCGACCTCGGCACGATCGAGCCGATCGACGGCGGCCAGTCGAGCGACGGCATGCGCCGCTTCAAGGTGCTGACGACCAGCAGCGACAGCGACCTGATGGACCTGTTCACGTTCCACGTGGCGCGCGAAGCGGTGCAACTGCTGCCGCTCGGCCAGGGCTACGGTTTCCACGCGGGTGCCCCGGGCGCCCCCGAGCCCGAGCCGGCGAAGGCCGATGCCAGCTACGGCTTCTTCGACGAAGCCCCGGGTGCGCCCCGCGCCGACGGCACGCCCGCCGTGGCGGCCACCGCCGACGCCCCGAAAGCGCGCGTCGCCGCCAAGGTCGAGAAGGCTCCGGCCGCCGCGCTCGAATCGGCCACGCTGCGTGTGTCGATCGAGAAGGTCGACCAGCTCATCAACCTGGTCGGCGAGCTCGTCATCACCCAGGCGATGCTGGCGCAGACGAGTGCCAAGGTCGACCCGGCGCTGTACCAGCAGATGGCCGCCGGCCTGGCCGACCTGGACCGCAACACCCGTGACCTGCAAGAGTCGGTGATGTCGATCCGGATGATTCCGATGTCGATGGTCTTCAGCCGCTTTCCGCGCATGCTGCGCGACCTGGCGGGCAAGCTCGAGAAGAAGGTCGAGTTCGTCACCAAGGGCGAATCGACCGAACTCGACAAGGGCATGGTCGAGAAGATCACCGACCCGCTCACCCACCTGGTGCGCAACAGCTGCGACCACGGCATCGAACTGCCGGCCGAGCGCCTGGCCAAGGGCAAGCCCGAGCAGGGCACGATCACGCTGAGCGCCTCGCACCAGGGCGGCTCGATCGTGATCGAGGTGCGTGACGACGGCAAGGGCCTGTCGCGCGACAAGCTGATCAAGAAAGCGCGCGAGCGTGGCATCGACGCGCCCGACAGCATGACCGACAGCGAGGTCTTCGCATTGATCTTCGCGCCCGGCTTCTCGACCGCCGATGTGGTCACCGACGTGTCGGGCCGCGGTGTCGGCATGGACGTGGTGAAGAAGAACATCACCGCGCTCGGCGGCACGGTCGAGATCGATTCGGCCGAAGGTTACGGCATGAGCGTGAAGGTGCGCCTGCCGCTGACCATGGCCATCATGGACGGCATGTCGGTCGGCGTCGGTGACGAGGTCTACATCCTGCCGCTTTCGTCGGTGGTCGAATCGTTCCAGGTGCAGCCGGGCGTCATCAAGACCATCGGCGGCAGCGGCCGGGTGGTCGAGGTGCGCGGCGACTTCATGCCGGTGCTCGAACTCGAGCAGATCTTCAGCGTGCCACGTTTCGACTTCGACAACGCCAGCGGCATCATGGTCGTGGCCGAAGCCGAAGGCGGGCGCGTGGCGCTGCTGGTGGACGAACTCCTCGGCCAGCAACAGGTCGTGGTGAAGAACCTCGAAGCCAACTACCGCAAGGTCAACGACGTGTCGGGCGCCACCATCATGGGTGACGGACGCGTCGCGCTGATTCTCGACGTGGGCAGCCTCGTGCGCCGCTCGCGCCACTGAACCTCGAAACACGAACCCAGCCTGGATCCGACATGAACCTGAACAACCTGCGCATCGGCGCGCGCCTGACGATCGGCTTCGGTGCCGTGCTCGCACTGCTGCTGGTGATCGTCGGCATCGCCTACTTCCAACTCGGGCGCGTCAATGCCGGCGTGGCCGAACTCGACGGCCTGGAGCGTGGCGCCGCCATCGCCCGCAACTGGGTCAGCAAGACGCAGCTCAACGTCGCCCGCACGGTGGCGATCGCGAAGGCCAGCGGCCAGCCCGATATCGAGAAGTACTTTTCGCCCTTGATCAAGACCACGTCGGCCGAGATCAGCACGCTGCAGAAGTCGATGGAAGCGTTGCTCACCGGCGACGAAGGCAAGTCGCTGCTGGCCAAGGTGGCGAGCGAGCGCGCCGCCTACGTGGCGCTGCGCAACCAGGTTTTCGAACACGTGAAACAGGCCGATGCGCCTGCCGCCGACGCGCTCCTCACGAACAAGATGCTGCCCGCGTCGGAAGCGTATCTCGCGGCGATGGCGGCGGTGCAGGACTATCAGGTCGAACTCGCTGCCCTCGAAGCGCGGAGTCTGAGCAGCGGCATCCGCAACGCGAGCAGCGTGCTGCTGGTGCTGCTGGCGCTCAGCGTGGCGGTCGGCGTGACGATGGCGTATTTCATCACCCGCTCGGTCACGGTGCCCTTGCAGGAAGGCGTGAAGACGGCGGAGCTGATCGCCGGCGGCGACCTGTCGCAGACGCTGCATTCGACGCGCCGCGACGAAATCGGCGAACTGTTGCGTGCCCTCGGGCAGATGCAGCAATCGCTGCACCAGCTCGTCGGCCAGGTGCGTTCCAGCACCGACAGCATCTCGACCGCGTCGGCCGAGATCGCGACCGGCAACCAGGACCTGTCGGCCCGCACAGAACAGACCGCCAGCAACCTGCAGCAGGCGGCGGCGTCGATGGAGCAGCTCACCGGCACGGTCGCGCAGTCGGCCGACTCGGCACGCCAGGCCAACCGGCTCGCGGTCGACGCGGCCCAGGTGGCCGGGCGCGGCGGCGTCGTGGTGTCGCAGGTCGTGGGCACGATGAACGAGATCACGGCCAGCTCGAAGCAGATCTCCGACATCATCGGCGTGATCGACGGCATCGCGTTCCAGACCAACATCCTGGCGCTCAACGCGGCGGTGGAAGCGGCGCGAGCCGGCGAACAGGGCCGCGGCTTCGCGGTGGTGGCGAGCGAAGTGCGTTCGCTGGCGCAGCGCAGTGCGCAGGCCGCCAAGGAAATCAAGGTGCTGATCGGCGCTTCGGTCGACAAGGTCGAGAGCGGTTCGCGCCTGGTGGCTGCCGCCGGCCAGACCATGCAGGAGATCGTCGAGTCGGTGCAGCGTGTTTCCGACATCGTCGGCCAGATCACCAATGCCGCCGATGAACAAAACAACGGCATCGGCCAGATGAGCCAGTCGGTCAACCAGCTCGACCAGATGACGCAGCAGAACGCCGCGCTCGTCGAGCAGAGCGCGGCTGCGGCCGAGTCGCTGCAGGGCCAGACGGCCAGGCTGGTGTCGCTGGTGTCGGTCTTCAATCTCGGCTCGGGCCAGCTCGCCCACGCCTGAGCGGTCTTTCGCGCAACGCCCGGCAGTTTTCCGAACTGCCGGGCGTTGTTGCGTCCGGCGTGCGCGCCGGCACAAAGAATCTCCGCGAAGCCCTTCATTTGCAGGGGAGAACGGCCGATACCTGTTGCAGCCCCGCAGAAGTATCGAGGGCGGTCATTCAACCCGCAGCGCCCAGCGCGCACCGATTTCAAGGATTGCCCCATGAACAAGCACTTCGCCCTCACCACCCTGATCGCCGCTTTTGCCCTGGCCGGCGTTGCCCACGCCAACGAAGGCGCAACGGCTGCCGAAGCCACCGCCATGGTCAAGAAGGGCGTGGCCTTCATCAAGGCCCAGGGCAAGGACAAGGGCTACGCCGAGATCAGCAGCAAGACGAGCCAGTTCAAGGACCGTGACCTGTACCTGGTGGTCTACGGCCTGGACGGCACGGTGCGCGCGCACGGTGCCAACGAAAAGATGATCGGCAAGAACCTGATCGAGCTCAAGGACGTGGACGGCAAGCCCTTCGTGAAAGAGCGTGTCGAGCTGGCCGCCAGCAAGGGCACCTTCTGGCAGGACTACAAGTTCACCAACCCGACCAACAAGAAGATCGAGCCGAAGACCGCGTACTGCGAAAAGCTCGAAGACACGGCGGTGTGCGGCGGCATCTACAAGTGATCGGTCCGGCCCCGACGCGCTTCACCTCCGACAGGACGCTCCCATGAAACTGGCTCTGAAACTGCTCGCCGCCCCGCTGCTGACGGCCATCGTCGTCTTCGGCGCCGGGCAGGTCGACTCGGCCGTGCTGAGCCGCGCAGCGAGCGCCAACCGCATCACTTTCGCGGCCCAGCTCGACGACTTTCGCACGCTGGCCAGCGCACAGGAGCAGCTGGCTCAAGTGCACGCCGGCGTGTACCGCACGGTGGCGCTGATCGGCTCGCTCGACGAGCCGAAGATCAAGGCTTATCGGACCGATCTGGCCAAACAGCTGGCTGGCGTGAAACGAGTGGCCGCTGGTGTTGTCGACTCGCGCAGCGGTGACGAAGCGCTGACCACCGGTGTGGCCACGCTCGGCAAGCAGATCGACAAGTACCTGGCGCAAGCCGACTCGGCGATCGACCTGTCGTCGGTCGACCCGAACACCGGCATCGCCGCAATGCAGGGCGCCGACGCCACCTTCGCCGCCTTGACAGCGTCGATGGGTGCAGTCGTCAAACGTGTCGAGACCGCTTCGAGCGAGACCATGACCGCGGCCGACAGCAGCTCGGCCCGCATCGGCTGGCTGCTCACGGCCCTCGGGCTGTTGTGCGCGGTCGTCGCGGTCCTGCTCTCGTGGCTGATGCAGCGCAAGCTCACCGCCGAGCTGGCGCGTGCCGCGGCCATCGCCGGCGAAGTGGCAGCCGGCAACCTGGCGGTCGACGCCAGCAGCGAGCGCCGCGACGAAGTCGGTGACCTGGTGCGTGCGCTGGGCGCGATGACCGGGCAGCTCGGCGCTTCGATGCGCACGGTGCTCGATTCTTCGGAATCGATCCGCACAGCGAGCGCCGAGATCGCGACAGGCAACCTCGACCTGAGCGTGCGCACCGAGCAGACGGCCTCGAGCCTGCAGCAGGCCGCGGCCTCGATGGAGCAGCTCAACGGCACCGTCAAACAATCGGCCGACTCGGCCCGCCAGGCGAACCAGCTCGCGTCGTCGGCCGCCGAAGTGGCGGCACGCGGCGGCCAGGTGGTGGCGCAGGTGGTCAGCACGATGACCGAGATCAACGCGGCGTCGAAGAAGATCGGCGACATCATCGGCGTGATCGACGGCATCGCGTTCCAGACCAACATCCTGGCGCTCAACGCCGCGGTGGAAGCGGCGCGTGCCGGCGAGCAGGGCCGTGGCTTCGCGGTGGTGGCCAGCGAAGTGCGTAGCCTGGCGCAGCGCAGCGCCGAGGCGGCCAAGGAGATCAAGGGCCTGATCAGCACCAGCGTCGAGCGGGTCGAACAAGGCACCACCCTGGTCGACCAGGCCGGCGAGACCATGACCGAGATCGTGACCGCGATCAAGCGCGTGACCGACATCATGGGCGAGATCAGCAGCGCCAGCACCGAGCAGAGTGCCGGTGTGGCACAGGTGGGCGAAGCGGTCACGCAGATGGACCAGGCCACGCAGCAGAACGCCGCGCTGGTCGAAGAAAGTGCCGCCGCGGCCGAGAGCCTGAAGGTTCAGGCCCAGCAGCTGGTGCAGGTGGTAGCGCTGTTCAAGTTGTCGCAGGGCGACGGTGCGCCGGCCGCCGGTGCCTGGGCACCGAAGGCCACGCCCGCCGCCAACAGCACCGAGCGCCGCGGCCCGAACCGCGCGAAGAACGTGGTGCGACCCGGGTTCAACAAGGCACAGGTCCCGACGCTCAAGACCGCTGTGCCTGCGGCCAGCCTGAAGCCGGCGAAAACCGGCACCGACGACTGGGAAACGTTCTAAGAATTGTTTTGTGCAGTACCTCGTGGCGAGAAGTTGAAGCGCCGATTCATTGAAAAAACTACTACGAGAAGAATCATGGCGATTGGAAACATGAAGATCGGCGTTCGTCTGGGTCTGGGCTTTGCTGCGCTGCTGACGATGCAACTGGTGACCACCGGCCTCGGCATGCGCGAAATGGCGTCCCTGTCTGATCGGGTCGCGTACATCACCGATGTCGGTGAAGCCAAGCTGAAGGCGCTGAACAGCGTCGAAGCCAACATCAATGCGCGTGCCATCGCGGCCCGCAACCTGGCCTTGGTGACCGACCCGGCGGCGCAGAAACCCGACCTCGAGCGTGTCAAGACCGCGCAGGTCGGCATCGACAAGGGCATGGAACAACTGACCGCGTTGCTGAAGGATCCGGTCACGTCCACCGCCGAAGAACGCAAGATGCTGGAGCAGCTGCGCTCGCTCGAGGTGGCCTACCTGCCGGTCGCCACCAAGGTGGTCGGTCTGGCCACGACGCAGAAGACCGAAGCGGCGGTCAAGGCGATCACGCAGGAGTGCATGCCCTTGCTGACGCAGGTGGTCGCGCAGGTGTCGGCTTTCGACGACGTGCTGAAGAAGCAGACCGAAGACAGCGGCGCCGCGGCGCAGTCGGCTTACCAGAAAGCCAAGTGGGTGATCCTGCTGATCAGCCTGGCCTCGTTGCTGGGTGGCGGTTTCATCGCCTGGTGGCTGACACGCTCCATCGTGCGCCCGATCGGTGAAGCGGTGGCAGTGGCCGAACGTGTGGCCGCCGGTGACCTGACGGCGCACATCGAGGTGAAGAACAACGACGAAGCCGGCCAGCTGCTGGCTGCGCTCAAGCAGATGAACGACAGCCTGGTCAAGGTCGTCGGCAACGTGCGCATGGCGAGCGATTCGATCGCCACCGGCTCGTCGGAGATCGCGTCGGGCAACCAGGATCTGTCGTCACGCACCGAGCAACAGGCGAGCGCACTGGAAGAGACGGCGGCGTCGATGGAGCAGCTGGGTTCCACGGTGCGGCAGAACGCCGACAACGCCAAGCAGGCCAACCAGCTGGCGATGGGTGCGAGCACGGTGGCGATCAAGGGTGGCGAAGTGGTCGGCCAGGTGGTCGAGACCATGAAAGGCATCAACGACGCCAGCAAGAAGATCAGCGACATCATCGGCGTGATCGACGGCATCGCGTTCCAGACCAACATCCTGGCGCTCAACGCCGCGGTGGAAGCGGCGCGTGCCGGCGAGCAGGGCCGTGGCTTCGCGGTGGTGGCCAGCGAAGTGCGTAGCCTGGCGCAGCGCAGCGCCGAGGCGGCCAAGGAGATCAAGGGCCTGATCAGCACCAGCGTCGAGCGGGTCGAACAAGGCACCACCCTGGTCGACCAGGCCGGCGAGACCATGACCGAGATCGTGACCGCGATCAAGCGCGTGACCGACATCATGGGCGAGATCAGCAGCGCCAGCACCGAGCAGAGTGCCGGTGTGGCACAGGTGGGCGAAGCGGTCACGCAGATGGACCAGGCCACGCAGCAGAACGCCGCGCTGGTCGAAGAAAGTGCCGCCGCGGCCGAGAGCCTGAAGACGCAATCGCAAGCGCTGGTGCAGACCGTGGCCGTGTTCAGGCTCGTACAGGGCGAGGCCGTCTACGCGGCCAGCCCGGTGGCCGTGCCTGCCCGGGCTGCCAGTGTGGCGGTGGATCGCCGCGGCCCGAACCGGGCGAAGAACGTGGCGCGCCTGAGCCCGCCGAAGCCGGCTGCGGCCAGCTCGGCTGCGGCGCCGATGGCGGCCCGCAAGACCGGCACCGACGACGAGTGGACCAGCTTCTGAGCGCGCGCGAGCGGCCTGCAGCAGCACCGACCCCCCGATTGCGACTGCAGCCGCCGCCATGAAAGAAACCTTCGCTTCACCGCCCCAGGTCGAGGCCCGGCGCGAGCAGCGCTACCGCGTCTACTGGCGCGCCAACCTGCACTTGTCGGGCGAGCGCACGATCGATGCGCGCCTGAGCGATATCTCCGGCGACGGCCTCGGCCTGCTGGCGAGCGAAGCCGTGCCCATGGGCACGGTCCTGTCGATCACGATGGGCGTGCCCGACGCCGACGGCGGCCCGCAGTTGATGGCGGTGCAGTGCAAGCTGCGCGTCGTGAACGTGGTGCTCTCGGGCAGCGACTACCGCCTGGGTGCCATCTGGGTCAGCCCTTCGGCGAACGTGCGCCAGGTCATCGACAACTGGATCCGCAAGCTGCGCTACACGAGCTCGGTGATCGGCTCGTCCTGAGCCCCTCGGGCGACGATGCCCTGATTCCGTTAGGTTCCACGGGATGTCATAGACCGAGCGCTTCAGAGCGCTGCGTGAAATTCATGCACGACTGAAACCCGGCGGGGTTTTCGTCGCGGGGCACTACAGCATTCCTCAGGGTCGTGACGAGCGTGCGAAGTGGTTGTCCCGGTGTGCTGCGTTTGCGATCTCGTCGGGCGTGGAGCCCGATCAGGCCGGGGCGGCAGCGGTGGCGCGGCCCTGGCGTTTCGCGGCCGGGTCGCGTATGCCTGAGCTCAGAGCCGGTTGCTGCCCACACCACCGAAGCCACGCAGGCGCTCCAGCAAACGCTGCGCGATTTGCCCGAGCGGCAGCACCTCGTGGGCCGCGCCGGCCGCGATGGCCTCTCGGGGCATGCCGAAGACGACGCAGCTAGCTTCGTCCTGCACCAGGTTGTAGCTGCCGGCGTCGCGCATTTCCTTCATCGCGGTGGCGCCGTCGGCGCCCATGCCGGTGAGCATGATGGCCAGGGCGTTCGGGCCGACCACGCGTGCCGCCGATTTGAACAGCACCTCGACCGAAGGTTTGTGCCGGTTCACCGGCTCGCCGTCGCGCACCCGCGCCACGTAGTTGGCGCCGGAGCGTTCCACGCTCAGGTGAAAGCCCCCCGGCGCCAGGTAGGCGTGGCCGGGCAAGACCCGTTCACCGTCGACCGCCTCGGCCACGCTGATGCGGCACAGGCCGTCGAGCCGCGCCGCATAACTTTTCGTGAAACCCGGTGGCATGTGCTGCGTGATCATCACGGCGGGTGCGTCGTGCGGCAGGTTGACGAGCACATCCTTCGTGGCTTCGGTGCCGCCGGTGGAGGCACCGATGAATATGATCTTCTCGGTCGACAGCCGGCCCAGGTTCGCGACCGGTGCGCTGGCTTTGGCCGGCGCCGCGCCGGGCGCGACGGTGGGCACACGCTTGACGTGGGCCTTCGACGCGATGCGGATCTTCTCGGTGATGTCCCGCGCCAGCAGGCGCAGGCCGTCGGCCACGCCGATCTTGGGCTTGGCCACGAAGTCGATCGCGCCGAGTTCGAGGGCGCGCAGCGTCACCTCGGCGCCGCGTTCGGTGAGCGTGGAGACCATCAGCACCGGCATCGGGCGCAGGCGCATCAGCTTCGACAGGAAGTCGATGCCGTCCATGCGCGGCATCTCCACGTCGAGCGTGATCACGTCGGGGTTCAGGTCGCGGATCATTTCGCGTGCCACCAGCGGGTCGGCCGCGGCGCCCACACATTCCATGTCGGGCTCGCGGTTGATGATCTCGGTGAGCAGGCTGCGAACCAGGGCGGAGTCGTCGACAACGACGACGCGGGTCTTGGCCATGGTGGATGTCTCCTTGTTCTTGCGTTCTTGGCGCAGTGTCGTTCAGAACAGGTCGACCGAACCGCCACTGCTCGCGGCCGGGGCCACCTTCTGCGCCGCGGCGCGCTCCTGCGCCAGCAGCGCCTCGTTGTTGGCCGAGGCCAGGCGCTTGACCATGGCCTTGCCGCTGGCCGGCAGGAAGCAGACCTTGCGCGGGTAGATGTCGAGCACGTCTTTCGAGACCACCTGGATGCGCTCGGCCTTCAGGTAGTCGAGCACGAAGGCGGTGTTGCGCTCGCCCACGTTCATCGAGTTCATGCCCGAGATCACCTGGCCGCCGCCGAAGACCTTGGCCTCCATCGACGAACGCGTGGCACCGAGCTTGAGCATTTCGTTGATCAGCAGTTCCATCGCGAACGAGCCGTAGCGGCCCGATTCCCCCACGCCTTCGGGCAGCATGAAGTGGTTCATGCCGCCGATCTTGGCCTGGCGGTCCCACAGGCACGCGGCGATGCACGAGCCGAGCGTGGTCATGATGAGGATGTCTTCGTTGTAGACGAAGTACTCGCCCGGCAAGACCTTCACGGCCTCGTTGGCGAACTGCGGTTCGTACCAGAAGAACGAGGCTTCGCCGGGCTTGCGCGGGCGGCGCTTCAACTGGTCCAGGCGCGAAGGCGCCGAACCGGCGGGGGCGGTGCGGGTGGGGGCGAGAAGGGCCATGGGTGCGGCTGCGGTCAGACGCGTTCGTAGACGGTCTTGCCGCGCAGGCGAAACAGGTCTTTCGATTCGCCGAAGTTTTCGGAGTGGCCGGCGAACAGCAAAGCGCCCGGGCGCATCGCGCGGTGCATGCGTTCGAGCACGCGGCGCTGCGTGGGCCCGTCGAAGTAGATCATCACGTTGCGGCAGAACACGATGTCGAAGGGGTCGCCGAGCGACCAGCGTTCGTCCATCAGGTTGAAGGCGCGGAACTCGACCAGCTTCTTCAATTCGGGCTTGACGCGGATGAAACCGCTGTTGGCGCCGGTGCCGCGCATGAAGTGCTGGCGCAGTCGCTCCGGGCTCAGGCCGCGCGCGTCGGCAGCGTAGACGCCGGCCGCGGCGGTGGCGAGCACCTTGGTGTCGATGTCGCTGCAGAAGATCTTCGCGTTGGCGTTCGAGCCCAGCGCTTCGTTGACGGTCATCGCCAGCGAATACGGCTCTTCGCCGGTCGAGGCGGCGTTGCACCAGATGCGCACTGCCGAGGCCTTGCGGGCGGTGAGTTCGGCGTGCAGCACCGGGAAGTGGTGCTCTTCGCGGAAGAACGAGGTGAGGTTGGTCGTCAGGCAGTTGACGAATTCCTGCCACTCCTGCTCGGCGGCGGCGCCGGTGGAACTCTCGAGTGCCTGCAGGTACTGGCCGAACGACTGGAAGCCGGCGTCGCGCAGCCGGCGCGACAGGCGGCTGTAGACCATGGCCTGCTTGCCGGCGTGCAGGCTGATGCCGGCGCGTTGGTAGATGAGCTTGCGGATGCGCTCGAAATCGGCGGCATCGAAGCTGAATTCCGGTTCCGAGCGCTGGGAAGCGGGGTTGGCGTAGGCGGGCACGGCGCTCATCGGGGTCCTTGGGTCAAGGCAGCAGGGACCGCGCCGGTCGGGCTGGCGGGATCTGTTGGTGCCTTGTTATCGGCAGGAAAAGCCCGGACTTGAGTGCCGCGCGGACGCAAAAAAGCGGCCCGTGGGCCGCTTGTATTGGCATGAATCGGCCGCGCCTTACTTGGGCAGCAGCACCTTGTCGATCACGTGGATCACGCCGTTGGACTGCGTCACGTCGGCGATCGTCACGTTGGCCGTGCCACCGCTTTCGTCCATCACCATCACGGCGCTGCCGTTGCTGGTGGCGGTGAGCGTGCCGCCCGACACGGTTTTCAGCATCGCCTTGCCGTTGCCGGCCTTGACGGCGGCCATCAGCGCCACCGCGTCCATCTTGCCCGAGACCACGTGGTAGGTCAGCACCTTGGTCAGCGCGGGCTTGTTCTCGGGCTTGAGCAGGGTGTCGACGGTGCCGGCGGGCAGCGCCGCGAAAGCGGTATTGGTGGGCGCGAACACGGTGAACGGGCCGGGGCCCTTCAGCGTCTCGACCAGGCCGGCGGCCTTGACAGCGGCCACGAGCGTGGTGTGATCCTTCGAGTTGACGGCGTTGTCGATGATGTCCTTGCTGGCGTACATCGGCGCGCCACCGACCGTGACCTGCGCGATCGCGGTGATGGTGGAGACGGACATCACGAGCGCGAGGGCGAGGGTGGAAAGCTTGAGCTGTTTCATGGGTTCGGTCCTGGAGGGTGGGTGGGGTGA
>JBEBIB010000057.1:0-9840 GCA_040080605.1 Burkholderiaceae bacterium
ATGCTACGCCGGCCGCGTGGCGCGCCCGGCAACGCACAATGCCGGCCATGCAGGACCTGTTGTCACGAGTCTTCGGCCCCTGGGTGCGCAGCCTCAATGCACAAACGCTGCGCGCCGACCTGATCGCAGGGGTGCTCGGCGCGCTGCTGGTGCTGCCGCAGGGTTTTGCGTTCGCGGCGCTCGCCGGCCTGCCGCCCGAGTACGGCCTGTACACCGCAATCGTGCCGTGTGTCATCGCCGCACTGTTCGGGTCGAGCTGGCATGTGGTGTCGGGCCCGACCAACGCCAACTCGCTGGCGCTGTTCGCCATGCTGGCGCCGCTCGCTGTCGTCGGCTCGCCGGGCTACATCCAGCTCGCACTCGCGGTCACGGTGCTGGTCGGCCTGATGCAGTGGCTGATCGGCGCGCTGCGGCTCGGTTCGATCGCCAACTTCATATCGCCTTCGGCCCTGCGCGGTTTCACCAGTGGCGCTGCCGTGCTGATCGCGCTGCACGCGCTGACCGACGTGCTGGGCCTGTCGGCACCGGCAGCGCATGGCACGCAGGCCTTGTTCGTTCACCTCGGCGAACAGTTCGGTGCATTGCGGCCTGCGGCCCTGCTGGTGGCGGCGTGCACGATCGTGGTGGTGCTGGTGGCGCGGCGCGTGCTGCCCCGCTGGCCCGGCATGTTGCTCGGCCTGGTGGCCGGTACCGCGCTCGCCTTCGGCCTGAACAGCGCGTCGCCGTGGCCTCAATGGGGCGGCGTGGCGGTCGTCGGAAGCCTGCCAGCAATATGGCCGCGCTTCCAGCTGCCTTCGGTGCAGCTCGGCAGCCTGCCCGAGCTGCTGTCGATCGCGTTCGCGTTGACGATCGTGGCGCTGGGCCAGTCGATCTCCATCGCCAAGATGGTGGCCGCACGTTCCGGCCAGGCC
Organism: Burkholderiaceae bacterium; assembly: GCA_040080605.1. Lineage (GTDB taxonomy): Bacteria > Pseudomonadota > Gammaproteobacteria > Burkholderiales > Burkholderiaceae_C > LMDS01. The sequence continues at coordinate 912 of JBEBIB010000057.1, forward strand.
ATCGACGCGAACCGTGAATTCCGCGGCCAGGGTTTGTCGAACATCGTCGGCGGCTTCTTCTCGTCGTACGTGTCCTGCGGTTCACTGAACCGATCCTTGCCGAACCTGGAGGCGGGCGCACGCACGCCGCTGGCCGCCGTGTTCGCGTCCTTATCGCTGCTCTTGCTGTTGGCATTCACCTCGCCGCTGCTCGCGCTGATTCCGTTGCCCGCCATCGCCGGGCTGCTGCTCGTGGTGGCGTGGTCGCTGCTCGACGTGCCGGGCTGGCGCCGCCTGTGGGGTCACGGCCGCGACGACTTCGTGATCGCCGCCGTGACGGCGCTGGCCACGGTCACGATCCGCATCGAGATGGCGATCGTGCTCGGCACGATCCTGTCGCTGGTGGTCTACCTGCACCGCACCTCGCGGCCTTACATGCGTGTCATGGGTTTCGACAACGCAGCGCCCGAGCGGCCCTTCGTCGTGCGCGCCGACGTGCCGGCGCCGCTGCCCGAGTGCCCGCAGCTGAAGATGATCCGCATGGAAGGCGAGGTCTACTTCGGCGCGGTGCCGCACGTGGCCGACCAACTGCGCGACATGCGCGCCGCGCCCGATGCTGCGAAACACCTGCTGGTGATGGCCAAGAGCATGAACTTCATCGACCTGCCTGCGGCCGAACTGTGGCGGGCCGAGCTGCAGACGCGCCGCGCTGCCGGCGGCGACCTGTACTTCCACCGGCCGCGCCCGCCGGTGCTCGAACTCTGGCAGCGGGTCGGATTCACCGAGGAGCTGGGCCGCGACCACATCTTCCCGACCAAGCGCACCGCCATCCACACGATCTTTCAGCGCCTGGACCGCAGCATCTGCGCGCGCTGCCCGGTGCGGGTGTTCGAGGAGTGCGCCACGTTGCCGCCGCCTGCGGTGCTTTGAAGCGGCACTGAACTGAGGCCATACTCGCTGCATGGTTACACGTTTGCCCGGCTTGGCGCATCTGCAGGACATCGGCGCTGCTTTTTATGCCGGCGCGTGCAGCCGCGACGAAGCGCGCGCGGCGGTGATCGACGTGATCAGCGGCCAGTTGCAGTGCTCGCGTGTCAGCCTGTGGCGCTTCGACGGCACGCCGGGCGCGCTGAGCTTGCTTTGCCTGGCATCGAAGGTGACGGGCGGTGAGCTCGTCACCAGCGAACGCAGCCTGCTCGAGGCCGAGTACCGCGACTACTTCGACGTGCTGGTGCGCACCGGCATGTACGTGGGCCACGACGCGATGCACGACCCGCATCTGCAGCCGATGCGCGAGAACTATCTGCTGCCGAGCGGCGTGCTCTCGATGCTCGACGCCGCGTTCACCGTCAACGGCCGCGCCTACGGCATGGTGTGCTGCGAGCAGACCGACCGCGTGCGCGAATGGCGCGCCGAAGAGATCCGCGACCTGCGCGCCATCGTCGCCAAGCTGGCCCTGCTGATGGCTGCGGCCGGCGACGAGGCGCTGTGGGCCTCGCCCTCACGCCCGATGGCCCCGATCCCCCGGCGCCCGCAATAACCCTAGCCGATTTCGCGCCGGCCCTGCGCCAGCGCGTTGTGCACGGGTCTGGTACCTTCCACTCAGGACGGATTCAGAGGAGACGCGCATGAGCGTAATACAACAACGCCTGCGTGCGCTGCCGGAGGCGCAACTGCGCGGCATGCTGCGTGGTGTCGAAAAAGAGAGCCTGCGCGCGCGCCCCGAAGGCGGGCTGGCGCTCACCCCGCACCCGGCCGCGCTCGGTTCGGCATTGGCCCACCCCAACATCACCACCGACTTCAGCGAGTCGCAGCTCGAGTTCGTGACCGGCGTGCACGCCAGCGCACAGGAATGCCTGGACGAGCTGACGCAGATCCACCAGTTCACGTACCGCGTGCTCAAGGATCAGGGCGACGAGATGTTGTGGGTCTCGAGCATGCCCTGCGGGCTGCCGACCGACGAGACGATCCCGCTCGGGCGCTATGGTTCGTCGAACGTGGGGCGTGCGAAGAGTGTCTACCGCATGGGCCTGGGCCACCGCTACGGCCGGCGCATGCAGACGATCTCGGGCATTCACTACAACTGGTCGATGCCGGGGGTGTCGACCGAACAGTACTTCGACCTGATCCGCAACTTCCGGCGCCATTCGTTCCTGCTGCTGACCTTGTTCGGTGCGTCGCCGGCCTTGTGTTCGACCTTCGTCGCCGGCCGCGAGCACGAATTGCAGCCCCTCAAGGGTCACACGCTGCACATGCCGCACGGCACCTCGCTGCGCATGGGGCGGCTGGGCTACCAGAGCGACGCGCAATCGTCGCTTTCGGTCAGCTACAACAGCCTGGAGAGTTATGCCGCGTCGCTGCAGGAAGCGCTGACGAAACCTTACCCTGCCTATGAAGCGGTCGGCATCCGCAACCCGGGCGGCGACTACAACCAGCTCGCCACCAGCCTGCTGCAGATCGAGAACGAGTTCTACGGCACGATCCGCCCTAAGCGCGTGATCTTCCCCGGCGAGCGCCCGCTGCATGCGTTGCGCGAGCGCGGTGTCGAATACGTCGAGGTGCGCTGCATGGACCTCGACCCGTTCGAGCCGGTCGGTATCGGCGCTTCCACCATGCAGTTCATCGACCTGTTCCTGCTGCACTGTCTGCTGAGCGACAGCCCGCCCGATTCGCCTGAAGAGATCAAGGCGCTGGCGCGCAACCAGCAGAAGGTGGCGGCGCGCGGGCGCGAGCCGGGCCTGATGCTGGAGCGCGGTGCAGGCGAGATCGGCCTGGTGGCCTGGGGCAGCGAGTTGCTGCAGGCTTTCGAGCCGATCGCGGCCACGCTCGACGGGCTGCACGGTGGCTCGGCCTACCGCGACGCGCTCGGGGCGGCTTCCGCCACGCTGGCGAACACCGACACTGCGCCGTCGGCACGGGTGCTGGCGGCGATGGCGCGCGATTTCGACAGCTCCTACGTGGCCTTCACACGGGCCCAGTCGGAGCAGACGCGCAACCGGCTGCTGGCGCTGCCGTTCTCGAGCGAGCTGCAGGCGAAGTATGCTGCGTTGTCGAAGGCCTCGGTCGAAGTGCAGATGAGCATCGAGGCCAACGACAGCTTGCCATTCGAGATCTACCGCCAGCAGTACCTGTCGGTCGAGCGGCTCGGCGTCTCGGGCAAACGCGTGCCGGCGCACGCGTAGGCCTGCGAGCGCTGCGGTGGCGCTGGCGCTAGACTTTGCGCCATGACCACCTTCACCACCGTTCCCCTCGGCCGCAGCGACCTGCGCGTCACCCCCATCTGCCTGGGCACCATGACCTTCGGCGAGCAGGTGGACGAGCCCACCTCGCACGCCCTGCTCGACCACGCGCTGGCACGCGGCATCAACTTCATCGACACGGCCGAGATGTATTCGGTGCCGGTGCGGCGCGAGACCTCCGGCTCGACCGAACGTTTCATCGGCAACTGGTTCGCCAAGCGGCCCGGCGCGCGAAACAAGGTGGTGCTGGCCACGAAAGTGGCCGGGCCGTCGCGCGCTTCAGACTGGATCCGCAACGGCAGCGGCAACGTCACGCCGGCCGAGATCAACGAGGCCTGCAACGACAGCCTCAAGCGGCTGCAGACCGACGTGATCGACCTCTACCAGATGCACTGGCCGAACCGCAACACGCCGTCGTTCGGTGCGGTCTACTTCGACCCGTCGAAGGACAAGGAATTCAGCAGCATCCGCGAGCAGCTCGAAGCCTTCGCGGGCCTGGTGCGCGCCGGCAAGGTGCGGCACATCGGCCTGAGCAACGAAACGCCCTGGGGCCTATCGGAATTCATCCGCCTGGCCGACGAGCTGGGCCTGCCGCGCGTGGCGACGGTGCAGAACCCGTACACGCTGGTCAACCGCACGGTCGACAACGGCCTGGACGAAGTGATGTACCGGCAAGGCGTGTCGCTGCTCGCGTATTCGCCGCTCGGCTTCGGCACGCTCACCGGCAAGTACGACACGGGTTTGTCGCACCAGGGCCGCATCGCGCTGTTCGAGTCGGTGCGCAAGCAGCGCTGGGGCCGGCCCGAAACCTTTGCTGCCGCGCGGCTGTACAACGAACTCGCAGTGGCCAACGGCCTCACGCCGACGCGCCTGGCGCTCGCGTTCTGCTACACCAACTGGCGTGTGGCGAGCACGATCATCGGCGTGACGACACGCGCCCAGCTCGACGAGAACATCGACGCCTGGGGCACGACGCTTTCGCCCGAGTTGCTGGCGAAAATCGACGCGATCCGCTGGACGCACCGCGACCCGGCGCAGTGAAAACGTGAAGAAGAAGGCGCACGTCAGCGAGACGCCCGCGACGCAATACCTGCGTGAAAACGGCGTGCCCTTCACCGAGCATGTGTACGACTACGTCGAGCACGGCGGCACGTCGGAGTCGTCGCGCCAGCTCGGTGTGCCCGAGGCCGAGGTGATCAAGACCCTGGTGATGCAGGATGAGCGCGCCCAGCCGCTGATCGTGCTGATGCACGGCGACAAGCAGGTCAGCACCAAGAACCTGGCGCGCCAGATCGGCGCCAAGTCGGTCGAGCCCTGCAAACCCGAGGTGGCGCAGCGCCACAGCGGCTACCAGGTCGGCGGTACCTCGCCGTTCGGGCTGCGCAAGGCGATGCCGGTGTACGTGGAACAGACGGCGCTGGGGCTGCCGCGCATCTGCATCAACGGTGGGCGGCGGGGTTACCTCGTGGGCATCGAACCGGCGGTGTTGACGCGCTTGCTGGATGCCAAGCCGGTGAGCTGCGCACTCTGAATCGGGCCGCGCTTTTCCCGAGCGCAAAATAGCGGACTTTTGCTTCTCGCCCTGGCTCCCATGCAGACCCTTTACCCGGCGCTCGCCACCCTGGCCGCCTACCTGATCGGCTCGCTCTCCTTTGCCGTGATCGTGAGCCGTGCGATGGGTTTGAATGACCCGCGCACCTACGGGTCGGGCAACCCGGGCGCCACCAACGTGCTGCGCTCGGGTAACAAGGCGGCGGCGGTGCTGACGCTGCTGCTCGATGCGCTCAAGGGCTTCGTGCCGGTCGTGTTGGTCGATCAGTTCGGTGCGCGTTTCGGGTTGGGCGAAGGCACGGTTGCGCTGGTGGCGCTCGCAGCGTTCCTGGGCCACTTGTGGCCGGTGTTCTTCCGCTTCCAGGGCGGCAAGGGCGTGGCCACGGCGGCCGGCGTGTTGCTGGGGCTGAACCCGTGGCTCGGGCTGGCCACGCTCGCCACCTGGGTCATCATCGCCGCCTTCTTCCGCTACTCGTCGCTCGCGGCCATCGTCGCAGCCGTGTTCGCGCCGTTCTACCAGTTGCTGATCTGGGGCAGTGGCCCGGCGGCCATCAGCGTCGCCGTGATGGGCCTGCTGCTGGTCTGGCGCCACAGCGCCAACATCCAGAAGCTGCTCAAGGGCACCGAAAGCAAGCTTGGGCAGAAGGCGGCCGGTGCGGCGGCGCACGTACCGCCGGCAAAACACGCGCACAAACATTCGCATCAACATTCGCACAAACATCCAACCAAGCACGGAGAGAAAACATGAGCCAGGGCCTGCGCCGATTCCATGTCGGTGACCGACTGTCGGAGATGACGATCCACAACAACACGGTCTACCTCGCCGGCCAGGTGGCCGCCGACGCGAGCCAGGACATCCGCGGCCAGATGACGCAGGTGCTCGCCGCCATCGACAAGCTGCTGCACGAGGCCGGCACCGACAACGCGCACATCCTGATGTGCCAGATCTTCATCCGCGACCTGGCCGACTTCCCGGTGATGAACGAGGTCTGGGAAGACTGGCTCGCTCCCGGCGACGCACCGCCGCGTGCGACCGTGCAGGCCAACCTCGCGAAACCGGAATGGCGCGTCGAGCTGGTCGTGACCGCAGCCATTTGAATCTGAATCGGCGGCTGCCTTCATGACCCAACGTGTTCTCACCGGCATCACCACCACCGGAACCCCGCACCTCGGCAACTACGTGGGCGCGATCCGGCCAGCGATCGAGGCCAGCCGCGAGGCGGGCGTGGAGAGTTTTTTCTTTCTCGCCGACTACCACGCGCTTATCAAGTGCGACGAGCCGTCGCGCATCGAACGCTCGCGCCTGGAGATCGCCGCGACCTGGCTCGCGGCCGGGCTCGACAGCGCGCGCGTGACCTTCTACCGGCAGAGTGACATCGTCGAGATCCCGGAGCTGACGTGGCTGCTGACCTGCGTCGCGTCGAAGGGGCTGATGAACCGCTCGCACGCCTACAAGGCAGCGACGGACGCGAACGCGGCGGCAGGCGAGGACCCGGACGCCGGCGTCACGATGGGCCTGTTCAGCTACCCGATCCTGATGGCGGCCGACATCCTGATGTTCAACGCGCACCGCGTGCCGGTGGGGCGCGATCAGGTCCAGCACATCGAGATGGCGCGCGACCTGGCGCAGCGTTTCAACCACCTGTTCGGGGCCGGGCGCGAGCTGTTCGTATTGCCCGAGGCGAACATCGACGAGCGTGTGGCGATGCTGCCGGGGCTCGATGGCCGCAAGATGAGCAAGAGCTACGACAACACCGTGCCGCTGTTCGAAGGCGGCGCGAAAGGCTTGCGCGAAGCGTTGGCCCGCGTGGTGACCGACTCGCGCGCGCCGGGCGAAGCGAAGGAGCCGGAAGGCTCGCACCTGGTCGCGATCTACGAAGCTTTCGCGAACGACGCCGAGCGTGCCATGTTGCGCGCCGACCTGCGCGCAGGCATAGCCTGGGGCGATGCGAAAGCGGTGGTGGTCGAGCGCATCGAGCGCGACATCGGCCCGATGCGCGAACGCTACGCCGACCTGATCGCCCACCCCGAGCGCATCGAAGAAACGCTGCTCGAAGGCGCGCGCAAGGCACGAGCCGTGGCCGCGCCGTTCCTTGCGACCTTGCGTGAAGCGGTCGGCCTGCGGCGCATGGTGGCGGTGGGTGCAACGGCGAGTGCGACCGCCGTCAAGACGAAAGCTGCGCTGCCGACGTTCAAGCAGTACCGCGAGGCCGACGGCAAGTTCTACTTCAAGCTCGCGGCGGCCGACGGGCGCGTGCTGCTGCAAAGCGCGGCCTTCGACTCCGGACGCGATGCGGGCCAATGGGTGAGCCGGCTCAAGACCGACGGTGCATCGGCGCTCGCCGATGCGCCTGTGTCACGCAGCGACGGTGTGAGCGCACAGGACGTGAGCGACGCACTCGCCGCGCTTGCTGCTCAGTAGTTCAGGCCGATCGCGCCGCGCACTTCGCGCATCGTTTTCCGAGCGACCGTGCGGGCGCGCTCGGTGCCGACCTCGACGATCCAGTGCACATGTTTCGGGTTGGCGAGGTAGGTCTCGGCCCGCTCGCGCCAGGGTTCCTGCTCTTTCAGTATCGTGTCGATCACCGGTTGTTTGCATTCCAGGCAACCGATGCCAGCCGTCGTGCAACCCTTCACGACCCACGCGCGCGTGTCGGCGTCGGAATACAGCTTGTGGAACTGCCAGACCGGGCAGCGCTCGGGGTTGCCGCGGTCGGTGCGGCGCACCCGGTCGGGGTCGGTCGGCATGCGCTTGATCTTGCGTTCGACCTCGGCGGGTTCTTCTCGCATCGCGATGTCGTTGCCCAGGCTCTTGCTCATCTTCGCGCCGTCCAGGCCGGGCAGCTTGCTGGTCTCGGTCAGCAGCGTCGCGGGCTCGGGCAGCACCGTCTGCCCCTTGCCGTGGAGGTGGTTGAAACGGCGCGCCACTTCACGCGTGATCTCGACGTGCGGCGCCTGGTCTTCGCCGACCGGCACGAACGCGGCTTTGTAGATCAGGATGTCGGCGGCCTGCAGCAGCGGGTAGCCGAGAAAGCCGTAGGTCGCGAGGTCGCGCCCCGTCAGCGCCTTCATCTGGTCCTTGTAGGTCGGCACACGCTCCAGCCACGACAACGGCGTGCCCATCGCGAGTAGCGTGAACAGCTCGGCGTGTTCCGGCAGGCGGCTCTGGATGAAGAGCGTGGCGCGGTCGGGGTCGATGCCGGCGGCGAGCCAGTCGACGACCATGTCGTAGACGTTGCGCTCCAGGTCGGCGTGGTCGTCGTAGTGCGTGGTCAGCGCGTGCCAGTCGGCGACGAAGTAGAAGCACTCGTGCTCGTCTTGCAGCCGCACCCAGTTCTTGAGAGCGCCATGGTAGTGGCCGAGGTGCAAGGCGCCGGTCGGGCGCATGCCGGAGAGCACGCGGGGTTTCATCGCTGCAAATTGTAGGCAGCTACACTGCGCGCCCCATGAAAAATATCGTCATCCTCATCTCCGGCCGCGGCTCGAACATGGAAGCCATCGTGCGCGCTTGCGCCGACGAGGGCTGGCCGGCGCAGGTGGCGGCGGTGATCAGCAACCGGGCCGGTGCGCAGGGGTTGGCGTTCGCGCGTGCGCATGGCATCGCCACCGCGGTGGTCGATCACAAGGCCTTTGATTCGCGCGAGGCCTTCGACGCCGAACTGGCGCGTGCGATCGACGCTTTCGCGCCCGACGTGGTCGCGCTGGCCGGTTTCATGCGCATTCTGACCGACGGGTTCGTCGAGCGCTACGCGGGGCGCATGGTCAATGTGCACCCGTCGCTGCTGCCGGCGTTCACCGGCCTGAACACGCACCGCCGTGCGATCGAGGCCGGCTGCAAGCTGGCCGGTGCGACGGCCCACTTCGTCACGCCCACGCTCGATCACGGGCCGATCATCGCGCAGGCCGCGGTGCCGGTGCTGGCCGGCGACACGCCCGAGGCGCTGGAAGCGCGTGTGCTCGAACGTGAGCATGTGATGTACCCGCGTGCGGTGGCTTGGCTGGTGCGTGGCGAGTTGCAAGTGACGAACGGCGTGGTCATGCACGCCGGTGGCGAAGCTCAACTGCGCTAGGAGTCTGGGCGGCAGACGCCTTGATGCCAGTTTGATGGAGGCAACGCAGACGGCTTGGCGTCGTTTGCGTTATCGGCGCACCCCGTGGCG
>JBEBIB010000039.1:0-40656 GCA_040080605.1 Burkholderiaceae bacterium
GGTGGGGGTGGTGGCGGGCCACCGATCCCGGTGCCGGTCGTGGTGCCGCCGAGCGTCACGCTGCAGCCGGTCAACGTGAGCGTGACCGAAGGGCAGGCGGCGAGCTTCAGCGTCGCGGCAACCGGCGACGCGCCACTCGCCTACCAGTGGCAACGCAACGGTGCCGACATCGTGGGCGCCACCGCCACGAGCTACACGATCGCGGCGACCGTGCTCGCCGACAGCGGCGCCACCTTTCGCGCGGTGGTGGGCAATTCGGCGGGCACGGCGACGAGCGATGCCGCCACGCTGACCGTCGTCATGAGCGTGCCCGTCCTGACGGTCACGCTGCAGCCGCTTGCGACGACCGTGGTTGCCGGAACGCCCGCCAGCTTCAGCGTGGGCGCCACCTGCAGCGCCGGCACGCTCGGTATCCAGTGGCAACGTGGCCAGACCTCGGGGGGCATCCTCACCTGGACCAACATCGCCGCGGCCACCTTGGCCACCCACAGCTTCGCCACCACCATCGGCGACAGCGGCCTGCAGTTCCGCGCCGTGCTCGACTGCGGCGGGCTGAGCATCACGAACAGCCAGGCTGCGCCGCTCACCGTCACGCCGCCGCCCACGGTCACGCTGGCCGCGCTGCCGATCGTCGGCTTGCGTCCGCAGGCCGAGATCCTGGTGGTGGCTGGCATCGACCAGGAGGCGGCGGGCAGCTACGCTTTCATCACCTCGAACCGCATCAAGCGCCTGAGCGCCGACCTGGGCACGATCACGCCGGTCGCCGGCGGGTTCGGTGGCGGGTCGACCGACGGCGCGGCCGACGTCGCCCTGTTCCGCCAGCCGCTCGGCCTGACGCACGACGCGGCCGGCAATGTCTACGTGGCCGACACCGCGAACTACACGATTCGCCGCATCGCACCCGACGGCACGGTGAGCACGCTGGCGGGCGTGGCCGGCATGGCGGGCACGGCCGACGGCACCGGCGCCGCGGCGCGCTTCTCGCGTGTCAACGGCATCGCGATCGGTCCCGATGGTGATCTCTACGTGAGCGACTACGACAACGCGCGCATCCGCCGCGTCACCACGGCCGGTGTCGTCAGCACCTACGCCGGCAGCGTCTACGGCCTCGCAGACGGCTCGCCCATGACCGCACGCTTTCTCGGGCCGAGCGCCATCGCGGTGGCCGCGAACGGCGACGTGCTGGTGGGCGACGGCCCGCGCATCCGGCGCGTCGTGCGCAGTGGAGGCGGCGCCGCTTCGGTGGACACGCTGGCCGGCAGCAACGTGGCCGATGCCTCGGGCGCAGACGGCGTCGGTACGGCGGCGGTGGTCTCCCCGACCGCCATGGTCGTGCGCGGCAACACACTGACCTTTCGTGATGCGCGCGGCCTGCTGCGCCAGCTCGACCTGACGAGCATGGCCGTCACGACCCTGGCGGGCTCGCGGGTGCTGGGCGCAGGCTTTGTCGACGGCAGCGCGCCGAATGCGCGTGTGCAGGTCGAAGGCGGTGTGACGCTCGCGCCGAACGGCGGCTTCATGCTCGCCGAAACCCGCGCGCTGCGCGAACTCAGCGCGGCCGGCGTGCTGCACACGATCGCCTCGGGCTTCGCGCGCAACATGACGGCCGACGGCACCGGCGTGCTGGCGCAGATGCCGTTCGCGAGTCTGGCCAGCGAGAGCCTTCAGGCCGTCACGGTCGATCCGGCGGGCAACGTCGTGGTCTTCGAGAAACTCTCTCGGCTGGTGCGGCGCATCAGCCCGGCGGGTGTGGTCACGCTCGCGGCCGGCTTGACCAGCGGGCCGGCGCCGGCCGAGATGATCGACGGCGTGGGCAGCGCGGCCCAGTTCGTCAGCGACGTGGCGTCGATCGCCAGCGACAGTGCCGGCGTGCTCTACGTGGGCGACAGTTTCGGCGTGCGCAGGATCGGCCTCGACAATGCGACAACCTTGCTCGCGGGCTCGCGAACCACGGCAGGCGCGCTCGACGGCAACGCGAGCAATGCGCGTTTCGGCGCGATCTGGGGCCTGGCCGCGAAGCCGGGGGGCGACGTGTTCGTGGGCGACAGCAACAACGCGGTCAGGCGTGTGGATGCGGCAGGCACGGTGAGCGCCTACGCCGGCGTGATGGGGCAGAGCGGCAGCACCGACGGGCCGATCGCGGCGGCGCGGTTCGCGACGCCCAAACAGATCGCGTTCGCGCCCGACGGTTCGTTGTACGTGATCGACTACAGCGTCGGCGTCGACGCCACGGTGCGCAAGGTGTCGAGCGACGGCACGAGCGTGAGCACGCTGCCCATTCCGGCCAACAGCCAGGTCACCGCGATCGCGGTCGATGCGGCGGGCACGCTCTACTACGGGAGCAACACCTACGGGCTGATGAAGTTGCCGCCGGGCGGCACGCCGAGCGTCGTGATCCCGCACGGTGCCTACGTGGTGCTCGGCGCAACCCCGAGCCTGTGGAACATCGACGGCATCGCGGTGCTCGGCCCGCAGCAGCTCGTGGTCCTGAGCAGCGGGCAGATCCTGAAGGTCACGCTGCCGTGATTCGGCAGCCGATGACCTGATCTCAGCGTGTCGATGCGGTCTTGTGAACGCGCGGCGTTGGCCGCAGCAACACCATCAACGCGCCGTTGCCGCCGTCGGAAGCACGCGCTTGCGCGAACGCCACAACCTCGCTCTTCTGCACCAGCCAGCTGCGCACCTTGGCCTTGAGCACCGGCTCGCGCCCGGGCGAGCCGTGGCCTTTGCCGTGCACCACGCGCACGCAGCGCAGGCCCGCGTGGTGGGCCTCGCGCAGGAAGGTGGCGAGGCTTTCGCGCGCTTCGTCGCGGCGCAAACCATGCAGGTCGAGCTGGGCCTGGATCGCCCACACTCCCCGGCGCAGCTTGCGCACCACCTCGGGCCCGATGTCGCGGCGGCGGAACGACAGCGAGTCGTCGGTCTCGAGCAGCGATTCGACGTCGAATTCGTCGGAGATCGCCTCGCTCATCACCGCAGCTTCGTCTCGCAGTCGCTGGCGCGGAATGGGCGCGGGTCGGGTGCTGGACGACGGCGCCCGCGTCGGCTTTTTGAGCGGCGCCACCGTACCGACACTCAGCGCGAACAGGTTGCGCTCGCGTGCTTCACGTGCCGCGCGTTCCTGTTCGCGAGCCAGCTTCTCGGCCGCTTCGCGGGCGGCTTCCTGCAGCGCCCGCTTCAGCGGGCCGAGTTCGTCGAGGGCGCGCGCTTTCACAACAGGCCGCGCTCGGCGAACGAGATCACGTCGTGGTGGCCGACCACCAAGTGGTCGAGCACACGAATGTCGACGAGCGCGAGTGCGCTCTTCAGCGTCTGCGTCAGCAACTCGTCGGCGCGAGATGGTTCGGCTGCGCCCGAAGGGTGGTTGTGCGCGAAGATCACCGCCGAGGCCTGCAGGTCGAGCGCGCGCTTGACCACTTCGCGCGGGTACACGGCGGCCTGCGTCAGCGTTCCCCGAAACATCTCTTCGAGCTTGATCAAACGGGTCTGCGCGTCAAGGAACAGCACCGCGAACACTTCGTGACCGAGCGCGCCGAGCTGGAGCTGCAGGTAGGTCTTGACCTTGCCCGGCGAGTCGAATACCGGGCGCTGGTTGAGCTCGCGCGTGAGCGCGCGTCGCGCCAGCTCGATCACCGCGGCGATCTCGGCCCGTTTGGCGGGGCCTAGGCCCTTGATGCCCTTGAGTTCGTTCGGGCCGGCGTGCAACAGCCCTTGCAGGCCACCGAAGTGGTCGAGCATCTGCTGCGCCAGCTGCAATACCGAGACGCCCTTCATGCCGGTGCGCAGCAGCAGGGCGACCAGCTCGGCATCGGCCAAGGCGGCCGGCCCGTGTGCGAGCAGTTTTTCGCGCGGGCGGGCGTCGGCGGGAATGTCCTTGAGCACCATGGTGGAGTTGCTTTCGGGCGCGTTCACGCCTGCTCGTAAAATCAGCGCCAGTCTATGGCACCGCCACGTGTGTCTGAGGAAACCGCTTGAACCAAGTCGAACCCGGGTCGTTCCTGACCCTGCACTACCGCCTCGCGGGGCCTGACGGGGACGACCTCGTCAACACCTTCAACGACAAACCCGCCACGCTGTCGATGGGCACCGGCGAGCTGGCGCCGGCGATGGAGCGGCGTTTGCTCGGCCTGGTGGAAGGTGCGCACGAGTCCTTCGAGCTGGAGTCGGGCGAGGCCTTCGGCGAGCGCAACCCCGACATGCTGCAGCGCGTGAAACGCTCGCTGCTCGATGAATTGGGTGATCCCGACGAGCGCTACAACGTCGGTGATGTGGTGCAGTTCCCCACGCCCGACGGCAAGTCGGCCTACGCCGGCGTATTGCGCGAGATCGACGGCGACGTGATGGTGTTCGACTTCAACCACCCGCTCGCCGGGCGGCCGGTGACCTTCGAGGTCAAGCTGATCGGGGTCTTGTGATGAATGCTGAACTCGAAGAGATCGTGCTGGCCGAGCCGCGCGGCTTCTGTGCAGGCGTGGACCGCGCGATCGAGATCGTCGAGCGTGCGCTGACCAAATTCGGCGCGCCGATCTACGTGCGCCACGAGATCGTGCACAACACCTACGTTGTCAACGACCTGAAGGCCAAGGGCGCGATCTTCATCGAAGACCTGGCCGACGTGCCGCCTGGCGCCACCCTGGTGTTCAGCGCGCACGGCGTGTCGCAGGCGGTGCGCGTCGAGGCCGCGCAGCGTGGCTTCAGCGTGTTCGATGCCACCTGCCCGCTCGTCACCAAGGTGCACGTGGAAGTGGCCAAGCTGCACAAGCAGGGTTATGACTTCATCATGATCGGCCACAAGGGCCACCCCGAAGTCGAAGGCACGATGGGGCAGCTCAACGAAGGCATCTACCTCGTCGAAGACGTGGCCGATGTGGCGCGTGTGCAGGTGGCGCAGAGCGAGAAGCTCGCCGTGGTCACGCAGACCACGCTGTCGGTGGACGACGCGGCCGAGATCCTGGCGGCCGTGAAGCGGCGCTTCCCGAGTGTGCGCGAGCCCAAGCAGCAGGACATCTGCTACGCCACGCAGAACCGGCAGGACGCGGTGAAGATCCTCGCGCCCAAGGTCGACATCGTGATCGTGGTCGGCAGCCCGACCAGTTCCAACAGCAACCGTCTGCGCGAGCTGGCGCAGCGCCTGGGCACCGAGGCCTACATGGTCGACGGCCCGGACGATCTTCGGGCCGAATGGTTCGAAGGCAAACGCAGCGTCGGGCTCACGGCCGGCGCGTCGGCACCGCACATTCTGGTGCAACAGGTGATCGAACGTCTGCGCGCGCTGGGTGCGGTCGCGGTGCGCAGCATCCCGGGTGTCGAGGAGACGATCAACTTCCCGTTGCCGCTCGGCCTGGGCGACAAGTCGATGGCCGAGGCCGCTTCCGACAAGGCCTGACGAGACGCCTCAGCGCCGCGCGCGCGGGTGGAAGGTGATCGGTTGGGATGCCGGCGTTTTCACGGCAGTCTTCTTGTCCGAGCGGTCGCAGCCGTCGCAGCCGCAGCCCGATGCGGCTTGTGCCGTTTTCTGCAAGCGCGTTTCGATGCCGGTCGGCAGGTGCGGAACGCGCAGCAGAACGAGGGCCAGCGCGCGGCGCGCGCTCGATGGCATCAGGGTCCACAGCGCGAAGCCACTGCAGGCAACGACCACCACGGCAACGATCAGCGTTTGCATCGTGTTCAGCCTCCGAAATACAAGGTGAGCCGGTAGGTGGCGAACGCCGCCACGTAGGCCAGCACGAACAGGTAGGCCGCCATCAGCACCGGGTAGCGCCAGGAATTGGTTTCGCGCTTCACGACCGCGAGCGTCGAGATGCACTGTGGGGCGAAGACGTACCAGGCGAGCAGCGAATAGGCGGTGGCGAGCGACCAGCCCTTGGCGATCACCGGCGAGAGCGCGTCGGCCACTTCACCGCCGGCGGCCGACATGGAATACACCGTGCCGAGCGCGCCCACCGCGACCTCACGCGCGGCCAGACCCGGCACCAGCGCGATCGAGATCTGCCAGTTGAAACCGATCGGTGCGAACACGTGCTGCAGCGCCTGGCCCAACCAGCCGGCGAAGCTGTACTGGATGGCCGGCCCCGTCGCGCCATCCGGCGGCCCGGGGTAGGTCGACAGGAACCAGAGGATCACCATCAGCGAAAAGATGATGCCGCCGACCCGCGCCATGAAGATGCGCGCCCGTTCCCACAGGCCGAGCACGAGGTTACGCAGGCCGGGCACGCGGTACGGCGGCAGCTCGAGCATCAGTGGCTGGTAGCGGCTCTTCATCCATACCCGCTTGAAGACCCACGCGACCGCCATCGCAGAGACCACGCCGGCCACGTACAGGCCGAACAAGGTGAGCCCGCGCAAGTTGAAGATGCCGACGCTGCGCTCGGGCACGAAGGCGCCGATCAAAAGCGCGTAGACCGGCAGGCGCGCCGAGCAGGTCATGAGCGGCGCGACCATGATCGTGGCCAGCCGGTCCTTCCAATTGGCGATCGTGCGCGTGGCCATGATGCCGGGAATGGCGCAGGCAAAACTCGACAGCAGCGGAATGAAGGCGCGGCCCGACAGGCCCACCTTGCCCATCACGTTGTCGAGCAGGAACGCGGCGCGCGGCAGGTAGCCCGAGTCTTCGAGCAGCAGGATGAAGAAGAACAGGATCAGGATCTGCGGCAGGAACACGATCACGCCGCCCACGCCGGCGATCACGCCGTCGACGATCAGGCTGCGCAGCGGGCCCTCGGTCATGTGCGCGGTGGTCCATTCACCGGCGGCGGCCATCGTGTCCTTGATGGCGTCCATCGGCACGTTGGCCCACGAGAACACGGCCTGGAAAATCAGGAACAGCACGGCGGCCAGGATCACCAGGCCCCACACCGGGTGCATCACGACCGCGTCGAGCCGGTGGTGAAAACGCTGGAACTGCGCGGCGCCCGGGGCGGCCAGCGCGAGGATGCGGCGCACCTCGCGCTGCAAGTCGGCCGACGAGCTGACCTCGGTGCTAGGCCGCGCGATGACGGCGCTGGCGAGCGGCGCGCCATTGAGCTGGAGTTCCAGCAACGAGAGCAACTGCGCGTGGCCATCGTGCTTGACCGCGACGGTCTCGACCACCGGGCAACCGAGTTCCGCCGCGAGCTTGTCGACATCGATCGCCAAGCCTTGCGAGCGCGCCACGTCGGCCATGTTGAGCGCGACCATCATCGGGCGGCCGAGCTTCTTCAGCTCCAGCACCAGCCGCAGGTTCATGCGCAGGTTGGTCGCGTCGACCACGGCCACGATCGCATCGGGCGCGGTCTCGCCGGCGCGCCGGCCTTCGATCACTTCGAGCGTGACCTGCTCGTCCGGCGTGGCCGGAGACAGGCTGTAGGCGCCGGGCAGGTCGACCACCGAGACCGTCTGGCCGTTGCGCAGGCGCGCCAGGCCGACCTTGCGTTCGACCGTCACGCCGGCGTAGTTGGCGACCTTCTGGCGCGCGCCGGTGAGCAGGTTGAAGAGGGCGGTCTTGCCGCAGTTCGGGTTGCCGACCAGCGCCACGCTCCACATCGCGGTGTGGTTCGGTGAATTCAGCGTATGGCTCATGCGAGCTCAACTTCGATGCATTGCGCTTCGAGCAGGCGCAGGCCGAACAGCGTTTCACCGATCAGCACCGCCAGCGGTTCGCGCCCACCCGGGCCGCGGCGCAGCAACTGCAGGGGCTCGCCCGGAATGAAGCCGAGCTCGCCGAGCCGGCGCAGCGCCACCGCGTCGACGTCGGGCGACGCGGCGATCACGCGCAGCACGGTGGCGTGCGCACCGAGAGGCAGTTCGTTGAGCAAGGTCATGGGGCAGGATCGCGCAAGGCGGTGCGTCTGGTCTTGAGGAAAGTCAATGAGAATGATAATTGGTCTTGATTGAGATTGCGGCGAATGGGCTTGCATTGCCAATGAGAGTGATTCTCAGTCATAGTTTTGGCGCCGAGCGGTGTGCGTCTCCTGGCCCCGCGGCAGAATGGGGTGGCAAAGGGGTAGGCAGGCGGTCGGTGCAAGACGGGCGCCGCAGCCCCGCGCCACCGTCGAAACCACCAGGAGCACACCATGAAGGGTGACGCCAAAGTCATAGAGCACTTGAATGCTCAACTGAAAAACGAACTGACCGCGATCAACCAGTACTTCGTGCACTACCGCATGCTCAAGCACTGGGGCTTCGACAAGTTGGCGAAGAAGGAATACGAAGAGTCGATCGGCGAAATGAAACACGCCGACAAGCTGATGGAACGCATCTTCACGCTCGACGGCCTGCCGAACCTGCAGGACCTGGGCAAGTTGATGATCGGAGAGAACGTGCCTGAACTGCTGCAATGCGACCTGGGGTCGGAAAGCGGCGCGCAGGCCACGATCAAGGCGGGGATCGCGCACTGCGAGTCGGTGCGTGACTATGTGTCGCGAGACCTGCTGCAAGGCATATTGGATGACACCGAAGAGCACATCGATTTTCTGGAAACCCAGATCGATCTCGTCGGCAAGGTCGGTCTGGAGAACTACCTGCAGTCGCAGATGGGAGATCCGAGCTGAGGTGTGAAGTCAGTGTGATTTCGAGGCGCTGGAGGTTTCATGATCGTTTGTGTGTGCCGCCGTGTGTCTGACCACCAGATCCGCCAGGCGGCGGCTGAAGGGGCGGTCAGCCTGGAGTGCTTGCAGTTCGAGCTTGGCGTGGCCACGCAGTGCGGGCGCTGCGCCGACTGCGCCTCGCACGTGCTGTGCGACGCACGCGCCGCGAAGATGCAGGCGCACGTGGGCCAGCCGCAGCATCACGTGAGCCTCGGCCTGCACCCGCTGATCGCCTGATTGGCCTGAGCGGCGCTCGGTGCGGCCCGACCCGCGCGGCTGCCTACAATTCGAGCTTCTTCAGCACCCTGCGGGGCCCGCTCGCGGCCTGACCCATGCTCGACATCACTCTGCTGCGCAAGGACCTTGCGCAAGTCATCCAGCGGCTCGAGACGCGCAAGTCGCCCCAGCCGTTTCTCGACGTCGCGCGCTTCACCGCGCTCGAGTCGGAACGCAAGACCATCCAGACCCGCACCGAAGAACTGCAGGCGCAGCGCAACAGCGCGTCCAAGCTGATCGGCCACCTGAAGGCCAAGGGCGAAGACAGCGCGTCGGCGATGGCGCAGGTCAGCGGCATCGGCGAAGCGCTGAAGGCCTCGGCCGAGCGGCTGGAGCTGATCCAGACCGAACTGCAATCGATGCTGATGGCGGTGCCCAACCTGCCCGACGCGAGCGTGCCTGTCGGCCCGGACGAGGCCGCCAACGTCGAAGTGCGGCGCTGGGGCACGGCGCCGGCCTTCGCGTTCACACCGAAGGACCATGTGGACCTGGGTGCGCCGCTCGGCCTGGACTTCGACACCGGCGCCAAACTCTCCGGCTCGCGCTTCAGCTTCCTGCGCGGCCCGATCGCGCGGCTGCACCGGGCGCTCGCGCAGTTCATGCTCGACGTGCAGACCCAGGAACACGGTTACACCGAGTGCTACACGCCCTACATCGTCAACCGCGACGTGCTCGAAGGCACCGGCCAGTTGCCGAAATTCAAGGAAGACATGTTCTGGGTCTCGCGCGGTGGCGCCGAGGACGGGCAGCAAGAGCAATACCTGATCTCGACCTCGGAAATCTCGCTCACCAACACCGTGCGCGGGCAACTGCTCGCGGCGAGCGATCTGCCCATCAAGCTGACCGCGCACAGCCCGTGTTTTCGCTCCGAAGCCGGCAGCGCCGGGCGCGACACGCGCGGCCTGATCCGCCAGCACCAGTTCGACAAGGTCGAGATGGTGCAGATCGTGGCGCCCGACCAGAGCGACGCCGCACTCGAGCAGATGGTCGGCCACGCCGAGGCCATATTGCAAAAGCTCGGGTTGCCCTACCGCGTGGTGCTGCTCAGCAGCGGCGACATGGGTTTCGGTGCGACCAAGACCTACGACCTCGAAGTCTGGGTGCCGGCGCAGAACACCTTCCGCGAGATCAGTTCGTGCTCGAACTGCGAGGCCTTCCAGGCCCGCCGCATGCAGGCGCGCTACAAGAACGCGCAGGGCAAGAACGAGTTCGTGCACACGCTCAACGGTTCGGGCCTCGCGGTCGGGCGCACCCTGGTCGCAGTGCTCGAAAACTGCCAGAACGCCGACGGCTCGATCCGTGTGCCCGAAGCACTGCAGCCTTACATGGGTGGGGTGGCGGTCCTGAAGGCAGAAGCCCGCGGCAGCTGAGATAGAATTCAAGGCTCGGCACAGACCCGCCGAAGCCGTGGGCCGCGTTGGTGGCCCGCAGCACCGAGACTACCGGAGAGGTGGCAGAGTGGTCGAATGTACCTGACTCGAAATCAGGCGAACCGCAAGGTTCCGAGGGTTCGAATCCCTCCCTCTCCTCCAAGAAGCTAGGAAACACGGGCCTTTGCGGCCCGTTTTTCATCCGGAACCAACATCCGGCCCAACGAAAAGCAAGGCGCTTGAAAGTGTCTGTTTTTCGTCTCAGTCCGCTCTACTTCGGGGCGGCCGACTCGGTTCGGTGGTCAGTCCAGAGTCGTCGCACCGTGGTCAGATAATGCTCAAAAGCGGCATCTGATGTGCCACCGAATCGGTAGCAGAGGCCAGCGCTCGGCTCCAAACTGACCTTCGTGGTGCCCATGATCAATCTGCCGTCCGACACCCTCCCAAAGCTGCTTACCTTCCTTGGTATTGCCATCGTCGGGCCTTGTGCTGTTGAGCACTACCAACTGATCCAGCGCCTCCAAACCGCAAACGTTGTGTTCGCTTCGTCTGCCGCAGAGGAGAAGGCACTGTGGGATCAGAAGTTGGCTGCATTACAGGAGGCGACGAAACGCACCGGCGAAGCTGCCGACGCATATGCGCGATCCACCGCACTTTTGAAACAGGGATTGGCAAGTCAGGCGGCAGTGCAAAGCTCTATTGGTGACTCACTGTCCGTCGAGGCTCGTGCGAACAAGCTTCGGAGCGAGGCTGCCCAAGCGCGCGCAGATCAAAAGTCAGTGGAGGTCGCAAGAAACATGGCTTTCGCGACCTCTCTGGCGAGGACGGTTAGTTCTGAAAGCATAGGCTTGCTGATCGGGATGGCTAGCGGCGTAGCTATTTTCTGTATAGGCCTCGTGCAATGGGGACGCGCCGAACAAAAGCCTTCACCGTTTCGCCGCGTGACGAGAAAGCGCGGTCAGTAGTCCCAAAGCCGGTAGTCCACGAAGATCGCGGCGTAGTGCCGCTCCGATGCGTTCGCGCGCAGGTACGGGCCGGGCAGCGCGCGAATGACGGCAATGTCGGCGGGAGTCATGCCGCCACACTCAAACCGCGCGCCGATGCACAGTAGTTCGTCGGCATCGGGCAGCACTTGCAGGCGGTCGCGCAGCATCGCGGTCATGCTGGCTACCACGGCCGCGGCGCGCGTGATTGTCTCCACCACGCGGGTCGCGCGAGTCGTTCGCGGCATCACGGCGGCCACGCCGAGAAACGGCCCGGCCTGCTCGATGATGAACCCGGCGTGGGTGAGGTTCGCGGTCGTGAGGTCAGCGGCGTCGAAGGCGTCGAGTAGCGCGAGGTCTGCCTCGGTCGCCGCGTCGGCGGTCAGTCGGTCGGCGAGCTCGACAAGGTGCCCCACGGTCAGCGCCTCGCGCATCGCGGCGTCGAGCACCCCGCGCAGGCGTATCGAGGCCATCGCGGGCGCGCTGACGGTCACGGTCGCCTGCGCGGCTTCCTCGGCACGGGCGAGCACTTGGCGCGCGTAGGCGGTCAACACGGCAGCCGCCATCAGTACGCGGTCAGCACTTGGTGCATGAGCCGCGTGTACTCGATGCCCGAAACGCCGGCGACTTTCAATGACTCGGCCGGCAGCATGTCGAGGATCGCCATGTCTGCCGGTGTGGCGCGGCCAGTGGCGCAGCGATGCAGCCACGGTTCGCGGTCGTCACCACACAGGCTCACGGTCGCCTCGCGCAGCGTCAGCAGTGCGGCGGTCGTTTCCGGCTGCATCGCAGGCACCGGCGGGCCGGTCAACTTGTCCAGGCGGCGGCGCAGGCTGGTCGAGGTCGTCATTTGGCTGTTCCCTTGAGTTCGAGCGCGGCGATGCGGGCCGCGAGTTCGTTCGTTTCTAGACTGCGGCGCCGAGCCTCAACGAGCCCGCTCAGAGCTACGCCCTCGCTCGGCAGCATGTGACCCCCCGCCACGGCGGCCACGATGGCGCCCTGAGCCTGTTCGATGCCTTCTGCCGTGCTGGTGTCGGGCAGGTCGAGCGACACGTGGCGGTCTTTGGCCGGCGGCGCCACGCGGTCGAGCACCATGCGGGCGGCGCTCATGTCGCCACCGGCGGCGGCGGCGAGCACAGCGCGCACGATGGTCTGCGCGTCGGTCTGCATCAGCTTTTCGAGCGCGACCGTGACGCGGTGGCGCGCGCCCTTGGGCTTGCCGGAAGGGTTGCCGCTGACGCCCTTGGGCCACGGGCGGCCCGGCGCCTTCTTGGTCGTGGTCATGCTGCTACGGCGCTGGAATTACAGCGGGGCGGTGTATCGCTCGGCGACGACGCCGGCGCGGTGTGGACGCTCATATCGCGCTCAGGGCGCCGACTGCCTCTGCCTGCGCCTCAGCTACACCCGCGAGGTTTTGAGCGCCGGAAGCGGCCAGCTTGCCGGCGCGGCGAGCCCCTTCGATCAACGGGGCAAGCTGCTCCCACCCGGCGGCGGTGGCGACGATGAACTGCGCGGCCTGCGTCGCGGTCACGCCCATCGCTTCGGCCTCGCCTTGAACGAACGGTTGAACCGGCCCGCCATCGAGGTACGCCTTCGCCTGCGCCAGCTTCAGCACGTAGGTCGCAGCCTGACCGGGAACGTCTGTGATGTACCGCAGCCGGGCGGCACCGGCGGCGGCGTCGATGGCAACGAGGGCGGCGTCGATGGCCTCGGTCAAGGATGGCGTGAAGTGCCACGCCTGAAGCTCAAAGCTCCACAACCAGCCCGCGCCGGGGCCGGGCGGCGCCGGGGTGCGCGCGAAGGCGTCACCAAGCGGCACCACGCCGAGCGAGGCGCCCGACGCATCTACGCCGTGGGCCTGCTCTGCGTCGTTGCCTTCCACTTGGGTCGCCTCGCCGGTGAGCGCGTTAAACACCGTGATCGTGCTCATTACAGCGGGCCGGTGCCGTGCTCGGCAACGATGCCGGCGCGGGCGGCGCGCAGCAGCACGTCGAAGCTCGGCACGGTCGAGGCGTGGCCGGCGAAGCCCGGCAGGCACGCGAGCGGCGTCTCGGCCGTGCGGACGTTCTGCGGCTTGCCGAGGTCGCGGGCGAGGAAGTCATCCAACGCCAGCACTTCGGCGAAACGCTGCGCGGTGACGGCGGCCGACGCCATATAGCTGTCGATGCGCACGTGCAGGTCGGCGACCACGGCCGCGAGGCGCGCGTCGGAGCGTTGCCGGTGCAGGTCGGCGAGTTGTGCGTCGAGGCTACCGATTCGCAGGCTCAGGCCATTTTCTGCGGCGGCGAGCTCGCGGGCTTCGCCTTCACGCTTGCGCGCCGTGGTGAGTGCCTTCTCTGCCGTGGCGAGGGTGGCGCGGGCCGCCGTGACTTCACCGGGTTCTGCCTCGCCGACAGCTTCGCGCACGAGGGCGGGTTCGAGCGCGGCCGTGGCTGCGTCAAGGGCCGACAGTGCGGCGGTGATGTTGCCTTCGATCAACAGGCGCGCGTCGTGGCGCTCGCCGATCAGGTTTGCGAGCGTGGCGCGCTGCCCGTCGAGGGCCGCGATGCTGACTGCGAGGGCTTCCAAAGTGCTGTTCTTCATGTTCAGGTCTTTCGTGAAGGTGACGATCAAAGGGGGTTCGGGCCGTGCGACCCGTGGGAGTTCGGCCCGGCCGCGTGGACGGCCTTGACCGCGGCCAAAAGGTCGGCGTGTGCGCCGGCGCTGGCGCGCAGTTGGGCGGCGTGAACGTGGCGCGGGTCGTCGGCGTTGAAATCGGGATCGGCGACCATGCTCTGCACGCTGTGTTGGCGCACGGCGCCGGTGTCGGCCGGGGTCTGCTTGGTGCCCAACGACTGCACCGGCTTCGGCGCAGCGGCCTTGACCACGTTTGCGTCAGTCGTCGCGGTGAACATCGACTCGTACAAGCCGCCGAACAGTGGCCGCAGGCGCGGCGCCGGTTCCGCGTCGTGCATCTTCGTCAAGGGCGCAGCCTTGGTGATGCGCGAGAGCGCGGCGAGCAACGCGGCACCGTGGCCGGTCGAGCGGTGTGCTGGGGTGTTGAGCTTTTGCATGATGATGATTTCCTTGGTTGAAATTGAGAATGTCTCGGTTGCTGTTGTGTGTTCTCTGCCAGCCACTGACCCCGAGGTAGGCAGACCTAGCCCTTCCTGAGCTAGACCTTCACATGTGCGTGACCTGACCCGTCAGCAGTACATGACCCGGCAGTCGTTCGACGTTGCGGCACTACCTTCGCCACCGCTGCCCCTGTTTCAACGTCTGTCCCGTGGTGGGGGGTCTTCCTGCGTCGCCACGGTTTCCAAACCCTCCGGCGCAGTGCTGGCGATCCGAAGGCGCTACGTGTGGCGAATGAGCGTGTACTCGGCGATGCGGTGCACCTTCCCGAGCACGAGCGCCTGCATAACGAGCCGCATCTGAATGTCGTGGCCGTGGCTGTGAAGCAGGAAGTGCACACGGCTGGCCGGCGACATGATGTCGAGGTAGTGGCGGGCCTCGTGTGTCGTGACCGGGCCGCCGCGCAACGCGCGCAACAGGCGCTCGGCTTGCGTCTCGGCATCGTTCCCCGGCGTCTCGCTGTGCAGCGCCAGCAGGCGGGCGCGCCGTTGTGGCGACGTGTTCACCAGCGGCGGGTGGCGCTCGGCTTCGCGCTGGCGCTCGATCACAGTGGTGCGACTGTCGCGGGCCTTCCCGCCGTACACTTGCGTGCCGGCTTTGGTTTGCACTGAGGACAGGCATTGACGCGACGCCGCTGACCCCGGCGTCGCGTTTCTCTTTGCGGCGCTCACTTGCGCGCCTCCATCCACGCGCGCACGTCTTCGCACTTCCATGCAGTCGTGGCCGGGGCGAGCTTCACGGGCGCCGGGAACTTGCCTTGTTTCACCCACAGGTGAAGCGTCGAGCGACCAATGGGTACGAGGCCCGGCACAAGGTCTCTAGAGCGGATAAAGCCGGTTTTCGGCAGGTCGATAGCGGTGGCGGCGGCGGTCATTTGTGGCACCTGAAGTTCAAGTGCCCAATGGTCGCCAGTGGCATCTATCCTGTCTGCGCACGCAGCCCGCAAGCTGCGCACGTTGCCCGCAAGATGGGTGCTATCGGCCCCTCAGCCAGTGCTCGGCAATGCGCTTATCCGTGACACCGGCGAGCTTCGCCGCGTGCAGCTTCTTGAGTGTTCGTGCGAATGAAGCGCGGCCTTGGTCGCGGTCGGTAGAGTCGGCCCACAGCCCACGCGCCCACGCAATAAGCTCTTTGTTCTTCGAACTGGCTGCATGACTTGCGCCAGCAGTCCGCTCCAGCTTTTGCACTCGCTGAATCAGGAACGCTACGGCAAGCGCACTCGGCGGGTTGCCTTCCAGATGCTCGCGTAGCGTCGCTAGATCGTTGTCTTCATTGTCGGGATCGGTGGCGCGTAGCAGCGCGTCAACTTCCGATTCGGCCGCCTTGATGATGCGACTGAACACGGGCACCGCTGCTGCCACGGCCTCGCGCTTGGCGTCTGTGAGGTCGGGCCGAGTCATGCGCCGGCGGCCCGCAACATCGCTTGCCGAACGGCGCCGGTGCCGTGCGTCGCAGCGTCGATCTGCGCGCGCTCCAATGCAATGAATCGGCCGTCGATATCTTCGGCGTCTTCCGCGCCAGCTTCGTCGCTCACGAGGAAGTCGGCGAAGGCGTCGCCGCCGATGCCAGGCCGAAAGCCGAAGACCGCCCGCGCGTATCGGTCACGCACGGCACGTGCGTGCTCGATGGTTGCGCCGCTGGCGCTGAGGGCGCGAAGCCGCACCGTCAGGCGCGCAATGTGGTCGTGCTGTACGGCTTCGCGCCGTTCACGCCGCGTGGCGGCAGACTCGGCTGCAAGGGGTTGATGATGGGTCACAGATGGCCTTTCATGGTGCCGTCAGGCACTTCTTGCTAGGACTAAAACGGTCGCACGAACGGAGGCGATCTGCGAGCAAAAGCGCGCCCAATCGTCCATCATCTTGCGGCGCTTTTCGAATAGGTCGCCGCGCCGATAGGCGGCCTCTACCTTGTCGCCGATGGCGTGCGCGAGGGCCATTTCGGCGGCGTCACGCGGGTAGCTTGTGCGCTCAGACGCCCAGTCGCGGAACGTAGAACGAAAGCCATGCGGCACGGCCGGCACGTCCAGACGGCGCAGTACGGCGGTGAGCGTCATGTCGGAGAGTTGCAAGTTCCGGGGCGAGGGAAAAACGAGGTCAGTCCCGGCCACGCGTGGCAGCTTGCGCAGCAGCTTTATTGCGGCTTCGCTCAGTGGCACGCGGTGTTCCTTTTTCATCTTCATGCGACTGGCGGGCACCGTCCAGACCTTTGCATCAAGGTCGATTTCCGCCCACGTTGCGCCGCGCGCTTCACCGCTTCGTGCCGCCGTCAGGATCAAGAACTCCAAGGCCCTCGCTCCCATGCCTTCGGCGCCCCGCAGTCGGTGCATGAAGGCGCTGACTTCGCCGAGCGGAAGTGCCGCGTGGTGTACGGCGGCGGTGATCTTTTGCGGCTGCGCAAGCTGCGCCTCAAGGTTGCCCTTCCATGCGGCCGGGTTGTCACCTGTGCGGTGGCCTCGCCCTTTGGCCCAATTGAGCACCTTCTCGATTCGCCCGCGAACGCGGGTGGCAGTCACCGTCTTGTCCTTCCAAATCGGCTCCAAGATTTTCAGGATGTGGGCGAGTTCAACGTCGCCCACGTGCATCTTGCCGATCACAGGGAAGGCGTACCTGTTGAGCGAGTTCGTCCATTGCTGTGCGCTCTTGGGGTTCTTCCACGCCGTCTCTTGGGACTCGATGTAGGCGGTGGTCGCCTGATCGAAAGTCATGGCTTTCGCTTGCGCCGCGCGCAGGGCACTCTCACGCTCTTGGCGCTCATGCACGGGGTCTGTGCCGCCGACGATGGCCTCACGGGCTTCGCGCGCCTTGTCGCGCGCCTGCGCGAGCGTCACGTCTGGATAGGCGCCGAGGCCAATGTCCCGCCGAAGGTCGCCGACCGTGGCGCGTAATATCCACGAGCGGGCGCCGGTCGGCTTCACGCGCAGATGAAGGCCGGCTACGACGCCCACCGCGTGAAAGCCCGGAGCGACCAGCCGCTGTACTTCCAACGCACTCCGCTCTTTCGCTCTTTTCGGCATCGCCGACCTCCGTACCAACATCAGGCCCAACAAAACAGATTAGACATGACTGGACGTGAATGTGCAAGGCCAGACACCAATGATCTATCTTCCCTCGTGGATCGCCGCAATGTCGGACAACATCGGACTAGGTTGAGTTCGAATGCGTCGGACTCCCTCTCCTCCAGTGGTTCCGTGGATGCTCCCCCTGCTTTGTCAAAACGACCCGGAAGTGCCGGGGCCCCGCAACGGGGCCAGGCCAGTGCGGGAACAGGCCTTGGCGGAGCGTCCATGACGCCTGCCAACGTCCCCTCGTCGAATCGGCTGATCGCCGCGCTTCCCGCCGAGGACCAGTTGCGGTGGTGGCCCCAGCTCGAATCCGTGGAACTCCCGCTGGGGCGGGTGCTGTACGAATCGGGCAGCACGCTCGGCCACGTCTACTTTCCGACCACCGCCATCGTCGCGCTGCTCAACGTCACCGGGGGTGGCGACACCTCCGAGATCGCCATCGTGGGCAACGAGGGGCTCGTCGGCATCTCGCTGCTTCTGGGCGGCGAGACGACCACGAGCCGCGCCGTCGTCCAGAGTGCGGGGCAGGGCTTCCGGATCGACGCGCACGCGATCAAGGCCGAGTTCGGTCGATCCCTTCCGGTCAAGTTCCTGCTGCTGCGCTACACCCAGGCGCTCATCACGCAGATGGCGCAGACCGCCGTGTGCAACCGCCACCACAGCCTGGATCAGCAGCTTTGCCGGCTGCTGCTGATGATGCTGGATCGGCTGCATGGCAACGAGCTGACGATGACACAACAACTGACCGCCACGATGCTCGGCGTGCGGCGCGAGGGTGTGACCGAGGCCGCCGTTCGTATGCAACGTGCCGGGCTGATCCGCTACGCGCGCGGCCATGTGGCGGTGCTGGACCGCGCCGCGCTCGAAGCCCGCAGCTGCGAGTGTTATGCCGTGGTCAGGAAGGAATACGAGCGCCTGCTTCCGCAAGCCGTTGCCGCTGTGCTGCCGGACGGGCGCCCACGGCCCCCGGCCAGCGACACCTAGTCGTTGCCGATGTCGGCCAGGGTCACGAAGTACCTGTGTGCCGAGGGATCGATGCAAACGCTCATCAGCACCGCGCGCTCCGGCCCGTCCTTGGCGCACCACTGAACGGTGCCCGACACCCGCGGTCGTGCGTCGCACGCTGCGATCAGCTCGCGCAGCCTGCTTCGGCTGGTCATGGAGAGGAAGCTGTCGAGGTTCAACCCGCAGGCTTCGTCGCGTTCGACGCCCAGCATCGCCGCGCCGGCCTGGTTCAGCTCATGCACGACGAGACGCGGGTCGACAGTGAAGCAGCCGACCGGCTGGAAATCGTAGAGTTCGATCTGCCGGCGCAACGCGGACTCGAGTTCCGCCCGCGACTCCCGCAACTCTTCGGCCTGGATGTCGAGCTCGACCTGGTGCACCTGCAGTTCGTGCAGCAGCGCCAGCGCGTCGGCCGCGGTGTCTGGCGACGAGGCCAGCGCATGCAGCACCGACAAGGCGTCGGTGGCCCGTGCCCCCGTGTCTTCGGCGCCGCCGCCCGTCAGGCGCGAGGTGGCGCGGTTGCGCAGGGCGGCGAAGCGTGACGGTTCGGTGGCGAGATCGTGCATGGAAGCCTCCGGGGATGCCACGCGACTCTACGCCTTGCGCAGGCGTGATTCGAGTTCCTTGGCGACCGTGATGTCCACGAAGGTGATCACGACACCCTGGATCACGTTGGTCAGCGTTCGGTACGGCATGATGCGCACGGTGAACCAGTGCCCGTCGCTGGTGGCGATCTGCTTCTCGCTGAACGCCAGCGTGCGCAGAGTCTCCTTCACGTCCGCATGCATCTCGGGATAGATCAGGGTGCTGGCGAGCTCGCTCAGGGGCCGGCCGATGTCGGCCTCGCGCAGGTGCACGACGCGCGCGATCTGCTCGGTGAAGCGCCGCACGTTGAGCTGGTCGTCGAGGAACAGCGTGGCGATGTCGGTGCTGTTGAGCAGGTTCTGCATGTCGCTCTGCGCGAGCGCAAGGTCGTCGAGCTTGGACTGCAGCTCGCCGTTGATCGTCTGCAGTTCCTCGTTCATCGACTGCGCTTCTTCCTTCGAGGTCGTCAGCTCCTCGTTGGCCGACTGCAGCTCCTCGTTGGTGGACTGCAGCTCCTCGTTGGCGGCCTGCAGTTCCTCTTGCGACGCGCGCATTTCCTGGCGCAGCGCGTTGATCTCTTCGCGCGAGCGCATCAGCTCCTCGCCGACCGCGGTGTCGACGTCGGCCGACGTCGAGCGCCGGCTGCGTCCCTTCGGCGCGACAGGCGCGTCCCGAAAGACGATCATGGCCATGCCCTCGAGCGACCTGGGTTGAGAGACCGCCTGCACCGTGATGTCGACGCTGGCGGTCCCCTCGTCGTCGAGCCGCAGCCCGCGCAGCTCGACCGAGCTCTTCTCCTGCAGCGCGGTTCTCAAGGCGACGGCCAGCTGGGCCCGGATCGAGGGGCGCGCCATCACGTGGACGTTCCAGTTCGCCTTGCCCGCGGCCGGCTCCAGGTAGCGCCCGGTGCGCCCGCTGATGTAGACGATGTCTCCACCTTCGTTGACCAGCACCGCGGGCGGCGAATACGACTGCAAGAGCAATTGATCGGCCAACGATTGCAGGTTGGCCGGGGGCGGGTTCGAGTGGGGCAAACGCGTCTCCTGGGTAGCCGATCGTGAGCTCGGGCGCCGCTGGGTCGGAAAGACCAGGGCACCGGCCGTTCCGCCATTGTCGCCGCGCCAGTAGAGCCGCGACTTCGGGTGCAGCGGAACGAACAGCGACTGGGCCCGCCCCACGGTTTCGGATCCGCCCAGCAGCAGCGCGCCGCCGGGCCGCAGGCTGTAGTGAAACAGCGGGACCAGGCGCCTTTGAAGCGGCGTGCCGAAGTAGATCATCACGTTGCGGCACAGCAGCAGGTCGAGCCGGGTGAATGGTGGGTCCAGGACCACATCGTGCTGCGCGAACAGCACCATGTTGCGGATGCGCTTGTCGATCTGGTAACCATCGGGCCGCTCGGTGAAATGCCGCGCCAGGCGCTCCGGCGACAGGTCTCGGGCGATGCCGGCCGCGAAGCGGCCGCTGCGCGCCGTGGCGATCGCGTCGGCGTTGAGATCGGTGGCGAAGATCTGCAGTTCGCAAGTGCTGCCCCGCAGCGCGTCCAGCGCCTCGGTGAACGCGATCGCCAGCGAATAGGCTTCTTCGCCGGTCGAGCAGCCGATCACCCAGGCGCGCAGCGGGCCGCTCTGCGCCGCATGTCGGCCGATCAATTCGGGCAGGACCGCGCTCGCGAGGTCCTGCCAGACCTCGGGGTCGCGGAAGAACGAGGTGACGCCGATCAGCAGTTCCTTGAACAACAGATCGAGTTCCTGCGGGTTGTCTTGCAGGTGCTTGGCGTAGGCGGCCATCGAGCCCAGCCCGTGCACGGCCATGCGGCGTGCGATGCGGCGCATCAGCGTGTTCGACTTGTACGGTGCGAGATCGTGCCGCGTGCGCTCACGCAGCAGGTCGAGAACGGTGTCGAGGGCGGTCACAGCCTGGTCCACCGAGCCCGACCCGGTCGATGGCTGAATGCCGGTCACCGCGATGATCCGCGCGGGCATGTCGGCGGGCAGGGCCACGATGTCGACACTGCCGGTGGCGATGGCACTTCGGGGCATCGAGTCGAACTGTGCCGACTCGGGTTGCTGCGCCAGCGTGAGCCCGCCTTGCGACTTGATCGCCTGCAAGCCCAGCGTGCCGTCCGAGCCCATGCCCGAAAGAACCACCCCGATCGCACGTTCGCCGAGTTCGCGCGCCAGCGAGCTGAACAGCCGGTCGATCGGCAAGCGCTGGCCGCGCGGCTGCGAAGGCTCGGTCAGGTGCAGCGCGCCCCGCAGCACCGTGAGTTCGGAGTTCGGCTGGATGACGAAGACCGTGTCGGCCTCGATCGGTTGTGCGTCGGCCGCCTCGCGCACCCGCATGGATGTGGACCGTTGCAGCAGTTCGCCCAGCATCGCCTTGTGGGTTGGGTCCATGTGCTGAACCACCACGTAAGCGAAGCCGCTCGAAGGCGGAACACCGGCCAGGAAGTGCTGCAGCGGCTCCAGCCCGCCGGCGGACGCACCCAGGCCGACGACGCGCACTCCCGGGCCGCCCTGGCTTAGCGATGTGTCGACGGGTGCTTCATCCATGCGCAAGTATGCGTGCCTCGTCGACCCGATGGCACGGTCCGGGCGCGCCCGGCACCTCTCAGCGGCCGAAGGCGCCGGCGAGCGTCCGGCGCAGCCGATCGGTCAGGTAGGCGTTGTCGCGCGCGTGAACCCGAAGCCGCCGCAGCATCTGCAGCTCGTCGACGATGCGTGGCGGAAAGCCGGCACGGTTGCCACGCCTGTCGACCAGCAGGTCGGTCAGCAGCCGGTCGCCCAGCACCTGGTCGTCCCAATGCCTGGCAATGGCATTGGCGATGCGCGGGTAGTGGCGGCACAGTTGCTTGGGCTGGCAACGGCCCGGGATGCGGCGCAACCACAGGTGCGTCGCGCTCAGCAGCACCCGGTCGCCATCGGTCAGCGCCGCGCGCCGGTTTTCCAAACGGGGCGGTCGAGCGTCGGGCGGGGAACCCGCAGCGTGGCGGCGCAGAAGCTTGAACGGGATCACGAGGGGCGCGTCGGTCAGTCCCAACGGGTGTCGAGCGTTCGCTTGTCGGTGATCAGCAGCGGCATGGGCAGCGTCTCGGCCGCGAGTCTGCGCAGGTAGACGTCGAGCTCGGCGCGCGTGCCGGCCATGCCGATGCAGCGCCAGCCTTCGGGGAGCTGCAGTTTCGTGGGCCAGACGACGAATTGGTCCTGTGCATTGACGATGACCTGGTGCGTCGCCGCCGGGCTGTCCTGCTTGTCGTCCATCGGGTCCTTTCAGGGCATCGCGTCGCATCTGCGGGTTCGGCAACACGCCATTTTTCTTCGACCGGCAGGTTCGGTCTGTACGGTGGCGAGCATAGCGCGTGTTTTGGCGCTGTTCGACGTGAACAATTGCCCTGGTCCGCGAGGGTGCGAGCGGCAAGGCCTGCTGCCGTGTCGCTTCACAGTTCTTTACCCCTCAGCCAAGCCGGCTTCACTGCCTGCGGCGAGCATCCGTGCATGGGTCAACCGCCCGATTCCTTCAAGGAGTGCACGATGTCGAAATTGAAATTCCTGACCACCCCGTCGCAAGGCGCCGCTTCGCTGTTGCGCTGGATGATGGTCAGCGTGCTGGTCGTCGCTGCTGCCGCGGTTGCGGTGTCGGCCGAAGCGCAGGAGCGCCCCCACGGCATGCGTGGCGGTGAGGGTGGCCACGGCATGATGATGTTCGGCGGCCCGCCCGGGCACGTGGCGCGGCGCATCGATCACATGCTCGACGGCCTGAACGCCACCGAGGCACAGCGTACCCAGATCAAGCAGATCGCCAGCGCCGCCGCCACCGACCTGCAAGGCCAGCGCGAAGCCGGCCGGGCCCTGCGCGAGCGCAGCCTGCAGATCTTCACGGCGCCGACCATCGACGCCACGGCCGCCGAGTCGGTGCGCGCCCAGATGCAGTCCCAGCACGACCAGGCCAGCCGGCGCACGCTGCAGGCCATGCTCGACATCGGCAGGGTGCTCACGCCCGAGCAGCGCGCCAAGATCGGCGAGCGCATGAAAGAGCGCGGCGCGATGATGAAAGAACGCAAGGAGCGTTTGCAGCGCGAGCGGCCCAAACAATGATCGGCGCCCGGGCTATGCTTGGCAGCACGAGCGCGCTGGCGGCGATGGTGCTGCAAAGCGCCACGTTTCCCCACCAGTCCACGCCCCACACCCACCGCATGACCGCCCGTTTGCTGCTGATCGACGATGACGCCCGACTCTCTGCGATGGTGGGCGACTACCTGCGCGGTGCCGGCTTCGAGGTCGAGACCGCCGGTTCGTTGGCCGCCGGCCGCGAGCGCATCGCCGCCGACCCCTTCGACGCCCTCGTGCTCGACCTGATGCTGCCCGACGGCGACGGTCTCGACCTGTGCCGCGAATTGCGTGCCGAAGGCCGAACACGCCATTTGCCGCTGCTCATGCTGACGGCGCGTGGCGAACCGATGGACCGCATCGTCGGCCTCGAACTCGGCGCCGACGACTACCTGCCCAAACCTTTCGAGCCGCGCGAGTTGCTGGCCCGCGTGAAGGCGCTGCTGCGCCGTGCCACGCCGCAGCCGGCCGACGACGACGTGCTGCGTTTCGGCCGGCTCGAAGTCGACCTGGGGGCTCGCGTGGCGCGCCTGGCCGGCACGGTCTGCGACCTGACCGGCCACCAGTTCGACCTGCTCGTCGTGTTGGCGCAAAGCCCGGGGCGGGTGCTCTCGCGCGACCAGATCATGGACTCGCTCAAGGGCCACCCGCTCGAGGCCTTCGATCGGTCCATCGACGTGCACATCTCGCGCATCCGCGCTGTGATCGAAGACGACCCGAAGCTGCCGCGGCGTGTGCTCACCGTGCGCGGCGCGGGCTATGTCTTCGCCCGCAAGCAAGACGCCGACGAGGCCGCCGCCTGAGCGTCGGCTTTGCGGTGACACCCCCCGCGCGCCGGCCTGCGCCAGCGCTGATACTTGCGTCATGAAGAGCCTGTACCTGCGCATCTACGCCACCGTGGTGGTGTTCCTGCTGCTGTTCGCGCTCGCCTCGGGCTGGCTGTTCCAGCGTCACATCGAACAGGAGCGCGAGCGGGCCGAGTCGGCGCAGACCGACCGCATGGGCGCCTGGGCCGAACTGATCCAGCGCTCGCTGCCCGGCACCAATGCGGCGCCCGACGAGCAAGCCGCAGCCTTGCGCGACTGGTCGACGCGCCTGCGCCTGCCGCTCGCGCTCGACAGCCCGCAGGGCGAGCGCATCGGCGCGTCGGAGTCGTTCACCCGCCGCTCTGCCGAAGGCACGGTGCGGCCGCTGGCGCTGCGCCTCGAAGACGGGCGCACGCTCTGGATCATGCGGCCCGGCCTGCTGCGCCAGGGCGGCCAGCGTCTCGGCCTGGGCGGCCCGCCGCCCGGCGTGCGCTTCGGCGGCGCCGAGCCGCCCCCTCTGGGCCTGCCCTTCATTCCGCCGAGCTGGCAACGCGGCGTCGGCCTCATCGTGCTGCTGGGCGTGTTGTTCGTGGCCGTGGCGGCAGGGGCCTTTCCGGTCGTGCGCCGCCTCACGCGCCGGCTCGAGGCGCTCAAACAAGGCGTTGAAAAATTCGGCGCCGGGCAACTCGGCCACCGTGTCGACGTGAACGGCAGCGACGAGGTGGCGGCGGTCGCGTCCAGCTTCAACGTGGCGGCATCGAAGGTCGAAACGCTGGTGCGATCGCACCAGTCGCTGCTCGCCAACGCCAGCCACGAACTGCGCTCGCCGCTGGCACGTTTGAAGATGGCGGTGTCGATGCTCGACGACGCCAGCCCGGCGCAGCGCGACAAGCTCAAGCGCGAGATCAACACCAACGTGGGCGAGCTCGACGCGCTGGTCGAAGAAGTGCTGCTGGCGAGCCGGCTCGACGGCCCGCAGACGCTCGACCCGAACGAACGGATCGACCTGCTCGCGGTGGCGGCCGAAGAAGCGGCGCGTGTCGATGCCGAGCTCGACGGTGTGCCGCTCGTGGTCGCCGGCGACGAGCGTCTGCTGCGCCGCGCGCTGCGCAACCTGCTGGAAAACGCGCGCCGCTATGGCGGCCGCGAGGTCGCCGTGATCACCGAAGCCCGCGCCGGGCGTGCGCTGGTGCGTGTGTGCGACCGCGGCCCGGGTGTGCCCGAGTCGATGCGCGAGCGCATCTTTGAAGCGTTCTTCCGCCTGCCCGGCCACGCCGAGCAGGCTGGTGGCGTGGGCCTGGGCCTGAGCCTGGTCAAGCAGATCGCCGAACGCCACGGCGGCAGCGTGTGTTGCGAAGCGCGCGAGGGCGGTGGCAGCTGTTTCGTGCTGTCGCTGCCGCTCGCAGCATGAACTTCAGCCCGGGGCGCTGAAAGGCACGCTGCGGTCGCGCGACCGTGTCAGCATCCACGCCAGGAAGCCGCTCATGCCCGCCGCCGCGATGACCAGGCCAAAAGTGGCCGCCGACCAGAAGCCCAGCGCACCGCGCAGGGCGGGCGGCACGAAGCCGCCATCGTCGAAGGCCAGCGCGTACCCGCCACCCAGCCCCACACCCCAGATCGCCACCGCATAGATCACCAGCGGCACGGTCGCCACGCGCCAAGCGCGCAGCACGAAGGCCGCGACCGTCTGCGCCGCGTCGGCGATATGGAACACCGCGACCCATGCGAGCAGCGGCAGCGCCGCGCCGATGATGACGCTGTCGTGCGTGTACAGCCGCAGGATCTGTTCGCGCAGCAGGTACACCGCGGCGCCCATCGTGGCGGCGATCAACACGCCGGCTTCCAGGCCGTGCCAGCCGAGGCGCCGCGCGTCGGCTGTGTCACCGGCGCCGATGCGCTGCGCGACCAGCGTGCTCGACGCGTTGGCGATCGCCAGCGGCATCATGAACATCAGCGAGACCAGGTTCACCGCGATCTGGTGCCCGGCGACCGGCGTGGCGCCGATGCGCGAAATGAAAAACGCCATGAAGGTGAATCCGGTCACCTCGATCGCGATCGACAGACCCATCGGCACACCCAGCCGCAGCAGGCCGACGAGGCTGGCGCGGTGCGGCGCCGACAGGCGCGCCGTGAACTCGAAGCGGGCGTAGAACGGGTCGCGCCGCAGCAGCCGCCAGGCGACGAGCATCTGCCCGATCATCACGATCGCCGTGGCCACCCCGCAGCCGGGCGC
The DNA here is from genome assembly GCA_040080605.1 of Burkholderiaceae bacterium. Classification (GTDB taxonomy): domain Bacteria; phylum Pseudomonadota; class Gammaproteobacteria; order Burkholderiales; family Burkholderiaceae_C; genus LMDS01. Next base: position 26,104 of record JBEBIB010000039.1, read on the forward strand.
GCCGAGCGCGTCGAACTGCAGCGTGCCGAGCGGCGTGGGCAGTGTGATGCCGAACACCAGCAGGGCCGTCAGCGGCAGCTTGATCAACAAGGCCACGAGCTGCAACGCCATCACCACCTTGGGCCGCGAGACCGCCGTGTTGAAGCCGCGAAACGCGGTGAACAGCAGGGCCGGCGGCAAGGCGAAGGCCAGCGCACCGAGGTAGCCGCGCACCTTGTCCGCGACCTCGGGTGAGGCCCGCGACAAGCTCAGGAACGGCTGCGGGAACAGCAGCAGCGTGCAGCCGAGCACCGAGAGCGCGAGCGCCAGCCACATCGCCTGGTGCAGTTGCTGCCCGCATTCGCGCAGCTTGCCGGCACCGAACAGCTGCCCGGCGATCGGGCCGACCGCGAGCACCACGCCCATCAGCCCGACGAAGACCGAGATGTAGGCCGAGCCGCCGATCGCCAGCGCCGCAAGGTCGAGCGCGGAATGGCGCGCCAGCAGGATCGTGTCGATGGTCGAAAACGCCAGCACCGCGAGCTGGCCGACGAACACCGGCCAGGCCAGCGGCGCGATGCGGCGCGCGCTGTGCCACAGGTTCGCCCGGGTCACGCGGCGGCCATGGGCGGCACGGGCTCACCCACGCGTTCGCGAGCCCGTTCCGCGTACTTGTTGAACCGCCAGGCCGTGCCTTCCATCGTGATGCGGCGCCAGGTGCTGCGCTTTTGCGTCGGAGACATCTCGGGCCAGTGCTGCACTTCCTCGAAAGTGCGGCCGCAGCCCTTGCAGATGTTGTCACCCTGGCTGGTGGAGCAGATCGCGATGCAGGGCGCGTCGGGCGTGCTGGCGTACCAGCCGAGCCAGGCGGCCAGCGCTTTGGGCGGCACGGCGTCTTCGGCGATCTCGCTCTCGTGATAGTAGACGAGCAGCGCGTACACCGTGGCCAGCGCGCGCACTTCGGCGCAGGCGGTGATGCCGTCGGGCGAAGGCGAGCGCTCGCGCCACCAGTTGATGGCGGCTTCGATGTCGGTGATGTGCAAGGCGGTCATGGGCGGTGAGAGGCGGGCGCCAAGGATAACGCCGCCGTCGATGGCCCGAACCGGTGCGGCCGAGGCAGACTTTGATACCCTCTGCCGACCCCCTTTTCAATCCCCGCGAGGCCCGCATGCTGCTGCTCAAACCCGGTTGTGAATGCTGCGACAAGGACCTGCCACCCGGCGCCGCCGACGCGCGCATCTGCTCGTTCGAGTGCACCTTCTGCGCGGCCTGCGCCGAAGGGGTGCTGGCAGGCACCTGCCCGAACTGCGGCGGCGAGCTCCTTCCCCGCCCGCGTCGCCCGGTCGCCAAGCTCGGCGCCAACCCGGCCTCGACGCTGCGCGTCTTCAAACCTGCCGGGTGTGCGAAGCTCGCAGCATCGGCGGGTCAGCAGACCGCGCCCTGAACGTCTGCCCTGGAGAGCAAGGAATGTCGAGTGGAATGAAGAAGTGGTCGGTGGTCGGCGCAGCACTCGTGCTGCTGGCCGCCTGCTCGACGCCGCCGCGGCCCGAGCCCGTGATCGACCGTTATGGTGTCAACGTCGCGGCCGAGCACAGCGGCAGCAGCATCACGCTGGCACCTGGCCAGGAACTGGTGGTCCGGCTCACGACGATCGCGAGCCCCACGTCGGAATGGTCGCTCGTCGATTTCAAGCCGGGGGTGCTGGAAGGCCAGACGGCGCCGAAGTTCGAACGTGAAGTCGAAGCGAGCAACCCGATCCAGGCGGTGGGCAACGAGGTCTGGCGGTTCCGGCCGGCCGCCGCCGGCACGGTCACGCTGAAGTTCCACTACCGGCCCATGCGCACGCTCGACCCGGCCACCCAGACCGTGACCTACACGGTGACGGTGCGCTAGGGCCGGCCAACGTCATCGGAGGGCCCGCGTGATCTCCGACCTGACCCTGCGTTTGGCGCGAGAGACCGACGCGCTCGCGATCGCGCAGATGTCGCGCGACCAGATCGAGCGCGGCCTGGGCTGGAGTTGGACCACGCAGCGTGTGCTGCGCAGCATCTTCGACGCCGAGACCAACGTGGTCGTGGCGCTCAAGGCCGGCAAGCTGTGCGGCTTTGCGATCATGAAGTACCACGACGACGAAGCCCACCTGCTGCTGCTGGCGGTGCAGCCGGGTGCGCGGCGCCAGGGCATCGGCGCGGCGCTCGTGGCCTGGCTGGAGCAGGCCGCGCTGACGGCCGGCGTGGGCCAGGTGTGGCTGGAAGCGCGTCAGGGCAACGCGGCGGCGCGGGCGTTCTACCGCCAGCTGGGCTACCGCGAGATCCAGGTCCTGCCCGGTTATTACCAGGGCCGCGAGGCCTGCGTGCGCATCGCACGAGACCTGTGGCTGGAACACTGGGAAACCGATTGAGGCCGACGCGCGGCCCACTCAGGTCGAAGCTTCAGGCCTGAAGCGAACCGCCGAGCGGGCTTCTGTCGGCGCCGCCGAAGGTCGAGTACACGGCGGCGCTGTCACGCGGCAGCAGCACGTCGATGGCACGGTCGAGCGCGGCGGTGGCGCGGGCCAGCGACTCGCGCTGTGCCGCCACCTGGCCGCTGGCGCTGGCCAACCGCAGACGCAAGGCCACGGGCACGCTGCCCGCATGCGCGGCGCGCGAAAAGTGGTCCACGGCCCGGGCCAGCGCGCGGTGCAGTTCGCTCGCGTGCAGGTCGATGCCGGCGCTGTCGCGCGCGTGCAGGGCCGCGCCCAACGCCGCCAGCCGCAGTTCGACTGCGGCGAGGGCGGCTTCCAGCTCGGGGCTGGGCGGGGGAGAGTGAATGACCGGGGTGAGCATCGGCGGCGCGCGTCCGTGGTGGTCTGAAGAGGGTGCCCGCACCAGGCGGGCAGGGAAGCGGGGCTGCAGCGCAGCCCGCGCGTCATTTCTTGACCAGCAGCTCCTGCGCGTTGGCGATCAGCTTGTCGGCAATGACTTCGGGGTTGATCTTGAACGTGCCGTCGTCGATGGCCTGGCTGATGCGGGCCACCTTCTCGGCGTCGAACTCGCTCGTCGAACCACCTGCGATCAGGCTGGCGGCTTCGCTCGACAACGCGATCTTCGCGCTGGCGTCGGCCTTGTCCGGGATCGCGGTCGAGGCCTGGGCCTTCGCGGCGTCGTTGGCCGGCGCAGGGCCGCTCGCAACGGGCAACGTGGGTTTTTCTGGCTTGTGGCCGATCTTCATGGTGCTCTCCAAAGAGTCCGGGAACGGCCCGAACCTTTCAACATGCACTGTGTATCGGTGCGGGCCGGGCCGACTTTAGGCTTATCTTCAGCCATCGCTGCATCGACTGCAAATTTCACAGCGCCAGCTCCACCCGGCGCTCGCCGACGGCCTGGCCCGTGAGCACACGCCCACTTTCGGTTCGCACCCGGACGGGTTGGCCTTCGATGCCGTTGCTCAGCGCCTGGCCTTCGCCCGAGACGCTGAAGCCCGCCCCCTGTGCCAACACCGTCACGGTCTCGCCGGCGGCGAACCACTGGCGCGGCCGCAGGTGCGACAGGCGCAGGCTCTGGCCGGGCTTGACGGTCTGGGTCAGGGTGCGGCCGACCACGAGGCGGGCATCGGTCATCGCCACCGAGCCGGTTTCGGCCAGGTCGACTTCGCCGAGCATCAGGTCGGCTTCGGTCAACACACTGCCGCCGGCTTTCTGGCTCGTGACGACGAGGCCGCTGCCGAACGCTTTCACGGTGATCGGCAGATAGACGTTCCAGCGTGTCGCGCCCTGGGTGCAGCGCAGCCCGATGCGGGCCTTGCCCCACAGACGCATGCCGTCGGGCAGATAAGGTTCCACGCGCGCGCAGGGCGCCAGGCGCAGGCGCGGGTCGAGCTGGCCCACGCTCACTTCGAGGCGCGGGGCGCCGGTGCCGGTGCTCGCGTTGCCGTCGAGGGCGAACTGGCGGATCTGCTGTTCCAGGCCGGCGTCGAGCGTGGCGGGGGTGTCGTTGTCTTGAGCCGCTGCCGGCCACGTGCCCAGCACGAGTGCCGCCGCGGCGAACCAGCGCGCGAACAGGCCGAACAGGGGGAAGGTGGGCAGGGTCTGCATGACCGTCAATGTAGAAGGCCCGGCCCGTCGGCAAGGCTTCGAATTGGCGCCCCTTTGTGCCGCTGTTCGCGCTTATGTTTTCAAACGCGCTGCCCACAATCCCGTCACATCGCCCATTGGCTTTTTGCCTCGGGCTCCTTGGAAAGGGCAGCCATGCTCAACCGACTGACCGACTCGCTCGACTTCCAGGCCCAGGCGCTCAGCCTGCGTTCGGAGCGCCAGCGCCTGATCGCCAGCAACATCGCCAACGCCGACACGCCGGGTTATGTGGCGCGTGACCTCAACTTCGCGCAAGCGCTGCGTGAAGCCACCGGCAGCGGTGCACCGGCCGGCCTGATGCGCACCAGCCAGCCGGGTCACATCGGCGGTGGCGGGGCCGCCGGAGGGCGCACCACGAGCACGCTCAATTTCGCCGCACCGAGCCAGACCAACCTCGACCGCAACACCGTCGACATGGACCGCGAACGCGCCAGCTTCGCCGACAACTCGGTGAAATACGAAGCCACGCTGCGTTTCATCAACGGCAACGTGCGCACCACGCTCAGCGCCATCAGCGGCCAGGCGTAAGGAGAACCGAATGTCCATGATGAACATCTTCAACGTGTCGGGCAGCGCGGCCAGCGCGCAGAGCCAGCGGCTCAACGTGGTGGCCAGCAACCTGGCCAACGCCGACACCGTGGCGGGCCCCGACGGCCAGGCCTACAAGGCCAGGCAGGTCACGTTCCAGACCGAGCTGATGGGCGCGACCGGCAACGACGCGTCGAGCGCCGGGGTGCGCGTGAGCACCATCAGCGAAGACCAGACCGCCGGGCGGCGGGTGCACGACCCCAAGCACCCGGCGGCCGACGCCGAAGGCTACGTGACCTACAGCAACGTCAACGCGGTGGAAGAAATGGTCAACATGATCTCGGCCTCGCGCTCGTACCAGAACAACGTCGACGTCATGAACACGGCCAAGAGCCTGTTGCTCAAGACCTTGCAGATGGGTCAATGAGCATGGCCGCCGTCAACAACGTCTACAGCGGCTCGGCGAACAACGTCGCGGGCTCGGTCACGAACCCGTCGGACGCCGGCAGCCAGGACCGCTTTCTGAAGCTGCTCGTCACGCAGCTGAAGAACCAGGACCCGCTGAGCCCGATGGACAATGCACAGCTCACGAGCCAGATCGCGCAGATCAACACCGTGACCGGCATCGCCACGCTCAACACCAGCGTGCAGACACTCTCGAGCCAGTTCCTGCAGATGCAGTCGCTGCAGGGCGCCACGCTGCTCGGCAAGGACGTGATCGTGGCCGGCAACCGGCTCGACATCGCCGACGGCGTGGCCCAGGGCGGCTTCGAGCTGACGGCCGCGGCCGACGCGGTGAAGGTCGAGATCATGAACCCCGCCGGCAAGGTGCTCGACACCATGAACCTCGGCGCGCAACGCACCGGCATGCACAGCTTCGACTGGCCCGCCGGCACCTATGACGACACCGCCAAGCTCACGTTCCGCGTCACCGCCACCAGCGGCGCCAACCAGCTCACCACCACCGCGCTGATGCGCGACAAGGTCACCGCCGTCAGCACCTCGGGCAACGACCTGGTGCTCGAACTCGAAAGCGGCGCCTCGGTCGCGTATTCGAGCGTCAAGGCGATCAACTGACCGCCGCGCCCGCCGCAACGACTCACCCCATCACTCCCCCCACGAAGGAACACCCATGAGCTTCCAGCAAGGCCTGTCCGGCCTGAACGCCGCGAGCAAGAACCTCGAAGTGATCGGCAACAACGTTGCCAACGCCAACACCATCGGCGCCAAGGCGTCGCGGGCCGAGTTCGCCGACATGTACGCCAACGCGATCGGTGGGGGCGGCGGCACCAGCATCGGCATCGGCGTGAACCTGAACGCGGTGACGCAGCAGTTCACGCAGGGCAACATCACCGCCACCGAAAACCCGCTCGACGTGGCGATCAACGGCAACGGCTTCTTCCAAGTCACCAACGGCGCGCAGACGCTCTACACCCGCAACGGCCAGTTCCAGGCCGACCGCAACGGCAACATCATCAACAGCGCCGGCATGAAGCTGATCGGCTACCCGGCCAATGCGCAGGGCGTGATCCAGCCCGGTGCGGCGGTGCCGCTGCAGCTGCCGACCTCGGGCGTGCAACCCAACCCCACCGGCTCGAACGTGATCGAGCTCAACCTCGACGCGCGCAAGGGTGCGACGGTGGCCGCTGCCGCGCCGCTGATCGACTTCGCCAACGCCAACACCTACAACGACGCGACCTCGGTCACGGTGTTCGACGCCAAAGGCCAGGACGTGGCGCTGACCTACTACTTCCAGAAGACCGCGACCGACACCTGGAACGTGTTCGCCACCGCCAACGGCACGCCGGTGAGCGTTGACGGCGCCGGCAACCCGCTGCCGGTGACGACGATCAACTTCCCGCCCAACGGTGGCACACCGACTTCGCCGACCGGCACGGTGAGCTTCGATATCCCGACCACGACCAACGCGGCCGGTTCCGCCACGCTGGCCATCACCGGCGTGGCGCTCGACCTGACCGGCGCCACGCAGTTCGGCTCGCCCTTCGGTGTGACCGGCATGCGCCAGGACGGTTATGCCGCCGGCCAGCTGTCGGGCGTGTCGATCGAAGACAACGGCGTGGTCACCGCCACCTACTCGAACGGCCAGTCGAAACCGGCCGGGCAGATCGAGCTGGCCACCTTCCGCAACGTGCAGGGCCTGAGCCCGCTCGGCGGCAATTTGTGGTCGCGCAGCTTCGCGTCGGGCGACCCGACGGTGGGCGCTTCGGGCACGGCCAACTTCGGCGCGCTGCAGGCCGGCTCGCTCGAAGAGTCGAACACCGACCTCACCGGCGAGCTCGTCAACATGATCACCGCGCAGCGGGTCTACCAGGCCAACGCGCAGACGATCAAGACGCAGGACCAGGTGCTTCAAACACTTGTGAATCTGCGTTGATCGCTTGAAACACTGAAAGGCCGCCATGGACCGCATGATCTATCTGTCGATGTCGGGCGCGAAGGCGACCATGCAGCGGCAAGACACGCTGGCCAACAACCTGGCCAACGTGTCGACCACCGGCTTCCGCGCCGAGCTGCAGGCCTTTCGGGCCGTGCCGGTGCAAGGCAGCGGCGCGAGCACGCGGGTCTACGCACTCGAAACGACGACCGGCTATGACGGGTCGCAAGGCCCGATCACCGGCACCGGCCGCAACCTCGACGTGGCGGTGAAGGGCAACAGCTGGCTGACCGTGCAGGCGCTCGACGGCACCGAGGCCTACACCCGCGGCGGTGCGCTCGAACTCTCCGCCGACGGCACGCTCACCACCCGCAGTGGGCTGCCGGTGATGGGCGACGGCGGCCCGCTGCAGGTGCCGGCGAACTCGGTCGTCAGCATCGGTGCCGACGGCACCGTCAGCGCCAAAGGCGCCGACGGCCGCAGCACCGCGGTCGGCAAGCTCAAGCTCGTGACGCCGGAGGCTGCCCTCACGCGCGGCGAAGACGGCCTGTTCCGCGCCGCCGATGGCGACCTCACGGCCGACGACACGGCCCGTGTGCAGGACGGTGCGCTCGAAGGGTCGAACGTGAGCCCGGTCGAAACCATGGTGGCGATGATTTCCGCGGCGCGCCAGTTCGAAGCGCAGATGAAGATGCTGCAGACCGCCGAAGCCAACGAGAAAGCCGCTGCGCAACTTCTCACGATGACCTGATCGCGCCTGCCACGGCGTGCCTGCGCGCGCCAGTGCATTCGATCACGGCCCGGCCGTCTGCGTGATGCAGGTGTGAACTTGTGCGCCAACTTGCGCGCCCTCGCCGCGGCGTGGCCCCAGTAAGCTGCGCCCGCCTCAAGAGCGAACGGCCCGGCAGTCCTGCCACCGAATCAGACCCCAGACAACCCCTGATCGAAGGGATATTCCATGCACAAGACCCTCACCGCACTGGCCCTTGCACTTGCATCGACTCTGCCCGCCTTCGCCCAGGACATCGTCGTCGGCCAGTCGGTTGCGCTCAGCGGCCCGAACGCCGACATCGGCCGCGACATGCGCGACGGTGCGCTCGCGGTCTTCGCCAAGGTCAACGCCAGCAACGTGCTCGGCCGCAAGGTGCAGCTCGTGACGCTGGACAACGCGAACAACCGCCAGCGTGCCACCGAGAACACGCAGATGCTGCTCGGCCAGCACGCGGCGATGGTGCTCTTCGGCTACAACTCGGCCACCAACAGCCTCGACTCGCTGCCGCTGGTGGCGCAGAACAACATGCTGTTCTTCGCGCCGTTCAGCGGCGCGACCAAGCTGCGTGCCCACCCCAACGTGTACACGCTGCGCGCGTCGTACAAGGACGAGGCCGCCAAAGTCGTCGAAGCCAAGCGCGCCGTGGGCGCCGACAAGGCCGTCGTGCTCTACTACGACGACGAAGTCGGCCGCAGCAATTTCGAAGCAGTGGTCAGTGCGTTCACCGACGCTGGCGCGGCCAAGCCGGGCGGCGTAGCGGTGAAACGGGGCGCCAAGCTCGAACAGGCGTCGATCGATGCCCTCACCAAGGACGCACCGCACTATGTGCTGGCCACCACGCAGTACAGCGTGGTGAGCGACTACCTGAAGGCGGCGGGCGACAAGGGCAGTACCGTGCCGGTGGCCGCGTTGTCGTTCGTGAACCCCGACGAACTGGCCGAGTCGGTCGGCCCGCTGGCGCGTGGCACGGTCGTGTCGCAAGTGATGCCCTCACCGCGCGCTTCGAACCAGGTGTCGATGCCGCTGGTGAAAGAGTGCGCCGAAGCGCTGCAGGCGCTCAACGGCAGCAAGCTGAACTACACCTCGCTCGAGTCCTGCATCGCGGCCAAGGCACTGGTTGCCGCGCTGAAGAAGGCCGGCCCCAAGCCCACCCGCGAAAGCGTGCTGGCAGCGATGGGCACGCTCGGCCGCGTCGACCTGGGCGGCTTCGCGCTGAACTACGCGCCGGGCAGCCACAACGGCAGCAGCTGGGTCGAGCTGACCATCCTGTCGCGTGGCAACCGTTTCGTGCAGTAACCGAACCGACAAATTTCGCGGCCCCGGAGTCCGGCAACTTGTCACTCCTTGGCGCACAGCGTGAAGGCCGGCCCTGTGCAGGTGTGCGCTAGTGCCACCCGGCGACGGCCCCGGCCTCGTAGAGTGAAGCTAACCACCTGACGTAGTGGTGTGTGTGTCGCCGAAGCGGCGCCTTCCTTCCCGTACCGACAACCCACTGGAGAAAACTGCCATGAACAAGTTCACTGCCCTGTCTGTCGCGGCCGCGCTGGCCGTTTCCTTCGTGTCGCTGGGCCCGGTCGCCGTGGCTGCCGAACGTGCTGCCGCGCCGGCCAACAAGGTCATTGGCGAAAAGGTAGACAGCGGCCTGGGTGATCTGCCGCACTACAGCAAGTGGGCCAAGCCGGTCAACAAGGTGAGCGGCGAAAAGGTCGACAGTGGTCTGGGTGATCTGCCGCACTACAGCAAGTGGGCCGATCCGACGGGCAAGAACCCGACGCTGGCCCAGGCCGACGAGCAGCCGGCGCAGCGCCAGTCGGTGCAGGTTTCTCAGGCCAAGTGATCCGGCGAGCGGCCGAGCCACGCCAGCAACGCCTGGTTGAACGGCTCGGGCTGCCGGCTCATCACCCAGTGACCGGTCTCGAACGCGAGCACCTGGCAGCCCGGCCGCCGCTTCAGCGCTTCGGCCCACGGGGGTGAATGGAACATGAAGGGCTTTTTCGTTCCGTAGACATAGAGCATCGGGCAGGCTGGCATGAACGCCGCCGCCGCGGGCTTCGCACCCCCGCCGGTCCACTGCAGGTGGTACGGGTAGTTCATCTTCGATGCGATGAACGCGGGGTCGGAAGGGCAGTGCAAGGCACGCGCCATCCAGTGGGTCATCCACTCGCCCATGCGGCCGCCGATTCGCCACGCGATCGCGAGCCAGCCCTGGTAGGCCACGATCATCAGCTTGTCGATGAAACGCAGCGAGCGCAGGTGCGCATGTGATCCCGCGTCGCCGATGTCCACGCCCACGATCTTCGCGACGAGCTCGGGGTGTTGTGCCGCGAACGCGTAGCCGAAGGCACAACCCCAGTCGTGCAGCAGCAGCGTGACGGGCTGGCCGGGGCAGGCCTGCTCGACGATGGCCTTGAACGTGGCGACCAGTTCCGCGCTGGAGTACGAACGCCTCGGTGAGCCCGGCTCGAAACCCGGCAGCGTGAAACGAACGGAGCGGTACTGGCCGCGCAAGGCCTGCACGGTCGAGTCCCACAGCCGGTGCGTGTCGGGCCAGCCGTGGATCATCACGATGCTCTGCGGGCCTGCACCGTCGATGAACACATCGACGCTGCCGACGCGAAGAGTCTGCGTCACGCAGCCGGCCGCTCGCCGAGTGCGATGTCGAGCATCATCTCGTTGGCCAGGCCTTCGAGCTTGCCACGCAGCGCGTCGGAGGACAGTGCCTTCGGCACCAGCAGGTGGGCCAGCACCTTGAAAGTGGGTTTGCCCGAGCCCTTGCCGCCAGCGATCTCGGTGTGGATGTGCTCGATGCTGATGCCACTCTCGGCGAGGATGCGCGTCAGGTTGCTGACGATGCCCAGGCGGTCTTCGCCCACCAGTTCCAGGTCGACACCGCGCAGCCCGGGCGGTGCGCCGGCGCCGTCGCTCTTCGCGACCACGAGCCGCAGCCCGGAAGATTCCAGCCCCTTCAGCGCGGTGGCCAGCGCATCGGCGTTTTCGCGCGGCACCTCGAAATGCACCATGCCGGCGAATTCACCCGCCAGGTTGGCCAGCCGGCTCGCGGCCCAGCTGGCACCGAAGCGCTGTGCGCGGTCGGACAGCAGGCTCACGATGCCGGGGCGGTCCGGTCCCATCACCGTGACGACGAGCGAGGTGGTGGTCTGCGGTGCGTCTTCGGTCAGCACGACCGAGCGCCGGATCATCGGCGCACGCGTGGCGAAGCGCTGGTCCTGGGTGTGCGCCGGCACTTCGCCGTGCACGCTTGCGTGGCGCACCACCTGGCCAAGCAAGGCCAGGCCCATCGGCGCGAGCGCCCGTTCCCACAGCTCGCGTGCGGTTTCGCCCTTGGCGACGAAACACCAGTCCTGCGCCGCGATGGCGCCGGCGTCCCAGCCGTCGGCCAGGTGGTAGACCGAACCGCCGGCCACCGCGTCACCTTCGAGGATCGTCCATTCCACCGCCGCGATGCCGCGGTGGCGCGGCAGCAGCGATGGGTGGTAGCCCACGCCGCCGAGGCGCGAACGCGCCAGCGCTTCGTTGCTCACCCGGGCATGCGTGTGGGCGGCGAGGATGAGTTCGGTGCCTTCGGGGATCGCTTCGCCCGGCACGATCTTCGGGTTGGCCATCACGTGCACGTCGAGCCCCGCGGCGCGGCCGGCGAGGGCCAGCCGGTCGTCGGCGGCCGGCACCACGATGCGGGTGAATTCGGCGATGCCTTCCTTGCGCAAGGCTTCCAGTACCGTGGCCCCGAAAAAGCGGGAACCCACCAAGACGCACTTCATCGAGAGACTCCTGAACAGCCGGGCGGCGATAGGCTATTCTGGCCGAGGCGTCGGGGCCGGCGCGCGCAAGGGCAGGGCGGCCCGCTGCCGACCGGGGGGGTCAGAACAATTCGACCTCGCCGACGATCTGCGTTTCCACGATCTGGCCGTCGCGAACCAGGGTCTCGTACCGGGCCACCTGGTTGCGCCCGTTTTCCTTCACGTGGTAGAGCGCCTTGTCGGCACGTGCGAAAGCCGATGAAGGTGTGTCTGAAGCATCGGCGAGCGTGAAGCCCACGCTCACCGTCACCCGGCCGACCTGCGGAAACTCGAAACGCTCGACGTTGGCGCGCATGCGCTCGAAGGCCAGGCTGGCCTGGTCGGCCGCCACGCAGTCGAGCACGACCACGAACTCTTCGCCACCGAAGCGGTAGAGCCGGTCGAAGTGCCTGAAGCTCGAACGCAAGAGCCGCGACAGCAGCAGCAACACCTCGTCGCCGATCGGGTGGCCGTAGGTGTCGTTCACACGCTTGAAGTGATCGATGTCGACCACGCCGAGCCACAGCGAGCTGGCGGCCGCCGAGGCACGCCGGCCCGATTCCGGCCTCTCGCCCGCCGCCGTCGCCTTGCTGCGCGTGATCAGCGCCGCATTGAAGGTCTGGCGGTTGAGCAGGCCGGTGAGCGGGTCGCGTTCGCTGTGATCGAGCAGGTCGTGAAAGTTGCCGTAGATGCGAACGATCGTCGCCACCATCGCGCGGTCGCCCGAGGCCAGCGGGCCGGCGGTCTGCACGTCCAGCACACCGACGACTTCGCGCTCGGTGGCGATGGGGAAGTGGTGGGTCTGCGGGGCGTGGCCCGTGGTCACGACCTCGCTGGTCATCAGGGCCTCGCGGCGGGTGGGCACGGTGCCGAGTTCGGGCAGCGTGAGGATGTCGGTCCAGGGCGGGTCGGCCGTGGCCGCGGGGTCGTCGAGTGCGATGCGGGCCCGCGTCAACCAGCGCTGGCCGCCGGTCTCGCCGACGCAGCGGTAGATGCCCGTGGACAGCGGGCGCAGCACGTCGTGCACGGCGCGCACCACCGACGCGTCGAGCTGGTCACGGTCTCGAAAGCCGGTGATCTCCGCGAGGTGGTTGATCAGTTGTGTCATGGGGGCCTCACATCAGGCGCCGTTCACAGCGGCATCGGCAGCGTGGACTGGTTGGTGCGCGACGCATTCGCCAGGGCCAGGCTGACCCGTGCCCCCATGCGCTTGAGCGTGGCGAGCTGCGCCGGGCTCCAGTCGGTGACTTCGGTCTGCGTGCAGGTGAATGCACCGAACAGGCAACCGTTGACCGAGAACGACGCCGCCATCAGCGCGCGCACGCCGTTGGCGCTGATCGCGTCGTTGAAGAAGCCGGCGGTGGCAGGGTGCGTGCGCGCATCGTTCGCGAGCACATGACCGACCTGTTCCAGGGCCTCGAAATAGGCGCCCACCTGCACGCTGTTTTCGTCGGGCACGCGGGTCATGCGGTCGCGGGTGGCGTCGTACAGACTCAGGCAGCGCAGCACGCTGCCATCGGCCACGTCCTCGAACAGCCAGATGCCCACGCGCGCGCACCCGATCACCGAGGCGATCAGCCGTGTGCACGCTTCCATGAAGCCCGCGTAGCTGATGTCACGGCGGTCGAACTGGCTGCACAGCGACTGCAGATGCATGTGGTCGTCCATCATGCATTTTGGTCGCAGGCGTCTTCGCGCCAAGGCCGGAAATGCCCGGCCTTTGCGCGCTTGTTCGGCGTGCCCTCGGGGGAGGGCACGCCCTGTCAGTTGAGGCGATCAGCGCTTCGGGGCTTTCGCCGCGGCGGCCTTGGTCCAGGCCTTGAGGTCGACCTGCATGTCCTTCACCACCGCCGCAGCGTGGCGCCCCACCGATCGGGTGAGCGCCGGTGCGAGGTGCGCGTCGAACTCGCGTTCGAGCTTGTCCTCGCTCATCTTGGCCAGCACGGCGCCGCGGTTGACGTACTTCTGCATGAAAGGCACGGTGCCGCGCATCAGGCCTTCGAACACCGCTTCTTCGAGCAACTGGAACGGCGGGCAGCTCAGGCACAGCGGCGGGATGGGTTCGGGGAAGCGGGTCGGATCGAAGCGCTCCAGGCCCTTGCACAGCACCGGCGCCAGTTCGCACAGCGAGCCCCACACGAACCGCGTGGTGGTGCAGGGCCCGAACGCGGCGATGAAGCGGTCTCGCACGATGGCGCCCAGGCCTTCGGGCAGCGCTTCGAGCGTGAACTCGCGGTTGCCCAGTTCTTCGAGCAGCGGGTAGCGCAACCACTCGTGCACGAACCAGCACTTCAGGCGGAAGCGGCCGGGCGGCGCGAGCCACACCGCCAGGTTCTCGAAGTAGCGCGCGATCTTGCGCCACGCCGTGGTGTCGGCGGCGTGCTCGAGCCCGAACAGGTTGAGATCGAACCAGTGGTGCCAGGTGGAATCCACCGCCACGCGGCCTTGCACACCGACCGAGCGGCCGTCGTAGACCGAGATCATCGGAAACTTGTAGAAGTTCGCGCCCGGCGGTTTGTACGGCTTCGACGTGGGCGGGGCCGGGCAGGTTTCGCCGCGCGCGATCACCAGCGGCACGGGCTGATGCGCGCCGACGTTCGGAAAGTCCTTGCCGCTGATGCCACCTCCGAAGTTGTAGGTGCGCGCCAGGTTCATCTCGGCCACTTCGCGCGTGCGGCCTTCGTGCGGGTGGTCGGGCATCACGTTGATCGGCCCGAGCGTGGGGTGGCACAGCACCTCGTGCGGCCGCTCGTGGATCAACACGCCGGCGCGTATCGACGACACCACGGTCCAGTCGATCGGCTGCGGCGTGTCGTCGCGCTCGTGCGCGAAGGCCATCGGCGAAGCGCCGCTGGCTTCGGCGGCGGTGGTCGGCCGAGGCTGTGTAAAAACGCCCCCAATCGCCTAAAGTGAAGCGACGCGTTTCGGGACGGGGTCATGAAGCGATTCATCGAAGGTGAGGATCGAACGC
>JBEBIB010000012.1:0-130846 GCA_040080605.1 Burkholderiaceae bacterium
CGACCCCAAACCCCCCGCCACCGGCGCCCTCACGCTCGAGACGCTGGAGCTCACGAAACGCTTCGGCAGCTTCACCGCGATGGACAGCGTGAGCATGACCGTCGCCGCCGGTTCGGTGCACGCGCTGCTCGGCGAAAACGGCGCCGGCAAGAGCACGCTGGTGAAGTGCGTGGCCGGCTCGCAGCGGCCCGAAGGTGGCTCGATCCTGATCGACGGCCGCGAGCACGACATCGCCACGCCGGTGACCGCACGTTCGCTCGGCATCGGCATGGTCTACCAGCACTTCACGCTCGCGCCGGGCATGAACGTGGCCGAGAACCTGCTGCTCGCCGGTGGCCGCACGCCCGCGTTGATCGACTGGAAAAAAGAGCGCGCGGCGCTGCAGGAATTCCTGAAGACCACGCCCTTCAAGCTCGACCTCGACGCCACACCCGCCGGCCTGGCGGCCGGTGAAAAACAGAAGCTCGAACTGCTGAAGCAGCTCTACCTGAAGCCGCGCCTGTTGATCCTCGACGAGCCCACATCGGTGCTCACACCACAGGAAGCCGACGAGGTGCTCGCCTATGTGCGCGCCGTCGCCAAACGCGGCGAGTGCACGGTCCTGATGATCACGCACAAGTTCCGCGAAGTGATGGCCTATGCCGACGAGGTGACGGTGCTGCGCCGCGGCAAGCGGGTGCACGGCGCGTCGGTGCCGAGCACCACGCCCGAGCAGCTGGCGCAGGCGATGATCGGCGACTCGGCCGCGAGCGCGTCGGCCATCGTCGCCGAAGGCAGTGCGGCGCCGCGCACCGCCACCGATGCGGCGGCGCCGATCGCGCTGCAGGTCGAAGGCCTGAGTGCGATGGGCGACCGCGGCACGCTGGCGGTGCAAGGGCTGAATCTCTCGGTGCGCAAGGGCGAGATCCTCGGCATCGCCGGCGTCTCGGGCAACGGCCAGCGCGAGCTGGTGGAAGCGCTCGTCGGCCAGCGCCCGCGGGTGGCGGGCACGGTGCGCGTGGTCGGCGAACCGTATGCGGCCAAACGGTCGGAAAACCGCATCCTGCAGTTGCGCGCCTTGCCCGAAGAGCCGCTGCGCAATGCCTGCGTCGGCGAACTGTCGGTCGCGCAGAACATGGCGTTGCGTGACTTCGACGAAGCACCGCTCAAGCGCGGCTGGCTGCGCTTCGGCGCGTGGCGCGAACGGGCACGCTCGTGGATCACCGAATACGGCGTGAAAACGCGCGGCGAGAACGCACCGATCGCCAGCCTCTCGGGCGGCAACGTGCAGCGTGCCGTGCTGGCGCGTGAACTCGCCGGCAGCATCAACGTGTTGATCGCCGCGAACCCGGTGTTCGGGCTCGACTTCGCGGCCGTCGCCGAAATCCACGCGCGCATCCTGCAGGTGCGCGCCAAAGGCGGCGCGGTCTTGCTGATCAGCGAAGACCTCGACGAACTGCTGGAACTCAGCGACCGCATCGCGGTGATGAGCGAAGGCCGCATCGTGTTCGAAACACCCGCCTCGGGCGCCGACCGCCGGCTGATCGGCTCGCACATGGGCGGCGGCGATCACGGTCACGCCTTGCCGGAGGCTGCATGAGCTTGCTCGACATTCCCTCCACGCCGTTTGCGTACCCGTTCGCGCCCGGCCAGACCGCGCTCGTCATCATCGACATGCAGCGCGACTTCGTCGAACCCGGCGGCTTCGGCGCATCGCTCGGCAACGACGTGACGCTGCTGCACACCACCATCGGCCCGATCGCCAGCCTGCTCGCCGCCTGGCGCGCGCGCGGCTGGCCGGTCGTGCACACGCGCGAAGCGCACAAGGCCGACCTGTCGGACTGTCCGCCGGCCAAACGCCTGCGTGGCGAACCCACGCTGCGCATCGGTGATGCCGGGCCGATGGGCCGGTTGCTGATCCGCGGCGAAGCCGGCACCTCGATCATTCCGCAGCTCGCACCGCAGCCTGGTGAGCTGGTGATCGACAAACCCGGCAAGGGCATGTTCTGGTCGACCGGCCTGCACGAGATGCTGCATGCGCAGGGCGTGACCCACCTCGTGTTCACCGGCGTGACCACCGAAGTCTGCGTGCAGACTTCGATGCGCGAAGCCAACGACCGCGGCTACGACTGCCTGATCGTGGAAGACGCGACCGAAAGTTATTTCCCCGAGTTCAAGGCCGCCGCGCTGGCGATGATCGCTGCACAAGGCGCCATCGTCGGCTGGCACACGCCGAGCGCGACGCTGCTGGCCGCGCTCGGTGACCCGCCCGATCAGTCGGCGTAGACCCCGGCCGCGCGGATCGCCGGCCCCCACTTGTCGATCTCGCTCTGCAGCCAGGTCTTCAAGCCCTCGGGCGTCTGCTTGGCCTCGGGCACGATCACGGCACCGAGCTCGGTCATGCGGGTGGTGAAGGCGGGGTCCTTCAGCGCCAGGCGCAGCGCCTCGTTGACCTTGTCGATCACGGGCTTCGGCGTGCCCTTGGGCGCATAGATGCCGTGCCAGACCTTGACCTCGAAGCCCTTCAGCCCGCCTTCGCTCAGCGTCGGCGCGGCCGGCAGGCTGGCGATGCGCTCGAGCGTGGTCACGCCATAGAGCTGCACCGTGCCGGCCTTGATGTGCTGCAGGGTCTGCGTGGTCTGGTCGCAAAGTATGTCGACCTGCCCGCCGAGCAGCGCGTTCAGCGCCGGCGCCGTGCCCTGGTACGGCACGCTCGGGATCTCGACGCCGATGGCCTGCTGAAACAGCATGCCGCACAACTGCGAGACCGCGCCCAGGCCGGCATGCGCGAGGTTCATGTTGCGGCCGTTGGCCTTGACGTGCGCGATCAGCTCGGCCGTGGTCCTGGGCGCGAGGCCCTTCTTGCCGAGCAAGGTCATCGGCACGTCGACCACCTGGCCGACGTACTCGAAATCGGCCATCGGGTTGTAGGCGAGCTTGCGGTACAGCGCGGTCGCGGTCGCCATGCCGTTGTGGTGGATGAGGAAGGTGTAGCCGTCGGCCGGCGCCTTCATCACGTGACCTGCGGCCAGCGTGCCGCCGGCGCCGAGCTTGTTCTCGATCACGATGGTCTGGCCGAGGGTCTTGGCCATCGTGGCGCCCAGCGTGCGCGCCACCACGTCGGTCGGCCCGCCGGCGGCGAACGGCACGACCAGCGTGATCGGCTTGGCCGGGTAGGCTTGGGCAAGCGCGCCGGTTGCCAGCAGGCTGAACGTGAGGCCGATGAGGCTGCGCTTCGGCACCGCGCTCTGGGGCGAGGGTCGGGTCGTCATGTCGTCTCCTGGATCTTCTTGTGTGGCATGCAGCTTGAGCCCTGCTACAACGTGCTGCAATTTGCCATTGGCAAACAGCCGGTTCCATGCCCGTTAACCCGCCCCGCGGGCGGGCGCGGGCCTCAGGGCGCCGGCGCGCCGCCCAGCACGATGGCGATGCGCTGGCGCAGGGCCTGGCTTTCTGCGCCGGCACCACCCGCTTCGGCGCGGCGCAGCGCCACGTTCAGCCAGGCCAGCAGCGGCCGGCGCCAGCCCTGCGCCGACGCCGTGTCGACCGCGACCTGGACCACCTGCGGATCGGCGCGCTCGGTGCGGAACAGCACGCCCGCGGCCACCAGGCGCGAGAGCGGGTCGGCGATGCCTTGCAGCGCCGCCGGCTCGGGCACGGCGGGCCGGCCGGCGAGGCGGTCGGCGTAGGCGCGTTCGACGTCCGACACCTGCGCCCGCAGCGGCTCGAACGCGCTGCACGGCTCGAACACCAGACTCGCGACCTGCGCCGCGCAGTGCGCCAGTTCGACGCGCGCGAGCAGGTCGGCGCGGCCGGTGCGCGCGACCTCGGCGCGGGCGCGTGCCAGTTCGGTGGTGTCGATTCGTGCGTTGCCCGTGAGGTAGGCCGCAGTCGAACGTTCACTCGCCGCCTTTGCGTTCATCTGCCAGTCGGGCGCGGGCGGGTTCGATGAACATGCGGCCAGAGCGGTGAGCAGCAGCACCGCCGCCAAGCGCGGCTCAGGCCAGCGCCGGGCCGCTCCCAAGCGGCCTGAGCACCCCCCCGGGGGGTGACTGCGGTACGCCGCGGTCGGGGGCTTCATCATGGCAGTTTGAGCTCCGTGTCGCGCTTGAACGGCCACTTGCGGTTCAGCTCGTTGATCAGGCCGTCGACGTTGCGCAGGCTCGTTTCCACGTCGGCACGCAGCGCGCCGAGGTCGGTGGTGGCGGCGTTCACGTTCGCGCCCACCGCCTTGGCTTCGGCGAGCACCGCGTCGACCTTCTGCAGGCTGGCGCGGGCGTCGAGCAGCATCGCGTTGAGCTGCTGCACGGTGGCGCGGGCGTCGCGCATCAGGCCGTCGTTGCCGAAGACCTGGGTGTCGGCCTTGGCCGCCAGCCCGTCGAGCCGGGCCAGCAGCGTGTTGGTGCGGTCCAGCGCGGTCTGGATCTTCGCCGCCTGCGTTTCGCCGCCGAGCAGCGCGCCCATCGCGCCGCCGGGGGCGTTGAGTTTTTCGGTGAAGGTCTTGAGGTTCGCCAAGCTCTCGTTCACGGCCGAGCCTTCGGCGCTGATCGCGTTCAGGTTCTGCAGCAGCTGGCGTGCGTCGGCGAGCAGGCGCGGCACTTCGGCCGTGGCATCACCACGCAGCACGTTGCGCACCGCGCCGTCGGGCAGCGGCGGGTCGGTCAGCACGCCCGAGTAGGCGCGGATGTTGGTGCCACCGACGAGGCTGCGCACCAGCGTGAAGACGCTCGTCGTGCGCAGCCAGCGTGCGTCTTTCACCGGCACGTCGACGAGGATGTGCACGTTGCCGTCGGCGGCGAGTTCGGTGCGGCGCACGCGGCCCACAGGGAAGCCGGCGAAGGTGATGTCCATGCCCACGCTCACACCTTCGGAATCGTCGGCGACCAGCACCAGGGTCTGCGTGGCCTCGAAGGCACCGCGCGCATAGCTCAGGTAGAGCGCGGCCGCGCCGACCATCAGCAGCAGCGCGACCAGCAGCAGCGTGGCCTTGGCCTCGAGGTGTGGCGGCGTTGCGGGCGCGGGCGGCTCGGGCAGCGGGGGTGGGGGAATCGGCTCGTCCATCGGCAAGGTCAATAGTAGTTGCCCATCAGCGACACCGCTTCGATCAGCAAGACCGCCGCGAACAGGCGCACCAGGCTTTCGAGCTCGGCCGTCGACCGCGTGGGCGCAGCCTGGGCGCCGCGCAGGAAGGCCGCGACCGGGATCAAAGACACGGCCAGGCTGAAGAAGAAGGTCTTCAGCGCGAAGATCAATGCGACCGACGGGTTGAAGATGTGGCCGAGCGTGCGGGTGAAGCCGCCGAACGCACCGAGCGTGAAGCCGTAGACCGCGAGGTAGGCCAGCAGCATCGCGATCACGCAGCTCACCGTGGCCAGCATCAACACCGAGAACACACCGGCCACCACCCGCGGCAGCAGCTCGTGGCGCAGCGGGTCGAGCCCGGCGCGCTGCAGCGGCGCGAAGTCGCCCCGCGCGTGCATGCGGACCAGCTCGGCCCCACTCGGCACGGTGGTGCGCAGCGCGACGAACAGCGCCGCCGTCAACGGAATCAGTTCCAGCACCAGCACCCGCACCATCATCTCGAGCGCGTACTGCGACAGGCCGTAGCTCAACGCCGTGACGATCACGATGCGGATCAAGACCAGGCTCGTCAGCGCCGAGAGCAGCGCGAACCAGGGCAGGATCGGCGCGGTGCCCAAGTACACATGGCGCGCGAGCGCGGCGCGGTTGGCCGAGGTGTAGGTCGACGGCGACAGCGCGAGCACAAGAATCAGCGCACCGACCTTGACCACGTGCCACCACCCCACCGACCAGTGGGCACCGCTGCGCCCGGCCCGGCCGAGGGTGTCTTGCAATGATTGAAGCGTCGACATCGGCAAATCATAGGCGCCGTGAAATCGGCAGTGTGTCGTGACGTAGCCCGTTGATCGGGTACCGGCGCGCATGTAGCATTCACTGAATCAAAATCGGGGTGCACATGGCAGACGCAGCAGCGGGTGGCAAATCAGGCAAGGTGGTGATCCGCAACATCGGGCTGCTGCTGTCGGGCGACATCGACCAGCCCATCCTCGAGGCGAACACCATCGTCATCCACGACGGTCTGATCACCGCCGTCGGCAAGGAGGCCGACTGCGACATCGGCGAAGCCACCACCGTGATCGACGCGCGCCAGACATGCGTCGCACCCGGCCTGATCGACAGCCACGTGCACCCGGTCTTCGGCGACTGGACGCCGCGCCAGAACCAGCTCGGCTGGATCGAGTCGACGATGAACGGCGGCGTGACCACGATGATCTCGGCCGGCGAAGTGCACCTGCCCGGCCGCCCGAAAGACATCGTCGGCCTGAAGGCGTTGGCCATCACCGCGCAGCGTGCCTTCGACAACTTCCGCCCCGGCGGCGTGAAGGTGCTGGCCGGCGCGCCGGTCATCGAAAAAGGCATGGTCGAGAGCGACTTCAAGGAACTCGCCGAAGCCGGCGTTGGCCTGCTCGGCGAGATCGGCCTGGGTTCGGTGAAGGGCGGTACCGAGGCCGCGACGATGGTGAAGTGGGCGCGCAAACACGGCATCCAGAGCACCATTCACACCGGCGGCCCGTCGATCCCCGGCTCGGGCCTGATCGACAAGGACGTGGTGCTCGAGGCCGACGCCGACATCATCGGCCACATCAACGGCGGCCACACCTCGCTGCCCGAAGCGCACGTGTGCGAGCTGTGCGAGAAGAGCAGCCGCGCGATCGAGATCGTGCACAACGGCAACGAGCGCGTCGCCATCGCCGCGGCCCAGGCCGCGCTGCAGCTCAAGTGCCCGCACCGCGTGATCCTGGGCACCGACGGGCCCGCCGGCTCGGGCGTGCAGCCGCTCGGCATCCTGCGGATGATCGCGCTGCTGTCGAGCCTGGCCAACATCCCGGCCGAGCTGGTGTTCTGCTTCGCCACCGGCAACACCGCGCGCATCCGCAAGCTGAACTGCGGGCTGATCGAGGTCGGCCGCGACGCCGATTTCGTCTTCATGGACCGGGCCCAGCACAGCGCCGGCCGCACGCTGCTCGAAAGCGTTCAGCTCGGCGACATTCCCGGCGTCGGCATGGTGATGATCGACGGCCTGGTGCGCTGCGGCCGCAGCCGCAACACGCCGCCGGCGACGGAAGTGCCGGTGGTGGTCGGGGCGCACTGATCTCAGGGCAGCCCCGGTTGCGCGCCGCCCCCCGCGCACCACAATCGACCGATGCCCCACACCCACGAACCCGATTCCCGCTACGCCTGGACCCGCCTGCTGACCACGCTCGCGCTGATGACGATCGGCAGCGGCGTCATGTACGTCGTGTCGGTGGTGTTGCCCGCCGTGCAGGCCGAGTTCGGCGTGGCGCGTGCCGATGCCTCCTTGCCCTACACGCTGCTGATGGTCGGCTTCGGCCTGGGCGGCATCGCGATGGGCAAGGCGGCCGACCGCTTCGGCGTGATGCCGGTCGTGCTCGTGGGCTCGCTCGGCCTGGGCACCGGCTTCATTGCCGCAGGCCTGTCGGGCAGCCTGCTCGGTTTTGCGCTCGTGCACGGCGTGTTGCTCGGTGCACTCGGCAGCGCCGCCACCTTCGCGCCGCTGGTGGCCGACACCTCGTTGTGGTTCGTTCGCCGGCGCGGCATCGCGGTCGCGATCTGCGCCAGTGGCAACTACCTGGCCGGCGCGGTGTGGCCACCGATCGTGCAGCACTTCGTCGAGACCGCCGGCTGGCGCCACACCTACATCGGGCTGGGCATCTTCTGCATGGCGACGATGCCCCTGCTCGCGCTGATGATGCGGCCGCGCCCGCCAACCGCGGCGGGCGCTTCGCCGGCGGCACGGGCCGGGAGCGTGGTGCCGTCGACCCAGCCCTTCGGCCTGAGCCTGAACCAGGCGCAGCTGTTGTTGTGCGTGGCCGGCGTGGCCTGCTGCGTGGCGATGGCGATGCCGCAGGTGCACATCGTGGCCTACTGCAGCGACCTCGGCTTCGGCGCGGCGCGCGGCGCCGAGATGCTGTCTTTGATGCTGGCCTGCGGCATCGTCAGCCGGCTCGTCTCGGGCCTGATCTGCGACCGCATCGGCGGGCTGCGCACACTCCTGCTCGGCTCGGTGCTGCAAGGCCTGGCGCTGCTGCTGTTCCTGCCTTTCGACGGGCTGGTGTCGCTCTACGTGATCTCGGCGCTGTTCGGCCTGTTCCAGGGTGGCATCGTGCCGAGCTACGCGATCATCGTGCGCGAGCACTTTCCGCCGGCCGAAGCCGGCGCGCGTGTCGGCACCGTGATCATGGCCACGCTGTTCGGCATGGCGCTCGGCGGCTGGATGTCGGGCAAGGTCTTCGACCTGACCGGCTCGTACCACGCGGCCTTCATCAACGGCATCGGCTGGAATTTGCTGAACCTGTCGATCGCACTGTTTCTTTTCATGCGAACGCGCGGGCACACGCCCGGCGGCAGCCCGTCTCAAAGCGTGGCCTGACCGTCTTCGGGCCGCTCGGCGACAATCGAATCACCGGGCTGTTTCGCCCGCATTCCGGCGGTTGCCATCGTGCGCACCTGCCGCTTCGGAGCCTTCGATGCCACGCCGTTCCCTGCTTGCCTGCCTGCTGCTCGCTGCCTTGTGCGCCCCCCTGGCCGGACGCGCTGCCGAGCCTTATCCCACACCCGGCAAGCCGATCAAGTTCGTGGTGCCCTACCCGCCCGGCGGCCCGACCGACCTGATGGCGCGCATCCTCGCCCCCGGCCTGCAGCAGCGCCTGGGCGTGCCGGTGGTGATCGAAAACCGTGCCGGCGCGGGCGGCAACGTCGGCACCGACGGCGTGGCCAAGTCGGCGCCCGACGGCCACACGCTGCTGCTCGCGGCGAGCGGCCCGATGGCGGTCAACCCGTCGCTCTACACAGCCCTGCCGTACAACCCGATTCGCGACCTGGCGCCGGTGATTCAGATCTCGGCCTTTCCGCTGGTGCTGGAGGTGCACCCGAGCTTCCCGAGCCGCACGCTGAAGGAGTTCACGGCCGCGCTGAAGGCCCGGCCGACCGCCTACAACTTCGCGTCGGCCGGCAACGGCACGCCGCAGCACCTGGCCGGCGAGATCTTCAACAAGCAGGCCGGCGTGAAGATGCAGCACGTGCCGTACAAGGGCGCAGGCCCGGCGCTGAACGACGTGCTCGGCGGCCAGGTGCCGGTGATGTTCGACATCGTCGCCAGTTCGATCGAGCACATCAAGGCCGGCAAGCTGGTCGCCCTGGCGGTGACGAGCGCCAAGCGCAGCCCGGTGCTGCCGCAAGTTCCCACGATGGCCGAACTCGGCCTGCCGATCGACTTCAGCGCCTGGCACGGCATTGCGGTCGCTGCGGGCACGCCGGCGCCGATCGTCAAGAAGCTCAATGAAACGCTGAACGCGATCTTCGCCGAGCCGGCGGTGAAAAAGCGCTGGGAAGAGATCGGCTCGCCCGTCATCGGCGGCACACCCGAACAATTCGGCAGCCTGATCCTGACCGAGTCGGTGCGCCTGGGGCGCGTGGTCAAGGAGTCGGGCACCGTCGTCGACTGAACTCACGCTGCACGCGCCGACCCTCATTCGCACAAGGAATTCCGATGGCCCGTTTGCCGTTTGTCGATGCCCACACGCCCGGCGCCGACGCCGAACTCGTCAGCGCCGTGCAGGCGCGCCGCGGCGGCACGCTGCTGAATCTGGACCGCCAGTTGTTGCACAGCGCGCCGCTGGCGCGCGGCTGGAACACCTACCTCGGCGCGATCCGCACCGGCGGGGTTCTCGACGGCGCCTTGCGCGAGCTCGTGATCCTGCTGGTCGCGGTGTTGAACCGCGCGCCCTACGAGTTCCTGCAACACGCGCCGGTGGCGCTGGCCGAAGGCGTGCCACAACAACAACTGGATGCGCTGGCCGACTGGCAAGGCTCGCAGCACTTCAGCCCGCGCGAGCGCGACGTGCTGGCCTATGCCCAGGCGATGACGCTTCAGGTTCAGGTGCCCCAGGCCGTGTTCGACGCCGTGCGCACCCATTTCAGCGACCGTGAAGTGGTCGAGCTGACCGCCACGGTGGCGGCCTACAACATGGTGTCGCGCTTTCTCGAGGCGCTGCAGATCGAGCCCGAGGCGGGCTGAGCCGCGCAGGGCGCCCGCAGGTCGCAGCCGGGCCGCCACCGGCGTCATCGCGAAAACCGCCATTGACCGCCTGCCGGCACGGCTGGGATAGTCGCACTCCTCATCGCTTCGCCCGCACCGAAAGGGAACCCGACCATGATCGATCGCAGAACTGTTCTCGCCAGCGCAGCGGGGGCCCTCGCCGCGGGCCTTGCCGGCTGTGCCGCCACCGCGCAAGGCAACGGCTGGGTCACGCTGCTCGACGCTTCGCGCAACCCCAGCCTCGACGGCTGGTCGCCGCTCGGCGCTGGCGAATGGAGCTTCGTCGACGGCACGCTGCAGGGCAAGAACGGCAAGCTCGGTTACCTGGTGTCGAAGGATTCGTACACCGACTTCGAGATCCGCGCCGAATTCTGGGCCGACGAAACCGCCAACAGCGGCATCTTCATTCGTTGCCAAGACCGCAACAAGGTCGGCTCCGACAACTCCTACGAAGTGAACATCTTCGACAAGCGCCCCGACCCGACCTACGGCACCGCCGCGATCGTCGACACGGCCAAGGTGGCCCAACCCGGGCCGAAGGCCGCGGACCGCTGGAACACGTTCGAAATCACGGCGCGTGGCGACCGGCTGGTGGTGGTGTTCAACGGCCAGCAGACCGTGGACGTGCGCGACACCAAGTACCGCAGCGGCCCGCTCGCGCTGCAGTCGGCCGGCGGTACGATCCGCTTCCGCAAGGTGCTGATCCGCACGCTGTAGCGCGGCGGCGGTATCGGCGCAGGCCGATGCGCTGAAGGCGAGTCGTCCTACAGCGCGCGGCGGCGGGCGGGCCCAAGCTCAGGCCACTCGCAGCACACGCTGCTCGGCCCCAGGGGACCCGCCATGAAGACCTTGCCGCTCGCGGCCGCGCTGACGCTCGCCGCGTGGCTGATTTCTGCGGTCGCGCAAACCGCCACCGCACCGCCGCTGCCAAGCGCGTCAGCGCCCACGCCAGGCAAACCTGTGCCACGACCGCTGAGCCCGACCGAATTGCGCGAAAGCGCGTCGCCACCGGGCGACCTGCGGCCGGTGGATCCGGTCAAACCGCAGATCAGCATCCCGCTCGGCAAGAAGCCGGTTCCTGCGCTGGCGCCCGAGCCGCGCGCCCAGCGCCGCATCGGCTCGGCCTCGGCCGCGGCCGGCGGGATCGACGACGCTTCGGCACGCTGCGAAGCCGAGACCGGCAACGCGGCCCGGGCCGCCTGCCGCACCAAACTCACCACGACCAACCCGCGCCCATGACCGTGTCGATGCACCGCGGCGCCAGCCTGGCCCTTTCGATCATGGCGCTGCTGCTCAGCGCTTGCGGATCGTTGCCGCGCATCGTGCCCGACATGGCGCGCGCCGCGCCGGCCGCGCGCCTCGAAACCGCACGCGGCCCGCTTTCGGCAGCGCGCAGCAAGCAGGTGCTCGAAGGCCTGCGCAGCGCCGGCAAGGACACCGAGGTGCTCGACCGCCACCTGGCGCTGGAGCAAGCCATCTCCGACAGCCCGCTGCTCACCGGCAACAAGGTCACGCTGCTGCAGGACGGGCCGGCCACCTACGCCGCGATGTTCGCCGCCATCGGCGCGGCGCGTGACCACATCAACATGGAAACCTACATCCTCGAAGACGACGAGGTGGGCAGGCAGTTCGCCGGCGCCCTGATCGCCAAGCAGCGCCAGGGTGTGCAGGTCAACCTGATCTACGACAGCGTGGGCACCATCGGCACGCCGGAAGAATTCTTCCAGCCGCTGGTCGACGCGGGCGTGAAGGTGCTCGAGTTCAACCCCGTCAACCCGCTGACCGCCAAGGCCGGCTGGGACGTGAACCAGCGTGACCACCGCAAGCTGCTGATCGTCGACGGCAAGGTGGCGCTGCTCGGCGGCATCAACATCAGCAGTGTGTATTCGAGTGGCTCGTCGGTGCGCCGCAAGTCGGCCGGCGCTGCCAGCAAACAACCCTGGCGCGACACGCACCTGCAGATCGAAGGCCCGGCGGTGGCCGAGTTGCAGAAGCTGTTCATCGAAACCTGGAACAAGCAGAAGGGCGAAACGCTCGCGCCGCGCGCGTTTTTCCCGGCGCTGCCGCCGGTCGGCAACGAGGTGGTGCACGCCATCGGCAGCTCGCCCGACGATGCCTACAGCCTGATTTACGCCACGCTGATCTCGGCCATCAACTCCGCCGAGCGCGAGGTGCTGCTGACCAACGCCTACTTCGTGCCCGACCCGCAACTCGTGGCGTCGCTGAAAGACGCGGTGGCGCGCGGTGTCGACGTGAAGCTGATCCTGCCCGCGCGCACCGACTCGGCGCTCGTGTTCCACGCCGGGCGCTCGCACTACAGCGAGCTGCTGCAGGGCGGCATCAAGATCTACGAGCGCAAGAATGCGCTGCTGCACGCCAAGACCGCATTGATCGACGGCGTGTGGTCGACGGTCGGCTCGACCAACCTCGACTGGCGCAGCTTCCTGCACAACCAGGAGCTCAACGCCGTCGTGCTCGGCGCCGAGTTCGGCCAGCGCATGCGCAAGGCCTTCGACGAAGACGTGGCGCAGTCGCAGCAGATCACGCTGGAAGAGTGGGAACGCCGCACGCTCGACCTGCGCGTGAAAGAGATGTTCGGGCGTTTGTGGCAGTACTGGCTGTGAACACGATCCTGCGCCCACTCGCCTCGGTGCTCGCGTGCGTGCTGCTGGCCGCGCTGTGCACGTCACCAGCGTTCCCGCAGGACGCCGGCGCGCTGCGCGCCGTGCACACGCAGTTGCGCGAACGGCTCGACACCAGCCCGTTCAAGCGCCCGCTGGTACTTGATTCCACGCAGGGCGACGCCAGCCTCAAAGGCGATGTCTACGCGGTCGTCGAGCAGCCGTTCGCGGTGGTCGCGCCGGCGCTGCAGGGCACGGCGCACTGGTGCGAACTGCTGATCCTGCACCTCAACGTGAAACACTGCGGCGCGGCCGGAGCGACACCGAACGAGGTGATCACGCTCGTCGTCGGCCGCAAGTTCGACCAGCCGCTGGCCGACGGCCACAAGGTCGCGTTCCGCTACAGCGTGCCGGCTGCGAACCCCGACTACCTGCGCGTGAGCATGGCGGCCGACAGCGGCCCGCTCGGCACGCGCGACTACCGGCTCGCGGTCGAGATCACGCCGCTCGATGCGAAGCGCAGCTTCATCCATCTCTCGTACTCGTATTCCTACGGCATCGCGGCGCGCGTCGCATTGCAGGGCTACCTGTCGACACTGGCACGCGACAAGGTCGGCTTCAGCGTCACCGGCCAGGGCGACAGCGGCCAGCCCGTGTACGTGGGCGGCCTGCGCGGCGTGGCCGAGCGCAACACGATGCGCTATTACCTGGCGGTCGAAGCCTACCTCGGCGCGCTGGCGGCGCCACCGGCCGAGCAGGCCGAGAAGCGCCTGCGCGACTGGTTCGCAGCGACCGAGCGCTACCCGTTGCAGTTGCACGAGATGGAGCGTGACGAATACCTCGCGATGAAGCGCCGCGAAGTGCAGCGCCAGCAAGTGCTTGCCGCGGCCGCGCCGGTGAAAGTGAACTGAAGCGCGCGGCCGGCTCAGCGCCCGGCCAGGTCCTGCAGCAACTCGCGCGCGTGTTCGCGGAAGTCGACCTCGAGCGTGTAGCGCGCCGAGTTCACGTAGCGCGCCTGCAGCTTGTGGCGGTGCTCGGCGATCTCGGCCTGCATGGCCGCACTCCCCGGCAGCTTCACCGCGCCGGCCAGCACCCCGGCAATCCAGCGGCCTTGAATCTCCACCAGCGGAATCGTCGGCCCGATCGGCTGCACCAGCCCCAGGAAATACAGGCCCGGCCGGTCGGCCGCGACCATGCGGCGGTACAGCGCCACTTCGTTGTCTTTCACTTCGAACACGTTCGTGTCGATGAACGGGAATGTGGTCTTGTAGCCGGTGGCGTGGATGATCGTGTCCACGCTCGCGCGGGTGCCGTCGTCGAACAGCACCTCCCGGCCACGCAGTTCTTTCACGTTCGGCTTGATGCGGATCCAGCCGTGGCCCACATACGGCAGCAGGTCCTGGCTGACGCAGGCGTGCTCGCGCCAGATCGGATTCGCGGGCTTGGGCACGCCGTAACGTTCCTGGTTGCCGACCGCGAGGTACATCAGCCGGCCCATGATGCGGCGCGTCCACGGCGTGGGCAGCTTGAAATGGCGCGCGATGAACGCGCCCCAGCGGTCGGTGGGAATGCCCATGATGTATTTGGGCATCACCCACGCGCCACGCCGGGTCGAGAGCAGCACGCTCTTCGCCTGCCGCGCCAGGTCGACGGCGATGTCGACCGCCGAGTTGCCAATGCCGATCACGAGCACGTTCTTGTCTTCGAACGGCGTGGCGCTGCGGTAGTGGTGCGAGTGCATCTGCTCGCCGTCGAAGCTGCCCGGGAAGCTCGCCATTCGAGGCGCCCACAGGTGGCCGTTGGCGACGATCACGGCGCGGTAGTGGCGCACTTCACCGGCTTTGAGCGTCACGGTCCAGCCGCCACCCTCGGCGGGCGCGACCTGCGTGACCTCGGTTCGAAAGCGGATGTGCTCGCGCAGCCTGAAGTGCGCTGCATACGCTTCGAGGTAACCCAGCACCTGCGCGTGCGACAGGAAGTCGGGCATGTCCTCGGGGATCGGGAAGTCGGGGTACTGCAGGCTCTTGCGGCTGGTGTCGATGTGCAGGCTGCGGTAGGCCGACGACACGCCGTTGTCGTTCTCGTAGCGCCACATGCCACCCAGGTCCGAGCCCTTCTCGAACACGTCGAAACCAATGCCACGCGCCAACAGGGCCTTCGCGGTGACCAGCCCCGACGAGCCGGCACCGATGATGCAGACACGCTCGGGGGTGTTCGGAGCAGCCTCGTTCATGCGGGCGTGTCGAGGTGGTCGTCGATGAAATGGCCGATGATCTCGTCGACCGACAAGTCGCCACGCACGCCCAGCGCCTCGGCCCGCGCCGAAGCGAAGCGCTGCGGCCACGCGCTGACGATGGCCTGCATCGCAGCATCGTGTTGCCAGGTGATGCGCCCGAGTGGCCGCGCCCAGGCACGTCGCTGCGCGAGGCTTTCGACCGCGTCCACGAGCTCGCTGACGCGAACGCTCAGCGACGGCAGGTTCATCGAACGCGTGTGACCGAAGGCCAAGGCCGGCAGGTCGTGCACCTGCACGAGCGCGCGGGCGATGGCACGCGCCGAGGCGATCGGGATCAGCGTGTCGGGCCGCAGCGGGCACACCATGTCGTGGCCACGCAAGGGCTCGCGAATGATGCCGGCTACGCGGTCGGAGACCGACGTGCCCGGCGCGCCCGGCCGCACCAGCACGATCGGCAGGCGCAGCGTGCGGCCGTCGATGTGGCCGCGGCGCGAGTAGTCGTTGATCAGCAGTTCGTTGACCGCCTTCTGTGTGCCGTAAGACGTTTGCGGCGTGAGCGGCTGGTCGTCGTTCACCGTTTCGGGCAGCGGGCCACCGAAGGCGGCGATCGAACTGGTGAAGACGAAGCGCGGCGCATCGGCCTGCAGCCGGCATGCCTCGAGCAGGCGCAGCATGCCGTGCAGGTTCACTTCCATGCCGTGCGCGAAGTGCGCTTCGGCGTCGGCCGTGAGCGTGGCGCCGAGCGCAAACACGCTGTGTGCGCCGCCCTGCAGCAGGCGCTCGACAACCGGCGCGTCGGAGGCGTCGCCGATCACGCCGCGCACGCGCGCATCGGCGGCGAATTCAAGGCGCGGTGGCATCGCGTCGATCGCGACGATCTCGCGGATCGGGCGTTGCACGCCGTCGCGCCCGGCCAGCGTGCCCTTCGCCAGCAATGCTGCGGTGAGGTGCGAGCCGATGAACCCCGATGCGCCGGTGACGACGACCCGCATCGGCGTCAGCTCGCGACCTTGAACACCTGGCGCAGGTAGGCCAGAAAGGTCTCGTCGTCGCACAGCAGCTTGCCCGGGCTGTCCGACAGCTTGGCGACCGGCTGGCGATTCGCGTGGGTCAGCTTCATCACGATGTGCAGCGTGCGCAGGCCCATGTCGTTGGTCAGGTTCGTGCCGATGCCGAAGCCGGTCTGGGTGCGGTCGGCGAAGTGGCGGTACAGCGCGATCGACTTGTCGAAGTCGAGCCCGTCGGAAAACACGAGGCGCTTGGTCTGCGCGTCGACGCGCAGTTTGGCGTAGTGCGCCAGCGCCTTTTCGCCCCAGACCACCGGGTCGCCGGAATCGTGGCGCAGGCCGTCGAAGAGCTTGGCGAAGTAGAGGTCGAAGTCGCCGAGGAAGGCGTCCATGCCGACCACGTCGGTCAGCGCCGTGCCCAGGTCGCCGCGGTACTCCTGCACCCAGTCTTCGAGCGCGGCACGCTGGAAGTCGCGCAGCCGCACGCCGAGCGTCTGGTAGGTCTGCAGATACTCGTGCGCCATCGTGCCGATCGGCACCAGGTCGAGGTCGCGCGCGTAGAGCACGTTGGAGCAGCCCTTGAAGAACTGCGGCACCTCGCGCTTGAAGGTGGCCACCACCTCGCGCTGCCAGTCGCCCGAAAAGCGCCGGCGCACACCGAAGTCGAAAAACTCGAACGGGTGGCGGCGCTTGGGCTCTTTCTCGAACTCGCGCA
The DNA here is from genome assembly GCA_040080605.1 of Burkholderiaceae bacterium. Taxonomy (GTDB): domain Bacteria; phylum Pseudomonadota; class Gammaproteobacteria; order Burkholderiales; family Burkholderiaceae_C; genus LMDS01. The sequence continues at coordinate 16,700 of JBEBIB010000012.1, forward strand.
AGTGCTCGATCTTCGCGACCAGCCGCTTGCGCCCCTCCTGGAAGGCGGCAGTCTGGTCGAAGCGGCGGAAGTACAGCTCGTTGACGATCGCCAGCACGTAGATCTCGAACGCCATCACGTGCACCTGCGGGCCGTTGGCGACGATCTCGAGCTTGCCGTCCACGACGCTGGCGCTGATGAACTCGCGCTGGAACTGGAAGATGCGCAGAAAGTCGACGAAGTCGGAGCGGATGAAGCGCAGGCCGCCCAGATAAGCCAGATCTTCCTTGCCGAACCGCAGTCCGCACAGGTGGTCGAGTTGCTGGTTCACTTCGGCCAGCAAATCGGCCAGCGGGTAGGCCGGCTCGTTGCGGCACACGAAGGTGTATTCGGCCTGTGTCTGCGGATGGCGGTGCAGCATGGTCTGCCACATCGTGAACTTGTACAGGTCGGTGTCGAGCAGGCTGCTGATGACGGGTTGCATCGGGTCTGTCCCATGTGGTTTTGGTGCAGTGCGTCACACCCTCCATGCGTGCACTCCCTGGTCGCATTCTCGCGCCCAAGCGACGAGGCGCCGTTACAGCGCGGTTTCAGCCGATGTCCCGGACGCGACATGTTCCAAGGGTAGCTCCCATCGCATTGCCCCGACCATGAAGACTATTCTCGCGTTCGCACGAGGGACAGATGCGCCACAGAGCGCCGCCGACCAACCCATTGGAGACATGACCATGAAGTACCACAAACCCCTGCGCCTGACCGCGCTCGCACTCGCCAGCACGGCGTTCCTGGTGGCCTGCGGCGGCAGCGACGACCCGCCGGCCCCCGAAGAGACCCGCGCCCAGGACACGCGCACCTTCACCCCCGCCGCCCCGACCGCGACCACCTTCACCGCCATGGCGGCTGCCGCCGGCGACGTGACCGACATGAGCACCACCAGCCGTTGGGCCGGCGTGCTGGGTGGCGCCTCATACCGGGTCGAGGTGCCGCCGAACTGGAACGGCAAGCTCGTGATGTACGCCCACGGTTATGCCGGCACCGGCAACCTGGTGGGCGTGCAGAACCCGTCGATCCGGCGTTACCTGGTCCAGAACGGCTATGCCTGGGCCGCGTCGAGCTACGCGAAGAACTACTACGACGTGCGCGCCGGGGTCGAAGACACCAACGCGCTGGCGCTGGAGTTCACCAAGATCGCCGCCGCGAACGGGCGCACGCTCGCCGCACCGACCAAGACCTACATCACCGGCCACTCGATGGGAGGCCACATCACGGCCGCGGCCATCGAAGACGAAGCCGCCGCCACTGCGGTGCACAAGGTGAAGTACGCCGGCGCCGTGCCGATGTGCGGCGTGGTCGGCGACACCGAACTGTTCAACCAGTTCGCCGCGATGCAGGTCACCGCCCAGGCGCTGGCCGGGCTGCCGGCCTACCCGACCGACAAGTTCGCCGACATCGCCGCGCTGGTGACCAGCACGCTGTTCACGACCTTCCCGTCGGTGCCCACGGCACAGGGCGCGAAGTACCTCTCGGTGGTGCAGAACATCACCGGCGGCCCGCGCCCGATGTTCGATCTGGGCATCGCGTTCGGCGGCAGCTTCCCTTCCGCCTACGGTACCTTCGGTTCCGACGGCACGGTGACCGGCATACTGAACAAGAACGTGCTCGACACCACCGCCTACACGTACACCATCAACGGTGACACGGCCGGCACCACCGCGCTGAACGCTTCGGTGCTGAAGATCAGCCCCGCGGCCGACGCCAACCGCCTGCGCCGCGACGGCCTGCGCTGGATCCCGAAGATCAACGGCGAGTTCAAGATCCCGGTGGTTTCGATCCACACGCTGGGTGACCTGTTCGTGCCGTTCAGCATGGAGCAGACCTACAGGACCCGCACCAACGCCAAAGGCAACGGCACCTGGCTGGTTCAGCGCGCGATCCGCGGTGTGAGCCATTGCGACTTCACCACCGCCGAGCAGGTCGAAGCCTTCGACGACATGATCAAGTGGGAACGCGACGGCATCAAGCCCACCGGTGATGACGTGGTCACCCCCGCGACCGTGGCCGCCGCGACCTACGGCTGCACGTTCACGCGCAACACGCTCGGGCCGGACGAAAGTGGCACGACCGCAGCGTTGCGCCCGGCCACCGTGGCGAACTCGGCGCCCTGCCCCTGAACCCGGGCGGCCGCCAACAATCGAAAGGGGCCTTCGGGCCCCTTTTTCATGGCGCGCTCAGATGTCGAAGAACACCGTTTCGCCCTCGCCCTGCAGCCGGATGTCGAAGCGGTAGGTGACGACGCCGTCCTTCACCTCGCGCTGCGCGACCAGCGTCTTGCGGCGCGCTTCCCACTCGATGATGTTCAGGACCGCGTCCTTGGCATTCGCCTCGGCTTCGTCGCTGAAGTACATGCGCGTGTTCAGCCCGAGGTTGATGCCACGCGCCACGACCCACACGTTGATGTGCGGCGCCATGAAACGACCGTTGCGGCCGGTCACCACGCCGGGCTTGATGGTGTCGAAGCTGTAGATGCCGCTGTCGAAATCGGTGCAGCTGCGGCCCCAGCCGCGGAAGTTCGGGTCGACCGCTTTGCCGGGCTGGCGGTCGCCGGGGTGGGCGTACTTGCCTTCGGCGTTGGCCTGCCAGATCTCGAGCAGCGCGTCCTTGAGCACGGTGCCGATGCCGTCGGTCACGCGGCCTTCGATGCGGATGCGCTCGCCCTTCGTCTGCGCGTTCGTGAGCACGCTGCCGAAGTTGTTCTCGAAGATCTCGAAACCGGCCTGCTGCGGCGCCAGGCCGATGTGCACGTAAGGGCCGGCGGTCTGCGACGCGGTTTCGCGCATCAGCGGTTTCATTTGCTGCTGACTCATTTCGCGGCTCCTTGCACGGCGTTCTCGAACAGCGTGGCGCGCTGGCCGCGCAGCACGATGTCGAAGCGGTAGGCGCGGCTGTCGAGCTGCACGAAGGCGCTCGTGTCCTGCAAGGCGATCAGGCCGCGGATCTGCTCTTCGTCGCCGATGATGCGCACGATCGGGCAGGTCTTGATCAGCGGGTCGCCCTCAAAGTACATCTGCGTGATCAGGCGCTGGGCCCAGCCGTCGCCCGAGATCGCGTAGTGGATGTGCGCCGGTCGCCAGTCGTTGACGCGGTTGCGCCACGGGTAGGGGCCGGGGCGGATCGTGCGGTAGGCGTAGTAGCCGTTTTCATCCGTGAGCACACGCCCGCAGCCGCCGAAGTTCGGGTCGAGCGCGCCGATGTACTGGTCTTTCTTGTGGCGGTAGCGGCCGCTGGCGTTGGCTTGCCAGACTTCGACCAGCGCGTTCTTCACCGGGCGGCCGAGCTGGTCTTGCACATAACCGTGCACGACGATGCGCTCGCCGACCGGCAGGCCGCCTTTCGAGGCGTTCATGATCAGGTCGTGGTCGAGCGGCCCCAGCTCGTCGGCACGGAACACCGGCGCCGTCACTTCAGAGAGCGAGTTCTGCAGCGAGATCAGCGCCAGCCGCGGGCTGCGCAACACGCTGGTCTTGTAGGTGGGCGCGAGCGCCGGGGGGTGCGACGTGGTGTCGCGCATCATGTATTCGGCGTCGGGCGCAGGCGCTCTTCCCATGGGTGTCTCCGGTGCTGTTGTGAGCGCCACTGTAGAACGCCGGGTCGCGCCCGACAATTGATTTGTCGTCGCGGGTTCGATCACCGGAGGTTATCGAACCTGGCGCTTTCGCGGCGTGCGCCCGGCCGCGGCCTGGGCCCGTACCGCGCTGACAAACGTCAACACCGTGGCGCTCGCTCCCGGCTCGGTGCGCAGGATCAGGCCGACCGGCTCTTCGGGCGTCAGCGCGACACCGAGCTGACGCAAGGCGCCCGAGGCGAGGTCGGGCAGCACCGCGCCGGCCGGCGTGAACCACAGGTTATCGCCTTGCAGCACGAGGCTGCGCGCCAGCGAGGTGTCGAGCGTTTCGACCAGCCCGGCCTGCGCCCTGATGCCGTGGCGGCTGAGAAAACCGTCGGCTACCTGCCGGATCAGCGTGCCGGCCACCGGCAGGACCAGCGGGTAGGCGCCGATCGCCGTCAGCGCTGGCGCCACCTTGGTGCCACGCGTTCTGGCCTTGCCGTCGAGCGCCAGCGCATGCCCTGGCCGCAGCACGATCATCATCGGCTCGGTGTAGAGCGACTCGAAGCTCAGCCCGGCCATCAGCTCGGGGTCGGAGAGCCGGCCGATCACGGCGTCGAGCTCGCGGGCGCGCAACTGTGCGATCAGCTCGGTGTTGCGCCCGGTCGCCACACGCACCGCCACCAGCGGCCAGCGCGCGGCGAAGGCGTGCAGCACACCGGGCAGGAACGACGGCGCGACCGTGGGCAACACGCCGATGCGAAGCGGTGCGGCATCGGGCTCGCGCAATACGCTGTCGACGGCCGAGCCGAGCGCGTTGACACTCTCGCCGGCATGGCGCATGAAGGCTTCGCCCTCGGCCGTGAGCGTGGCGCCATGGCGGCCGCGCACGAACAGCGGTTTGGCCAGCAGCGCTTCGAGCTCGTTGACGGTCTTGGTGACCGCCGGCTGCGTGATCGACAAGGCCTGCGCGGCGCGCCGCAGGTTGCCGAACTGCGCCACCGCGAGAAAACACTGCAGGTGGCGCAGCCGGATGCGGGCGAGCGCGGCGTCACGCATGCATGCGCGCCTGCGAACTACGCCAGGTCTTGCTGGCGCTCGACGATGCGCGAGACGATGCCGTACTTCACGGCCTCTTCGGCATTCATCCAGTAGTCACGCTCCATGTCGAGCATCACGGTCGCGAGCGGCTTGCCGGTCTCGCGCGCCACCACCTTGGCGATGCGCTCGCGGGTGCGCAGGATTTCCTTGGCCTGGATCGCGATATCGGTCGCCTGGCCTCCCGCGCCACCGGCTGGCTGGTGGATCATGAAGCGGGTGTTCGGCAGGCACAGGCGGCGCTCTTTCGGCACCGCGAGGAAGATGTGCGCACCTGCACTCGCGACCCAGCCGGTGCCCAGCGCCGTGACCGGCGCGCGCACGAAGCGGATCATGTCGTGGATGGCGTCGCCCGATTCCACGTGGCCGCCGGGCGACGAGATCGTCACGGTGATCGGCGCGTCCGACTCTTCCGAGAGCGCGATCAGGCGCTGGCAGGTGGCGCGCGCCAGCTTGTCGTCGATCTCGCCGAAGATCAGCACGTAGCGCGACTTGAAGACAAGTTGTTCTTCGAGCCGGTTGGCCTTGTCGCCCTTGGCGGCGGGAGTGTCGGGTGATTCTGCGAGCCGGTGTGTCATGTGCTGCTCCTTCGGGCGGGGTGTTCGATGCGCCGATTCTGGCAGCACACGCGCCACCTTTCGGGCCCAACGGCCAAAACGCGAATCGGCGCGGGCCGTTGGGCAGCCGGGCGCCTCCTGTGCAGCCGCTACACTCGCCGCCTTTGCCGTTGCGTGCTGCCCATGGTCGTTGCCCGACAAACGAACACGTCCCCGATCTTCGAGCTGAAAAGCGCCGCGCTCACGCTGGTGGCGGTGCAGCTCAAGACCACCGATCTCGAAGTGCTGGCCCTCGCGCTCGAGGCACGTTTCGCCGACGCACCGGAACTGTTCGACCAGGACCCGGTGGCCATCGACCTTTCGCTGCTGCGCGAGGCCGACGAGGCGATCGACTTCGACGCCCTGGTCACGCTGCTGCGGAGCTACAAGATGCAGCCGATCGCCGCGAAGGCGGGCAGCGCCGCGCAGATGGAGGCGGCGCTCGCGGCCGGCCTGACCGAAGCCCACGGCACAGCGCAGGCCAGCCCGCCGGCGCCGGCTGCCGTGCTGGCGGAAGCGGTGCCGGTCGCCGTCGAAACCCCGGCCGCACCGCACACCGCGCTCATCGTCGACAAACCACTGCGCTCGGGCCAGCGGGTCTATGCGAAGGGCGGCGATCTGATCGTGCTCGCGGTGGTGAGCTTCGGTGCCGAGGTGATCGCCGACGGCAACATCCATGTCTACGCGCCGCTGCGCGGCCGTGCCCTGGCCGGCGCGCTCGGCAACACCTCGGCGCGCATCTTCACGACCTGCATGGAAGCGCAATTGCTGTCCATCGCCGGCATCTACCGCACCACCGAGACCGAACTGCCCGCCGCCGTGCTGGGCAAGACGGCGCAGGTGTGGCTCGACGGCGAGAGCCTCGTCGTCGAGGCCCTGAAATTCTGAATTCGCACTGAACCCGACCTGTCTTCGAAAGGACCTGGTACCAATGGCAAGAATCGTTGTGGTGACTTCCGGCAAGGGTGGCGTGGGCAAGACCACGACCAGCGCCAGCTTTGCCTCGGGCCTGGCGCTGCGCGGCCACAAGACGGCCGTGATCGACTTCGATGTCGGCCTGCGCAACCTCGACCTCATCATGGGTTGTGAACGCCGCGTGGTGTACGACCTGATCAACGTGATCCAGGGCGAAGCGAACCTGAACCAGGCCCTGATCAAGGACAAGCAGTGCGACAACCTGTTCGTTCTGGCCGCCTCGCAGACCCGCGACAAGGACGCGCTCACCCGAGACGGCGTCGAGAAGGTCCTGAACGACCTCGCTGACATGGGCTTCGAATACATCGTCTGCGACTCGCCGGCCGGCATCGAGACCGGCGCGCTGATGGCGATGCACTTCGCCGACGAAGCGCTGGTGGTCACGAACCCCGAAGTCTCTTCGGTGCGCGACTCCGACCGCATCCTCGGCATGCTGGCCTCGAAGACCAAGCGCGCGATCGACGGCAAGGAGGCGATCAAGGAACACCTGCTGATCACCCGCTACAACCCGAACCGGGTGCAGGGCGGGCAGATGCTGTCGATCGAAGACATCAAGGACATTCTGCGCATCGAGCTGATCGGCGTGATCCCCGAGTCCGACACGGTGCTCGATGCCTCGAACCAGGGTGTGCCGGCGATCCACCAGAAAGGCTCCGACGTGTCGGAGGCCTACAAGGACGTGATCCGGCGCTTTCTCGGCGAGCCCCGGCCGATGCGCTTCACCGAGGCCACGCGCCCAGGTTTCCTGAAACGTGTATTCGGTGGCGGGAGGTGAGCGCAATGTCCCTGTTTTCCTTTCTGCTCGGTGAAAAGAAGAAGACCGCCAACGTCGCCAAGGAGCGGCTGCAGATCATCCTCGCGCACGAGCGCAGCGGGCGTGGCGGGAGCCGGCCCGACTACCTGCCGGCCTTGCAGCGCGAGCTGGTCGCGGTGATCTCGAAGTACGTGTCGATCAAGCCGGAGGACATCAAGGTCCACCTGGAGCGCCAGGACAACCTCGAGGTGCTGGAGGTCAAGATCGAGCTGCCGGAGACGGTGCGCGGATAGCCCGGAAGGGTCTAGGGGCAAACCCTATACTGCCGGCTTTTTGCCGAGCCCCTTCCCATGCCTTCCTTTCCCGCCCCGGCGCTGCGCGCACTCGCCTCGCTCGTCCTCCTGGCCTTCGGCGGCGCCGCGTCTGCGCAGGCCACCAGCGACACGATGGCCAAGATCCGCGCCAGCAAGACCATCGTGCTCGGTGTGCGCGAAGCGGCGCGGCCGTTTTCGTACCTGAACGAGCAGAAGCAGCCGGTCGGTTATTCGGTCGACCTGTGCCTGAACGCGGTCGAAGAGATCAAGAAGGAACTGAAGCTCGGCGAGCTCAAGGTCCAGTACAAGCTGGTCAGCGGCCCGGAGCGCATCCCGAAGCTGCTGAGCGGCGAGATCGATCTCGAGTGCGGGTCGACCACCAACACCCGGGCGCGCCAGGAGAAGGTCGACTTCAGCTACACCTTCTTCGTCGCGGCGATGCGCGTGCTGACGCCGAAAGACCTGCAGGTCGATTCACTGAAGGACCTGAAGGGCCTCAACATCGCGCTGAGCAAGGGCACGACCTCCGAGAAGCTCTTCCGGCAGCTCGAAGGCGGCGAACTGCAGGCCAAGCTCGAGTCCTACGGCAGCAACACCGAGGCCTACAAGGCGCTGAAGGACGGCAAGGTTCGCGCCTTCCCGCAGGACGACTCGCTGCTGATCGGCCTGGCGGCCAACGACAAGGCGCTCGACACGCTGGGCGTGAGCGCGCTGGCGCTGTCGGTCGAACCCTATGCGGTGATGATGCGCAAGGGCGACACCGCGCTGCAGGCCGCGGTCGACCGCAGCCTGGCCCGGCTCTATTCCAGCGGCGAGATCAACGCGGTCTACGGCAAGTGGTTCGCGACCGACGCGCTGACCATCAAGATGGGCCGGCTGACGCGCGACAGCTTCACGCGCCCGAACCGCGAAGCCGGTGTGGCGATGCTGCTGGGTTATTCGATCTGATCCGCGTCACGCTCCCGGGGCCTGCGCCCGGCTGAACCAGTCGGCCCAGTGCTCGATGCAGGCCCTGATCTTGGGCAGGCGCTGCCGGGTGCTGGCGATCACCGCGTAGACGGGCACGGGCTGCGGGTCCACAAACTCCGGCAGCACCGGCACGAGCCGCCGCTGCTGCACCAGCGGCTCGGCCACCATCGTGGCGAGCCGGCCGATGCCCAGGCCTTGCAGCACCATGCTGGCGGCCAGCCCGGTGTCGTTGGCGCGCCAGAAACCGTCGGCGGCCAGCACGCACGCGGCGCCGTCGACCACGAACGGCCAGTGGTTCAGGTGCGTCGCCGCGCTGTTGGTGACGAGCCGGTGCCGGTGCAATTGGTCGGGATGTGTCGGCACGCCGGCACGCGCCAGGTAGCCGGGCGCGGCATACAACGCACGACCGAGACCGCCGATCTGGCGCGCCACCATCGTGTCAGGCAGCGTGGCCGAGGTGCGGATCGCGATGTCGATGCCGTCACGCGCCATGTCGACGAGCCGGTCGCTCACTTCGAGCTCCACCCGCAGTTGGGGGTGACGCTCGCTCAGACCGGCCAGGCTCGGCAGCAGCAGGTATTGCGCGATCACGGTGCTGGCCGCCACGCGCACCAGCCCGCTCGCTTCGCCGGCCTGGGTCGCGAACTCGCCTTGCAGTTCTTCGAGCGTGCCGGTCAGGCGCTGGCAGTAGCCGAGAAAGGTCTGGCCTTCCGGCGTGAGCGCCAGCGCATGCGTCGAGCGGTGGATCAGGCGTGCGCCGCAGGTCTTTTCGATGCGGGCGAGTGCGCGCGACACCTGGCTCACCGGCACGTCGCGCTCGCGCGCCACCGCCGAGAGCGTGCCGAGCGCGGCCACGCGCGCGAACAGTTTCAGGTCGTCGAAGGCGAGGTCGTTCATGGCCGCGATGGTAGGGCGGCCGTCTTGCGCGGGGCGCAAAACGATTTTGTGCGGCGTGCCGTTTCCGGCTTGCACGCGCTTGCCTAGAGTCCCCTCACCGTACCAACGAGGGCTTCACGATGAACACCGGCCACTTCAACGAACCACTGTCGCCTCAGGCGTACGCGACCCTGCTCGACGCCGCCAAGGCCCAGGCGCTGGTGTTGCGCGCGGAGGCGATCAACGCGTTCTGGGCCCGGCTCGCCGCAGGCCTTCGGAGCGCGGGGCATACGTTGCGGCGCGGCGCACCCAGGCCGCCGGTTCGCGTCACCACGGAGGCTTCCGCATGCCCACGCTGACGCTCAAGATCGCCGCGCCGCACGACCGCGAACGCGACCAGGCGCTCGCCAGCGCGCTGACCGCCATCACCGCGGCCACGCTCGGCAAACGCGCCGAAGTCACCGCCGTGCTGATCGAAGAGCTGCTGCCAGCGCGCTGGTTCATCGGCGCCCGGGCCGTGCAGCGGCCCACGGCGTTGCTGGAGATCAGCGTCACCGCAGGCAGCAACACGCCTGCCCAGAAGGCTGCGTTCATCGAAGCGGCGTTCGCCGAACTGCAGGGCCAGCTCGCGCCGGGGTCGGCGCTCGAAGCAGCGAGCTACGTGATCGTGCGCGACGTCCCGGCCACCGATTGGGGCTACGGCGGCAAGACGCAGCAGGCCCGCCAGGCGCTTCGGGAACTGCACGCGGCGTAGCGCCACGCGCCCTGCACGCCGGCGCGCCGAGCCGGGCGGTTTTCACAGTTCCCGACCGCGCGTTGCCACGCCGGCTGAAACAACACGGCCACAATTTGTCGCACCTGCAGCCACCCGCCTCACGCCATCGACACGACCGCCCTGCCGACCGACCGGCGCCGCGCCTGCCCACAATGCCGCGAGCCGATGACGCGCCTGGCGCTGCTGGGCCGCGACCGCCGCAGCGTCGATCTCGACCTGTGCCGGCCGTGCCGGGCGATCTGGTTCGACGCGCTGGAATCGGTGCGCCTCTCCGGGCTGGGCTGGACGCTGCTGCTGCGCCGGCTGGCGGCGTTGCCGCCGACACCACCGGGATTTGCGGCCGCGGGCTCGATGCGCTGCGAGCCCTGCAAGCTGCCGCTGGCGCCGCTGCGCAACGCCAACCGCTACGGTCGTTTCGCGGCCCAGCAGTGCCCCGGCTGCCTCGGCCAGTTGCAGAACCACGGCATGCTGCTCGCCAACCGGGGTCTGTTCCGGCCGCTGCTGGAACGGGAGCGGGCGACGCTGGCCGCCGAAGGGCGCCCGCTCGAATGCCTGCACTGCGGCGCCGGCCTCGAAGGCGGCGCAGACCACTGCGGCTATTGCCGGAGCCCGGCCGTCGTGATCGACATGCCGCGCCTGGCTTCGGCGCTGCAGGAAGAAGAATCGGCCGGCCGCGCCTCGGCGACGCCGGCGCCGCTGATAGCCTGGTCTTGCCGCGGCTGCGGCCAGTCGCTCGACCCGACGGTGCAGACCGAGTGCCGAGGCTGCCGCCACCCGGTGCTGGTGCCGTCGCTGCGCGAGCTCGGGCCCTTGCTCGACGCCGTCGAAGCGAAGCTGCGTGCGCCGGTGCTGCACCGGCCCGACACCACCGTGGCGCGGCTCAGCGCGGCGGCCGGGCGGGTCTACGCGGCCGATGCGGCATCGCAGTCGCCGGGCCTGCTGTCACGCGTGCGCAAGTCGGCCTTCTGGTTCGCACCGGTGCTGCTGCTCGTGTGGCTGGGCCATTCCGCGATGCGCCCGGCGGGCACCGACTCGGGCACGCTCGCGGAGTGCCTGCTCGGCGACTGCGGCACGCCCTTGCCGGCAAACTGGCCGGCCCTGGCGCCGGTGGCCAAAGGCCAGTGCCCCGACGTTTCCGGAACGTTTCAGCCGACCGACGACGACGTGCTGGCCACCCTGCTCGGCGTGGCCGCGCGCGGTGACAGCATCGAGCTGTCGCGCGACGCTGCCGGCGTGCTGGGCATCGCGCTCCGCGGCGAGCCCGCGGCCGGCCCGGACGCCACGCGCTCGGCGATCAAAGGCCGCGAGAGCTATGCGTGCGAGGACGGCTGGCTGCAAATGCGTTCGCCTGCGCCGTTCGCGCCGTTCCGCCGGTGGGCCGAACGTGACGAGCCGCACGTCGCCAGCAGCATCAACCTGCGCAAGAACCTGGCCGGCGATCTGGTCGTGCGCAAGGACCGCTCGGGCACGAGAGGCATGGCGGTCTGGTGTGGCGACTTCTGCAAGGTCCTGCCCTTGCCGTTCAGCCAGAAGACCCGCAACGAATGGGTGCTCTGGACGCTGAACACGCCCGAGAAGCAGGCCGAGGCCGTGGCGGCGGCGGGCGACCCGGACACAGCCCAGGGCGGGGCCGTGCGAAAGCTGACGAAACGGCTGCCGCCCGGCTCCCGCGTGGTCTCGGTCAAGCCGATGGCCAGCGGCGACGTGCTGGTGCAGTTCGCCACCGTTCAGGCGATCGGCCGGATCGAACTGGAAGAGACCTTGCTGTCGGGCGCAGACGTGCAAGGCCGGATCGAATCAGTGGACAAGAAGCCGGGCGCGGGCTCGGACGTGTCGATCAGCCTTCACGTCGCGAAGCCGAAAACGCAGGCCTCGATCCTCGAGGAGCAGCGCGTCGTCGAGGAGCGCGCGGCCAAAGCGGCGCTGCTCAAAAGCCACACCCAGGCGTTCCTGCGCCTGCTGCCCAAGGGCGGCCAATTGGGCAACCTGACCTGGCAGGGCGACGGGCTGCTCGCCGAGGTGCGCTTGAGCAAGGATCAAACGGTCGAGTCTTTCGTGATCACCGTGCACACCTCGGAGCACTTCACCGAAACCTCGATCCGGTCGGTCGAGGACAACACGTCCGGCGGCCGCACCGTGCGCCTGACGCTCCGGGCACGGTGAGGCGCGCTGCCCTCACGCCGACGCCACGAGCAAGCCGCTGACCTGGTTGCGCCCGGCGCGCTTGGCTTCGTAGAGCGCGCTGTCGGCCGCTTCGATCAGCCCGGCCGCGCCGCCGGCGTAGTGCGGCGCGGCGCTGGCCGCACCGATGCTGACCGTGACCCGGCCGAGCGGGCTGTCGAGGTTCTGGATCTGCAAGTTCTCGACCGCGTCGCGCAGGCGTTCGGCCACCACCAGCGCACCGGCCGCGTCCACGTCGTGCAGCAGCACGATGAACTCTTCGCCGCCGTAACGGGCGAGCACGTCGCCGGGGCGCACCAGGGTACGCTGCAACGCAGCCGCCACATCACGCAGGCAGGCGTCGCCGGCCAGGTGGCCGGCGTGGTCGTTGAGCCGCTTGAAGTGGTCGATGTCGATCATCAATACCGACAAGGGCTGGCCCATCGCCCGGCGCAGCGCCCGGTCCAGAAAGTGGCGGTTCGCCACGCCGGTGAGCGCGTCGGTCCAGGCGATGTTCTGCAGCTCCGAGCGTTCCTGCCGCAGGCTCTCGCGGCGCTCGATGTGGCGCACCTGCGTGGCGGTGCTGCGCACGCCGTAGCCCAGCACCGCGATCAGCACACCGGCCGCGCCGACCGTGTAGTCGAGCCGGATCATGAACAGCGAAACGATCAGCAGTGCGCCGGCCAGCAGGATCGGGCTGGCGCTGCGCACGATGCGCACCAGCCTCGGCCGCGGCCGGCGCGTCATGCCGGCCAGCGGCGCGGCCAGCGCCAGGCCGCCGAGCACGGCAAACGCGATCGTGATGATGGAGCTGTGTTCCGGGCCCGAGGCCGGGTCGCCGGCGATGAAGTGGTTGTTGAAGAAGATCAGCCCGGCATAGACCCACGCGTAAGCACAGATCGCCCGGAACAGGTCGCGCTCTGCGCGGTGGTTGGCCGCCGCCCAGCGCACCAGCGACGCCACGGCGAGGTAGATGTTCTGCACGTCCTGCAGCCAGATCATCGCGAGCACGCCGGCGTCGTCGGGGGCCCCGCGCGCGGTCAGCGTGGCCCAGGTGTAGAGGAAGAAGGCGTAACCGAGCGCCGACGCCATCAGCGCATCGACCAGCCGCACCAGCAGCCGGCTCGAGGTGCGCCACTCGCCCGCCAGCACGAAGAGAATGGGCACGGCCGCCAGGTTGAACGCGAGCGTGCTGCCGCGGTACATCTCGTTGCTGTGGCCGACGACCCACTCCTGCCACAGGTTGCCGAACGCGCCGAGCGCCCAGATCACCAGCGACGCCGCGAGCGCATACCAGCCGGGGCGCGCCGCCGACGCGTCGGCACGGCCACGCAGTGCAACTGCGGCTGCGGCGAGCAGCGGCGCGGCAACCATCGCGACGTAGGCGGCGGGGCTGGAGATCGCCGGCAGCAGCAGCAACAAGGCGCCCTGGATCAGCAAGAAGGCGAGTGGGCAGACGAGCGAAAGCGGCATGGGTGCGGCGGGCTCAGTCCACCAGGTCAGGGAGCGGCGGCGCCACGCGGCGCAGGCCGAATCATAGAGGTGACGCAAGCCCTACCCGCCGCAGCGGGCAGCCCGGCATCTCAGGTCGACTGCACTTGTCGCGTCGCCTCGCGCGCGAACAGCGGGTCGGCCAGCCAGCCGACCATCCAGCAGATCCACGCGGTCCAGAGCGTGTGGCTCATGAAATGGGCGCCACGCAGTTGCTGCACCAGGCCGAGCAGCAATCCGGCCACGAGTGCGCCGAGCAGCCAGACCACGGCCAGACGCGGCAGGTGGCGGCGCAGGGCGAAGAAGCCGCCCACGAAGGCGAACCCGCTCGTCGCATGCCCGGCCGGGAAACAGCGCCCGCTGCCGCCGTCGGGCATGAACCAGCCGCTCCAGTGCGACAGGTGCTGAGCCACGCCGCCGAACGCCGCCATTTCCCAGGGGCAGCTGGTGGAGTTCGCGCCCTTCAGCGCTGAAATCACGGCGCTGGCCAGCAACGCGGTGACCGGCAGTTGCAGGCGGCGCGAGAACGGCAGGCGCTGAAACGGCCCCAGCGGCCAGACCACGCCGAGGCACAGCACGAGCGTGAACACCCAGGCCATTGTCTTGGCGCCATCGTGCAGCACGCGCGTCAGCAACCAGTGGTCGCGCAGCGGAAACCCACCCGGCCCACCCGCCCAGCGGGCGAGCGCCATGTCCAGACCAGAGGCATCCCAGGCCAGCAAAACGAGCAACGAAGTCAGCGCGATCCACCCGAAACGGGCACGGGTAGAGGTCATCAGGCGCAGTCTCGGCGGGGCCGCTTAAGGCCGCATTAACGGGGGCACAATGAGCCGCATGCGGGTATTGGCAGTGGAAGACGACGAGGGCATTGCCCACGGCTTGGGGTTGGCGCTGGGTCAGGAAGGTTGGGCAGTGGACATCGCGCCGAGCGTGTCGGCGGCCTGGGCCGCCTTGTGTGCCGAGCCCTTCGAGATGGTGCTTCTCGACCTGGGCTTGGCCGACGGCGACGGCCTGCAGGTGCTGCAACGCCTGCGCGCGGCGCCGCCCGGCGCGCTGCCCGATGCGGCCACGCCGGTCATGATCATGACGGCGCGCGACGAGGTCGCCTCGCGCATCGCCGGCCTGGACACCGGCGCCGACGACTACGTGACCAAACCCTTCGACGTCGGCGAGCTGGCCGCCCGCATGCGCGCGCTGCGCCGGCGTTTTGCCGGGCGCGCCCAGGCGCTGTTGTGCTGGGGCGACCTCGAGATCGACCCTGCCGCCCGCACCGTGCGCCGCGGCGGGCAGCCCGTCGCGCTGTCGGTGCGCGAGTTCGGTGTGCTGGTCACGCTGATGGAAGTGCATCCCCGCGTGCTGTCGCGTCAACAGATCGAAACCAGCGTCTACGGTTGGGGCCAATTGCTCGACAGCAACGCGGTCGAGGTACACGTGCACCACTTGCGCAAGAAGCTCGGCGACGGCGTGATCCACACGCTGCGCGGCGTGGGCTACTTCGTACCGCCGGAGGGCACGCCGTGAACCTGCAGCCGTCGCTGTTTCGCCACCTGCTCGGCTGGGCGCTAGGCGCACTGCTGGTGGTGTGGGCCAGCTTCGTCTGGGTCGGCTACCGCACCGGCGAGCACGAGGCCGACGAGCTGACCGACGGCCACCTGGCGAGCGTGGCCGCGCTGCTGCTGGCGCAGCGCATCGGCGAGTTCGTGCCGGGGCCCTGGCCCAGCACCAGCGCGCCGGCCGGTCGCCCCGAACTGCGGGCTCACGACTACCAGCGCTCGCTCAGCGTCGTGGTGTGGGACGGCCAGGGCCGGGTGCTGTCGCGCACCGGCGAAGCGCCAACTCCGCCTTTCACGCCTCAGGAAGGTTTCTTCACGCAGCGACTGGGCCAGCCCGCCGTGGGCTGGCGCGCCTTTTCGCGCTGGGACGGGCCCGCCCGCGAACGCAAGGTGGCCGTTTTGCTGAGCGTGGACGCGCGTGACGATCTGGCCGCCGACATCGCAGAGCAGGTCGCGGAGCCGGGGCTGTGGCTGCTGCCGGTCGTGGCGCTGGTGCTGGTGCTGGCGATTCGCAAGGGGTTGCGGCCGTTGCTCGACCTGAGCGAGCAGGTGCACCGGCTCGACATCCACCACGACACCACACTGCAAGCACCGCCGCACGAAGAATTCAGGGACATCGTGCAGGCCATCCACCTGCTGATCGAGCGTTACACCGCGGCCCTCTCGCGCGAGCGCAAGCTTGCCAGCGAAGTGGCGCACGAGTTGCGCACACCGCTGGCTTCGCTCGGCCTGCACGCCAGCTCGCTGCGCGGCGCGTTAACCCCTGCGGAACGCAGCGAGGCGCTGGCACGGGTCGAGCACGAAGCGGCGCGCGCCAACGCCGTGCTGACCCACGTGCTGGCGCTGGCGCGGGCGAGCCGGACCGAGCTGGACGAAACGAGGCAGCCGCTCGATCTGGCCGATCTGGCACGCGGCGTGGCCGCCGAATACGGCCAGCCGGCCTGGCAGAGCGGCCACGAGCTGTCGGTCGATGCCCCCGAGCACTGCCCGGCACGCGGCCACCCGGTGCTGCTGGAGATGGCGCTGCGCAACCTGATCGACAACGCGCTGGCCTACACGCCGCGCGGCACCGCGGTGCAGGTGATCGTGACGGCGAACCCGCCGGCGCTGGAAGTGCGCGACAACGGCCGTGCGGTCGGCGCGCAGGGCGCCAGTGACACCGCACCGCGGCACAACCTCGGCATGGGCCTGGGCCACGAGGTGGTGCAGCGAGTCGCCGCCGTGCACGGCGGGCGCTTCGAGCGGACCGAGGGCTCGGGCACCGAACCGGCGCGCTACCGGGTCATCCTGGACGACGGCTGACCCGGGTCAGGGCGCCTCGACCACGGGCGCCACGGGATGGGCCGGCGCCTTGCGGTGCGTGATCCTGCGCATCCACTGCACCACATCGTCGACGAAGGTGAACAGCACCGGGATCACGAGCAGGCTCAGGAAGGTCGAGGTGATCAGCCCGCCGATCACCACGATCGCCATCGGCGCGCGAAAGCTCGGGTCGGTGCCCAGGCCGAGCGCGATCGGCATCATGCCGGCGCCCATCGCGATGGTCGTCATCACGATCGGCCGGGCGCGTTTGTGGCAGGCGTCGAGCAGCGCTTCCATGCGCGTCATGCCCATGTCACGCCGCGCCATGATCGCGTACTCGATCAGCAGGATCGAGTTCTTGGTCGCGATGCCCATCAGCATGATCAAGCCGATCATCGACGGCATCGACAGCGCCGTGTGCGTGATGAAGAGCGCGAGGAACGCGCCCGGAATCGACAGCACCAGCGCCGAGAGAATCGTCACCGGCTGCACGAAGTCGTGGAACAGCAGCACCAGCACGATGTAGATGCACAGCACGCCGGTCAGCATCGCCAGGCCGAAGCTGGCGAAGAGTTCGCCCATCGCCTCAGCGTCGCCCACCGTCGTCTGCGTCACGCCGGGCGGCAGCTTCTGCAGGCTGGGCAGCGCGAGTGCTTGTTTTTCGACTTCGCCGAGCGGCTGCTGGTTCAGCTCGATCTCGAAGTTGATGTTGCGTTGGCGGTCGTAGCGGTCGATCTGCGCCGGGCCGCTTTCGATGCTGAGCGTGGCCACGTTGCCGAGCATCACCGGCCCGCGCGCGCCGGGCACGGCCAGGCGCGACAGCAGGTCGAGGTCGGTGCGCGCATCGGCTTTCAGCTTCACGACGATCGGCACCTGGCGCTGGCTCAGGTTGAGCTTGGGCAAGGCCTGGTCGTAGTCGCCGGCGGTCGCGATGCGCAGCGTGTCGGCGATGGCCGCGCTCGTCACGCCGAGGTCGGCGGCACGCGCGAAGTCGGGCCGCACGATCAGCTCGGGCCGCACCAGGCTCGAAGTCGACGTGACGTTGCCGATGCCGGGAATGGTGCGCAGCTCGCGCTCCACTTCGCGCGCGTGCAAGCCGAGCGCGGTGCCGTCTTCACCGGCCAGCACGAGGATGTACTTCTCTGCCGACCCGCCGAAGCCGACCTTCACGCGCGCGCCGGGCAGCACTTCCACGGCTTCGCGAATCTGCGACTCGATGGCCTGCTTGGTCAGGCCCTTGCGTTCGTCGCGTGGTGTCATGTTGATCGTCAGCGTCGCCTTGCGCACTTCGGCGGCGCCGCTCGGCGCGAACGGGTCGGCGCCGGTGCTACCGCCACCGATCGCGGTGTAGACCAGTTTCACGTGCTCGTTCTTCTGCACCAGCACGCGCGCGGCTTCGGCGGCAGCGAAGGTCTGCTCGAAGGTGGCGCCGGGTGGCAGAGAAATCTGCACCTGCGTCTGCGACAGGTCGTCGGGCGGGATGAAGCCGGTGGGCAGGAAGGGCACCAGCGCGAACGAGCCGACCAGGAACACTGTCGCCGCGATCGTGGTCCAGATGCGGTGCTTCAGCGCCGCCTTGACCCAGCGCATGTAGATCTCGACCCAGCGCCCTTCCTTGTGCTCCTTCTTCGGCACCTTCAGGATGTAGGCCGACATCATCGGCGTGAGCAAGCGCGCGACCACGAGCGAGATGAAGACCGAGATCGCCGCCGTCCAGCCGAACTGCACGAAGAACTTGCCGGGCACACCGCTCATGAACGCGGTCGGCAGGAACACCGCGATCAGCGTGAAGGTGGTGGCGATGACCGCCAGGCCGATCTCGTCGGCCGCCTGCATCGCCGCGTCGAACGGGCTCTTGCCCATGCGCAGGTGGCGCATGATGTTCTCGATCTCGACGATGGCGTCGTCGACCAGGATGCCGACCACGAGCGAGAGCGACAGCAGCGTCACGCCGTTGAGCGTGAAGCCGAACAGGTACAGGATCGCGAAGGTCGGGATGATCGAGAGCGGCAGCGCCGTCGCCGACACCAGCGTGGCGCGCCAGTCGCGCAGGAACAGCCACACCACCAGCACCGCGAGCGCGGCGCCTTCGAACAGCAGGATCATCGAGCCGTCGTAGTTCTCCTGCACCGGGTCGACGAAGTTGAAGGCCTCGGTGACCGTGATCTCGGGGTGCGCCGCCTTCAGTGTTTCGAGCTGCGCGCGCACACCGGCCGCCACCTCGGTTTCGCCGGCGCCGCGGGTGCGGGTGATCTCGAAGCCGACCACCGGCTTGCCGTTCAGGAGCGCGGCCGAGCGCTTTTCGGCGACCGTGTCGGAGACGACCGCCACCTGGTCGAGCCGGATGCGCCGGCCGTCGCTCAGCGTGACCTCGAGCCGCGCCAGTTCCTCGGCCGACTTCACGGTCGCGATCGTGCGCACCGATTGTTCGGCGCCGCCCACGTCGGTGCGGCCGCCCGAGGCTTCCTGCTGCACCTGGCGCAGCTGGCGCGAGATGTCGGCGGCCGTGGCGTTGAGCGCCTGCAGCCGGGCCGGGTCGAGCTCGACACGCACTTCACGCGTGACACCGCCCACGCGTGATACAGCACCCACGCCGCGCACGCTGAGCATGCTCTTGGTGACGGTGTTGTCGACGAACCAGCTCAGCGCTTCGTCGTCCATGCGGCTCGACGCGACGGTGTAGGTCAGGATCGGCGCGCCCGACAGCTCCATCTTCGTGACGACCGGGTCGCGCAGGTCGCCCGGCAGGTCGGAGCGCACGCGCGCCACCGCGGCGCGGACGTCGTCGACCGCTTCCTGCGTGGGCTTCTCGAGGCGGAATTCGGCGGTGACGATGGCGCTGCCGTCCTGCACCGTGGTGTAGATGTGCTTCAGGCCCTGCAGCGTGGCGATCGAGTTCTCGAGCTTGCGCGCGACCTCGGTCTCGAGCTGCGCCGGCGAGGCGCCCGGCAGCGACGCCGACACCGTGACCGTGGGCAGGTCGATGTCGGGGAAGTTCTGGATCTTCATGGCCTTGAACGCCATCAGGCCCACCAGCGTGAGCATGATGAAGAGGAGGACCCCGGGAATCGGGTTGCGGATCGACCAGGCGGAAACGTTCATCGTGTCGCCCTCACTTCGCCGCAGGCGCCGACGCTGCAGCCACCGCCTTCGCCGGCGCGGCTTCGACCACCCGCACCGTGTCGCCGTCGCCCAGGAAGCCGCCGCCCGAGGCGACGACACGCGCGCTCGCGTCGAGCCCGGCGGTGATCTCGATGCGGTCGCCGACACGCCGGCCGACCGAGACCTTGGCCTGCGTCACCTTCGAGTCGGTGCCGACCCGCAGCACGTAGCTGAAGCCGTCGCGCAACAGCACCGCGCTCTGCGGCAGCGTCAGGCCCGAGCCGCTGCCGACTTCGAACTCGCCGCGCGCGAACATGCCCGCTCGGGCCGTGCCGGTGTTCGGCAGGTCGACATAGACGATGCCGTTGCGCGTCTGCGGGTCGACCGTCGGCGCCACCATGCGCACCGTGCCCTTCAAGCCCGCGCCGCCCGCCGGCGTCACCACCACCGGCATGCCAGGTTTGAGCGCGGCCATGTCGCTGCCCGCCACTTCGCCGCGCCATTCGAGCCGGCTCTGGCGGATCATGCGGAAAAGCTCCTGCCCGGCCGGCAGCACCGCGCCGACGGTCGCGCTGCGCGCCGAGATCACACCCGCATCGGGCGCCAGCACCTGGGTCTGCTTGAGGCGCAGTTGCTGCATCTGCGCCATCGAACGCTGCGCTTCGAGGCGCGCCTGCGCGGTGCGCTCGGCGGTGAGGTACTGGTTGATCACCGATTCGCTCAACGCGCCGGTGGCTTGCAGGCCACGCGCACGCTGCGCGTTAGCCGAAGTTTCGGCCAAGGTGGCTTCGGCTTCGGCGACTGCGGCGCGGGTCTGCGCCACGTCGGCGTTCAGCGTGTCGGGCGCGAAAGTGGCGAGCACCTGGCCACGCTTGACGACATCACCGACGTTCACGCGCACATCGGCCAGGCGCAGGCCGTTCGCTTCGGTGCCGACGCTCGCTTCCTGCCAGGCCGCGATGTTGCCGTTGGCGACGACGCGCACCGGCAGCGCCGCCGAGGTCGGCTGCGTCACGGTGACGGTGAGCGCGGCCTTGGCGGGCGCCGAGGCGGCCGCCTTCTTGTCGTCGGCCGCGTTGACGATGCCGCCAAAGCCGAGCACGAGCACGGTGCAGGCCACGAGCGCGGCGACGAGCAGGGTGGGGTTGGTTTTCATCTTGGTGAAGGTGTGGAGCAGTGTGTTCATTTGATGGACGCGGGCGCAGCGGCGACCGGGGTATCGGTGTTCGACCAGCCGCCACCGAGCGCGCGGTAGAGCGAGATCCACGCGGTGCTGCGCTCGCGCTGCAGGTCGATCAGCGCGGCCTGCGCCTGCACCGCCGAGCGGCGCGCGTCTTCGAGTTCATACAGGCTGGCCAACCCGCCCTTGAAGCGCGCTTCGGTGGCGCGGAACGAGGTGGCGAAACCTTCGGTCGCGACCTGCGCGTCAGCGTCGCGGTCGGCCGTGCTCTGCAAGGCGACCAGCGCTTCTTCGACCTCGCGCACCGCCGTGCGCAGCTTGGCGCGGTACAGCAGGCCGGCTTCGTCGTAACGCGCCTGCGCTGCGACGACGTTGGCACGGCGTGCACCGCCGTCGAACAAGGGCAACGAGACCGTGACCGGCCCGATCGACCACAACGTGCCGCTCTGCGAAAAGGCGCCCGACTCGAAACGGGCCGCGCTGATGCTGCCGTTCAGCCCGATGCGCGGATACCTTTGAGCTTGCGCCTGCGATACGTCGGCGCTCGCGGCGAGCAGCTCGCGTTCGGCATTCAGCAGGTCGGGCCGCTGCGCCAGCACCTGCGCCGGCACGCTGGCCATCACGATCCTCGCCGGCTGCGGCAGTTTCGACTGGCCGGCCGCGAGCTGGCCGCGCAGGCCGGGCTCGTCGATGCCGGTGAGCGCCACCAGGCCCTTGACCAGCACGTCGCACTGCGCGCGCCGTTGTGTCAACAGGCTGTTGCCCTGCGCCGCGCTGGCGCGGGCGAGCGCGGCGCCGGCGGGGGCCTCGAAACCGGCCTTCGCACTCAGGCCCGTCAGGCGCGCGGTTTCGCTGCGCGAGAGGCTGTCGGCGCGCGTCTGTTCGACCTGCGCTTCGCAGGCGCGCAGGCTGGTGTAGGTGGTGGCGACTTCGGCCGCGACCGACACCCGCGCGTCGTCCCACGCCGCTTCGGCACCGTCGACCCGTGCCTGCGCGGCGTCGCGTGCGGCGCGGCGGGCGCCGAACAGGTCGAGCTCCCAGGCCGCCTGCAGGCCGACGCTGCCGGTCGAGCCGATGCCACTGACGAAGTCCTGCTTGCCGCGCACCGCGCTCGCATTCGCATCGAGCGTGGGCAGCAGCGCCGCGCCGGCGGCCACGCGGGTGGCGCGCGACTGCTCGATGCGCGAGGTGGCCGAAGCAAGCGTCGGGCTCACGGCCTGCGCCGCATCGATCAACTGCACCAGCAACGGGTCGTTGAACTGCTGCCACCAGTTCTTGAGTTCGCTGAGCTGGCCGCTGTGTGGCAGCGGCGCCTGCCATTGGGCGGGGGCGGCTCGGGTGAGCACATCTGGCGCGGGGGCCGGGCCGGCGCTGCAGGCGCCGAGGGCGACGAGGCTGGCGGCGACCGACGCGGCACGCAGCAGGGGGAACCTGGGCTTCATCACGAATGACTTCCGTTTCACGCTTGTGGGGTGCTCACGCCGTCAAAAGGCGGAGCCGGCGCGGGTAAGCGCTCGGGCTTTGGTCTGGCTGACAGGTGAGGCCGGAAATATAACAACGTGCTGCAACGCAGCACAGCCCCCAAAGACGATGCTGCCGCAGGGCTGCTGACAACGTGGTGTCAGGAGCGTCTGCGGCAGCGGGGTCGCGCCGGGGCGGCGCGGGTGCGCCGGTTCGGTTTTTACTTGATGGCCTGCACCCGGTCGTACAGATCCTTCGGCCATGGCGCGTCGGGCGAAGTCACGGCCTTCTGCACCGCCGCGATGAACGGGCCGCGGTCGACCTTGACGACCGAGACGCCGCGCTTGGCGAAGTCGGTGACGAGCGCGTTTTCGGCTTCGACGATGTCGTTGGTCGAGCGGGTCGAGGCTTCCCACATCACGTCGGAGACGATCTTCCGGTCGGCCTCGGGCAGCTTGGCCCACACGCCGCCAGCCACGATCGTCACCAGCGACTCGGTGATGTGCCCGGTCAGCATGATGTACTTCTGCACCTCGTAGAACTTCTTCGCGTCGATGGTGGGCAGCGGGTTCTCCTGCGCGTCGACGGTGCCGTTCTGCAACGCGAGGTAAACCTCGGCGAAGGCGATCGGTGTGGCATTCGCACCCACCGCCTTCGGGAACATCAGGAACAGCGGCGCGTCGGGCACGCGGATCTTCAGGCCCTTCATGTCTTCGGGCTTCAGCACCTGCTTGTTCGCCGTCATGTGGCGCTGGCCGTAGTAGGTGTAGCCGACGATGTGGTTGCCGTTCGTCTTGCCTTCGTAGCCGGCCGCCAGCTCCTTGAACACCGGGCCGTTGCGGAAGGCCTGCCAGTGCGCGAAGTCGCGGAAGATGAACGGGCCGGAAGCGATCGACATCGGCGGGAAGGCACGGCCCGCGAAGGCCATGCCGGTGTAGATGATGTCGACGGTGCCCAGGCCCAGGCCCTGGTTGATGTCGCTTTCCTTGCCGAGCATCGAGGCCGGGTAGACCTCGATCACGATCTTTCCGCCGCTGCGCTTCTTCACCTCTTCGGCGGCCCACACGGCCTGCTTGTGGTACGACTCGCTGACCTCGTAGACGTGGGCCCACTTGAGCTTGGTCTGCGCGCTGGCGAAGCCGCTGCACAACGCCAGCGTTGCCACGGCGGCGAGGGTCTTGAGGGTGGTGCGTTTCATGTTGGTCTCCGTTGCCTGTTTGTGAAATGACCGCGCGAACGCCGCAGGCTCAGGGCTTCAGGTTGAGCTTCGGGATCAGCGCCTTGAAGCCGTCGTTGTCGCGCGCCATCGTCGCCTTGAAAGCCACTTCGTCACCGTAGGCGTAACCGAGCGCCAGCTTGTCCATCGCCTCGCGCATCTGCGGCTCGTTCATGGTCTTCTGCACCACGGCCTTGAGCACGTCGATCACCTCCTTCGGCGTGTTCTTCGGCGCACCCAGGCCGCGCCAGGCGCCCAGGCTCACGTCGATGCCACGCTCCTTCAGCGTCGGCACCTTCTCGAAGGCCTTCAGGCGCTGGTCGGCCATGATGGCGAGCATCTTCAGCTTGCCGCTCGCCAGGTGTGGCGCCACTTCGGCCGGGCTCACGGCCACTGCGTCGATGTGGCCGCCGAGCAGGCTCAACACGGCCGGCGCCGCGCCCTGGTAGGGAATGTGGCTGAACTTCGCCCCGGTCTTGTCTTCGACCGAGGCCGCGGCAAGGTGCCAGATCGAGCCGTTGCCGGAGTTGCCCATCTTCATCTCGGCGCCCGGCTTCTTGGCCGCGGCGATGAACTCTTCGACCGTGTTCCACGGCGCGTCGCCCTTCACCGTGATGGCGGCCGGGTCGGCGTTCAGGCGTGCGATCGGCGTGAATTCCTCGACGCCGAACTTCGACAGGCCCAGGTGCGGCAGGATCGTCAGCTCGACGGTCATCAGGGCGAGCTTGTAGCCGTCGGGCTTGGCGTTGACCACGTCGCTCCAGCCGATCACGCCGCTGGCGCCGGGCTTGTTGTTGATGACGAAGGGCTGCGCCAGGTGCTTGCGGGCGTTGTCGGCGAAGGCGCGTGCGAGCGCGTCGGTGCCGCCGCCGGCACCGAAGGGCACGATGACCTCGATGGCGTGGGTCGGGTAGTCGGCAGCGCGCGCTGCGCCGGTGCCGACGAGGGTGGCGGCGGCGAGGGTCGAGAGGAGGAGGCGTCGGTTGATCATCACGGTCTTTCTGGGGTGGGTCGCGGGTTGAAACGGAAACGGGTGGGATGTGCGGGTTCAACCCTGTGGCCGCCAGCCCGAGGCGAAGCGCACCTCGGCGTTTTTCATGTGCTTGCGCATCGCGGCGCGCGCGGCCCGCGCGTCGCGCGAGGCGATGCCTTGCAGGATCTCGCCATGCTCGGTGACCGCTTCGCGCCAGATCTGCGCGCCGACGAAGTGCGATTCGAGCTGCATGTAGAGCGGCCCGCGGCGCGCGTCCCACAACTGCTGCGTGACCATCACCAGCGCGCTGTTGTGGCTGGCTTCGGCGATGCCGAGGTGGAAGCGGTGGTCGGCGTCGAGCGCGGCGGCGTTGTGCGAGGGCGCACTGCGCATGTCGCTCAGCGCGTCGTGCAGGCGCTGCAGTTGCGCCGGCGTGGCGTGGGTGGCGGCGAGCGCAGCGGCTTCGGACTCGACGATCCAGCGCGCCCGGATCACGTCGAACGGCCCCGGCGCCGGCACCGCACTGCGACGCGGCGCGCTGGAAGCCGGCAACACGAACACGCCCGAGCCGCCGCGCACTTCGACCGCGCCTTCGACCTCGAGCGCGATGAGCGCCTCGCGCACCGACGGCCGGCTCACGCCGAACTGCAGGGCCAGCTCGCGTTCGGCCGGCAGTCGCGTGCCGACCGGGTAAGCGCCGCCCGCGATCAGCTGGCCGAGCTGGTCGGCGATCTGTCGGTAGAGGCGTCGGGAATCGAGCGGGGTCGGGGCGGGCATGCGGCGGCGGGCGAGCTAAATTGGTAAGGCCAGTGGATGATTGGCCTGTCCAATTGCGGCGTCAAGCGCCGGAAACCCGACCCGGGTTTACACGGCCCTACCAGGCGAACTGGCGTTGCGCGTGCTGCTGAACCTGGCTCGTGTGCGCGGCGTGCGGCACGTAACCACGCGTCGCCAGGTTCCAGCCGTCGGTGGCGCCGGCTTCGCTGTGCGGCACGACGACGGCCGTGGTGAGCTTGCGTGCGGCGGCGCGCGCCAGCAGCGATTCGCACTGCGGCGCCGTGAGCTGGCTCGCGAAGCGCAGCCAGCGCTGCTGCACCAGCGGCGAGCGCCACGCGTCTTCGACGGCCCAGCGCGCGTGCTGGCCTTCGCCCGACAGGCCGGCCTCGATCACACGCGGCAGCAGCACCATGAAAAAGCTCTTGAAGTCGCGCTTCAACGGCTTGCCCGGCAGCAGGTCTTCGAAGCGGCTGACACGCCCGCTCCAGCCGGGCTTGAGCAACTGCTGGCTCACGAAAGCCTGCAAGGCTTGCACCGGGTTGAACAGGCGCAGCCGGTTCGGCGGCAGCACCAGCAGGGGCAAGGCACAGGCTTCTTCGTGTGGCAGCGCTTCGACGAAGCTGCAGAGCACGGCGGTGCGGGCCCACTGCTCAGCGGTCAATCCGTTGAGGCCGGGGAGCTTCTTTGCCTCGACCTGCTGAACGAAGCGCAGCGCATCGCTGACCCCGTGCGCCGCCTTCGCGTGGTTCGCCTTGGTGCTCATCACCGCCAGGTTGCCGGCCGCATAACCGGCGTCGTTGCGCACGCGGTCGACCGACGCGTCGGTGGCTCCCAGCGTGGCGGTGGACAGCGCCAGCCGCGTGATCGGGCAGTGGCTCACGTCGATCTGCTGCAGGTAGTTGGGTGTCACCTGCACCAGCTCGACGCTGCGCCCGCGCAGCCAGGCGTGCAGCCGCAGCTGCAACCACTTGCGCACATGCCGCGTGGCGGCCAGGGTGCGCTGGCCGAACGCGGCCTGGCCGGCGAGCAGGCCGTTGCGCAGCGGCGAAGGCTCTTGCCCATAGGGCGCGGGCGGCGTCACGCGGTAGTGCGCGTAGTCCCAGCCCAGCTCGAAGCCGACGTGTTCGTGCGCCGTGACGCTGGCGTGCGGGTGGGGGAAGCCGGTTTGCAGATCGATGAAGTTCAGCGTGGTCATGGGGTGCTCCTGGGGAGTCGCTGCAAACGCTGCAGCGATGGAGCCAGTGTTCCGCCCGGGTAGCTCACACGATGAGCCAGCAAGATCAAATCGAAAGAAGTTATGCTCCGCGCCACTGGCTCACCTGGTGAGCCACCTCGCTGTCACGGAATCAGGAACCGATGGACCGTACCGAACGTTTCTACAAGATCGAACTGCTGCTCAAGGGCCGCGGCTGCGTGAGCTTCGCCGCGCTGCAGGGTGAGCTCGGCGTCTCGCCCGCCACGCTGAAGCGCGACCTGCAGTACCTGCGCGACCGCCTGAGCGCGCCGATCGTCTACGACGCCTTCAGCAACGGCTACCGTTTCGCCGCCGCGCCTGCCGGCGCCGCCAGCACCGCCCGCCACGAACTGCCCGGCCTGTGGTTCAGCGAGAACGAGATCCACGCGATGCTGACGATGCACCAGCTGCTCGCCGGGCTCGACGACGACGGCGTGCTGGCCCGCCACCTGCAGCCGCTGATGGAAAAGCTGCAGGGCATGCTCGGCACCGACGAGAGCACGGCGCGCGAGCTGATGCGCCGCGTGAAGGTGATCGGCACCGCGCGCCGGCGCGTGCCGAGCAAACACTTCGAGTTGCTCGGCAGCGCGCTGCTGCAGCGCCGCCGCCTGAAGCTGCGCTACTTCAAGCGCAGCGACCGCAGCACCAGCGAGCGCGAGGTCTCGCCGCAACGCCTGGTGAACTACCGCAACACCTGGTACCTCGACGCCTGGTGCCACGCCAGCGACGGCCTGCGCCGCTTCGCGCTCGACGCGATCCGCGAGGCCGGGCTGCTGGACGCGAAAGCGAAGAACGTGGCGCTGCGCGAACTCGAAGCCGAGCTCGACGCCGGTTACGGCATCTACGGCGGCGGTGGCGCGAAGGTGAAGTGGGCGACGCTGGTATTCAGCGCCGAAGCCGCGCAGTGGGTCGCCAACGAAGAGTGGCACCCGCAGCAGAAAGCGCGCTTCCTGGCCGACGGGCGTTACGAACTGCAGGTGCCCTACAGCGACCCGACCGAGCTGGCGATGGACATCCTGCGCCACGGCGACAGCGTGATCGTCACCGGCGACAAGACCCTGACTTTGATGATCGCCCAGCGCCTGCGCAGCGCCGCCGCGCGATATCCGGGATGATTGAGGATCGACACAAGGAGCAACGATGAAAGCGACATGGAACGGCGTGACCCTGGCCGAAAGCGACGACACCGTGGTGGTTGAAGGCAACCACTATTTCCCCGAAGCGAGCCTGAAGCGCGAGTACGTGACCTTCAGCAACCACCGCACCAGCTGCCACTGGAAAGGGCAGGCGTATTACTACAGCCTGATGGTGAACGGCGACATGAACGAGAACGCGGTCTGGTACTACCCCGAGCCGAGCGAAGCCGCCGCCAACATCAAGGGGCGGGTCGCGTTCTGGAAGGGTGTGACGGTGGCGTGAGTGGCCGACGGGGCACCTCAATAATTGACCGCAGGCTGATGATGCACAAGGGTCGGCAAATTGTTTCCGCGGCTGGCTGTACAGGCATACAGCTTTAGGGCAGCATACGCGGCCAACGGTGCTCGCGCCATAGAAGGAATTCATGCCCTACGACCTGACTGACGAGCAACGAGAAAAGTACAGAGCCACGTCGATTCGCTCGCAGCAGAGAAAGCAAGAGCTTCTGCGTGCTGATCGCAAATTGACGGCGGCGGCGCCGACACTGGGTGGCCGGCTCGACCCCAACGACCTGATGCCTCGAATCGAGGCCAATGGCTTGACTTGCCTCTCGCTGTTCTCGGGCGGCGGCGGCTTGGACCTCGGGTTTGAGCGCGCAGGGTTCGATCATCAAGCCTTGTTCGAGCTTCTCGCGGTATGCGGCGAGACACTGAGAGCCAACCGGCCGCAATGGAAGGTATTTTCGGGCGAACCGCAGGGCGACGTGACGACCGCAGCGTTCACACCCTATCGCGGCGTGGATGTCGTTCACGGTGGGCCTCCTTGTCAGCCGTTCTCGGTGGCGGGCAAACAAGCTGGAGCAGAAGACCCGCGCAACATGTGGGGCGAGTTCGTTCGGTGTGTGCAGCAAGCGCGGCCTCGGGCATTCGTTGCCGAGAACGTTGTTGGTTTGCTTGATCGCAAGTTCGAGTCATTCGTTCAGCGCAACATCGTCGGGCCGCTGGAAGGTACTTACGTTGTCTTCAAATTCAAGCTCGCCGCGCATGACTTCGGAGTGCCGCAAGCACGGCGCCGGGTGTTCTTTGTGGGGTTTCGGGCAGCGCGCGACGCGACAAGATTCATCCCGCCAGCGGCAACGCACGGCGATGTGGACACCTTGTTTGGCCCTCTGCTCCGGCGCAACACGGCACGTCAGAGCCTCGGGCTTCCACAAACGGCCTTCGATACCGTGGCTCCCACGCTGCGGTCCGGGTTTACCGGCCCGCGCAACACAACCGGTGTGCTGAACAGCAAGGCCGCGCTGAAGGTCTGGCATGACCTGGGCATCTGGCCGAACGGTGTGCAACCCACCCGCGAGCGAGCCACTGCCTACACGCCGGAGAACGGTCACTTTCGGATGTCGGTTGCCGATTGCGCTTTGCTGCAAGGCTTTCCAGACGACTGGGAGTTCCGCGGCGCGGTGTACCAAGCGCTTGGGCAGATTGGCAACAGCGTGTGCCCACCGGTCGCCTATGCCGTGGCCCGCCAGGTCGCCAGGGCCTTGGGAGCGGCGTAGTGGCGGTACAAGACGATGAGCGCGAACGTGAACTCGTGCGCATGTTCAACCTGGAATGGGATCCCGCGCATCAGCGCGCCGGGGTAGATGCCCTGCTGGATATCGCCGTTGATGGGCGACGGGTCCGCTTCGAGATCGAGGTGAAGTCCACGACTGGCGAGACCGTCTCCACCGCCCGTGATGTGGGGATGGAGCACATACAGCGTTGGCGCGGCATGCTGTTTGTGATCGGTTTCTACACGAAGGAAGCGCGCCGCCCGGAACTTAAAAGTTGCCTCTGTCTTACGCCGATCGACATGGAGCCCTGGATCGCGTCCGTCGAAAACAAGATACTGATCGACTTCAAGATCGCCGCACGTTCTTCACACAAACTGGATCTCGATGACCTCTTCGAGGTTTGCGGGGAACAAAGCACCTACTCGCTGGAGGACGCAAAGCGCCTTCATAAACAGCAATGGACGAGGGCGGAGTACGAAGCCGCGCTTGACACCTCGGAACTCGGCCTGCCGCGAATTTCGCGGTTGAAGATGCTGGAGGTTCTGCAACTCAGGTCGCGGTACATCGCCCAGCGGGGTGCCACGCTGAACAACCCCCACATCACCAAAGCTCACCTGAAGCCGTTCTTCGGCACCGACCGGGAAGTGGCCGGCAACGCGTGGGCCTCTCGCATTCGCGAACTCGCGGAGGCTTTCGTTCGAGAGCATCCTGCGCACCCTGCGGCCGGCAAACCCTGACGGGCGCCGCTCGCGCCCACCGCTCAATCCGCCTTCAGCAACTCCATCAACTGCCCCGCATCGACCGGAGCGGCCGTGTCCTGCCCGCTCAGAATGCCTTCGGCCAGATCGCGCTTGCTGCGGTGCAGGCGCACGATCTTCTCTTCGATCGAGCCCTGCGTGACGAGCCGGTAGACCGTCACCGGCCGTAGCTGGCCGATGCGGTGGGCGCGCGCGCTGGCCTGTTCTTCGGCGGCCGGGTTCCACCACGGGTCGGCAATGATCACGTAGTCGGCCACGGTCAGGTTCAGGCCGAAGCCGCCGGCTTTCAGGCTGATCAGGAACAGGTCGCCAACGCCTGCCTGAAAGGCCGCGACCCGCTTGCTGCGCTCGGCCGCAGGCGTGCTGCCGTCGAGGTACTGGTAGCTCAACCCCGCGAGATCGAGGCGCGCGCGCAGCAGCTGCAGGAAGTCGGTGAACTGGCTGAACACCAGCGCCTTGTGGCGCCCGGCGACGAGCTCGATCGCCAGGCGCTCGAACTCCTGCACCTTGGCGCCGACGATGCCGAGCTCGGGCGCCACCAGCCGCGGGTCGCAGGCGGCGCGGCGCAGGCGCGTCAAGGCGGCCAGCACGTGGAACTGGTTCTGCCCTTCCTTCGCGCCACCCGTTTGTGCGTTCGCGGAGATCGCTTGCGCCACGCTCGTCTCGGCCTGCTGGCGCAGCGCTTCGAGCAGGGCGCGCTCCTTCGGGCCGGGCACCACCTCGTGGACGATCTCGGTGCGCGGCGGCAGGTCGGTCAGCACCTCGGCCTTGGTGCGGCGCAAGAGGAACGGTGAGAGCAAACGCCGCAGCCGGCGCGAGGCCTGCGCCTTGACCTGCGGATCGGTCTCGCGCTCGATCGGCCCGGAAAAACGCTGCGTGAACTGCTCGGCGCTGCCGAGCAGCCCGGGGTTGCAGAAGCCCATGATCGACCACAGCTCGCCGAGCCGGTTTTCGATCGGCGTGCCGGTCAGCGCGAGCCTGAAATCGCTTTGCAGTTTCAGCGCCGCCTTGGCGCGGCGCGTGGCCGGGTTCTTGATGGCCTGCGCTTCGTCGAGGACCACGCTGTGCCACTGCGGCGCCACGAGGATGTCGGCGTCGATCTGCAGCAAGGCGTAGGAGCAGACCAGCACCTGGCCCGCACCGAGCGCTCGCACCTGGCGGCGGCGCGCGGCACGGCGGGCGTTGTCGGGCGCGGCTTCTTCATCGGTCTCGGTTGCCGCGGGCGCATCGCTCAGCTCGTCTTCGACACCGTCATCCCCGAGCACGTCGCCGTACAGCTCGACCTGCAAGCCGGGCGCGAAGCGCGCCACTTCGAGCAGCCAGTTGCCACACACCGACGTCGGCGCGACCACAAGCGCCGGCCCGCCGGCCGCGCGCTGCAGCAGCATCGCCAGCGTCTGCACGGTCTTGCCCAGGCCCATGTCGTCGGCGAGCACGGCGCCGAAACCGCTCTGGCTCAGGCGCATCAGCCAGCGGTAGCCTTCGAGCTGGTAGTCGCGCAGCTCGGCGCCCAGGTTGGCGGGCACCTCGAACACCTGCTCCTGCGCTCGGGCCCAGGCCTCGCTGCGCTGGCGCCACGCGGCATCACCTTCGAGCGTGAGGCCGTGGCCGCTGGCCTGCCACGCGAGTGCGGCGACACCCGACAGGCGTTGCCCCTGCTTGTGCGTTTGCGCGAGCGCGGCGAGGTCGGCGAGCTGCTGGCGCAGCGCGTCGCTCAGCGCCAGAAAGTCGCCGTCACCGAGCGCCACGAAGCGGCTGCGGCTGGCACGCGCCAGGTCGAGCAGCTGGCGCAGGCGCAGCACCTCGCCGCCGTCGAGTTGCAGCTCGCCTTCGAGTTCGAGCCAGTCGCCTTTGGAGGTGGCCTGCAGCTTGACGGCGGCGTCGGTCACCGCGCGCACGCGCATCGGCTTGCCCTTCGGCCATTCGCTGACGATGCGCTCGCCCAGGCGGCTCAGGCCCTCGACGGCGGCCAGAGCCTGCTCGGGCTCGTCGAGCGACCAGTCGAGCGCGCTGTCGTCGAGGAATTCGAGTTCGTTCAGCAAGATCTGCACGGCCTCGCGCTCGTGGGCCAGATCACGCCGGGTCGACAGCGTGGCGCCCTGGTGCACGGTGGTCACACGTTCGCGGCCGCTGCCGGGTGCGAGCCGCGGGCCGAAGTCGCCGAACGGCGCGGCCAGCAGGCGCACCGACACGCCGCTGCCCTGCGGCGTGAGCTCGGCGCGAAGCAGCCGGCTGGGCTCGACTTCATGGCCGGCCTCGGCGTCGCTGGCGACCTGGAAGTGCGCGGCCAGCACGCGCAGCGCGGCGTCGAGTTCGGCACGCGCCGCGACCGGCACCTTCCAGCCTTGCGCCACCAGCTCGGCCACGCGCAACTGCGCCGGCGACAGGCGCACCAGCCGCGCGTGCGTGCTGTCGTCGGCGAGCAGCAGGGTGTTGCGCAGTCGCGCGCGCTGGGCGCGCCAGCGTGGTGCCAGCAGCTCGTCCATGGATTCGTCGGGCGCCGTGCTGCGCACCGGGTCGAGCAGGCGAAAGGTGATGTGCTCACCCTGCGTCATGATTTCCAGCGACGGCAGCGCTTCGTTGACCTCGATGAACTGCGCCGGGTCGCGCGCCCAGGCCACGCACGGGTGGCCGACGAGCGCGGCTGCGGCGGTCGCGATGTCGAGCACCGGGCGGTTGCCGAAGTCTTCGCGCTCGATCGCGCGCAGCACGGCGGCGTCGTGCGTCGTCAGGTCCTTGCGCTTGATCAGCGTGGCCAGCGACACCGGCTTGGCCTTGCCCAGGCCACGCACGCCGGCCTTCTGCTCCCAGGGCTCCAGCGTGCTGATGCGGCCGTCTCCACCGACGTTGACGACCCAGATCAGCCGGTCCTGCTGCGCGCCGTCGCGGCCACGCACCGGGCCGGCCGCGCCTTCGCCGAGTGCGAGGATCGAGGCCAGCGCTTCGCGCCAGCTGTCCTGCGCCTGGCCGATGAAAAACGCGGCGCGTGCGTCTTCTGCGGCCGGTGTTTCGCCGAGCAGCGACGCGGCGGCACGCCGCACCAGCCGCGCCGACCAGGCCAGGCCGGCCACCTCGAACTGCTCTGACAGCGCCTGTGCGTGTTCGCGCAACTCGAGCGGCGCTTTGACGCCGACACGCAACCAGGCCGCGAGCAGCAGGTGGTGCAGCAGGTGCATCGAATGCAGGCCCGAGCGCTCGCGCCGGCGGAGGACGAACTGCGCGTGCGCCGGCGGCGCGTCGCCGAGCCGCTGGTCGATCGCGGCGAGCCACACGGCCCAGAAGCCGAACGGGTCGGCGTCACGCTTCGAGGCCGACTTGCCCCCCGCCTCGGCGGCCGCGAACTTGCGCGCCTTGCTCCACGCCGCCGGCGCCGGCTGGGCCAGCAGCGCCATCAAGTAGATCCACGCCAGTGCCGGCGAGACCAGGTTCTTGCGCCGGCCGGCTTCGACCGCGCCTTGCTTCAGCCCGGCTTCGAACTGCGTGATGCCGGCTTCCCAGTCGCCTTCGGCGAGCACGAGCGCTGCGCGCATCAGCTCGATGGCGGTGCCTTCGAGGCCGCTGCACATCGCGCGGGCTGCGCCGATCCGGTCGCGGAACAGCAGGGTTTCGGCGAGCCGGCAGCGCAGTGCCGGCGACAGCGCGAGCTGCGCTTTTGCGGGCTGCGCGAGCAGCCAGTCTTCGAGCGGCACGACGGTACTCTCGGCATGGCCGCTCAGCTCGGTCATCAGGCGCGCGGCGATCTCGTTCTGCAGCGCCGGCTCGAGGCTGCCGAACAGGCCGGCGTCGAAGGGTTCGAGCACGGCCGTGCCGAGCGCACCGCGCCACAGGTGCGTGAAGCTGAAGGCCAGCTCGCTCAGGCGCTCGAAGTGGCGCAGCGAACGGCCGCCGAAGATCACCAGCCGCATCGCCGCAGCGAGCTGGTCCTGTTCCTGGAAACCGAGCGAGTAGGCGCGCTCGAAATCGATCAGCTTGCGCCAGGCGTCGAACCAGGCCTGGGCGCGCGCCGGCGAGCGCATCAATTCGCGGAAGCGTTGTTCGCCGTGCGGCAAGGTCGCGCTCATGCGGCCCTGGGCGTCGCGCGTGGCGTGGCCGGCGGCCAGCAGGCGCTCGACGACGCGGCGCACTTCGGTCGGGTTGTAGGCCACGCCGCGTTCGGTGCGCAGGCCGGCGGCCGTCATCATGTCGGACACCCGCGTCAGGCCCGACGGCGCCTGCAGCGCGCACAGCGTGTCGTGCACCAGCGCGTCTTCGGCGCCCATCGAGCGGTCGAGGCCGGTGATGTCGCTGACGCGGGCGGGGTCGACAGAAGGCAAGGCGGGCGGGCTCGAACGGGGCGTCACGGGGACCTTGTGCTGTCGGCGAAAGACCGCAAGCCTACCCGAGACCTGCGTGATTTCAGGTCGTGCAAACAGAACCGCCTGCCTTCCTACAAAGACACGCGCCGCCGCACGCGATACTGCGGCGCCCGGACCGGCCCTCGCCCATGACCCCAGCGCTGTTCATCGTGTTCAACATCGGATCGGGCCACGGCGATGCAGCCGAGGCCCGCGCTGCGATCGAGCACGCCTGCGCCTCGGCCGGCCGCGAACTGCACCTGATGGTGGTCGACGAGCCCCAACGCATCACCGAGCTGGCGCGCGCGGCAGTGCAGCGCGCGCGGCAGGCCGGCGGCATCGTCGTGGCGGCCGGTGGCGACGGCACGATCAACGCGGTGGCGCAGGCCACGCTGGGCAGCGGCTGTGAATTCGGCGTGCTGCCGCAGGGCACCTTCAACTACTTCAGCCGCACCCACGGGATTCCGGCCGAGATCGCGCCCGCGATGCAGGTGCTGCTGCACGAGACGGCGCAGCCGGTGCAGGTGGGGCTCGTCAACGACCGCGTGTTTCTCGTCAACGCGAGTCTCGGGCTGTACCCGAAGCTGCTGGAAGACCGCGAAGCCTGGAAGAAAAAGCTCGGCCGCAGCCGGCTCGTGGCCACCGGCGCCGGGCTGATGACCTTGCTGCGCGGTTACCGCAACCTGCGGCTGCGCATCGAGGTCCACGGCGAAACGCGCGAGGTGCGCACGCCGACGCTCTTCGTCGGCAACAACACGCTGCAGATGGAGCAGTTCGGCTTCCCCGAAGCGCAGGCCATCGACGCGGGTGCGCTGGCCGGCATCACGCTGCGCCCGGTCGGCCGGCTGGCGATGCTCGGGCTGCTGCTGCGCGGCGCGCTCGGCCGGCTGGGCGAGGCCGATCAGGTGGTCAACTTTTCGTTCCGGCAACTGACGGTTCTGCGCTCGCGCGGCTTCGGCCCGCGCCGCGTGAAGGTGGCGACCGATGGCGAGGTCACGCGCATGAACCTGCCGCTGGTCTTCCGCGTGTCGCCCGAACCGCTGTGGCTGATCCGCCCCGCAGCACCCGCGCCTGAGCGTGCCGGGCCATGACGGTCCTGCTGCAAATCTCCGACCCGCACTTCGGCACCGAGCGGCCGGAGGTCGTCGCCGCGCTCGAACGCTTCGTGCACGAACTGCGGCCGGGCGTGCTGCTGCTGTCGGGCGACATCACGCAGCGCGCCACGGTGGCGCAGTTCGCCGCGGCCCGTGCCTTCGTCGACCGCCTCTCCGTGCCGGTGGTGCTGGCGATTCCGGGCAACCACGACATTCCGCTGTTCAACCTGGCGGCGCGTTTGCTCTCGCCCTACGGGCACTTCTCGCAGGCCTTCGGCACCGACCTGGAGCCGCAGTTCGAGAACGACGACGTGCTCGTGCTCACGCTCAACACGACCCGCTGGTACCGGCACGCCGACGGCGAGGTGTCGGCAGATCAGATCGAGCGTGTGGCGCGCCGGCTCGAAGCGGCGCGGCCAGCGCAGACCCGCATCGTCGTTGTGCACCAGCCGGTCGCGGTGACGCGCGAAGAAGACCGCCACAACCTGCTGCACGGCCATGAAGCAGCGCTGCGGCGCTGGGCCGCGGCGGGTGCCGACATGATCGTCGGCGGCCACATCCACCTGCCTTTCGTGCTGCCGCTGCGCGAGCGCTGGCCCGACCTGCCGCGGCCTCTGTGGGCGGTGCAGGCCGGCACCGCGGTCAGCCGCCGTGTGCGCGCCGACGCGGGCAACTCGGTCAACGTGTTCCGGCTCGGCGCCGCGGCGGGCGAGCCTGCCGCGGCTCGGCGCTGCGTCGTCGAACGCTGGGACCACAGCGCCGCAGCCCAAGGTTTCGAACGTGTCTCCGTGCATGACCTGCGAGGCGCCGATGCAGGCTGACATGCTGGCGGGCTTCGCCACCTTCGTCGGCACCCATGCGCTCGCGGTGTTCGGGGTGCTGCTCGTCGTGTTGCTGCTGCTCGTGGCTGCCGGCGGCTGGCTGCTGCGCTCGCACCTGCTGCCGCAGGCGCAGAGCCGGCTCGGGCCGCTCGCGTTCGTACTGCTGAACGCGGCCATCGGCTTTACGCTGCTGCTCGGTGCCGCCTCGCTGTTCGCCGAGATCGCCGAGCACCTCGGGCCGGGCGCAACGATGTCGCGCGCCGACGAAGCGCTCATCGCCGCGGTTCGGGCCCACGTGGGCGCCGCCACGCTGAGCGTGTTCGCCGTGCTCACGCACTTCGGCGACGTGATCACGCTCACGCTGCTCGGCACCGCTGTGGCGCTGGCCCTGTGGTGGCAGCGCCACCGAGTGCTCGCGCTGGGCTGGGTGGTCGCGCTCGGGGGCAACGCGCTGTTGAACCCTGCTCTGAAGCGCGTGTTCGAGCGGGTGCGGCCGGTGCACGAACACGGCCTGGTCAACGAACTCGGCTGGAGCTTCCCGAGCGGCCACACCTCGAGCGCGACCGTCGCCTACGGCATGCTCGCTTACGTGGCGCTGCGCACGCTGCCGCAGGCCTGGCACGCACCGCTGGTGCTCGCGGCGACTGCGCTCGCGTTCACGGTCGGCTGCAGCCGCGTGTTCCTGCAGGTGCACTTCGCCAGCGACGTGCTGGCCGGTTTCGCCTCGGGCGCTGCCTGGCTCACGGTCTGCATCGTCAGCGTGGAGCTGGCCCGGGTCTACCGCCAGCGAGCCTGACCGTTCAGCTCACTTCGCCGCCTTGAACGCGGTGAACACGCGGGTCTGCACTCGCCGGATGTCCTGCGGCAACGAGTCGGGCGGCGTCATGCGCTTCTTGTCGGCGTCCGACAGGAAGATGGTCTTGTTCTCGGCCACGTCCTTCTTGACGAACTTCAGCGAGGCCGCGTTCGGGTTGGCGTAGAAGACCTTGTTCGTCAGCGACGCGTGCACCTCGGGGCGCAGGATGTAGTTGATGAACAGGTGTGCGTTGTTCGGGTGCTTGGCGTCTTTCGGGATCGCCATCGAATCGAAGAACAGCGTGGCGCCGCCCTTGGGCACGAGCGCTTCGATGGCCGCCGGCGCCTTGGAGTTGGCTTCGAGGGCGCGGGCGCGGGCGATGTTGATGTCGCCCGAATAACCCATCACCACGCACAGCGCGCCGCTGGCCAGGTCGTTGATGTAACCCGACGACGAGAAGCGGCCGACGTAGGGGCGCACGGTCTTGAGCATCTTCGCGGCCGCGTCGTAGTCGGCGGCGGTCTTGCTGTACGGCGCCTTGCCGACATAGAGCATCGCGACCGGCAGCACCTCGGAAGCCGAGTCGAGGTAGTTGATGCCGCAGCTCTTCAGCTTGGCGGCGTACTTCGGGTCGAAGATCAGGCTCCAGGCGTTGTCGGGCATCGGCAGGTCGCCGAGCGCGGCCTTGACCTTGGCGGTGTGGATGCCGACGGTCACGTAGCCCCACATCCAGTTCACGAGGTACTGGTTGCCCGGGTCCACCGCCGCGAGCTGTTCGAGCAGGCCCTTGTCTAGGTTGCCCCAGTTCGTGAGCTTGCTGCGGTCGAGCTTTTGCAGCAGGCCGCCTTCGATCTGCGCCTTGGCGAAGTGCGCGCCCGGCACCACGATGTCGTAGCCGGTCTTGCCGGCCACGAGCTTGGCGTGCAGGATTTCGTTGGCGTCGTAGTTGTCGTAGTTGACCTTGATGCCGGTCTCTTTCTCGAAGTTTTTGATCGTGTCTTCGGCGATGTAGTCGGACCAGTTGTAGATGTTGAGCAGCTTGGGCTCGTCGGCAGCGTGGCCGGCCGCAGTGGCCAACGCCAGTGCGGCGAACGCGGCGAACTTCCTGAGGTTCGACGTCATCACGTCAGGCTCCTTGAGTGGGTGGGTTGGGGGGCTTCGTGGCACGGCTCCTGCGAGTGCGTCGCGTGCGCCGAGTTCCCGAGCGCAAATCCTAGCGGCATTTGCAAGCCCGAGCCCGTACCATCCGACCACTTTCAACCTTGCCCTCAAAGGACTGCCTCCATGCGACCGAACTTCCTGACGCTGCTCCCCGTTCTTGCGCTGGCCGCCCCGGCGCTGGCGCCCGCCCAGACGGCGCTCACGCTCGACAAGGTCAAGGCCTCGGGCCAGATCACGCTGGCCTACCGCGAGTCGTCGATCCCGTTTTCCTACCTCGACGACAAGGCCCAGCCGGTCGGCTTCGGCTTCGAGATCTGCCAGAAGATCGTCGACGAAGTGAAAAAGGCCACCGGCCGCAACGACCTGAAGGTCAACCTGCAGGCCGTGACCTCGGCCAACCGCATTCCGCTGCTGCAGAACGGCACCATCGACATCGAGTGCGGCTCCACCACCAACAACAGCGCGCGTGGCAAGCAGGTGCAGTTCGCCACCAACTATTTCTACACCGGCACCAAGTTCCTGGTGAAGACCGGCACGCAGGTCAAGTCGCTCGACGACCTGAAGGGCAAGACCATCGTCTCGACCACGGGCACCACCAACTTCCAGATCCTGCGCAACCTGAACGAAGAGAAGAAGCTCGGCATTGAGCTGCTCGGCGCGAAAGACCACTCTGAATCGGCGCTGATGGTCGAGATGGGCCGCGCGGTCGCGTTCGGCATGGACGACATCCTGCTCTACGGCCTGCGCGCCAGCAGCCAGAACCCGGCCACGCTCGCGGTGGTGGGCGAGCCGATCCAGGTCGAGCCCTACGCGATCATGCTGCGCCTGAACGACCCCACGTTCAAGAAGCTGGTCGACGACACGCTCGCCGGGCTGATGAAGAGTGGCG
Organism: Burkholderiaceae bacterium; assembly: GCA_040080605.1. Taxonomy (GTDB): domain Bacteria; phylum Pseudomonadota; class Gammaproteobacteria; order Burkholderiales; family Burkholderiaceae_C; genus LMDS01. The sequence continues at coordinate 55,631 of JBEBIB010000012.1, forward strand.
AGTTCACCAAGCTCTACAGCAAGTGGTTCCTGTCGCCGATCCCGCCCAAGGGCATCAACCTGAACGCGCCGATGAGCCAGGAGCTGATCGACAACATGAAGGCGCTGAGCGACAAGCCGGCGACCTGACATGTGACCGGGTGGCACCGGGAGCCACCCGGTCGGACCGGCGCCACGCCCTACCTGAGTCTGGTGCACGTTGTTTGCGGGCCAGCTGAACGCGGCCCATCGAAAAGAAATCATCAAATGCACACACCACCAAGTGGCTGCTCTGCCTGGATACGCAGCATCGCAATGGCGCTGGTCGCAGCCATGGTTTCTGCGTGCGGCGGTGGTGGTGGTGGTGGAGCGACGCCTGCACCCGCGCCCAACGCACCGGCTTCGATCAGCTTCGGGCCCGCCACTCTCGCGGTAGCCCCCGGAGGCCGCCTGTTTCTCGTGGCAACGGCCCATTTCAGCGAGGGCAGGTCTGAAGACGTCACACGACAAGGGAGTTGGGTGTCGCTCAGCCCCTCTGTGGCCACGGTCGGCGCTGCCGACGGCGTGGTTGTCGGCGTTGCGGAAGGCCAGACGGGGGTCAGGATCACCTACAACGGCGTCAGCGCCGTGGCACAGCTCAGGGTCGGCAGTATTCTTTCTGCCATCGACATGGGGTCTTTCGACCAGCTGGGCATCGGCGTCGGAGCGACGTTTCAGTTCGCCGCCCTCGGCCAGTTCACCGATGGCGCTCGAGACATCACCGGGGTTGCTGCGTGGGCATCTTCAGACCCGGCCGTTGCGAGCGTCAGCGGCGGGATGGTGACCGGCCTCACCGCCGGGGACGTCGTGATCACGGTGCGCAGCGACGGCTTGAGCACGAGTGTCGCGCTGACGATCCCGCCGATTCAGACGCTGGCCCAAGTCGCCGCGCAGCCCGTTCTGGGTTTGCAGTTGGGCGGGCTGGGGGTGGATGCCGCCGGGCGTTCGCTCGCAGTATGGAACTACAGGTTTGCACAGGCCGGCGCCGCGGACCTGTTCATGGCGAAACAATCGGCAGCCACCGGCTGGACGCCGGCAACAGCCCTCAGGACGGTTTCGAAACGAGAGCTCTCATCGGCGCCGCGTCTGGCCATGAACACCGCCGGCTTGGCCGTGATGGCCTGGCATCAGATCGACGGGTTGTATGCGGCGATGTACTCACCGCTGACAGGGTGGCGCGCGCCCGAGAAGATCGCTACCCAGGCGCTCGAAGATCCTGATCTGCAACTCGAACTCGGCATCGATGACGCGGGCAATGCCTTGGCCACCTGGAAGGCCGACGGCAGCGCGGGCTTCGAGAGCAGTGTCTGGCGCGTGGCCTCGAGTCAGTGGAGCGCACCCGCACTCGTTCCCGGATCGAACCCGCCAGCCTCGGTCCCTTTCCAGGCCAGGTTGGTGATGGGCGCATCCGGCGGAGCCGCCCTCGCGTGGACAAGGTTCCGATTGACAGGCCCAGCGCCGACGTCTGGTACACATGAGCTCCTGGCGTCCAAGTGGGTGAGCGGCGAAGGTCCCGGCACCGGATGGCAAGCCCCCGAGCTCATGCTTGCGAGCCCGAGCCTTCCCGAGCTGGCGATCGCGGGAAATGCGGTCGGCGATGCCGCGGTGGCGTGGATCGTCAGCGAACCGAACCCGACACCGGGAACACAGGACCCATTCCTCGGGTCGATCGCCTCGCGGCGGGTCAGCGCCTCAGGCGTGTGGAGCTCGACACAGACGATCGCAACCGGCCTCACGCGGCAGCCTCATCAACCCATGATGGCGATGAACATTCAGGGCAATGCAGTCCTCGCGTGGCGCAACGCTTTCGACGTCTCCATATCAACGGCCCTGCTCGGCTCAGGCGGTACCTGGGGCGCGCCTCTCGATCTGTACCGGCCCAACGTGCTCCAGGCGGGCGATCCGACGGTTCTGAAGCCGAGCATGACCGACGACGGACGGGCATTGGTGCCCTGGGTCGTCGCAGACAACGGCTTGCTCGGGCAGGTGGCAACCGCTCGCTATCTGCCCGGCGCAGGTTGGGAGCAGGGCCAGTTGTTGACCTACACAGGCCGCCTCGGCCTCGTCGTCAATGTCGACATCGAATTCAACCGGGAGGGCCAGGGCGCGATCTTCTGGCTCGAAAGCAGCGGCGCCGGATTCAATCTTTACGGCAAGGGTGGGCTGAGCTTCTGACAATCCGCCCGCTTGGCCGATCGGCTCAGCCCGAGACCCGCGTACTCAGCACACGGCCGTCGCGCGGGTCGATCTCGCAATCGAAACCGAAGTGTGAGTAGGGCGAGCCTTGCAGTGGCAGGGCGCGCCCCTGGCCGTGCAGCTCGGCCTTCTCGGCGCTGGTCTGCACGAGGCTGCGGGCGCCGCTGTCGAGCCGGATCTCCGAGACGCGCGGCCAGCGTTTCTGCAGCACGGCCGCCACGCTCGCCTCGCAGGCGCCCGGCGACAGGTGGCGCAGGTCGGGCTCCAGCGTGTTCTGCGCCGGCTTTGACTGCGCCGCGGCCGGGGTCGTGTCGCGCAGCACCAGGCCCACGGCCTCGGGCGCCTTCGGGTCCACGTTGCAGCTGTACTCGAAGCGGCGCACGCCGGCGGCAGAACGCCAGCTGCCGGCGCCGCGCAGCACGATCTGGCCGTCGTTCGAGCGGTCGGGCTGCGAACTCGGCGTACCGTTGAACCGGAGTTCTGCCGCGGGCGCGCCCTTGCTCGCCAGCGACTGTTGAACCGACTGTTCGCAAGCCGCCATGGCCTCGGCGCTCGCGGCAGGCGGGGCGCCAGCCGCTTGCACCGGCGCACAAGGACACAGCAACAGAACGCCACTGAAGGCGAACGCGAGGCGGGTCGATGTCGTGCGCATGCCGCCAGTGTGCCGCCAACCGCAGCGCTTGTCTGTCACGGTTTACCACGGGCGGCGGGGCGCGCCGCGTCGGCGACTTCCACCAGGCGGTCGAGGCACGACGCCAGCGCGTCGCGGCCGACCGATTCGATCTTCAGCGCCAGGCCCGGCCCCGGCCCGTGCTCGGCCACGCAGTGTTCGAAATACGACCAGTCGGTGGCCGCATCGCCCAGCGCCACCACGCGTGGCAGCAGGCCGAGCGCAGCGAGCCGGTGCACTTCGTGCGCGGTGCCGCGGCGCTGGTCGGTGAAGCCACGCAGGTCGAGCACGATCGCGTCAGCCAGACCCATCATCTGCTCGACCACACCGCGCCACGAGGTGTCGAAGCAGAACACCTCGTTGACGCGGAAACGGCCTTCATGGTCGAGCGCCAGGTCGAGGCTGGCTTCGAGCATTCGGGGCGTGGCTTCGCCGGGCTGGAACAGGTCGTGCAGCTTGAAGGTGACGAGGTGGATGAACTCGTTCAGGTCGAGGTTCAGCTTGGCCAGGTCGGGGCCGGCGATCTCGAGCACCGGCCCGGCGAACTGCCAGCGCGACTGGATCGCGTCGAGCAGGCGCTCGGCCTTGCGGTCTTTCGAGAACACCCGCAGCATCAGCAGCCGCCGGCCGACCTGCGGGCAGGGCTGGCGGTGCAGCATCCAGACGTAGGCGCCGGCGGTCACGCCCATCCAGCCGGCGTACAGCGCGAGCTGAAAACCAAGGCCGGCCCGGGGGTCGTCGACGGCCAGCATCAACACGCCGGAGAGCATCGCCAGGCCGACGAACGCGACCAGCGAGCGGTCCGACAACCAGCCGCGACGCACCACGGCGGCCAGCCCATCGAGCATGCGTGTGCCGAGCCACACGCAGAGCGTGAACAGCAGTGTCGCGGCGGCCAGGACAGCGGCGATCAGCGCCCATCCCTTGACGCCGAACTGGCCGTCGTCGGGGAGGCAATTCAGGGGAAGGAAAGTCCACATCGCCAGCACCGCCCCGAGCAGCGCGGCGGCGCTCAGCACCAGCAGCGGCACCACCAGCGCGCGCATCGTGCGGTGCACGCTCGTGATGTAGAGCAGCACGACGATCGCGAAGCCGACGAGGGCGGCTTCCAGGTCCACGTCGGCCTCGACCCGCAGCACCAGCGCCATCACGAGCACGGCACCGACCAGCAGGGCCGGCTTGGAGCCTTGCGGCACGACGTTCACGATGGCCGGGCCGGCGGCGAGGACCGCGACGAACAGGACCATCGCGGCGTGATCGCCGAGTTCCATGTCGAGCATCCATGGCGCCAGCAGCGGGCTCCAGGCCACGCAGGCGAGGTAGGCGGCCCAGGTGGCGCGCCGGATGCGCGCATGGCGCTGCTGCATCGCCTGGGCCAGCGGAGTCGATGCATCGGCCTGCGCAGCGGCGGCGCCGCGGCCGCCGAACGCGCTTTCGCGGCGCTGCCACCAGGCCGCGGGGGGTGGCGCCACCTCGCGCAGCCCCATGAAGCGCTGCACGCGGCGGCCGTACAGCGCCTGCCAGGCGGGCGCCATGACCACGGCCAGCACGAGGCCGAACATCGGCAGCACCGCCAGCAGCGTCGTCAGCTTGAAGTCGGGTTCGTCAACGATCGCCGCGTGCGCAGCGAGCAGCGTGGGCCAGCAGGACTGCAGCGTCACGGGGCCGGCAGCTCGGTGGCTGTCATCAGGTAACCGGCGCGTTCGAGCAGGCGCTTGTGCAGCGAGTTGGCCCAGCGGCCCGCCGCCAGCGACCAGCCGGTCAGCCACACCAGCGCCAGCGCACCTTGCGCGGTTTCGCCGGGCACGAGCTCGATCGCCTCGTTCACCACGGTGTGCAGACCGAAGGTCAGCGGCAGCGACAGCAGCAACACCCACCACAGCCGTCGGTGCAAGGCCCACAGCGGCCACGCCAGCATGGCCAGCCACGAGAAGCCGGTGCGGTGCAACACGCTGTCGCCGCTCGGCCGGATGTAGATGGAAAGTTGGCTCATCGCATCGACAGCCTAGGCCGCCCGCCCCGCGGCGGTCAATCCCGAAGAGGCCCGGACCGGGATGGCATCATCCGCGCCACGCCCACAACCCGGTGCCCGAGTGATGAACACGATCGAGACCGACTACCTCGTCATCGGCGCCGGCGCTGCCGGCCTGGCCTTCACCGACACGCTGCTCGACGAGAGCGATGCCCACGTCACGATCGTCGACCGCCGCGGCAAACCGGGCGGCCACTGGAACGACGCCTATTCCTTCGTCACGCTGCACCAGCCTTCGGCGTTCTACGGCGTCAACTCGATGGAGCTGGGCAGCCGCCGCAAGGACACGATCGGCCTGAACAAGGGCTTGTACGAGCTGGCGTCGGGCCCCGAGATCAGCGGCTACTACGACCGCGTGATGAACCACAAGCTGCTGCCGAGCGGGCGCGTGGCCTACCACCCGATGTGCAACCACCTGGGCGACGGCGAGTTCGAGTCGATCCTGTCGGGCGAGCGCACCCGGGTTCGGGTGCGCAAGAAGCTGGTCGACGCGACCTGCTTCAGCCCGTCGATCCCGTCCACGCACACGCCCCGTTTCGAGGTCGCGCCCGGCGTGCGGCTGGTGCCGCCGAACGCGCTGCCGCGGCTGTGGACCGACCCGCGCCAGGGCAGCCTGCCGCGCCGCTTCGTCGTCGTGGGCGCGGGCAAGACGGCGATGGACGCGGCCGTCTGGCTGATGCAGGCCGGCGCCAGCCCGAGCGCGATCCAGTGGGTCATGCCGCGCGACTCGTGGCTGATCAACCGCGTCACCACCCAGCCGGCTGCCGAGTTCTTCAACGAGGTGATCGGCGGCCAGGCCGACCAGATGGAGGCCTGCGCACGCGCCACCTCCACCGACGACCTGTTCCTGCGCCTGGAAGCCTGCGGTGCGCTGATGCGGATCCACCCCGAACGCACGCCCACGATGTTCCACCTGGCCACGATCGCGCCGGGCGAGGCCGAGGTGCTGCGGCGCATCCGCGATGTCGTCCGCCTCGGCCGGGTGCAAGCCATCACGCAGGAGCAGATCGTGCTCGACCAGGGTCGCTTGCCGGTGGCCCCGGGCACGCTGTTCATCGATTGCACTGCGTCGGCGGTGGAGCCGCGGCCCTCGCAGCCGATCTTCCAGGGCGACGACAGTATCGTCCTTCAGCTGACTCGTTTGCCGCTGATCAGCTTCAGCGCGGCACTCATCGCCTACGTGGAAGCGCACTGCGACGACACCGCGAAGAAGAACGTCCTGTGCGGCACCGTGCCTTTCCCGCACACGATGGGCGACTACCCGCGCGCCCTGATGGCGAACATGATGAACCAGTATCAATGGGGCAAGGACAAGGAGCTGCGCGAGTGGGTGCGGGCGAGCCGGCTCGACGGCTTCGGCAAGCTGATGACGGGCATCGCCCCCGAAGACACCGAGAAGCAGGCCATCATGGCCCGCTTCAAGCAGGGCGCGGCCGACGCGATGGCGAACCTGCCGAAGCTGATCCGCGCCTGAGCGGCACGCGCGCTTTACGCGTAGGCGGGCGCCAGGCCGCGTCGCAGCCGCGCGCTCGCGCCGTCGACCACTACCACCAGCAAGAACATCGCGATCAACACGGTCGACGATTGGGCCTGCTGGAACAGCGACAGGTGGTAGTACAGCATCTGCCCCAAGCCGCCTGCACCGACAAAGCCGAGCACGGCCGCCATGCGGATGTTCATCTCCCAGCGGTACAGCGTGTACGACAGCCACTGCGGCAACACCATCGGCAGCGCGCCGTAGGCGAAGGCCGCGGCGGCGCCGCTGCCGGCGTCGAGCAGCGCGCGCTCGGCATCGCGCGGCGCGTTCTCCAGCGCTTCCGAAAACAATCGCCCGAGCACGCCGCTGGTGTGCAGCGCCAGTGCCAGTGCCCCGGCGAACGGGCCGAGGCCGGCGGCCAGCACCATCAAGGCAGCCCACACCAGCTCGGGCACGCCGCGCAGCACGTTGAGCAGCAGGCGCGTGGCGTGACGCGCCGCGCTGCCGAAGCGCCCCGCCGCAGGCAGCGCCAGCACCGCACCGAGCAGCACCGCGAGCAGCGTGCCGAGGGCCGAGACCGCGAGTGTCTGCAGCGCGGCCCAGGCGGTCTTGGTGACGAATGCGGCCGACAGGTCGGGCGGAAAAAACTCGGCGACGAAACGCCCCATCGACCGCAGTGATTCGGCGGAGAACAGGCCGCGGTAGTCGACGCCCAGCCCGACGAAGCTCGCAACCACCGCGGCCAGCAAGGCCAGCGACACCCCTACGCAGGTGAGGCAGGGCCCGGCCGCTGTGGCGCGCTCGCTGGCGCTCAGTTCGGCGCGTGCACCGTTCATGCGAGCAACCTGCGAAGCGCCGCGCTCAAGCCATCGGCCAGCAGCACCAGCAGCAGGAACATCAGCAGGATCGTGCTGGCCTCGCCGCCGTTGAGCATCTTCATCGACTGGTCCATCAACTGGCCCAGGCCGCCGGCGCCGACGAAGCCCATCACGACCGACGCGCGCACCGCACACTCCCAGCGGTAGACGGTGTAGGAGGCGAGCTCCTGCGCTGCGCCGGGCAGCAGGCCGTAGAGCAGCGCGCTGATGCGCCCCGAGCCGGCTTCGAGCAATGCGCGCGCCGGGCGGGTGTCGCTCGATTCGAGGATCTCGGCGTAGACCTTGCCGAGCATGCCGCCGTAGGTGATCGCGATCGCCAGCACACCGGCGCCGGGCCCGAGGCCGAGCGCGCGCACCAGCACCAGCGCCCACACGAGTTCGGGGATCGCGCGCAGCACCAGCAGCAGCAAACGTGCCGCCGCGCGCACGGCCCGGCCCAGACCACGCCCGCGCCCCGGCCCGATGCGCGAAACCGACAGCGCTTCGGTCATCACGAACGCCAGGGGCACCGCGAGCAAGAGCGCGAGCGCGATGCCGGCGGTGGCCATCGCCAGCGTCTGCAGCGTCGCCTTCAGCAGCAGGCCAAGAAACTCGGCCGACGTGACCGGCGGCAGGAAGCCGGCCAGAAAGTCGCCCATCACGCGCAGGTTGTCGGCTTCGAACAAGGCCCAGGGTTTGAACTCGGCCAGCACCAGCATCGGCCACAGGACGACCACCGCGACGAGCAAGCCGGTGGCGCGTGGCAGCGCCTGCGGATCGCGCTGTGGCGTTTGGACCGCTGCCGTGTTCATCGGCAGCCCGGTCGGGCGAGTGGCACGACGTTGCTGGCGGCTGGCAGCGAAACCGCCACACCCTGCTTCGGCAAGGCCGCGCCTTCGGTCGCGTACAACTCGTGCAGCATCTGCGGCGTGACGCTCGCGGTGGCAGCGTCGAACACCACTTCACCGGCACGCATGCCGACGATGCGCGGGAACCACTTCAGCGCCAGGTCGACGGCGTGCAGTGATGCCACGAGCGTGGCGCCGCTGCTCTCGCTCTGCGCGACAAGTTGCGACAAGGCGAGGTCGGCCAGCGCCGGGTCGAGCGCCGAGACCGGCTCGTCGGCCAGCAGCAGTTCGGGCTGCTGGTAAAGCACGCGGGCGATGCCCACCCGCTGCAGCTGCCCGCCCGAGAGCCGGTCGCAGCGCTCGAACAAGCGGTCCGACAGATCGAGCCGAGCCAGCACGGCACACGCGCCGACGATGTCGGCCGGGTACACGAGCGACGCCAGACCGCGCCGCAGCGACCAGGCGCCGAGCCGGCCCGCCAGCACCGCCGTGACGACACGCAGCCGCGGCGGGATCGGCGGCGCCTGGTGGATCAGCCCGATGCGCGCGCGCAGCCGCTTCAGCCCGCTCGCGTTCAGCTGCCACGGGTTCGCGCCGAGCGCTTCGAGGCGGCCTTCGCTCGGCCGCAGCGAGGCTGCGGCCAGCCGCAGCAGGCTCGTCTTGCCGGCGCCCGACGGGCCGATCACCGCCACGCGGTCGCCGGCCGCGAGCGACAGGCTCACGCGCTGCAATGCGCGGTGCCCGTTGGGGTGAACCAGCCCGAGCTGGTCCAGTTGCAGGCTCACTGGGGCACCCTGGGCGCTGCGCGCCGTCCCGCCGAGCGGGAGTGTTCGCGCTTGGGGCGGCCCGGCGCGCTCACTTGATCAGGCCGGCCGATCGTGCGGCGGCTTCCACGCCTTCGTAGTTCGCCGCCTTCGTCGGGATGAACTTGCTGGCGCGTTGCAGGCCCATGATTTCCTTGTGCTCCGGGACGTTCGGGTCGAGCTTGAGAAAAGCGTCGGTCAGCTTCTTCGTCAGCGCCGGCTCCAGACCCGGGCGCACGGTCCAGTTGTAGTCGTAGTAGGGCGGCGTGGTCAGCAAGACGCGCACCTTGGTGGCGTTGGGGTTCGCGGTTTCGATCAGCTTGTCCATCACCGAGGCGTTCAGCACGCCGGCTTCGGCGCGGCCCGAGGCGACGAAGGCGACCGTCGCGTCGTGCGCGCCGGAAAACGCCACCGCCTTGAAGTCGGCTTCGGGATTCACGCCCGCCTGCAGCAGAAAGAAGCGCGGCATCAGGTGGCCCGAGGTCGACGACGGCGAACCGAACGCGAAGTTCTTGCCCTTCAGGTCGGCCAGGGTCTTGGCCGGGCTGTCGATCGGCACGATGAACTTGCTCGTGAACTTCTCGTCTTCGGCGCGCTGCACGATCGGCACCGCGCCGCCATTGGTGCGGATCTTGGCCTGCACGAAGGTGAAGCCACCCAACCAGGCCAGGTCGATCTTGTTGCTGGCCAGGCCTTCGACGACGGCGGCGTAATCGGTCACCGGCGTGAACTGCACATCCAGGCCGGTTTCTTTCTTCAGGTAGTCACCGAGCGGCTTGAACTTGCGCTGCAGTTCGGTCGGCGCTTCGTCGGGGATGGCCGAGACGCGCAGCACCGTGGTCTGCGCCATCGTGGCGGCCGCGCTGGCCAGCAGCGCGGCGGCCGCGATCGTTTTGGCGAAGCTGTGTTTCATGGGGTCTGTTCTTTCTGGTGAGGGATGAGAGCGGTCAAAGCGCCACGCTGCGAAAGCCGGCGAAAACATCGCTGCGTTGCGGCTGGAAGAAATTGCGGTACCGCGGGTCGTGCATTCTGGCGTGGGTGGCGAAGGCACCGCCGCGCAGCTCGCGATGATCGCCGAACCACGGGGCCGAGTACTCGCGGTACGGGCCGGGCGTGAAGCCGGGGTAGGGCTGGAAGGCATCGGCCGTCCACTCCCAGACGCTGTGGCCCCACTGGATGTATTCGGCAGCGCGTTCCCATTCGGCGGCGCTCGGCAAGCGGCGCTTCGCCCACAGGCAATACGCCTCGGCTTCGAAGGCGTTGACGTGGATCACCGGCTGATCGGGGTCGAGGGGCAGCCAGCGGTCGAACCAGCGGGTTTGCCAGCCTGTCGCCTTGTCGAAGCGCCAGCGTTGCGGGTGCGGCTTGTCGCTGCGCGCGCGCCACTCGCCGGCTGCGCCGGGCCAGTACGCCGGGTTCTCGTAGCCGCCGGCTTCGACGAAACGCAGGAAGCGGCCCGCGCTGACGGTCGTGGCGTCGATCTCGAAGTCCCTCAACGTGGCGCTGCAGCGGGGGCCTTCGTTGTCGAACACAAAGCCCGCTTCGTCGGTTCGTCGACCGAGCTGAAATTCACCACCGCGCAAGACGACCGGCGCGGCCTGCGCGAGCGGTGCGAGTGTCAACCTGGCGGGTGCCTCGTAGCCCAATGCCGCACGCAGCCAGGCGAAGGCTTCGGCGTGCATGTCTTCGTGGAACAGCGCGAGGCGGTGGAAGTAGTTGGCCGCGTCGTCGTCGCTCGCCGGCAGCGCTTTGACGCACGCCGCGAGCTGGCCCTGCAGCATTTCAACGAGCTGGCCGCGCGAGGGCATCGGCGTGCGCCAGCGGGCTGCATGGGCGAGCCGCGCCGAGTCGAAAAGTTCGTCGGGGCCGGCGTGAAGCGCCGGTTGCCACGCGCGCGCCGTGCCGTCGGCCGCGCGGTGGTGCGGCCCGCGCAGCACCCAGAACTCGGCGAACCAGGCCAAGTGCGCGAGTTCCCAGCGCACCGGGTTGACGCCGCGTTGTTCGGGCATCTGCCATTGCGCGTCGGTCAGATCGTCGACCAGCGACCAGCTTCTGGCGCGGCTCTCGCGCAGGGCCTCGACCAGCGCGGCGCCATGGAGCCGGCGTGCGTCAGCCATGCGACACCCGCACACATGACAAGATCGCGCCATGGTTTCCCGACGACCCCGCGTCTGCATCGTTTCGCCGGCCCTGGCCGATGCGAACAACGGCAACTGGCGCACGGCCTCGCGCTGGCAGAAGTTTCTGGCGCCGGTGGCTGACGTGCAGATCGTGCTGGCCTGGGACGGCGCCCCCACCGACGCGCTGATCGGCCTGCACGCGCGCCGCTCGGCCGACTCGATCGAACGCTTCCACGCGGCCCGGCCGCAGGCACCGCTGACCGTGGTGATGACGGGCACCGACCTGTACCGGGACATTCGAACGGACGCGTGTGCGCAACATGCGCTGCAGTGTGCCAGCCACGTGGTGGTGTTGCAGGACGAAGGGCTGCAAGCGCTGCCGGCCGAAGCGCGCGCGAAGGCGCGCGTGATCGTTCAGTCGGCCACGAAACTGTCGCGGCGCGGTGCCTCGGCAGCGCGTTTCGGGCTGGTCGCCGTGGGCCATCTGCGCGAAGAAAAGGACCCGGCCACGCTGATGGCCGCGGCACGGCTGCTGCCGAACGACGTGCCGCTGCAGATCACCCACATCGGCGCCGCGCTGGACCCCGCCCTTGGCGCATTGGCGCAGCAGACGATGCGGGCCTGCCCGGGCTACCGCTGGCTCGGCGCGTTGCCCCGCGCGAGCGCGCGCCGCCACATTGCACAGGCCCACGCCTTCGTTCACATGAGCCGCATGGAAGGGGGCGCGAACGTGGTCATCGAAGCCGTGCGCTCCGGCGTGCCGGTGCTCGCGAGCCGCATCGACGGCAACGTGGGCCTGCTCGGCGCCGACTACGCGGGGTTTTTCCCGGTCGGTGACGCGAAGGCGCTCGCGCGGCTGATGCAGCGCGCCGCGGGTGATCACAGCTTTCTCGCCCGCCTGCGCGCTCAGTGCGCACTGCGCGAACCCCGCTTCACACCGGCCACCGAGCGTGCCGCCGTGCGCACCCTGCTGGCCGACATGCTGGCACTGCAGGCCAACCCCGCCGCTGACACAATCGCCGCACCGCAGTGATTGCTGCGCTTCACCGATCCCACACCATGACTTCCACGACCCCGAGCACCCCCGCGCCGCTGCGCCTCACCAGCTTCTCGCACGGCGGTGGCTGCGGCTGCAAGATCGCGCCGGGCGTGCTGGCGCAGATCCTCAAGAACAGCGGCGGCGGCCTGATCCCGAAAGAGCTGATGGTCGGCATCGAAACCGCCGACGACGCGGCCGTGTACCGTCTGAACGACGAACAGGCGCTGATCGCGACGACCGACTTCTTCATGCCGATCGTCGACGACCCGTTCGACTTCGGCCGCATCGCCGCCACCAACGCGATCAGCGACGTCTACGCCATGGGCGGCAAGCCGATCATGGCGCTCGCGCTCGTGGCGATGCCGGTGAACCAGTTGCCGCTCGAAGCCATCGGCCAGATCATCAAGGGCGGCGAGACGATCTGCCGCGAAGCCGGCATCCCGATTGCCGGCGGGCACACGATCGATTCGGTCGAGCCGATCTACGGTCTGGTCGTGCTCGGCCTGGTGCACCCCGACCGCGTGCGCCGCAATGCCGACGCAAAAGCCGGCGACGTGTTGATCCTCGGCAAGCCGCTCGGCGTGGGCGTGCTCTCGGCCGCGCTGAAGAAGGGCAAGCTCGACGACGCGGGTTATGCGCAGCTCGTGAAGACGGCGACGATGCTGAACAAGCCCGGCATCGAGTTCGCCGCGATGGCGGGCGTGAACGCGCTGACCGACGTGACCGGCTTCGGCCTGGCCGGCCACACGCTCGAGCTGGCGCGTGGCGCGAAGCTGACAGCCGTGATCGACTGGCACAAGGTGCCGCTGCTCGCCGGCGTGAGTGCGATGGCGGCCGATGGTTTCGTGACCGGCGCGTCGGGGCGCAACTGGGATGCTTATGGGGGCGAAATCACGCTCGCCGCCGGGTTGCCGGCCACAGCGCGCGACCTGCTGAGCGATCCGCAGACTTCGGGCGGTTTGCTGGTGAGCTGCCGGCCGGAAACGGCGGCCGAGGTGCTGCGCGTGTTCGGCGCGGCCGGGTTCGACCAGGCGGCCGTGATCGGTCGCATCGAAACCGGCGTGGCCGGACTGCGCATCGAAGGCTGACCCGGGCCGCCGCGCGTCACTGCAGGCGGATCGCCGAGTCGAACGACCAGGTCCGGCGGATCTCGATCACGTCGAACTGGCGCGCCAGCGCCGGCGGGAACGCCGGGTAGGGCGCGTGGCTTTCGACGATGCGCCGGATCGCTTCGTCGACTTCGGCCACACCGCTGGTGACCACGAAGGTCACTGACTCCACGGAGCCGTCGCTTCGAACCGCCACCGACACCATCGGCGGCGCGTGCGGCCGCTGCGCCAGCTCGCGGACCTTGTCGACCGCGGTGTTGAACTGGATCTTGCGGGCCCACGCTTCGGCGTATTGCACCAGCTCCACGTTGGGGTCGCTGCGGCCCCACAGCCTGACGCGGCGTGCGGTGCTCAGCGAATAGGGCAGCGCGTTGGGCAGTTGCGCGGCCTTCGACGCGGCGTCGCGTCGGGCCGCCTCCTCGTCGAGCTGACGCCCGATGGCCCGAAGCACCGCTTCCTGCCTTGCCACATCGGCCTTTTCGGCCTCGGCGCGCGCAGCCTGCTGGCGGGCAAGTTCGGCGCGTGCCGCTTCCTGCCGGGCGGTCTCCAGTCGTGCGGCGTTCGCACGCTCGGCCTCCAGCCGCGCGGCTTCGGCACGGGCTGCTTCCTGACGTGCCGCCTCTTCGCGCTGGGCCTGTTGCTGCGCCGCCTGTCGGGCTGTATCCAGTCGCGTGGCGTTCAGACGCTCGGCCTCCACCCGTGCGGCTTCGGCACGGGCCGCTTCCTGACGAGCCGCCTCTTCGCGCTGCGCCTGCTGCTGCGCCGCCTGTCGGGCTGTCTCCAGTCGTACGGCGTTCACACGCTCGGCCTCCAGCCGCGCGGCCTCGGCACGGGCCGCTTCCTGGCGAGCGACCTCTTCGCGCTGCGCCTGCTGCTGCGCCGCCTGCCGGGCCGTCTCCAGTCGCGTGGCGTTCACACGCTCGGCCTCCAGCCGTGCGGCTTCGGCACGGGCTGCTTCCTGGCGAGCAACCTCTTCCCGCTGCGCCTGCGCCTGAGCCGTCGCCTGCTGCGCGGCCTCTTGGCGTTCGGTCTCCTGCCGCAGGGCTTCGGCTCGCGCTGTCTGCCGACGCGCGGCCTCCTGCCGCTGCAATTCCCGCTGGGCCGCCGTCTCTCGCTCAGCACGCTGGCGTTCGGCATCCAGGCGTGCGGCCTCGACCCGCGCTTCTTCCACACGCGCGGCCTCTTCCCGTTGTGCCTGCACCCGGGCCGCCGCCTGGCGTTCGCCCTCCCGGCGCTCGGCCTCAAGTCGCATCTGTTCCTGCCGCGCAGCCTCTTCCCGCTGTGCCTCGCGCTCTGCATCGCCAGGCTCGGCAGACGTCGCAGCAAGAGGCTGCGGGCTGGACGCGCTGGGCGCTGGCGCGGTCACAGACGTCGGCGAGAGCGGCGCGGCCAGCACGACCGTCGTGGGTTCGCCGGCGGGTTGTGCATCGACGCCGGCAGATTCCGGGATCGGTTCTGGCAACGCGCGATCGGGCTCCTGGGCAGGCGCGAGCGCTTCGACGGGAGCCCCCTCGGCCACGGCGATCGGCGTCGCATCGGCCTGCACTTCGGGCTCGGCCGCGGGCGGGTTCGCCACGGTCTTCACCGACGGGGGCGGCACGGGCCGTACCGCTGGCGGCGGGACCGGTTTGTCGGCAACCGGCGGTTCGATCGTCGCCTGCGGCGGTGGCTCCGCTGTCGGCTCTGTGGCGGCCGGCGCCGGCATGAGAACGACGCGCAGGTCGGGCAAGTCGGCCCATCGGTCGCGCCAAGGGGCGACGAGGCCCGGCAGCCCCAGCGTGTCGCCACCGAAGGTCAGGCTCAACACCAGCACGTGCGCCAGCAGCGAGAGCCCCAGCGCGAGCGCCATCGATCGGTGTTCACGGAGCCGCGGCTGCCAGCGTTCGGGGGCACGCGGCGGCGGTGTGATCGGCGCCGGCTCGGGCGATGCTTCCGGCTCATCGGGCCTGGGCGCGGCCATGTCGGAGTCGGTCGTGTTCCGCATGTGGGCCATTGCGCCGATTCTCGCGGATTCAAACGGGCTGTCGAAGAACGAAGGCCAAGCCGACCCCGGCGGCGGCCATGGCGGCGCGCCGCGCCCTCACCGCCTGCGAGCGCTCCTCGTCAAAGTGCGGCTGCCAGCCGGGTGCCCTGGTCGATCGCCCGCTTCGCGTCGAGCTCGCCCGCCTCATCGGCCCCACCGATCAGGTACGTTTTGATGCCGGCCTTGCGCAGCGGCTCCAGCAGCTCACGCAACGGCTCCTGGCCCGTGCACAGCACCACCGTGTCGCACTCGATCAGCTGGGCGTCGCTGCGCTTTTCGCCGTAGGTCACGAACAGGCCTTGCGGCGTGATGCGCTCGTAGTTCACGCCGCCAATCATCTCGACCTTCTTTATCTGCAAGGCCGCGCGGTGGATCCAGCCGGTCGTCTTGCCCAGGCCCTTGCCGAGCTTGCCGCTCTTGCGCTGCAACAGCGTGACCTGGCGCGCGGCCGGCGCCGGTTGCGGGCGCACCACCCCGCCACGCACCGTGGCCGGGTCGGCCACGCCCCATTCGGCGAGCCACTCGTGCAGGTTCATCGTCGGTGAATGGCCGGCCGCGGTGACGAGGAATTCGGCCACGTCGAAGCCGATGCCACCGGCACCGACGATCGCCACGCGTGCACCGACCGGCTTGCCGTGCAGCAGCACGTCGACATAGCTCAGCACGTTTGCGCCGTCCGAGCCGGGGATCTTCGCGTCGCGCGGCAATACGCCGGTGGCGAGCACGACCTCGTCGAACTTCTGCGCCAGCAACTGCGCCGCCATGACACGCGTGCCCAGGTGCAGTTGCACGCCGGTGAGCGTGATGCGGCGCGCGAAGTAGCGCAGCGTTTCGCTGAACTCTTCCTTGCCCGGGATCAGTTTGGCCATGTTGAACTGGCCGCCGATCTGCGCGGCCGATTCGTACAGGTGCACTTCGTGGCCGCGCTCGGCGAGGGTGGTCGCGGCCGCCAGACCCGCCGGCCCGGCGCCGACCACGGCGACGCGTTTCTTTTTCGCGACCGCACGGATCAGCAGCGTGGTCTCGTGGCCCGCGCGCGGGTTGACGAGGCAGCTCGCGAGCTGCGACTTGAAGGTGTGGTCCAGGCAGGCCTGGTTGCAGGCGATGCAGGTGTTGATCTGGTCGCGCTGGTTCGCAGCCGCCTTGTTAACGAAGTCAGCGTCGGCCAGCAGCGGCCGCGCCATGCTGACCATGTCGGCACAGCCTTCTTCGAGAATGGCCTCGGCCACCTCGGGCATGTTGATGCGGTTGCTGGTGATCAGAGGCAGCATGTAGCCGGCGGCGCGCAGCTCCTTGCGCATCTTCTGCGTGACCCACGCGAAGGCGCCGCGCGGCACGCTGGTGGCGATGGTCGGCACCCGCGCTTCGTGCCAGCCGATGCCGGTGTTGATGATGGTGGCGCCCGCATCGGCCACGGCTTTCGCGAGCATGACCACTTCCTCCCAGCTGCTGCCGTCGGGAATCAGGTCGAGCATCGACAGTCGGTAGACGATGATGAAGTCGGCGCCGACCGCTTCGCGCACACGACGCACGATCTCGACCGCCAGGCGCATCCGGTTCTCGTAGGCGCCGCCCCATTCGTCGCTGCGGTGGTTGGTGTGGGTGACGAGAAACTGGTTGATGAAATAACCCTCGCTGCCCATCACTTCCACGCCGTCGTAGCCGGCTTCGCGCGCGAGCTTCGCGCAGCGCACGAACGCGCGGATCTGGCGCTCGATGCCACGCAGGCTCAGCTCGCGCGGCGTGAACGGCGAGATCGGCGATTGAATGCGCGATGGCGCCACGCAGAACGGCTGGTAACCGTAGCGCCCGGTGTGCAGGATCTGCAGCGCGATCTTGCCGCCTTCGGCGTGCACCGCGTCGGTGACTGTTCTGTGGCGCTTCGCGCCGCCACTCGTGCTGAGTGTGCCGGCCAGCGGCTTGGCCCAGCCTTCGATGTTCGGTGCGAAGCCGCCGGTCACCATCAGGCCGACGCCGCCACGCGCGCGCTCGGCGAAGAATTCGGCCATCGCCGGGAAGTGTTTGCGCCCGTCTTCCAGGCCGGTGTGCATGCTACCCATCAGCACGCGGTTCTTCAGAGTGGTGAAGCCGAGGTCGAGCGGGGCGAGCAGGTGCGGGTACGGCGCGGGCATGCGGTGGGCTCTCGGTAGCGCCCGGCGGGCGGCGGCCCCGATCATCGCAGCGAAGTGTGCTGCGCGATGTTCTGGCTTTCGCTCAGGCTCAGGAGCAGACCAGCGCCATCAGCTTGCGCGGCGCGATCGCCGCCGGCCCGGCACGTTCACCCAGCAGCGCGACGACGGCGAACTCCGGCCGGGCGGTGTCGCGACGCAGCGGTTCGCTCACGGCGGCGCCCTTGGCGTTGGTCACGGTCGCCACCTCGGGCGTGTGGGCGCTCGGCCCACGCCGCACCACGATGCCGGTTTCGCCCGAGGCCAGCCGCACGAAACAACCCGGCGGGTACAGGCCGAATTCCTTGATCAGCGCGGCGGTGGTCGGGTCGCCCGGGTGGTCGGCGAACAGGCTGCGTGCCACGCTGTCGGCGCCCAGCGCTTCGCGGCTCTGGCGCGGGCTGAGGCGCGCGGTGTAGACGTCGCACTGGTGCAATACCGCGGCCAGCGGCGTCACGTCGCGCAGGCCTGTCGGGTAACCGCTGCCGCTGCTGGTCTCGTGGTGCTGGGCCACGGCCTGCAGCCACTCGGGGTCGGTGATACCGGCGAGCGCCAGCATGTGCATGCTGCGCTGCGGGTGGCTGTGAACCGCCTCGCGCTGCGACTGGGTGAGCGGCGTGGCCTGGGCCGCGAGCTGGCCTTGCAGTTCGAGCATCGACACGTTCATCGTCAGCGCGGCCTTGAAAGCACGCTGCATGTCGGGCTTGTTCCAGCTCAGGCGGTGCACGGTCAGGAAAGCGGCGATCGCGCAGTGGATCGAGTGGTTCGCGCCGTACTGCGCGTGCCGGCCGCCATGCTGGCGCAGCACCTGGAAAATGGCCAGGTCGGGGTCACGTTCGACCAGCGCCACCAGCGGTGCAGCCACGTCGTCAATCACGATATCGAGGTTCTTCTTCGGCAGCGCGTGCAGCGCTTGCGAGGCGGTGTCGATCGACTCTTCCCACAGCGCCGGCAGTTGCTCGGGCGGGGCTTTCAGCACCCGGTGGACCGCGGTTTCCAGCTCGGCCAGGTCGACCAGCATGCCGCGCTCGAACAGGGCGTGCAGTTGCTCTACGCCCACCAGCACCTGGCCGCGCGCCAGCAGCAGCGTGTGGTCGCGCTGGCGCACGTTGAACGGCAGCGGCACGCCCACTTGCAGGCGGTGCTTGACCGATTCGAGCTCGATGAATCGCATGGTGCTCCGGGTGGGCGGGCCGGCTGGCCGGGATCAACCTGTTTTCGGCGCGGGCCGCGCCAGCTTGAGCCCGGCGGCCCGGCACCGCTACGCTCGGGGCATGGCCACGACCCCGATCACGGCGCTGCACCGGCGCCGCCTGCGCGATGTGTACCGATCTGCCGGCTGGCCGTGCCACGACGCGCTGGAGATCGAGCTGCTCGTGGCCGGCCTGCTGGAGCGTGTGCGCAGTGCCGGCGGGCACGAGACGCTGCGTGTCACCGACGCCGGCCTGATGATGCTCGCCGAGACGCAGCAGCGCAACCGCGCGCGGCGCGACGCGCACGAAGGTCTGGTGGAACGTGTGGCCCGCGAGATGACCCGCGCCGGTCGCCTCGCCTGGCAGGGCCTGAGCCTGCGTGCCAAGGTCGACAGCGGCTGGGTGATGGCGATGCCCGACGTATTTTCGGTGCGCCACACCACGGTCGAGGCCTACCTGGAGCCGATCGTGCACGAGATCAAGGTGCAGCGTTCCGATCTGCTGTCGGACCTGCGCAGCGCCGCCAAGCGCGCGGCCTACCTGCAGCTCAGCAGCGAGTGCTGGTACGTGATCCGCGAAGGCATTGCCCGGCCCGACGAGATTCCGCCCGAATGCGGCGTATTGGTCGCGACCGAGACGGCGTTCGATGTCGCGCGCCCGGCCCCGAAGCGCGCGATGCGCATGCCCTTCGGCCTGTGGATGGCACTGGCGCGGGCCACGCCGCTCGAAGGGTGGCGGCTCGAAGACGCGCAAGCGCATCTCGGCGACACTCAGGGTTCACCCCCAGAGACCTGACCACCCTCCATGCCTGACCCGAACCCCGCCCGCGCCCGCCAGGCCTTGTGGGCCGCGCTCGTGCTGATCGTCATCTGGGGTGCGAACTTCAGTGTGCAGAAGGAAGTGTTCAAGGCACTCTCGCCGGGCGGCTTCCTGTTCGTGCGCTACCTGATGATGCCGGTGGCCGCCGCCCTGCTGCTGTGCTGGCTGCACGGCACGCGATGGCCGCGGCTGCCCCGTTCGGAGCTGCTCTCGCTGTTGAAACTCGGGCTGGCCGGGCACCTGATTCACGTCGGCCTGGTGACCTATGGCATCCACTGGTCGACGGCGTTTTCGAGCTCGCTGATCCTCGCTTGTGGCCCCGTCTTCACGCTGCTGATCCTGCGGTGGCACGGCCTCGAGCAGCTCACCCGCGGGCAGCTCGCCGGCGTGGCGGTGGCCTGTGCCGGCGTCATGCTGTTCCTGTCGGACAAGTTCCTCGGCGGCCAATGGCAGGCCAGCGGCGGCGACCTGACGCTGCTGGTCGCGGCCTCGTTCTTCTCGTACTACACGGTCGCGGCCAAGCCGCTGATCGAGCGCCATGGCGGCGTGACGGTGATGACCTACGCCACGCTGCTGGGCAGCGGTCCGGTCGTGCTGCTGAGCCTGCCGGCAGGGCTGAGCGTGGACTGGGCGTCGATCAGCCCGATGATCTGGCTCGGCACGTTTTACGCGGTGTTGATCTCGGCCTTTCTCGGCTGGATGGTCTGGGGCTGGGTCAACGCGGTGCGTGGCGTGGCCCGCAGCGCGCCGCTGATGTACCTGATGCCGCCAGTGGCCGGCCTGGTGGCCTGGGCCGTGACGGGCGAGCGTTATACCGGCATCAAGCTGGCCGGCGCAGCCCTCACACTGGCAGGGGTGGCCGTGGCGCAGTACGCTTCGGCACGGCCGAACGACCCGGTGCGCGAGGCGCCGGCGCCGGTGGACTGACAGCCGAAGGAATTCCGATGCACACCCCGACCCGACACGCCCTTTCCCTGCTCGCGCTGGCCGCGCTGCTCGCCGCCTGCTCGAAGCCGGCCGACGTGACGCCGCCCGTGGCCGCTGCGCCGAAGGCGCCTGCCGCCATCACCGACCATGCGGAAGCCGGCATCGCGTGGAAGAACGCGAGCAACGACGCCGAGGTCGACGCCGCCTTCGCCGTCGCGAAGGCCGACAACAAGCCGGTGTTCGTCTACTGGGGTGCCAAGTGGTGCCCGCCCTGCAACCAGGTCAAGGCCACGCTCTTCAACCGGCAGGACTTCATCGAACGCTCGCGCGCTTTCGTGCCGGTGTACGTCGACGGCGACAGCCCCGGCGCGCAGAAGATCGGCGCACGTTTCAAGGTCAGCGGCTACCCGACGATGGTGCTGTTCAACCCGCAAGGGACCGAGCTCACGCGCCTGCCCGGCGAGGTCGACGCGCAGCGTTACACCGAGGTACTCACGCTCGGCATGAACGCGCAGCGGCCGGTGAAGGAAGTGCTGGCGCTGGTGAAGGCCGGTGGCGCCGGCCTGACCGCGAACGACTGGCGCCTGCTCGCTTACTACTCGTGGGATACCGACGAAAAGCAGGTCGTGCCGAAAGACGAAGTGCCGGCGCTGATGAAACAGCTGGCCGCCGCCTGCCCGGCCGAGCAGACCGAGGTGGCGACGCGGCTGCAGCTCAAGGCGCTGGCCGCCGCTGATGAAAAGGCGCCGCCGCAACCCGATGCCGCCGCGCAAGCGCGTCTGCTCACGCTGCTCGGCGACGCCAAGGCCGCGCGCGCCCACATGGACGTGCTGGCCAACTACGCCACCGACATCACCCGCGCGCTCAGCGCCAAGGGCACGCCGCAGCGCACCGAGCTGCTCGGCGCGTTCGAGGCAGCGCTCAAAGGCTTCGAGGCCGACACCACGCTGTCGCGCGCCGACCGGCTCACGGCGCTGATGTCGCGCGTGGCGCTGGCGCGCATGGACGCCGCCAAGGGCGAGGCCGTGAAATTGCCCGCCGCGCTGGTGGCCGACGCCCGCGCCCACGTCGAACGCGCCGACCGCGAGATCACCGACGGCTACGAACGCCAGGCCGTCATCGCCTCGGCCGCCTACCTGCTGACCGAGGTGGGGCTGGGCGCCGAGTCAGACACCTTGCTCAAGGCCAGCCTGGCCAAGAGCCACTCGCCCTACTACCTGATGCTGGGTCTCGCCAGCAACGCGAAGAAGCGCGGCGACAAGGCCGATGCGCTGCACTGGTACGAACAGTCGTTCGAGAAGAGCGAAGGCCCGGCCACACGCCTGCAGTGGGGCTCGGGCTACGTGAACGCGCTGGTCGACCTGTCGCCGCAGGACGAAGCGCGCATCGAGAAGGCGGTGCAGCAGTTGTTCGTCGAAGCGGCTGCGATGCCCGACGCTTTCTACGAGCGCAGCGGCCGTTCGCTGCAGCGCGTGGGCACCAAGCTGCAGGGCTGGAACAAGGGTGGCACGCACACCGCCGTGCTCAAGCGCCTGCAGGCGAAGCTCGACGGCGTGTGCGGCGCCTTGCCGGCCGGCGACGCGAAGCGCACGAACTGCGAAGCGCTGCTGAAGCCGGCGCCGAAGAAGACCGCCTGAGCTCGCCTAAACGTGGCCGTGGGCGCATGCCCACGGTGTAAACCAGCGCTGAGTGGCATGGCGCTTGCCTTAGCATTCGCGCCATGCGAAAAAACCCTGTTCGCAGTTTGATCCGCCCTTTGCCCTGGCTGCTACCCGCAGCCTTGCTCATTGCGCTGGTCGCCGCGACCTCTTCGGCCCGTTCTGCCACGCCCACCGGGGTGGCGGTCGCGCCTGCCGCCTCGTCGGCAACCGCTGTTGTCGGCACCTGGACCCACGCCTACTCGTCCTTCGGCCTGCCGAAGTACGCACGAGGCTTCGATCATTTCGAGTACGTGAACCCGGCCGCGCCCAAGGGCGGCACACTGTACCTGGGCCCGCCCGACCGGCGCAGCAGCTTCGACAAGTTCAACTACTACACGACCAAGGGCAACGCGCCGGCCGGGATCATCATCTTCATGCTCGAAGGCTTGGCCGTGCTATCGGGCGACGAGCCGCAGACGATGTACGGGCTGCTGGCCGAAGCGATGCTCGTTGCGCCCGACAAGTCTTCGATCACGTT
This sequence comes from Burkholderiaceae bacterium, assembly GCA_040080605.1. Taxonomy (GTDB): domain Bacteria; phylum Pseudomonadota; class Gammaproteobacteria; order Burkholderiales; family Burkholderiaceae_C; genus LMDS01. Next base: position 78,107 of record JBEBIB010000012.1, read on the forward strand.
CCGGCTCAACCCGAAAGCGCGCTTCTACAACGGCGACCCGGTGACCGCAGCCGATGTGAAGTACAGCTTCGATTCGATCACCGGCAAGTTCGCGTCGCCGGATGTGCGCGGCCAATACGACGGCGTGGAGCGCGCTGTGGTGGTCGACGAACGCACGGTCCGCTTCGATCTGAAAGACCGCTCGAACGACGTGCTGTTCCAGCTCGGCACCACCTTGCGCATCTTCTCGCCGAAGTGGGCGATCGGGCCCGACGGCCAGCCCCGGCAGTTCGACCAGATCATCACCGAGTACCCGATCACCAGCGGCCCTTACACGATTGCCGCCACCGACTCGGGCCGCCGCATCGAGTTCAAGCGCAACCCCGACTACTGGGCGCGTGACCTGCCCGCGCGGCGCGGCTTCTTCAACTTCGACCGCGTGGTCTACCGCTATTACAAAGACCGCGACGTCATGCGCGAAGCCTTCAAGGCGGGCGAGTTCGACTTCTACAAGGAATACAGCGGGCGCAGTTGGGTGCGGCAGCACAAGGGGCCGAAGTGGGACGACGGGCGCATTGTCAAAGACCTCTTCCCCACGGCCTTCGGCCAGGGGCTGCAGTCGTATGAGCTGAACCTGCGCCGCCCGAAGTTCCAGGACATCCGGGTGCGCGAAGCGCTCGGGCTGAGCTACGACTTCGAGATGACGGTCAATCGGTACAGCCAGTACAAACGCGCCGACAGTGTGTTCAACAACACCGAGTTCGCCGCGCAAGGCCTGCCGTCGGCCGCGGAGCTCGCATTGCTGGAACCGTTTCGCAAGGAGCTACCCGCGGCCGTGTTCGGCCCGGCCTTCGTGGCGCCGCGGTCCAACGGCGACCCCACGCAACTGCGCCAGAACCTGCTGAAGGCGCGCGCGCTGTTCGACGCCGCCGGCTGGAAACTCGACGCCAGCGGCCGCATGCGCAATTCGGCCGGAGAGCCGTTCGAAGTGGAATACATGATCGCCGGCGCCAAGGGCAACGGCATGCCGGAGTGGGTGCAGAACCTGGAAAAGCTCGGCGGCACGCTGAAGCTGCGCGAAGTCGACTTCGCACTCTTCGGGCGCCGGCTCGACGAGTACGACTTCGACATGGTGACCATCGTTGAGCCCAAGTTCGCGCTGCCCGCGGTGAACGACCTGATCGGCCTGTACGGCAGCAAGGCAGCCGACGAAAAGGCCAACAGCAACTACCGCGGCGTGAAGAGCCCCGCGGTCGACAGCCTGCTGAAGATCATGGCCAATGCCACCACGCTCGACGAGCTGCGCACCGCGAGCCGCGCGCTCGACCGTGTGGTGATGTGGAACTTCTGGCAGGTGCCCGACCTGTACTTTTCGAACGAGCGCGGCTCGTACTGGAACAAGTTCGGCATACCGGCCGTGCGGCCGAAGTACTACACGATCGAAAGCCCGCGCGAAGACCAACCGGCCTGGCCGATCACCAGCTGGTGGATCAAGGACGCCGCCCGAAGATGAACGCTCCGTGAAAGCCCACCCATGCTGAGCTACCTCCTCAAACGCATTCTGCTGATGGTGCCCACGCTGTGGGGCGCGCTGACGATCACCTTCATCGTGATCCAGTTCGTGCCCGGCGGGCCGGTCGAGCAGATCATGTCGGAAGCGCGCGCCGGTGGTGGTGGCGAAAGCGGCTACAAGGCCGGCCGTGACAGCGACGCCAAGCAGATCGCCGAGCTGAAAAAACTCTACGGCTTCGACAAGCCGGCGCATGTGCGCTATGTGGAGATGATCGGCAACTTTCTGCGCTTCGACCTGGGCAAGAGCTTCTTGCAGAACAAGGACGTGTGGACGCTCATCAAGGAGAAGCTGCCGGTTTCCATCAGCCTCGGCCTGTGGACTTTCCTGTTCACTTACCTGATCTCGATCCCGCTCGGTGTGATGAAAGCGGTGCGCGAAGGCAGCCGCTTCGACGCGGTCAGCACGCTGATCGTCTTGATCGGCTACGCAATCCCCGGCTTCGTGCTCGGCCTGTTCCTGATCGTGCTCTTTGCCGGCGGCACCATCTATGAGCTGTTCCCGCTGCGTGGCCTGACCTCCGACAACTGGGCCACGCTGCCCTGGCCGGCGCGCATCACCGACTACTTCTGGCACATCACGTTGCCGCTGATCTGCATGGTGATCGGCAGCTTCGCGATCGTGACGATGCTGACCAAGAACACCTTCGTCGAAGAGATGCGCAAACAATACGTGCTGGTGGCGCGCGCCAAGGGCTTGTCGCAACAGCGTGTGCTCTACAAGCACATCTTCCGCAACGCGTTGATCCCGCTGATCACGGGCTTTCCGTCGGCCTTTGTCGGTGCTTTTTTCGCGGGCTCGGTCTTGATCGAAACCCTGTTCTCCCTCGACGGGCTGGGCCTGCTCTCGTATGAATCGGTGGTGCGGCGCGACTACCCGGTGGTGCTGGGATCGCTGTACCTCTTCACGCTGATCGGCCTGGTGGTCAAGCTCGTGGCCGACCTGCTCTACGTGGTCGTCGACCCGCGTGTGCAGTTCTCGAGCGTGGGCAAGTGAGCATGAACGCTGTCGTTTCATCTGCCGTTCCCGCCGCTGCCGTGGCACCCGTGCTGCAGGTAGAGCCTTCCCGCTCGCCGAACCAGCGTGCCTGGGCGCGTTTCAAGCGCAACCGCTTGGGCTACCTGTCGTTGTGGGTGTTCGGCGCGCTGCTGGTGCTGGCGACCTTCGGCGAGCTGATCAGCAACGACCGCCCGTTGATCGCACGCTACAACGGCGAGCTGTTTTTCCCGCTGTTCAACAACCAGCCCGAAACCCGTTTCGGTGGTGACTTCGGCACGCCCACCGACTGGAAAGATCCGCTGATCAAGGCCAACTTCGCCAAGCCCGGCAACTGGGCCTTCTTCACGATCAACTACCACTCTGCACGTTCGCAGAACTACTTCCAAAAGGCGCCGAGTCCGTCGGCACCCAACCGCGACAACTGGCTCGGTACCGACAGCGACGGGCGCGACATGGTGGCGCGGCTGATCTTCGGTTTTCGCGTCAGCATCTGGTTCGCCTTCGCGCTCACGCTCGTAGGCACCGTGATGGGTGTGGTGGCAGGTGCTTTCCAGGGTTACTTCGGCGGCCGCACCGACCTGTTCCTGCAGCGCATCTTCGAGATCTGGGGCGCGGTGCCCGAGCTGTACCTGCTGATCATCTTCGCCTCGATCTTCGAGCCCTCGCTGCTGCTGTTGCTGATCCTGCTGTCGCTGTGGGGCTGGCTCGGCCTGTCGGACTACGTGCGCGCCGAGTTCCTGCGCAACCGCAGCCTCGAGTTCGTGAAAGCGGCGCGCGCGCTCGGCCTGTCGAACCTGCAGATCATCTGGCGCCACGTGCTGCCGAACTCGCTCACCCCGGTGATCACGTTCCTGCCGTTCCGCATGAGCGGTGCGATCATCGCGCTGACCTCGCTCGATTTTCTCGGCCTCGGCGTGCCCAGCACCACCCCTTCGCTCGGCGACCTGCTGCGCCAGGGCAAGTCCAACCTCGACTCGTGGTGGATCATCTTCCCGACCTTCGCGGTGCTGGTGCTGACGATGCTGCTGCTGACCTTCATCGGCGACGCGCTGCGCGACGCTTTCGACACGCGCAAATCATGAGCGACGCCAACAAGCTGCTGGAAATCGAACACTTGACGGTGCGTTTCGGCACGAGCGTGGTCGTCAACGACGTGTCGTTCTCGGTCTCGCCGGGCGAAAAGTTCGCGCTCGTCGGCGAGTCGGGCTCGGGCAAGTCGATCACCGCGCTGTCGGTGCTGCGGCTGGTGGACGCAGCGACGAGCAGCGGCGTGATCCGCTTCAACGGCACCGACCTGATGCAGAAGTCGGAACGCGAGATGCGGGGCATCCGCGGCGCCGACATCGCGATGATCTTCCAGGAGCCGATGACGGCGCTGAACCCGCTCTACACGGTGGGCAACCAGATCGGCGAGGTGCTGGAGCTGCACGAAGCGCTGCACAAGAACCAGGCACGCGCCCGTGCCATCGAGTTGCTGCAGCGCACCGGCATCCCCGAGCCAGAGCGCCGCATCGACTTCTACCCGCACCAGCTCTCGGGCGGCCAGCGCCAGCGCGCGATGATCGCGATGGCGCTGGCCTGCAAACCCAAGCTGCTGATCTGCGACGAGCCGACCACCGCGCTCGATGTGACCATCCAGGCGCAGATCCTCGCGCTGCTCGACGAACTGCAGGCCGAGATGGGCATGGCGCTGCTGTTCATCACGCACGACCTGAACCTGGTGCGGCGTTTCACCCACCGCGTGGGCGTGATGGAACGCGGCAAACTGGTCGAGATGGGCGAGACCGCGGCGGTGTTCGCGAACCCGCAACACGCCTACACGAAGAAGCTGCTCGCCAGCCGCCCCGAGCGCGTGGTGCAGGCGGTGTCGGCCGACGCGCAGATCCTGGTCGAGACCAAAGACCTGGGCGTGACCTTCACGATGTCGCAAGGCTGGTTCAGCAAGCGCCACTTCGAAGCCGTGCGCCACGCCACCCTGCAGTTGCGGCGCGGCGAAACGCTGGGCATCGTCGGCGAATCGGGCTCGGGCAAGACCACGCTCGGCATGGCGCTGCTGGCCTTGCAGGGCATCTCGTCGGGCAGTGTCGCGATGGGCGGCGAGCGCATCGACAACGCCGAGCGCGGCGTGCTGCGCTCGATGCGCAAGCGCATGCAGGTCGTGTTCCAGGACCCGTTCGCTTCGCTCAGCCCGCGGCTGACGGTCGGCCAGATCGTCGGCGAAGGCCTCGCGCTGCACCGCCCCGAACTCTCGGCGGCCGAGCGCGACAAGCTCGTGCTCGAGATGCTCGAAGAAGTGGGCCTGAGCGCGGCCAACGGCATCCACAACGTGCTGCAGCGTTACCCGCACGAATTCTCGGGCGGGCAGCGCCAGCGCATCTCGATCGCACGCGCCGTGGTGCTGCGCCCCGAAGTGCTGGTGCTCGACGAGCCGACCTCGGCGCTCGACGTGTCGGTGCAGCAGCAGGTGCTGGCGCTGCTGGCCGAGCTGCAGCGCCACTACGGCATGAGCTACGTGTTCATCAGCCACGACCTGGCGGTGGTGCGCGCGATGTCGCACCGTGTGATGGTGATGAAAGACGGCGACGTGATCGAAGAAGGCGAAGCGCAGGCGCTGTTCGACGCCCCGCGCGAGGCGTACACGAAGGCTTTGCTGGCGGCGGCGCACCTGGCCTGAGCCCCGGCTGCGGCGCCGGCCGAGGCCTTGTGCACGAATTCGGTGGCGCACGCGGCCAAAGGCCTCAAGATCGATGGTCCCTTGTCCGAAACCGATGCATGAACCCTCGTGAGTCGACGCCACCGTGACTTCGTTCGCTGCGCCCACCCAACCCGGTGAAACCGGCGCTGCACCCGAGCGCGCCGACGCCGTGCGCCTGGAGCGGCGCCGCCGCCAGCGCCTGGGCATGCTGGCGATGGTGTTCGCGAGCTATGCCGTCGACACGGCACTGCTGATCGCGATCGCCGCCACCGGTGCGCTCGCCCCCGCCGTGCCCTGGGCCTACGCGGCCGCCGGCGTGGCGGCCTGCGGTGCGTTCTACGGCCTGCTCGGCAGCGGCTGGAGCGAACGCCTGGCCGACCACTACATGGCCATGCCGCAGATGGTGGTCAGCGCGCTGATCAACGTGGTCTTCATCGCCTGGGTGCCGCAGATCGGCGTGCTCCTGATGATGGTGCTGTTCATCATCTTCGCGTTCGGCTCGCTGCGCATGAACGTGCGGCGGGTGCTGATCGGCGCGGTACTGCTGTCGTGCACGGTGGCCGCGCTGATCGTGTTCGCGGGCGACCGCCTGTCGCTGCCGATGGCCACCTGGCAGCAGCGCCTGGTGTGCGGGCTGTGGTTCGCGCTGATCCTGGCGCGCACGACCCTGCTCGGTTTGTACGGCTCGCAGGTGCGCGAAGAACTCGCCAAACGCAACGCGCAGCTCGCCACCACGTTCGCCCGGCTCGACGAACTGGCCAGCCACGACGAGCTCACCGGCACGCTGAACCGGCGCAGCATCATGCGGCTGCTCGAGGAAGAGCGCGAACGCACACGCCGCTCGGGCCAGTCGTTCGGCGTGGCGATGCTCGACATCGACCACTTCAAGCAAGTCAACGACCGTTTCGGCCACCTCGTCGGCGACCAGGTGCTGCGCCGATTCGCGCAGACCGTGACCGAGAGCATGCGCGGCACCGACCGGCTCGGCCGCTTCGGCGGCGAGGAATTCCTGCTGCTGCTGACCGGCACCGAAGGCTTTGACGCCATCACCACCGCCGCCGAGCGCGTGCGCAGCAGCGTGGCCCGCTGCAACTGGGCCGAGATCGTGCCGGGGCTGGACCTGACCGTGTCGGCCGGGGTGTCGATGTGCCGCCGCGACGACACGACCGAACAACTGCTGGACCGCGCCGACCGCGCGCTCTATGCGGCCAAGCGCGAAGGCCGCAACTGCGTGCGGCTCGGGCAGGCCGACTGAAACGCAGCGGCTATTTCGCCGCCTTGCGCTCGCCGAGCTTCAGCTCGTAGCGTGCGTTCTTGTCGGCATCGACGAACTGCAGCGAGTTGCCGGCCCACTCGTAGACGGCGACGAACTCGTCGACCAGCATCGCGCCATGCATCAGCGCCACCTCGACCTGGCTGCTGTTGAGCTTGAGGCGGTAAACGAAATCGCTGACCCGCACGCGCGCCGCGCCACTGGCCTGCAACTCGACCTGGGCCGGTCCGCAGCTCGGCGCCGCGGCCGAGGTGGCCACGCACAGCTCTGCGTCGTAACTGCCGGCGCCTGGCGCGGCGTTCGCCGCCGCGGCGAACCCGGCCAGCGCCCAGGCCACGGCGCAGCGCGCCTGCAGTCCCGTGGTTCGCCGTGATGCGGCCATGCGGTCGTTCGCCTTGTGCTTACTTGATCAGGCCTTCGGCCTTCAGCGCTTCCTGCACCGCCGGGCGCGCGGCCATGCGGGCCATGAAAGCGCCGAGGTTCTTCAGGCCCGAGGTGTCGATGCCGACGTGCTTGGTCCAGTTGACGACGGTGAAGAGGTAGGCGTCGGCCACGTTGAAGTGCTCGCCCATCAGGTAGTTCTTGCCTTCGAGCTGCTCGTCGACCCACTTCAGGCGCCCGTCGGCCTTGGCGCGCATCAGCGCCTTGGCTTCTTCGGGCATGGCCGGGTTGAACAGGCCGCCGATGCCCTTGTGCAATTCGCTGGTGATGAAGTTCAGCCACTCCTGGGTGCGGTAACGCGCCATCGTGCCGTTGGCCGGCGCGAGGTTCTTGGCGGGCACCTGGTCGGCGATGTACTGCACGATCGCCGGGCCTTCGCTCAGGCGCTCGCCGTTGTCGAGCTCGAGCAGCGGCACGTAACCCTTGGGGTTGATCGTGTAGTAGTCGGTCCCGTCGAGCAGCTTGTGGGTCTTCGTGCTGGCCAATACCGGCTCGAAGGCCAGGCCGGACTCGCGCAAGACGATGTGGGTGGACAGGGAACACGCACCGGTGCTGTAGTAGAGCTTCATGGGGCTTTGTCTCGAGTGGTGGGGCGCGTATTACACCGCGTTCGCGCCTTTCCTGCCGGTGCCGGGCGTCGTTCAAGCGCTTTCACCAATGCGTGCAAACCGGCACGCTTCCATTGCGGCGCGGCGGGACTACATTGAATGCATGAACACCACCACCCCTTCGGTCCAGACTTTCACGGTGACACGCTCGCGCCAGGTCGAGCGGCAGGTGCGTGGCCAGCCCACGTCCGACGGCGACGGCGTGAAGCTCACGCGGGTGCTGACGCAGCCGCTGCAAAAGCGCCTCGACCCGTTCCTGATGCTCGACGCCTTCGGCAGCGACGCCGCGAGCGACTACATCGGCGGCTTTCCGAGCCACCCGCACCGCGGCTTCGAGACCGTGACGGTCATGCTCGAAGGCCGCATGCGGCACCAAGACAGCGTCGGCAACGTCGGCCTGCTCGAACCCGGCAGCGTGCAGTGGATGACCGCCGGGCGCGGCATCATCCACTCGGAAATGCCGGAGCAGGAAGAAGGCCGCATGGCGGGGTTCCAGCTCTGGGTGAACCTCGCCGCCAAGGACAAGATGACGGCGCCCGCTTACCGCGACGTGCCGCCCGCCGATGTGCCCGCGATCACGTTGGCCAGCGGTGTGTCGCTGCGCGTGATCGCCGGGCAAGCGCTCGGTGTCGCCGGCGCCGTGAGCCGGCCGACGACCGAGCCGCTGGTGCTCGACATCACGTTGCCGCCGGGTACGTCGTTCGATGCCGCCGTACCGGCCGGGCACAACGCGTTCGCGTACGTGTACGGCGGGGGCACGGTCGAGGTCGGTGGGCAGGCGGTCGAGAGCGAGCGGATGGCGATCCTCGCCAACGACGCGTCGGCCGATGGCGTGCGCCTCACGGCCACGGCCCAGCCGGCGCGTGTGCTGCTCGTCGCCGGCGCGCCGCTGAACGAGCCGATCGCGCAGTACGGCCCGTTCGTGATGAACACGAGCGAGCAGATCCACCAGGCGGTGGCCGACTTCCAGCGCGGCGCGCTGGCCGCGTGAACAATCGCTGACGCGCGCGGCGCCCGATCGGGCGCCGCGTCGGCTACGCTTGCGTCTTTGTTTTCCAGGACGCCTGCATGCCGCGCCAGACTCTCGAAGAAACCCGCCTGCACCCGGCCATTCGCGACAAGGTCGCGAACCTGAACGCCGACATCGTGCACAACGTGCAGGCCGCCGCGTCGTCGAACCCGGTGCTGGTGGTGGGCATGGCGCTGAACCCCTTCTGCCGGCGTGCCCGCCAGGCGCTGGACGCCGCGAGCGTGCCCTACCAGTACCTCGAGTACGGCAGCTACTTCAGCGAATGGCGGCCCCGCGGTTCATTGAAGATGTGGGCTGGCTGGCCGACCTTTCCGATGGTGTTCGTGAAAGGCGCGCTGATCGGTGGCCACACCGACCTGAAGAAGCTCATCGAGAGTGGCGAGCTCAAGCGCCTGCTCGGCGAATAAGCGCGTGCGCGTGCTTCGCCTTGTCGGGGGGGTGGCGGCTGCGGCGCTGTGCGCGCTCGCAGGCGCTGCGGCGCACGCCCAGCCGCTGACCGAATGCCGTGTCGCCGGCCTGCGCCACAGCGTGCAGTGCGGCGTAGTGCAACGGGCCCTCGACCCGGCCCGGCCCGACGGCCCGAAGATCGACATCCACTACGTCGTCGCGCCCGCGATGGCGCGGCGCAAGCTGCCCGACCCGGTGTTCCTGCTGGCCGGCGGGCCGGGGCAGAGCGCGATCAAGCTCGCGCCGAACATGCTGGCCTTGTTCGCGCGGCTCAATAACCGGCGCGACATCGTGTTCGTCGACCAGCGCGGCACCGGTCGATCGGCGCCGCTGGAATGCGCCGACCCGCAACGCGAAAGCCTGGCCGAGCAGGCCGACCCCGACCGGCCGTTCAAGCGCCTGATGGAGTGCCGTGCCGCACTGCTGAAGCTGCCCTACATCAAGGCGCCGGGCGACCTTGGCTTCTTCACGACGCCGCTCGCCATGCAAGACCTCGACGCGGTGCGCCAGGCGCTCGGCGCCGAGCGCATCAACCTCGTCGGCGCTTCGTATGGCACGCGGGCCGCGCTCGAGTACGCGCGCCAGTTTCCGCAGGCCGTGCGGCGCAGCGTGATCGACGGCGTGGCGCCGCCCGACATGGTGTTGCCGGCGAGTTTTTCCACTGATGGGCAGGCGGCGTTCGACAAGCTGCTGGCCGATTGCGAGCGCGAGCCTGCGTGCACCAAGGCCTTCCCAACACTGCGCGCCGATTGGACCGCGCTGCTCGCCAGCTTGCCGCGCGCCGTGTCGGCCGCTCACCCGCTGACGGGCCTGCCCGAGCGTTTCACGCTGACGCGCGAGATGGTGCTGGCGGCGGTGCGTGGCCCGCTCTACGCGCCGGCTTTCGCGGCCGCGTTGCCGGCCGCCATCAGCGCGGCGGCGCAGGGCCGCTTCGAAGCGCTGGTCGGCATGGGTTCGCTGATGTCGTCGCGCAAGGGTGCGCAGCTCGCGATCGGCATGCACTTCTCGGTCGTCTGCGCCGAAGACCTGCCCTTGCTCGACAAGGCGGCCGACAAGCCCGGCGCCGACTTCGGCATCGACCAGGCCACGCTTTACAAGCGCGCCTGCGCCGAGTGGCCGCGCGGTGCGTTGCCACCCGCGTTCTATGGCGTGACGGCGGCCACCTCACCAACACTGCTGCTCAGCGGCGGGCTCGACCCGGCCACGCCACCCCGCCACGGCGAGCGTGTGGCGAGACTGCTCGGCGCCAACGCCCTGCACGTGGTCGTCCCGAACGCGGGCCACGGCGTGATGTCGCTGGGTTGCATGCGCGACGTGATCTACCGCTTCGTCGATGCGGCCGCCGACAAGGATGCGCTGGCGGTCGACGCCGCGTGCGTGAAGAGCATTCCTCGCCCGCCGGCGTTCGTGCCCATCGACGTGGCCGGGAGCGCACCGAAGTGATCAGCATCCAGCACCTCGCCAAGCAGTTCGCCGCGCCGGCCACCAAGGCCAAGGGCCTGGCCGGCGTCTCGCTGAAGCGGCCGCCCGCGCGCTTCGTGCAGGCCGTGAAAGACGTGAGCTTCGACGCACCCGACGGCCACATCACCGGCCTGCTCGGCCCCAATGGCGCCGGCAAGACGACCACGCTGCGCATGCTGGCCGGCTTGATCACGCCCGACGCCGGCAGCATGACGGTCGACGCCATCGACGTGGCGGGCCGCCCGCGTGAAGCGCTGGCGCGCATGGGCGTGCTGTCGGACTCGCGCGGCCTGTACCCGCGCCTGAGCGCACGCGAGAACATCGTCTACTTCGGCCGGCTGCAAGGCATGGGCGCCGACGCGGCGAACGCACGCGCCGAGAGCCTGGCGCACATGCTGGAGATGACGGCCCTGCTCGACCGCCGCACCGACGGCTTCAGCCAGGGCGAACGCATGAAGACCGCCCTTGCGCGCGCGCTGGTGCACGACCCGGCCAACATCATCCTCGACGAGCCGACCAACGGGCTGGACGTGCTGGCCACGCGCGCCTTGCGCGAGAGCCTGCGCTGGCTGCGCACGCCGGCCGGCGGCTCGAAATGCATCGTGTTCTCCACGCACATCATGCAAGAGGTAGAGCGGCTGTGTGACAGCGTGGTGGTCGTCGCGCACGGCCGCACGGTGGCGACCGGCACGGTGCCCAGCCTGCTGGCGCAGACCGGCGAGAGCGACTTCGAAGAAGCCTTCGTGAAGCTCGCCTTCGCCGAAGAAATCCATGCCCACGACACGACCCCGGAGCTGATGCGATGAAGCCGATGCAGGCCGTGCTGACGGTGTTCCGCAAGGAGATCAGCGACGCGCTGCGCGACCGGCGCACGCTGCTCACGGTGCTCGCGTCGTCGGTGCTGCTCGGGCCGCTGGTGCTGGTGGCGATCTCGGCGCTGGTGGCGTCGCTCGAATCGCGCGCCGAAGCACGCCAGGTGGTCGTGGCCGGCATCGAACACGCGCCGAGCCTGAAGAACTGGTTCGAGCGCCAGACCTACACGGTGAAGGCCGCGCCCGCCGACTACGAAAAACGGCTGCGCAACGCCCAGCTCACCGACCCGGTGGTGGTGGTGCCAGCGGACTTCGAAGCGGCCTTGCAGCGCGGTGAGTCGCCGACCATCGAACTTGTCTCCGACAGCGCCAACCAGCGCTCGCAGGCCGGCGCCGGGCCGATCGCGCGTCTGCTCGGCGGCTTCAGCCGCGAGCGCGCCACGCTGAACCTGGCGCTGCGTGGCATCTCGCTCGAATTGCTGGAGCCGATGCAGGTTGAAGACCGCGACCTCGCGAGCACGCAGACCCGCGCGACGCAGATCACCGGCATGCTGCCCTACTTCGTGATGATGGCGGTGCTGTATGGCGCGTTGAACGCCGCGCTGGACACGACCGCTGGCGAACGCGAGCGTGGCTCGCTGGAACCGCTCTTGATGAACCCGAGCGAACGCTGGGTGCTGGTGGTCGGCAAATGGGGCGCCGTCGCCAGCGTGGGCATGCTGATCGCGGTGCTGAGTTGTCTGAGCTTCCTGCCCGGGCAGTGGGTCTTGCGCAGCGACACGCTGGCGGCGATGTTCCAGTACGGGCCGCGCGAGGCGGCGCTGTTCCTCGTGGTGCTGCTGCCGTTCGCGGCGGCCGTGTCGGCGCTGCTGATGGCGGTGGCGATCCGCTGCAAGAGCTTCAAGGAGGCGCAGGCGAGCTCGACCGTGGTGATGCTGGCCGCGTCGCTGCTGCCGCTGGTGAACGTGTTCAGCCTCGGCGGCGATTCACCCTGGCACCTGTGGGTGCCGGCGCTCGCGCAGAACGTGCTGATGACCCGCGTGCTCAAAGGCGAGTCCTTCGACACCATGCAGGTGCTGGTGCCGCTCGGCGTGTGCGTACTGCTGGCGGGCGTGTGCGTGTGGTTCGTGGCGCGCACGCTGCGCAGCGCTGCGGTGCGCTGAGTCGCCCTACAAGGCCGGCTTCGGCATCCAGCCCAGAGGCTTCGCGTGCAGGCTCTGGATGTAGAGCCGGTCGGCGGTTTCGGTGACGGCCGTCGTCTCGGGGTAAGCGCCGCTCGGGTCCTGCAAATCGACGAGCACCTTGCCCTCTTCATTGAACGCGAACACGTGCCCGTAGGCGGGTGGCACTGGCCACAACGAACGCGGTAGGCGCATCACGAGCTTGCGCAACCAGGGTTTGCCGGCGTTGTCGTCGATGAAGGCGCCGCGTGGTTTGGTGAGGCCGGTCCAGATCCGGCCACCTTCGCCGCGCATCAGGTTGTCGGGGTAACCGGGCAGGTTGCTGAGCAGCGGCACGGCACCCGGCCCGGGCTGTTTGGCGCTGAGGTTCTGCGCGCCGACCGCGACCTTCCAGATGCGGTACTCACCGGTCTCGCTGACGAACAGCGACTGTTCGTCGGCCGACAGCGCCACGCCGTTGGCAAAACACAGGTCGGCAAGCAGCACGCGTGTTGCATTGGTCGCCGGGTCGTATTCGAGCAGCCGGCCGGTGGACTGGTGTTCGAGGATGTCGTGCACGCTGGCGATGAAGGTGCCCTCGAAGGCCTTGGCGCCGAAGCGGCGCGACGCGTCGGTGAAGTAGATCTTGCCGTTCTTCGCGACGACGACAGCATCGGCGTAACGGATCGCATCGCCTTTCACCGGCGAGTCGACGCTGTCGGCGAGCAGTTCGATCTTCGCGGCCGCGCCAAGGCCGGTCACGCGCAGCAAGCCGCCGTGTGTGCCGTATTCCGGGTCGGCGACGAGCAGCGCGCCCTGCGCGTCGAAGTCGAAGCCGAGTGGCCGGCCGCCGGTGGTCACCACCACTTCGCGGCCGCTGCCGTCGGGCCGCATGCGCACGATGGAGCCACTCGACACCGCTGCATACACCCAGCCGTCGCGCACGAGGATGTGCTCGGGCCCCGAATCGGCGCCGAGGTCGATCGCTTTCAGCCCGGCCAGCTTCTGGTTCACCGCATGCGGCCCGACATAACCCGGTGCCGGAGCGGCATTCCACACCACCGGCGCGATCGGCACCGGCCAGAACAGCAGGTAGGCGATGGCGAGCACCAGCACCGGCAGCAGCCGGTAGAACAGCTTGATCAAGACGGGTCTCCTTGGCGCCACTGAGTGGCTGCGTTATGCGCAACCGGCGCGGTCGCACGGCCACGGTAACGCGGCGCCTGCTCATTCACAATCCGCGATCATCCGAACGAGATTTTTCGACGTGAGCGATACATCCCGACCCGAGTGGCGCTGGTGCCGTTTCGACGAGCTGAGCGTGTTCGACCTGCAGGCGATCTACCGGGCGCGCCAGACGGTGTTTTCGATCGAGCAGGCCTGCGCCTACCTCGATGCCGACGGCTTCGACAGCGCGTCGTTTCACCTCGCCGCGTGGTCGGCGGACCGGTCGATGCCGCTGGCCTACGCGCGCGTCGTGTACCCCGGCCAGAAGTACGTCGAGCCGTCGATCGGCCGCGTGATCACGATCGATGCCGCGCGGGGCACGGGCCTGGGCCGGGAACTGGTGCGGCGTGCGGTGATGCACTGCCAGCAAGTCTTCCCCGGCCAAGGCATCCGCATTTCGGCGCAGACGCGGCTGGAGGCCTTCTACGCCGGCTTCGGTTTCCAGCCCATCGGCGAACCGTACATGGAAGACGGCATTCCGCACACCGAGATGCTGCTGCCCGGTTGACTCAGCCGGGCCATGTGGCCGCTTCCAGCGTGCCGAGCCATTGCATCGCGTACTCGCGGCTCGTGCCGCACATCTCCATCGACGGCTGCAAGCCTGAACAGCAAGCCGGGCGCTCGGGCCTGCCGAAGATCGAACAGCGGTTCGCCGCATCGAGCTGCACGCAGCGCGCACCCGCCGGCTTGCCGTTCGGCATGCCGGGAATCGGGCTCGAGATCGAAGGCGCGGTGCAACATGCGCCGCACGCGGGTCGGCATTCCATCGAACCGAGCTTAACAAACGGTCTTTGCGCGCACACGCCCGGACCCTTCGGGTGACTTCCCCAGGCCCGCTGCCTACAATTCGCCTCTGCTCAAAAATCAGGCAATCCGATGTTGTTCCCGAAGTCTTTCGACGTGATCGTGGTCGGCGGTGGCCACGCCGGCACCGAAGCCGCGCTCGCCGCCGCGCGCATGGGCGCGGCCACGCTGCTGCTCACGCACAACATCGAAACGCTCGGGCAGATGAGCTGCAACCCGTCGATCGGTGGCATCGGCAAGGGGCACCTCGTCAAGGAAGTCGATGCGCTGGGTGGCGCGATGGCGGCGGCGACCGACGAAGCAGGCATCCAGTTCCGCATCCTGAACGGCTCGAAGGGCCCTGCCGTGCGAGCGACGCGGGCGCAGGCCGACCGGGTTTTGTACAAGGCGGCGATCCGCAAGCGCCTGGAGAACCAGCCCAACCTGTGGCTGTTTCAGGGCGCTTGTGACGACCTGATTCTGGAAGGTGACCGTATTGCGGGTGCCGTCACGCAAGTGGGCATACGCTTCTCTGCGCGCGCCGTGGTATTGACGGCCGGCACCTTCCTCGACGGCAAGATCCACGTCGGTCTGGAAAGTCACAGCGCCGGCCGTGCCGGCGACCCGCCGGCGATCGCCTTGTCGGCACGGCTGAAAGAGTTGAAGCTGCCGCAAGGGCGACTGAAGACCGGCACGCCGCCACGGCTCGACGGCCGCTCGATCAACTTCGCGATGCTGACCGCGCAGCCGGGCGACGGCGTTCCAGGCGCCGATGGCTCACCCGCTACGGAGCCGATGCCGGTGTTCAGCTTCATGGGCCGCGCCGACCAGCACCCGCAACAAGTGCCCTGCTGGATCACCCACACCAACGAGCGCACGCACGCGATCATCCGCTCCGGCTTCGACCGCAGCCCGATGTTCACCGGCCTGATCGACGGTGTGGGGCCGCGCTACTGCCCGAGCATCGAAGACAAGGTGAACCGCTTCGCCGACAAGGATTCGCACCAGATCTTTCTGGAACCCGAAGGGCTGACTACGCACGAGTTTTATCCGAACGGCATTTCCACCTCGCTGCCCTTCGACATCCAGCTCGCTGCCGTGCGCAGCATGGTCGGGCTCGAAGAAGCGCACATTCTGCGGCCGGGTTATGCGATCGAATACGACTACTTCGACCCGCGCGCGTTGAAGGCCAGCTTCGAGACGAAGGGCGTCGAGGGGCTGTATTTCGCCGGCCAGATCAACGGGACGACAGGTTATGAAGAGGCAGCGGCCCAAGGCCTGTTCGCCGGCATCAACGCTGCCCTTCAGGTTCGTGGCGAGCCCGCGTGGTTGCCACGGCGTGACCAGGCCTACATCGGCGTGTTGGTCGACGACCTGATCACCAAGGGCGTGACCGAGCCCTACCGCATGTTCACGAGCCGCGCCGAATTCCGCCTGCAACTGCGCGAAGACAACGCCGACATGCGCCTGACCGAAGCCGGCCGCACCATGGGGCTGGTGGACGACGCACGCTGGAGTGCTTTCAACCGCAAGCGCGACGCGGTCGCTCGCGAAGTTGAACGGTTGAAGTCGACTTGGGTGCGTCCGGCGGTGTTGCCTGACGCGGACGCGCAGCGCCTGCTCGGCACCCCCATCGAGCACGAGTACAGCTTGGCCGAGTTGCTGACCCGTCCCGATGTCGCTTTCGATCAGGTGACCGAGGTCGCGCAGATCGCCGTGCCGGGCGCTGCTGTTTCACGTGAAACACTGCGCGCCGAGTTCGGCGCCACATTGGCCGACACGGTGATCGAGCAGGTGCAGATCAGCATCAAGTACGCCGGCTACATCGACAAGCAGAACCGCGACGTTGAGCGCAGTGCGCACTACGAGGGGTTGCCGCTGCCGGAAGGCATCGACTACAGCCAGGTTCAGGCGCTGTCGTTCGAGGCACGCCAGAAGCTGGCCAAGCACCGGCCGGAAACACTGGGCCAGGCTTCGCGCATCTCCGGCATCACGCCGGCGTCGATCTCGCTGCTGCTGGTGCACTTGAAGAAGGGCCGCTTCAAGGGCTTTGCCAAGGCCGACGCGCGCCCCGAAGATGCAACCGCCTGATGCCTCAGCGGTCAGCTTGCGCGAGGCATTGGTCGAGGTCGGCCGCGCGCTGGCCCTTGATCTGACCGATTCGCAGCTCGACACGCTGCTTGCCTACCTCGCGCTGCTGCAGCGCTGGAACGCCACCTACAACCTGACTGCAGTGCGCGACCCGGCGCAGATGTTGACGCAGCATCTGGCCGACTGTCTTGCGGTGATCGGCCCGCTGCGTCGGCACTTCCCCGCAGACCAGTCCCGGCGCGTTCTCGACGTGGGCAGCGGCGGTGGGCTGCCCGGCGTGGTGATCGCTGCGCTGAACCCGGGCGTTCATGTCACCTGCGTCGACACGGTGGGCAAGAAGGCGGCCTTCATCCGCCAGGCGGCGGGCGAGCTCGGGCTGAAGAACCTGTTCGCCGAGCATGTGAGGGTCGAACAACTGAAGGCTGCGCCGTTTGACTTGATCGTGTCGCGTGCTTTCGCGTCACTCGTTGATTTCACGCGGCTGACCCGCCCGCATCTGTTGCCGGGGGGTGCATGGATGGCGATGAAGGGCAAGATGCCCGGGGATGAGATGGCACAACTGCCTGCGGACCTCACTGTGTTTCACGTGGAACATTTGAACGTCCCCGGGCTGCAAGCCGAGCGTTGCCTGGTCTGGATTCGCGCCCAGACCCCGTCCCTATAATTGCCCCACTGCCGAGGACGGATTGGCCGTTCTTGCCTGCGACGACGCAGTTCCTGGCTGCCTCCGCGCCCCACTCGACCCTTCTTGAGCACGCCCATGGCCAGAATTTTCTGCATCGCGAACCAGAAAGGCGGAGTCGGCAAGACCACCACCACGGTCAATCTGGCCGCGGGCCTGAGCAGAATAGGTAAACGGGTTCTCGTCGTCGACCTCGATCCGCAAGGCAATGCGACCATGGGCTCGGGTGTCGACAAACGAGCCCTCACCCTGACCGTCTACGACGTGCTGCTGGAAAACGCCTCGGTCGCCGAGGCCCGCGTGCGCAGCGACAAAGCCGGCTACGACGTGCTCGGCGCCAACCGCGAACTGGCCGGCGCCGAAGTGGAGCTGGTTCAGCTCGAACGCCGTGACAAACGCCTGCGTGATGCACTCGAGGCCGTGCAGACCGAGTACGACTTCGTCCTGATCGACTGCCCGCCGTCGCTGAGCATGCTCACGCTCAACGGCCTGTGCAGCGCCCACGGCGTGGTCGTGCCGATGCAGTGCGAGTATTTCGCGCTCGAAGGCCTGAGCGATCTGGTCAACACCATCAAGCAGGTGCACGCCAACCTCAACCCCGAACTGGAAATCATCGGCCTGCTGCGCGTGATGTTCGACCCGCGCATCACTCTGCAGCAGCAGGTCAGCGAGCAGCTCAAGACGCACTTCGGCGACAAGGTGTTCAACACCGTGATCCCGCGCAACGTGCGCCTGGCCGAAGCGCCAAGTTACGGGCTGCCGGGCGTGGTGTTCGACCCGGCCTCCAAGGGCGCACAGGCGTTCGTCGAATTCGCCCAGGAGATGTCGCAGCGCCTCGGTGCCGCATGACCCTGGATGGCCTCAACCTGGCATTCGACCCGGCCCTGCTCAGCCGGATCGAAGATGCCGGTCTGAACGCCAGCGCCCCGCCGCAGCAGCTCTGGCTCGACGGCTGGCTGGTTCGCTTCTCCCCCGGCAAAGCCAAGCGCGCCCGCTGTGTCAACGCGGTCGCCGTCGGTCGCTTGCCGGTCGATACCCGGCTCCAGGCCTGCGAGGCGGTGTTCGCCGATGCCGGCCTGCCGATGATCGTGCGCATCACGCCGTTCACGCTCCCGCCGGCACTCGACACCCTGCTCGCCGCCCAAGGCTTGCATCGTTTCGACGACACACGCGTCATGGCGATCGCGGACCTCTCAGCTTTGAGCGCGCCCGCGCCACTGCCACCCGCCAGTGAAATTCACACCGTCGGGCTGGAGGCTTTTGCACAACGTGTCGGCGGTCTGCGCGGGTCGCCTCTCTCACAACGGCAGGCGCACGGCCAGCGGCTCCAGAACTCGCCAGTGCCGTTCCACGCCGTCGAGATGCATGTCGACTCGGAACTCGTCGCCTGCGGCCAGTTCGCAATCGAGGGCCCGCTGGTGGGTTTGTACGATGTGTTCACCGCCCCGACCGCACGGGGCCGCGGGTACGCAGGCCACTTGTGCCGGCACATGCTGCAGCGAGCACACACTCTCGGCGCAAACCACGCCTATCTTCAGGTCGACGGCGACAACCTCGCGGCTCGGACGGTGTACCAGCGGCTCGGTTTCACCGACGCCTACGCTTACCACTACCGCGCACGCGATCCCGCGGCGGCATAGGGATCGCGCGCTACAGGCCCAGCGATTCGTCCAGGCCGAGGTGCACGTTCATCGCCTGCACGGCCGCGCCGCTGGCGCCCTTGCCCAGGTTGTCGAGCCGGGCCATCAGGATCACCTGGCTGTCGTTGGCGAAGACGAAGATGTCGACACGGTTGGTGTCGTTGCAGGCCTGGACGTTGAAAAATCCCGCCTCCAGCGTCGCCGGGTCGCGCAGCGGCATCACCCGGATGAAGCGCTCGCCAGCGTAGCGCTTCTCGAACACTCCGTGCACGTCCTGTGCTGTACACGCCGACCCGAGCTGCGACAGGTGTAAGGGCACGCTCACTGACAAACCCTTGTAGAAATTGCCGACGATCGGCATGAAGACCGGTTTGGCAGTCAAGCCGGCGTGGGTCATCATCTCAGGAACATGTTTGTGCGCCAGCGTCAGGCCGTATGGCCGCGGCGAGTCGAGCAACGCGTCGCCGCCCGCTTCGTACTGCTCGATCATCTTCTTGCCACCGCCGGAATAGCCGGTGATCGAGCTGGCCGAGACGGGCAGCGTTGCCGGCACCAACCCGGCGTCGACCAGCGGCCGCAGCAGCAGGATGAATGCCGACGCGTGACAGCCAGGGTTCGAGATGCGCTTGCCGGCGCGGATCAGCTCACGCTGGCCGGGCGCCAGCTCGGGCAGGCCGTAAGCCCAGCCCGGCGTGGTGCGGTGCGCCGTGCTGGCGTCGATCAGGCAGGTCTTGGGGTTGGTGACCAGCGCCGCCGCTTCTTTCGCCGCCACGTCGGGCAGGCACAGGAAGGCGACGTCGGCCGCGTTCAGCAGGCGCGCGCGTTCGGCTGCGTCCTTGCGCTTGTCGGCATCGATGCGCAGCACTTCGATGTCGCTGCGCTGCGCGAGATACTCGTGAATGCGCAGGCCGGTGGTGCCCTCCTGGCCGTCGACGAACGCGCGGTACTTCATGGCATCAGCCCTGCTTCAAAAACGTTCCACAAGCATAAACCAGCACCATGACAACTGCCTTGCCCACACGCGTCTTGTTGTTGCCAGGATGGCAGAATTCGGGGCCGGGCCACTGGCAGAGTCGATGGGAAGCCCTGCACGGCTACAAGCGCGTCGAACAGGACGACTGGATGTGGCCCAAGCGCGGCGACTGGATGGCGCGTCTCGACGAGGTGCTTCTGCAGAACGAAACGCCCGCCGTGCTGGTCGCGCACAGCCTCGGCTGCCAGCTGGTCGCCGCGTGGTCGGCGCACTCGCAGCACACGGCGCGCGTCAAGGCGGCCTTGCTGGTCGCGCCGCCCGACCCCGAACGCGACGACATGCCACCGCATCTCTACAACTGGCGCCCGATCGTGCGCGAACGCCTGCCCTTCGCGAGCCTGGTCGTGAACAGCAGCGACGACCCTTACGGCAGCCCCGAACGTGTGGCCGAGATGGCGGCCGACTGGGGCAGCGACACGGCCACGGTCGGCGCGCGCGGCCACATCAACGGTGACTCGGGCCTCGGCGACTGGCCCGAAGGCCACGCGATGCTGCGGGCGCTGATCGGCCTCGCGGCTTGATCGTCCACAATCGTCGCCATGGTCACCAAGAAACCCAAAGGCCTCGGCCTCGGCCTCGAAGCGTTGCTCGGCCCGCGTGTCAAAGACGCCGATGAGCTTGCGAGCAACGTGAACAGCGGCCTGCCGCACACGCTGAAGCTCACGCAACTGCAGGCCGGCAAGTACCAGCCGCGCACGCGCATGGACGAAGGCTCGCTCTACGAGCTGGCCGAGAGCATCAAGGCGCAGGGCGTGATGCAGCCCATCCTCGTGCGCCCGGTGGCGCCGGGGCGTTACGAGATCATCGCCGGCGAACGCCGCATGCGTGCCGCCAAGCTCGCGGGCCTGGACGAAGTGCCGGTGCTGGTGCGCGAAGTGCCCGACGAAGCCGCGGCCGCGATGGCGCTGATCGAGAACATCCAGCGCGAAGACCTGAACCCGCTCGAAGAAGCCCAGGGTTTGAAGCGCCTGACCGACGAGTTCGGCCTCACACACGAGCAGGCGGCGCAGTCGGTCGGTCGATCGCGCAGCGCCGCCAGCAACCTGCTGCGCCTGCTGAACCTGACCGAGCCGGTGCAGCAGATGCTGATGGCCGGCGACATCGACATGGGCCACGCGCGTGCGCTGTTGCCGCTCGAAGGCGCGCAGCAGATCCTGAGCGCGACCGAGATCGTCGCGAAAAAACTCAGCGTGCGCGAGGCCGAGCGGCTCGTCGCGCGCGCCGGCACCACCACCGGCCGGCAGACGCCGCTGTTGCGTGCTAAGAACGAAAAGGGCCGCGACCTCCAGCGCATCGAACAGGAACTGTCGGACACGTTGACAGCGGCCGTCGAAGTGCGCGTCAAGAAGCGCACGAAACACGGCGAGCAAGGCGAGATCGCGATTGCCTTCGGTTCGCTCGACGAGTTGAACGGCCTGCTCGAGAAGCTGGGCCTCGGCGCACGCTGAGTTCGCGTGCGTGCGTGCCACGCCGTGCGGAACTCTGCCACGCTTGGCAGGCTCAGCCACACAGGCGGCATGTCAACGCACTGATCTTCGGCACGTTGTTTGCTAACCAACGATCATGCAAACGAATCCCGAATATGAACGGTGATGGGCCTTTTACTCCCGGCACCGGCTGGCGCAGAATGAACGAAGCTTGATACACAGAACTCGCTGATGAACGGAAAGCTCTGATGGCGCCCGCCGGGTGTCATCAGAACTTCCCCAGACGGTGAAGGGAATATGACTCCCCGATCCGCCTCCTAGTACGCCACAGGAGATCAGCATGGATGTGATCAGCAATTTCGCCGCCCGCTTCGAACGCAGCCGCGAAGAAGAACTCTCGATCGAGGACTACCTCGCCGAGTGCAAACGCAACCCCGTTGCGTATGCCACCGCCGCCGAGCGCATGCTCAAGGCCATCGGCGACCCGAAGATGGTCGACACGCGCAATGAGCCGCGGCTGTCACGCATCTTCGCCAACAAGCTCATCAAGATCTACCCCGCCTTCGCCGAGTTCTACGGTATGGAAGACGCCATCGAGCAGGTGGTCTCGTACTTCCGCCACGCCGCGCAGGGCCTGGAAGAAAAGAAGCAGATCCTTTACCTGCTAGGCCCGGTGGGTGGCGGCAAGAGTTCGATCGCCGAACGCCTGAAGCTGCTGATGGAACAGGTGCCGTTCTACGCGATCAAGGGCTCGCCGGTGAACGAGTCGCCGCTTGGCTTGTTCGACCCGTTGGAAGACGGTGCGCTGCTCGAAAAGGAATACGGCATTCCGCGCCGTTACCTGAACCGCATCATGAGCCCCTGGGCCGTGAAGCGGCTCGAAGAGTACGGCGGCGACATCCGCAAGTTCAAGGTCGTGAAGCGCTACCCGAGCGTGCTCAAGCAGGTCGGCGTGAGCAAGACCGAGCCGGGCGACGAGAACAACCAGGACATCTCGGCGCTGGTCGGCAAGGTCGACATCCGCAAGCTCGAAACCTTCGCGCAGGACGACCCGGACGCGTACAGCTTCTCGGGTGGCCTGTGCCTCGCAAACCAGGGCCTGCTCGAGTTCGTGGAGATGTTCAAGGCACCGATCAAGGTGCTGCACCCGCTGCTGACCGCCACGCAGGAAGGCAACTTCAAGGGCACCGAAGGCTTCGGCGCGATCCCGTTCGACGGCATCGTGCTTGCGCACAGCAACGAGAGCGAGTGGAAGACCTTCCGCAACAACAAGAACAACGAGGCCTTCCTCGACCGCATCTACATCGTCAAGGTGCCGTACTGCCTGCGCGTGTCTGAAGAGGTCAAGATCTACGAGAAGCTGCTGCGCGGTTCGTCGCTGGCCGAAGCCAAGTGCGCCCCCGGCACGCTGAAGATGATGAGCCAGTTCGCGATGCTGACGCGCCTGAAGGAGCCCGAGAACTCGTCGCTGTATTCGAAGATGCAGATCTACGATGGCGACAACCTGAAAGACAGCGACCCGCGCGCCAAGAGCTACCAGGAGTACCGCGACTACGCCGGTGTCGACGAAGGCATGAGCGGTGTCTCGACGCGCTTCGCGTTCAAGATTTTGTCCAAGGTCTTCAACTTCGACAGTGCCGAAGTCGCCGCCAACCCGGTGCACTTGATGTACGTGCTCGAACAGCAGATCGAGCGCGAGCAATTCCCGGCCGAGACCGAGCAGAAGTACCTGGGCTTCATCAAGGAGCACTTGTCGGCACGCTACGCCGAGTTCATCGGCAAGGAGATCCAGACCGCCTACCTCGAGAGCTACAGCGAGTACGGCCAGAACATCTTCGACCGCTACGTGACCTACGCCGACTACTGGATCCAGGACCAGGAATACCGCGACACCGACACCGGCGAAGTGTTCGACCGCGGTTCGCTGAACGCCGAGCTCGAGAAGATCGAGAAGCCGGCGGGCATCAGCAACCCGAAAGACTTCCGCAACGAGATCGTCAACTTCGTGCTGCGCGCGCGCGCCAACAACGCCGGCCACAACCCGGTGTGGTCGAGCTACGAAAAGCTGCGCACGGTGATCGAGAAGAAGATGTTCTCGAACACCGAAGAGCTGTTGCCGGTGATCAGTTTCAACGCGAAGGCGAGCGCAGACGAAGCGAAGAAGCACGAGAACTTCGTCAATCGCATGGTCGACAAGGGCTACACGGCCAAGCAAGTGCGGCTGTTGTGCGAGTGGTATCTGCGTGTGCGCAAGAGCAGCTGACGGCTGACACGCCACCAACGGAGAACACATGCTCCAGCAGATCATCGATCGGCGCCTGGCGGGCAAGAACAAGTCCATCGGCAACCGCGAGCGCTTCCTGCGCCGCCACCACAACCAGGTGCGCGACGCGGTGCGCCGCGCCGTCGACGGGCGCGGCATTCGCGACATGGAGCGTGGTGAAGACATCCACATCCCGAAGCGCGACATCAACGAGCCGGTGTTCGGCCACGGACAGGGCGGCACACGCGAAATGGTGCACCCGGGCAACCAGGAATACGTGGCCGGCGACCAGATCGAGCGGCCCAAGGGCGGTGGTGGCAAAGGGGGCGGCAAGGGCGACCCCAGCGACTCGGGCGAAGGTGACGACGACTTCGTCTTTCACCTCAGCAAGGAAGAGTTCATGCAGATCTTCTTCGACGATCTGGCGCTGCCCCGTCTGACGCAGACCCAGCTCGCCGAAACGCCGGAATGGAAGAGCCACCGCGCCGGCTTCGTCAGCGACGGCACGCCGAGCAACCTGAGCGTCGTGCGCTCGATGCGCGGCGCCATCGGGCGGCGCCTGGCGATCGGCGCCGGCTCGCGCGGCGAACTGCACGCGCTCGAAGAAGAGCTGGAGCTCGTGCTGACGCAGCCGGTGACAGCCCTGCGCGAAGCGCAGCGCGAAGACCTGGAAGCGCGCATCAGCGTGTTGAAGAACCGCCTCTCGCGCATCCCCTACCTCGACCCGATCGACCTTCGTTTTCGCAGCCGCGTGAAGGTGCCGGTGCCCACCACCAAGGCGGTGATGTTCTGCCTGATGGACGTGTCGGGCTCGATGGACGAAGGGCGCAAGGAATTGTCGAAGCGCTTCTTCATCCTGCTCTACCTCTTCCTCACACGCCACTACGACAAGATCGACCTCGTCTTCATTCGCCACCACACGCAGGCGCAAGAGGTCGACGAAGAGAACTTCTTCCACGCCCGCGAAACCGGCGGCACGGTGGTCTCGAGCGCACTGGTGCTGATGGACGAGATCATCAAGGCACGCTACTCGCCGAGCGAGTGGAACATCTACGGCGCGCAGGCCAGCGACGGCGACAACTGGCACCACGACAGTGGCCGCTGCCGCGAGCTGCTGACCGAGCAGCTGCTGCCCGCCTGCCGCTACTTCGCCTACGTGCAGGTGGCCGACGAAGAGCAGAACCTGTGGGAAGAGTACACACGGCTGCAGGAGAGCCACCCGCACTTCGCGATGCGCAAGGTGACCGAGGCTTCCCAGATCTACCCGGTGTTCCGCGAGCTCTTCAAGAAGGAAGGAGCCTCCGCTTGAATCAGGAGACATCATGAGCGGCTTCCCGGGCGAACGCAGGATCAACGTCGGCCCGCCGCCGCCCTTCATGGGCGACCGCCGCAAGTCGGAACGCAAGCCATTGCAGGCGCCCTTGCCCGCGGGCCCGCGGCCGGTCTCGAAGCTGCCCGACCCGAGCGACTGGAGCTTCGAGCTGATCGAGCAGTACCACGAGGTGATTCGTGCGACCGCACGGCGCTTCGGGCTCGACACCTACCCGAACCAGCTCGAGATCATCACGTCCGAGCAGATGATGGACGCGTACGCGTCGGTCGGCATGCCGGTGAACTACCGCCACTGGAGCTACGGCAAGGAGTTCATCGCCAACGAGAAGAACTACAAACGCGGGCAGATGGGCCTGGCCTACGAGATCGTCATCAACTCCGACCCGTGCATCAGCTACCTGATGGAAGAGAACACCACTGCGATGCAGGCGCTGGTGATCGCGCACGCGGCCTACGGCCACAACAGCTTCTTCAAGGGCAACTACCTCTTCAAGCTGTGGACCGACGCGTCGTCGATCATCGACTACCTCGTCTACTCGAAGAACTACATCGCCGAATGCGAAGAGCAGTACGGCCTCGGCCCGGTCGAAGAACTGCTCGACAGCTGCCACGCGCTGCAGAACTACGGCGTCGACCGTTACCGTCGGCCGAGCAAACTCTCGTTCGCCGAAGAAACCGCGCGCCGCAAAGACCGTCTGGAGCACGCGCAGTCGCAGGTCAACGACATCTGGCGCACGCTGCCGAAGAAGGCGGAGAAAGCCGAAGACGTGGCCAACGCCAAACGTTTCCCGGCCGAGTTGCAGGAGAACATCCTGTACTTCATCGAGAAGAACGCGCCGCTGCTCGAACCCTGGCAACGCGAGATCGTGCGCATCGTGCGCAAGATCGCGCAGTACTTCTACCCGCAGCGCCAGACGCAGGTGATGAACGAAGGCTGGGCCACCTTCTGGCACCACCATCTGCTGAACACCATGTACGACGACGGCTACCTGACCGACGGCGTGATGATCGAGTGGCTCAAGTCGCACACCAACGTCGTCTACCAGCCGCCGGTGGGGCACCGCGCCTACAGCGGCATCAACCCCTATGCGCTGGGTTTTGCGATGTACACCGACATCAAGCGCATCTGCGAGAACCCGACCGCCGAAGACCGCGAGTGGTTCCCGAGTTTTGCCGGCGCGCCCTGGTTGCCGACGCTCGACCACGCGATGCGCAACTTCAAGGACGAAAGTTTCATCGGCCAGTACCTGTCACCAAAGCTGATGCGCGACCTGCGCCTGTTCGCGATCCTCGACGACGAAAAGGCCGAGAATCTCGCGGTCTCGGCGATCCACGACGACTCAGGCTTCCGGCGCGTGCGCGAAGCGCTGTCGCGCCAGTACGACCTGAGCTCGCGTGAGCCCGACATCCAGGTCTGGAACGTGAACCTGCGCGGCGACCGCTCGCTCACGCTGCGCCACACGCGCCACAACAACCGGCCGCTGCACGAAGGCTCGCAAGAGGTGCTGAAGCACGTGGCCCGGCTGTGGGGCTTCGGCGTGCACCTCGAAAGCGTGGACGCCGCCGGGGCCGTGGCGCAGCACCTCACGGTGCCCGCACCGACCCACTGAACTACCGCGAAGCGATCTTCACAGGCTGAAGATCTTCCCCGGATTCATGATGTTCTTCGGGTCGAGCGCGCGCTTCACGGTGCGCATCATCTCGACCGTGCCGGCGCCGGTCTCGTCGATCAGGAAGCCCTGCTTGTGCAGGCCGATCCCGTGCTCACCCGTGCAAGTGCCGTCGAAGGCGATCGCCCGCGCCACGACGGCGTCGTTGAGCCGCTCGGCGGTTTCGCGCTCCGAAGGAATCAAAGGGTCGACGAGGTAGGCGATGTGGAAGTTGCCGTCGCCCACGTGGCCGACGATGTAGTGCTGCAGGCCCGCGGCCTCGGCTTCTTCGGAAGCCTGCGTCACGCACTCGGCCAGGTGCGAGATCGGCACGCAGGTGTCGGTCGTCACCGTGCGGCTGCCGGGCTTGAGCTGGAGGCCGGCGAAATAGGCGTGGTGGCGCGCGGTCCAGAGCTTGGTGCGCTCTTCCGGCGTCGTGGCCCATTCGAAACCAGAGCCACCGAACTCGCTCGCGATCTCCTGCACGCTCGCAGCCTGTTCCTTCACGCTCGCTTCGCTGCCGTGGAACTCCATCAGCAGCATCGGCGCTTCGGTCAGCGTGAGTTTGTCGTGGCGGTTGACGGCGCGCACCGCGTGCGCGTCGAGCAGCTCGCAGCGCGCGATCGGAATGCCCATCTGGATGGTCTGGATCGTGGTGCGCACCGCCGCATCGATGCTCGGGAAAGTGCAGGTCGCTGCCGAGATCGCTTCGGGCAGCGGGAACAAGCGCAGCGTGATCTCGGTCATCACGCCGAGCGTGCCTTCGCTGCCGACCATCAGGCGCGTCAGGTCGTAGCCGGCCGACGACTTGCGGGCGCGTGTGCCGGTGTGGATGATCTCGCCGCTGGCGGTCACGACCGTCAGGCCAAGCACGTTCTCGCGCATCGTGCCGTAGCGCACCGCGTTCGTGCCGCTGGCGCGCGTGGCGCTCATGCCGCCGAGGCTCGCGTCGGCGCCCGGGTCGATCGGGAAGAACAGGCCGGTGTGCCGGATCTCGTTGTTCAGCTGCATGCGCGTCACGCCGGCCTGCACCGTCACGGTCAGGTCTTCAGGCTGGATCGCGACCAGCGCGTTCATGCGTGACAGGTCGATGCTCACGCCGCCCTGCACCGCGAGCAAATGGCCTTCGAGCGACGAACCCACGCCGAACGGAATCACCGGCACGGCGTACTGGGCCGCCAGTTTCACGACATCGGCCACGTCTTCGGTGCTTTCGCAGTACACCACCGCCTCGGGCGGCGGCGCGTCGAAAGGCGACTCGTCGCGGCCGTGCTGCTCGCGCACCACCATCGCGGTGGAGCAGCGCGCACCGAAGCGCTTTTGCAACGCATCGAGCATCGCGGCGGGCACCGGGCGCGGGTCAAGGTGCGGCAACAGGTGGGCGGGCAGGGGTGCGTTCATCGGCTTGTCTCCGTGGCCGCGCGGCGGTGGCCTGAGCGCATTGTGCCAATGCTCTAGCATCGACGCCATGGCGAACCGACTCACTCAAATCGCGACCCGCACCGGCGACGACGGCACCACCGGCCTGGGCGATGGCACCCGCGTGCCCAAGGACCACCTGCGCGTGCAGGCCATGGGCGACGTGGATGAACTCAACTCGACCCTCGGCGTGCTGCTGGCCGAACCCCTGCCCGACGACGTGCGCGAACTGCTCGTCGTGATCCAGCACGAGCTCTTCAACCTCGGCGGCGAGCTCTCGATCCCCGGCTACGAGCTGCTGAAGCCCGAAGCGGTAATTCGCTTGGACGAAGCGCTGGCGCACTACAACGCCGCCTTGCCGCGCCTGAAGGAATTCATCCTGCCCGCGGGCACGCGCAGCGCCGCCATCACCCACGTGGGCCGCACGATCGCGCGGCGCGCCGAGCGGGCGGTGGTCGCGCTCACGGCCGTCGACACCGTGCGCGCCGAGCCGCGCCACTACCTGAACCGGCTGAGCGATCTGCTGTTCGTGATGGCCCGCGTGCTCAACCGCGCCAACCTCGACGGGCTGGGCGGTGACGACGTGTACTGGAAAAGCGAACGCCTGGCGCGCGACTCTGAATAGAGCGTTTGCCCGGCGGTCGAACTACGCGGCCGGCGAGTTCAACACGGCGCTGAACTCTTCCATGCTGAGGAAGCCGTCCTTGTTCGTGTCCAGGTCGTCGAACTTCAGCGCGATGGCAGGCAGGTGCCCGGCTTCGTCGCGCGACAGTTTGCCGTCGCCGTTCACGTCGGCGCGGTTGAATGCCGCTTCGACTGCCAGACGCGCCCGCGCGCTGGATTCGCTGGCCGGTGCCTGGGTTTGAGCGCAAGCGGCCACCGAGGCGCCCGCCAGCACGACCGCCAAGACGGCAGCCGGCAGGAACGGGAATCGCTGGGTCATGACAATCTCCTGATCGACGGTTCAAAGCGTGATTGAACCGTCACCGCAGCGCCCGGGCCAGCACAATTGCCCGGCCTTACCGGGGTTACATCCCGCTGCAAGCTTCTTACCTGCGCGCGCAGACGCTCAGGGCCGGCCCGCGCGGCGCGCCATCACCGCGTCGCTCAGCACGCTCAGCACCTCGAGCGAGTGGTCCCAGCCGATGCACGCGTCGGTGATGCTGCGGCCGTATTCCAGCTTCGCCGGGTCGTCCTTGCCGGCGCTGAACTTCTGCGCACCGGCCTGCAGGTGGCTCTCGACCATCACGCCGAAGATGCAGCGGCTGCCGGCCTTCAGCTGCGCCGCCACGTCGCGCGCGACCTCGACCTGCTTCTCGTGCTGCTTGCTGCTGTTGGCGTGGCTGCAGTCGACCATCAGCGTGCAGTCGAGTTGGGCGGCCTCGATCTCCTTGCAGGCCGCGGCCACGTGCGCGGCTTCGTAATTCGGCGTCTTGCCACCGCGCAGGATCACGTGGCAGTCGGTGTTGCCACGCGTCTCGACGATCGCGACCTGGCCGTTCTTGTGGATCGACAGAAAGTGGTGCGGGCGTGAGGCCGCCTGGATCGCGTCGATGGCGATTCGGATGTTGCCGTCGGTGCCGTTCTTGAAACCGATCGGCGCCGAGAGGCCCGAGGCCAGCTCGCGGTGCACCTGGCTCTCGGTGGTGCGCGCACCGATCGCGCCCCAGGCGATCAGGTCGCCCAGGTACTGCGGCGAGATCACGTCCAAGAACTCGCTGCCCGCCGGCATGCCCAGGCGGTTGATCTCCAGCAGCAGTTGCCGGCCGATGCGCAGGCCTTCGTCGATGCGGTAGCTCTCGTCGAGGTAGGGGTCGTTGATCAGGCCCTTCCAGCCGACCGTGGTGCGCGGTTTCTCGAAGTACACCCGCATCACAATCTCGAGCGTGCCGGCGTACTGGTCGCGCATCGTCTTGAGCTTGCGCGCGTACTCGACCGCAGCCACCGGGTCGTGGATCGAACACGGGCCCATGATCACGAGCAGCCTGTCGTCTTTCTTCTGCATGATGCGGCGGATCGCGGCGCGGGTCTCGCCGATCAGCGTCTCGACCGGTGTGCCGGCGATCGGGAAGAAGCGGATCAGGTGCTCCGGCGGCGGCAGCGGCATCACGTCCTTGATCCTCTGGTCGTCGGTCTGGCTGGTGCGTTCGGTCTGCGCATACCAACCCTCGCTGGGGGTGTTGGCTTTCGTGGTCATGGCGGTCGGCTCCTGGACTGTGTATTTGAAGAATGCGCAAGCGAAAAAAAACCGCCGGGGGTGAGCCCGGCGGTTTCTGGAGATTCGTTGCGCTGTCTACTTTGTGTATGCGCTTGCCTCTCCGGCCGCCGAGCGGTGCGAGAACCAGAAGTACGCAAAAAAGTAGACGGGGCGGAAAAGCATGGGCGCGAATGTAGCACGCAAAGTTGTGGCCAGCAGAATCAGGCGGTTCCGCCGACCGTGAGCCGATCGATGCGCAAGGTTGGCTGGCCCACGCCCACCGGCACGCTCTGGCCTTCCTTGCCGCACACACCCACGCCGGTGTCGAGCTTCATGTCGTTGCCGATCATGCTGACGCGCGTGAGGGCATCCGGCCCGTTGCCGATGATGGTGGCACCCTTCACCGGGTAGAGGATCTTGCCGTTCTCGACCCAGAACGCTTCGCTCGCCGAGAACACGAACTTGCCGCTCGTGATGTCGACCTGGCCGCCGCCGAAGTTGGTGGCGTAGAGGCCGCGCTTCAGGCCGGCGATGATCTCTTCCTTGGTCTTGTCGCCACCCAGCATGTAGGTGTTGGTCATGCGTGGCATCGGCACCGCGGCGTAACTCTCGCGCCGGCCGTTGCCGGTGGGCGCCACACCCATCAGGCGCGCGTTCATCGAGTCCTGGATGTAGCCCTTGAGCACACCGTCTTCGATCAACACGTTGCGCTGCGAAGCATTGCCTTCGTCGTCGACGTTCAACGAACCGCGCCGGTCGGGAATGGTGCCGTCGTCGAGCACGGTCACGCCCTTGGCCGCCACGCGCTGGCCGATCTTGCCGCTGAAGGCACTCGATCCTTTGCGGTTGAAGTCGCCTTCCAGGCCGTGGCCGATGGCTTCGTGCAACAGCACGCCGGGCCAGCCCGGACCGAGCACCACGCTCATCTCGCCGGCTTTGGCGGGGCGCGATTCGAGGTTCGTCAGCGCGGCCTTCACCGCGTCGTTCACGTAACTCTCGATCATCTCGTCGTGGAAGTAGCCGAAGCCGAAGCGTCCGCCGCCGCCGCCCGAACCGACCTCGCGGCGGACTTCGCCGTTGACGGTCTGCTCGGCGATCACGGTCACCGACAAACGCACCAGCGGGCGCACGTCGGCGGCCAGGGTGCCGTCGGCGCGCGCGACCATCACCACGTCGTATTCACCGGCGAGACCGGCCATCACCTGCTTGACGCGCGGGTCCTTGGAGCGCGCGAGTTTTTCGACCTTCTCGAGCAACGCCACCTTCTGCGTGCTGTCGAGCGTGGCGATCGGGTCCATCGGCGCATAGAGCACGCGGCTGCCAGCGACCTTCGGCTTGGTACCGACCTTCACGCTGCGGCTCTGGCCGGCAGCGGCGATCGTGCGCACCGTCATCGCGGCGTCCATCAACGCGGCTTCGGAGATGTCGTCGGAATAGGCGAACGCCGTCTTCTCGCCCGCCACCGCGCGCACGCCCACGCCCTGGTCGATGCCGAAGCTGCCGCTCTTCACGATGCCTTCTTCCAGGCTCCAGCCTTCGCTGCGGGTGTACTGGAAGTAGAAATCAGCGTCGTCGATGCGGTGCGTGGCGATCGCGCCGAGCGCTTTGGCAAGCGTGGCGTCGGTCAGGCCGAAGGGTTCGAGCAACAAGGAGCGTGCAACGGCCAAACGTTCGATCGTGGGTTCGCGAGAAATCATGGCCGGAGTCCTTTGAAGAGCACGCGTCGATTGTAGGAGCCGGGGTCCGGAAAGATTCGTTCACGCTTCTTTACCCCTGCCCCGTCGTCGGCGCTGGCGCAGCCTTCGTTGAAGACTCGGGAGCGATCAGCTCCAAGCCGACAAACCAACCGAAGGAATCATCATGCTGAATCTCAAGAACTCGCTCATCGCCACCCTGCTCGCCGCAGCATCGATCGGCGCTTTCGCGCAAACCGCGGCCACGCCGCGCGTCGACCAGCGTGAAGCCAACCAGCAAGCGCGCATCGCCAACGGCGCCGCCTCGGGTCAGTTGACCGGGAAAGAAACCGTGCGCCTCGAGAAGGAACAAGCGGCGGTCAACAAGGCCGAAGCCCACGCCAAGGCCGATGGCACCGTGACCCGGCACGAGCGCAAGCGCCTGCACCGCATGCAGAACGCGGCGAGCAAGGACATTCACGCGCAGAAGCACGACGCGCAAACCGCGAAGTAACAGCCTTGCGACCGGCGCGCTGAAGCTCAGCGCGCCAGCGCCGCCGCCAGCGCGTCGAATACGATCTTCAATCTCGGCGTGCCGCGCAACTCGCGGTGCGCCGTGATCCAGAGCGGCAGCGGCGCCAACGGCACGCTCGGCAACACCCGCACCAATTCTGGCGCGAGCACGGCCACCCGCTTCAGGCACACGCCAATGCCCAGGCCGGCCCGCACCGCCTGCCAGCCGACGATCTGGTTGTCGCAGCGAAAGCCGAAGAACTCGCGCGTCACCTTGAAGCCCGCGGCGTGAAAACCACGCAGGAACTGGTCGGAACGATCGAACCCGACCCACTGGTGCTGCAGCATGTTCGCCGCGCTCGGTTTGCCGCGCGCCAGCACGTAGTCGCGGTGGGCATAGAACCCGAGCGGCTGATCGGCCAGGCGCCGCGCCACCAGCGCGGTCTGCGTCGGGCGCAGCATGCGCAAGGCGATGTCGGCCTCGCGCTCCAGCAGGTTCTCGAGCGTGTTGCTGGCGACCAGTTCGATCTGGATCTCGGGGTGCGTTTCGCGCAGGGCGCGCAGCAGATCCGGCAACACATAAGCGCTGACGATCTCGCTCGCGGTGATGCGCACCGTGCCGGCCAGCGTCTCGGTGCGGCCTGCGGCCACCATCGCGAACTGCTGCGCCTGTTCGCGCATGCGCTCGGCCGGCGCACGCAGCGCGGCGCCGGCTTCGGTGAGCCGCAAACCGCGTGTCGTGCGCTCGAACAGCGATTGGCCCAGCTGCGCTTCGAGCATCGCGATCTGCCGGCTCAGCGTCGGCTGGCTGCTGCCGAGCACGCCGGCCGCGCGGCTGAGCGACCCGCTGTTAGCCACTTCGAGAAAGCAGCGCAGCAAGGCCCAGTCGGGTTCGGTGAT
Organism: Burkholderiaceae bacterium; assembly: GCA_040080605.1. Lineage (GTDB taxonomy): Bacteria > Pseudomonadota > Gammaproteobacteria > Burkholderiales > Burkholderiaceae_C > LMDS01. The sequence goes on from JBEBIB010000012.1 coordinate 111,411, forward strand.
CGGCGCGTTCGTTTTGATATTCATCAGTGGATAGCTGCTATTTGGTCATGCGTATTGTGCTGTTCCGGCCCACGCCGAACAATGGCTGCATCGACACCCTGAACGGAGCTTTCCATGCCTTCCACCGTCCTCATCCTCGGCGCCGCCGGCCGCATCGGCCAGGTCATGGCCCTCGCTTTCGCCAACGCCGGCTGGCAGGTGCGCGCGCAGGCCCGAAAGGCGCTGCCTGCTGCGCTGCAAGGCCACGCCCGCGTGCAGCCTGTCATGTGCGACGCCACCAACGTGGCCGAACTCAGCGCCGCAGCGCAAGGCGCGAGCGTGCTCGTCAACGCGCTGAACCCGGTCTACACCGAGTGGGACCGGCTGGCCCTGCCGCTCGGCGACGCGGCACTCGCGGTCGCTCGTTCCAGCGGCGCGCTGCTGATGCTGCCGGGCAACGTCTACAACTTCGGCCGCGAGATGCCTGCGCTGCTCACGCCCGCGACGCCGGAAGTCGGCAACACGCCCAAGGCGCGCATCCGCATCGAGATGGAACGGCGGCTTGCGGCCGCAGCGAGCGAGAGCGTCGACAGCGTCGTGATCCGCGCCGGCGACTTCTTCGGCGGCCCGGGGCGCGGCACCTGGTTCGACATGGCGCTGGCCACCAAGCTCGGCAACGGGCGCCTCGTCTACCCCGGCCCCGATGACGTGGTGCACGCCTGGGCCTATCTGCCCGACCTGGCACAAGCCTTCGTGCGCGTGGCCGAGCGCCGCGAACAGTTGCGCGGCCACCACCGCCTGCACTTCGCCGGCCACACACTCACCGGAAAGGCGATGCGCGAGGCGCTGGAGCAGGTCGTCGGCCACGCTCTGAGGCCGGCCGGCATGCCCTGGGGGCTGATCCGCCTGGCCGCGCCCTTCATGCCGATGTGGCGCGAGCTGCTCGTGATGCGCTACCTGTGGCAGCGGCCGCACGCGCTGGACAGCTCTGCACTGAGTGCACTGATCGGCAAAGTGCCGCAGACCCCGCTTCCGCAAGCCTTGCGCAGCGCGTTGATCGAACTCGACCTGTCGATCGGCTCAGCCACCAAACCAGCGCATGCCTGAGACCAGCGCTACGCCGATTCGTCGGTGTTCTTCAGCGCCAGCGCGCGTTCGTAAAGCGCGTTGCGCGGCGCACCGGTCAGCTCGGCGGCGAGCGCCACCGCCTGCTTGAGCGGCAAGGCCGCGAGCAGGGTGCGCAGCGTGTTGTCGAATGAAGGTGTCTTCGAGTCCTCATCGACCGCCACGAGCGCGTGCACGACGAGCACGAACTCGCCGCGGCTGCGGTGCGCGTCGGCCGCCAGCCAGGCCGGCAGCTCGGCGGCAGGCATCGTGCTCACGCTCTCGAACTGTTTGGTGAGTTCGCGGCACACCGTCAGCGGCCGGGTGCCGCAGCCTTCGGCGAGCGCTGCAGCCAGCGCCTCGATGCGGTGCGGTGCTTCGAACAGCACCTGCGTCTGCGGGTTCGCGGCGAGCTGTTGCACGGCGCGCGTGCGCTCACCGGCCCGTGACGACAGGAAGCCGACGAAGGTGAACGGGCCGACGACCGCGTCACCGGCCACGCTGAGCGCCGCCACCGCGCTGCTCGCCCCGGGAATCGGCACGCAGCGGTAACCCGCGGCTTGCGCCGCGGCCACCAGCGCCGCGCCCGGGTCGCTGATCGCCGGGGTGCCGGCGTCACTCATGTAGGCCACCCGCTCGCCACGTGCCAGCCGCGCCAGCACGCCCGAGGCCGCATCCCTCTCGTTGTGTTCGTGCACCGCCAGCAGCGCCTTGCCCTCGATGCCGAGCTGGCGCAGCAGCGGCGCGCTGTGGCGTGTGTCTTCGCAGGCGATGGCGTCGACCAGCCCGAGCACGTGGATGGCGCGCAGCGTCAGGTCGGCCAGGTTGCCGATCGGCGTGGCCACCACGTACAGTGCGCCGGCAGGGTAAGTCTGCGCACCGGCCGCGCTGGCGGCGGCTTGTTGCATCAACGAAGCGTGGGGTGTGGTCACAGGCATGGCAACGACGAAGAAGGCCACGACCAAGAGCGTGGGGGACGCGGGCGAAGCGCTGGCTTTGGCCCATCTGAAGCGCCAGGGGCTCACGCTCGTGCAGCGCAATTATCGGGTCGCGGCCGGGCCGAACGCGCGCGGCGGCGAAGTCGACCTGATCCTGCGCGAGCGCGACGGCACGCTGGTGTTCGTCGAGGTGCGCGCACGAAGCAGCGCGGCCTTCGGCGGTGCGGCCGCCAGCGTCACCGCCAGCAAACAGCGCCGCCTCGTGTTCGCGGCGCAGCATTTCCTGCGCCGCTACAACGTGCTGCCGCCGTGCCGCTTCGATGTGGTCGCGATCGACGGAGACAGCGTGCAATGGCTGCGCGGCGCCTTCGATACGTCCTGATTCAAGTGCAAAGTAGTGTGCACTGACTGTGGAACCTTGGTGGTGCATCGGTGTCATATGATCCGTGCCCATGCTTGAACAACGCATCCAACAGCAGTTCTTCGACAGCGCCGACCTCAAATACGCTGCGGCCGAAGTGCTCTCCAAACCCATCGCCGATGCGGTGAGCGCCATCGTCGGCTGCATCACCAGCGGCGGCAAGGTGCTGGCCTGCGGCAACGGCGGCTCGGCCGCCGACGCCCAGCACTTCGCCGCCGAATTCATCGGCCGCTTCGAACGCGAGCGCCCCGGCCTGGCGGCGATCGCGCTGACCACCGACACCTCGATCCTCACCGCCGTCGGCAACGACTACAGCTTCGAGCAGATCTACTCGAAGCAGGTGCAGGCGCTCGGCGCGCCCGGTGACGTGCTGCTGGCGATCACCACCAGCGGCAACTCGGGCAACGTGGTCGCGGCCGTGGAAGCCGCCCACACCAAGGACATGACCGTGATCGCGCTCACCGGCCACAAGGGCGGAAAGATGCGCGAGCTTCTCAGCGAGACCGACGTGCACATCTGTGTGCCACACGACCGCACCGCGCGCATTCAAGAGGTGCATCTTCTCGTGTTGCACTGTTTGTGCGATGCGGTTGATCTGCAACTCTTGGGCGAACAGGAAAACACATGACCTCTCTGAACCGAAGCACCGGCACCCTGCTGCTGGCACTTGCCGCCGGCACCGCGCTCAGCGCCTGCGCACCGCTCTTGATCGGCGGCGCGATCTGGGGCGGCACGATGGTCGTCTCCGACCGCCGTACTTCGGGCACGCAGATCGACGACCAGGCGGTCGAGCTCAAGTCGGTGCGGCGCATCGCCGACGTGATCGGCGACCGCGGCCACGTCAACGTCACCAGCTACAACCGGCTCGTGCTGCTCAGCGGCGAAGTGCCGACCGAGGCCGACAAGGCGGCGGTCGAGCAGGCCGTAGCCCGCATCGACAACGTGCGCGCGATCGTCAACGAGCTGACGCTGGCCGCGCCGAGCTCGCTGTCGGCGCGCTCGAACGACACGCTGATGACCAGCAAGGTGAAAGCCAGCATGGTCGACGCGAAAGACATCCAGGCCAACGCCTACAAGGTCGTGACCGAACGCGGTGTGGTCTACCTGATGGGCCGCGTGACCGAGCGCGAAGCCAACCGCGCCGCCGACATCGCCCGTGGCGTGAGCGGCGTGCAGAAGGTCGTGAAGGTCTTCGACGTCGTCAGCGAAGGCGAACTCGCCGACACGCAGCCGAAGACGCTCGCCAAGCCCTGACGAACCGGCGCCGCGCCCTCAGCGCAGGCGCTTGACCAGGCTCGAGGTGTCGAGCCGGTTGCCACCGGCCGCCTGGATGTCGCCGTAGAACTGGTCGACCAGCGCAGTCACCGGCAAACGCGCGCCGTTGCGCCGGGCTTCGTCGAGCACGAGGCCGAGGTCCTTGCGCATCCAGTCGACCGCGAAGCCGAAGTCGAACCGGTCTTCGATCATCGTCGGGCCGCGCTGGTCCATCTGCCAGCTCTGGGCCGCGCCCTTGCCGATCACGCCGAGCACGGCTTTCATGTCGAGGCCGGCCTTCTCGCCGAAGGCGATGGCTTCGGCCAGCCCCTGCACCAGCCCGGCGATCGCCACCTGGTTGACCATCTTCGCGAGCTGGCCGGCGCCGCTCGCACCCAGCAGCGTCACGGCCTTGGCAAAGGCCATCGCGACCGGGTGAATGGTGTCGAACGCGGCCGGGTCGCCGCCGCACATCACGGTGAGCGTGCCGTTGATGGCGCCGAGGTTGCCGCCCGAGACCGGCGCGTCGATGAAATGCAGGCCGTGCGTTTTCGCCGCGGCGCTCAGTTCGCGTGCCACTTCGGCCGACGCGGTGGTGTGGTCGATGAACACCGCGCCGGGTTTCATGCCGGCGAAAGCACCGTCGTCACCGAGCACGACCGAACGCAGGTCGTCGTCGTTGCCCACACAGGCGAACACGATGTCAGCGCCGGTCGCGGCCAGCTTCGGCGTGGCCGCGAAAGCGTGTCCATATTCCTTCACCCAGGCTTGTGACTTGGCCGGCGTGCGGTTGTAGACGGTGACGCTGTGACCCGCGCGCACCAGGTGGCCGGCCATCGGGTGCCCCATCACGCCCAGGCCGAGAAAGGCGACGCGGCGCGGTGCTGTGGGTTCGTAGGTTCTGTTGCTCATCGAGATTCGATCCGGAAAATGGGAACGGCCTCGAAGGAGGCCGTTTTTGTTCAGCGCAGAGCCGAGTTATACGATGGTCAGGTGCTCCGTGCCCGCCGCCAGGTCGGTGCTGCGTGCGCGCGAGCTGTGCAGCTTGATCTGCAGCCGCAGGTCGTTGACCGAATCGGCGTTGCGCAGCGCGTCTTCGAAGGTGACGGCCTGGCTCTCGTACAGGTCGAACAACGACTGGTCGAAGGTCTGCATGCCGAGCTCGCGCGAGCGTTTCATGATCTCCTTGATCTCGGCCACTTCGCCCTTGAAGATCAGGTCGGAGATCAATGGCGTGTTCAGCATGATCTCGACCGAGGCCACCCGCCCGCGCCCTTCCTGGCGCGGCAGCAGGCGCTGCGACACCAGCGCCTTCAGATTGAGCGACAGGTCCATCAGCAGCTGCGCGCGCCGCTCTTCGGGGAAGAAGTTGATGATGCGGTCGAGCGCCTGGTTGGCACTGTTGGCGTGCAGCGTGGCCATGCACAGGTGGCCGGTTTCGGCGAAGGCCACCGCGTGTTCCATGGTCTCGCGGTCGCGGATCTCGCCCATCAAAATCACATCGGGCGCCTGGCGCAGCGTGTTCTTCAGCGCCTGCTCCCAGCCGTCGGTGTCGATGCCCACTTCACGCTGCGTGAGGATGCAGTTCTTGTGCGGGTGCACGAACTCCACCGGGTCTTCGATCGTGATGATGTGGCCGAACGAGTTCTCGTTGCGGTAGTCGACCATCGCCGCCATCGAGGTGCTCTTGCCCGAGCCGGTGGCGCCCACCAGGATCACCAGGCCGCGCTTGCTCAGCGCCACGTCTTTGAGCACCTGCGGCAGGTTCATCGTGTCGATGGTCGGCAGGGTCTGCGGGATCGTCCGCAGCACCATGCCGATGTGGCCCATCTGCACGAAGGCGTTGCAGCGGAAGCGCCCGATGCCCTGCGGCGCGATCGCGAAGTTGCACTCCTTGGTGCGCTCGAACTCCGCCGCCTGCTTGTCGTTCATCACCGAGCGTGCCAGCGCCAGCGTGTGCTGGCCGGTCAGCGGCTGCGGCGAAACCTTGGTGACCTTGCCGTCGACCTTGATCGCGGGCGGAAAGTCGGCCGTGAGAAACAGGTCGGAGCCATTGCGCGACACCATCAGCCGCAGCAGGTCGTTGACGAATTTGGATGCCTGATCGCGTTCCATGTCTTGATCCTTTGGGTTCCGGGCTTACCCAGGGAAGTTTTCCGGAAACTTGGCCTTGGCGCGCGCTTCGGCCGGCGAGACCACGTTGCGCCGCACCAGGTCGGAGAGATTCTGGTCCAGCGTCTGCATGCCCAGCGCGTTGCCGGTCTGGATCGAAGAGTACATCTGCGCGATCTTGGCTTCGCGGATCAGGTTCCGGATCGCCGCCGTGCCGAGCATGATCTCGTGCGCTGCCACGCGGCCCGAGCCGTCCTTGGTCTTGCAAAGCGTTTGCGAGATCACGCCGATCAGCGATTCCGACAACATCGCGCGCACCATCTCTTTTTCGGCGGCCGGGAACACGTCGACGATGCGGTCCACGGTCTTGGCGGCGCTCGAGGTGTGCAAGGTGCCGAAGACGAGGTGGCCGGTTTCAGCGGCCGTCAGCGCCAGGCGAATCGTCTCCAGGTCGCGCATTTCGCCGACCAGGATCGCGTCCGGGTCTTCGCGCAGCGCCGAGCGCAGCGCGTTGCTGAAGCTCAGCGTGTGCGGGCCGACCTCGCGCTGGTTGATCAGGCACTTCTTCGACTCGTGCACGAACTCGATCGGGTCTTCGACCGTGAGCACGTGGCCGAACTCGTTTTCGTTCAGGTGGTTGACCATCGCCGCCAGTGTGGTCGACTTGCCCGAGCCGGTCGGGCCGGTCACGAGCACCATGCCACGGGGCTTCAGCGCCAGCTCGGCAAAGATCTTCGGCGTGTTGAGCTGCTCCAGCGTCAGGATCTTCGACGGAATGGTCCGGAACACCGCCGCCGCGCCGCGGTTCTGGTTGAAGGCGTTGACGCGGAAACGCGCCAGGCCCTGGATCTCGAACGAGAAGTCGCACTCCAGCGTTTCTTCGTAATTCTTGCGCTGCGAGTCGTTCATGATGTCGTACACCATGCTGTGAACCTGCTTGTGGTCGAGCGGGTCCACGTTGATGCGGCGCACGTCGCCGTGCACCCGGATCATCGGCGGCAGGCCCGACGAGAGGTGCAAGTCGGAAGCCTTGTTCTTGACCGAAAACGCCAGCAGTTGAGTGATGTCCATGGGTGCGGAGGTCGGGTGAATCGGGCCGCGCACGTGAGCGCAGAGGCGCTGCGAGATACTCTCGAAGCATTATGGCGATGATCGCAGACAAGCTCCAACAAGTGCGCGCTCGCATCGCGCAGGCCTGTGCGTCGGCGAGTCGCCCCGTGCAAAGCGTCACGTTGCTCGTGGTAACCAAAACCTACGGCCCCGAGGCGGTGCGCGAGGCCTTCGAAGCCGGTGAACGACGCTTCGGCGAGAACTACGTGCAGGAGGGCGTGGACAAGATCGCGGCGCTGGCCGACTTGCGCGCTTCCATCGAATGGCACCTGATCGGCCCGCTGCAATCGAACAAGACACGCGTGGTCGCCGAGCAGTTCGACTGGGTGCATTCGGTCGACCGGCTGAAGATCGCGCAGCGCCTGAGCGAGCAGCGGCCGGCGCACTTGGCGCCGCTGCAGGTCTGCCTGCAGGTCAACATCAGCGGCGAAGCGAGCAAGAGCGGGTTGATGCCGGATGAGGTGGCCGCGGTAGCGCAAGCGGTCGCGAAGCTGCCCCGGCTCGTGCTGCGCGGCCTGATGGCGATCCCTGAACCGGCTGCCGACTTCGCTGCGCAATGCGAACCGCACCGCCAACTGCGCGAGCTGATGAACTCGCTTCAGGCCGAAGGCCTGGCACTCGACACACTATCGATTGGCATGAGTGCCGACCTCGAAGCGGCCATCGCCGAAGGCGCGACCCTGGTGCGCATCGGCAGCGCGATCTTCGGCGAGCGGTCGCCCGTCAGGGCCGCAGCTGCAGCGTCATGAACCGGCTGTTCGGGTCGGCAACGTAAGACCCGAACGGCCCGGTGTCGACGAAGCCTGCGCTGGCATACAACTGGTGCGCCGGCGCGAAACCGGCCATCGAGCCCGTCTCCAGGCTGAGGCGCTCGTAGCCACGCTGGCAGGCGACCTCGATGATGTGCATCAGCAGCGCCCGGCCGGCGCCGGTGCGGCGCCGAGCCTCGGGTGTGCGCATCGACTTCACCTCACCATGTGTCGGGTCCAGTTCCATCAGCGCGCCGCAGCCCAGCAGAAGGACACCGTCCCAGGCCGACCAGAACGTGATCTCGGGGCGGCGCAGCGCGTCGAGGTCAAGCGCGTGCACGCTCCCTGGCGGTGAGAGCGCATGCATGCTGCGCAGGTGCTCGTTCAGCAGCGCGTGGATCTCGGGGCGGGTGAGGTTGTCGAGTTCGATCTTCATCGTGACGCTAGCGAGTGCACCACTGACTCTCGCAAGGGATTCCGTTCCTGTCGCCGTCCATCTTGGCACCGGGGCAGTTGGCGAGAAAGTACGTTGCTTCGGCACATGATTTCATTTGCGAGCAGTACTGCCGCCCGTCGCAACTGAAGCCGGTGGACACGGTTTGCGCTGCAGGGCCTACCTTGGCGGGGGCTGACGCCGCTACTGCTGCACGGCGCTTCTTCTCCTCAGCGTTCAGTTCCTGAATCGTGGGAGGCTTTCGAACTTGTTCAGAGGGGCAGGGCCCTTGCTGGTACGTGACCGCGCCATTGACCACGCACTTGGTCGCTGGTGCAGCCTCGACCGCCGAGGCGGTGAGCACAAGACCGGCAACCATGGCGACGAAGGATGAGTTGCTGAGCATGTTCGTACAGTTCCGAAGGACCGAATTGCCAGTGTAAGAGCGCAGCTTGTCTGACTTGATGCCCAACACCATGCATGTTTCAGATCGCCAACAAGGTCGTGTTCTTCACCTCTTCCATCACCGCGTAAGTCCGTGTCTCGCGCACGCCCGGCAGGCTCCAGATCACCGAGCCGACAAAGCCGCGGTAGGCCTGCATGTCGGCCACGCGTGTCTTGATCAGGTAGTCGAAGCCGCCCGCAACCAGGTGGCATTCGAGGATTTCCGGCCGCACCTGCACCGCCGCCTTGAAGATGTTCATCGCGTCGTGCGTGGTGCGGTCGAGCACGACCTCGATGAACACCAGCAACCCGGCACCGAGCTTGTCGGGATTGAGTCTTGCTTCATAGCCGAGGATGAAGCCGTCGCGCGTCAGCCGTTTCACGCGCTCGAGCACGGCGGTCGGCGAGAGGTGCACTTCTTCTGCGAGCTTCAGGTTCGAGATGCGCCCGTCGCCCTGCAAGACGCGCAGGATGCGGGCGTCGATCTTGTCGAGCGGCGGCGCGCCGGAATCGGAGGTCATGATGGATAACTCACTGGTGAACGCCGTGATTTCGGAGATTAACTCTAGCGAGATGAACATAGCCTAGCCATTAGTTCTACACAAGAGGTCCGCCATGTTCACGCCGCCGCCTGCCACCGCCCACCTGCCGTACCCGTATCGACCGGAGTTCGAGGTACTCGATTCGTTGATGCAAGGCCTGACCGCTGCGGCCGACTGGCCCGCCGCGGTGCGCAGCGCGCGGCCCTGGGTGCAGGCGGTGCGCGACAACCCGGCGCCGTTCTGGGCCATGGAGTCCTTGCTGCGCGAGTACCCGATCTCGAGCGCCGAGGGCCTCGCGTTGATGCGCCTGGCCGAGGCGCTGCTGCGTGTGCCCGACGCCGAAACCGCCATCGCATTGACCGCAGACCAGCTCGGCAAGGCCGACTTCGAAGGCGCTTCCGGTGGCCCGCACAAGCTGCTCGCCAACCTGTCGGCCAGCGCCATCGCGCTGTCGAAGAAGTTCCTGCCCGAGAACGACGCCGAGAGCGGCGTGCTCAAGCGGCTCGGCGCGCAGACGGTCGTGGCCGCCACGGTGCGTGCGATCCAGCTGCTCGGCCGCCAGTTCGTGCTCGGGCGCTCGATCAAGGAAGCCATGAGCGAAGCCGCATCGGCGCGCAAGGCGCTGAGCGGCCTGCGCTTCAGCTACGACATGCTCGGCGAAGGCGCACGCACCGAAGCCGATGCACAGCGCTATCTGGCCTCGTACCTGAATGCCATTCATGCCATCGCCAAAGCCTCGACGGGCCAGGGCCCGGAAGTCGCCGACGGCATCTCGATCAAGCTCAGCGCGCTGTTCTCGCGCTACGAAGACGCCCAGCGCGAGCGGGTGTTCGCCGAGTTGCTGCCACGCGTCTGGCAACTCATCGAGCCCGCGGCCCGTGCCGACATCAACCTGACCATCGACGCCGAAGAGAGCGACCGCCTCGAACTCTCGCTCGATGTATTGGACGCGCTCAGCACACGCATCGCACGCGAATTCCCGCAGTGGCGCGGCTTCGGTCTGGCCGTGCAGGCGTACCAGACGCGTGCGCTGCAGGTCGTCGAAGAAGTCGCCCGCATCGCGCGCACGAACGGCCTGCGCTTCATGGTGCGGCTCGTGAAGGGCGCGTACTGGGACGGCGAGATCAAGCGCGCGCAGGAACAGGGCCTGAGCGGCTACCCGGTCTTCACGCACAAACACCACACCGACATCTCGTACCTGGCCTGCGCGCGGGCGCTGATCGACAACCAGGACGTGATCTACCCGCAGTTCGCCACCCACAACGCCGGCACCATCGCCGCGATCATCGGCATGGCCAAGGCCAAGGGCGCGCGCTACGAAATGCAACGCCTGCACGGCATGGGTGAAGGCGTGTACCGCGAAGTGATGCGCGACAGCGCGATCCCGGTGCGCGTGTACGCGCCAGTCGGCGAGCACCGCGACCTGCTCGCGTATCTGGTACGCCGGCTGCTGGAAAACGGCGCCAATTCGTCGTTCGTGCACCAGTTGTCCGACGAAGCGGTCAATGTGGAAGCGCTGCTCGCGTCGCCGCTCGTGCCGGCGGCAGCGGTGGGCATCGCGCCGCCGGTCGCGCTCTACGGCTGGGCGGCAGAAACGCAGCGCGGCCGCGCCAACTCCACCGGCGTCGACCTCGCCTGCCTCGCCGAGCGCACACCGCTCGACCGCGCGCTGGCCGCCACCACCCTCGTGCCGGTCCGTGAAGCGACTTCCTCCGAGGTGGCTGCTGCGATGGCCCGCCTGCACACCGGCTTCAACGCCTGGAACGCCACGCCGCTCGCCCAACGTGCCGCGGTCTTGCGCCGAGCCGCCGATGCACTCGACGCGCGCCTGCCCGAGTTCTGCGGCCTGCTCGTCAAGGAAGCGCACAAGACACTCGGCGACTGCGTGGCCGAGGTGCGCGAGGCGGTCGACTTCTGCCGCTACTACGCCGACCAGGCCGAAGCGCGCCTGGCCACGCAGGTGCTGCCCGGCCCCACCGGCGAAAGCAACGAACTGCACCTGCACGGCCGCGGCGTGTTCGTCTGCATCAGCCCGTGGAATTTCCCGCTCGCGATTTTCGCGGGGCAAGTGGTCGCGGCGCTCGTCGCCGGCAATGCGGTCGCCACCAAGCCTGCGGAACAAACCCCCGCCGTCGCGCAACGTTTCGTCGAGTTGCTGTTCGCCGCCGGCGTGCCGAACGACGCGCTCGCGTTGCTGCACGGCCCGGGCGAAACGGTCGGCGCCGCACTCGTCGCCGACCCACGCACCGCCGGTGTGTGCTTCACCGGCTCCACGGTGGTTGCGAAGATCATCAACCGCACACTCGCCGCCAAAGACGGCGCGATGGTGCCGCTGATCGCCGAAACCGGCGGCATCAACGCGATGATCGTCGACAGCACCGCGCTGCCCGAGCAGGTGGTCGACGCGGTCGTGCAAAGCGCGTTCCGTTCCGCCGGCCAGCGCTGCTCGGCATTGCGCCTGCTGTGTGTGCACGAAGGCGTGGCCGACGGCGTGATCGAGATGATCACCGGCGCGTTGAAAGAGCTCAACGTGGGCGACCCGGCGCTGCTGGCCACCGATGTCGGCCCGGTGATCGACGCCGATGCCGCAGGCGTCATCGGCGCGCACATCACGCGGCTGCGCTCGCAGGCCACGCTGATCGGTGAAGCGCCGGTCACGTCCACCTTCCCGCGCCTGATCGCCCCGATCGCGTTCGAGCTCAAAAACATCGCCGACGTCAAGCAGGAAATCTTCGGCCCGGTGCTGCACGTCGTGCGCTGGGGCGGCGACGTGGATTCGGTGATCACGCAGATCAACGCGCTCGGCTACGGCCTGACGCTCGGCATCCAGACCCGCATCGATTCGCGCGCCTTGCGCCTCGCGGCAGCGGCGCGCATCGGCAACGTCTACGTCAACCGCAACATGATCGGCGCCGTGGTCGGCGTGCAGCCTTTCGGTGGCGAAGGCCTCTCCGGCACCGGCCCGAAAGCCGGCGGCCCGCACTACCTGTACCGCTTCTGCGCCGAGCAGACGGTCACCATCAACACGGCCGCGGCCGGCGGCAACGCCGCCCTGCTCGCCGGCCTGCATTGACCCGCGAACCCGCTTCGTACACTCACGCCATGCACAACATCGTTTTCATCGGCGGCGGCAACATGGCCAGCGCCATCGTCGGCGGCCTGCTCAAGAGCGGGCGCGCGGCCGCGTCGATTGTCGTCGTCGACCCGGGCGAAGCGCAGCGCGACAAGCTCGACGCCGACTTCGGCGTGCGCACGCTGGCCGCGGCCGACGCCACGCTGGCCAATGCGGCGCTCGTGGTCTGGGCCGTCAAGCCGCAGTTTTTCGGCGCCGCCGCCGCGCCCTGCGCGCCCTTCGTCGGCCAGGCCCTGCACCTGAGCGTGATGGCCGGCATCCGCAGCGCCGCCATTGGCAATGCCACCGGCGCGGCGCGCATCGTGCGCAGCATGCCGAACACGCCGGCGCTGATCGGCGAAGGCATCGCAGGCCTGTACGCCAGCAGCGCCGTCACCGCCGCCGACCGCGCCGAGGTCGAAGCCGTGCTCGCGCCGACCGGGCAAACGCTCTGGGTCGACAAGGAAGAAGACCTCGACGCCGTGACCGCACTGTCGGGATCCGGCCCGGCCTACGTGTTCTATTTCGTCGAAGCGATGATGCAGGCCGCGCGCGAGATGGGCCTGAGCGAAGCGCAAGGAAAACAACTGGCGCTGGCCACCTTCGCCGGCGCCACCTCGCTCGCGCAGGCCTCGAGCGAAACACCCGACGTGCTGCGCGAGCGGGTCACGTCCAAAGGTGGCACGACCTACGCGGCATTGATGTCGCTCGAAGCCAGCGGCGTCAAACCCGCGATCGTGCAAGCCCTGCGTGCCGCACAACAACGCGCCCGCGAACTGGGCGACGAGTTCGGGCGCTGACACCGATGGCGCAGGCCGACGCGCTGCCGCCCGCCCCGCACGCCGCCGCATGGAACGAGGCCACGTACGCCGAACTGAAGAAGATCGCCCGCGCCCGGCTGCACGCCTCGGGGCCGCTGACGCAGCTCAACACCACGGCGCTCGTCAACGAGAGTTACCTGCGCCTGTCGGCCCGTGCCGAGCAACTGCAGTTCCCGAGCGAAGGCCACTACTACGCCTACGCCGCGAAGGTGATGCGCTCGATCATCATCGACCTCGTGCGCGAGCACCAGGCCGAACGCCGCGGTGGCGGCGCGCTGCGCGTCACGCTGTCGACGACACTCGGCGATGGCCTGCCGGCCGAAGACGAAGCGCTGCATGTCGATGAAGCGCTGCGTGCGCTCGAACAGGTCGAGCCGCGCCTGGCCCAGGTGGTCGAGATGCGCTACTACGGCGGCCTCACCGAAACCGAGATCGCCACCGCCCTCGGCGTGACCGACCGCACCGTGCGGCGCGACTGGGACAAGGCGCGCGCGATCCTGCGCACCATGCTCGGCTGACATGCCCGGCGCTGTCCGCTCTGCCGTGGCGATAACGTTGGCTGGATCACACAGCCCGCCGCGCCCATGACCCCCTTGCCCTGCCCGCCCGAACACTGGCGCCGCTTCTCGGAGCTGCTCGACGATGCCATGGCGCTCGCCGCGAGCGAACGCGCCGGCTGGCTCGCCGCGCTGAGCGGCAGCGATGCCGAACTCGAACCCTGGCTCGCCGCGGTGCTGCGTGATCTGCCTGCCGCCCACGCACCGGGTTTCCTCACCGGCCCACAACTGCGCAGCGAGTCGGCCGCCGACCCGTCGCTGCACGCCGGCCAGCGCATCGGCCCCTACGAGCTGCAACGCGAGCTCGGCCGCGGTGGCATGGGCGTGGTGTGGCTGGCGCGGCGTGTCGACGGCGCGTTCCAGCGCCAGGTGGCGCTGAAGCTGCCGCACCCGCACCTGCTGGCCGGTTCGGTGCGCGAGCGGTTCGCGCGCGAGCGCGACATCCTCGCCAGCCTGTCGCACGAACACATCGCCCGCTTCTTCGACGCCGGCCTGGCCGCCGACGGCCGGCCCTGGCTCGCGCTCGAAGCAGTCGACGGCGAGCCACTGACCCGCTGGGCCGATGCACGCGCGCTCGATGTGCCCTCGCGGCTCGCGCTGTTCGCCCAGGTCACCGCCGCGGTGCAACACGCCCACGCCCAGCTCGTGGCGCACCGCGACCTGAAACCGAACAACGTGCTCGTCACCGCGCAAGGCCAGGTCAAGCTGCTCGACTTCGGCATCGCGCGCCTGCTCGAAGGCGAGGCCGACGACAGCGCCCCGCTCACGCGAGCCGGCGGCCACCTCGCCACCCCCGCCTACGCCGCGCCCGAGCAACTCGCCGGCGGGCCGATCACGGTCGCGACCGACGTGTACGCGCTCGGCGTGATGTTGTACGAGCTGCTCACCGGCGACACGCCTTTCGAACCGCCGGCCAGCCGGCTCGGCCAGGCCTGGGCGGCACCGGGGCGCGACGATCCGCCGCTCGCGTCGTCGCGCGCCGCCGCCGAACACGCGCGCTCGATGGGCTGCAGCGTCCGGGCCCTGCAGCGCTCGCTCGCCGGCGACCTCGACGCGATCCTCGCGAAGGCCCTGCATGCCGCTCCCGATCAGCGTTATGCCTCGGTAGCCGACTTCGCCGACGACCTGCAACGCCACCGCCGAAACCAGCCGATCGCGGCGCGCCGCATCACCCGTCTGCGCCAGGCCGCCAAGTTCGTGCGGCGGCACCGGCTCGGCGTGGGCTTTTCGGTGGCGCTGGCGAGCGTCGCCGTCGCCGGCACGGCCGCCGTGCTCTGGCAGGCGCAGCGCGCCCAGGCGCAGGCCGCCCGCGCCGAGGCGGTGAAGACCTTCCTGCTCGGCGTGTTCAAGGCCTCCGACCCGCGCATCGCGTCCGACACGCCGCGTGGACAGATCACCGCGAAGGCTTTGCTCGACAGCAGCGCCGGCCGGATCGAAACGCAGTTCCAGGGCGATCCCGAAGTGCAGATCGAGTTGCTGCGCACCGTCGCCGACATCTACCGCGAGCTCGGCGAGACCCGCGCCTACGAGACCTTCCAGGGGCGCCAGCTCGCCCTGGTGCGGGAACACTTCGGCCCGCTGCACCCGAACGTGCTCGACGGCCAGGTCGAAGGCGCCGTGCAGGCCAGCCTGCGTGGCGACTACGCGACCTGCCGGCGCCTGCTCGACGAAGCCGATGCCGCCATCACCCGGGCCGGGCTCGACGAGACCGAGCTGCGCGGCACCTGGTGGACGCAGCGTTGCATCTGCCTGCGCGGTGAGCCCGGTGCCACAGCAGCGGCCGAGCGCGAGGCGGCGCTGCGCCAGGCTTTGCAGCTGTTCGAGCGCCACGCGCCGCTGAGCCGCGGCCACGTCACGGCGGTGCTGGAGCTCGCCAACGAACAACTCTACGGCGGCGACATCGCGGCCTCGATTGCCACCAACCGGCGCGCCATCGCGCTGGCCGAACGCGCGCCCGCGCGCAACGATGTCGAGCTGCAGACGCTGCACGGCAACCTGGGTGTCGCGCTGCAGCAGCGCGGCGACCTGGCGGGTGCCGAGGCGGCGTTCGCGGCCTCGGCCGAGGTCGCGCAGCGCACCAGCGGGCCGGCCTCGCGCGCGGCCTGGGTGCCGGCGGCGCGGCGCGCCCGCACCGCGCACCTGGCCGGCGACCGCGAGCGCGCCGACCGGCTGTTCGCCGAAGTGATGCCGCTGATCCCCCCGGCCAGCGCCAACGACCCTGACGCGCAATACGTGCGCGAAGACTTCGGCGAGCGCCTGGCCGCCGAAGGGCGGCCGCTGGAAGCGATCCCGCTGCTCGAAAGCGCCGAGCGCAGCTGGCTCGCCAACAACCCGCAGGACTTCGCGCTGCGCCGCGCCCGCCGTTACCTCGGCGACGCCTACGACCGCGCCGGCCGCAGCGCCGACGCGCGGCGTATCTTCACGCTTGCGCAGGCCGACTTCGACGCGCACTCGGCGCCCGGCGCACAAGCGACCATCGTGATGCGCGAGCGCTGGGGCCGCTTCCTGCTCGACCAGGGTGATGTGGCCGGCGCGGCGGCCGCGTTCGAACGCAGCGTGCGCGACGCCGGCACCAAGACCTGGAGCCACGTTGCGCTGGCACAGGCCGGGCTGGCGCGTGTCGCGCTCACCCGTGGAGACCTGGCGGCGGCGCAGACCACGATCGCGCAGGCGCTCGAGACCTGGGCCCAACTCAGCGGTTTTCGCGATGTGCGCACGGCGCCCTACCTCTGGCGTGTGCATGCCGCCGTGCTGGACCGTGCCGGTGAAAGCGCCGAGGCCGAGCGCCTGCGCACCCAGGCGCTCGACGCCAGCCGGCGCTACGACGCGCCGACGAGCCCGACGGTCACGAACCGCCTGTACGTCGGGCTCTGAGCGCGGCGGTCTCTCAGCGCTGCACCGAAAAGCGGCTCGCCACCACGCTGAACTGCGGCACGTCCGGGCCTGGCGTCTCGCGCCAGACCACGAAGACCGAGCCGCCGCCGAGCGCCGTGCTCGCCACGCTGGGGTAACTGCCGGCCTCGGGCGGCAAGGGCCGCTGCGTCAGCACCGCCGCGCTGTCGACCCAGGCGCCGCCCGGGCTCAGCCGCGACCACACCAGCTCGGTGCCGCTGCCCGTGAGGCGGTTGCTCCAGTTCACCGCGACCACGTTGCCGGCCGCATCGGCCGCCGCGCCCACCAACCCGCCGAGGCGGCCGGCCGCGAAGGTCTGCGCGCTGCCCCACTGGCCGGTCGCAGCGTCGAGGCCGACGCTGCGCGGGCCCTGGTTGAAGCTCTGCCACAGCACCTGGAACGACGTACCGCCCTGCCACACCACGTGCGGTGCGACCGCGCCGGCACTGTCGCCGAGCCGCCGTGCGGCCTGCCAGGCCGAGGCGCCGGCCGGCCAGCGCGCTGCGTCCACGAAGCCCGCCACCTGCCACGTCGCCAGCGCCTCGCCGTCGGTCGACAGCGCCAGGCTCGGGCCGAACACCGCGCCGCTGGCTACCGTGGCCGGTGCGCCCCAGCTGTCGCTGGACGGGTCGAAACGTGCGCCGGCCAGGCCCGCCGAAGCGCCCAGCACCCAGACCGCTGCGGCGCGGCCGTCAGCGCCCGCCGCCAGCGCCAGCCCGGTGGCCGTGGCCGGTGCCGGCGTGTCGATGAAACGCTCGGCACCCCAGACGCCGGCGGCCGGCTGGTGTCGGGCGCACAGGCCCGGCGTGGCACCGCCGCGTTGCCACAGCAGCGTCACCGCCCCCTGCGTGCCGACGGCCAGCCGCTGCGCCAGCCCGCCCGGGCAGGCCGCGGTACCCACGGTCTGCACCACGCCCCAGGTCTGGCCGGCTGCGGTGAAACGCAGCAAGCGTGGCAGCGCCGCCTGATCCCAGGCCACGCTGGCGTTGCCAGCAGCGTCGATGCCCACCTGCAGTGGCACCAAGGGGTCGAGGCCGGTCACGTCGGCCACCGTCTGTGCCGAAGACCAGGCGCCGCTGGCCGGCACGAAGCGGCTGGCGCGCAGCGCGAGCCGGCCGCTGAGCGGCTCGGTCCAGACCGCGACGGCGGCGCCTGCTTCGTTCGCGGCCAGCTTCGGCACACCCGGCGAGCCCGGCAGCGTGAGCGCCGAAGCGGGCACACGGTCGGGCGCGGCGCGGCTGGCCACCTGCAGGCGGTAGGCTGCGGCCACGCTGATGTTCGGCTCGATCTCGATGCCGTATTCACCGGCCGCGCCGGCCTGGAACGGCAACACCGCCGCCGTCTGCCCGAACGGGTAGGAAAACAGCAGCGCGCCGGCCGGGTCGCGCACCCGCAGCGTGCCGGCGAGCGCCGAGCCGTCGGCCTGCACGGCCGACACTTCGACGCCCTGGCCGGCGGTCGCCACGAAGCGGTAGCGGTCGAGCCGCAGCGGGGCCGCCGCACGCACCTGGTCGAAGGGCAGCGTGATGAGTTCCGAGGCGCCGCCTTGTGCCACCGGCCGCAGCGGCACGGTCACGTCACCGACCGCGCCCTCGGCGCCGCGCACGACGACGCGGCCCTGCCAGGTGCCGTTCAGCGCGCTGCCGCTGAGCACCACGTCGTAGTCGGGCGGGATGTCGAAGGTGGCGCCGCTGCCGATCGGCAGCTCGCCTTCGATGCGCACCGCCGGGAACGGAAACCGTGGCGCAGCCAGGGCCAGCGCACGCTCGGCGCCGCTGCCCTGGGCCGGGATCGGCTTGTCCATCTCGGCCAGCATCTTGCAGATCGTGGCCTGCTCGAAGATGCTGTCGTACTGGCCCGGCACGTCGTTGATGCAGCGTGGCTTCGGGCGGTAGGGCCGATAGCCGCGGTCGGCGTTCCACCACGACAGGTGGCCCACTTCGGCGCGCATCGCCAGCCCGGTGGGCGATGCGGTGGCCGCCACCAGCGTGCCGCTGCCTTCGTTGACCCACTGGCCGCTGCGTTCGTCGAGCGACCACAACGGCAGGCTGCCGCCGGCCACGAGCGCGCTGCGGTCGAGGTCTTGCGACGCGTACAGCGGCAGCTCCAATGTGGCGCGCGCGCCGGGCTTGAGTTGCAGTGCGCGGCCGCCCTGCGACAGCGTGAACTCGACCGTGCCGAAGCTGACGATCGGCGTGCGCGACCCGTCGCCGTTCAGGCCGTCGAAGCGGCCGGGGAAGGCCGGCAGCGCGGCGCTGTTGATGTCGACTGGCGTCATCGTCACGTCGACCGCGCCGGTGACGGCCGCACCACCGGCATCGACCAGGCTGGTCGGGGGCAGCGTGATGCGCGCGCCGTCGGTGCCGGTGAGTGCGCCACCGGCCGCTGCGTCGGGCAGGGTTTGCACTGCGGCGCGTTGCATCAGCGCGACCTCGAAGTAGCCGTCGGCGCCGGTTGTGGCCGGCAGGTTCAGTACCCGCGTCTGGTCGGCGTAACCGCTGCGCGAGATGCGCAAGGGCACGTCCACACCGACACCGATCGTCAAGCTCACGCGGCCTTGCACGTCGGAGGTGGCGCCGGCGGTGCTGCCCTGCGCGCTGACGAGTGCACCGGCGAGTGCCTGACCGTCCAGCCCTTTGACGAGGCCGGTCACCTGCACCTGGCGTGCGGCCGCGGCGGGCGCCGTCACGGTGATTTCGCGTGTGAGCTCGCTGGCCGCGCCCAACGCGTCGGTCACCCGCAAGCGCACGCTGTAGCGGCCGGCGTCGCTGTACAGGTGCGCGATCTGCGCGGCGCCGCCGCGGCTGCCGTCGCCGAAGTCCCAGCTGAAGCTCAGGGCCGCGCCTTCAGGGTCGCTGGAGGCCCGGGCGTCGAGGCTGGCCACGCTGCCGGCCTGAACCGTCAGCGGCGCGCTGAACGTGCTCACCGGCGGCTGGTTGCCGGCGGTGAGCCTGTCTCTTATACACAT
>JBEBIB010000013.1:0-130395 GCA_040080605.1 Burkholderiaceae bacterium
TTGATGAAGATCTTCGCCAACCCCAACCTGCCGCAGATCGACGACTACTACGAGCCCTTCACCTTCGACTACGACCACCTGCAGTCGGCGCCCGAGATGCAGCACGCGCCCACCGCGCGCCCACGCAGTCTGATCACGGGCAAGCGCATGGAGAAGATCGAGTGGGGCCCGAACTGGGAAGAGATCCT
The DNA here is from genome assembly GCA_040080605.1 of Burkholderiaceae bacterium. GTDB lineage: Bacteria > Pseudomonadota > Gammaproteobacteria > Burkholderiales > Burkholderiaceae_C > LMDS01. Next base: position 189 of record JBEBIB010000013.1, read on the forward strand.
GGGCGGCGAGTTCTCGAAGCGCTCGAAGGACAAGAACTTCGACGACATCCAGAAGGACATCTACGGCCAGTTCGAGAACACCTTCATGATGTACCTGCCCAGGCTGTGCGAGCACTGCCTGAACCCGGCCTGCGTCGCGAGTTGCCCTTCGGGCAGCATCTACAAGCGCGAGGAAGACGGCATCGTCCTGATCGACCAGGACAAGTGCCGCGGCTGGCGCATGTGCGTCAGCGGCTGCCCCTACAAGAAGATCTACTACAACTGGAAGAGCGGCAAGGCCGAAAAGTGCATCTTCTGCTACCCGCGCATCGAGGCCGGGCAGCCCACGGTGTGCTCTGAGACCTGCGTCGGCCGCATCCGCTACCTGGGCGTGCTGCTGTACGACGCCGACCGCATTCAAGAAGCCGCCAGCGTCGTCAACGACAAGGACCTGTACCAGGCCCAGCTCGATATCTTCCTGGACCCGAACGACCCGAAGGTGATTGCGCAGGCACGGCTGGACGGCATTCCCGACAACTGGATGGACGCGGCGCGCAACAGCCCGGTCTACAAGATGGCCGTGGAGTGGAAGGTGGCCCTGCCGTTGCATCCCGAGTACCGCACGCTGCCAATGGTCTGGTACGTGCCGCCGCTGTCGCCGATCACGGCCGCGGCCAACGCCGGCCATGTCGGCACCAACGGCGAGATCCCGGACGTCAATCAGCTCCGCATCCCGGTCAAGTACCTGGCCAACCTGCTGACGGCGGGTGACACGGTGCCCGTGGTCGGGGCGCTGGAACGCATGCTGGCCATGCGCGCCTACCAGCGGGCCAAGCATGTGGACGGCACCGCCAACCACGCCGCCATTGAGCAGGTGAAGCTGAGCGTGAACCAGGTCGAGGAGATGTACCGGGTGATGGCCATCGCCAACTACGAAGACCGCTTCGTCATTCCGACCACACACCGCGAGTACGCCGAGAACGCCTTCAATGTGCGCGGGGGCTGCGGGTTCAGTTTCGGCAACGGGTGCAGCGAAGGGGTCAGTGAAACCAGCCTCTTCGGCAGCGAGAAGAAGCGCACCATTCCGATCAAGGCGGGGGTCTGACATGAGCTTCTTCCACACCACCCCGTCGGCCGCCACCAAGACGCTGCGCGTGCTGGCCCACCTGCTGAGCTACCCCGACGCAGAACTGCGCGCGCACCTGCCCGAGCTACAGGCGGCACTGCATGAGGAGGGCGCACTCAGCCCAGCCCGACTCTCGGAGCTGGACGCGCTCATCACACGGCTGTCACGCCGCAGCCCGCTGGAGGTGGAGGCCGACCACGTCGAGCTCTTCGATCGCGGGCGTGGCACTGCGCTGCACCTGTTCGAGCATGTGCACGGCGACAGCCGCGACCGGGGCCCCGCCATGGTGGACCTGTGTCAGACCTACGAAGCTGCCGGCCTGTTCCTTGCGCCGGGCGAACTGCCTGACCACTTGACGGTGGTGCTCCAGTACGCGTCGACGCAGCCGCCCGTGCAGACCCGGGCCTTCCTGGCAGAGATCGCGCACATCCTGCAGGTGATATTCAGCGCATTGCTGCGACGCGAGGCTGCCCACGCTTGCGTGCTGGCCGCGTTGCTCGATCTCGCGGGCGAGAAGGCTCAGGCCGTCAACGTGCCGCCCGAGCCCGAGCTGGACGAGACCTGGGCCGAACCCATGGCCTTCGATGGCTGTTCCACCCAGGGCCAGGCGCGGCCCGGGCAGCCGCAACCGATTCAGATCGTGCGCGCGCCCGTGAGTCACACGGCGCGCGCCACCCCCCTCACGCCGGGAGCGTCCGCATGAACACCCTCCACAACTTCATCTTCAACGTCTATCCGTACATCTGCCTCGCCGTGTTCTTCATGGGCAGCCTGGCCCGCTTCGACCGCGACCAGTACACCTGGAAGAGCGACAGCTCGCAGCTGCTGCGCAAGGCGCAGCTGCGCTGGGGCAGCAACCTGTTCCACGGCGGCATCCTCTTTCTGTTCTTCGGCCACCTGTTCGGCCAGCTCACGCCGCACGGGCTGTACGAGATCTTCGTCACGGCCTCGCAGAAGCAGCTGATCGCGGTGGTGGCCGGCGGTGTGGCCGGTGGCTTGTGCTTCATCGGGCTGACCATGCTGCTGCACCGCCGCCTGTTCGACCCTCGCATCCGCCTGACCAGCCACCGCACCGACATCGCGATCCTCGTCATCCTGTGGGTTCAGCTTGTCATCGGCCTGTCGACCCTGCCGGCGTCGCTGCAACACGTGTCCGACCCGCAGACCATGCTGCGCCTGGCCGAGTACCTGCAGGGCATCGTGCTGATGCAGCCCAATGCAGCATTGGTGGCGGGCATCGAATGGCACTTCCAGGCGCACATGCTGCTGGGCATGACGATCTTCCTGCTGTTCCCTTTCAGCCGCCTGGTGCATGTGTGGAGCGGCTTCGGCACCCTGGCTTATCTGGTGCGCCCGTACCAGATGGTGCGCGCGCGCCGGCTCAACGTGCCCGCCGGGCAGAGCCAGCCGCGGCGTGTCGGCTGATCACGGGTTCCCCCACTACTGAAGGCCCAGACCATGAACACCTCCGCTTCCGTGCTTCCCCAGGTCAATGGCGTCGTGCTGGCCTACCCCAACGAAGGGCTGACGACCGAAGCCCTGCGGCAGCGGGCCTGTGCCGAACTGCTACGCCAGGCGGCCATTCAGGCCGGCCTGTTGGCGGCTGACGACCCGCTGCCCCTTGGCGGCGCCATGACCGAAGTCGCCAGCACCGCCATCGAAGCGCTGCTGGACCGCGAGCTGCACGTGCCCGAGCCGTCGGACGAAGCCCTTCGCCGACACCACGCGGCCCAGCGCAGCCGCTACGCCGTGGGTGAACTTGCGCAGCTGCGCCACGTGTTGTTTGCCGTCACGCCGGGCGTGGATGTGAATGCCTTGCGCCAACGTGCCGAGGCCTGCCTGCTGGATGTGCGCTGCGCCTCGCCCGGTGGCGAAGACCGCTTCGCAATGGCGGCTGCTTCCACTTCCAACTGTCCCAGCGGTGCGGAGGGCGGCGCGCTGGGCTGGCTGACGGCCGACGCGTGTGCGCCGGAGTTCGCACGCGAGATCTTCGGCAAGCCCGAGGTCGGCGTGCTGCCGCGCCTGGTGCACAGCCGTTTCGGGCTGCACGTGGTGGAAGTGCTGGCGCGCGAACCTGGTCTGGACCCCGCGTTCGAGGCTGTGAAATCAGCCGTGGCGCAGGGGCTTCGACAGCAAGCCTTTGCCACGGCGCTGCGGCAGTACCTTCAACTTCTGGCGGGCTCGGCCACCGTGATGGGCGTCGACCTGGAAGCGGCCGAGTCGCCCTTGGTGCAGTAGCCCAGCAGGCCCGTACCGCCATGCCCGACGAACTCCTGCAACGCCTGCAGCGCTTCCAGACCGACGCATTCCCGCAGCACCGCTCGCACTTCCGGTTGCTAGTCGACGATGGTCAGCACCCGATGACACTGTTCATCGGCTGCAGCGATTCACGCTTGGTGCCCTACCTGCTGACGGGCGCCGGACCGGGTGAGCTGTTCCTGGTGCGCAACGTCGGTGCCTTCGTGCCACCGCACGACCAGAGCCAGGGTTTCCATGGCACGGCGGCGGCCATCGAGTTCGCCGTGCTCAACCTGTCGGTCAGACGCATCGTGGTGTGCGGTCACAGCCACTGCGGCGCGATCCGGGCCTTGTATGGCGATGTCTCACCGGCGGCCAAGCACCTGACGCAGTGGCTGGAACTTGGCCGCGAAGCCGCCCTGCCGGTGGCCGAACCGGGCCCGGACGTGCTGCGGCGCACCGAGCAACGCGCAGTGGTGCTGCAACTGGAGCGGCTGATGGACTACCCCATGGTGCGCGAGCGGGTGGAGGCCGGCACACTGGCCTTGCATGGCTGGCACTACGTGATCGAAGACGGCGAAGTCCATGTCTTCGACGTTCAGCGTGGCGGCTTCGTGCCTGCGGCACAGGCCGACAACGCGGGCACCGGGCCGTACGTGGCGCACCATCCCGAAGTGCTGCAGGATGATGAGTCCACCCGCTTGTGAAGGTGGCGAAAGGGCGACCGTCCGGTCAGCCCAGCTGGACGGCCTCGCCCTGACGGTCGAACGGAATCATGCCGCTCAGGTTGCCGGACTTCACCGCCTCCACCATGCGGGTGAGTGCGGCCTCCACCTGCGTCGAAGCGGGAGCCTGCCTTTCCTGGCCAGACAGGGCCGCAGCAAAGACCAGGGCCCAGTCCTGGCCCATGGACAAGGCTTCCGCCTGCAACGCGGCGAAGTCCTTCAAGTCGGCAGGATCCTTGTCCACGCACATCAGCGGTGCCAGCTCGCCGGACTCACCTGCTTCGAAGCGTGCCCGCTGTTCGGCCGTGGCGTCCGGCGGCAGGCTCGCTGCAGCAAACACCATTAAGAGACGCTGCGCGTCGGGTTGCTGCCGAGCGGCGGCCAGCAGGTCGTTGAAGTGACTGATTTCCATGTCCCCGAGCTTAGTCGCTTCCACCCACGTGCCGACCACCATGCCTGAGATCGCGGTCTGGTTTTCGCCCCTCAAGTCGGCCCATATCGGTCTCGTGCTGGTCAGTGGGGGACTGTTCGCACTGCGCGGTGCGCTGGTGCTGGCTGGGCAGAGCTGGGCGATGGCCAAGCCCTGGCGGATGCTCAGCTACGGCATCGACACCCTGTTGCTGGCTGCCGGTGTCACGCTCTGGGTTTTGCTGTCGCTGCACCCAGTGGCCAGCCCCTGGCTGGGGGCCAAGCTGTTGCTGCTCGTGCTGTACGTCGCGCTCGGCTCGCTGGCGCTCAAGCGGGCAAGGACACCGGCGGCGCGCCGTGCCAGCTACGCCGGGGCCCTGATGGTCTACATGTTCATGGCCTCGGTGGCGCTTTCGCACCACCCGCTGGGGCTTTTGCAGCCATGGTGGACACATGGTGGCTGAAGGCACTCCAAGCCTCGACCGGGCTCGGTCTGTTTCCGGCCTCCAGTACAGTGCACGCATGCCTCGGTCATGGAGCCTCTCAGCCAAGCTTGGCGCCATCGGGGGCGCCTTGTTGCTGATGGCGTTTGCCTCGATCGGGCTGACGCTTTGGGTGACCTGGCAGTTGGAAGGTGGTGCGGCGGCTGTCAACGAGGCCGGCCGCATGCGCATGCAGACCTGGCGCATGGCCCAAACGCTGGCCCGCGCGGACGCGCAACAGATTGCAGGGCTGGCGGCGCAGTTCGACCAAAGCGTGAACGTGCTGCGCACGGGCGATCCGGCACGTCCGCTGCTTGTTCCACACGACGCCCTGTCGCAGGACGCCTTTGCAGCTGTCCAGCGCGACTGGCTGGAACTCAAGGCAAGGTGGACCGCCTTGCCTGGACCGGGTGCCGAACTGTCAGGGCAGCAGGCCGATGCCTTTGTGGTCCGCATCGACACCTTCGTGTCGGCGATCGAGCACCACCTGTCCCGACTGACGGCCATCCTGAATGCCGTGCAGTTCGTGATGGTGGCACTGACCATCGGCAGTGCGATTGCCCTGCTGTATTCGGCCTGGCTGTTCATCTTCAACCCGCTGTCCCGGTTGCAGGCCGGGCTGGCCCGGGTGGAGGCGGGCGACCTGGGCGCCCGGGTCGACCCCGGCGCCAACGACGAATTCGGCGCGCTGGCGGCGGGCTTCAACCGCATGACCGAAACCCTGCAGGGCCTGTACCAGAACCTCGAGTCCAAGGTGCAGGAAAAGACCGAGCATCTGGAGGCCCAGCGAGCGCGGTTGGCGGCCTTGTACGAGTCGGCCGCGTTCGTGGCGCGTGCCGAGTCGCTGGAGGCGCTGGCGCAGGGCATCGCCAAGCAGGTGCGCCAAGTGGCCCGCGCCGACGCCTCGGCCGTGCGCTGGTCTGACGAGGCCAACCGCAAGTACCTGCTGTTGGCGTCCGACTGCCTGCCTCAGGCGGTGGTCGACGAAGAGCTTTGTATTCCCACGGGCGACTGCCTGTGCGGTCAGCCCCAGGGCGGCGCCATGACACGGGTGATCCCGATCCTGCCGGACGGCCCTGCGTCGCGCCTTGGGCACTGCGCCCGAGAAGGCTTCCAGACCGTCATCAGCGTGCCCGTCAGGCTGCACGAGCGCATGGTTGGCGAGCTCAACCTGTTCTACCGCGAACCCAGGTCCTTGTCCGACGACGACCGTGCCTTGCTGGAAACCATTGCCAGCCACCTGGCGGGTGCCATCGAAGGCCTGCGTGCCGCAGCCCTGCAACGAGAGACCGCCGTGGCCGAGGAACGCAGCTTCATCGCGCGAGAGCTGCACGACTCCATCGCCCAGAGTCTGGCCTTCCTGAAGATCCAGCTGGGCCTGCTGCGCAGCGACATCAAGAGCGCGGATGCCGCACGCATCGACAGGACCCTGGGCGAACTGGACGCCGGCGTCCACGAGAGTCTCGGCGATGTGCGTGAACTGCTGGTGCACTTCCGCACCCGCACCAACAGCGAAGACATCGCCCCCGCCCTGAAGACCACGCTGCAGAAGTTCGAGCACCAGACCGGCCTGGCCACCCATCTGGACATCGAAGGCGACGGCATGCCGCTGCCGGCCGATGTGCAGGTGCAGGTGCTGCACGTGGTGCAGGAGGCCTTGTCCAACGTGCGCAAGCACGCGCAGGCGCGAGAGGTGTGGGTGGAAGTACAGCAGACGCCGCAATGGCGCGTGGAGGTGCGCGACGACGGCTGTGGCTTCGACCCCGATGGCGCCGGTCCTGACGAGACCCACGTGGGGCTGCGCATCATGCGCGAGCGGGCGCACAACATTGGCGCGACGGTGGAGGTGGCCTCGGTGCCAGGCTCGGGCACTTGCGTGGTGCTGAAGCTGCCTGAACGCCTGGGGCTGGCCGCATGATCGCCGCACTGCCCATTCGCGTGCTGGTGGTTGACGACCACACGCTGTTCCGCCGCGGGTTGATCTCGCTGCTGGCGGGCGACGCCCGCTTTCAGGTGGTGGCCGAGGCCGGCGACGCCAACGAGGCGCACCAGCGGGCGGCGCAAACCCAGCCCGACGTGATCCTGCTGGACAACCACATGCCCGGCGTCAACGGCGTCGACGCGCTGGCCGGGTTCAAGGCCTCGGCGCCCCAGGCCCGGGTGCTGATGCTGACCGTGAGCGAGGACGAGCGAGACCTCGCAGCGGCACTGCGCGGCGGCGCCCGCGGCTACCTGCTCAAGACGATGGACAGCGAGATGCTGGCCTCGGCCATCCAACGCACGATGGCAGGCGAATCGGTCGTCAGCCCCGAGATGACGAGCAAGCTGGTCAATGCCTTCCAGACCGGGCAGGGCACTGCCACACCACCGCCGCCGGCCGTCGACACCGACCCCATCCACAGCCTGTCGCCGCGTGAGCGCGAGATCCTGGCCTTGATCGCCAAGGGCGCCAGCAACAAGGAATTGGCGCGCGACCTGAACATCGCCGAAGCCACGGTCAAGATTCACGTGCAGCACATCCTGCGCAAGCTGAACCTCAGCTCGCGTGTGCAGGCGGCGGTGTACCTGGCAGGGCGGCAGGGGTGAACGCCGCGGACGAACTGCTGGATCTGCTGGCGCTGCGTTACTCGGTGGGGCCGAAGTATCTGGCGCCGCCGGGGCCGAGCGCAGAGCAGTGGGCCCGCGCCGCGGATTTGGCCTTGCGTGCGCCCGACCATGGCGGGTTGCGGCCGTTCCGGTTTGTCGTGGTTGGTGACAGCCAGCGTATTGCATTGGCCGGGTTGTTTGCAACGGGTGCAATGCAGCGTGGGCAGTCCGACGAGGAGGTCGAGCGCGCCCGGGCGCGTGCCTTCAACGGCCCCGGGCTCGTCGCGCTGGTCGCCCGCGTGCGCGACGACGTGCCCAATGTCCCGTCGCACGAACAGTGGCTGTGCGTCGGCGCGGCGCTGATGAACTTCATGAATTCCCTGCACTTGATGGGCTTTGGTGCCAAGGCGCTGAGCGGCGCTTCGGTGTACGACCCGGCGGTGAGCACGACGTTCTGCGGGCCGGGAGAACGGCTTGCCAACTGGGTCATCGCGGGTCGTCCTGTCCGCGCAGCGCATCCGAAGGCTGGAGCCGAAGCATCAGCCGTCATCAGCGGCTGGCGGATGGATCAGGGCTGAAGCGCAATCGCTGCAGTCACCGTGACAACGCCACGCCGGCTGCGCATGGCCAAGCCAATGCGATCGAGTTCGACATTACTCAGCAAGCGGGTCGCCATGGGCAGCAACTCGGCTTCCTCGCGGGCAATGTGCTGCTCGTACAACCTGACGAAGCCCGGTATGTCGGCATCGGCCAGCGTTGAAGCGGCGCCTTCTGCGACTTGCAACAACTGCTGGCGCAATGAGGCCCAGCATTGTTCCAGCAGGCGGTGGTCAGTGCACAGCGACGCGGTCAGCTCGCGCAGGCATACCGCATCGGAGCCAGCCATCGACTCCAGCAGGGCGGGAAACAGGTCCTGCTCCTCGTCCTCGTGGTGGTGGCGCGCTGCTGTATCGAAGTAGCGCATGACAGCACTCGCGGCCTCTTGCGCTGGGCGGTCCGCGCCATGCGTCTGCAGGTGGGTGTCCAGGCGCAGCAGGGTTTCGCACTGGTGCTGCACGCGCCCGTGGCAGGCAGCCAGCATTTCCAGCGGAACTTCAAAGCCGACAGCAGGGGCGCTGTGGCCGGGCAGGGTCAGGGCCATGGTGAGATTGCTCCTTTTGGCCTTCAGGCGCCGCGGCCCGGGCGTGTTGCGCGCCGCGGGGTCGGTGCGGCCACCACTGCAGGCAGCTTGCGGCCCGCCTGCGATCGATTGGACCTAGCTGTCGTCGCTGGCGGGCCTTGCAGGCCTAGCGTCATGTCCGCCAGCGTGGCGCCGTCCAGCGCCTTGAAATAGCCCGCCAGCGCGTCGTCGAAGAGGTGCTTCAGCCGGCAACTGGGCGTCAGCGTGCAGGCGTTGGTGGTGGTGTCGAAACACTCCACCAGCCTGAAGTCGGTCTCGGTGGCGCGCACCACATCGCCGATGCGGATGGTCTCGGGCTCGGCCAGCAGTCGCAGGCCACCGCCGCGGCCCCGGGTGGTTTCGAGCAGTCCCTGGCGGGCCAGGTCGTTGACGACCTTCATCAGGTGGTTCTTCGACAGCCCATGGTGCTCGGCCAGTTCGCCGATCGTCACCAGACGGTCCCGGTGCGCCGCGCAGTACATCAGCACCCGCAGGGTGTAGTCGGTGTATTCGGACAGGCGCATGGCAATCCTTAAAGATGCATGCAGTGTATTGCTTTAAAGGCGACGAGTCATTAACATGTACGCATGCTGCATCTTTTGTCCGACAGCCGAGTTTGCAGGCCCCATGGTTGGTGCGCACGGTCATGACGAAGCCCATACCCGCCATCCCCCTGGTCGCCACGGGTGCCCCGCAGGGCGCCGCCGCGGCCACTTCGAGCGCGAAGTTCCCTTTGCCCGGCTGGCCGCTGTTTCGACTCGGATTCCGGCCGTTCTACCTGGGTGCCGCCGCGTTCGCCCTGTTCGCGGTTCCGTACTGGATCGCGGGCCTGCTGGGCGTGGTGGCCCTGCCTTCGACGATGCCGCCGCTGCTGTGGCATGCCCACGAGATGCTCTACGGCTTTGCCGTGGCAGTGATCGTCGGCTTCTTGCTGACGGCCGGCAAGGCCTGGACGGGCCTGGCCACGCCGCGTGGCGCCACGCTGGCGGTCATGGCCGCGCTGTGGCTGGCAGCGCGGCTTTCAGCCGTGGGAGCGCCGTTCGCGGTCTATGCCGTTCTGGACGTCGTGCTGCTGCCTTGGGTGGCCTTCGTGCTGATTCGGGTGCTGCTGAAAGCCGGCAACAGGCGCAACCTGCCGCTCGGCGCAATCCTGCTGCTGCTGGCGACAGCCAATCTCACCTTTCACGCTGCCGTTCTGGGCTGGCTGGACTTCGATCCGCTGCGGGCACTGCATGCCGGTCTGGCGCTGGTCGTCATGATCGAATGCGTGATCGCCGGGCGGGTGATTCCAGCGTTCACGATGTCGGCGCTGCCGGGCCGGCAGCTGAAGGTGCCCGACTGGCTGGAGCGCAGCACGTTGGCGACGACGGCGCTGTCGCTGGCTTCGTGGGTGCTGCTGCCGGCCAACTCGGTCACGGCGGCTGGGTTCGCCCTGGCGGCGCTGTTGCATGCCGCCAGGTTGTGGCACTGGCAGCCCTTGCGTACCCGTGTGCGCCCCATCCTGTGGGTGCTGCATGCGGCGTACGCCTGGTTGCCTGTCGGCTTCCTGCTGCTGGCCTGGGCGCAGTTGGGTGGTGTGGCTGCTTCTGCCGGTATTCACGCCCTGGCGGTGGGTGCCACGGCCGGGCTCATCGTCGGCATGGTCACCCGCACCGCGAGAGGTCACACCGGACGCCCGCTGAAGGTGTCGCGTCTGGAGGTGGCCGCCTACCTGCTGGTGGCGGTCGCCGCGATTGCCCGTGTGCTGCTCCCCTTGGTCGCGCCGGCACACACCGCCGACTGGCTCGTGCTGGCTGCAGCCGCCTGGGCCACGGCTTTCGCGCTCTACCTCTGGGTCTTCACGCCCTGGTTGCTGAGCAGTCGTCTCGACGGCAAGGACGGCTGAACGCCTTTGTCCCCTCATCGCACCCCCATCGCGCATGTCGCGCGGCCAGGTGCGCACTTCACTCCTGAAAGGTTCCCATGTCTACAACCCTGATTCAACCTACCTTCGAGCTGGACCTGCGCAACATTGCGCCGCGTGAGCGCCACCCGCTGATCTTCGGCCGCTTCGATGCCCTGGCCACCGGCCAGGCGCTGCAACTCGTGAACGACCACAACCCGCAGCCCCTGCGCTATCAGTTCGATGACCGCGCTCTGGGGCAGTTCGAATGGGCCACGCTGGAAGCTGGCCCGTCGGTCTGGCGCATCCAGATCACCCGCATCGCTGACGCCGCCGTGCCTTCGGCGGGCGCCAACGGTGATTCCTGCTGCTCAGGCGGCGCCTGTTGCGGTTGACATCGCGCTCGCGCAGCGATGACCTTCGTCGTCACCGAAGCCTGCATCCGGTGCAAGTACACCGATTGCGTGGACGTGTGTCCGGTCGACGCATTTCGCGAAGGGCCGAACTTCCTCGTCATCGACCCGGACGAGTGCATCGACTGCGCGGTCTGCGTGCCCGAATGCCCGGTGAATGCCATCTATGCCGAAGAAGACGTGCCCACCGGCCAGCAGCACTTCACGCCGCTGAACGCCGAGCTGTCGCGCGAATGGAAGCCGATCACGAAAACCAAGCTCTCACTGCCAGATGCCGAAGCCTGGAGCAAGATCGAACACAAGCTGGGCGAGCTGAAGCGATGAAAGCCCTGATGCGATGTGACCGCTGGTCGGCCGGTGCGCCCTGAGCATGGCAAGTACCCGGAAGGTCATCCCCATCGCGCCGGTATCGGGGGCGAGCGACGACGGCGCGCAGTTCGTCTCGATGTACCAGAAGCAGGCGACGATCTACCCGCGTGCAGTGAAGGGTTGGTTCGCCACCTGGCGTTGGGTCTTCGTCTGGCTCACGCAGTTGCTGTTCTACGGTGTCCCCTGGCTGCAATGGGGCGGACGCCAGGCCGTGCTGTTCGATCTGGAGGCGCAACGCTTCTACATCTTTGGCCTGCTGCTCTATCCACAGGACCTGATCTTCCTGGCCGCATTGCTAGTCTTGTCGGCTCTGGCCTTGTTCTTCTTCACTGCCGTGGCCGGCCGGCTGTGGTGCGGCTACACCTGCCCACAGACGGTGTACACCGAGATCTTCATGTGGGCAGAACGCCGGATCGAGGGCGATCGCATCGCCCGCATGCGACTGGACCAGGGGCCGTGGGGCGTGAACAAGATCCTCCGCAAGGGCGCCAAGCAGGGGGTTTGGCTGGCCATCGCGCTGATCACCGGCTTCAGCTTCGTCGGCTACTTCACGCCGATCCGGGAACTGGCCGCCGCCACCGTGGCCCTCGACATGTCGGCGTGGAACGCCTTCTGGGTGCTGTTCTACGGCGCCGCCACCTACGGCAATGCGGGCTTCCTGCGAGAGCAGATGTGCAAGTACATGTGCCCCTACGCACGCTTCCAGAGCGCCCTGATTGACAAGGACTCCCTGGTCATCGCCTACGACGCCGGTCGCGGCGATCCGCGCGGCTCACGCTCGAAGAAGACGAACGCCGCCGCGCAGGGACTGGGCGACTGCATCGACTGCACCTTGTGCGTGCAAGTGTGCCCCACGGGTATCGACATCCGCAACGGGCTGCAGAACGAGTGCATCGGCTGCGCTGCGTGCATCGACGTCTGCGACGACGTGATGGACAAGATGGGCTACGCCAAGGGACTGATCCGCTATTCCACCGAGAACGGTGTCGTGAACGGCTGGACGCGGCTACAGATGTTCAAGCGTGCGCTGCGGCCGCGTGTTCTGGTCTACGGGGCCGTGCTATCTGCGGCCAGCATCGCGTTCGCGGCCAGCGTGGCGATGCGCAGCCCGTTCAAGTTCGACGTCGTCAAGGACCGTGGCGCTTTGGCACGTGTAGTTGAGGAGGGGGCCGTCGAGAACGTCTACCGGATCCAGATCATGAATCGCACGGAGGCTCCGCAGACCTACCGGGTTGCCGCCTCCGGGATCGATGGTTTGGAGATCTTGGCAATGCCGGCCAGCGCCGGCCCGGCTGCCGTGGCATCGATGTCGGTGAGCCTGCGCCTGCCCTTCGCCGTGGCACAAGGGCTCGCAGGCCGGTCGGTGCCTGTGGTGTTCGAGGTCACGGGCGGCGAGCCCAACGCAGGTAGCGGCGCAGACACACGGGCCATCCAGTTCGAGAAGTCGACGTTCTTCATCCCCCGCTGAACAGCTGGGTGCCGAACGCCACCTTGTGCCGGCCAGGCGGTCAGATGCGCTGCCGGAGCGCTCGATGTGCGATTGCTGCAATCCCCGTCCAAAGCAACAAGCGCAGCACCATCGCGCCGACGGTGCGCGCCTCGTACGCGCCACCGCTCGATGCATGCACGCCGAAGGCGGCGAACACCAGGCCGGTGGCGACGGCGATGAAGACGGCCAGTGGCACCGACCAGCGCTGCCGCTTCCACAGTCCCAGACCGCAGACCACGTAGGCGAACCCGGCGACGAAGTTGAACCAGAGCACAAAGGGCACGATGGCCCCGGCAGCCAGGCGCGCCGCTTCGCTACCGAACAGTGTGCGACCGCCGGACAGGACCGTCAGCAAACCGAAGGGCACAGCGACCACTGCCAGTGACTTCACCAGCCAATCCGCCTTGGATGTGCTCACGTTCTTGCTCCTGGTCGACGGCCGCTGAAACGGGGCTGGTTCGAGTCAGAGGCTCAAGCCTTGCCCCGCCTCTTCTACGGTCCGGCCGTCGCGGATGTGGTAGATCCGCTTGAAAGTCGGGATGATCTTCTCGTCGTGGGTCACCACGATGATGGCCGTGTGGTACTGCGTGGCCATCTGGTTGAGGATGCGCACGACGGCCAGGGCCCGTTCGCTGTCCAGCGGTGCCGTGGGTTCGTCGGCCAGGATCACCGGCGGTCGGTTGGCCAGGGCACGCGCGATCGACACGCGCTGCTGCTCACCGCCCGACAGCTCTGACGGCTGCGCCGTGGCGCGATGCCCCACGTCCAGTGCGGTCAGCAGCTCGAGCGCCCGCGCGCGCGCCTCGCCGTTGGGGCGCCCGGCCAGCATCGGAAGCAAGGCGACGTTGTCGGTGACATCGAGGAACGGGATCAGGTAGGGTGCCTGGAACACGAAGCCGATGCTGTCGCGGCGCAGCGCGCGCAGGTCGGGGATCTTCCAGCCATCGTCATAGATGGTCTGCCCGCCGAGGATCATGCGCCCCGCGGTCGGCTGGATGACGGCGCCCAGGCACTTCAGCAAGGTGCTCTTGCCCGAGCCCGAAGGGCCGATCAGGCCCACCACCTCGCCGGGCGCCACGACCATGTTGACGTCCTTCAGCGCGTCGACCGCCGTGTCGCCTTCGCCGTAACGCTTGCGCAGGCCTTCGATGCGGATGCCGGCTTCGCTCATGTCGTGGGCCTTCTCGGGTGCCTTCATGGGGTCTGTCAACCGCCGATGGCCGCGGCCGGGTCGACCGCCAAGGCCGCGCGGATCGCCAGCGTGCTGGCCAGCGCGCAGATCACCATCACTGCGAGAAATCCGAGCAAGGCGTCGTTCACTTCCAGCAGCACGTATTTCGGGAAGATCGGCGCCCAGAAGGTGGCCGCCACCTTGCCGACGATGAAGCCGATCAGCCCCAGCCCTAGCGCCTGCTGAAGGATCATCCCGGCGATCGTGCGGTTGCGTGTGCCGATGAGCTTGAGCACCGCGATCTCGCGGATCTTGCCCAGCGTCATCGTGTAGATGATGAAGGCCACGATGGCCGCGCTGACGATGGCCAGGATCACCAGGAACATGCCGATCTGTTTCGCCGACGTGGCGATCAGCTTGGCCACCAGGATCTCTTCCATCTGCGCGCGGGTGTAGGCCTCCAGGTGCTTCCAGCGGCGCACGGTCCCAGCCACGGTGTCGGCCGACAAGCCGGCATCCATGCCGGGCTGTACTTGCACGAGGATGGCGTTCACGTTGCGGTTGTTCGCCTGCGAGGCCTGGATGGCCTCCAGCAGCCCTGGCACGCCCGGTCGGTTCAGGCTCGGGTTGGACGCGGTGCGGGCGCGCTCGTTGACGATGGCGTCGTTGTCCTTCAGGAACTGCGCTTCCTGTGCGTCCTTCAGCGGGATGAAGACCATCGGGTCGCCGCCGGACGAGACCATCCGTCGCGTCAAGCCGACCACGGTGTAGCCGTGGCGGCGGATGCGGATGCGTTCGCCCAGGGCAAAGCCCGTGCGAACGTCGGCCACTGCTTCGTAGTGGCTGCGGGTGACGTGCCGGCCCGCCACCAGGTAGCCTGGTTCGCCCGGTTGCCCGGGCTCGAAGCCGACCACCATGGCGCGCACGTCGTCGTTGTCGCTGCTGGGCGCAGCATCACCCGCCGATGCGCGACGTACCTGCATCGTCAGGTAGGTGACGTTGGCAGCGCGTGCCACCCCGGGCAGCCCGAGCACGCTGCGCACCGTGTCGTCGCGCAGGCTGGACGATTCCGCGTACGGGCCCTGGGTGCCTTGCTGGACCACCCAGAGATCGGCACCGCTGTTGTTCAGCAGTGCGCGCGCGTCGTCGACCATGCCGCGGTAGACGCCGGCCATGGTCAGCGTCACGCCGATCAACAGGCCCAGGCCCATGCCGGTCAGCACGAACTTGCCCCACGAATGCAGGATGTCGCGGCCGGCCAGGCTGATCACGGCTGTTGCCCCGCCAGCGTCTCGACCACCGTGATGCGGCTGCGCGCGCCGATGTCCTTTTCGCTGTACACGATGACCGTCGTCCCGGGTTTGACGCCCTCGAGGATCTGCACCTGGCCCTCCAGGCTGGTCAGGCCAGTGCGCACCGGCGCGAAGCGCAGGTCGCCGCCGTCGAGCGTCCATACGCCGATCTGCGCCTGCAGCCGCCTGATGGCCGCATTGGGCAGCAGCACGGCGTTGGCGGTCGGCGGCAGGGACAGCGTCACCTCGGCCAGTTCGCCCACCGACAGGTCGCTGGGTGCCTGGTCGAAGCTGACCTGGGCCACGCGCTCTTCAGTCACGCTGTCGCTGATGGTTTCGACGCGCGCGACCTTTCCGGCGACGGCGCGCCCGGGGTTCGAACGCAGCACCACCTGTGCCGGCAGACCCGCCGTCAGCCCGGCCGAGCGGGCCTGGTCCAGCCGCACCTTGACCCACAGGAACGACGGCTGGATCACCCGCAGCACGGCCTGCCCGGCCACCACGGTCGACCCGGGTTCGGCATCGCGGCTGATCACCACGCCGTCGGCAGGGGCCAGCAGGCGCACGTTGGCGCGCTGCTGGCGCAGTCCAGCCCGCTCGGCCGCCAGGCGCTGTTGATCCTGTCGGGCCGCAGCCACGTTGGCAGTGGCCGCGGTGACAACCGCGTCGGCCGACGCCTGCTCCTGCAACCGGGCCTCGACGGCATTGGCGCTGATGAAGTTCTGTTGGCCCAACTCGACCGTGCGACGCGCGTTGACGGCCGCCAGCGCCTGGCGTGCCAGGGCGTCACGGCGCTGGGCATCCGCGCCAGCCATGGCGCTGCCGGCACGCGCCACTGCGGCGTCGAGCGCCGCCGTGCGCTCGTCCAGGTCGACCGGATCCATCTCGGCCAGCAACTGGCCCGCCTTGACGAGGCTGCCGACGTCCACGGTCACGGTGCGCACACGGCCGGCCGCCGTCGGACCGATCAGGTAGCTGCGCCTTGCCTCGACCGTGCCGATGCCGAACAGAGCAGGCGTGAGCCGGCCTTCGGCTGCTTGCACGACCGTGACGCGCGTCGGCGCCAGCGGCCCTGACCGAATGACCACGAATGCCAACGCGGCCAGCAGCAGGACACCCAGGAGCCCAAGGACGACTCGGCGGATGCCGATGGAGGAGAGTTTCATGAGGCTTCCCCGAGGCTGCGCCTGTAAAGGGCGTAGAGGGCATCCGACTGCTGGCGCATCGCAGCCGTGCGCCCAGTCAGCATCGATTGCATGACCAGTCCCTGGATCAGGCCGATGAAACTCGTCGCAGCGGCTTCGGCGTCCAGTTCGGGGCTGACCAGCTTGCCCTGGATCGACAGATTCAACTGACCGACGAGCAGCTTGCGGTAACCCTGGAGCACGGCGCGTACCTCGCTCTTGGCCGCGGAGTCGGCAGGTTGCTGGAGCTCATTGAAGATGAACCGGGGCACGCCCGGGTGGGCGATGACGAACTCGACATGCGTGCGGAACATCGCAGACAGCGCGTCCAGGGGCGTGACCGCGTCGTCCACGGCGGTCTGCAGCGTTTGCAGCAGGGTCTCGCGCACCCAGCGCATGGCCGCGAGCCAGATGGCGTCCTTGGTGGGAAAGTGCTTGAAGACGGCACCCTGCGTGACGCCGATGGCCGCTGCGATGTCGCTGGTGGTGATCAAGGCCGGGCTCGACTCGCGCGCCAGGCGCAGCGCCGCAGCCACGATCTCTGCCTGGCGTTCTTCGGTGGAGAGCCGGATCTGCATGAGGGGGTCCCGAGCGTCGTTAGTAAGTCATTGAATACTTACCACTATACGACTATGCGGCATCTGCTACATGGGTCCCGCCTTCGGGGAGGTGCCGGGCGCACTAGCGTGGATCGGCACCGCCATCGGCGTCGTCGGCTACTTCAGCGTCGCCGTGGCCGATGCCCTGGTCATCGAGGCCATGCGCACGCTTTCCGCAGCCGAGGTGGTGGCCGACACCAATGCGTACATCGTGCTGGCGACCGCCATGTCGCTGGTCGTGTTTCGCCAGCGCACGCGGTGGCAGAAGCGGGCCGTGGCGGCCGGCGTGGTGTTTGCGGGGCTGGCCTGCATCGGGGTGGGGCGGGGTTCGTCGAGGCCGACGCAGCCTTGTGCCCTGGTCAGGTCTCGTGCTGCCCCTGGTCCGCCTTGCGCCAGTCTCGCGGCGCCACACCGTAGCGCTGCTTGAAGGCTTTGGACAGCGCCGTGGCGCTGCCGTACCCCACCGCGTCGGCCACGGCCTTGAGCAATCCGCCCGCACGCAGTTCGGACATGGCCAGGGTCAGTCGCCAGTCGGCGAGGTAGCCCGCTGGCGTGGCGCCGGTGGCCTGCTTGAAGGTCACGGCAAACGCCGTGCGCGACATGCCGGCCTGCACCGCCATGCGCTCCAGCGGCCACGCCTCGGCGGGCGCCGCGTGCAGCGCGACGAGCAGCCTGGCCAGACGGGGATCAGCCAGCCCTGTGATGAGGCCGCTGCCGACGCCGCTCGCGCCCGGGTGGTCGATCAGCCAGCGCAGCAGCTGGATCAGCACGACCTCGAACAAGCGGTCGGCCAGCAGTCGCGAGCCGCAGCGCACGCGGTCGGTCTCGGCGAACAGCAGGTCGAGCGCGGGCTGCAGGCCATCGACCTGATCCAGCGGGACGAGCACCAGAGCTGGCAGCGCCACCACCAGCGGGTTGTGCTCGGCACCATCGAAGTCGAGTGTGGCGCACGTGAAATCCGATCCGTCGCGCGGCGGGTTATGGAAGGTGTGCGCCACCGGCCGGGGGTAGAGCATCAGCGTCGGCTCGTTCACGACGACACGGCGTTTCAGGCCTTTGACATGGCCGTGCGTCACCACCAACTCGCCGCGGCGCAGCACATGCAGGAAGGCGCGGCCCGGCTTCGCGTCGAAGACGGTCGTGCCGCACAGGGCGCCGGCATGGAACAGGTGGGCCCGCACGCGGAAACGATCCAGCAGACCGGAAAGTCGATCAATGGCGAGGGCCGGGGTCGCTGCCTCCGTTCTGAACGATGGATGGTGTTTTGAGTACTTCACAGCATCCATGGTACAGATGATAGGGACACACTGGGGACGTTGCGCAATCACATCCGGGTCGGCAGACCCGTTCCAACCCAAGACACCAGGAGTTGTTCATGACGATGCTGAAACTGCTGCTTGCCGCCACCACGCTCGGTGTGGTGGCGGATGCCGGCGCGGCAGCGCCGCAAGGCCGTGCACCCGGCTACGCGCTGGGCCAGTCGACACTGGCCCGTGCGCCGTACTCGATGGCCGACCTGGCGGCGCTGCAGAAGTCGATGCTGTTCGGCGCCGACGACGTGGCAGCGCTGCGCCAGAGCCGGGCCATCCTCGCCGACCAGACCGAGGCCATCCTCGATGTCTGGTACGGCTTCGTGGCCTCGACGCCCGAGCTGGTGGTGTTCTTCGGCGACACGCGCAGCGGCCAGCCGGACGGCGCCTACCTGGCCGCCGTCCGCAGGCGTTTTGCGCTGTGGATCCTGGACACTGCCGAGGCGAAGTACGACCAGGCTTGGCTGGACTGGCAGTACGAGATCGGCCTGCGCCACAACCGGGTCAAGAAGAACAAGACCGACGGTGCCCATGGCCCCGCACAAGTGGACTTTCGCTATCTGCCCGCGCTGACCATCCCCATCACCACGACGCTGAAGCCTTTCCTCGCCAAGAAAGGGGCCTCAGCGGCGGACGTCGAGAAGATGCACGCGGCGTGGGTGAAGGCTGTGCTGTTGCAGGCCATCCTGTGGAGCCACCCCTACATCAAGGACGGGGAGTTCTGATGCCGTCGCCTGCAACGCCGGGTCGTGCGGGCACCCCATCGCCACCCGGGCAGGCAACCAGCCTGCCAGGGTGGCAGGCCTCGCACTGGTTCAACACCCCGAGGCCCATCGAACTGAAGGACCTGCGAGGGCGCGTCGTGCTGGTCCATGCGTTCCAGATGCTGTGCCCGGCGTGTGTGTCGCACGGCCTACCCCAGGCGCTGCGTGTGCATGAGGCGTTTCAGGGCGAGGCAGTGACGGTCATCGGGCTGCACACGGTGTTCGAGCATCACGAGGTGATGGGGTCACAGGCCTTGCAGGCCTTCATCCAGGAATACCGGTTGCCATTCCCGATAGGCATCGACCAAGCCGCCGAGGCGGGGCCGCTGCCTGTCACCATGGCGCAGTGGGGCCTGAATGGCACGCCCAGTGTCGTGCTGTTCGATCGGCAGGGCCGCGCGCGACTGCACCGCTTTGGGGTTGTCGACGACCTGGTGCTGGGCGCAGCGATCGGGCAGTTGCTGGCGGAAAGAACACCGGTCGCTGCGTCGGTGTCCCTAGATCGCGTCGGAACTGGCACAGCACGGCCAGCGTGCGACGACGAGGGTTGTGTTTCGCGATAGCACCAACCTTCGATCGCTGGTGATGGATCGCAAGATCGGAAATCGGTGCTCACGATCGATGATCGACGCAGCGCCCGGCATCTTGCCGACAACCTACGCCACCGGCGGCCCTGCCATCGACTGCCCTCCGCGCAACTGTAGGCTCGTGGCATGAAGATGCCTGGACTCGACCAACGGACAGCTGAAGGTCTTGGGCGATGCGCCCGCGCTTGTTACGGCTGGAGGGTCGGCACCCTCGAAGGAGGTGAAGCGCAAATCGTGCCGCTGCGGCGCGCCACGTCACGCAGTGGTGCCTGAGCCGCGGGCGACTAGAGCCCGCGCTTGGCTCGCATCAGAATGGTCGCGACTTCGTTGGACGCCAGGGCGAACTGCGATCCCGATCCAATGAGCCTTTCGGCCTCCGCATAGTGCCCGCCGTTGATCTGCTTGGCGACCGAGCCGGCGGTTCGATGAAACTCTGCATGCTTCTTCATCAGTTCGACGAACGACGGCCGCGAACCCCACTGCGCGCCGCCAGGGCCATGAATCCACTTGCCGAGCGGGCACTGGTCATCGCGGCAGATGGTGTCGCTGTCCAGCTTGTCGCGGTCTGAAATCGCCTTGCGGAGCCTAACCTTCCACTGGCGGTGCGCCTCGATGGCCTTGTCGAAGTCGAAATCAGTGACCGGGCGAGAGGCTTCCGTCAGGGCGAGCTCGTCCGGTATCTTGAAACGGGCCACTTCGTCGGCCAACGTGTGGGCCTGCTCCTTCATGGCGGAGGCCGCCGCGGCGGTCTGCTCCACCATGGCTGCATTCTGTTGGGTCATGCGGTCGAGTTCCTGAACGGCTTGCCCGATCTGCCCGACACCCAAGCTCTGCTCGCGAGCGCCCGTGGCCACTTCCCCGAGCAGCCGGTCCACACGTTGAGATGAAGAAACGATCTCCTCGATGGTCGACCCTGCGCCGCGCACGACCGTCGTTCCAGCCTCGACCTGTTCGAGACTGCTCGCAATCAGGCCCTTGATTTCACGTGCGGCCTGCGCGCTCCTCTGAGCCAGTACCCGTACCTCGCTGGCGACCACCGCGAACCCGCGGCCCTGATCTCCGGCACGTGCAGCCTCCACGGCTGCATTGAGCGCCAGAATGTTGGTCTGGAAGGCAATACTGTCGATGGTGGCGGTGATCTCGCCGATCTTCGAGGACGAAGCGCGGATCCCTTCCATCGTCCTCACCACGTCGCCCATCACACGCCCGCCGTCGGACGCAGTCTGGGCGTTGTGACGCGCCACCCGCGACGCCTCCTGCGTGCTCTCGGCGGTGCTCTTTACCGTCGAGGCGATCTCCTCCATCGAGGCAGCCGACTGTTCTAGGTTCGCCGCCGCCTGCTCCGTGCGTGCGGACAGGTCCAGTGCACCCGAGGCAATCTCGCTACTTGAATGGACGATCTCGTCACTGGAGCGGCGCACGCGCAAGACCATGCCACGCAGTGAGTCCTGCATGTCCCGGAGTTCGAGCATCAGCTGGGCCGCCTCGTCGCCTCCCCAGGGAGAGGGCGAGGTAGTTAGATCGCCCTGGGTCATGGCGCGCAAGTGGCGTCGGGTCTCGCGCAGGCCACCTTCCATCACCCGGTAGAAGCACAGGAATAGGTAGGCCGCGAAGAGCAGCGACGCAACCACGATGCCGGCAGTCCACTCGGCCTTCTTCAGGGCCGCATCATGCAGGTCACCGGTGTACACGCCGGAGCCGACGATCCAGCCCCAGGGTTCGAAGCCAATCACGTACGACACCTTGTCCACAGGGCGGTCGCTACCGGGTTTGGGCCATTGATATGCCACGAAGCCCTTGCCACTCTCGCGCACCTTGATGACGAAGGCTTTGAACAGCGCCAGTCCGTTCGGATCCTTGACGTCGCCCACGTCCTTGCCGTTCAGCTCCGGCTTGATGGGATGCATGAGCACCCGAGGCTGCATGTCGTTGACCCAGAAATACTCGCTCTTGTCGTAGCGCAGTTCTGAGAGCGCCTGCAGCGCCATTTGCTGCGCCTGGTCGCGGGGCAGTTTCCCGCTGGCCTCCTTTGCCTGCGCCCACCGGATCAAGCCATGGGCGACTTCGACGTGCTGTCGGGTCGCCTCCATGCGAGCCTCCAGCAGGTGGTTGTACTCCGACACCTGCTGCCACCCCAGTACACCCAGGAAAGGTGCCGTGAATGCCAGAGAAATGATCAGTGCTTTGGCCGAAAAGCGCAGCCGACGGAACAGTCGCACCCCCGGCGCCCAGACACCATGGTGAGCAAAGAAGCCGTCAGAGTTGCCGCGGTCCTTGTCGTTTCGCGTGGACACGGGACGGCTGGACGACAAGACTGCTGACATTTTGGGATTGATCCGGCTGTTGATGGTCGGGAAGTCAACGGCGCAAGGGTGCTGCGCTGACCGCGGCCTCCTATTGCCGCGTACTCGCTCAATATCGGCAGCACCGAGTCGGTGCTTGAGCGGAATCACGCGCAGGTCAGATGCATCGTGCCCAAGGTCTCCGGCACAACCGTGACCGGTGGGACTCTCGATGGTGCAAGGACTTGGAGTGCCAATGGCCGCGGCACTGGATCGCAGGGCCACTTCCCGGCTGAGCGTCACCGGTCGATGAGTCTCCGATCGACCACTGTGGCAGGCTGTAACCACTCGCCAACGCGAGCATGAGCCGGCATCCGCTGGCCATTCCTGCGACCGGTGCCGGCGAAGCAGGGGTGGTGCACGGCGGCCGAGCTGCACGACTTGCCCGACGGCCGGCTGGCCCGGGCCTGCGGCATCGTCACGGTGCGGCAGCAGCCGGAGACCGCCAAGGGCGTGATGTTCGTGTCCCTGGAGGACGAGACCGGGAGCGTGCAGGTGATCGTGCGGCCCAAGCTCAAGGCGCAGCTGCGCGGGCCGCTGCTGCGTTCAAAGCTGATGGCGGTGAAGGGCACCTGGCAGCGTGACGGCGACGTGCGCAATCTGATCGCGGGGCATGTCGAGGATCTGACGGCGCTACTCGGTGGGCTGTCGACGGCGAGCCGTGACTTCCACTAGGCGCCTCCCGGTGGCAAGAGAAGGTGTAGGTGCTGTCGCCTCGGCTAAAGTCGCTTTGGCGAGCATCGCTCCGACCATCGAAGCAATGCCCAAAAGATCTGCGCGATTTGCTCGCGCAGTGCAAGCAGCCGCATCATCCTTCAAGAATTCCACGTGCTTGGCGAATCACAGCGGAAAAGAATCGTCCCGGCCCAACAGGCCATTCGGCGCATAACGCTGCTGGATCGGGACCTGGGTCCTGAACCGATCGGTGCGCTACCGTTGCTTGCGCCTGTACGTGTGCTCCGGCTCAACAAGGGCGCGATACGCGTCAAGCGCCGGAGCCCCAGGCGACGCAGTGACGAGCTCTGGGTTGGGACGGGATACACCGAATCGGGACAGGACGACGACGTTCCTCTCTACTTGCGAATCGGAACCGCCCGGCACATCGTTGCGGAACTGGTATGCGCGGTGATCGGCCGCGCCATCGGCCTACCGGTCCCCGAACCGTTGATCGTCAAGATTCGGCGAGGTGACCTACCGTCGTCGCGGCTGATCGACCAGGAGGCGGACGCGACTTTGGCGTTCGGAAGTGCCTCGGTCGGAGGAGACAGTTGTGCCCAACTCCTGCGCGAAGACAGCGAGCATGCACTACGTCTCGTGATGACCTGGAGGCAGCTGTTGCCGACGACAGCGTTCGACGAGTGGATGGCCAACCCCGATCGGAATCTGGGGAACATCGTCTTTGCGGCTCAGAACCTCTGGCTGATTGATCACGCCCAGGCACTTGGCGGCAAAGCGGCCGAGGCGTCGTCTCTGAAGTCCCTTCAAGAGCAGGCCTTTCCCAACGTGCTGGCCACGATGATCGAGTCCGCGTTCCCGCCGGCCGATCGCGCGGAGCACTTGAAGTGGGTGCAGCACTGGCTGAACCACAACACGCTTGCCCTAAATCTCGAGGAGGCGATCGCGGCGACCGGTGTTCGACGCTGGCACACAAAGCGAGAACGAACTCAGTTGCTGAACTTCGTTCGAAACCGACTTCTCATCACTCACACACTACTGTGCAATCGCCTGGGACATCCTCAACTGAACTTGCCGAACCCGGGCGAGTGAGCGGCCGAAGGGCGCTCATTCAGTTCAGCCCTGGGCTAGTGTCGAGCGAGCGGGTCACCGCCGGTGTCGTCCTTCAACTCTTGGACGGATCGGTACACATTCGGACTGCGCTCGATGCAGAGAAGGCTGAACACGCTTTCGGCGGTGCGGGGGTGGCACTGGCTACTTTGGCGCAGGCCATGTGCAGGTCCCTGGCCGAGCATTGGTCGGCGATGGATCCGGGGCCTTGGGTGCCACCTTTCGAGACTGCCGAACTCGTGCGCGAGGACGCCTTCACGGCTCAGAGCGTCGAAGCTGCGTCGTCCTTTCTGCTTCAGGAACAGAGCGCCCTGCACCAACTGATGTCGGCTTACTCGTTGCCTGCTCAGCAGCGGGCATCGAACATCGTGAGGCGTGTCAGGCAACACGTGAAGGGCAATCCGCGGACGGAACACCTGGTGCCGCGCTTCAATCGGCCGCTGAACATCGTCGACAACAGTCAGCCTCTTCGTGTCGACTTCCTCGGACAGAACCTTGCCTGCTTTTTCATGCAACTGACCGAGAGTCAGCGGGGCATCGAAGGCAGTGCCGAGCGGGCCTTCGGCAAACTCTACGAACTGCAGGCGCTGCGTCGTTTCGTTAGCCAGCGGCCGAGGTTCATTGGTCTGTTGCCGGAAGAGAGGCCAGGTTCCTTCGAACTGGTCTTGGTCGGCAATCATCGACATCCCGTGAGGCGACAGGTACTCGCCCAGATCGAGGCGCTTGCCGATCAAAGAGACGTCCGGATGCGTCCCGTGCCCGATGTAAGTGCTGCCGCGGCGCACGTGGCGCGCGCCGAGCGGAAGTAGCGCTACTCCTCGATTGGCCGAAAGTACCCGCGGATACGGCGCTCGTCCCGTACCACCAACTGGATGTGGCTCTTCTCGGTGAACAAGGTCCCGGGGTAAAGGTTATCGCCCTCGCTGAATACCGACCGGATGGTGTCGTACGGCGTCAGCCCTTCTGCCTGTCGGATCGTGTGCATGAACTCGATCACCGCGCAGTCCAACTGGCGGCGCGGCTTGTCTCGTCCCCCGGCGTTCGTCGGCATCGGAACCCCGGCAGACGTCGAAGCTTGGCTCAGAAGGTCATGGGCCTGGCGAAGTTCGCTCAGGAAGGCGCGGTCGTGCAGTGTGCCGCAGTAACCGAGGTCGATGATCGCGCCCACCACGGCGGGCGTCTCTACTTTGCCGCTCGAGACGGACGGGTTGTCCCGCACGAACTCGGCCCATTCCATGGCACGCTTTGGGCTCGACTCCCAGAAGTAGATGCCGTTGCCGAGCCAATCGTAGTGGTTTGTGCTGCGTCGAAGATGTGGCTTGCCGGCACCTGCAAGCACTCGTTCTGCGACGGACTTGTCGCAGCCGTGAAACCCGAGGACGAAGCTGGGCTGGAACTTGTAGAGGTCCCACATACGGCCGGGCCGGCTCTATCAGCCCTTGAACCGCTTCGTGAGTTTTCCAGTCGCCGTTGCGATGCCCGCGCTCTGCAGTGTCTTGAGGGCGAATGCCGGGTCACTGCGAAGCTTCTCTTTGAGCTTGGCAATGTCGGGCTTCAGGGCCGGATCGCTGAGGCGCATCACACCAGGGCCGGTCGGCGCTTGAACCCCGAGCGACGCCAGACCAGCAGCGTTCCTGCTGGTCAGCACCTTCGGTCGGCTCTTCGTCGCGGTCTTGGTGGCGGTCGTCATCGTCATGGCCCCAGTTCAGTCCTCCGCTGCGGCGCAGCATTTTGAACACTGGGAGTGTCACACGAAGGTGAGTGCCAAGGCGATCCCGTGGTTAACCGGATGGGCAGTCCGCACGGGAGTGCGCTCCAAGTGGTGCCTCAACGACCTCGCGACGGCGCGTGTTCGCATGCGAAACGCGCCGATAAGTTGACATAACTAATATCGTCGCTCATTCAGATTTGCACCCGGCGAGGCGCAAATCGAGGCGTAGCGGTCCGAATTCGAACCCCGTAGGGCCAGAATCTAGCCCTTGGCCGCTGCCGCCAGTGCGCCTCGCGCCTTGGAGCGCTCCAGCGGCTTGCGCTCGGGCACCCGGGTCGTCTTGCGCTCGACCGAGTAGCGCCAGCCCGGCAAGGCCTGCGCGACCTCGGGCACCTGCGCCGGCGTCACCTCCAGCAGCATCGTGCCGGCCAGCGACTTGACCACCGTCGCGCCGCGCGAGCGCGCAGTCTTCTTGGCCGCCGTCAGGACCTTGGCGTCCTGGGCATCGCTGTTGAAGAAGACGTAGCGGCTCATGGTGCCCGGATTATCGGGCCAAGCCCTTGCCTTGCATACCTGCGGGCAAATGGATGTCCTCGGCCGCCTGCAGGGCCATTTTCACGATCTCGGCCGACCTGGCGGCGTCGCGCGGCAGGTCCTTCACGGAAGGGCTCGCGGCGAGCCGGCGCGCCAGCACGCCGGTGGCGATCGGCGTGGCCATGGAGGTGCCCGACATCACCCCCCAGCGGCTGGAGAAGATGGTGGAAACCACCCCCACTCCAGGCGCCGCCAGCGCCACCTTGGCGCCGCGGTTGGAGAAGCTGGCCAGGAAGCTCTCCTGTCCGCCCAGCGTCTTGCCTCGCGAGGCGCTCAGCGTCCAGTCCAGGTAGGTGCCGGCCGGCCAACTACCGATGAGGCCGATCGCCGAAACGGCCACTGCCTGCGTGTAGCGCGCCGGGTAGTCCACCTGCCCCTTGCCGTCGTTGCCTGTGGCCGCGATGCAGACGCAGCCCCGGGCCCAGGCGAACTCGACCGCGTCGCGGATGCCGTCGTCGGCCATGCTGTCGCCGATGCTCAGGTTGACGAGGTCGCAGCCCTGGTTGGCCGCATCCTTGATCGCCGCAGCGATCGCGAAGCTCGACGCGTAGGGGTCGCCTGACTCGAAGATCCGGTAGGCATGCAGCTCGACCGCGCTGGCCTCGCCGCGGCGCCAGCCCGCCGCTGCCGAGGCAATCACCCCCGCCACGTGCGACCCGTGCCCGTCCTCGTCCCGGAACCGCCGCCCCGACTCGGCGGCGGTAGTGTTCAGTCCGCGTTTGACCTTGAGCGCACTGTGCGGCCCCACCCCGGTGTCGACCACCGCGACCCGAACGGTCTTGCCTGAACCCGCCGCCGGCTTGCCGTAGACCGTGCCGCGCCCGTCGGCGACCGCCAGGTCGATGGGTACCACGGCGATCTCGACGCCGCCGGGCACAACAAGCACCTCGGCCAGGCGCATCGGCCAACCAGAATGCAGTGGGTCGACGTAGATCGCATCCACGCGCTTCGTCTTGTCGCTGAGCACAAAGCTCGCCTTGCCGTACCGGTTCGTCGTGCCTTCGACGCCGATGCCCTTGTCCTCGTCGGTCATCACGGTGACCAGCGCATCCGGCAGGCGCCGCCGCTGGCCGCCGTCGAGCACCACGGTCACCGACCAGGTCACGGTGTGACCGGCACGCAGCCGCGGCTTCTTGAGCGCCGCGCTCTGGGTGGACCACGGCCTGGCCGGCCTCTCCAGGCTGTACCACTGCTCCTCCAGCACCTTCGCACCCTGCGGTGCCTGCGCCTTCAAGCGATCCAGCGTGACGTGATCCTGAGGCTCCAGCAGCAACGCCCCGTCGGCCGGCGAACGGTTGACCACCTTGACCGGCGCACCATAAGAAACCGTTGGTGTTGCCGCTCGCGCAGCACGCGAAGCTGCGGCCGGAGCGGCCTTCTTGGCTACTGCAGCCTTGGCAGGCGGGCGCGGGCCAAGGTGCATCAGGCGCATCGTCTGCAGCGAGGTCGGCGCGACCGCTGGTGTCGAGGGCCGCGGGATGACGATGAATCGCTTCGGGCGTTGCGGCAGTTTCATGGGCAGTCCTCCTCCAGTGTTGGCGTCGTGGGTGGCCGGTCACCGGCGCATGCCAGGAAGTGTCCACTATGCGCGGGCTACCTCGGCGGGCCCCACGTTGACACAGTCCATGTGCGTTGACATCATCCGACATGTACGATATTCTTACGGCTCAGGGTTGAAAATACATACACACTCGGGGTAACAGTTGATCGACTCGAACAAGGTCAAGCAGATCCAGGACGCCCTCAAAAGCTTCTGGAATCAGCAGTCGATGGAGTCCGTAGGAGAGCCAACTTCTATTGACGACTTGGTCGCTGCTATGGACTCGATGACCGCCGTCGCTGCGCTTGTCGACATTGAAGCGATTGTGGGCATCGAACTGCCCTGCGGCGAAGTCATTCGCGCCGGTGGATACGACAACGAGAGGCAGTTCGTCGAAGACATAACTTCCAGGGTGTGCAAGTACGTTCAGGAGCACACATGAGCACTGACGACGCGTCGACCCAGCGCCTGGAGATGGCCGCACGACTCCGCGAGGCTCGCGAGTACCTCGGAATGTCGCAAGAAGAGGTCGCAGTGGCACTTGAGCTGTCACGCCCAGCCGTGACGAATATCGAGTCGGGCAGCAGGAAAGTTGAGGCAGTTGAGCTTGAACGACTCGCTCGCTTGTACGGTCGTTCGATCGAGTACTTCCTTCGCGGGGAGCAGCCCAAGCTGGATGCAAAGGTGGCTTTTGCGGCGCGTACGTTGCATGGTCTATCTAGCAAGGACCTAGACGAGGTCGCTCGCTTCGCCGAGTTCCTCCGGAGTTCGGGCAGCAAGGGATCGCGGAGCAAGAAATGAACTTGCGCGACCAACTCCTCCAAGCTTCAAAGCGCGCTAGCGCGGTGCTGGCTGACGTTGGTGCGCAGCAGCGGGTGCGAGATTCGGGCTATTCGCGCATCGATCCCGTCGCGATAGCCGAGGGCGGCGGTGTGCCTGTCATGGTGCGGCCGCTAGACAAGCTGCTCGGGGCCTTCCTGAATCCTGAAGGTTCACCGGGAATTCTTGTGAATTCCCAGCGACCGATCGGCATGGTTCATCTGACGTGCGCACACGAGTTGGGACACTATTTCCTCGGACATGAAACCACGACCGATGAGCACATCGATTACGGCGAAGGAGCATCCCCGAGCGAGCGTGCGGCCAATGAGTTCGCGTACCACCTGCTGATGCCGCGTTGGCTGGTCGTGCACGTCATGAAGCAGAAGGGATGGAGTCTTACTGACCTGCCACGCCCGGAAGTGGTATACCAACTGTCGCTGCGACTCGGAGTGAGCTTCCGAGCGATGGTCTGGTCGCTGAGAAGCATCAAGTTCTTGACGCTGCCTCTGGCGACACAAATCGCAGCGCACTCCCCAAAGGCCTTGAAAGAGGCCGTCCTACCAGATCGCAGAGCACCTGCCGAAGGTGGTGACGTATGGGTGCTCGATCCGCGGGATCAAGCGTTCATCATTGAACCTCGAGCCGCCGATCGCTTCATCTTGGAGCTGCCCAACCACGCCGGCGCGGGATATGTCTGGACGGCAGAAGAGGCCTCCAGCGCTGGGTTCGCGATCAAGCCAGTAGTAGTCGACGCGACCCGGCACGAACTGGAAAGCGGCCCGGTTGTCGTCGGTAGCAGCGCAACGTTGTCCTACGAACTGGAGCCCAGTGCCGCCGCGACTTCGACGGACGCAATCCAGCCTCTCGGCCTGACGGAGACACAACCCTGGAACCGAGGAGCGCCAAGAGGCCACGTAGAGCTGCGCGCTCACTATGAGACTCTTGTCGAAGGGTTGAGCCGGGGCACGCGCCAGCGACGACTGCAGGAGGCGCGCTGACGTGCAGGTACAGCCAGCAGTCGACTTCTCGGCCTCGTTTGGTCCGGCTCGTAATCAAGGGCAACGCAGCACCTGCATGGCGTTTGCGATGTCCGATCTCAACCGCGATGCCGCTGCAGCGCCTGCAGCACTCAGTGCAGAGTTCCTGTATCAAACCGCCGGGGCGCTTACACCCGGTTGGCGACCAGGCCAGGGCTTGCGCACAGTGGAAGCCATTCGTGCCACACAGGCCCCTGGCCAGCCACTCGATGCCCACTTTCCTTACCAGGCGGTGGACCCGATCAGTGCCGATCATCCTGTAGCACCTGCTGGCCAGCCCCTCTATGCAAGCGCATTCGCTCTCCGCTCGCCCGCGATGCAGCCCATCATCGACGCACTGACCCGCGGCCACGCAGTTGGACTGGTCACTCGCGTGACGCTTGGTTTGTTCTCGCCGGTTGGCGGCGTCGTGCGGAACGAGGTCAATGTGCTGCCTGGGCAGTACCACGCACTGCTTGCGGTAGGTTGGGGGACGGCCCCGAGTTCCGGAATGCGGCACCTGCTGGTGCGCAACAGCTGGAGTGAAATGTGGGGACTGAGCGGCCATGCCTGGCTGCCAGAGCCGTTTGTGAACCTGCATGTCGTTGAGGTCTTTGGGAGATAGCGATGGGTATGGTCATCAGCAAGGGGCGCATCATCGAGGCATGGCTCGCGGCCATCGATCACCTTGAGCAGAATGGCGGTCGGTACCGAAATCTCATGCTGGAGATCAATGCGGCAGACGAAATGACATTTGCCGACAGGCGTGTCATCTCAGCCGTCGACGAGGCATTGCGGACCCGCGGCGAAACCACCGTGCTGACCGTCGCTGGGACGATCTTCCCGCAAGGCCTTTACAAGCGGGTAGGCGCGGCCGATCTGGCCGCCCACTTTCTCGGCATCATGGCGAGCGCCAAGAAGCGTGGAACCTGGGGCACGTACGCAATGCGTTTGATGTCGCGGCCTGGACGCGAATGGAACACAGTCATCAACCCATTGGCGATACTGATTGGAAAACTGCAACGCGCCGCAAGCCCGAACGGCAAGGCAATTGTCTCCAACTACGAACTTGGAGTAGTGGATGCCAATGACCTGGCTAGCGATGAGCCAGTGTTCTGCGACGTGCCGCTCTACAGCCCAGCACATGACGCGACCATGGTGCGCAATCAACCTTGCTTGATGCACTTGAGCTTCAAACTGGTCGACAAGACAACCCTCGAATTGACAGCGATCTATCGCTCGCACTACTACGCGCAACGCGCCTTGGGCAACTTCATCGGCCTGCGCCATTTGATGAACTTCGTGGCAGCACAAGCTGGAGTTCAAGCGGGCCGACTGACCTGCATCTCGACAGACGCGAGCCTGGATCTAGCAAGTTGGGGCTCGGCAGCAGAGAGTCGGGCCGCACTGCAGAGAATTCGTGCGGTCGCGGCAACGGTCGATTCGGTACCAGCCAGCGCAGGCACGGCTAGAGCAATGACCCCTGCACCTCATCTTGTAAGCGGCGAATCTTCGGCAACCCATACAGGCGCCTGATCCCCTCCCGAAATTCGGTGACGCCGCCATAGCTGGGATGCCGCACGCACTCCACTTTGACACCGAATTGAGCTGCGTAGCCGGCAGCGTCCTGGCCGATGGCGACGATGCGACGGATCCCGAGCCAGTTGAGCAGTTGGCGGTTGAGAGCGTCGGCAAACTTCAGTTCCGTCGCAGTGAACTTGCGATTTGTGAAGGGCTCTCCTGGCTCGTGCGGATGAAACGGGAACACATTCCACAACAAGGGCGGCAGGTCGAGTTGCGCGAGCACCGCCCAGATCTCCGCGGCAGTGCGCTCGGCAACGGCAGGGCTGCGAGTCGACTTGGCAGCTTCGGCACCAGGGTAGATCGTTGGAAACTGCGTCAGACGCATTTCGTCGGTCAGTGCCAAACCGGTGCGGCGGCCGCCGCGGTATCCGAGGTCCCGCCCCATCCAGATGGTGTCGATCCCTAGCGACTGCGAGGCGGCAAGGAGGGTACGCAAGCTGCGGCGGCGCACAGCAGCGGCATCTTTCCTGTCATGGACCGGGCAAGTGTCGGCGTAAGGATTGAACACGTTCGGGAGTTGGATGGCCGCGAGCGCCTGGACGAAGCTGGAAGGGGTCACGATAGGTTGCCTTGCGCTGTGCCGGGAGTGAATGTCAACGTGCGCGCTTCCATGTCTACTGCGACCGTGCCATGCCTATGCTCGCGAAGTTCACGAAAGACCTCGAAGCCTCGAACGATGGCTCGCGCCCACAACCATGATGGACAGTCGGCCACCTCGAATCCCTGAACCATGCTGCGTACCTGCTTCAGCAGCGAGAAGTCGAGGCGATCCTCGGTGACACCCGCAAAAAAGTCTCCTCGGGATTTCGCGTGGTTGAAGATCCAGGTAGCTATGCCTTCTTCGATGATGATGGCGCGGGCACCGTCTTCGTTCTCATCGGTCTTCGGCTGCGACTTGCGCTTGAGTTTGAGCAAAGCGCGGATCACGGGCGACCAGCCAAGGTGGGCGACATAGGAGAGATGAAACACGTCGTGGAAGCGGTAGCCGTCATCGGTATGGCTGTTGTCGGTCAGTGGGTCCCCGATGTTGACGCCGCAAAGCTGCTGCACAACAACCAGGCGGGCCCCGACCATTCGTTCGGTGAACTGAATGCTGAACTGCCGATCGAACCGCTCATGCGGCTCGCAGTTGACGGCGTCCGGTAGCTGCCAAAAGATGGGATTGTCGCCCGGCCACCGATCTTTGATCTTGGCCATGTTCTCGCGCGCCACCGCGGCTAGCCCCAACCCGAAGCAGCGCGCAACTAGCGCAAGTTGCGCCATCAACTCACCCAACGCTGCCGCCACGTTGTCCTCACCCCAGGTGCAGAACTCTGCTTGAAGCTTCGCAGTCAGCGCGCCGCAGGACGAAGCAAGCGATCGCAGCAGCTGTTCACGCTGCCCGGTCAGGCCCGACAGGTGCACGTCCGTCAGCCCGTCGATTGCCTCGAAGGTGACGTTTGCTCCCACTGGACCGGGAGCTTCATGCAGTCGTTGTCGGAGACTGGCCATACAGGACGCGGCTAGGGCACCCGGCTCCACGCCGCCGTGGTGCGCCAAACTGACGAGGTACCACAAAGCGTCGCCGAGCTCCTCGCCGGCCACCTGGGTCTCGGTCTCCAGCAGCTTGTCGCGGCTGACCTTCTTCAGGGCTGCGAGGAGGCCACCAACTTCTCCGAACAGACCAAAGCCAAGCTGCGTCACTCCGTCTGCCTGATCACGAAAGCGATCGGTATCACCAGCCGCCTCGAAGTACTCGGCGACCGAGAGTTGCGGCGCCTTGGCACTCAGCGGAGCCATTTCAGGTCGCCTCGGCAACTGGATGTGCCTGATCCTGGCGTGGCGACATCGACTGCAGCCCACGCAGTTCCGAGCGCAGCAGCCTGGCGCTGGCAATGATCTGAGCCTTGCGCCCCTGTAGCGCGCCAAGACGCAGCGCACGGTCGCGCACCTCGGTTGTCACGTCGTAGTGCGGATACGCCGCCCTCTCCTGGAACCAGCTTCGCTTTAGCCCAAGCGCGCCCGCGAACGCATGCAACTCGTCTAGCGAATCCGCCACCAGATGGCACCAGAGCTTGCCGCGCCAGGTGATGCGCTCGTTGTCGACAAACACGGCCATTCTTGTTCCTCCCTATGGTTCGAAGTTTGCACATAATTCGCACAGTGCGCAACAAAATCAGCCCAGCAGAAGCCTTGACCATTGGCGCGCTCATGCGCGCCGCCCGGACGCGGACGAATCAGAGCATCCAAGAGTTCGGCGCGATCGCCGGCGTCCATCACTCCCAGGTCAGCAGATGCGAGCGAGGTCAGTTCAGGACTGCAAACAAGAATGTGCAACGCATGTGCGCTTTACTAGGGGTGTCGCACGAAAAATTGCTTTCTCTGGGCGCCGCTGACCACACCCTGAAAGAGCGCTTCGACATCTTGCTGAAGAAGGTGCCCGGCAGCGCAGAGGCTTTCTCTCGTCTGTTCGATGTACTTGAGGCGTCGTCACTGAAACGCAGCGCGGGCAAAAAGCAGCGCGAGGGATGAGCAGGACCGAGGCGTTCGCTCGTGTTCCGCGGACACCCAAGTGCAGCCCGACATACCCTTGGAAACTCTGTCCTGGTAGTAACCACCAAGGCGAGCGTCGGTCCGGGGCCCGGAGCTGCCATGACCAGCGTGTCCAGCCAGACCGGTGTGGGCGCCGGCTTGAATTTGTCTTCTTTCAGCCGGTCTGACCGTGCGTGTTCTTGCTGATCCGTCTTCTTCGGATCACACCGTCTCTGACGGTCTTCTTCAGCTTCGCCTTCCGTCTTCTTCAGACTCCGTGCCGACGAGTGTTCGGTCGATGTGGTCGTCGCGCTCGACAGGTCTGTTGGGGAGCGACGATGGCCAAGGCGGGACAGCGCAAGTGCATGTCGTGCGGGGAGTTCTTCATCCCCGACCATCGCAAGGGTGAGCGTCAACGGTACTGCTGCGCTGGCGATTGCCGGCGAGCGAGCAAGACCGCCAGCCAGGCCACCTGGTTGGCACGGCCATCCAACAATGGCTACTTCAGCGGCCCCGTACACGTCGCGCGTGTGCAGGCCTGGCGCGCCGCGCATCCGGGCTACAGCCGTGGCAGGGTGCGGCCGTCGCGGGCGTTACAAGATCTCTTGACGCCGCAAGTGCCTGATGCGATTGAGGAATGTGCCGATCGTGTTGAGGCTCCCGAGGCACCCGTGGCCGTGGCGTTACAAGATCTCTTGAACGCCGAATCGCCTTTGCTGGCGGGGCTTGTGGCCCATCTGTTCCAGCCGGCGTTACAAGATGACATGGCCAGCACCACCCGGCGCCTCGTACAACTTGGGCGCGACGTGATCAACGGGAGATGCGGTGAAGGCGATCAAGCAACTACTTCGGCCCGAGCGGCTGCGCCAAGTCCCCGAGCAGTTCAGCTGGGTTGACCAAGCACTCGTACAGCGGCACTTCATCGACCGTTGCGAGGCGCGCTCGGCCGCGCTGTATCTGTTCCTGATCACGGTGTCGGACGCCCAGGGCCTGAGCTACTACGGCGCGCCGACGCTGGCGCAGCGGCTGCACCTGAGTGACGAGCAGTTCGCCGCGGCGCGCCAGCAGCTCATCGAGCTGGAACTCATCGCCTATCGCTCGCCGCTGTACCAGGTGCTGGCCCTGCCGGGCAGCGCTGCGGCGCGGCGCCCGGCGCCGCGTACGCAAGCCGCTGCCGGCGGCCAGCCCGTGAGCCTGGCCACGCTGCTGCAGCAGGCACAGCAGCGCCGTGGTTGACTACGAGACCTACTGCCGCATCCGTGACCACCTGGTGCGCCAGCAACTCACGTTGGCGCAGACTGCGCGAGCGCTGGGCCTGGACACGCGCACCGTGGCCAGGTGGGCCGACGTCGAACAGTTCCGAGCGCGCAAGACTGTGCCGCGCGCCAGCAAGCTCGACGCCTTCAAGGGCCAGATCGTGCGGTGGCTGGATGCCCATCCGTACAGCGCCCAGCAGATTTACCAGCGGCTGGCCGAAGCCGGCTACGGCGGAGGCATCACCATCGTCAAGGACTACATCCACCGCATCCGCCCGCGCCGCCAGCCGGCCTTCCTCAAGCTGGACTTCGAGCCCGGCGAGTGCGCGCAGGTCGACTGGGGTGAATTCGGCACCGTCACTGTCGGCAACACGCGCCGGCGCCTGAGCTTCTTCGTGATGGTGCTGTGCTACAGCCGGCGCATGTACCTGGAGTTCACCGTGTCGCAGGAGATGGAGTTCTTTCTCGCCTGCCACGAGAACGCCTTCGCCGCCTTCGGCTCGGTGCCTGCGCGGCTGATGGTCGACAACCTGAAGTCCGCCGTGCTCAAGCGTCTGGTCGGTGCGGCACCCATCTTCAACCCGAGGTACCTGGACTTCTCGCGCCATTGGGACTTCGAGATCACCCCCTGCAACGTGGCCTCGGGTTGGGAGAAGGGGCGGGTTGAGAACGGAGTTGGCTACGTCAAGAAGAACTTCCTGGCCGGCCAAGAGTTCATCGACTTCTCGGCGGTGCAGCCCGCCGCGCAGCTGTGGGTGGACACGGTGGCCGACGTGCGCGTGCACGGCGCCACGCAGCGTCGGCCC
Source organism: Burkholderiaceae bacterium (assembly GCA_040080605.1). Lineage (GTDB taxonomy): Bacteria > Pseudomonadota > Gammaproteobacteria > Burkholderiales > Burkholderiaceae_C > LMDS01. Next base: position 35,919 of record JBEBIB010000013.1, read on the forward strand.
GTGGACATGTTCGTGGAAGAACGCGCCCACCTCAAGCGGCCCAACCCGGTCGGGTTCGACCTCGCACGCGTGCGCACGGTCAGCGTCAACAAGCAGTTCCGCGTCGCGCTGGACTCCAACACCTACTCCGTGCCCTCGCGCCACGTGGGCCAGCGCCTGACCATGAAGGCCTGGGCCGATCGCGTGTGCATCTATGCCCAGGGCGATCTCGTCGCGCACCACCCGCGAAGCATGCAGCGGCACAAGGACTTCGAGCTTCCCGAACACGCGCAGCAACTCGTCGCGCAGCGCAAGAGCGCCCGCGAGCAACGTCTGCTGGTGCAGTTCCTGGCGCTGTCGCCGCGCGCGCAGGCCTACCGGGAGGGCCTGGAGGCCCGGCGCGTGAACGCCCGCGTGCACCTGCGTCAGATCCTCGCCCTGGCCGAGATGCACGGCCGCGAGGCCGTGGCCCGCGCCATCGACGACGGGCTGGATCTGCAGGCCTTCAGCGCCGAGTACATCGCCCACATCCTGGCCGCCCGCCGGCGCATCGGGGCCGAGCCGGGTGCCCTGCAGCTCACCCGCAGCGCTGACCTGCTCGAGCTCGAACTCCCCGAGCCCGACCTGTCCATCTACGACCGCGATTGAAGGACCGAACCATGCGAGCGCGACATACCCACCCCGATGCCCTGTCCGTGCAGGCCAAGCTCACTGCGCTGAACCTGCCGTTCATGCGCGAGAACTACCAGCCGCTGGCGCACACCGCCGCCGACAAGCACTGGTCTCACGTCAACTACTTCACCGAGCTGCTCAACGGTGAGGCCGCCGCCCGCGAGGACCGGCGCGTGCAGCGCTGCATCCGCCAGGCCCGCTTCCCCGTGCTCAAGACCATCGACAAGTTCGACTGGAACTGGCCCACCAAGATCAACCGGCCGCAAATACAGAACCTCTTCCACCTGGACTTCGTGGCCAAGCACGCCAACGTGGTGTTCATCTCCGGCGTCGGCCTAGGCAAGAGCCATCTCATGACGGCCCTGGGCTACGCGGCGTGTCAGCGCGGGCACTCCGTGCTGTTCACCGGCGCCATCGACATCATCAACACGCTGGCCACCGCGCACGCCGCCGGTGGCCTCAAGCGGGCGCTGGCGGCCTACGTCAAGCCCGAGGTCCTGTGCATCGACGAATTGGGCTACCTGCCCATCGACAAGTTCGGCGCCGACTGCCTGTTCCAGATCATCAGCCACCGCTACGAGCGCGGCGCCACGCTGTTGACGACGAACCGGGCCTACAAGCAATGGGCCAGCATCTTCAACGGCGACGCCACCCTGACCTCAGCCCTCCTGGACCGCTTGCTGGACCACGTCGAGACCGTCGTGATCGAGGGCAAGAGCTACCGCGGACAGGCTCACGCCGAGGCCTGAAGCGCGGCAGCGCGTAATACGTCGGCACCCCCATCACGCAAATGCTGCTGCAACCCATCAGCATTTTAAAACCGGCCAAAACTCAGCACGTTCGCACCGGCGCTCACAACCGGACCAACGACGCGGCTCGTTCTCGTTGAACGATCGACCCGATCCTGCCGATCGACCGTTCCGTCATTCGTTCCGACAGGACGAGTGCCGTCGACCCGGACAGGTCAGCGAACACCTTCCGGACCTCCTGGGATCGAAGGGCCCTCGGCATCGACCCGGCCCGGCCGCATCGATAAGAAGCCCGCTTCATCGACCTCATCCAGTCCTCGATCCGAGTTTGGCCCGGCCCGATGCGGCGATCAGCGCGAACCGCGAGCGCATCGAACGCGCCGCCCGCATCGGCGTGTTCCGCGACGGCCTCCACAGGGCCTGATCGAACAGTGCCATCTTCAATGCTTCCGAGCGACAGGCACCACCCGCCTCAAGCGACTTCGACTCGTTCCGACCGAACGAAGCGGCAATCATCAGCGCCTTCGCGTCTTCGTTCACTTTCTGCCCGGCCCAAGCGCCGCCGACACGGTCCGGCCCCGTAGACCATTCACATTCCTGCGGCTTCGACAAGATCGACAGCCCCGGACCTGGGCAACGTGATCGATTCCTGTAAGGTTCGCTCGCTTCGGCTAGGTCAGTGGCCTCGTTGAGGAGCGGGCTGAATTAGGGTTTCCGGCCCGAGGCGCTGCTGCGCGGAGGCTCAGCCGGGAGATGGCAGCGCCGCCAGCTGCCGGCATCGACGGCAGCGTCCCTTGTAGATGGCACCGCTCGACACCGACCGCTTGTGCGCGCACTCGAACCGGACCCGGCTGGTGCCGAACGCATCGTCGGCGTGCCGGAGCACCTCGATGCTTCTGCGAAGTGGCCCCAACCGCTGAGCCAGGCCGGACATGGTCGGCGACGACGCCGCCGCCCCCGACTTCGACTTCGAAGAACCCTTCCCCTTCATCTCGCACCCCTCTCGTTCCGGCGGAACGCCTCGCCGACCGACCTTCGACCGACCTCGGCCCGGCCTGCACGCCGAACCCACGTCCAGTCCTAGCGCCAGCGCCGCCATGCTCGCCAGCACCCCAGCCAGCCGTCATCGGCCCGTTCCCGCCTGTTGATCGGGGACGCGCCCATCGCGTCACTCCACATATAGACGACGCGTGGGACACCCTGAGCCTTGCGGGCTGCGATGTGCGGACGACCGATCGGCCCCGGTCCCGGCCCCGTCAAACCCAATCCAGCCCGGCAGGGCCGAGCCAGGCCCGGCCGCACCGAGTGAAGGACGAACGCTCACAAGTGTTCGTCCGGAACGGTGCTACACAGGAAGGGCACGCTGACCGGGACGGTCAGCGCAAGGAGGGACGGGCGATCGAGGAACCGACCGAAGGGGCATGCCAACCCACACCACCCGGCCCACATCAACTTCACTCGTTCCAGCGTGACGCCGCAATCGCTCACCTGCGCAAGCCGGGCCCCACACCAGCCCCACCGCTCATCGACTCGTTCCCACGTCGCGCCAAACTGCGGTCCAGCTTGATCACCCACCGGGTGTTCCGGCCCCGTCCGGAACACCCGGACGATCGAACCTCGCGAAGGCCCCAAGCCTGAGCACCCTCCTGCCGCCACACACCACCGAAGCTCAGGAGTGCCTGGTCCACCAGGCACACCGGATCGAGCCAGGACGGCAAGACGTAGCTGATGCACCGCATCGAGCCAGGCTTTCCGGCTCGACCCTCGGTCCAGCCTGCCAACCCAGCTTCGCATCCACCGACCTGACCCGATCTCCATCCACCTCGCATCGCGCTGCATCCCAACGCCGCGTCACCACCGAACGAACACGATCAAGCCCAGCCGACGGCAGCCGAGACACAGCGCTTCAACCGGGGCACCGATTCCGTGTGCCCGTCGACCCGGTCTTCCAAGAGAGTTCAGCTTTAGGACGGCCCGTTCCTGTCAGGCCCTACGCGCACGATCGAACCCAGTGCTACGGCGGAAGGACCACTGACCCCCCGTGTGTTGCACCTGACCCTGACCTCCCACGCTCCTCCACCAGGTCCACTGGGCGCCCGGAGGCGCAGGTGCCTCCTGCTGGATTCGAGGTCTTGCGGTGCACCGCTGCCGGCAAACCAACCCAGCCCGACCGGAGCGAGCCAACCGACCCAGCCCGGCAGGGTCGTACCATGGGAACGGCTCGACCCAAGACGGCAGGACCTACGTTCCGCCGGCACGCCTCCACGGCGGGAAGGCCTGACCCAAGCTGGGCGGGAACGCGATCCGTTCCAGCGGAACGACCCGAGGGGCCGCCGACCGGCCACGTCGAGTGATCGAGCCAACCAGGCGGGCACGTACCAGCGAACCCAACCACCAGCAAAGGCGTCGTCCCGTTCCTCTTCTTCTCCTGCCAGGCAACGCGGCCACACGATCCTGCCTCGACAGGACTGGACCGCAACACCACACCCCACAACGATGAACATCTCGTTCCATCGGAACGCCAGCAGCACCGCCAACTCGATCCGTTCTTCCGTCGTTCCTGCAGAACGACATTCGATCCAAACTGAGGTGCGGACCATCGCACCATCAGCGCAAAGCCGAAGCGCTCCACACCCCAACCACGCACCGGCCAACCGGCCCCACATCGAACCGCCACGTTCCATCGGAACGATCAACAGACCGTTCCTGGAGAACGCCACACAGACGAACCGCTCGTTCAAGCAAGACGAGTCAGGCGTTCTTCGATCCACATCAACCCACGTTGCCCACACTGGGTGGCCGGTGCAACGAGTCGACCAACCACACCTAGCACGCCACCACAGTAGGACAGCAGGAACCCGCCGTCACGCCGGAACGCTGTCCACACTTCGTCCCACTGTGACGCACCGAGAACAACTCAACCATGCGCACAGCAATCGCCTCAACGCTCCTCCATCGCACCTCACGAAGGCGTCTCGGGCCGTTCACGATCAATCGCTCCTGATGGTTTAGCCTGAGTAGGTCTCGACCTCCATCGTCGTTGAACCTGCGTAGGCTCGCCATGTCGACCCTGCCTGGACAACTTCTCTTCTGACCGAGAGCCGGAGTTCGGCAACCGGTCCAGCCGGACGACCTCAGCGAGGGCGCACCGTCGATCCGCACATCCTCAAAGTCATCGTTCGGTGAAGCCGGAGTTCTGTCCTGCCGGGCTGGGTTGGGTTTGTGTTGCGGCGCACCGTCTGTCCGGCCTTCCTCAGATCGGCCCGGCCGGGGAAGCCGCCTCGGGCTCGGTCGGGCTGGATTGGGTTTGCCTCTAGGGGCAGACCGATCCAATGCCAAACAAGCGTCTTACGGGAATGCCCAAGAGGCTACTGACGGGAAGCCGCAGAAGGGCAAACGTGGAACAGGCGCAAACCAGGTTTGTGGCGGCATGCCGAGCGAGCCGTCATCTAGGTGACCACGCCGTGCGCGCTGACAGAAGCCAGAGGGCGGAGAAAGCCACAACCAGACCGACCGTTGGTAGAGCCACAACAGAGCGGACTCGCCTTTGATCGAACGCGCTGACACATGTCAAAGCCGATTCGGCCCATTCGCAGGATCTGCCAGCCCGCATTTCGAGCCAGATGACTCGTCACCACGCGACGCGGGTCAGTTCATCAGATGCGGCCTTGCTTGTTCTACGTCGTTCAGCCGACGCAATTTTTTCTGTGTCCCGCGGGCAGAGGCAGGTGTTATAGGTTCCAGCGACAGACAATTTCGCCCATGGCTTGCGGCACAACTGTCACCTGTTCGATGGCTCCGAAGACTATCGGACGTGGCCGCCTTGGATCCCTACTTGGCACACCTATGCAGTTGGCTGACGGGTACGCAGCAGCGGCTTCCACCGGCAATGTTAGAGACCCCGTCGCTAGTCCTCGCGAACCGTCCTTCGTCCCTATTGCAAGGTCGAAAACTGCGTGCGAATTTGGACCGCCAGAGCGTGCCGTCACCTATGGCGCATGCGCCCCTGCTGCAGTGACAGCACTTCACTATGGTGTCACCCATGGCGTCACCACACTTGACACCTCAACTTTGCTGCCTTGCCTGAAACCACCTCGAGAGAAACTTTGACTACGGATGCTGATTTTGCCGTGCCGGAAGCTGAACTCCGCACTATTACTGCGCTCCACTGGATCTCGCGCTTTGGCTGGTTGCGACCCCTTGAATTAGGTACCCTGCTCTGGCCAACAGATGGATCGTTGCCAGGGAAGGTCATCGCGGATGCGGCAAGACTCAACACACAGCGGAAGCTCGCCCACAAATTGGTGGTGCGACTTCGGCGCTCCAAATTCATTCTCTGCAGACCGCTGCCAGGCAACGCCGGGGAAGCGCTCGTCCTCTCCGCTGCAGGTGCCAGATACCTGAATCGGCGCCTCGGAATTGAAGCCAGGCCCGGCGACAAGTGGGGGCGAACTACCAATGGTGAGTGGGCACCGCCGGCAAGTTGGCAACATGAGTTGATTGCAGCGCTGGTTCTGCTCGACTGTAGGTCGCGCGGATTTGAGATCAAGACCGAGCTAGAAATTCGTTCCGAGAATGTCGGTCTGCGCAAGTACCCTGATGGTCTGGCAATCCATTCGGTCAAGGAACCTGACGGCGCCAAGGCTGAGGTTGCGCTTTGGATAGAGGTCGAGTCATCGAGCAAGTCAGGAGCCCAGATGCAAGCTCTGGCTCGGTGCCTTTGTGATGTCGCCAGGGGAGCTGCTTCTCCGATTTGCGGTAAGGTCGCAACCGTTCCATTGGTTGTTTTTCGATCTGACATGGTCGACTTGTCAGGCAAGTCGATCGATCACGAAGCCCGAATCCGCTCTGCGCTACAACGGATCATCGGCGCCGACCTTGATCTGTACTTTGCACGAATCGATTTCAAGAACTCGTCGTACCACGTGAGGTCGATCGAATTCGACTTGGATGCCAAGATCCTCGCGCTCGACCCGAACGATCCAAAGGCAAACGTCTCCGCGGCCTTCGCTGCCAATCGCGATGGGACGTTCATCAAACCGTCGATCGACAGCAAAGGCCGCTTCTGGGATCTCAAGGTCTACAGATTGCACGATCGCTTTCGATGGGAAATTTGGACAAGACCGGAACCGGGCGACGGTCAACCGAAGATGGCTGCCGGCTACCAAATCGAAAGGCTCGAGCTGGGCTTCCGGGTTGCGATGTCGAAGTGGAAGGCCAACTTCTTCGAAAGGTCTTACGAGGCGATTGCATGATTCAAAGCCAATGAACCACGCACCATGAACCATGGTTCATTGGCACCATCTATGTGCAGCTCGAAGCACGCAAGCGCGCGGCCTCGGGTTCAGCGAAGTTCCCGCCAATAAACCATGGTTCATGCATCATTGACGATTGCATCCTGCTGCGTGGCGCGATCCTGCGGCTCTTTGGAAGTTTGATCAACGGAGGATCGCCTTGGAGATCGTTCGCTACAAGGACCTGAAGGCGCTGAAGTTCACCACTGCCAGCGGCGTTACGGCCATTGTTGCCAGCTCGGTGAGCCCGATTCTCATGAAGGCGTTGAAGCAGAAGCTGGAGCGGAAGCTTCGGAGGACTGGTCATCTGGCACTTCGCGAGAAGTGAAGGTGTTGCAGAAGCCCACCCATGTCTTGCCGAAAGCGACCCGGCGAACCAGCTGACGATGCATTTTCGTATCTCGGTCAGGTCGGGCATCGAGTCGATCTGACGATTCAATCGTCGCTAGCTTTGCCAAAAGGCCTCGACAGCCTTGAGTCGACGTCGCTTCTCGGTGGTGACATAGACGGTCGTCGTGGCCAGCGAAGCATGCCCAAGGTTCTGCTGCGCGATTTCGATGGGCATCCCGCTGGCGATTGCATGGCTCGCGTGCGAGTGCCGCATCCAGTGCGTGCTGGCCTTTGCGAAGCGCTCCGCGCCCTTCACGTCGCCCTGCCGTCGCAGCACACCGGCGCAGTCTTCGAAGAAGCGCTTGATCTGGTCGTAGAAGGTGGTCGCAGCGATCCCCTGCCGCGGGTCGATCGCCTGCCCTGTGCTCAGCCCCGGCGCGCGCTCCGCCGCGTCGCTCGCCTTGCCGAGCAAGAACGCCCCCTGGTTGCCGATGTCCTCCGGGTCCGCATCGAGCCCGCGAGAAACCAGGTATTTGGCCAGCTCGCCCACGACATTGGCCGGCAGCGGCACCTCTCGTTCCTTCTGCCCCTTGCCGATCACCCGCAGTAGCCAGCCTTCCATGGGCTGATCGTCTGACGCATCCGCCGGGTACTCGACCCACTGCAGGTCATCGACTGTTGCGGCCACCACTTCCGACAACCGCAGCCCGGTCGCATAGAGCAGGTGCAGCCCGAAAATCAGCCGCTGGTTCGACGAAGTCGCCGGCAGCAACTTCAGCTGCCCTTCGATGAACTGCCACTGCGCCAGGCTGAAACTCCGCCCCGCGTTCACCTTCGGCCCCGCCGTGCGAGGCACGCTGACCGCCGACCACGGGTTGCCCATCAGGTAGTTCTGATCGACGAGGAAGCCGTACAGGTTCTTCAGGATCGTGACCGCGTGCCGCTGCGCCGAGGCCGACAGCGGCCCCTCGAAGGGTCGCCACAGCGGCGACCAGCGCTCGCGCCCGCGGTCGCCGCACCAGCGGCTGCGCGGCTGCGGGTCGGCCAGGAAATCCCGGTACTCAATGCAGTCCTCGTTGCTCATCGAAGACAAGGCCTTGCCTTTGTGCGTGATCGCCCAGAGCAGGAAGCGTTCGGCTTCTTTGCGGTAGGCCCGCTGCGTGTGCGACAGCGCCTGGAGCCAGTCCATGCCCTGCTCGACGCCGTGGTTGCCCATGACATTGCGCTGACGCCGGCGCGCCTTGAGGTGCGCCTTCTGCTCGGGCGTCAGGCCATGCTTGGAGCGCAGCCAGGCGAGGATGGCGTAGTAGTCGTTGTTGGCCTTCAGCAGGCATTGCGCATGCGGGCGTCGGTACAGGCCGCGAGTGCCGTCGAGCTCGGCCGGCACGATGAACTTTTCAAGTGGGCGGATGTCGGTGGCCGGGGCGACCACCGCCTGCAGCTCGTGCGCGTAGAGCTTGCTGCGCGGCATCGCGACATGACGGCCGAGCTGCAGCGCGATGCTGTCCTGATGCTCCCTCAGCCACTCGACGATGCGTAGGGCCTTGCCCTCCCCCATCGCCTTGATGCCGGCGTGCCACCGCCGGCCGACACCGTTGATGCGCTCGACCAGCTGAGCGAGCGTGAAGATGTCGGCGGCTTCGAGGTGTCTGGCCAGCGTTGGGTTCAGCCAGGCGGCGACTGAGTCGCCAGCCTTCGGTGACTGAGCGACCAGACTTTCGAGCCAGCGCAGCGCTTCGAGCTGGCGCGCGATCAGTCGGGCGCGCCGGCGCAGCCGCTGCGTCGCGCGGCCGTACTCGGCCTCGTAGGCGGCGATCTGGTCGGCTTGGCGCTCGTCTTCGAGTCCATGCGCTTCGGCGAAGGCTTCGAGGCTGGGCAGTTCGAGCGACGGATCGGCGATGCGGGTCGCGTCGATGCGCACCAGACGCGCGGTGCCGAACCGGTCCTCGCGCTTCGCGGCTGCGGCGAACTCGTCGCGGATCCAGGCGATGGTGGCGCGCACGGTGCGCTGGTCGGTGGCCTCGCCTTCGACGCGGAAGTAGCGCTCCCAGCTTTCGCGGGGATCGAGACCCTGCACCACCGAGCGCATGAACGCGAAGTGGCCGACGTGCAGCTTGCGCTGCCGTGCTGCACTGACCGGCGCGAGGCTGCGCGGCGGCGTTCTTGTGGAGGTCCCGAACAGTGGTGCCGGAGCACGGGCGCCCTGCCCTGCGCGCGCAGCCTTCGGCCCCTTCGGGCTCGGGCTGGCCAGCGCCTTGTCGTCGCGCGCGTTCATTGCGCGAGCCGCGACAACGCGGCGGCCAAGTTGATGCGGGCCGGCGCTTCGAGCAAGGCAACCGCGTGCTCGCCGTGGTACAGCCGCGGTCGGTCGAGGAAGCCCCGCAGGACCTGCGCCCTCGCCTCTTGATACCGGAAGCCCGGCACCCACGCGTACTCCTTGCGCACGTCCTGGTCGTAGCGCTCGAAGCGTTCGGCCGGACTGCCGAGGATGGACAGGTCGATGTCGACGAGAAGCCGCGCGTCCAGGCTCGACGCCAGCGCGGCCGTCGCGTCGTGCTGCGTGGCCATCACCAGATCGTGGACACGCTGGGCCGTATCGCTGTCGGCGCCGGCGCGCACGAGCGACCGGGCCGCCCAGGCGGCGCTGTTCAGTTCGTTGCTTCCCGACACTGGCGCCTGCGGGTCGTAGATGGCGTCGTGGAACCAGAGCGCGATCGCGACCTCGCCGGCGCGCGGGCTGTGCTCGCGCCACCGCGCCCACAGCGCCAGGCACTCACGCAGGTGCCGTTGATCGTGATAGTGCCGTTGCGGTTCGGACCAAGCCGTCATCAGTTCGGCCTGCAGGCCCACTGGAGCCGGACGGCCGAGCGACGACCAGGCAGCAGCCCACGTTGCGCCAAGCGCGTCGTCGTCCAGCGGGGTCGGGTAGCTATCAATCACCGAGGTGGCCGGCGGTCACTGCGCCTCGGGCCACTTCAGGCCCCACTGCTCGATCACCGCCCTCACCCGCCGGTCGCCGTCGGGCACCAGGCTGTGCAGGTCCGACTGGCCCCAGCGCAACGCGTCGATGCACAGCAGCATGTCGTCGCTGATGGCTTCGTCGACCGCGCGCAGCTCGAACAGATCGAAGGGGAAGGCCTCGCCGTTGTAGGTCGCGGCGATGAAGAGCGCGACGCGCCGGACCTGACCGGAGTCGCGGGTTTCGGCGAGCTGCAGCAGCAGCTGGAAGGCGTGGCCGCCCTTCGCGGTGGCCTCGCCCTTGCGCAGCTGCATGCGCTGCATGTCGTCGTCGATGTCGAGCGGGCCGGCCACGGCGGTTCTCCTTACGGATCAAGCACTTGGCCGATTGTCTCCTGGCAGAGGTCGATTTGTCACCCATTTTTGCGCATGGTGATAAGGATACTTATCATGTAGCGGATGGTGCAGACTGGCACGGGCGGATAGCCGATGCCGAGCACCGCCGCGCCGACGAGATGCGAGCGGGCGCGGCCGAGGAGCCGATGGATCGCATGGGCGAAGCCTAGACCGGACCAGACGCCGACCGGTAGTCTCGAATGGGTCCGCGCGCCACTTGCGAGCTCACATTGGCGCCTTGGCGCTGTTGGCTGCAGACGGCTCCTGTAGGCGGCCCCTGCACTGCCCTCGCTGTTGGAACGGCACTTATCGCTCCAGTGAAGCGGGTCAACCAAAGGTTGGTGTGGGCCGTGATTGGCCAAGCGACGCCGCCGCCGTTGGGGTGCGGCGCACCGGTACCGGCTGCTCCCGGGCCGTGGCAACCAAGTTGCCAGGGCCCGCGAAGCTAGCGCTTCAGGGCTGCCTCGATCGACTTCAGCACGACGAGGTGGCCGTCATCGTCGAGATGGGCAGAGTCGATCTGGATGTTCAACCGCCCTGCCCTATCCTTTGACCAGCGACCCACTTGCTTGCCTCCAACTTCCAACGGCTGGTGGGTCGGCTCAGCGGTCTCCGTGGACGCCCCGACTAGCGCCGAAACGACGGCCGTCGCCGCTCTCGGTCGTTCTAGTGCTCGAAGCTTTTCCGCACGCCGCAGCACCGCCTTCCTGTCGGCTTCGAGTGCCGTAGCGATCGTCTTAGCGTGGCGGTGCTGGATATCCAGTGGCGACCGGAAGCACTCGACAACCGGGGCCGGGAGGTCCGCCACCAATAGGACGTTGGCAACCCACGTGTGGGAGACGCCCAGCGCCTCGGCCAATCGGCGATTGGACGGATAGAGTTTCTCGTCGAGCGCGCGGCGGTACATCGTGCCCTGCTCGAAGGGTGACAGATCGGCGCGCTCCCGGTTCTCGCGGTCCATCGCTGAGAACAAGTCGTGGTCCGACACCGCGCTCGTATCGACCGTGGCGAGAACCGGGATGCCCAGTTCGCTGCAGGCGCGGTGCCGGCGATGCCCGAAGACGATCTCGTACTTGCCGGGCTGGTCACTCAGGGCGCGAACAGAGATCGGCTGGACGTTGCCCCCGGCCAGCTCAATGTCCTGTTTGAGCCTTGCGAACTCCGCTGTGCTGAACGAGTCTGGGTGTCGGTTTGCCCATCGGCTTGGCAAGACAGACTGCGGGTCCAGCTTCTTGGTTGGCGTCGAACCCTCGTGCTCCTTGAGTTGGTCGCGCAGCTTTCCAAGCTCACCTTCGACAGCAAGCATCTGGCCGCGAAACTGCAGCATCTGGCCAGGGCCCGTTCTCGCGACCGGCCCAGAAGTCACCGGTGGGAATTTGGTGTTCTGTGGAGACCCGTCAGTCTTGTCAGCGGCCCCACTCGACAACGCGTCGATCGTCGGCGCCGCGGGAACAGTCTCGGGCGGCAGTTGCAGATTTTCGGTCATCGCCAAGAGCTTCGACTTCGTACTCATTGCAGTGCCCTTCTATCGTTCCATCGGAGTTCGCGTTGCCGGTCATCATCCAGCTCTTGGTGCATTTCCAAGATCCCGCCCCGTGGCAACCAGGTTGCCACGGGTTCCAGGCAGACGCCGATTTCGTGCGCGCTGGCAACCAGGTTGCCAGACTCAAGCCACTTCATGATGCCGCCCGCCGCGTGCGCCACGCCTCGACGACGGACTCTTCGATCAAGTCGACAAATCGGTCATAGGCATCTACTGCACGCTTGTAGGTCTTGGCCGACCCGTCGTACTTCTGCACGTCGTATACCGTCGCGAACTCCGCAGCCTTGTTGCTGGTGACAGAAGTCTTGGGAATCTCAACCGGCAACACGAACTCGCCGTAGGTAGCCTGGATCCACTGCCGCACCGCCGGCGAGGCCGCATCAGCCTGGTCGACACGGCTGAGCAGCACGTGCAGGAAGTCGAACACTTTGCGAACGCCTGCCTGCTCCTGCTTGTCCAGGTTGCCCCCAAGATCGGCAAGCAGGGACCAGAACTGCGCTGAGCTTGCGAAATCCAGCCCTGAGGGAGGGACAGGAACGACTATTCCGTCAGCTGCCCAAAGTCCATTGATGGTGACGTAGGAAAGAGCAGGCGGCGTGTCGATGACGATCACGTCGTACAGATTCCGAACTGGCTCCAACCCTCCATTGAGCACGTCCCAGAATCGCGAGCCCGGCTCATTCATTTGGCGGGCGGGCAGGGCGAACTCAGCCCCGAACAAGAATGGCGCCGCTGCCACCAGATCAATGCCGTCCCAGTACGTTGAGCGGATCGCGGGCGTGATGTCGTCTGAAGTTCCATTGCACAGCGGTGCAATCGTCATCTCCTCGTCCACCTCAGCTTCTGGAAGAACGCCATGTAGCGTGGTCAACGATCCTTGAGGATCGATGTCGATGGCCAGAACCCTATGACCACGCAAGCTGAGCCCTTGCGCAAGGATCATCGCGCTTGTGGTCTTGGAGACCCCGCCTTTAAAGTTGGCGACCGCGATGCAGATTGCTCGCTGCCCAGCTGGCCGCATCTTCTCGGTCCGATAGGCTCGGGTCCATTGGCGCGCTTCAGCGAGCGTGAACTCGCGCTTGCCCCCGGTCGGGGTCAACTTGCCCGAAGGCAAGTCGCCCTTCGAAATGCGATAGTTGACATGCGCCTTGTCGACGCCACACAGGGTCGCAATCTGAGAAGCAGAGTAGAGCGGCGATATCTTTCGGGCTTCAGGCGCCAGCAACCTGGCGCGTATCTGCTCCACCATGCTCCCAGCGCGCGTCGCAAGGGCCTGGATCCTGGCCATATCGATCACAGGCCGTGGCGCAGCTGCCGGCGAAGTGCCGGGAGTGGCAACCAGGTTGCCAGCGCCCTCGAGCGGTGAAGTAGAAGGTGCCGCAGTTGCCACGGTAGACTCTCATTCGACGGAATTCGTCTAGTTTACCGAAAAGCAGAGACTCGGTAAATTTCGGCGGCTCGAGAGTGAGACGTCCAAGGGCGTGAGCCGCTTCCGCGAACAGTGAGAGTCTTTGGGGAATAGCCCACGCGCCCGACCCGAACTGTGAGGGGATTTGGGGTACCTCGGCACCAGCAAGGACCGAATCAGAGCCCCACGAGCTTTAAGTCGTACCAAATTCAGCATTTCGGTCGTACCAAACTGGCCAGATCCCCAAGTCCACTCACCGACATCCCCAAAGACTCTCCACTTCCGGCCCTCACTACCCCATATCCACAGCCTGAGATCCCCAAATACTCTCCGCGACTACCCCATATCCACTCGGCGGAACAGCTCTAAGCACATGACGCAGAACACTTTTCTGGCCCGCCAACTCTTCAAGCTCTCAAGTGTTCTTCTTCAAATCCTCAAGGCAGCGTCTTCGACGCCGGTGTGATCTTCTGTGAATTGACACAATCACAATTCAAAGCCAACATGGCAGTCAGGCGTTTCAGGAAAGGTGCCGATGGGGCACGAAGAGATAGACCAAAAGGCCCCAGCGACGGCGAAGCCTAAATCACCGAGATCATCGGAGGTCGCCACACGTCCGGAAGACCAGGCCGTTGCCAAAGCCAACGAAGCCATCGCCATCCGTCCGAAGCGCGGAAAGCTGACGCTGCTGTCCAGGCGCATCTACAACGTCTTCCTGTACCACGCGCAACAGCAGGGCGTCGAAAACCCAAGCTACTCGATCTTGCTGTCAGAGCTGATCGACGACGCCCGCTTCACGTCCAACAACACCGAGCTGCTGAAGTCCCACATCCGCGACATGCAGGCCACCACCATCGAGTGGCACACCAGCGGCGGCCAGGCCCGGCAATGGACATCCACCCAGCTACTGGGCCCTGTCGTCATCGACGAGCCCGGACGCGGCCAGGCATGCACCATCACGTGGACTTACCCACAGCCCATCCGTGAGCGCCTGGTCAAACCGGCGCAGTACACGCGGGTTCTTCTGGAGATCAGCTCGCAGATGCGCAGCTACGCGGCGTCGGTGCTCTACGAGCTTGGCGCCCGTTACCTCACGTCACCGGGGCGGCTCACCATGCGCGAGGACGTGATCTGGTGGGCCTCCGTCCTGACAGGCCGCAGCGACATCACCACCGTCGACTACCGCATCCTGCACCGCGACACCATCAAGAAGGCACTCGCCGAACTGGACACGCTGTGCGAAGACTTCAAGCTTGAAATCGTCGAGCACAAGCGCGGCCGCAAGGTTGAAGAGCTGCAGTTCCGGGTGCTGCCGAAGCCGCAGGTCAGCCTGGCCGGCCTGCGCGACTCGGCCAAGAACGTCTTCGATCTGGAACTGGTCGAGCGGGTCATCACCCTGGGTTTCAAGCGAACCGATGCCCAGGACTTGTACGCGATCACCGACGAAGGTGTCCTGCGCGCCGCGGTCGAGCACGTCGAGCAGCGCATGAAGAACTCGACGCTGCCACCGCTGAACTCGCCGGCGGCGTACTTGCGTGATGCTCTGAAGAAGCAGTACGCCGGTGAAGGGGAGGGCGGCAAGCCGCCGCCCGATGTTGCCGTTCCACGCCCGAGCATGGACGAGCGGCTCCAGCGCCTTCGCGAAGAGTGGCAGCACTTCAAGTCCGCCGAGGCGAAGTCCTTGTTCGAGGAGATGCCGGATGCAGAGCGGTCAGGGCACATAGCCCGATTCGAAGATGAACGCGTCGGCGACCTGGCTTCGCCCATCGCGAAGGCATGGCGCCGTGATGGCGTGAAAAGCCGCATCGCGGCCAGTTCGTTCTACCGCTGGCTGGCATCCACGATGTGGCCTGGTGAGGTCACCGACAAGCAGCTGCTCGAGTTCGCGATGAATCGCGAGCCGTGACTTGCCGCCCATGATCACCACCAGCCATCAGAACAAGAAGGTGCCCGCGTAGTGGACCAAGCAACTCACAACAAGATCGTTTCCTTCATCTGGGGCATTGCCGACGATGTGCTGCGCGACCTCTTCAAGCGTGGCAAGTACCCCGACGTGATCCTGCCGATGTGCGTGCTTCGCCGCATGGATGCCGTGCTGGAGCCAACCAAGCAGGCCGTGCTCGATACCAAGAAGATGCTCGACGAGGCTCGCATCACCGAGCAGCGCGCAGCGCTGGCTGCTGCTGCTGGCCAGGCGTTCTACAACACCTCGCGCTTCACGCTGCGCGACCTGAAGTCGCGCGCCAGCCAGCAGCAACTGCTGGCCGACTTCGAGGACTACCTCGACGGCTTCTCGCCCAACGTCCAGGACATCCTCGACAACTTCAAGTTCCGCAACCAGCTGACCACGCTGTCCAAGGCCGACGCGCTGGCCACGCTGATCAACAAGTTCCTCGACCCCGACATTGACCTCTCGCCCGCCGGCATCGACAACCACGCGATGGGCACAGTGTTCGAGGAGCTGGTGCGCAAGTTCAACGAAGACAACAACGAAGAGGCCGGCGAGCACTGGACACCCCGCGACGCCGTGCGCCTGATGGCCAACCTGGTGTTCCTGCCCGTCGAGGACCAGCTCAAGTCCGGCACCTACCTGCTCTACGACGACGCCTGCGGTACCGGCGGCATGCTCACCGTGGCCGAGGAGACGCTCACCGCCATCGGCAACAAGCGCGGCCTGGAGATCACCTGCGGCCTCTACGGCCAAGAGATCAACCCCGAGACCTACGCGATCTGCAAGGCCGACATGCTGATCAAGGGGGAGGGCGAGAACGCTGACCACATCGTCGGCGGTGCCGAATGGTCCACGCTGGCGCACGACGCTTTCCCGGGCCAGGAATTCGACTTCATGGTTGCCAACCCGCCGTACGGCAAGAGTTGGAAGAAGGACCTGGAGGCGATGGGCGGCAAGGATGGCATGCGCGACCCGCGCTTCAAGGTCATGCACGCGGGCGAGGAACTCTCCCTCGTCACCCGCTCCAGCGACGGCCAGATGTTGTTCCTGGTCAACATGGCCTCGAAGATGAACCACAGCTCGGCGCTGGGCAGCCGTATCGCCGAGGTGCACAACGGCTCGTCGCTGTTCACGGGCGACGCGGGCCAGGGCGAAAGCAACATCCGGCGCTGGCTGATCGAGAACGACTGGGTCGAAGCCCTCGTCGCGCTGCCGCTCAACTTGTTCTACAACACCGGCATCGCCACCTACGTGTGGGTGCTGAGCAACCGCAAGCCCGAGCACCGCAAGGGCAGGGTGCAGCTGATCGACGCCAGCCAGTGGTTCAAGCCGCTGCGCAAGAACCTGGGCAAGAAGAACTGCGAGCTGGGACCCGATGACATCGAGCGCATCTGCCGCACCTTTCTCGAATTCAAGGAAACGCCGGAGTCGAAGATCTTTCCGAACGCGGCCTTCGGCTACTGGAAGGTCACCGTCGAGCGCCCTCTTCGCCTGCACAGCCAGTTGTCGCTGAAGGCCATCGAAACCCTGCGCTTCGCTTCGGGCGACGAAGACCTGCGCGCTACGCTGTATGAAGAGTTCGGCGACGACCTCTTTAACCACTTCGACCGAATCGCCGACGCGCTGGACAAGCGCCTGGCCGACTGGGGCAGCGACGATGACGAGCCCGAAGACGAAGAGGGCGGCAGCGCCAGGAAGGGCCTGCCCGAGAAGAAGCGCAAGAAGCTCCTCGACCCGAAGACCTGGGAGCGCGACGGCCGCCTGGTCGACGTGGCCGCGGCGCTGCGCGCGGACTTGGGCGACGCGCTCTTCGAAGACCACAACGTCTTCCGCGACCAGGTGAACGCCGCGCTGAAGAAGGCGGGCACCAAGCTGCCTGCTGCCGAACTGAAGCTGATCCTGAAGGCCGTGAGCTGGCGCGTCGAGACGGCGCCGCCGGTGATCGCCAAAATCCACAAACCCGTCCACAAAGCCGGCAAGACGACAGCCGACCCGATGCTGGGCCTGTATGACGCCGTGGTCGCGGGCAAGCCCTGCGTCGTCGAGTACGAGCCCGACAGCGATCTGCGCGACACCGAGCAGGTGCCCTTGCTAGAAGAGGGCGGCATTGAGGCTTTCATCCGCCGCGAAGTGCTGCCCTACACGCCCGACGCCTGGGTCAACAACGATGCCACCAAGGTGGGCTACGAAGTGAGCTTCACGCGCCACTTCTACAAGCCGCAACCGCTGCGCACGCTAGCGCAGATTCGCCAGGACATCATCGACATCGAGCGAGAGGCCGGTGGTCTGCTGGGTGATCTGTTGGAGGGCGCGTCGGCATGAGCGGCCGCAAGCCCGCGACCAAGGCACGCGCCGTCACCGCACCACGCGGGCCTGCCGCTGCAGTCGAGGCGGCGTTCGCCGAAGTTGTCGGCCTCATCGAGCAGGCACGCCAGCGCGCGTACCAGGCGGTCAACACCGAGCTCATCGGCCTGTACTGGCAGATCGGCGAATACATCAGCGGCAAGTTGGCCGCGGCCGAGTGGGGCGAAGGCGTGGTTGACCGCCTGGCGCAGCACCTGGCGCACACCGTGCCCGGTCTGCGCGGCTTCTCGGCGCAGAACCTGTGGCGCATGCGGCAGCTGTTCGACACCTACCGCGACGACCCGAAACTCTCACCGCTGGTGAGAGCTTTGCCCTGGACCCACAACCTCATTATCCTGGGCCAGTCGAAGCGTGCGGAGGAACGCGAGTTCTACCTGCGCATGGCCGTGCAGCAACGCTGGGGCAAGCGCGAGCTCGAGCGGCAGATCCGCCTGGCCGCCTTCGAGAACGCGGTGTTGACGCCGCCAAAACTCTCACCGGCGGTGAGAGAAATGCATGGCGACGCGGCGACAAGCGTGTTCAAGGACGCCTACGCCCTGGAATTCCTGGAGCTGCCGGCCGGCCACACCGAGGCCGACCTGCACCGCGGCCTGCTGGGCCAGCTGCGAACCTTCCTCATCGAGCTGGGCCGCGACTTCTGCTTCGTCGGCTCCGAATTCCCGCTGCAGGTGGGTGGGCGCGACTTTGCGCTCGACCTGTTGTTCTTCCACCGCGGCTTGAACTGCCTGGTGGCCTTCGAGCTGAAGGTGGACCGCTTCGAGCCCGAGCACCTGGGCAAGCTCAACTTCTACCTGGAGGCGCTGGACCGCGACGTGCGCAAGCCACACGAGAACCCGGCCATTGGCGTGCTGCTGTGCGCGTCGCGGGACAGCGAGGTCGTCGAGTACGCGCTGAGCCGCACGCTGTCGCCGGCGCTGGTGGCGCAGTACCAGACGCAGTTGCCGGACAAGAGGCTGCTGGCAGCCAAGCTGCATGAGTTCTACGTCTTGAACGCGCCGGAGGACGTGCAAGCGGAGCCGGCGTCTGCGCTGCGGGCGAAGAAGGGCGGCGAGAAGTGATCGCCGGGCTGAAGCCGTACGCGGACTACCGAGACTCTGGCCTGCCGTGGCTTGGGCAGGTACCAGCGCACTGGCGCGTGGTTCGCAATGGCAGCCTCTTCGCCCAACGAAGCCAGACGGGGTTTGCGGAGCTGCCGATCCTCGAGGTTTCGCTGAAGACCGGCGTGCAGGTTCGCAGTTTCGGCGCGGCCAAGCGCAAGCAGATCATGTCCGACCTGAGCAAGTACAAGCGTGCTGCGCAGGGGGACCTTGCCTACAACACCATGCGCATGTGGCAAGGCGCGCTTGGCGTCTGCCCGGTCGATGGTCTGGTAAGCCCGGCCTATGTGGTTGCTCGGCCATACCCAAACGTCGATGCGCGCTACTACGCTGCGTTGTTCCGAACAGGCGGCTACATGGCCGAGATCGACAGTGCATCGCGTGGCATCGTGAAGGACCGAAATCGCCTGTACTGGGACCAGTTCAAACAGATGCAGTCGCCATGTCCGCCACTTGAAGATCAGGTGGCGATCGTGCGCTTCTTAGATTGGGCGAGCGGGCGGATAGATCGGGCGATCAGGGCAAAACGCAAGGTGATTTCGCTGTTGACTGAGCAGAAGCAATCGATAGCGCAGCGTGCGGTGACCGCGGGAGTCGAGCCGGGTGTGACCCTCAAATTGACCGGCTTGGAGTGGCTCACCGCAGTCCCAGCACATTGGGAAGTTCGGCCGCTTAAGGCGGTCAGCGAGATTCAGTCAGGCGTCACGCTGGGCAAAGACTATGGCGGGCAACGAACCGACGAGTTTCCTTACCTGCGTGTGGCCAATGTACAGGCCGGCTTCGTCGATCTCTCTGAAGTCAAGTCGATCCGTGTCCCTATCGCGGAAGCTCAGCGAAGCACGCTCGCAATGGGCGACGTACTGATGACTGAAGGGGGAGATCCCGACAAGTTGGGACGTGGTTGCGTTTGGGATGCCCAAGTCAACCCCTGTCTGCATCAGAACCATGTCTTTGCCGTCCGTCCGAAGCAGCATCGCCTCAATCCCATGTTCCTGTCGGCGTTCATGGGGACGAGCTTTGCACGAGCCTACTTTCAGGCGACGGCCAAACAGACAACGAACCTTGCCTCGACCAACAAGACGAAGATCGGCCGACTTCAGGTTCCGCTCCCACCAATTGAGGAACAGGGTGACATCTTGGCCAAAGTCGCTTTGGAAACGCGCCCGACCGACGCAGCGATCGGCCGACTCGAAGCCGAGATTCAGCTCCTTCGCGAGTACCGCCTTCGCCTTTTCGTCGACGTGGTGACCGGCCAGCTGGACGTGCGCGAGGCTTCCATGCGACTGCCAGCCGAATCGCCACTGGACCGCGACACCGAGACTGACGACGAAGCCGACGACACCGAACTCATCGACGAAGAGGCCACCGAAGCATGAGCACTGACATCAGCGAGAAGGGCCTCGAATCGCTGATCGTCCGGCACATGACCGGCACCGACGGACTGGCCGTTCCGCCCTACGCGGCAGCCGAGCCGCCCGCACTCTACGGCGGCTCCGGCTATTTCGCCGGCAGCCCCAAGGATTTCGACCGCGCGCACGCTCTCGACGTGGTCCAGCTCCTCGCCTTTCTGCGCGCCACGCAGCCCGAGGCCTTCAAGAAGCTGGCGATCTCCGATGCCAACGACACCAAGGACATCAACCGCCTGAAGTTCCTGACCCGGTTGTCGGCCGAGCTGGGCAAGCGCGGCGCCATCGATGTGCTGCGCAAGGGCATCGACCACCACCCGGCGGGCCACTTCGATCTGTTCTACGGCACCCCGTCCGACGGCAACGCCAAGGCCGTGGCGCTGCACGCGCAGAACCGCTTCTCGATCACGCGCCAACTGGCCTACAGCGTGGACGAGAGCCGTCGCGCGCTGGACCTGGGCCTGTTCATCAACGGCCTGCCCATCGCCACCTTCGAGCTGAAGAACAGCCTCACCAAGCAGACCGTGGAAGACGCGGTAGAGCAGTACCGGCGCGACCGCAACCCGCGCGAGCGCCTGTTCGAGTTCGGCCGCTGTGTGGTGCACTTCGCGGTGGACGATGCCGAGGTGCGGATGTGCACCTCACTGGCCGGCAAGGCCTCGTGGTTCCTGCCCTTCAACAAGGGATACGAGGACGGCGCCGGAAACCCACCGAATGCGACCGGCCTGAAGACCGACTACCTCTGGAAAGAGTTGCTCACGCCGGCAGGCCTGACCGATATCCTGGAGAACTACGCCCAGATCGTCGAGGTCAAGCACCCGAAGACAGGCAAGAAGAAGCGCACGCAGGTGTTCCCGCGCTATCACCAGTTGGGCGTGGTGCGACAGGCGCTGGCCGACGTGCGCGTGCACGGCGTGGGCCGGCGCTACCTGATCCAGCACTCGGCGGGCAGCGGCAAGTCGAACTCCATCGCCTGGCTGTCGCACCAGCTGATCGGCGTGAAGGTCGGTTTGGGAAACGACAGCAAGGAAGTCTTCGACTCGGTCATCGTCATCACCGACCGACGCATCCTCGACGACCAGATCCAGAAGACCATCAAGCAGTTCATGCAGGTAGGTGCGACGGTTGGCCATGCCGAGCACTCCGGCGACCTGCGCCGCTTCATCGAGCAAGGCAAGAAGATCATCGTCACCACGGTGCAGAAGTTTCCGTGGGTGCTGGACGAGATAGGCGCCGTCGGCGACAAGCACTTTGCCATCGTCATCGACGAGGCGCACTCGGGCCAGGGCGGCAAGACCTCTGCCGCGATGGGCAAGGCGCTGGGGGAGGGCGCTGCGGCGGCCGGCGATGACGAGGAACGCGACGCCGAAGACGTGGTGAACGCGGCTCTGGAAGCGCGAATGGCCGCGCGCAAGATGCTGACGAACGCCAGCTACTTCGCCTTCACCGCCACGCCGAAGAACAAGACGCTGGAGATGTTCGGCGAGCCGCTGCCGGCGGATGCGGAGGGCAAGGTCAAGCACAAGCCCTTCCACCACTACAGCATGAAGCAGGCGGTGCAGGAGCGCTTCATCCTCGATGTGCTCGAAAACTTCGTGCCGGTCGACAGCTACTACAAGCTGATCAAGAAGATCGAGGACGACCCGGAGTTCGACACCAAGAAGGCGAAGAAGAAGCTGCGCCGCTACGTGGAGAGCCACGACCACGCGATCCGGCTGAAGGCCGAGATCATGGCGGACCACTTCCACGAACAGGTGCTGGCCGCCGGCAAGATCGGCGGGCAGGCCAGGGCGATGGTGGTGACCAGCGGCATCGAGCGCGCCGTCCAGTACTTCCACGCCATGCAGGTCTACCTGCAGGAGCGCAAGAGCCCGTACCGGGCCATCGTCGCTTTCTCCGGCGAGCACGAGTTCAGCGGTATGAAGGTCAGCGAGGCGTCGCTCAACGGCTTCCCGAGCAAGGACATCGCCGACAGGATTCAGGACGACCCGTACCGATTCCTCATCTGCGCCGACAAGTTCCAGACCGGCTACGACGAGCCGCTGCTGCACACGATGTACGTGGACAAGGCCCTGTCTGGCGTGAAGGCGGTGCAGACGCTGTCGCGCTTGAACCGGTCGCACCCGCAGAAGCATGACTGCTTCGTGCTGGATTTCCAGAATAACAGCGAGACCATCACGCTGGCCTTCCAGGACTACTACCGCGCCACGCTGCTGGCCGAGGAAACCGACCCGAACAAACTGCACGACCTGAAGACCGCGCTGGATCGCGCGCAGGTGTACTCGCCCGACCAGGTGCAGCAGTTCGCCGCGCTTTTTCTGGCCGGCGCCGACCGCGACCAGCTCGATCCGATCCTGGACACCTGCGCTGCCACGTACATCGGCACGCTCGACGAAGACCAGCAGGTGGACTTCAAGGGCAAGGCCAAGGTGTTCTGCCGCACCTACGACTTCCTGGCTTCGGTGATGTCGGGCACCAATGCCGAGTGGGAGAAGCTGTCGATCCTGTTGAACCTGCTGGTGTCCAAGCTGCCAGCGCCGAAGGAAGAGGACCTGGCCAAGGGCATCCTGGAGGCCATCGACATGGACAGCTACCGTGTCGAGAAGAAGGCGCTGATGAAGATCGCGCTGGCCGATACCGACGCCGAAATCGCACCGGTGCCGACCGAAGGCGGCGGGCGCAAGCCCGAGCCCGAGCTGGACCGGTTGAGCAACATCCTCAAGTCATTCAACGAGAGCTTCGGCACGCTGTTCGAGGACACGGACCGTATCGTCAAGCGCATCCGCGAGGACATCGCACCCAGGGTGGCCGCGGACAAGGCATTCCAGAACGCCAGGCAGAACACGCCGCACACCGCGCCGATGGCGCACGACCAGGCGCTGAGCCGGGCCATGCAGATCCTGCTGAAGGACGACACGCAGGTCTACAAACAGTTCGTTGAGAACGAATCGTTCCGCCGCACGGTGCGGGACATGGTCTACCAAATCACCAGTCAAGGGCCATCGCCTTTGGGGGGTTCGCCGGCTGCTTGAGCGCCGGCCGGTGGTCAGACGACCTCGGCTGCCGGTGCCAACAACACTCGGCGGTAGCGCGCCAGCGCGGCGGCGTCGGCCAGGCCCATCCACTGAGCCACCTGGTCGGCAGACGTGCCGCGCCGCAACTGCCGAAGCGCAAAGGTGTGCCGCAGCTTGAAGCTGCCGCCCTCCGCCTCGGGCAGGCCGGCCGCAGCCAGCACCGCCTTGGCCGCTGTGTACTGCGCCACCTTGCCCCAGGGTCGCCCGCTGCGCGCCGCCGGGAAGAGCGCAGGTCCGGTGATCTGCAACGCGCAGCGCGTGTCCAGCCAGGCGCGCAGCAGCCGTCCGGCCCAAGGGGCAATCGGGGCTTCGCGCGCCGGAATGCTGCCGTGCGCCGGCAGGCGGATCTTCCACGGCAAGCCAGCCACCTTGGCACCATCGCACACCACGCCGTCCGTGACCGCAGAACGAATGTCCGCGGGCGTGAGGCCGGCGCCGAGTTGCAGCGCGACCGCTGTGCGGTTGCGCATGGCCTGCCAGGTGTGCGCAGGCGCGCCGGCCACGGCGGAGCCGCTTGCGGGATCCAACAACCAGGAAACGAGGGCCTTCGCCTCGTGCGCGTGCAGATGGTCGGGCAGGGGCGTCTTGTCGCTGGCATTGGCGAAGCGCCACTCGGGAGTGGCCATCAGCAAGTCAAGAGCTGCCGAGTTGCGAGGCAATCCGGCGGCCCTGGCGCGATGCAACTGAACCTCATCGGCCAATGTCAGCAGGCGCCACGCATAGCGCGCGCTCAGTTCTTCGGTGCCACCTCGAGAGAGCAGGTAGGCCTCGAAGTGGTCCGCCCTCAGTGCGACCAGGTGCAAGCCACGACCGACGCACCAGGCCGACAGGGCGGTCCACATGCAGCGGTAGACCGCAACCGACGATTGCTCGCGAATGGCACCGAATTCCTCGCGCGCAGCAAGCCACCCCTCGAACGCATCGATGTAGGTTTGCAGGCCCACGGAGCCTGACTCTTCGAAGAGATCGCCGTTCGTTGATTGCATGGATCGCGCCGACGCAGGCCCGTTCCGCGCCACTGTATATAAAACCATGAGCAGATGCCAGAGACTGGTGCGGAATATCGAAGGGCGTCGACCTGAACTAACAGCAGGGCCTTTCAGTTTGGCTGCAGCGGTTGGTGCAGTTGGCACTCAGCTCTGCTGTTAGTTCGTGCCCGCAGGTGAGAGCGGCCCGCTGCGTGCCGCATGTAGCTCAGCGTTCGAGGTGCCCGCGGGCGGCGATCATGACTCTGGTAACGAGGCCCCTGCGAAGTGCCTGAACGGGTGTGAGGCCAGACAGGCTGCCCTTGGGGAAGTTCAGGAACTGATTCTGGCTGCCGATGGGCAGTGGCGCGAGAAGCTTCCGCACTTCCATCAACCTGTGCGCCAGTGCGCGGCGATTCTGGAGCCACCGAGTTCGGTGGCGCTTGCGCATGAACGGCATCGTGAAGGCCGGCGGTGCCGGGCTACCTCTTGGGGTGAAGGGCTCAGTGCAGCGGAGACGGGCCATCGGGCCCGGCGCCTCCCGAATGCACATGCTGCAGCACGACACGCATGAGGCTATCCGCGATCGAGTCGACAAAGGTGTCGCTCGCCCAGCAGGTCGGCTCCACGGTGGTTCTGAGAGCCTGTTCGGTGATCGGCCAGAGGATGCAGATATATGCGTACAGCGCCTGCACGTCGAGCCTGTTCACTACCGGCCTCAGCGCAGCGACACGAAGCCTCTCCAGTGGTGTCAGTGCAGGTGATGGGGAGGCGGGTGTCTGAAACTGGACCAACATGCGATTCGCAAGCTCGGCATCGCCGCACCTTCTGGCGTTGATGAACTGCTGAAGCTCTTCATCCGAGGCGCCGGCCAAGGCCATGCGGCGCAGCTCGTCTTCGACGCTGCCTTGCCAGTCATCGGATGCCATCTGCGGACGCGGTTAGTTGGTGCCTGGACGCTGCTTCGGTCCGCAGTCAAGGCAGCGAAGGGCACTGACCAGCGAAGGGCCGCCCCCAGCAGAAGTGCGCCTCACCCAGGCTTCGTCGCTCGATCGAAGGAAGGCTCCGAAGGCGGCGAAATCCCAGCCGCCTGCGCTCCTGGCAGAAAGGGCGTGCGTGTCCTGACCAGTGCCATCAGCAGCAGGGCTGCCTGGGGCACCTTGCGGAGGCGATTCGGGTTCGTGCATGGTTCGGTGCTCGATAGGTTGGTTCAAGCCAGCGGCAGCGGTCTCATCGACGCAATTCCCGATAGCGATTTCGTCGTGCCGTCGGGAGTGTGTGCAGATCGTCTTCCTCGTCGACTCCGGCGACAAGCATCGCGTCCAGGAAAGCACCACTCGGCAAGTTAACCAGCCAGATCAGAGCACGAAGCATCTGAATCGTGACGAAGCCGCCACCTAGCAAGAACAGCAGGGCTTCGATGTCCATCGTCAACGCGTCAGGGCGAGTCCGCTGTCAAAGATTCGATGGGCAGCCACTCAGCCGCTGGCCGGTTCCCGAGTGCGCGGTACCGCTCGTCGTACTGCACCAGAACGAGAGGTGACCGTACTTCGACAATCGTGCCGACCTGCGTCCGATCGCCGACGCGTGGATTGCTGCGCAACCGTTGGGTCGCCTCGGCCTTCTTTCCTTCGCGTTCCTGAAGTCTTGCAGAAGCTAGTCGAGTGCGTTCAGCTTCGCGCTGCGTGTATGCCGCGCTGAAAGCGCCGGCTTGATCTGCCGTGAAGAACGCGCGCGTCAACTTGCTCAGGACCTTTCCGTCCTTGACCTCGGTTTCGCCCTTGCGACCTGGTGCGCTCACCATCAGGGCGATCACGCCCTGGTTCGCCGGCCCAACGCACCCAACGGCCGAGACGACCACAAACGAGAGGCCGCCGGCCTGTTCGGCGTTTGACTTCGCAGCCAGGCTCCCCTGAAAGTTGCTGAGTGTGGAGTTGGAGCGTGCCAGCTGCTGGACTTGTCCGCTAGTACCGCCCCGCGCAGCGCACCACCGGGCGAACCGGGCGTTTCCGGATTCGATCGAGCCCGGGACATCCGCCGACACAGCCACCTTTGTCGTGCCCGCCGGGTATTCGTTGGACTCGAACGGCACGCCTGCGAAGGAAGCGACGAAGTCAGGCCATGCGGTGGGCTCGGCTGGTGTCAGCGCAGCACAGCCGGCCACAAGGGTGGCCAGCATCACCAGGAGCGGTGGTGATCGAGATGCGCGTGTTGCTTTCCGACAGGTCATCAGCTTCGCCCGGCCATGATGAACGCCGGCCAGGAATGAGTTAAAGATAACGTGGTTTAAATTCTCTACCGCCGCGACGCTTTTGTCGATGGCAAAGGGAACAATCCGGGCAGGTAGGCCCGTCGGGACGACGACGGCAGATCCAGTTGTGGCGCGCGCATTTGGCGCGGCGGTTCGTGCCGTCAGAACGAATCTTGGTGTTGCCCAAGAGGCACTGGCACTGCAGGCGAAGGTGGAGCGCAGCCACCTCGGGAAGATCGAGCGCGGCGAGCACATGCCAACCCTCGTTCTTGTCCTGAAGATTGCTCGCGCCTTGGGCGTGAGCTCGGCCGATCTCTTGCGGGAAACTGAAGAATTGCTGCCGCCGGAGTACCTGGCCGCTGATTCTTAGCTGGTGGCCGAAGCGCGGCTTGGCCCGGAGTGCGCTTCAAGGCGCGCACGACACGATGTCGTTGGTCTTCCTTGCACTTGAGGAATGGCCTGCAATCGGCATCAAGGTCTGTGCTGTTGATGACCACCAGTTGGCGCGGGGCCCGGGCTCCGTACCTGGCCCTTCTGTCTTCACAAGTGTTCTTATCAGGACGTCATTTGGCGAATGAAAATCGGGAGTAGCCGAGCCACCGTACAGACCGTAGGCATGGACTGACCTGGCGGCCGACAACTGCTTTGCACGGAGACGGTAGCTCTTTGATCTCGGTTGACCGGTTTGCCGCACTCAGCGGTCAGCTGATCTGCACCGGTCAGTGGCGCTGACCACAAGCGGACATCTGACGTTGGGCCACAGAGCGGCCATCCACGGTTAGTTTGTACTCTTACGCCGACATCTCGGCCCGTTGATTGAGCGATAGCGCCACGAAGTCGACAAACGCCCGCACCCGCGCCGCGAGTTGGTGGCGTTGTGGATAGACGGCATGGATATCGGCATCGGGCGTGTGGAACTGCGGCAGCACCTGCACCAGCCGACCGTTCTTCAGGTACCGCTCGATATCCCACTCGGCACGCATCAGGATGCCGTGTCCGTCGAGGGCCCAGTTGACGGCGATCTCGCCGTCGTTTGTCGTCAGGTTGCCGCGAGTCTTCACCGCCTCGCTCGTCGCGTTCTTGCCGCGGCCGCTGGTCAACCGCCATACGCCGTAGGCCTCCTCGCCTTGCCGGATGCCGATGCAGTTGTGCTTGGTCAGGTCGTTCGGCCCCTTGGGCATGCCGTGCTTGGCGAGGTAGGCAGGCGCAGCACAGAGCAGGCGACGGTTCGGTGCGATGTGCTTGGCAATGATCCGGGCGTCCGGCGGTGCGCCGAAGCGGATGCAGACATCGAACGAATCGTCGGTCAACGGCGGAGGGTTCACCGATAGCTGCAATTGCACCTCCACCTGCGGGTACTTGCGCACGAAGCGCGAGATCAGCGGCGCCACATGGCTGCGACCAAATCCCAGCGTCGCATTCACCCGCAGCAGGCCCTTGGGAGTCGCCTTCGACACGCCGAGCAACTGCTCCATGTCGTCGATCTCGCCGAGGATGCGGCGTGCGTGCTCCAGGTACAGCTCGCCTTCGGGAGTGAGGCCCATGCGCCGCGTCGTGCGGTTCACGAGCGACAGGCCGACGCGCGTTTCCATCAGCGCCAGGTGCTTGCTGACCGCGGGCGTCGTGATGCCCAGTTCGCGTGCCGCAGCGCTCAGGCTGCCGGCGCTGGCGAGCACGGAGAAGAAGCCCAGATCGGCCGGCTGGATGCCGCTGCTTGTAGGACTGCTCATGCACGCTCCGGTGAGGACCGATTGTTAGATTCAGGTGAACAATGGATTCACTTTAGCCGTGAGCGAAGGGCCTGTCCATTTCCTACAGTCACGTCACCGCCCACCCACTCAATGTTGAACGGAGACAAGCCATGAAGACCTATTCAATCGCCACCATTCCTGGTGACGGCATCGGCAAGGAAGTCGTTCCCGCCGGCCAGCAGGTGCTGGAAGCGCTCGCCAAGACCAGCAGCACCTTCCGCTTCGAGTTCGAGAACTTCGACTGGGGTGGCGATTACTACCGCGAGCACGGCGTGATGATGCCGGCCGACGGCCTGGACGCGATCCGCAACAAGGATGCGATCCTCTTCGGCAGCGCCGGCGACCCGCACATCCCCGACCACATCACACTGTGGGGCCTGCGCCTGAAGATCTGCCAGGGTTTCGACCAGTACGCCAACGTGCGGCCCACGCGCATCCTGCCCGGCATCGACGGTCCCTTGAAGCGCTGCGGTCCCGACGACCTGAATTGGGTCATCGTGCGCGAAAACTCCGAAGGCGAGTACTCGGGCGTCGGCGGCCGCGTGCACCAGGGCCACCCCATCGAAGCCGCAACCGACGTGTCGATGATGACCCGTGCTGGCGTTGAACGCATCATGCGCTTCGCCTTCAAGCTGGCCCAGTCTCGTCCCCGCAAGCTGCTGACCGTCATCACCAAGAGCAACGCCCAGCGCCACGCGATGGTGATGTGGGACGAGATCGCTTTGCAGATCTCCAAGGAGTTCCCGGACGTCACCTGGGACAAGGAACTGGTCGACGCGTCGACGGCCCGCATGATCAACAAGCCGCAGACGCTGGACACCATCGTCGCGACCAACCTGCACGCCGACATCCTGAGCGACCTGGCCGCGGCGCTGGCCGGCAGCCTGGGCATCGCGCCCACCGGCAACATCGACCCCGAGCACCGCTACCCGTCGATGTTCGAGCCGATCCACGGCTCCGCGTTCGACATCATGGGCAAGGGCCTGGCCAATCCGGTAGGCACCTTCTGGTCGGTGGTGATGATGCTCGAGCACCTCGGTGAGTTCGAGGCCGCCAAGCAGGTCATGAGCGCCATCGAGCAGGTCACGGCCAACCCCAAGCTGCACACGGGCGACCTCGGTGGCAAGGCCACGACGGCCCAGGTCACGCAAGCGGTCTGCGAGCTCCTGACGGCCGGCGCCCAGCGCAAAGCGGCCTGAGCCAAGCGGCCCCGGCCGCCCCTGGGAGGGCCGGCCGGGACTGATCCTCCGGATTCTTCCGGCGCCACAGGCGCCGATCCCCGCAACAGCCGCCAAGCGCTGCCGGGTGGGCGAGTCACGCCCGCACATCCACCAGGAGACAAGCCATGCGGCGCTTTTTCGGAAAGCTCTACGTCCAGGTCCTGATCGGCGTGTTCGCCGGCGTGGCGCTGGGATTCTTCTATCCCAGCCTCGGCGTGGACGTGAAGCCGCTCGGCGACGTGTTCATCAAGCTGATCAAGATGGTCTTCGCACCCATCATCTTCGCCACCGTGGTGCTCGGCATCGCACGCATGGAGAACATGAAGGAGCTCGGTCGCGTCGGCGCCCGGGCCCTGATCTACTTCGAGGTGCTGTCGACCTTCGCGCTGGTGCTCGGCCTGGTCGTCGTCAACGTCGTCCGCCCAGGCGACGGCATGAACATCGACCCCACGCAGCTCGACACCAAGGCGATCGCCGGCTACACGTCCACGGCCGCCAAGCCCACGGGCTTCGTCGACTTCATGCTCAACCTCGTGCCGACCAGCATCGTCGACGCGCTGGCCAAGAACGACATCCTGCAGATCCTCGTCTTCGCAACCCTGTTCGGCGTGGCGCTGTCGCACATCGGCGCGCGGGGCAAGCCGGTGGTCGACTTGCTGGATGCGTTCACCCACGGTGTGTTCTCGATTGTCGGGATGATCATGCGGCTCGCACCGCTGGCCGCGTTCGGTGCCATGGCCTTCACGGTCGGCAAGTACGGCCTGGGTTCGGTCGTCTCGCTCGGCAAGCTGATGGGCACGATGTACATCACCTGCTTCCTGTTCGTCGTCATCGTGCTCGGCGCGATCGCACGGCTGTCGGGCTTCAGGTTGTGGAAGTTCCTGAAGTACATCAAGGACGAACTCTTCACTGTGCTCGGCACCAGCTCGTCCGAGTCGGTCGTGCCGCAGCTCATGCGCAAGCTGGAGAACGCGGGTGTGTCCAAGCCCGTGGTCGGCCTGGTGGTGCCCTCGGGCCTGACCTTCAACCCAGACGGCCAGTGCATCTACTACACGATGGCTGCGATCTTCATCGCCCAGGCCACCAACACGCCGCTGACGCTGACCGACCAACTCGTGGTGCTAGGGGTGCTGCTGCTGACCTCGAAGGGGTCCGCGGGCGTCACCGGCTCGGGCTTCATCACGCTGGCGGCCACGCTCGCGTCGATGGGCAAGATCCCGGTGGCCGGCATGGTGCTGCTGCTGGGTGTGGACCGCTTCATGTCGGAGGCCCGTGCCATCACCAACACCATCGGCAACGCCGTCGGCACGGTGGCCATCGCACGCTGGGTCGGCTCCGTCGACCGTGAGCGACTCGCCCAGGTGCTGGACGGCAAGACCGATCCCGAAGACCTTCACGAACTTTACGAATGCGAGGACGCGCCAAGCAACGTGCAGCCCCTCTCGGCATCACGGGCCGCAGCCTGAAGCAACCACGGGGGTGCATCGTGAACACGACCGAGACGTCCGGGCTGCTGCAGCGAATGTTCGATGCGGCCATCGCTGCCGCGCAGCCGTCCCTCTGTATGCCCCGGCATCTGCCAGCCGCGCCGAAGGGCCGCTTGGTGGTCATCGGCGCCGGCAAGGCTTCGGCGTCCATGGCGCGGGCGGTGGAGGATCACTGGCAAGGCCCGCTGTCCGGGCTGGTCGTCACGCGATACGGCTACGCGGTGCCTTGTCAGCGCATCGAGATCGTCGAGGCGGCCCACCCGGTCCCCGACGCAGCCGGTGAAGCAGCCGCCCGGCGGCTGCTCCAGGTCGTCGAGGGTCTGACGGAGGATGACCTGGTGCTGTGCCTGATCTCGGGCGGCGGCTCATCGCTGTTGCCGCTGGCATTGCCCGGACTCATGCTGGCCGACAAGCAGGCGCTCAACAGGGCGCTGCTGGCCAGCGGCGCCAGCATTACCGAGATGAACTGCGTGCGCCGGCACCTGTCGGCCATCAAGGGCGGACGGTTGGCAGCCGCCTGTGCGCCCGCTCGCGTCGTAAACCTGCTGTTGTCCGATGTGCCCGGCGACGACCCGATCGACATCGCGTCGGGCCCCACCGTCGCCGACCCGACCACCTGCGCCGATGCGCTCGACATCCTGCGGCGCTATGAAATCGGTGTGCCGGCGCGCGCCCTGGACCTGCTGCAAAGCGGCGAAGGCGAAACCCTGAAACCCGGCGACCCGCGCTTGCCGACGATCGAGACGCACTTCATCGCCACGCCGCAGATGGCTCTCGAAGCCGCGGCCTGCGTCGCGCGGTCCGCCGGGTATGCGCCCCACATCCTCGGCGATGCGATCGAAGGCGAGGCTCGCGACGTCGCCAAGACGATGGCCGGTATCGCCCTGCAGGTGGCACGCCGCGGCCAACCGGTGGCCCCGCCCTGCGTGTTGCTGTCCGGCGGCGAGACCACGGTCACATTGCGCGGCCGCGGGCGTGGCGGGCGCAATGTCGAGTTCCTGTTGTCGCTGGGCCTCGCACTGCGCGGCGAGCCCGGCATTCATGCCCTCGCGGGCGACACCGACGGCGTCGACGGCCAGGAAGAGGTTGCCGGCGCCGTGTTGACGCCGGACACGTTGGCCCGCGCGTGGGAACGGGGCATCAAGCCCCGCGAGCGACTCGACGACAACGACGGGCACGGCTTCTTCGAAGCACTGGGCGACTCGGTCGTGACCGGTCCAACTCTGACCAACGTGAACGACTTCCGGGCCATCGTCGTCGATGGCCCGTCCACTGGATCCTCTGGAGCTTCTCAATGAATCGTCCCTGCAACGCCAAGATCGTCGCCACGCTCGGACCGGCCAGCGCCGACCGCGCCACCATCGAGGCCCTCGTGAGAGCCGGTGCCGATGTCTTCCGGCTGAACTTCAGCCACGGCACGCATGCGGACCACCAGCGGCGCCTGGACCTGATCCGCAGCATCGAGACCGACCTCGGGCGGCCGATCGGCGTGCTGCTCGACCTGCAGGGGCCAAAGCTGCGGGTGGGCGCCTTCGCCAACGGTCCGGTGAAGCTGGTCGAAGGCGCGGCGTTCCGCCTGGACCTCGACCGCGACAAGCCGGGCGACGTGCGGCGCGCGCCGCTGCCCCATCAGGAGATCTTCGCGGCGCTCAAGCCGGGGGCTGAGCTGCTGCTCGACGACGGTCGGCTGCGCCTGAAGGTGGAGAAGTGCGGCAAGGACTTCGCCGAGACGACGGTCATCAACGGCGGCATGCTGTCCGACCGCAAGGGCGTGAATGTGCCTGGTGTCGTGCTGCCGCTGTCGGCGATGACCGCCAAGGATCGCACTGACCTGGACTTCGGCCTGACCCTGGGCATCGACTGGATCGCGCTGTCGTTCGTGCAGCGCGCCGCCGACATCGTCGAGGCACAGGCCATCATCCAGGGACGCGCCGGCATCGTGGCCAAGCTGGAGAAGCCGGCGGCCATCGAATGCCTGGACGAGATCCTCGCAGTGACCGATGCAGTCATGGTGGCCCGTGGCGATCTGGGTGTCGAGATGCCGGCCGAGCAGGTGCCGGCCATCCAGAAGCGCATCGTCCGCGCCTGCCGCAGGCTCGGCAAGCCGGTGATCGTTGCGACGCAGATGTTGGAGTCGATGGTCGGCGCCCCGGTGCCGACACGCGCCGAAGCCTCGGACGTGGCCACCGCGATCTACGACGGTGCCGATGCGGTGATGCTGTCCGCCGAGTCGGCATCGGGCAAATTCCCGGTCGAGGCGGTGGCGATGATGGACAGGATCATTGCCCAGACCGAAGCCGACCCGCACTACCGCGATGCCATCGACGCGTCCCACACCCAGCCGGCGGCCAACACAGCCGACGCCATCGGCTGGGCCGCGCGTTCGGTCGCCGGCCTGCTCGACGTGGCTGCGATGGTGGCCTACACAAGTTCAGGTTCGTCGGCGCTGCGCATGGCGCGCGAGCGCCCCCGCGCACCCATCATCGGCATGACACCGAAGCGGGAGACGGCCCGCCGATTGGCACTGGTGTGGGGCGTCAATCCGGTCGTCTGCGACGACGTCACCGGCGTCGACGACATGACCGCGCGCGCCGTAAGCACGGCCACGTCGATGCACTTCGCGCAGTCCGGCCAAACCCTGGTCATCGCTGCCGGCATGCCCTTCGGCACGCCGGGCTCCACCAACCTGCTGCGCATCGCGCAGATCGATTGAGAACCCCATGTCCAACATCCTGCAAGTCCGCGGGTTCGAGATCCTCGACTCTCGCGGCAACCCCACCGTGGCTGCTGAAGTCGTTTTGTCCGATGGCGCTCGAGGCTTCGCGGCGTCGCCGTCGGGCGCCTCCACCGGCTCGCGTGAGGCGATCGAGCTGCGCGATGGAGACCCCAAGCGCTACCTCGGCAAAGGCGTCCTGAAGGCCGTCGGCCATGTCAACGGCGAACTGGCCCGGCTGCTCGTCGGCCAGGCGTCTCAGGACCAAGCGGCGCTCGATGAACGGATGATCCAACTGGACGGCACGCCGACCAAGGCTCGGCTGGGCGCCAACGCAATCCTGGCCGTGTCGCTGGCTCTGGCCAAGGCGGCGGCTGCATCGGCCGGACAGCCGCTTTACCGGCACCTGGGCCAGGGCAGTCACCCGCGGCTGCCGCTGCCGATGATGAACATCATCAACGGCGGAGCGCACGCCGACAACAACGTCGACATGCAGGAGTTCATGATCTTGCCGGTCGGCGCACCGCGTTTCTCCGAAGCCATGCGCTGGGGCGTGGAGGTCTTCCATGCGCTCAAAGCGTTGCTCAAGAGCCGACGCCTGTCGACCGCGGTCGGCGACGAGGGCGGCTTCGCGCCCGACCTGCCGTCGAACGAAGCGGCCATCGAAATCATCCTGGCCGCCATCGAGAAGGCGGGGTTCAAGCCAGGTGCGGACATCGCTTTGGGCCTCGACGTAGCGAGCTCGGAGTTCCACAAGGACGGTCGCTACGACCTCGCTTCCGAAGGGAAGCGATTCGACTCGGCCCAGTTCGTCGACTACTTGGCACGCTGGGTGGATGCCTACCCGATCGTCACGATCGAGGACGGCATGGCCGAGGGCGACTGGGACGGCTGGGAACTGCTCACGGCGCGTCTCGGCAGCCGCGTGCAGCTCGTCGGCGACGACCTCTTCGTCACCAACACCGAAATCCTTCGTCAGGGCATCGCGCGCAGCGCGGCCAATTCCATCCTCATCAAGCCGAACCAGATCGGCACGCTGACGGAGACGCTGGCCGCCATCGCGATGGCGGAGGCTGCCGGATTCACGTCGGTCGTCTCTCACCGGTCTGGCGAAACCGAGGACACCACCATCGCCGATCTCAGCGTCTGCACGGCGGCCACGCAGATCAAGACCGGCTCGCTGTGCCGCTCGGACCGCATGGCGAAATACAACCGACTGCTGCTGATCGAGGCCGAGCTCGGCAGCGCCGCCACGTTCGCCGGCAGAGGCGCCATCCGCGCGCTGCGATAGGCACGACCCCAGTCCGTGCTCCTGCGGCCACCGTGGCCCGGCCCGCATCCATTATTGAAGTGAAGTTAATGACGGATTCACTTGGTGGACGATTCGAAGCCCCCTTCCAACCCTAGAGTTCCATTCACTGAAAGCTCACTGAAGCCCAACCGGAGACAACCATGACCCTGACACGCACTTCCACCCGACGTCACGCGATTCAAGCACTTGCAGTGGCAGCCACGATTGCCAGCGGCGCTGCCATGGCGCAAGCCTGGCCGAGCAAACCGATCAGCCTGGTTGTCCCGTTTCCGGCCGGCGGTACAACTGACGTGCTCGCCCGAGCATTGGCCGAGAAGCTGCAGCAAAGCCTCGGCCAGCCGGTGATTGTCGAGAGCAAGCCTGGTGCAGGCGCGACCCTGGGTGCCGACTACGTGGTCAAGTCCAAGCCGGACGGCTACACCCTGCTCGTCGGCGCGGTGCACCACACCATTGCCTCCAGCGTCTACAAGAAGCTGCCCTACGACTTCCAGAAGGACCTGGCGCCGATCACGACGATCGCCTTGGTGCCCAATGTCTTGTCCGTCAATGCCGCCAGCCCGGTCAAGAACGTGGCCGAGCTGGTCGCGCTGCTTAAGTCACAGCCGGGCAAACACAACTACGGTTCCAACGGCAACGGCACGGCGCAGCATCTGATCGGCACGCAGTTCGAGAACATGACCGGGACCCAGTTCGCGCACATCCCCTACAAGGGAAGTGGTCCCCTAGTGACTGACCTGCTCGGTGGCCAGATCACCATGACCTTCGACACCGTAACGCCGGTGCTGCCGCACATCAAGGCCGGCAAGTTGCGCCCTCTGGCCGTGACGACCGCGAAGCGCTCCTCGGCGCTGCCCGACGTGCCGACGCTGGACGAGGCCGGTCTCAAGGGCTTCAACATCGGCACCTGGTTCGGCGTGTTGGCACCGGCGGCCACGCCGAAGGACATCGTCGCGCGCCTGAACACCGAGATGGTGAAGATCATTCAGTCGCCGGAGTTCCGCAAGCGCATGGGTGAGATCGGGGCCGAACCCATCGGCGACAGCGCAGACCAGTTGGCGGTCCAAATCAAAAACGAGACCGAAAGGTTTGCCAAGCTGGTCAAGGACGCCAAGGTCGTCATTGAATGAGGTGGCCATGCTGGCGCCTAGCCAGCATGCCCTGCACTGACATCTCATACAGGCAAATGGTGGGCTTGCCGCGGTTTTGGGCGAATGCCTCGCGGCACACTCCCCTCTTCATGCTGGTGCCCGGCCGCAGGGTAGCCAGCGACTGCTTCTGGAAGCATTGACCGGCATGTCAGGGTCGCCAGGCGCTGGTAGCACCCGCCATCTCACCGCCGGACTGCTGTCATCCAACTTGGCCGTCCCTTTATCCGCCCTTTTTGTCTGCCAGTGGTCGGCCACAAGCCGTCCTTCAAGGCGCGCTCGAAAAGCTTGTCACGGAGCGCCCGCGAATGGCAGGTTTGCGGCTCGGAATCTGAACCCCGCTCTGGCTCGATACGGCCATTGGACAAAGCCGCCATCTACAAGGACTTCCTCCAGTGTCGAGCGGGCTGTTTGGCTGTTCCCCCTTAGTTATCCGTTGCATGCGGGATGCGACCGAACCGGCCGCAGAATTGGTGGTTGGCCAGCCGGGCCTGGTCCCCTGGTCCGCCGAGATGCCGACGCTGACGTATTTGACGAGCCATGCGCGCGGTGAAGATCTGAGCCAAAAGACGAAATACAAGGATCCCTGGCGTTAAGGCTGCGCGGCATCATCCCGGCCCTCTCCTTCGAAGGGCCCTGCTGGGAGACCGGAAGGAGCGTCTGGTGGCGACTCTGGCGAGCCGACAGCCAACCATGGGGCCTCGCCGGTCGGTGGAATACGTGGGCCGACGAGGCCAGCGGAGACATCCACGATGTCGCGCGCATCATGCTGACCATCAACGCCGATGCGCATCCGCTGCTGTCGGGCAGGCACAAGCCTGACTCGAAGATCGGGCCGAACCAGCGGGGCAAGCGCGGCGTTGTCAACGTCTCAATAGAGGACGTTTTCACCTGGCTCTACTGAACCATCTAGGGTGCCCTGCATCTTCTACGCCTCAAGTCCGCCGAACGCTTATTGACTCGGCATCGAAGCATTGAACTCAAGCCGCATACCGAACTGGCTCATGCTGGAAGTAGCTCTTGATCCGCTCGGGCTGCCGCTGAACGCTGCTGAGGTGCCGGGCAGTGGCCTTCACAAGTTGGAGCTTGGTGCGGGCCGGAGCCAACTTCGTGACAGCCTGCTTCAGGTCCGCATTGGCCATCTCGTTGGGGTTGAGCTCGGGGCTGTAGCTGGGCAGGTAGAACACCTCGATCTCGTGCTTGTGCTCCGCCAGCCAGGCCTTCACGGGCTTGCTGTGATGCACCCGCAGCTTGTCCACAATCAGGTAGATCTTGCGGCCGGCGTCCTTGACCAGCCGGCGCAGGAAGTCGATCAGGATGTCCGAGTTCAATGCCCCGTCGAAGGCCTTCCAGCGCATCTGGCCCTTGTTGGTGACGGTGGAGATGACCGACAGGCCGTGGCGTTTGTTGTTCACCCGGATCACCGGCGTCTGGCCTTTCGGCGCATAGCTTCGGCCGCGCACGTCATCACTGCGCAGCCCGGTCTCGTCGCCCCCAGTGGATCTCGGCCCCCTCGACCTTGGCGCACGCGGCGATCACCGGGTACTCTTCGTCGAGCCATTTCTTGACCGCAGCGGGCGACTGTTCGTAGGCCTTCTTCATGGGCTTGTGCGGCGTGAAGCCCCAGCGCCCAAGGTACAGGCCCATCGTGCGCACGGCCAGCTTGATGCCGTAGCGATCCCGGATCAGCTCGGCCACGGCCTGGCGCGTCCACAGCGCGTAGACCATCTTCAACTAGTCGGGCGTGCGGTCTCGGATCAGGCGCTGGGCTTCGCGTTCCTGCTCGGCGCTGAGCGTACGGCCGCTACCCACCGGTCGGCCGCCCCGGTCCACGTCCACCGCCTTCCAGCCGCCCGTCTGGTAGGCCTTCACCGCCGCGATCACGGTCGTCCGCGACATCTCGCACAGCGCCGCCGTGTCCTTCAGGCTCGTGCCGTCCAGCCTCATCTTCACCGCACGCCGGCGGCGCTCATTGAGCGCGTCCACCGGCAGCGTTCGGGAGTCGATCTTGTCCATGCTCGATCTGACTCTACGACACGCAAACAGTTCAACTGTTTAGTGCCGGATCAATAGTCGCCGGGGTCCGCCCCTGACGGGGGGCAGGGCGACAGCATGGGCGACGGGCTTCGCCTGAGTTCCGACCTCCGCTTTAACGAAGGACTTGGTCCCATGTTAATGGTACGTCTCCCAATCGAGTTGATCCAGATTCCGCAACAGCACACGAGCCGTCGCGAGCAGCGATTCAGCCCTGGTGCGGTTGTCGCAGACTTCGCACAGGATGAACCCGTCAAACCCGTCGCGCGAGAGTGACTGCGCAAGCGACCAGCGCTCGGCATCGCGCAGTCTCGAGTCGAGACGGCAGTGCGCCGCATCGTTGACGAGAATGCACTGCATACCGAGCCGCATCGCCTCCGCCTCGATCTCCGGCCCGATGCCGCTGGTTGCCGTCGAGTGGTTCAGAGCCACCACGCGGAATCCCGCTTCCGCAGCCACGGACAGGCAGGCCTTTGTCACGGCACTGCCGCACTTGATCGCTTCGGCCGTCAGCAGGCAGGCAATACGCCGGTCGTCTACCGCCACGTCAGACCGCCAGCTGCCGCATCAGCGCCTCGCGATCGGCGGCTTTCGCGCCATCGCCAGCAATCACCACCGCGCCACGCTCCAGCACGTAGAAGCGCTGCACCAGGCCGATGGCGCGGTGCATGTTCTGTTCGACCAGCAGGATCGGGATGCCGTCGCGGCGCAGGCCTTCCATCAGCGTGAAGATCTCGTCGACGATCTTCGGCGCCAGACCTTCGGTGGGCTCGTCGATCAGCAGCAGGCGCGGCCTGCCCACCAGCACGCGCGCCATCGCCAGCATCTGCTGTTCGCCACCCGACAGGGTGGTGCCCATCTGCTGGCGGCGTTCGCCAAGGCGTGGAAAACGTGTGTAAGTGGCGTCAAGCTGGCGCCGGTCTTCGGCGCGGCTGCGGCCGGGGCTCTGCATGAAGCCCAGC
Organism: Burkholderiaceae bacterium; assembly: GCA_040080605.1. GTDB lineage: Bacteria > Pseudomonadota > Gammaproteobacteria > Burkholderiales > Burkholderiaceae_C > LMDS01. The sequence goes on from JBEBIB010000013.1 coordinate 74,980, forward strand.
ACCAGGTTCTCCTCGACCGTCAGGCCGGGAAAGATGCGCCGGTCCTCGGGCACGAAGCCGATACCCTGGCGGCAGATGCGTTCCGAGGCCACGCCGCCGATGGCCTGGCCGTCGAAGTGCACCGTGCCCTGCGTCGGCGCCACCCAGCCGGCGATGGTCTTCATCACCGTCGTCTTGCCGACGCCGTTGCGGCCGAACAGGCCCACCACTTCGCCGGCATCCACTCGCAGGCTCACACCCTGCAGCACATGGCTCAGGCCGTAGTGCGTGTGTACGTCCTTCAGTTCAAGCATGGCTGGCCTCGCGCGCATCACCGAAGTAGGCGGCCTGAACCGCGGGGTCGGCACGCACCTGCAGCGGCGGGCCCTCGGCGAGCTTGGCGCCCTGGTGCATCACCACCACATGGTCCGACAGGTTCATCACCAGTTCGACGTCGTGTTCCACCAGCAGCAGGCTCAAGCCCTCGGCGGCCAGGCTGCGGATCAGCGCCTCGGTGTCCTGGGTGTCGGCATGGCTCATGCCTTGCGTCGGCTCGTCCAGCAGCAGCAGGCGCGGTCGCGCGGCCAGCGCGACGGCAATCTCGAGCCGGCGCTGCTCACCATGCGACAGAAAGCCCGCCAGCTCGTCGGCCCGCGCCTGCAGCGCAAAACGTTCGATCAGCTCGTCCACCCGCGCCAGCGCCACACGGCTGGCCGCGATGCCGCGGAACAGGCCACGGCCGTTCTCGACGAACTGCGCGGCAAGGCGCAGGTTCTCGCGCACCGGAAGTTCGAAGAACAGGTTGGTGATCTGGAACGAACGCGCCAGCCCGGCAGCCAGCATCTTGTCCGGCCGCTGGCCGGTCATGTCGCGGCCTTCGAACAGCACCTGCCCGGCACTGGGCCGGATGGCGCCGCTGATCAGGTTGAACAGGCTGCTCTTGCCCGCACCGTTGGGGCCGATCACCGAGGTGATGTGGCCGCGCTGCGCGTCGAAACTGACGTCGCTGACGGCCACCAGCGTGCCGAAGCGCACCGTCAGGCCACGAACGTTCACGATGGTGTCGCCGTTCATGCGCGTTTGCTCCGCCAGCGTTGCAGCGCCGGCGCCAGATAGCCCACCAGCCCCTTGGGGAAGAAGATCACCGAGACGACGAAGAGCGCGCCGATGACGATGGCGTGGTGGGCAGTGAAGCTGCCCACCACCGACTTCAGAACCGTCAGCAGCGCGCTGCCGTAGAGCGCGCCCACCAGGGTCCCGGTGCCGCCGACGATGACGTTGATGACGGCGTTGCCCGACACCTGAAAGAACATCAGCTCGGGGCTGACGAAGCCGCGAAGCATCGGGTACAGCGCCCCGCTGAGCGCTGCCACCTGGGCCGCCAGCACGAACACCGCGAGCTTGTAGCGCCAGGGGTCGAAACCCAGGAAGGGCAGCCGGTGTTCGTTGGTGCGGATCGCGTCGAGTTGGCGGCCGAACGGGGTGTTCATCAGCCACAGCAGGAAGGCCAGCAGCGCCGCCATGCCCAGCAGCACCAGCAGGAAGAAGCTGGGCGCATGAGCCGTGTCCAGCCCCAGCCACACCGGCGCGGGCACGCCGATGAGGCCGTCGGACGCGCCCAGCTCACGGGTGTTGAACACCACCTTGCTGACCACCTGGGCCAGGCCGAAGCTGATGAGCGCGAAGTACACGCCCTTGGCGCGGATGGCGATGACACCGCCCAGCAAGCCGACCACGGTGCTGCTGATGAGCACGATGAACATCGCCAGCGGGAGCGAAGGCGCCATGTGCTTGAGCACCAGCGCCGAGACGTAGGCCCCGAAGCCGAAGAACAGCGCCTGCCCCAGCGGCAGCAGTCCGGTACGTCCCAGCAGCAGGTCGACGCTGAGCGCCAGGCCGCCGAAGATCAGCGCCTCAGTGGCCAGGCGGAAGAAGAACACGTCGTCGAGCGTCCAGGCCACCCCTGCGAACACCAGCGCGATGGCGAAGAAGGCATACGACAGCAGTCGCACCGCGGAGTCAACCATGACCGAGCCTCCCGAAGAGGCCGTGCGGGCGCCACATCAGCACCGCGACCATGATGGAAAACAGCAGCGGATCGCTCCACACCGGCGAGATGAACAGGCTGCTGATGGACTGCACCTGCGTCAGCAGCAGGCCGGCGATGACGGCGCCCTTGATCGAGCCCATGCCGCCGATGATGACGACGCTGAAGGCGATCAACACGAAGTCGCGCCCCATCGTCGGGAAGACCGAGTAGATCGGCGCCAGCAGCACCCCCGACAGCCCCGCCAGTGCCACGCCGAAGGCGAAGGTGCCGGCGTAGACCACACTCACCGGCACGCCCAGCGAGGCCGCCATGTGGCGGTCGAAGGCGGCGGCGCGCACCATCGCCCCCAGCCGCGTGCGGAAGACAACGACCCACACCGCGCCGATCACCAGCGCGCCCACCGCCATCAGGAACAGCCGGTAGTTCGGGAAGAACAGGCCGAACATCTCAGTCGCCCCGCTGATCGGTTGTTCGATGCGCAGCGGGTTGGCGCCGAACACGATCTTCAGCAGGTCTTCCAGGATGATGGCGATGCCGAAGGTCAGCAGCAGCGTCAGCGTGTGGCGGTCCTTGCTGTGGAAGACACGCTGTATCAGCACACGCTCCGTCGCATAGCCCACCACCGCCATCAAAAGTGGGGTGAGCACCAGTGCCCACCAGAAGGGCAGGCCCACGCCGATCAACGCCAGCGCCGCGTAGGCGCCGATGGCATAGAACTCGCCGTGAGCCATGTTGATGACGTCGAGCAGACCGAAGATGATGGTCAGCCCCAGCGCCATCAGCACCACCGCGACGCCGATCGACAGGCCGTTGATGACCTGCGGCGCCAACACGAACTGCAGCCATTCCAGCATCGCAGTGGCCTCAGAACTTGCTGCAGGTGTCGGCGCCGATGGCGGCGGCTGCCGCGACCTTGCCGACGATCTCGAACTTGCCGCCGTTCACCTTCACGGCATACATGTCCTGCATGGCCTGGTGGTCGCCGGCGCGCAGCGTCTTCACGCCTTGCGGGGTGTTCCATTGCAGGCCGCGCAGCGCGGTGCGCACCGCGTCGGTCTCGGTGCTCTTGGCCTTTTCGACGGCGGCCTTGTAGGCGAAGAGCACGCCGTAGCTGTCGGCGCCATACAGATCAGGCGCAGCCTTGTTGGCGGCGGTGAAGTCGGCGACGAACTTTTGGTTCTCGGCCGAGGGAATGCTGGTGGAGTAGCCCACGCCGGTGACGAAGCCGTCGGCAGCCTTGCCGATGGCCGCCAGGTTCTGGCCGGTGACCGTGCCTGAGGCGCCCACCACCTGGATGTTCCGGTTGACGCCGAACTCGGCCATCTGCGTGAACAGGCGCACCGTGTCGTTGCCGGCCACCGAGGTGTAGATCACGGTCGGCTTCGCGCCGCGGATCTGCCCGAAGTAGGGCGAGTAGTCCTTGTTGTCCAGCGGCGCGAACACCTCGCCGGCAGTCTTCGCGCCCTTGCCTTCGGCCGCGCTCTTGAACGCTGCCACGGTGCTGCGGCCCATCTCGTAGTCGGGCCCCAGGTAGAAGACGCTGGCGTCCTTCTGCGTCGTCGCCAGCCAGTCGGCCAGGGCCGCGCTCTGCATGCCGGCGCGGGCGTTCACGCGGAAGACGTTGGGGCTGCACTTGTCGGCGGTGATGCTGTCGGCGAAGGACACCGTGGTCGCGATCAGCCGGTTGTTGCGCTCGGCCACCTGGCCCACCGCCAGCGTGCTGCCGCTGTTCACGGTGCCGGTGAGGAAGTCGACCTTGTTCACCTGGAACAGCTTCTCGGCCTTCTGCGTGGCCACCGCCGGGTTGGCCTCTTCGTCTTCGTAGATCAATTCCAGCTTGCGGCCCATCACGCCGCCGCCCGCGTTGATCTGCGCCGCAGCGAGATCCAGGCCCCACTTCACCTGCTGGCCAATGCCGGCATAGGTGCCCGACAGCGGCGTGACGACGCCGATCTTGATGGGCGCGCCAGCTTGGGCAAACGTGGCGGTGGCAGCCAGCGCCAGCGTGGTGGCAACAAAGGTCTTCTTCATGTCTGTCTCCGTGCTTGTGGTGGGGGGTGAGGGAATCAGCGGCCGATGAAGTTCGGCTTGCGCTTGCTGTGGAAAGCCTCGACGCCTTCGCGGAAGTCTTCACTGCTGCGCAGGCGCGAATAGCAGTGGCCTTCGAGTTCGATCGCAATCGACAGCGGCGAGTCCTCGGTGTCGTTGAGCAGCTTCTTGGCCGTGCGCTGGGCCAGCGGGCTGAAGCCGCGCAGCTCGTCCACCAGCGCATCGGTGGCTTGTTCGAGTTCCGCATCCGGAACACAGTCGGTGGCCACGCCCCAATCAAACGCCTGGCGGCCGCTGATGCGGCGGCTGCGCATCACGATGTCCTTGGTGCGCGTGATGCCCACCATCTTCTGCAGGCGCGCGCTGCCGCCTGAGCCAGGGATCTGGCCCAGCTTCTGCTCGGGCAGGGCGTACAGCGTGGTCTCGGTGACGAGGCGGAAATCGCAGGCCAGGCTGAGCTCGAAACCGACGCCGAAGCAATAGCCGCGGCCGGCCGCGATCACCGGCTTGCTGCAGCGCGCCGGCGCGGCGATGTTCCAGGCCAGCTGGCTGACCTTCTCGGGCGTGGCGGTCAGGAAGCCTTTGATGTCGCCGCCGCTGCTGAAGTGTTCGCCCTGCCCGCGCACGACGATCACGCGCACGCGTTCGTCGGCGTCCAGCGCCTCGAAGGCAATGCGCAGCTGCTCACGCGCGAGCATGCTGACGACGTTGAAGGGCGGGCGGTCGAGCACGATATCGGCGCGTTCGCGCGCGGCATCGATCTCGATGCGGAAGCCGTCGGGCGCGGCGGGCAGCGTGGTGGCGGGGTGCTGGAGTGCGGGCAGGTTCATGGGGTTTCCTTTTGTCAGGCGTGGTCAGGAGTTGTCAGGCGTGCTCGCTCAGGAGACGACGCCCACGCTCTGGTAGATGTGCTTGATTTCGGTGAAGTCGATCAGTGCGTCGAAGCCGTGCAGACGGCCGATGCCGCTGCGCCGGTAACCCCCGGTCTCGGCTTCGGCAAAGAGCTTGTTGTGGTCGTTGATCCACACCGTGCCGTTGCGCAGCGCGCGTGCCACCCGCAATGACCGGGCGCCGTCATGCGTCCACACGCTTGCCGAGAGGCCGTACTCGCTGTGGTTGGCGCGCTGCACGGCTTCCTTCTCGTCCTCAAAACGCTCCAGGACAAGCAGCGGCCCGAAGATTTCTTCCTGCACAAAAAACGCGCTGCTGTCCTGGTGCGCCACCAGCGTGGGCGTGAGAAAACTGCTGCCCGCCGGTGCGCCCGCCAGACGGCCGCCGCGCAGCAGCACCTCGTCGGCCTCGTCCATCGCGCGCCGGGTGAGCGCATCCACACGCTCGCAGGAGGCGAGGTCGATCAGCGGGCCGACATGCGCACCTACCTGGTCGCCCGGGGCCACCACCAGCGCGGCCAGCGCGCGGGTCAGCGCGCCCTTCATGGCCTCGTACTTGGCGGCGTGCACGAGCACACGGCGCGCGGCCGTGCACTGCTGGCCGCTGATGATGGTGGCCGCAGCCGCCAGCTGCGGCGCGACACGCTCCACGTCGACATCGTCGAACACCAGGCAGGCCGACTTGCCGCCGAGCTCCAGGCTCAGCTTTTTCATCGTGAGCGCCGCCGCGGCCATGATGCGCGCGCCGGTGGCATTGCTGCCGGTGAAGCTGAGCACCTCCACCTCGGGCGAAGTGACCAGTGCTTGCGCCACCGCGTGGCCACTTTCGCTGACGAGGTTCACCACGCCGGGCGGCAGGCCCGGCACGTCGTGCAGTGCGGCGATGACGGCGGCTGTGATCAACGCCGTCTGCTTTGCCGGCTTGATGACCACGGTGCAGCCCGCGGCCAGCGCGGGGGTGAGGGCGCGTATCAGCAACACCACCGGCGCGTTCCACGGAATGATCAAACCCGCCACGCCGGCCGGCTCTTTCAGCATCGTGCTGAAGACGCCGGGCTCGACTTCCAGCACATGGCCGGGCATGTGGCGCGCCAGGCCGGCGTAGTAGCGCACCTCGGAGATGGCGCCACCCACCTCGCCCCGGCTCTGGTCCAGCACCTTGCCGTTTTCCAGCGTCAGCAGGCGCGCCAGTTCATCGGCGCGACGCTCCAGCTCGTCGGCCCACTTCAGCATCACCTGCTGGCGCAGCCGCGGGCTCTGCGCCCAGCCGGTGGTCTCGAAGGCCGCGCGCGCGGCGCTGATGGCGGCCCGGGCCTCGGCTTCACCCCCATCAGCGTAGGTGCCGATGGCAGCGCCCGTGGCGGGGTTGATGCAGGTGCCGTGGCTGCGCGCGGGCAACCAGCGGCCGTTGATGAGGAGCTTGGCTTCCATGTTCACGGGCCCGTCCTCAATGCATCACCGAGCCGCCATCGACCACCACCACCTGCCCGGTGACGAAGTCGCTTTCGGCGCTGACGAGGTAGACCAAGGTGCCGCACAGGTCTTCTGGCGTCACCTCGCGCTTGATGGCGCGGCTGGCGATGTTGTTGGCCGCCACCACCCCCTGCCAGGCCGGGTTGGCCACGGTGTTTTCGCTGGCGGTGAGGCCAGGCGCCAGAGTGTTGACGCGGATGCCGGCGTCGCCGAGCTCACGCGCCAGTGCACGTGTCATGGCCACCACCGCGCCCTTGCTGGTGACGTAGTGCAGCAGGAAGGGCGCGCCCTTGAACACCGTGCCCGAGGCGATGTTGACGATCTTGCCGTAGCCCTGGGCGCGCATCTGCGGCACCACGGCCTTAGCGCACTCGAAGGGGCCGCGCACGTTGACGGCCATCACGCGGTCCCACTCGGCAGCGTCGATCTGGTCGAAGGTCTGCATCGACAGGTTGGTGAAGAGCCCGGCGTTATTCACCAGGATGTCGATGCGGCCGTAGGCTGCGATCGCGGTGGCGGCCATCAGGCGCGTCGACTCGGCCGAGGTGACATCGGTGTGAAGCGCGATGGCCTCGCCACTGGCAGCGCGTATCTGCACCGCCACGGGCTCGGCATCCGTCACGTCGCAACACACCACGGCTGCACCCTGGGCGGCCAGGGCGCGGGCGTAGCGCGCACCGATGCCTTGGGCGGAGCCGGTGACGATGGCCACGCGGCCGGCCAGGCGCGGCGCGGAACGAAGGGGCTCTGGGGTGCTCATGCGGATTTCCGTTCGGTGCTTCGGGCGGGTTTGTCAGTCAGCTGTGCGGCCACGCGCGCAGCGTCTTCGGGCTTGCGTGCGGCGTCGGACATGCCGTTGAACAGCGTGCCCAGCAGGCCCTTGTTGAGGTCGCTGGTGCCGAAGATCGCGTCGCAGATGGGGAAGGTCAGGTTGAAGTTGCGCGTGTGCATGAAGTCGGGGTTGTGGTGCAGCACATGCATGCGGCGCACGGTGTTCACCAGCGGCATGGCGTCCAGCAGCGGGTGCTCCAGATGGCTGAGCGTGTGCAGGCCCTCGTACATCAGGAAATAGGCGGCCATTGTCAACATCGCGATGTAGCCGGCATTGGGTGTCCACAGCGTGCCCAGCACCAGCGCCGGCGGCAGCGCCGCCAGCACGAACAGCACCGGGGCAAACGGCGGGAAGAGCAGGGCGCGCCAGTCCTGCTGGCCGTGGTAGTCCAGCGTCTTGTGGCTGAAGAACTGGTGGTGGGTGTTGACGTGGCGCTTGTAGGCCGGCTTGATGAAACTCCTGGGGCTGTGCAGCAGGTAGCGGTGGCCGGCCCACTCGGCCCAGTTGCCGAAGAGAAACATCGGCAGCACCACCCACAGCCACTCGGCCCAGCTGGCATGGCTGATGTTCGCGGCGCAGTACCAGATCACACCGCCGGTGAACAGCAGCGTGAAGGCCAGGTGCATCTCGCCGCGGTACCACGAAGGTGTTTCCTTGCGGTACTGCTCGCGGAAGCTGTGCGAGCGCTGCACGATCTCTTGGTCGCGGTTCATGTGATCTCCTTGATCGTCACTCCAGGCCGAGAAACTTGGCTGCAAATGCCGGGTCGGCGAGCAGCGCATCGCGCCCGCCTTCCAGCACCGTGCGGCCGTTTTCCAGCACATAGGCGCGCTCGACAAAATCAAGCGCACGGTGTGTGTTCTGCTCCACCAGCACCAGCGTCACACCGGCGTTGGCGATCTGGCGCAGCGCGGCCAGGATCTCGTCCACCAGCAGTGGTGCCACGCCGATGAAGGGCTCGTCCAGCAACAGCAGGCGCGGGCGTGACATCAGCGCGCGGCCGATGGCCACCATCTGCTGCTGGCCGCCGGAGAGTTCACCCGCGTTCTGCGCCGCCTTCTGGCGCAGGATCGGAAAGAGGCCGAATACCTGTTCCAGCGGTTCGTCCCGTTCACGCCTGGGCGCGGCGTAGGCGCCCATCACCAGGTTCTCCCAAACGCTCATGCCGGGAAAGAGGCGCCGGCCTTCGGGCACCAGCGAAATGCCACCGGCCACGGTCTGCGTCGTGCTGGGCGCCTTCATGGGCGCACCGTCGAAACTGATCTCGCCACAGGCCACCGGGTAGAGGCCGACGATGGCGCCCATCGCCGTGCTCTTGCCGGCGCCGTTCGCGCCCAGCAGGCCGACACGTTCGCCCTTGCCCACGTGCAGGCTCACGTCCCACAGCGCGCGCAGCTTGCCGTGGTCCACGGCCAGGTTCTTCAAGGTCAGCATCAGTTCGCTCCTGCCCGCGTGGGCACGGCGGGTGGGCGCGCTGCGGCCGACCCGAGGTAGGTGCTGAGCACACGTTCGTCCTTCACCACCACGGCCAGGGGGCCGTCGGCGATGAGGCTGCCCTGTTCCAGCGCGATGACACGGTCGACGACCTGCTCCAGCGCCGAGAAGATGTGCTCGACCCAGATCACGGTGATGCCGTAGCGGTCGCGCACATGGCGGATGTGCTCGACGAAGCGTTTCACCTCGGCGGGTGTCAGGCCCGAGGCGACCTCGTCCACCAGCAGCAGGCGCGGCCGGCAGGCCAGCGCACGCGCGAACTCCAGCGCCTTGCGTTCCTGCACGCTCAGCGCATCGGCACGGTGGTGCAGGCGCGGGCCGAGTTCGGCGTAGTCGATGAAGGCACGCGCCTCACGCATGGCGTCACGCGGGCTCAGCGGCTGGCTGCTGAACATCAGCGGGATGGCGATGTTCTCCTGCACCGTCAAGTCACCGAAGGGCCGCGGTATCTGGTAGGTGCGGCCCACACCCAGGCGCGCAATGCCGTCGCGGCCCAGGCCGGCGAGGTCCTGGCCGGCCATCAGCACCTTGCCCGCGGTGGGCGTGTAGACGCGCGAGATGCAGTTGAACAGCGTCGTCTTGCCCGAGCCGTTGGGCCCGATGAGGCCGACGATCTCGCCTTCCATGATCTTCAGGCTGATGTCGTTGACGGCGACGTTGCCGCCGAACTGCATGCGCACACCCTGCAGTTCGATGAGCGGGCGGCTGCGGTCCACCTGCAGGCGTGGCAGTGGCAGCGCCACCGTCGCGCTGGTGGGTGTGGCGGCCACTCTGGCGGCGGTTTCGCCGACATGTTCATGGTGCTCACGGCCGAGCAGCCGCAGCCCCGGCACCCGGCGCACCCATTTCGCGCGCAGGAAGCCGCCGGGCATGAAGCGCCCGATGAGCAGGATGGTCAGGCCATACAGCGTGTGCTGGAAGCCCTGCACGCTGACCAGCAGCCACTGCTGCATGCTCGCCAGCAGCACCACGCCGACCAGGGGCCCGAAGCGCAGGCCCGAGCCGGCGAACAGCACCATCGCGATGGGCACCAGCGCCACGTTCAGGCCGAAGACGCTGGTGGGGTCGATGTAGCTCATCTGCCAGGCCTGCAGCGCGCCGGCGGCGGCGCCGAAGATGGCGCTCAGCACCAGCACATGGCGCTTCACCGGGCCGATCTTCACGCCCACGGTCTCGGCCACTTGCTCGTCGTTGCGTATGCTTTTCAGTGCAAAGCCGAAACGTGCGTGGTTGATGCGCAGGGTGACGACGAAGGTCACGACGCACACCGCCAGCGCGCCCAGGAAGGCCGGCGTCAGCACCTGGTCCACGGGCAGCACGATGCCGTCTGCCCCCTTGGTCAACCAGCCCAGGTTGAAGGCCATCACCTCCATCAGCGGCAGCAGCGCCAGCGTGGCAAAGGCGAAGTAGTCACCATGCAGCCTGAACAGTGGCACCGACACCAGCGCCGCCACCACCGCGGTGGCCAGCAGCGCCACGCCGAAAGCCGCCAGGAAGGGCCAGCCCGACACCAGCGCGATGGCAAAGCCGTAAGCACCGATGCCATAGAAGCAGTAGTGGCCCAGGTTGACATAGCCCATCTCGCCTGCCACCCAGTCCCAGCTCTGGCCCAGGATGTAGGCGATGAGCACGGTGAAGGCAAAGGTGACGTAGTAGGGGTTGCCGAAAAACGGCAAGGCCGCGAGCGCCACCACGGCCAGCGCTCCCAGACCCCAGCCGTAGCGCGCGACGGTGGCCCGGCCGGCGGTGTTGCCCGTGGCGGGCGTTGAAAGATCCAGCGCCGCCATCACTTCGCCCCTGCCAGACGCGGGCGGGCCACCAGGATGGCCAGCATGAGCACCACGCTCAGTGCCGGCGCCCATTCAGGCTTCCAGTACAGGCCCGTCAGGCCTTCGGCCACACCCAGGAACACACCCGCCAGCAATGCGCCCGGCAGGTTGCCGATGCCGCCCACCACGATGATCGTGAAGGCCTTCACCGTGAGGCTGAAGCCCATGGTCGGATCGACCGGAAAGCTCAGCACATACATCACGGCGGCGAGGGCGACCGTGGCCGAGCCGAAGGCGAAGGTCAGCGCCTTCATGCGTGTGCTCTGCACGCCGCAGATCTGCGCGCCCACCGGCTCCTGCGTCACCGCGCGGATGGCGCGGCCGAACCAGGTCTTCTTCAGGATCAGGTGCATCACCAGCGTGAGCAGCGCGATGCCGCCCAGGATGAGCAGCTGCACCGTGCTGACGACGATGTCGCCGAACTCCAGCGCTTCCAGCCGCACCGGGATGTTGCGCTGCGTGGCGCCCGCGGCCTTGGCGGTGAGGTCGCTCAGGACCATCAGCGTGCCCACCGTCACCAGCACCGTGCCCACTGTGCCTTCGAAGTGGTTGCGCTGGGCCAGCGGCTTGAGCAGCAGGTGGTAGTAGCCGTAGGCCAAAGCGCCCAGCAGCGGTGCCAGCAGCACGGCGATGAGCACGGGGTGCAACTGCCAGGTGGCAAAGGCCAGGCTGGCCGCCACGCCGCTGACGGCCAGCAGCGTACCGTGTGCGAAGTTGAGGATGCGAACAACGCCGTAGATGAGGGACAGGCCGAACGCGACCAGCGCGTAGAGCCCGCCCAGCAGCACGCCGCCGATGAGCACTTGCAGGAGCACTTCCATGGCTTCAGTTCCGCGTGCGCCGCGTCACTTCCAGCTCGGCGAAGGCCACTGCAGCTTGCTGGTGGCCACTTCCGGCGGCCACACCACCTGCACCTTGCCTGCCTGCATCTGCACCGTGAAGGCGCCGGTGTTGGCAAAGCCGCGTTCGTCGAAGGTCACATCGCCGGCCGGGCTCTTGATGGTGGCCTTGAAGAGCGCCGCCTTGACCTTCTCGCGGTCCACCTCGCCGGCCTTCTCGATGCCCTGAATCATGGCCAGGTAGCTGGTCAGGCGGCCCAGGGTCCAGATGTAGTCGAACATGGTCACGTTCGAGCGCTGCATCACGGTCTCGACGAGTTCGCTGTAGGCGCCCTTCACACCCGGGTACCAGCTCAGTTCGCCAGTCATGCCTTCTAGGTCCTGTCCCACCTGGCGCTGCAGCGCACCGGTCAGCATGGTGTGGTGCACGTCCATGGCCCGCACCTTCAGCTGGCGCATCTGCTGCACCAGCGGCACGCTGGCGTTGTCGTAGCTGCTGATGTAGACGATGTCGGCCTTGGCCGCGCGCACCTTGGCGATGAGCGCGGTGAAGTCCTTCAGCTCGGCGCCGAACATCTCGGTGCCCAGCACCTTGAGGCCCTGCTCTTCGGCCTTCTTGCTCCACGTTGCCGTGATGCCTTTCATCACCGGGTTGTCGTGGGTGATGAAGATGATGGTCTGCGGCTTGGGGCTGACCTTGCCGAGCATGTCGAAGTAGCGCGCCGACCAGTTGGGCACCACCGGGAAGGGCGTGCCCCAGATGTACTTCAGGCCGCGGTCGTAGAGCGCTGGCGTGGCCACGTTGGCCATGACCATGGGGATCTTGTATTTGTCGGCGATGGGCGGCACCGGGCCGCCGATGGACGACCAGTCGGGCCCGACGAAGAAGTCCACCTTGTCGACCGTGGCCATCTTCTCGTAGAGCTGCACCGCGGTGGCCGGCACGCTCTGGTCGTCGTAGATGACAAACTGGATAGGCAGCTTCTTGTTGCAGGCCTTCACGGCCACGCCGCCGGTCTTGTTCACCTCCTCGGCGAAGACCTCGGTCATCTTGCGCCAGCGGTCGGCGAGCGTCGAGAACGGGCCGGTTTCCGAGACCGTGGTGCCGAACACGATCGGGCCGTCGCAGGAATTGAGCTTGGCAGCCACCGGTGCCGCGGCTACCACGGCGAGAGCGGCACCAGCGAGTTTCTGAAGCAGATGGGTTTTCATGTTGTCTCCGGTCTTGGGGTGTGAGGTCAGGCGGGGTCGTGGACGCGCAGGCCTTGCCAGCGGCGCAGCGCGGTCGGGTTTTCGATGTCGAACAGATCGAGCACACGCGCGACGCTGTGGTCAACGACATCGGACAGGCTGTCGGGCCGCTGGTAGAACGCCGGCACCGGAGGGCAGATCACGCCGCCCATTTCGGTGACCGCCGTCATGTTGCGAAGGTGAGCCAGGTTCAGCGGCGTCTCGCGTGCCATCAGCACGAGGCGGCGGCGCTCTTTCAGCGCCACGTCGGCGGCACGGCTGACGAGGTTGTCGGCGAAGCCGAGCGCAATGCTCGCCAGCGTCTTCATCGAACACGGCGCGACCACCATGCCGGCGGTGACGAAAGAGCCGCTGGCGATGCTGGCGCCGATGTCACGCGGGTTGTGCACCACGTCGGCCAGGCCCTCGACATCGCTGCGCGCCATGTCGAGCTCCTGCATCGCCGTCAGCCCGCCGGCCTGCGACAGCACCAGGTGGGTTTCGACCGCCGGCAGCGCCCGCAGCATCTGCAGCAAGCGCACGCCGTAGACCGCGCCGCTCGCACCGGTGATGGCGACGATCAGGCGCTTCATGCCTGCTCCAGCGATGTGCCGGCGAGCGCTGCGGTGCCGGTGGCGGTGACCGCGGTGGCCAGGTCGACGTCGCTTTCGCCCGGAATGCGCACGCGCGTGAACACGTGTTCGCTCGAACGGATCGGCTTGGTGGCGTCGAGCCCCATCTTGGCGCCGAATCCCTGCCATTCGAGCGGCGGCTTGTTGCCGGCGAACGCGATGCTGGTCGAAGGGTCGAGTGCCGAACCTTGCGCGCCGGCGATCACGACCAGGTCTCGGTCGGCCTGGAAGCGGGTGGCAACAGCCCACTCGACTTCGGCGGGGTCGTGCACGTTGACGTCTTCATCGACCACGATCACCTGCTTCAGGTCATAGTGGCCGCCGAAGGCCCCGAGGATCACGTTCTTGGCCTGGCCTTCGCGGGTCTTCTTCATCTGCACATGCAGGTGATACCTCGCCACACCGCCGACCGACAGGTGCACGTCGCTGACGTTCGGGAAGCTGCGCTGCAGGTGGGCCAGCAGCGTCGCTTCGCGGGGGATCGCGCCGAGCAGGAGGTGCTCCATCTCGGCCGGCACGATGGTGTGGAACACCGGGTCGCGTCGGTGCGTCACGGCGTCGATCACGATCACTTCACGCTCTTCGCGGGCGCTGTAGTACTTGGGAAATTCACCGAACGGACCCTCGGGCTCGCGCACGTTCGGCAGGATGCGGCCTTCGATCACGATCTCGGCCTCGGCCGGCACGCGCACCTGGTTGGTGGTGCACTTCACGACCGGCAACGGCGCACCGTGCAGTGCACCGGCGATCTCGAGTTCATCGCAGTCGAGCGCTGCGATCGCCTGCGACGCCAGCGCGGTCAGCGGGTCGACACCGATCACGATCGCGACGTCGAGCGCCTGACCCTGCGCTTCAGCAGCGGCAAAGAAGGCATGCAGGTGGCGCGGCAAAATCAGCACGCCGAGCCGGTCGCGGCCCTGGATCTGGATGCGGTTGATCGAGACGTTCTGCACCCCCGTCTTCGGGTTGCGTGCGATCACCAGGCCGGCCGTGATGTAGGGTCCGTTGTCGTGTTCGCTGTGTGTCGGGATCGGCAGCAGCGTGCGGATGTCGCCCTCACCTTCACCGAAAGGGTGCACTACTTGCTGCGCCGGTGCAGCGTCGCGCGCGACCTCGCGCCACGGCAGCGGCCGTTCGGCCGCGGCGCGGAAACGTTGCAGCAGTTGTGCGTCGGGCACGCCCATGGCCTCGGCGATCCAGGCGCGCCGGGACATGAAGCCCGACACCACCGGCATCGGGTGCCCGCCCGGCTGCGGGAACAGCGCCGCCTGCGTGCCGTCGAGCCGCTTGGCGATGGCCGCGAGTTCATGGGTGAGCGCCACGCCGGGCCGGATCAGCGCAAGCCGGTCGGTGGCAGCCAGGTGGCGCAGCCAGCCGCGCAGGCTCGTGAAGGCTTGGGGGGTGTTCATCGAAAGGTCCTCAGTCGATTGCCTGCAACTTCGCATCGCGCGCCACGCGCACCCACTTCGCCGCTTCGTTCTGGAAGAACAGCGCGAATTGCGCCGGCGTGTCGGGCGCGACCGGAACGAAACCTTGGTCGATCAGCTTGCGCTGCAGGTCGGGCGAATGCACCGCTTTCACCGATGCCGCGGCCAGCACGTCGATCACGGCCTTGGGCGTGCCGGCCGGCGCGAACAGGCCGAACCAGCCGTTGAAGTCGTAACCCGCCACGCCCGCCTCGGCGACGGTGGGCAGTTCGGGCGCCGCCGGCGAGCGCTTCGCGGTGCTGACCGCGAGCGCGCGCAGCTTGCCGGCCCTGACCTGCGGCAAGGCCGAGGTCTGGAACATGAACATCAGGTCGACATTGCCCGACAGCAGGTCGGGCAGCGCCTGCGAGTCCGCCTTGTAGGGCACGTGGGTCATGTCGGTGCCGGCCAGCAGCTTGAAGAGCTCGGCGGCCAAGTGGCTGCTGGTGCCGATGCCCGACGAAGCGAAGGTCAGCCGGCCGGGCTTCGCCTTCGCGTAGGCCACCAGCTCGCTGATGTTCCTGATCGGCAACGCCGGGTTCACGACCACGACCATCGGCACACCGCAGCACTGGCTGACGGGCACCAGATCCTTGACCGGATCGAAGCTCATCTTCTTCAGCAGGGCCGGGTTGCTCGCCAGGCTCGTGGCGGCCATCACCAGCGTGTAGCCGTCGGCCGGCGACCGTACGGCCGCTTCGGCGCCGATGTTGCCGCCGGCACCTCCCTTGTTGTCGATCAGCACCCGCTGGCCCAGCAGTTCGCCGAGCTTGTCGCCGACCAACCGGCCGATCTGGTCGCCGGTGCCGCCCGCGCTGTAGGGCACGACCAGCCGGATGATCTTGTTCGGGTAGTTGTCTTGCGCGCGCAGGTCCGGACTCGGCGCGAACGCGAGCGACGTGGCGAGCACGCAAGTGAGCAGATTTTTCATTAGGGAGTCTCCGAAGAGGTGTCGCCGTCGGCTTCGTACTCGCCCGCCACCAGCTTGCGGCGCAACACCTTGCCGACCGGCGACTTGGGGATCTCGCGCACGAACACGTATTCGCGCGGGCGCTTGAAGTTCACGAGGTCTGAGGCGCGGCAATGCGCGTCGAGCGCCTCGGCCGCCACCGGCGTGCGGGTCTTGACGAAGGCCACGACCTTCTGGCCCCAGCGGGGGTCGGGCAGGCCGGCCACGGCCACCTCGTCGACGGCCGCGTGCAGCGACAGCACCGACTCGATGTCGACCGGCGAGATGTTTTCGCCGCCGCTGATGATCATGTCGTCGACACGGCCGGTGACGAACAGGTCGCCGTCGGCGTCGACATAGCCCATGTCGCCTGTGAAGTACCAGCCGCCGTGCAGGCTCTTCGCATTCGCGTCGGGGCGGCGGTGGTAGCCCTCGAAGGCTTCGTCGCCCAACAGGTCGGCAATGATCTGGCCTTCTTCACCGGGCGCGGCCAACTGGCCGGGGTCGGTGCTGTCCAGCTTCACCACACGCAGCCGCGTGTTCAGCCCGGCGCGGCCGGCGCTGCCGGGCTTGGCCACGGCACGCTGGTTGATGCTGAAGGTGTAGACCTCGCTGCTGCCGTAATGGTTGACGAACAGTTCGGGGTGGAAGGCCTGGTCCAGGCGCTGCAGCAGCGCGTCGTGCATCGGCGCACCGGCAAAGCCCAGCTTGCGCACGCTTGTGATGTCGGTGGCCGCGAACTGCGGGTGGGCCAGCAGGTCGTGGTAGAGCGTGGGTACCAGATAGAGGTGGGTGACCCCTTCGTCCTCGATCGCGGCCAGTGCCTGGCGGGCGTCGAAGCGCGGGATGCAGACGAAGCGGCCGTCGACCAGCGCCAGCGCCAGCAGGCTGCGCACACCCATGGTGTGATACAGCGGCATCACGCCCAGGGTGCATTCTGCGTCGCCATAGTGGTTCTGCGCGACATGGGCCAGGGCGGCGGCACGTTCGACGCGGTGGCGGCGCGGCACACCCTTGGGCTTGCCGGTGGTGCCGCTGGTGTAGAGCATCAGCGACAGATCTTCGGCGCTGGCAACGGGCGTTGGGTCGGCGGGCGCGGCCAGCCAGTCCTCGAACTGCAGCTGCGCGCTTGCGACCGCGCCCACGCCGATGCGCAGCACCGTGCGCGCGTGCTCGCTCTGGGCCACGGCAGCATCGACCACGGCCTCCCAGACGACGGCGCGGGCGCCGCTGTCGACCAGGCAGTAGTCGATCTCGTCGCCCTTGGCACGCCAGTTCAGCGGCGTCACGACGATGCCGGCAAACTGGCAGGCCCAGTGCAGCGCCGCCATCTCCCAGCGGTTCTGCAGCACCACCAGCAGGTGGTCGCCCGCGCGCAGGCCGGCGGCCGCCAGCCCGCGCTGCACGGCACCGACGGTGCGCGCCCATAACGCGTAGCTGAAGCGGCGTTCGCCGTCGACGATGGCCGTGCGGCCCGGCGAGCGTTCGACGCTCTGCAGCAGGGTGCGGCCGAGGTCAAACATGGCCGGCCTTCGTGGCCAGCGCCGCGGCGCGGGCCTGGGCGACATCGAGGATGGCGGCGACGATGGGCGTGTAGCCGGTGCAGCGGCACAGATGGCCCGACAACATCTCGCGCAACTGCGCCTCGCTGGGCTGCGGCACACGCTGCAGCCAGTCGGCCGCGCTCATCAGGATGCCGGCGCTGCAGAAGCCGCACTGCAGCGCATGGTGGCGCTTGAAGGCGGCCTGCAGGTCGCCCAGCGTGTCGCTGTCGCCGCCGCTACCGTTACCGCCACCGGTCTCCGCTGCCAGGCCTTCGATGGTCTGCACATGGCAACCGTCGACCTGCATGGCCAGCATCAGGCAGGCGCGCTGCGCGACACCGTCGACGCGCACGGTGCAGGCGCCGCAGACGCCGTGTTCGCAGCCCACATGCGTGCCGGTCAGGCCGAGTTCGTGGCGCAGGAAATCGCTGAGCAGCTGGCGCGGTTCGGTGGTGGCGCGCCGCGGCAGGCCGTTCAGCAACAGCTGCACGGGGTGGGCGCGGTCGCGAGTGAGCACATTCATGCCGGGGTTCCTGCGGAGGGGTGGGTGAGGCGGCGGCTGCGGTCGGCCAGGGCCTGCACGGCGACGCGCCGGCCCAGCTGGCGCACCAGCTGGCGGCGCAGCGCGGCGCTGGCCTGGGGTTCGTCGCGGGCCTGCAGCTGCCAGGCGAAATGATTCAGCGCGTCGGCCAGCGCGTCGCCCTGCAGCAGCGGGAAGTTGCGCGCCACGGGCCGGTCGGCGACACCGCCGACGGCGATGCGCAGCTGCTGGCCGTCGGCCACCGCGGCGACGGCGCAGACGGCGAAGTCGCCATGGCGCACCGAGAACTCCTCGAAACCGAAGCCCTGGCCCGGCCGCGCGAGCGGGAAGGACACGGCCTCGACCAGTTCGTCGGCGCGGCGCGTGGTCTGCAGCATGCCGGTGAAGAAGTCCTCGGCCGCCACGCGGCGGCTGGCGCGCGCGCTCTTCAGCAGCACCTCGCCCTGCAGCGCCAGCAGGCACAGCGGCAGCTCGGCCGACGGGTCGGCGTGGGCGATGCTGCCGGCCACCGTGCCGCGGTTGCGCACCTGGAAATGCGAGATGTGCGGGAAGGCCAGCTGCAGCAGCGGCAGTTCCTGCGCCAGGCCCGGCCGCCATTCGAGCGCGGCCTGGGTGACGGCAGCGCCGACCTGCAAGGCGCCCTTCGCCACACGCAGCTGCTGCAGCGGGGCACAGCGCGAGATGTCGAGCAGCCGCTGCGGCTGTGCCAGCCGCATGTTCAGCACCGCCATCAGGCTTTGCCCGCCGGCCAGGATGCGCGCGTCTTCGCCCATCTGCGCCAGCACGGCGCAGGCTTCGTCGGCACTGGCGATGCGCTGGTAGTCGAAGGCGGCCGGTTTCATTTCGCCACCCCCAGCCAGTGCAGCAGGCGTTGCCAGAAGCTGCGCGCCGCGGGCTGCGCCGCGTCGCCACCCACGGCCTGCCGCCCGAGCGATTCGAACAGCTGCGCCAGCACGATGCGCGCCGCGCCTTCGAGCATGCGGCTGCCCACCGCCGCGACCTTGCCGCCGACCTGGGCGGCATAGTCGTAGTGCAGCCGCGTGCCGCTGGCCGTGGCTTCGAGCCGCACGACACCACTGCCGGAGCCCGTGCCCAGCGTCGACTGGCCATCGCCGGCCAGCCGCAACGAACGTGGCGCGTCGATCTCGCTGAGCGCGATGCGCGCGGCGTAGCGCGCCTTCACCAGGCCGACGCCGACGGTGACGTCGGCGCGGTACTGGTTCGCTCCGGTGCTGACGAGCGCATGGCAGCCGGGAATCACGCTCGCCAGCGCCGTGGGGTCGAGCAGCACCGCAAACACGCGCTCGGGTGGCGCGGCGATGTCGACATGGCCACGCGCCTGCAGCGCCAGGCCGCCGGAGACAGCCGGTGCCGGTGCCGCGGCCATGGCGGCAGCCATCGCCGCGGGTGGCGCGGGTTCCTCGGCACCGATCAGCGCCAGCACGCGTGAAGGTGTCAGCGGCAGGCGGATGTCGGCCACGTCCTTGAGCGGGCGCAGCGCGTCGGCGAAGGCGTTGGCGATGCACACCGGCGTGCTCATGTTGTTGCCTTCGCCGATGCCCTTGGCACCCAGCGGCGTGTAGGGGCTGGGTGTTTGCAGGTGCACGATCACCGGGTCGGGCACTTCGCAGGCGGTGGGCACCAGGTAGTCGGCGAAGGTGCCGCTCTGGAAACCGCCGTCGGCGCCGTAGCGGAACTCCTCCATCAGCGCCGCGCCCAGGCCCTGCGCGAAGGCGCCGCGGATCTGCCCGTCGGCCATGCCAGGGTGCAGGATGCGGCCGGCATCGTGGCCGGTGATGTAGCGGTCGACCGTGACGCGGCCGGTGGCGGGGTCGACGTCGAGGCCGCAGATGTCGAAGACGAAGCCGTAGCAGGCGCTGGTGTTGACGCGGTCCTGCGCGTCGGGGGCGGTCAGTGTGGGCGGCGTCCAGAACGCGGTTTCGCGCAGGCCGGGTTCCACGCCTTCGGGCAACAGGGCAGGCGCCCAGTGCGGGCCCGCGGCCAGGCGGCTGAAGGCCAGGGCGCGCGCCGGCTGTGCGCTGTCGAAGACCTTGCCGCCTTCGAAAACGACGGCCTCGGCCGCGCAGCCGAACTGCGCCGCGGCGATGCGCGTGAGCTTGTCGCGCAGCCGCGTCGCCGCCAGGTGCACGGTGCCGGCCACGGCGCCAGCAAAGCGGCTGCTGTAGTTGCCGGCGGCCACGCTCCAGGCGTCCTTCGCGGTGTCGAAGTCGACGCACACGGCCACCTGCTCGGGCTGCAGTCCGAAGACGTCGGCCACGACCTGCGCGCACACGGTGATGTGGCCCTGACCGGCCGGCGCCGAGGCGACGACGACGTTCAGGCCACCCAGCAGGTCGATGCCGACGGTGGCGCTGGCGATGGCGCCGTTTTTCGGCCCGGCCTTGGCGCGCTGCTCGGCCGTCAGCACGGTGCTGATGTAGCCCATGTTCGACACCGAGGGCTCGACGATGGCCGCCACGCCGATGCCGTACAGCCGCCCGGCCGCACGCGCCTGCGCCTGGCGCTGCTGCAGGCCTTCACGCAGCGCCGCGGCTTGAGCGAGTTCGGCCAGGCGCGCGTAGTCACCGGAATCGAGCACCGCACCCGCTGCCGCGTGGTACGGGAACTGCGCGGCCTGCACGAAGTTGCGCTGGCGCAGGGCGATGGCGTCCATGCCCAGTTCGACGGCGATGCGGTCCATCAGCCGTTCGAGCGCGTAGTACACCTGCGGCCCGCCGAAACCGCGCACCAGGCCGGTGGGGGTCTTGCTCGTCAGCACGACGCGGTTGCGCACGGCGATGTGCTTGATGTCGTAGGCCCCGCTCAGCGCGCCGTGCATGCGGTAGAAAGTGGCCGGCTCGGGGGCGCGCAGGTAGGCGCCGACATCGTCGCGCTGGTCCCAGCGCAACGCGGTGATGCGGCCGTCGGCCTGCACCGCGGCTTCGATGTGCGTCAGCCGCGCGGTGGCCGAGGTCGCCGCGGCCAGGTGTTCGAGCCGGTCCTCGACCCACTTCACCGGCGCGCCGCCGGCCTTCTTCGATGCCAGGCACATCAGCACCACATAGGGCAGCACGGCCTGCTTCACGCCGAAGCTGCCGCCGCTGTCGCGCGGCAGCTTGTGGCGCAGCTTGTTGGCCGGCACGCCGAGGGCCAGCGCCATCACCGAATGCAGGCTGAACGGGCCCATGAAGTTGCTGGTGACTTCATAGCCCTCGCCGCCGGCCAGGCATTCGGCGATGACGACAGCGCCTTCGATGGGCGTGCAGCTGTTGCGCGGGTAGTGCACCGTCAGCGCGACGCGACGGTCTGCCGCGGCGAAGGCGGCGTCGGGGTCGCCATAGCAGAAGCTGCGATCGCTGACGACGTTGCTGCCCACGGCCTCGTGCAGCACGGCGGCGCCAGCATTGCAGGCGGCTTCGATGTCCACCACCGCCGGCAGGGCCTCGTAGTCGGCGCGCAGCAGGTCGAGCGCGTCTTCGGCGATGTAGCGGTCCTGCGCCACGACCACGGCCACCGGTTCGCCGGCGTACCGCACCTTGTCGACGGCCAGCACGTAGTGCTGCATGGGCACCTTCACGCCGACCACGAAGGGCTGCTGCCAGCGCAGCACGTCCTGCCCGGTCAGCACCGCATGCACGCCCGGCAGGGCCAGCGCCGCGGCCGTGTCCACCCCCAGCAGCCGGGCATGGGCATGCGGGCTGCGCAGCACCGCGGCGTGCAGCGTGCCCGGCGTCGTGCCCAGGTCGTCGCCGAAGCGGCCGCGGCCGGTCAGCAGCGCGGCGTCTTCATGGCGCGGTGCGGACTGGCCGAGGTGCGGCTTGGGCAGGGCCTGTTGCAGGCCCGGGTCGGTGTGCAAGAACGGTCTCCGGTGTGTCGATCTGCGGGGTGGCGCAGTCTCGACAGCACGCAGCTCGCAGCGTTAACGCGATCATCCGGTGAAGATCCGGATCGTCTGGCGGCTGACCCAATCGTCTGGCGACCTGCGTGCTGCATCGCAGCAGTTCCGACGATCCAAGGGCAAACCCGGAGCCTCAGGCGGGGCGGCCACGCGCCCGGCTCGGCGGCCGACACGCGCCCCGGTTCAGATCACCGGCGCGGGCGGTGCGGCGTCGCTCTTGGGCGGCTCGAACAGGTTGACCACGCGCCGGTAGTCGCTGGGCGTGATGCCCAGGTGCTGGCGGAAGAAGCGGGAAAAATGGCCCGGCGCCGAAAAACCCAGGCCGTGGGCGACATCACCCACCGACGCCTGCGTCTGCGTCAGCCGCTGCACCGCGGCCTCGAAGCGCAGCACATTGGCGTAGACCAGGGGCGTGACCTGGGTGTCGCGCTGGAACAGCGCGAAGAAGTGCGCGCGCGACAGGCCGGCCTGTGCGGCCAGGCTGTCCATGTCGAGTTCGCGGCCCACGTCCTGGCGCATCAGCGTGATCGCCTGGCGGATGCGCGGGTCGGTGGCCACCGGGGGCTTGCTGCGCAGCAGGCTCACGAGGTCGCGCCAGCCCGAATAGCCTTCGACCACCGAGATGATCAGGTTGAACAGCAACTGCTCCAGGCGGCTGGGCGAGACCTCGTCGGCCCACCACAGCTCGAGCACGAATTCCTCGGTGATCTTGCGCGTGGCTGCCGTCACGCGCACGCAGCTCTGCGGAAAGAAGCGCGGGTGGCCCGACATCGCCAGCGAGCGCTGGATCTCGGCGAGCCAGTTCGGTTCGATGTACAGCGCCAGGATCAGCGTGCGTTCACCCGGCGCCACCGGATGGGTGTAGGCGTGGTGTTCCCAGGCGTTGACGAGCACGGCGCTGTCGTCGGTGAGCGGCGCGGTTTCGCCGCGCACGCTGAAGGCGCTGTCGGCGCCGCCCGCCTTCAGCAGGATGTGGCAATGGTGGTGCGCGTGGCCCACCAGCGGCGCGCTCATGTCGAGCAGCGCGACGCGGCCGAAGCGGCCCTGGAAGATCTTGATGGCGCTGGACACGCGAAAGCTGCGCAGCGCTATGCAGCCGCAGCCGTCGCGGCCGGGCCGGTAGTCGTTCGATCGGGAAGGGCGGTCATGGCCGGGGCTCCGTCGCGCCCCAAAACGGCGCACACAGTCATGGTAGGCCTATGGCATGCGGGGCCGCCACGGGATGATCCCTTGCGGGCCTGCAGACTGGTCACTGCACCCTACGCGGCAATTGCTCGCGACGCATCGCAGCCTCGTTCAAGACTTGCGCACGTGCCGCGGTGGGGCCGCACTCGGGTGGACGGGCTCATGTGCCGCAGCCCGGAGTCCGATGCCCGTGGTCGTTGGGGGCCGATTGACCGTCGATCTGCCCGCGCTAAGGCGCGTACTTGGCTGCACTGCCTAGCCCACCGCACTGGGCCAGGAGCCGGCTGCCAAGTCTCAGGACAAAGGAGGACGGGCCGACCGCCGGAGGTCACCAACGACCGCTCCGTAGGCGCGAAACGCGAAGAATCCCGGCCCGCCGTCGGGCAGCTTTGGAGCGGGCCGGCGGGCCGGTATGGGTCGTCTGCTGTCCGCCACCCTTGTACCCCGATTGACCGCAAGGCGCCACCAAGCGGCTGAGGCAACAAGCCGGAAGCAATTGCCTATTGCGCGCCGGTCAAGCGCCCGACGGCGGCCGCCGCAAGAGCGCCAGACTGGTAGCCAACAGCAGCAGCGTGGCGCCACAAGCTCGGTCGATCCGTAGGCGAGTCGACGCCGCGTCGAAGAACCGCGTGGCGCGCTCGCCTGCCACGGCGTAAGCGGCCATCGTGACCAGGTCCAGCGAACCGAAGATCAGCGCCAGTACGGTGTATTGCGCGGCCTGAGGCTGTGCAGGATCGATGAACTGGGGTAGCAGTGCCGCGAAAAACAGATAGGCCTTGGGATTGGTCACGGCGACCAGAAAGCTACGCAGGAAGAGGGCGGAGGACGTTGGCCTGATGTCGAGCGCTGTAGCGGCTTGCACCGGCGACAGGGCGGCGCTTTTTTGCAGCAGCCGCACACCGAGGTAGGCCAAGTAAGCCACACCCACCCACTTGACGACGGCAAACGCCGATGCCGATGCCGCCAGCAGCGTACTCAACCCCGCCGTCGCGGCGGCCATCAGCAAAAGGTCCGAGGCCACCGCGCCTGCCATTCCGCGCAGCGCCGCCCGCAAGCCAAAACGCGAGCCGTTGCTGAGCGCGAGCAGGGTGGTCGGGCCCGGTGTGGCGACGCACAGCAGCGCGACACCGGCGAAAGCGAGCAGGGCGGCCGACGACACGGTCAGTCTCCGGACACGAAGTGGATCTGCGTGACACGGCCTTCCCAGAACGGCAGGGTCCGGCCAGCAGCGGCGCGTGCAATGACGAAGCGCCGGGGCAGCATCATGCCTTCCACCGCCTCGTAGTCGTCGCGTGATGCGTGCTCGCCCGACCCGTGATACGACGTGCGCAAGTCGCCATCTTCCTCGGCGTCGAAACTCAGCAGGCGTCCGTCGCCGCCGAAGGTGGCGACCATGGACGCACTGTCGTCGCCCAGGGTCACGATAGCCCGCGCGCGGTTGGCGTCCATCACCTCCCAGCGCACGGCACCACCGGGTAACAACGCCATCGGGTAGAGCGGGCTTTCCAGCAACCAGCGCCGCAGCGAGATGCGGTTCAACGTGGGTGAGGCGGGTTCATCGACCACGGTGATGGCCGACAGCAGCTTGGCCTTCATCTCCATCTGCCCACCGGCGTAGGCGTCATAGGCGCGCGCGGTCAGTGCTGGCACCCTAGGCAGCAGCGGCGTGGTCGCGGCAAACACCAGCGCCGGGGTGTGGACCGCGATCGTCTGCTCGGCGCGAGTGGGTGTGAAGGATTCGCTCCGGGGACGCCTGAATCGGCCCTCCATCTCGAGTTCCACGTGGCTTGCGTGTGGCGGCGGTGCGCCGCGGAACGTGAAAGCGAAGTAACGCTGCACGGGTGCGGGCAGGGCCGCAAGCGCCGTCACCGACGCGGCGGTCGGTGCCGCTTGTCGTGCCTCCGCGACGACCCGCTCGCGATGTGCGGCAATGTCGGCTTCGGTGCGCGATGCCAGCCACGCCAGCAGCGCGCCGCCCGTGACGGCAAGTGCCGCTGCGACGATGACGCTGCGGACAAGGAAGTTTCGGTTCTGCATGGTCGGCTCCTGGGCTGTGCACACGGGAGCCACTGTGCGGCGCGTCTCGATCAGGCGCCTTAACAAATGATCAGGGTGTGTCCGACAGGCGCCTCAGGCGCGACAGCGAGACATCGGTCAGGCCGAGGTACGTGGCCAGATGCACAAGGGGCACCCGCTCTGCCAACGCCGGGAATCGCTGGCAAAAGGCCTCATAGCGGCGGCGGCCGTCCAGGGCGAGCAAGTCGTGCTCCCGCTGCAATTTGCCGGTGAGCAAGCGCTCCAGCAGTTCCCGCTGCAGTTCCTGCCAGACGTCGTGGCGCTGCAGCGTGTCACGGAAAAGGGCCTCGTCACACCGCCAGACACGCGAGGCTTCGATGCACGTGATGCCGAACAGGGAAGGCGCGTTCCACATGGCTGGCGTGATCGGGCAGATCAATGCGCCCTCGGCAAAGAAGTTCTTGTTGAACTCGCGGCCGTCACGGCGAACGAAGTGCATGCGAACCAGCCCGCGCTCGATCAGAAGTGCCCAGCGCCAGCGATCGCCCTGAGTCAGCAGCGGTGCCCCGCGCACCAGGTCGATGGAACTGAACATCGGTTCCAGGTCGGCAACTGGCGCAGTACTCACATCGGGTACTACTGACTTCAACGATCGGTGCAGCAGGGCAGCGTCCATGAGCGGATTGTCGGTGCCCAGTGCGGCTCAGAGCAGTCGCTGCTTCTCAGGGCCTTTGGCCTTTGCGGGACAGTCAAGCGTGGGAATCTAGTGCGCGCCGCGCCACCAGCGCCACGACCATCAAGTCAATCAGTTTCGTCACTCTCAGCGTCCAGCGCGGCTGGCCGGGAAGCGGCAGCATCTTCAGCGCCATAGACTCGTGAGTCAGATCGCAACAGGCAGCCTGTGGTACGGGTAGAACTCCGTGTCACGGGTCCAGCCCTTCTTGGCGTAGAGCGCCTGTCCAAACACGTTGTCATGCGCCACATTCAAGGAGATCCGTACCGCGCCTTGCGCCCACGCGTAGCGTTCGACTGCATCCAGCAGCCCGGACCCGACACCGGCCCTTCGGCCACTCGGATGAACGAAGACGTCGTTGAGCACGAAGACGCGCGCCAAGGCCGTTGACGACCAGCTCGGGTACAGGTGTGCGAACCCCATGGGCTCTGGCCCGGCGAAGGCGAGGAAAGCGATCGATTCCCCATGGTCGAAGCGAGCCCTCAGGAATTCGCGCGCGGCCGCAAGGTCACTTGGCCGGCCCTGGAACTCGCGGTACTGGTTGAAGAGGTCAGCGAGTGGGGCCAGGTCGGAAAAGCTTGCCTGACGGACGTTGAGTGTGTTCATGGGCAGCGCTAAAGGGCATTGAAGTGGCCGGTGGGTCGGATTTGCGTCCGGCAGCCCTCATTCTGTTGCCTTGCGACTTGCGCCGCGCGCCACGCTGTTTAGCAAGCTCGGGCCGCCGGAGAGCCCAGAGAAGGGGTGGCCTTCCAGGGGGCGGCAGGATTCCGCAAAAACTCTTCATGTGCCGTAGGTGACCGGCGTTCTCTCCAGAAGCCGGCTTGCGGGTGAACCCCGCGTTGCGCGCGCCGTCGTGGACGTCCGTCCGCCTCAGCTGCATTTATTTCATTGAAAGTAATAGATATTACATGCGACGTGGCGTATGCTTCGCAAATGTGGAGCGTGCTCTTCCTCACCTTGCCGACGCAGCCCAGCGCCGTACGCCTGCGGATGTGGCGCGCGCTGAAGTCCCTCGGCTGCGGAGCCTTGCGTGACGGCGCATACGTCCTCCCAGTTGCGCATGCGGCGCTGTTCGACCCCCTCGTGTCCGAAGTCCGCTCCCACGGCGGCCAAGCCAGCGTGCTCGAACTGTCGACGAGCGACGAGGCCCAGCGTGCCGAGGTGCTGGCACTCTTCGACCGTTCCGAGGCCTACAGCCAGTGGCGAGCGGAGGCGCAGTCATTGGCCGCCGCGCTTCCGGCGCTTGAAGAGACCGAGGCCCGGCGGCGCTGGCGCAGCACGTCGGAGGCGCTGCAGACCCTTCGGCGCATCGACTACTACCCGGGCGCCGCGGCCGAGCAGGCGCAGGCCGAACTCGACACGCTGCGCCAGGCGCTCGATGCGCGCTTCTCGCGCGGTGAGCCGGTGGCGCAGGCGGCGCACGGCATCCCGCGCCTGGATCCGCGCAAGTTCCAGGGCAAGCGCTGGGCCACGCGGGCGCGCCCCTGGGTGGACCGGCTGGCCTGCGCCTGGCTGATCCGCCGATTCATCGATCCCGAGGCGCGCTTCGTCTGGCTGGACGATCCGGCCGGAGCGACCCCCGCGCCGCGCGGCGCACTGGGCTTTGACTACGACGGCGCGCGGTTCACGCACGTCGGCTCCCGCGTGAGCTTCGAGGTGCTGGCGGCCAGCTTCGGGCTGGATGCGGACCCGCGGTTGCAGCGCATCGCGCGTGCCGTGCACTTCCTCGACATCGGCGGCATCCCAGTGCCCGAGGCTGCCGGGTTGGAGGCCGTGCTGTCCGGCCTGCGCGAAGTCCACGCCGACGACGATCAACTGAACCTGGCCGCGGCGAACGTGTTCGACGCGCTGCACGCCGCACCTGGACAACCGACATGAGCACTGCCACGACACCCATCGCCGGGGAGTCTGCGGCTCCCACGGCCGCACCGGCTGCGGTGAGCATTGCGGAGGCCTTCCGCTTCTGGCTCAAGCTCGGCTTCATCAGCTTCGGTGGGCCGGCCGGGCAGATCGCGATCATGCATACCGAGCTCGTCGAGCGGCGGCGCTGGATCAGCGAGCAGCGCTTCCTGCATGCGCTCAACTACTGCATGCTGCTGCCCGGCCCGGAAGCGCAACAACTGGCCACCTACATCGGCTGGCTGATGCACCGCACCTGGGGCGGCATCGTGGCGGGGGCGCTGTTCGTGCTGCCGTCGCTCTTCATCCTGATCGCACTGAGCTGGATCTACTTGCGTTTTGGCGACGTGCCGCTGGTCGCTGGCATCTTCTACGGCCTGAAGCCGGCGGTCACCGCGCTCGTGGTGCACGCGGCGCATCGCATCGGCACGCGGGCCTTGAAGAACCGCTGGATGTGGGGCATTGCGGCGGCTTCGTTCATTGCGATCTTCGCCTTCGACACGCCGTTCCCGGCGATCGTGCTGGCGGCCGGCCTGATCGGGCACTTCGGAGCACGCCGCTGGCCGCAGGTGTTCGCCCTGGGCGGTGGGCACGGCAGCGCCAAGGCCAGCTATGGACCGGCCCTGATCGATGACCACACGCCGACACCACCGCATGCGCGCTTCTCGCGCAGCCACCTGGCCAAGGTGCTGGCGGCCGGTCTGGGGCTGTGGCTGCTGGCCATGGCGGCACTGGTCGCGACGAACGGCCTGCACGGCACGCTGACGCAGATGGGCTGGTTCTTCACCAAGGCGGCGTTGCTCACCTTCGGTGGAGCCTACGCCGTGCTGCCCTACGTCTATCAGGGTGCGGTCGAGACCCACCAGTGGCTCAGCGGCCCGCAGATGATCGACGGCCTGGCGCTGGGCGAGACCACGCCCGGGCCGCTGATCATGGTGGTGGCCTTCGTCGGCTTTGTCGGCGGCTGGCTGAAACAGGTGCTGGGGCCCGATGCGCTGTTCCTCGGCGGCGCACTCGCTGCCACCGTGGTCACGTTCTTCACCTTCCTGCCGTCGTTCGTCTTCATCTTGGCCGGCGGACCGATGGTCGAGGCCACACACGGCAAGCTGGGCTTCACGGCGCCACTGTCTGCGATCACCGCTGCGGTGGTCGGCGTGATCCTGAACCTGGCGATGTTCTTCGCGTACCACGTGCTCTGGCCGCAGGGCTTCGGGGGGCGCTTCGATGGTCTCTCCGCTGTCATCACCGTCGCCGCCGCCGTGGCGCTTTTCCGATTCAAGGTCGGCGTCCTGCCGCTGCTCGGTGCCTGCGCAGGCGTCGGGCTGATCGCCACCTGGCTTGTTCCACTGCTTCGCTGAAGGAATCCCCATGGACGCACGTCTCCAAGACCTTCCGTTCGACCCGGCCGCCTTGAACCGCCTGTCGACCGGCTTGATCACGAGCCACTACCAGAACAACTACGGCGGAGCGGTCAAGCGGCTCAATGCGATCCGCGACCAGCTGTCGTCGACAGCGTTCGCGACCGCGCCAGGTTTCCAGCTCAATGGCCTCAAGCGCGAAGAACTGATCGCCACCAACTCGATGCTGCTGCACGAGCTGTACTTCGGCAGCCTGGGCGGCGACGGCGTGACGATGGAGCCCGCGGCGAAGCTGATGCTGGAAGCGAACTTCGGCAGCGTCGAACGCTGGCGTGAAGAGTTCAGTGCCATGGGCAAGTCCCTGGGCGGTGGCTCGGGCTGGGTGCTGCTGGTGTTCCAGCCGCGCGACGGCTCGGTGGTCAACCAGTGGGCTGCCGACCACACCCATGCGATCGCAGGTGGCGTGCCGATCCTGGCGCTGGACATGTACGAGCATGCGTACCACATGGACTTCGGCGCTGCGGCCGGTGCCTACGTCGACGCGTTCATGGGCAACATCGACTGGGCCGCGGTCTATGCCCGCTACCAGCGGGCCGTGCACGCGGCGAGTGAGCCTCTCAGCGCAGGGCAGGAAGAGATTGCCGCTGCGATGCTGCTCGACGTTCGCCGCGCCGGCGTCTTCGCGAATGCGCCAACGATGCTGCCAGGCGCTCGCTGGTGCGACCCGGCAGCCGTGGCTCAGTGGGCCGCCGAACTGCCGGCCGACCGCGAGGTGGTCGTCTACTGCGTCTACGGCCACGAAGTCGGCCGCGCCACCGCGATGCGGCTGCGCGCCGCCGGCCTCAACGCCCGCTACCTGAGCGGAGGTCTCGATGGCTGGCAAGCTGCAAAGAAGCCGTTGGTGGACAAGTCCGGAAACCCCGCGCCATGAGCGCAGTACCAGCCCCCAGGATCGCGCTGCTCTACCCAGGCGACCGCGCGGCCCGCGACCGGTCTGATCCGGCGGGGAGCCGCTTTGCGGCGCTGTTCGAGGCCTTCGCTGCGGCCGGTCTGGCGGCCGAACCGGCGGTCTGGCATGACGATTTCGCCGACGAGGTGGCCGCCCAGTTGCGCCGGGTGCAGGCCGTGCTGGTGTGGTGCAACCCGATCGAGGACGGGCGCCGCCGCGACCGTCTGGATGCGGTGCTGCGCGAGGTGGCGCAGGCCGGAGTCTTCGTCAGCGCGCATCCCGAGGCCATCCAGCGTCTGGGCACCAAGGATGTGTTGTTCGAGACCCGGGACCTGCCGTTCGGCAGCGACGTTCACCGCCTCGACAGCCTGGCACAACTGACGTCGCAACTGCCGCTGCGACTGCAGCACGGTGCCCGCGTGCTCAAGCAGCACCGCGGCCACAGCGGCATCGGTGTGTGGCGCGTCGAGCGGTCGGGTGACTGTTTGCTGACCGTGCAGCATGCCCAGCGTGGCAGCGCGCCGCAGCGCATGGACATGCCAATGCTGCAGGCGACGCTGGCGCCGTACTTTGGTGCTGCCGCCGGCGGCCACATGATCGATCAGGCCTGGCAGCCGCGGCTGGCGGAGGGGATGGTGCGGGCCTATCTGGTCGAGGACCGCGTCGCCGGCTTCGGCCACCAGGCCATCAACGCACTGCATCCCGACGCACCGATGCCCGGGCCGCGCCTGTATCACGACGCAGAGCTCGCGGGGTTTCAGACGCTGCGTCGGCAATTGGAATCGAGCTGGGTCACGCTGCTGCGCGAGCGCGTTGGCCTGCCACGCGACCGGCTGCCACTGCTGTGGGACTGCGACTTCATGCTCGGCGAGCCGGCGGCCGATGGCACCGAGCGCTTTGTGCTGTGCGAGGTGAACGTCAGCAGCGTCTCGCCGTTTCCGCCATCTTGCATCGCTGCGCTGGTCGAGGCCGCGAGCCGACGCGCAGGCGGAGTGAAGGGCGGTCGCGCGTGATGGCTCGCTGGTTCACGATGGCCATCCTGGTACTGTTCACCTCCGTGGCTACGGCCGTGGAGGTCCGCTTCGAACCCGTGGCCGAGAACGTGTACGCCCATGTTGGCGACATCGGCGCGCGCAGTGTGGCCAACGACGGGCTGAACGCCAACCTCGGCCTGGTGGTGACAGCGGCCGGTGCCGTGCTGATCGACAGCGGCGCCACCTGGCGCAGCGCGCGCGACATCCAGGCTGCGGCCCGGCGCGTGACCTCGCAGCCGATCCGCTGGGTGATCAACACCGGCGGCCAGGACCACCGCTGGCTCGGCAACGGCTACTTCCAGGCCCAGGGCGCCGAGCTCATTGCCCATGCGTCGGCTGTGGCCGACATGCGCTCGCGCGGTGGCGACCAGTTGGCGGCGCTGCGCAGCTTGCTGGGAGCGGCGGCAAACGACACGGTGCCGACACTGCCAACGCGCCTGCTCGAAGGCCCTGACACTCGGCTGACCCTGGGCGGCACGGTGTTTGAACTTCGTCACCGCGGTGGCGGCCACACACCGGGCGACATGGTGGTCTGGCTGCCGCAGGCGCAGGTGGCCATTGCCGGTGACATCGTTTACGTGGACCGCTTGCTCGCCGTGCTTCCAGTCAGCAGCACCAAGGCATGGCTCGATGCCTTCGCGGCGCTGGAGCCACTTGCGCCGAAGCACATCGTGCCGGGCCATGGCCGTGTGACCGACATGGCCACGGCGCGTGCGCAGACCCGGGACTACCTGCGGGCTTTGCGCGCGCACATGAAACGTGCGGTAGAGCAGGGCATCGACGTGAGCGACGCGGTGAAGTCGTTTCACGCAGTGCCGTTCTTGCACCTGTCGAATGCTGCTGAGTTGAACCCGGGGAATGCAAACCGAACCTATCTCGAAGTCGAGCGCGAGTGAGTTGCGGTGCCTGTCTGCGATGCATCGACCACAACACGGCCACTCCACCTGGGCCGTCGTCAAGGCTGAAGGACGCCCGCCAGTCGCGCCACCAGTGCCACGATCACCAGGCCAAGGACCAGCGCCAGTCCACGCCAGAACCTCACCGGATCGCGCTCGATCCAGGGTGCCTGTTGGTCGCCGAGATGTTGCGCGGCCGGATGTTGCAAGTCATGGACGAAAGCCGACAAGCCCTCGTGGCGCTTGTTCGGCTGCGGCTGCAGCGCTTGCCGCAGCACCGAGTCCAGCCAGGCCGGCAATTCACGGCGCTGTGCGCGCACCGATTCATAGCGCAGCTTGTGCAGGTCGCCTGGACCACGCACTTGTGTCACCTGCAAGCCGTAGGGCAACTGGCCGGTGAGCATCTGGTAGGTCAGGACGGCCAGTGAGAACAGGTCCGAGCGCGGCGTGCCACCGTCGCCGGTGAAGTACTCCGGCGCCGTGTACTGCAGCGAGCCGACGATGGTGCGAGCCTGCGGCGCGCCGGTGGCTTCGGCCAGGCCCGGCACATGCACCGCGCCAAAATCGATGATCTTCACCGTGCCGGTGCGGTCGATCATGATGTTTTCGGGGCGCAGGTCCTGGTGCAGCATTTCCTTGCGGTGGAAGGCCTGCAGTCCCTTGGCCACCTGCTGAACGAGCTGGCGCACGGTGTCCAGGTCGGGCCGCGGGTGGTCCACCATCCATTGCGCCAGCGTCTGCCCGTCGACGTACTCCATGGCCACGTACAGGTGCTGTCGCGGCCGGTTGTTGGCGCAGGGCTTGAGCACATGCGCACTGTCCAGACGGCGTGCCACCCACTCTTCGAGCATGAAGCGGTCCAGGTAGGCCGCCTGCTCGCGCAGGTCGACCGACGGGGACTTCAGCACCACCTGCTGCCCGGTCCCGTCGTCGATGGCCAGGTGGATGTGGCTGCGTACGCTGGCATGCAGTTCGCGCACGATGGTGTAGCCGTCGAAGCGCATGCGCGGCTGCAGGGCCGGTGGCAGCGCCAGCGTCGCCTGGTGGGCCAGCATTTGTTCGGCCGGCTTGGCCGGCAATGCAGCCACCCGCGCCAGTTGCAAGGTCAGGTTGTCGGCGCTGCCGCGGTCCAAGGCCAGCTGCACCAGGGACCGGGCTGCCGCGTCGAGGTCGGTGCCATGCGCCGCCAGCGCGGCGTGCACGGCGGCAGCGTCCAGGTGGTCGTACACGCCGTCGGTGGCCAGCAGGTAGATCTCGCCGGGATCGACCGCCCAGTGCTGGTAGTCGATCTCGAGTGCAGGGCTCATGCCCAGGGCCTGGCCGAGGTAGCTCTCGGTTTCCGACAGCCGCACCCGGTGGTCTTCGGTCAGCTGCTCCAGTGCCTGAGGGTGCAGCCTGTAGATGCGGGTGTCCCCCACGTGCAGCAGGTGCGCCTCGCGGCCTTTGAAGACCAGCGCGCTGAAGGTGCATACGTGGCCGCGGTTCTTGTCGAAGCGGCCTTCGCCGCGCTGGGTTTGCGCGTGCAGCCAGGAATTGGTGGCCTGCAACACGCGCTGCGCGGCGCGGCGCACCGGCCAGGTCTCTGAAGTGAGGTAGTAGTCCTCCAGGAAACCGCGCACCGCGGCGGCGCTGGCCACCTGGCTGACCGGGCTGCTACTGATGCCGTCGGCCAGCGCCAGCACCACACCTTTGGTGGCCAGCAAGGCATCCTTGGGCACCACCGCGCCGTG
Organism: Burkholderiaceae bacterium; assembly: GCA_040080605.1. GTDB lineage: Bacteria > Pseudomonadota > Gammaproteobacteria > Burkholderiales > Burkholderiaceae_C > LMDS01. The sequence goes on from JBEBIB010000013.1 coordinate 108,475, forward strand.
GAAGTCCTGGTTCAGCGGCTTGCGACCCGCCTCGGAGTGCTGGCCGATGTCGATGCGCAGAGTTCCAGTCATTGCGCGGTCGTGCCGGGTTGGGTTCTGGCAGGCAGCTTCAGGCCAGGCGCTTGGGTGCCTGCTTGTAGTGCGTGGAGTACAGCGTCGCGCCCACGAAGGTCAGGCCACCCACCAAGTTGCCCAGCACCGTGGGAATCTCGTTCCACAGCATGTAGTCCATGAAGGTGAACTTGCCACCGAGCATCAGGCCCGACGGGAACAGGTACATGTTGACGATGCTGTGCTCGAAGCCCATGTAGAAAAACACCAGGATCGGCATCCACATGGCGATGACCTTGCCCGAGACGCTGGTCGACATCATGGCCGCGACCACGCCGGTGGAGACCATCCAGTTGCACATCACGGCACGGATGAACAGCGTGAGCATGCCTGCGGCGCCGTGGGCCGCATAGCCCACCGTGCGACCCTCGCCGATATGCCCGATCTTCTGGCCTACGGCGTTGGGCGCTTCGGTGAAGGCGTTGGTGAAGATGATGGCCATGAACACCGCCACCGTCATTGCACCTGCGAAGTTGCCGAAGAACACGAGCGTCCAGTTGCGCATGACGCCTGCCCAGGTGGCGCCGGGGCGCTTGTCGAATACCGCCAGCGGGGCGAGCGTGAACACGCCGGTCAGCAGGTCGAATCCCAGCAGATAGAGGATGCAGAAGCCGACCGGAAACAACAGCGCGCCAATCAGCGGATTGCCCGTCTGGACGGTGACGGTCACGGCAAATGCTGCGGCCAACGCCAGGATGGCTCCGGCCATGTAGGCGCGGATCAATGTGTCCTTGGTGGACATCAGCAGCTTGGACTCGCCGGCGTCGACCATCTTGGAGACAAATTCTGAGGGTGCTAGATAGGACATGTGGATTCCTGTGCGTGGATGGCGAAAGGTGAGCGATTTGTCGAAAGGGTCAGGCTGCAGCCATGGCCTGGGCAGCCAGTGCAGAGGCCTGGCTGGCAGCAAGCACGCGACCGATGACCAGCACCGCCGGACTGCCGATGCCTGCATGGGCCATGGCGCCTTGCAGCGTGACCAGCGTGGCCAGGGTGCTGCGCTCGCGCGCCGTGCTGGCGTGCTGCACGGCGGCGGCAGGCAGGCTGGCTGGCAGGTGGCGGCGCAATGCCGACACGATCTCGGGCGCGCGCTGCACGCCCATGTAGACCACCAGGGTGATGCCGCTGGCCGCCACGGCGGCGATGGCGTCCCAGTCGGGCCCCTGGCTGCCGGGTTGCGGATGTCCTGTGACGAGCAGCACCCCTTGAGCGCCGGCCTGCCGGTCGGTCCAGCCGGTGCCGAGTGCGTTGACGGCGGCGAGGCCCGAGGTGATGCCGTTGACCACCTCCACCGGCACTCCGGCGGCGCGCAGCGCGGCCAATTCTTCGCCGGCACGGCCGAAGACCAGCGGGTCGCCGCCCTTGAGCCGCACGACCCGTTCACCGGCCAGTGCCTCGCGCACCAGCAGCTTGCAGATGAAGTGCTGCGGCGTGGACGCGCAGCCGCCGCGCTTGCCCACGTGCACGATGCGCGGCGCCGTTGCAGCGGAGTCCAGAACGGCGGCCAGCAGTTGTTCGCCCACCAGGTCGTCGACCAGGATCACGGTGGCGGCGCGCAGCACGCGCACAGCCTTCAGGGTCAGCAGCTCAGGGTCGCCCGGGCCGGCGCCTACCAGGTAGACGGTGGGTGCGGCATGGTGCGGCTGGGGCGTGGTCATGGGTGTGCTTCCAAGGTTTCACTTCAAGGCGCTGCGCAGCGCCAGCAGGCACTGCATCTGCCGAGCGATCGGAGTCGGTAGCGGCAAGGCGCCCGACAACATCGCCTGGATGGCGCAGGCGGTGGCGCCGGGGTCGATGGCCGTGGGCAGGTCGGGCAGGCTGGCCAGCGGGCCGCTCTGTGCATCCTCAGTCAGCGTGGTGTCCAGATCGCCGTTCAGGTAGCACTTCATGGCCGGCAAGCGCCGGGCGTCGGCCACGGGCTCGCCTTCGGTGCCACGCATCAGCAGCGCAGTAGCCCGGCTCTGCGCGAGGAACATGGCCAGGCTGGTGGCGTACTCGGGGTGGGTGTGGTTCACCACCCGCAGCGCATCCGGCACCGGCAGCAGCAGCTTGGCCAGGGTGTGCCCCGAATTGCGCACGCCCAGCGTGGCACGCAGGGCCAGCAGGTCGGCCAACGCGGGGTGCAGCGTGCGCAGCGGCATGAAGGCTGGCAGGCGTTGTGCCCAGCGGTCGGCCACATCGGCGGCGGTGTGCGCGGCGGGCATGCCCAGCGCGTCGAAGACCTGGGCGCTGGTGGTGCGGTGCGTATCTTCGGTGATGCCGTGCACCAGCACCGGAACACCTTCCTGGGCCAGCAACAAGGCCAGCAGCGGCGTCAGGTTAGGCAGCTTGCGGGCGCCGTTGTAGCTGGGCAGCACGACCACGGCACCGGCACCGAGGCGGGCGATCTGTGCGGACACCGCAGGCAGGCTGTCCTGTACGGCGGCCGTGAAGCCGAGCAACTCTTCGGCGCTCTCACCCTTGATGCGCATGGCCAGGGCGAAGCCGCCCTTCTCAAGGTCGCTGAGCTGTCCGGCCAGCAGACGGGCCATCAGGTCCTGCGACTGCGTGCGGTTGAGCGAGCGCGCACCGTCCTTTCCGCGGCCGATGACGCGCAGGTAGTCGGCCATGGGAACCGGGCTGTGCGTCATGTTGTGCAGGGTGCGGGCGCGGCGAAGCAGCGTCTGCCGTTCAGCAAGGTTGCCCGCGGCGTGCCGGCCCGGCCACGGGCAGCGGCAAGTCGGTGCCCAGCGTCGCCAGTTCGCGGCGGTCCAGGTGCACCTGGCCGCTCAACACCTGCACAGCAAAACGGGGTGTGCAGCCTTCGTCCGGCGCGGCGGCCACGCCATCACACAAGCCGATGCTCCAGTTGTGCAGCGGGCATGCCACGCGTTCGCCGAAGACGATGCCCTGGCTCAGCGGCCCGCCCTTGTGCGGGCAGCGGTCCAGCAGTGCGAACACGGCATCGGTGCCGGTGCGAAACAGTGCCACCGCAGCACCTTGGGGGCGCTCGACGCGGCGCGATCCCAGCACAGGGATGTCGTCGATGTGGCAGATGGAAACCCAGGGGTCGGTGATCTTGGTGTCGGTGCTCATGGCGGGGCGTTGGTGAGATTTGTCGTGCGGGCTCTGCGTTTCAGGCGACCACCTTGATCGGCACGAACTGCCGGGTGTCCACCGCCGCCTTGTCGTGTTCGAACCAGGGGTCGGGTTCGCCGTACAGCGCGGCCTGCAGCTCGGCCCACAGGGCCTTGCGACCTGCTGCGTCGTCCAGGATGCGCTTCTTCACGTGATCCAGGCCCACGCGGCCCACGTAGTGCACCGTGCGTTCCAGGTACCAGCCTTCCTTGCGGTACAGCTGCATGAAGGCGCCCGTGTACTCGAGCACCTCTTCGGCGGTCTTCAGCTTGGTGAAGAAGTGCGCCACCTCGGTCTTGATGCCGCCGTTGCCCGCGACATACATCTCCCAGCCGCTGTCCACACCGATGATGCCCACGTCCTTGATGCCGGCCTCGGCGCAGTTGCGCGGGCAGCCGCTGACCGCGAACTTCACCTTGTGCGGCGCGTACATGCGCCACATCGCACGCTCCAGGTCCTTGCCCATCTGCGTGCTGTCCTGCGTGCCCATGCGGCACCACTCGCTGCCCACGCAGGTCTTCACGGTGCGCAGCGCCTTGGCGTAGGCGTGGCCGCTGGGCATGCCGATGTCCTTCCAGACATTGACCAGGTCTTCCTTCTTCACGCCCAGCAGGTCGATGCGCTGGCCGCCCGTCACCTTGACGGTGGGGATCTTGTACTTGTCCACCGCATCGGCAATGCGGCGCAGTTCGTCAGCCGTCGTCTCGCCGCCCCACATGCGTGGAATCACGCTGTAGGTGCCGTCTTTCTGGATGTTGGCGTGGCTGCGCTCGTTGATGTAGCGGCTTTGCGGGTCGTCCTTCGCTTCCTTGGGCCAGCTGCTGATCAGGTAGTAGTTCAGCGCCGGACGGCAGCTGGCGCAGCCGTTGGGGGTGTGCCAGTTCAGCGTGGTGAACACCGCGTCCAGGCTGGTCAGGTGCTCGGCAAAGATGGCGTCGCGCACGTCCTGATGGCTCAGCTCGGTGCAGGCGCACATCGCCTTCTTCTTGGGCGTGGCCGAGTAGTCACCGCCGGCGGTGAACATCAGAAGCTGTTCAACCAGCCCGGTGCAACTGCCGCAACTGGCGCTGGCCTTGGTGTGCTTGCGCACCTCTTCCAGCGTGAACAGGCCCTTGTCCTTGATGGCCTTGCAGATGCTGCCCTTGGTAACGCCGTTGCAGCCGCAGACCTCGTCGCTGTCGGCCATGGCGGCCGCCTTGTTGTGACCCTGGTGGCCCACGTCGCCGATGTTGCTTTCGCCGTGCAGCAGCTTGGTGCGGATGTCTGCGATCTTGCGGCCCTCGCGCAGCAGCTTGAAGTACCAGCTGCCGTCCACCGTGTCGCCATACAGGCAGGCGCCCACCAGCTGGTCGTTCTGGATCACCAGCTTCTTGTAGACCCCGGCCTGCGGGTCGGACATCACGATCTGCTCGGTGCCTGCGCCGCCGCTGAAGTTGCCAGCCGAGAACAGGTCGATGCCGGTGACCTTCAACTTGGTGCTGGTCTGGCTGCCGGTGTAGCGGCCGATGCCGAATTCGGCCAGGTGCGTGGCGCAGACCTTGCCCTGCTCGAACAGCGGCGCCACCAGGCCGTAGGCGATGCCGCGGTGCGCCGCACATTCGCCCACCGCGTAGATGCGCGGGTCGGTCACCGTCTGCAGGGTGTCGGTGACGGTGATGCCGCGGTTGCACAGCAGGCCGGCGCGCTCGGCCAGCGCCGTGTTGGGGCGGATGCCGGCGGCCATCACCACCAGGTCGGCCGGGATCTCGCGGCCGTCCTTGAACTGCACCGCGCGCACGCGACCTGCCTCGTTGCCCAGCAAGGCAGCGGTGTGGGCGCCCATCTCGAAGTGCAGGCCGCGTTGCGCCAGCGACTGCTGCAGCATCTGGCCCGCGGTGTCGTCGAGCTGCCGCTCCATCAGCGTGTCCATCACGTGCACCACGGTGACCTGCATGCCTCGCAGCATCAGGCCGTTGGCGGCTTCCAGGCCCAGCAGGCCGCCACCGATGACGACGGCGTGTTTGTGCGTCTTGGCCGTGTCGATCATCGTCTGCGTGTCGGCGATGTCGCGGTAGGCGATCACACCGGCCAGGTCCTTGCCGGGCACGGGCAGGATGAACGGGTTCGATCCTGTGGCCACCAGAAGGCGGTCGTACGCCGCTTCGGTGCCGTCTTCGGCCACCGCTCGGCGCTTGATGCGGTCGATGCTGGCCACCGTCTTGCCCAGGTGCAGCGTGATGCCATGCTCGGCATACCAGGACAGCGGATTCAGGATGATCTGCTCGATCGTCTGTTCGCCCGCCAGCACCGGGCTCAGCAGGATGCGGTTGTAGTTGGGGTGGGGCTCGGCGCCGAAGACGGTGATGTCGTAGAGATCGGGCGCGATCTTCAGCAGCTCTTCGAGCGTGCGCACACCGGCCATGCCGTTGCCGACCATCACGAGCTTGAGTTTTTTCATGGTGCGCTGCGCCTGGGATCAAGGCCGATGTCGAGCCGCGACCCGGCGCCGGGCGTGGGCTGGACAACTGGCAAGGAATGGAAGAGGGCTCACCACCTGAACAGGCGGTGTCTGCGTGAGTCAGGCGCCTTGCACGGCGCTTCACGCGGGTGGCGCGTCGATGCGCCACATGGGGACCGCAGCAAGAGTCGGGCCACTCTTGGACGCTGGCTGGGCATCGGGCATCTTCTCGTCCGATACAGTGCCCTGGTGTGCACCGAACCGCCCATCGAAAACTGGCTCGCTCTCGTGGCTGACGAAGAGGCGGCCCTGGCACTTAGGGCTGCCCTGCGGGATGCCGCGACCGAGGTCCGACACCTCGGTAATGGCACTCAAATGGTGCACTGCAGCACCTGGTGCGCACCACAGGCCATCATCTGGCACCTCAGGGCCTGCACTCGTCGGAATGCGGATCTCCAACTGGAAACGCCCGCGGCCTGGGATGTGCCCTTGCTGCTGGTCGGCCAGCCTGACGACCAGCCAACCGAAGCCCTGTCCTCGCGCCTGGCGGACAGCGGTGCGCACCACTGGTTGCCCGATGCGGACGCCGTGGCCCCGGCCGACTGGGTGCTGGCCCTGGCCTTTGCCCAGGCCGCGCACCGCAGGGAGCAGGCCCAACGGCAGCGCATTGCCAGCCTGCAGGACCAGTTGGCGGAGCAGCGCGTAGTCGCGCGCGCGAAGGGGCTGCTGATGGCCGCGCAGGGCATGACCGAGGACGACGCGTTTGCGTTCCTGCGCAGCGGTGCCATGCAGACCCGTCTGCCTTTGGCCGACATGGCGCGCGCGGTGGTGGATGCGGCCATCTGGTCGGAGGCGGTGAACCGCGCAGGTCAACTGCGCTGGTTGTCGCAGCGCTGCGTTGCGGCTGCGGCACAGAGGCTGGCCCGCATCGATCCGCCCGCGGCCCGCCGTGTACAGGCCGAAGCGCTGCGGCGGGCGCGAGACATCCTGGACGGCCTCGACCGATTGCCTCTGCCAGAGGCCGCCCGTCACACGCTGGACGAGACCGACAAGGCGTGGCTCACGTTGAAGTCAAGTCTTGACGAGCGGCTGGACCTGGGCAGCCTGAAGCGGGCCGATGAAACAGCCGAGTTCGCACTCGCGCAAGCCGAAGCGCTGGCCGGCAGCCTGCAGGCCGGCTCCAGCAGCCCGATCCTGCGGGTGGTCAACCTGTGCGGGCGTCAGCGCATGCGCGCACAGCGGCTGGTGAAGCTCGGCTTGCTGAACCAGCTGGGGGTGTCGGCGCCTGGCCGGTCTGATGCGGGCGGGTCTGCAGAAGCGGCGGCGCTGGTCTCGGTGTTTGCCAGCACCTTGTCGGAGTTGGCGGCGCTGCCGCTGGGTTCGGCCGACATTGCCACCGCGCACCAGGCTGCGGTCGAGCGTTGGGCTGACATGGTGCTGGCCTTGCAGACCGGCGAGATGGCGTCTCTGGTGCTCTGTGGCGAGGCTTTGCTGGTCAGCGTGGATGCATTGACGCATTGCTGGGAGCACAGTATTCAATTGCTGCTGGGCTGACAAGATCTGGGCGGATCCGACGTGACCGCCGCAGGGCGTCGATTGAAATGACCTGAAGCGGATCCGCCAACCCCCGCGAGACGGCCGCACTGCCAAGCCCCTGCTGGAAGCGACCACAGGACTGCGCGCAAGACCGGGCATGGCCACTCAGCCCTTGGTACCCACCCAGCCGCGGAACGAGAAAGCTGCATAGAACAGCTCCACGTCGACGAAGCCGGCGTCACGCAGCAGTTCTTCTTCCTCGCGCGGCGTCAGCAGTGGCAGGCGCTGGGTCATCAGCTTGCCGACGGCAGCTGTTTTCGCTGTATCAGAATTTCCATCGGCGCCGAAAGCAACCGATCGCGCCATCCACCGCTCGGCGTTTCCTTCGGGCGGCGCGTGATGGGCCACGACCAGGCGTGCGCCTGGTTGCATCCGGCGATGGATCTCCCGCAGCGTTCGCAGCCGTTCGCCGCGATCCAGGAAGTGCAACGTGAGCAGGCAGGTGGCGCCGTCGAAAGGCCCCGCGGGTGCCTGGTCGACGAGCCCCTGCACGAGGTGAATCCGCTGCGCGAAAGGCGCCGCGGCCTGGCGCGCCAGATCCAGCATCGCGGGTGACGGGTCCACGCCGGTGAACCGCCAGTCCCGCTGTGCCGTGGCCAGGGACGCGAGCTCCAGCCCGCCGCCGGCGCCAACGACGAGCACATGAGCTGCCGCCGGTGCTTGCTCGGCCAGCAGCAGCATGGCCATGCGATGGAGATCGGCGAGGCCGGGCACCTTGCGCGGGGTGTCCCTTGCGTAGGACGCGACTGCGGCCGGGTCCGTGAAGGGCGCGTGCTTGTCCTGCATGCCAAGGGCTCAGTGGTGAAAGACGAGCGAGGCGTGTACCGCAGTTCCCGCCAGCGCACCGTCTCCCACCGCCAGCGCCACGTTGCCCGTGGCTCGCGCGAGGTCGCCGCAGGCGAACACGCCCGGCACCGACGTTGCCTTCATTGCGTCAGTCCGGATGAAGGGCCCGAGCAGTCCTTCTTCGTGGTCGCAGCCCAGTTGCGCGGCCAGCGGCGAGGCGGGCTTGGTGAGACTCGTCGTGAACAGGCCGGCGAACGCCTCGCTTCGCCCGTCCGCCAGCACGACGCGAGCCTCGTCGACGATGCCCGCGATCGGCGTTGCATCCACCGTCACGCCGCGCGCGGCGAGCATCCGCCTCTCGTCCTCACCCAGCGACACCGCACCATTGAGGAAAAAGGTGACGCTGCCCCATTCGGGCAGGAGCTGAGCCTGATGCAAGGATGCGGGGCTCGTGGCGATCACGCCGATGCGGCCTTGCTGCAGCTCGTAGCCGTGGCAGTAGGGGCAGTGGAACACCGTGCGGCCCCAGCGGTCGGCCAGGCCGGGAATCGCGGGCAGGGCATCCGCCACGCCCATGGCAAGGATGATCCGACGTGCGTGCTGCGAGGCGTTTCCGGCTTGCACCGCGAACGCATCCTGGATGCCCGAGACTGCGGTGACCGCGCCTTCGAACCACTGGACGGTGGGATACGCAGCGAGCTGCATGCGCGCATCGGCCACGATCGATTCTGGCGCCCGGCCATCCTGCGCCAGAAACCCGTGGGAGGTGGTGGCAAAGCGGTTGCGCCGCAAGCCACTGTCGAACACGGCAACACGCCGGCGAGCGCGTGCCAATTGCAGGGCGGCGGACATGCCTGCAAAACTGCCTCCCACGATGGCAACATCAAACGTCATGGGATACCTCCGCGAGTGAACGGCCGGTGGCTACAAGCCGCCGGTGGAAGTCGCGCGCAAGTGCGGCAAGGCTGACGGAGCCCAGTCGCGCGAGCAGCACGGCCTCCGCGTCCCGATAGGCCTGCTCCAGCGCGGCGTTGACCGCTTGCTCCACCAGGCAGCCGGGGCTTTCCTCCCGGTGACCCACGGCCAGCAATTCCGGGGCGCCCAAGGCTTCGTGGATGTCGCGCAGCGTGATGTGCTCAAGCGAACAGGACACGAGCCACCCGCCGCCGTGCCCCTTGGCGGAGGCCACGAAGCCGGCGTCGCGCAGGCCCGCCATCAGCCGGCGGATGACCACGGGGTTTGTCTGCATGGCTTGGGCGAGCCACTCCGACGTCGCGGGCCGGCCGAGCTCGGCCATGTGGAGCAGGCAGTGCAAGACGCCTGAAAGGCGGCTGTCTCTTTTCATGACACTATTGTAGTTGCATGAGTAACGGCACAGGGCCGAAGGACAAAGGAGCGGCGAAATGCCGGCAGGTAGCTTGCCTGCCTCTCGACAGCAGAAATCACGAACGGCGGCCGCCTTGGGCCGAAAACACCCCTGGACCTGTGGCGTTGGATTCCCGTGCGACTGTCGCCGCAGGTACGCCCGAGTGCCCTGCAACCTGCGCTCAGTTGCGAGGCGCCGCGCCGGGCCGGAGGCGCGCGCTGAAAGTTCTTCGGCGATACCGGACGCCTGATCGGCTGCGCAGACGCCGCTCACACCTGGTGGCCAGCAGACTGCGACCGGTACAGCGCCGCCACCAAATCGGACTGCGTGACCATGCCCGATAGGCGGCGTTCGCCATCCACCACCGGCACGTGGTGCAGGCCCTGGTCCGACAGGCGAGGCACCAATTCGACGACGGACTCCTGTTCGTCGGCAGTCTGCACCGGGCTGCTCATGATCTGGCCCACCACTTCCGCCTTGTCCGAGTAGTCGCCCGGCGTCGGGGCCAACAGTTGCCGGACTCGTTGCCCCAGGCTGCGGTGATCCCGCGGGTCGAGCCGGGCCTGCTTGAGGAAGTCGACCAGCGTCACCACGCCGATCACCCTGCGGGCCCGGTCCACCACCGGCAGGGCGCGGATGCGGTGCCGATGCAGCAGAGCCCAGGCCTCTTCGAGTGGCGTGGCGAACTCCACCGACACGATGTCGCGCGACATGATGTCCGCGCAGCGCACGCTGCCGAAGCGCCGCTGCCACGCCTGCATCTGGGCCTGGCGCAGCAGGGTTTCGAGCGCATCCCGATCGATATCGACCAACTGGTTGAAGTCGCGCAGCGCGGCGTCAAGGTCCGCGGTGGTCAGACCCACGCGATCCTGTGGCGCGGGATCCGCAGTGCTGTGCCGGCTGCCGTGGACCACCGGCGCGTGCACGGGCGCAGGCCGTGTCAGCCGCCGCCAGGCCAGCGCCACGACCAGCAGCAAGGCCGAATTGACCGCCACAGGCACCAGCGCGAAGCCGAACCCCAGGTCATGCACCGCGGCCTGGCCCAGCACGGCTGTGATGGCCACGGCGCCGCCGGGCGGGTGGACGCAGCGCAAGGGAAACATCAGGGCCAGCGCCAAGCCTGCTGCCAAAGCGGCGGCTGCGGGCGTGGGCCCCAGCCACCGGAAGACCGCGACGCCCACGAGGGCTGACATCACGTTGCCCACCATCACCGGCCAGGGCTGGGCCAGAGGACTGCTCGGGACCGCGAACAGCAGCACCGCCGACGCGCCCATCGTCGCGGCCAGCCACGGCGAGGTCGCGCCCCACCCCCACCACGTGAGCGCGCCAGCCACCCACAGGCCGAGCATGGCGCCCAGCACATCGCGGGCGCGCTCGCGCGCATCCACGGTCTGGCGCTGCAGCCCCAGCCACAGCAGCCAACGGTTCCCCTCCAGAGCGTTCTTCATCGTTTGTCGGCTCCTTGAGCCTGTGCGGCGCATGACCCTGTCCCGATTGGTCAATGGGCTGGGCCAAAGTTCCTGGACGCCAGATGAGCATCATGGCGCACGCGGCGGAGCAAGTTCCCTGGGCCAAACTGGTGAGGTACGCCCACGGTGGACCGTCAGGCCCATTGCCTGTCGATGAACTCTCGTGCGATCTGCTGGGCTGTACCGAGGGCGGCCTCGAGCGTTACGTCATCGGTGACGTACTCCACCACACGCGGCTGCAAATCGCCAGGTGAGCCGCGAATGACGATCACGAGGTGACTTCCAGGACTCGTGTCGATGCGTGTGACCTCAATTTCGAAGGCCGTTCCTCGATGGCAACCGTGAAACAGCCGACGTTGCCGGCCGCTAGAGGAAAGCGCGCATGCGTCCAGCGTCATGCCCCGGACTTTCGGAGACCTTGCCCGAGATCGAACGGCTGGACGGACACAGCTCAAGCCTTTGCCGCTGGCTCGGAAGAAGCGTTGTCCGGCAAGCTCGTGGGTGGTGGAGTCCGTGCGTCCATGCCGAAGTTCATCCAGTCCTCACCAAAGAGCTCGGCGGGATGCAGCGTCGCCACGCTGCCGTTACCGCAAACCAAGGCGTCCGTCGAGCAATACCGGTCGCAGCCCCAGCAGACGCGCTCGGGGTGGGCAGGATTCATCGGAAACCGCTTGTTCACCGCTCAGCCCCTGGCCGCTCTTGGACCAGCGACTTGTCGAATTGCGGGAACAGCACCCTGTTCTCCAACTGGATGTGCGCCTCCAAGTCCTCGGCGAACTGCCTCGTTGCCGTGCAAAGCTGGACCCAGGTGCGGCAGGCATCGCCGGGCGGCGTCGCTTGATGAGTCAAGGCCATCAACTGCGCGAGCCTCTGAGCATGTTCCTCATGCTCGGACATCATGACGCAGATCGGGTGGGTCACGAACGAACTGCCGCCCCGCGCCAGCATCGGAAAGAGGATCGTCTCCTCCTTCTCCATGTGCGCCAGCAACTCGCTGTGCATCGACGTCAGAAGATCGGTCAAGCCCCGCGGCGTCTCGGCGTGGCCCGCGTGCACGGCCTCGACCTTGGCCGAGAGCTGAATCAACTCTGGAAGCTGCCGACGATGGACCTCGTGGAAGCGCGTCAGGATGAACTCGATCAGCGCATCCGGCTCGGTGGGCACGGGTGACGCTTCGGCCTGCGGTTCCGTCTGGGGCTCCAAAGTGGCGGGCGCTGTGAATCGGTCCTCCACCCGGCTGATGTTCTGGTGATGGGCCTGCAGCATGTCCGTCAAGTCGGCGCGTGCCCGTGCGTCGTCGACCTGCGGAATCAGGGCCTGGAGCTTGCGGGTCACCCAGGCTTGGCCTCGGTTCAGAAACTTCAATCGCTCGTCCAGATCGGCGATGGCCATCGCCTTGCCATGGAACGCACCGGTCGCGCTGGAGGGTGTGGCCCCCAAGGATTTGATCGTGCGCATGAGCATGCTGCACCAGCGGACCTCGTCCTTGTGGATGTCTTCCACCAATGCCGCGAGCTCGGGGTCGGTGATCGACCGTCCCGTCTCCATCGCAACGCGGGCACCGGCACGCTCGGCCTCCAACAGTTCGTTGAGCGCGTCCAGCAAGGCCGTGCGGGCCGGGTCAGTGGTGGCTGATGCGGAGTCCGTTGCCGGCAGGGAGGCGGATGACTGCGGTGGGGTCGAATTCATGAGGTAGAGGTCGCGGGCGACGGCGGGTTGAATGTCGAAGGGGAGCCCGGAGATGGAGGCGTTGCGAAGAGCGGAAACAGTTCCTCGTCTTCTGCCCGGATGTGCAGTGCCAGCTGACAGGCCAGGTCGTCGAGGCCTCGAATCAGCCGATGGAGCGCCAGGTCCGTGCCGTGAGCTTCGGTCAGCGTGCAAAGGTGCGCGCGGAGAGCGTCCATGGCGTGCTCATGTGCGACATGTTCGCGATGCAAGTCCTCGATCAGCAGCCCGATCAACGTGTTGCCGCCTTGCTCCATCATCGGAAACAGCCGCATCTCCTCCTTGAACATGTGCTGTTCGAGCGCGTTGCCGATCGCGCGCAGTTCATCAACGAGGCCGTCGTCGATGCCGCGCGCCTCAACCGTCGCGGCCATGGCCAGTAGCTCGGGCAGTGCCCGGCGGTGGCCTTCATGGAACTGCGTTTGGATGCGGTCGATCAGGGCACTGACCTGCCGGGCGGTTTCAGGGGACATGGTCGGTGGAGGCAGCCTATTCCGGTTCAGTCTGGGCGAGGGCGCAAGCCGTTGACGTTGACCCAGGTCAAGTTCTGAACCAAAGGGCCCCGGCGTAGTTCTTCAGAACTATGTCCTGGCCGCGCGCCATCGTTCTTCTGCCGCGGTGCGCGTAGCCACCGTGCTGATGTTCACGAAGGCGGTGCCGGCGGACAGTCTCGTCAAACCCAAGACGAGTCCGCTCCATGGCCACCCACTCCATCCCCATCCCACGCCAGGCGTGGTCCGTGCTCATCGTCAGCACCATCGCCTTCACCGTGTGCTTCATGGTGTGGATGATGTTCGGCGTCATCGGCATTCCGCTGAAGAAGACGCTGGGACTGAACGCCACGGAGTTCGGTCTGTTGACTGCCACGCCGGTGCTCACCGGCTCGCTGATTCGCGTGCCCCTGGGCATCTGGACCGACCGATATGGTGGCCGCATCGTGATGACACTGCTGATGACGGCCACCGTGCCCGCCATCTGGCTGATGAGCTACGCCACCGCCTACTGGCACTTCCTGGTCATCGGCCTGTTCGTGGGGTTGGCGGGTGGCTCGTTCTCCGTTGGCACCCCGTATGTGGCGCGCTGGTTCCCCAAGGCCCGTCAGGGCATGGCTATGGGGGTGTACGGTGCCGGCAACTCCGGCTCTGCCGTCAACAAGTTCGCCGCGCCCGTGCTGCTGGCCATCGGCGGGTGGACGCTGGTGCCACAGGTCTATGCCGCGGTGATGCTGGGCACGGTGATCCTGTTCTGGTTGGGCAGCAGCAGCGACCCCAAGCACCTGGTGCCGTCGAACGTGAAGTTCACGGACCAGCTGAAGATGTTGAAGGACCCCAAGGTGCTGAAGTACTGCCAGTACTACAGCATCGTCTTCGGCGGCTACGTCGCGCTGGCGCTGTGGATGGTGCAGTACTACGTGGGCGAGTTCGGCCTGTCGATCCAGACCGCCGCGCTGCTGGCCGCCTGCTTCAGCCTGCCCGGCGGCGTGCTGCGCGCCGTCGGCGGCATCCTCTCTGACAAGTTCGGCGCACACCAGGTGACCTGGTGGGTGCTGTGGGTGAGCTGGGTGTGCCTGTTCCTGCTGAGTTACCCGCAGACCGACTTCACTGTGCTCACCGTGAACGGCCCGAAGACCTTTCACGTGGGCCTGAACGTGTATCTGTTCACCGCGCTGATGTTCATCCTGGGCATTGCCTGGGCTTTCGGCAAGGCCAGCGTCTTCAAGTACATCGGCGACGACTACCCCGGGAACATCGGCACCGTCAGCGGCATCGTCGGCCTGGCCGGCGGCTTGGGCGGCTTCGTGCTGCCGATCATGTTCGGCGCGCTGATGGACCTGACCGGCATCCGCTCCAGCGCCTTCATGTTGATGTACGGCGTTGTCTGGGTCTCGCTGATCTGGATGTACTGGACCGAGGTGCGCCGCACCGAAATGATGGGCCAGAACGCGCCCGTCTCGCCGCTGTCGCGCAGCTTCGCGCGCTGAAGGCACAAGGAGAACATGCAATGAGTGCCACGACGTCGGCGGGCTCCAAGGCCGCTTTGAACCCCTCCCCAGGCCCTGACATCACCGACTGGCGCCCGGAGGACGAGACCTTCTGGAACAGCACGGGCAAGAAGATCGCCTACCGAAACCTCTGGATCTCGGTGCCCGCGCTGCTGTGCGGCTTCGCGGTCTGGGGCATGTGGGGAATCATCACGGTGCAGATGCTCAACCTGGGCTTCCCTTTCACCCAGGCTGAGCTCTTCACGCTGACGGCGATCGCCGGCATCTCGGGCGCCACCATGCGCATCCCGGCCTCCTTCCTCATCCGACTGGCCGGCGGGCGCAACACCATCTTCCTGACCACGGCGATGCTGCTGGCGCCGGCCATCGGCACCGGCGTCGTGCTGCAGCACAAGGACTGGCCGCTGTGGGCCTTCCAGCTGATGGCGTTGTGGTCGGGCGTGGGCGGCGGCAACTTCGCCAGCTCGATGTCCAACATCAGCACCTTCTTCCCGAAGCGGCTGCAGGGCACGGCACTTGGCCTGAACGCCGGCCTGGGCAACTTCGGCGTGACGACGATGCAGATCGTCATTCCGCTGGTGATGACGGTGGGCCTGTTCGGTGCCTTCGGCGGCGAGCCGATGACGCTGGCGAAAGACAGCGGCTGGATCTTCGGCAAGATCGCCGCAGGCACGCCCACATGGATCCAGAACGCCGGCTTCGCGTGGGTGCTGTCGCTGGTGCCGCTGTCGGTGCTGTGCTGGTGGGGCATGAACAACCTGAAGACGGTGTCGCCGGCCACAGGCAGCCCGATCGTGGCCTTCGCCAAGATCACCTACCTGTACACGCTGGCCTTCGTGCCCGCGATCTTCATGCTCTACCTGTACCTGCCCAAGCCCACCGGCCTGGGGCTGCTGAGCATGTGGGTGGCCATTCCGCTGGACGTGCTGCTGGCCCTGGGCATGATGAAGCTGGCGGCCTTCGGCGAGATGAAGGAGGGCGTGAAGAAGCAGTTCGCGATCTTCAGCAACAAGCACACCTGGTCGCTGACCGCTCTGTACATCGTCACCTTCGGTTCCTTCATCGGCTTCTCGATGGCGTTGCCGCTGGCCATCACGGTGATCTTCGGCTTCCAGCACATCCCGGATGCCAACGGCGTGATGCAGCACGCGCTGAAGAACCCAAACGCACCGTCGGCACTGACCTACGCGTGGATCGGCCCCTTCGTCGGCGCCGCCGTGCGCCCGCTGGGGGGCTGGATCTCCGACAAGGTGGGCGGCTCCATCGTCACCCAGGTGATCTCGGTGGTGATGGCCATCGCCTCGGTGTGGGTGGGCTACGTGATGATGCAGGCCTACGGCTCTGCCACGCCCGAACAGTACTTCCCGATGTTCCTGGGGCTGTTCATGGTGCTGTTCTTCGCCAGCGGCATCGGCAACGGCAGCACCTTCCGCACCATCGGCGTCATCTTCGACCGCACCCAGGCCGGACCGGTGCTGGGATGGACGTCGGCCATCGCGGCCTACGGCGCCTTCATCGCGCCGGTGGTCATCGGCGCGCAGATCAAGGCCGGCACACCCCAGTACGCGATGTACGGCTTCGCGATCTTCTATGCCGTCTGCCTGGTGCTGAACTGGTGGTTCTATTTGCGTGGCAATGCCTACGTGAAGAACCCCTGACGCCGGGGCACGCGAGCGAGCTCAGTCACCGTCCACACCATGACCGCCATGACGATCATCCAGGACTGGAACCCCGAGGACCGCGGTTTCTGGGACCGCTCCGGTCACGCGGTGGCTCGGCGCAACCTGTGGCTGTCGATTCCTGCCTTGGCGCTGGCCTTCGCGGTGTGGATGCTGTGGTCGGTGGTGGTGGTGCATCTGCCTGCCGCAGGCTTTCGCTACAGCACCAACCAGCTGTTCTGGCTGACCGCGCTGCCGGCTCTGTGCGGCGCCACCCTTCGCATCTTCTACGCGTTCGCGGTGCCGATGATTGGCGGCCGCCGCTTCACCACGCTGGCCACCGCCAGCCTGCTGCTGCCCGCCGTCGGCATCGGCCTGGCGGTGCAGGACCCGAGTACGCCCTTCGAGTGGATGGTGGTGCTGGCGCTGCTGTGTGGCCTGGGCGGAGGCAACTTCGCCGGCTCGATGGCCAACATCAGCTTCTTCTTTCCCAGCAGCCGCCAAGGCACTGCGCTGGGCCTGAATGCCGGCCTGGGACACCTGGGCGTGGCGCTGGTCCAGATGTTGGTGCCGCTGGCCATCAGCGCCGGGGTCTTCGGTGTGTTCGCCGGGCCCGCGCAGCCCACGGCACAGGGGCCGATGTGGCTGCAGAACGCCGGCTTCATCTGGGTGCCGCTGATCCTGGCCAGCACGGCGGCGGCCTGGTTCGGCATGGACGACTTGGCCGACAAGCACGCGGGCATGGCCGAGCAGGCCGTGATCTTCACGCGCAAGCACAACTGGTTGATGTGCTGGCTGTACCTGGGCACGTTCGGCAGCTTCATCGGCTTCTCCGCCAGCTTGCCGATGCTGGCCCAGAGCCAGTTCCAACGGTCCGATGCACTGCATCTGGTGTGGCTGGGTCCGTTGATCGGCGCCGTGCTTCGTCCACTGGGGGGCTGGATGGCCGACCACTGGGGCGGTGCGCGCGTCACCTTCTGGATCTTCGTGACGATGGCGCTGGCGGCTGCAGCTGCGCTGTGGAGCCTTCCTGCGACAGACATGGCGGCCCAGTCCGGGCAGGGGGGGCACTTCCTCGGCTTCCTGGTGGCCTTCGGCGTGTTGTTCGCCGCTTCGGGCATCGGCAATGGCAGCACGTTCCGGATGATTTCGAGCCTGTTCGTGGCCGAGCGGGTGCGTCGTGCAGAAGGCCTGCCGTCGGCGCAGGCGCTTGCGGCCAAGGAAGGCGCGGTCGAAGCGGCTGCAGCCCTCGGCTTTGCCAGCGCCATCGGCGCCTACGGCGGCTTCTTCATTCCCAAGAGCGTGGGTTCCTCGCTGGCGATGACGGGCAGCGCATCGGCGGCGCTGGCGATGTTCATCGTGTTCTACCTCTCGTGCATCGCGCTGACCTGGTGGGCCTACAGCCGCCGCAACGCTCCCTATCCCTGCTGACATCCCCACGCGGACGACATCTTCCAAGGACGACAACATGAGCCACTTTCTGGACCGCCTCACCCACTTCTCGCTGCCCAAGGAGACCTTCTCGGGCGACCACGGCCTGACCACCGGTGAAGACCGCACCTGGGAAGATGCCTACCGCAACCGCTGGGCCCACGACAAGATCGTGCGCAGCACGCACGGTGTGAACTGCACCGGCAGCTGCAGCTGGAAGATCTACGTCAAGGGCGGCATCGTCACCTGGGAAACCCAGCAGACCGACTACCCGCGCACACGCTGGGACATGCCCAACCACGAGCCGCGCGGCTGCGCCCGCGGCGCCAGCTACAGCTGGTACCTGTACAGCGCCAACCGTGTGAAGTACCCGATGGTGCGGGGCCGCCTGCTGGAGCGCTGGCGCGCGGCGATGAAGTCGGCGAAGACGCCTGTCGATGCCTGGGCCACCATCGTCGAGGACGACGCTGCCCGCCGCGACTACCAGAAGGTGCGTGGCATGGGCGGCTTCGTGCGCAGCAGCTGGGACGAAGTCAACCAGATCATCGCGGCGTCCAACGTCTACACCATCAAGAAGCACGGCCCCGACCGCGTCATCGGTTTCAGCCCGATCCCGGCCATGAGCATGGTCAGCTACGCCGCCGGCAGCCGTTACCTCAGCCTGATCGGTGGCGTGTGCATGAGCTTCTACGACTGGTACTGCGACCTGCCGCCGGCCAGCCCGCAGGTGTGGGGCGAGCAGACCGACGTGCCCGAAAGCGCCGATTGGTACAACAGCACCTACATCATGGCCTGGGGCAGCAACGTGCCGCAGACCCGCACGCCAGACGCCCACTTCTTCACCGAGGTGCGCTACAAGGGCGCGAAGACGGTGGCCGTCACGCCCGACTACAGCGAGGTGGCCAAGCTGGCGGACATCTGGCTGCACCCCAAGCAAGGCACCGATGCCGCTTTGGCGATGGCCATGGGGCACGTCGCGCTCAACGAGTTCTATTTCAAGCAGCGCAGCCCGTACTTCGACGACTACGCGCGCCGCTACACCGACCTGCCGCTGCTGGTGATGCTGAAGGAGCACACGCTCCCTAACGGCAGCAAGACCCTGGTGCCCGACCGCTACCTTCGCGCGTCGGACTTCAACGGCAAGCTCGGGCAGCAGAACAATCCCGAGTGGAAGACGGTGGCCTTCGACACGAACGGCCGCGCCGTGCTGCCCAACGGCAGCATCGGGTTCCGCTGGACACCCGAAGGCGGTGTCGACCAGGGCAAGTGGAACCTCGAGAGCAAGGAAGCGCGTCACGGCACCGACGTGAAGCTGAAGCTGTCGGTCATCGAGGATGGCGAGCAGGCCCATGAGGTGGTCGACATCGGCCTGCCGTACTTCGGCGGCGTGAGCACGCCCCACTTCAAGTCCAACACCCAGAACGGCGAAGTCAACTTCGTCAAGGTGCCGGCGGTGCGTTTGCGCCTGGGTAAAGAGGGCGAGCACCGCGAAGCGTTGGTGGCCACGGTGTTCGACCTGCAGGTGGCGCAGTACGGCATCGACCGTGGGCTGGGCTCGGGTGCAAAGTCGTACGACGACGATGCCGCCTACACCCCGGCCTGGGCCGAGAGCATCACCGGCACGCCGCGTGACCAGATCATCACGGTGGCCCGCCAGTTCGCCGAGAACGCGCACAAGACACACGGCAAGAGCATGGTGATCATCGGCGCGGCGATGAACCACTGGTACCACGCCGACATGAACTACCGCGGCGTCATCAACCTCTTGATGATGTGCGGCTGCATCGGCCAGAGCGGTGGTGGCTGGGCGCACTACGTTGGCCAGGAGAAGCTGCGCCCGCAGACAGGCTGGACCGCGCTGGCCTTTGCGCTGGACTGGATTCGCCCGCCGCGCCAGATGAACAGCACCAGCTTCTTCTACGCCCACACCGACCAGTGGCGCTACGAGAAGCTGGGCATGGAAGAGATCGTGTCACCGCTGGCCGACAAGGCACTGTATGCCGGCAGCATGATCGACTACAACGTGCGCGCCGAACGCATGGGCTGGCTGCCCAGCGCACCGCAGCTCAAGACCAACCCGATGCAGGTGGTGAAGGACGCCACCGCGGCCGGCATGGACCCGAAGGACTATGTCGTCAAGGCGTTGAAGGACGGCACGGTGCAGATGAGCTGCGAAGACCCGGACGCGCCGCAGAACTGGCCGCGCGTGCTCTTCGTGTGGCGCAGCAACCTGCTGGGCTCGTCGGGCAAGGGCCACGAGTACTTCTGCAAGCACCTTCTGGGCACCGAGAACGGCATCCAGGGCAAGGACCTGGGCGCCGATGATGCGAAGCCGAGTGAGGTGAAGTGGCACAAGGATGCGCCTGTCGGCAAGCTCGACCTGGTGGTCACGCTGGACTTCCGCATGAGCACCACCTGCCTGTACAGCGACATCGTGCTGCCCACGGCCAGCTGGTACGAGAAGAACGACCTCAACACCAGCGACATGCACCCCTTCATCCATCCGCTGAGCGCGGCCGTGGACCCGGTGTGGCAAAGCCGCAGCGACTGGGAGATCTACAAGGGCTTTGCGAAGACCTTCAGCGAGGTCTGCGTCGGCCACCTGGGCGTCGAGAAAGAGGTGGTGCTGACGCCCATCATGCACGACACCGCCGGCGAACTGGCCCAGCCCTTCGAGGTGAAGGAATGGAAGAAGGGCCAGTGCGATCTGATCCCCGGCAAGACCGCGCCGCAGATCGCCGTGGTGGAGCGCGACTACCCGAACGTGTTCAAGCGCTTCACCGCCCTCGGCCCCCTGATGGACAAGCTGGGCAACGGCGGCAAGGGCATCGGCTGGAAGACCGGCACCGAGGTCGAGCAGCTCGGCCAGCTGAACGGCAAGACGCTGACCGAAGGCGTGACCCAGGGCATGCCGAAGATCGTGACCGACATCGATGCCTGCGAGGTCATCCTGCAGCTGGCACCCGAGACGAACGGCCACGTGGCGGTGAAGGCCTGGCAGGCGCTGGGCAAGCAGACCGGGCGCGACCACACGCACCTGGCGCTGTACCGCGAGGACGAGAAGATCCGCTACCGCGACGTGCAGGCGCAGCCGCGCAAGATCATCAGCAGCCCGACGTGGAGCGGCATCGAGAGCGAGACCGTTTCGTACAACGCCGGCTACACCAACGTGCACGAGATGATTCCCTGGCGCACGCTGACCGGCCGCCAGCAGTTCTACCTGGACCACCCGTGGGTGATCGCCTTCGGCGAGGGCTTCAGCAGCTACCGCCCGCCGGTGGACCTGAAGACGACCTCCGGTATCCACAACATCAAGCCGAACGGCAACAAGGAGATCCTGCTCAACTTCATCACGCCGCACCAGAAGTGGGGCATTCACAGCACCTACAGCGACAACCTGCTGATGCTGACGCTCAACCGCGGCGGCCCGGTGGTGTGGCTGAGCGAGGACGACGCCAGGCGCAGCGGCATCGAGGACAACGACTGGGTCGAGGTCTTCAACATCAACGGGGCCATCGCGGCCCGTGCGGTGGTGAGCCAGCGCGTCAACCCGGGCATGCTGCTGATGTACCACGCCCAGGAAAAGATCGTGAACACACCCGGGTCGCAGATCACCGGCGTGCGCGGTGGCATCCACAACAGCGTGACGCGCATCGTGCTGAAGCCCACCCACATGATCGGCGGATACGCGCAGTTCAGCTACGGCTTCAACTACTACGGAACCATCGGCACCAACCGCGACGAGTTTGTCGTCGTGCGCAAGATGGCCAAGGTCGACTGGCTGGACACCCCTGCAGACGATCACCTCGCCGCCGCCTACCAGGGCCAAGGCGAGAACCCGTAAACCAGCCGATCAGACTAGGAGCAAGAACATGAAAGTACGCGCACAGATCGGCATGGTGCTGAACCTGGACAAGTGCATCGGCTGCCACACCTGCAGCGTGACCTGCAAGAACGTGTGGACCAGCCGCCCCGGCGTGGAGTACGCGTGGTTCAACAATGTCGAGACCAAGCCGGGTATCGGTTACCCCAAGGAATGGGAGAACCAGGACAAATGGAACGGTGGCTGGGTTCGCAAGGCCAATGGGTCGATCGAACCGCGCCAGGGGGGTAAGTGGAAGCTCTTGATGAAGATCTTCGCCAACCCCAACCTGCCGCAGATCGACGACTACTACGAGCCCTTCACCTTCGACTACGACCACCTGCAGTCGGCGCCCGAGATG
>JBEBIB010000040.1:0-31109 GCA_040080605.1 Burkholderiaceae bacterium
CAGGTTCGTAGGGGAGGTAGTTCGCGGCCATGCCGCATCAACGCACCTCACGTGCCAGCAGCTCTCAGGGACTTCCCTTCTGCCGCCCAGACTCCTAGGTCTGGAACAGGCTCGCCGCGATGTTGATCGTGAACGCGAGGATGCTCGTGTTGAATGCGAACGACAGCAGCGCCTGCAGCAGCACGAGCCGGCGCATCGCGCGGGTCGAGACGATCACGTCGGAAGTCTGCGAGGCCACGGCGATCGTGAACGAGAAGTAGAGAAAGTCGCCGTAGTCGGGCTTGAAGTCTTTCTCGGTGTCCGGGAACTGCAGGCCGACGCCCTCGTGTTTTCGATAGAACAGGCTCGCGTAGTTGAGCGAGAACAGCGTCGGCACGAGCAGCCAGGAACCGACCACGGTGGCCAGCACGTACAGGAGCCGCGGCCACGCCTGAGCCGAACCCGGGGCCTTCGCGATCGAGAGTTCGTACACCACGGCGCCCAGGCTCACCGTGGCGGCCACCGTCACGATGACGAGCACGGCGAGCGCGCCTTCGGCTTGTGCCATCGCCACCTGCTTCACCCGCTCCGGGCCGGCGCGCGTCATCATCCACGCGACCGAGATCAGGTAGAGCCAGACGCTCACGTTCCAGCCGAGCAGCGCGCGGGTCACCGGGTTGGTGATTCCCGTTGCGGCGAGCGCGGCCAGAATGCCGACCGCACCGGCGAGCATCAGCCGCGGGTGCGCGCGCAGGTGGCTGACGATCACTTTCACGGACTGGCCACGGGTTCGAAACGCAGGCGGGTCATGCCGTCGATCACCACGCTTTCGAAGAACATCGCGTGCGGCCGCACCCACCAGCCCGTCGTGTTGTAGAGCGGCCGGTAGACCACCATCGGCTCGTTCGTCTCGCTGTGGCGGGCCACGCCGATCACTTCGTATTCGCCGCCCTTGTAGTGGCGGTAGCGCCCGAGTGGCGTGGCGGGCAGGGCGGGCAAATCGTCTTCGGTCATCACCCAAGGATAATCCGCCGATGCACCCGAACGCCTTGCTCGAACTCGCTACCGAACTGCTGCACCGCGTGTTGCAGCTGCAGCACCCCGCCGACGGCGTGGTGTCGGACTTCTTTCGCCAGCATCGCGCGCTGGGCATCCGCGAGCGCCACACGCTGGCCGAAACCACCTACACGGTGCTGCGCCAGCGCCTGCTGTTCCAGCACCTGGCGCAGTCGGGCAAGGGCGAGATGGAGCGGCGGCTCGTCGTGCTGGCCTGGCAGGGCAACGACGGTTTCCTGCGCGCGGCCCTGAACGACACCGAACAGCAGTGGCTGCAGCAGGTGAGCGCGGTCGATCGGTCGGCCCTGCCCGAAAAGCTTCGCCACAACCTGCCCGAGTGGCTGGCCGACATCTTGAAACCCGCGCTCGGCGACGAGTTCTGGCCGCTGGTCGAGAGCATGAGCGCGGCGGCTCCGCTCGACCTGCGTGTCAACACCTTCAAGGCCAAGCGCGAGGCGGTGCAGGCCGCGTTCAAGGCCGAAGGCATCGAGGCCTTGCCGACGCCGTACTCACCGCTCGGCTTGCGCATACAGGGCAAGCCGGCGCTGCACAAGCTCGACGTGTTCATGCGCGGCGATGTCGAAGTGCAGGACGAAGGCAGCCAGCTGCTCGCGTTGATGCTCGGGGCCAAGCGCGGCGAGATGGTCATGGACTTCTGCGCCGGCGCCGGGGGCAAGACCCTCGCGCTCGGCGCCGAGATGCGCAACACCGGGCGTTTGTATGCCTTCGACACCTCGGGCCACCGGCTCGCGTCGCTGAAGCCCCGGCTGGCGCGCAGCGGCCTGTCGAACGTGTTCCCGGCGCAGATCGCGCACGAGCGCGACGAGCGCATCAAGCGCCTGGCCGGCAAGCTCGACCGGGTACTGGTCGACGCGCCGTGCTCGGGCCTGGGCACGCTGCGCCGCAACCCCGACCTGAAGTGGCGCCAGACGCCGCAGGCGGTCGAGGAGTTGCGCGTCAAGCAGGCTTTGATCCTGGCCAGCGCGGCGCGGCTGCTCAAGCCGGGCGGTCGCCTCGTCTACGCCACCTGCAGCTTGCTCGACGTTGAAAACGAGGACATCGCCCGCAACTTCACGGCAGAACATGGGCGCGACTTTCAGGTGTTGCCGGCGCAGGAAGCGCTGGCGCGCGCCCATGTGAACGAGGCCGAGTCGCTGGTCCGCGGCGACTTCATGCGCCTGTGGCCGCACCGCCACGGCACCGACGGCTTTTTCGCGGCGGTGTGGGAGCGACGCTGAACGCGAAAGTACCGGTTCGGCGGCACTTCGGCACTGGTTTGCGATACCTCAAGATGCCCTTGCCAAGCCCGGTAATTCGGTGCTTCCAGGCGTAGCGCTCGCATACAATCTGACACCCGCCATTCATCGCGGATATAAGGACCTCATGAACTCGTTGATCTCGATCTGGGACGCCACAGTGGCCTTGCTGGCCCATGGTTTGATCGAAACGACCTGGTGGCAAGTGGTGCTGGTCACCTTGGTGATGACGCACATCACCATCGCCTCGGTCACGATTTTCCTTCACCGTGCCCAGTCGCACCGTGCGCTCGACCTGCACGCGATCCCCTCGCACTTCTTCCGCTTCTGGCTCTGGCTGACCACCGGCATGGTGACGAAGGAATTCGTCGCCATCCACCGCAAGCACCACGCCAAGTGCGAAACCGAAGAAGACCCGCACAGCCCGCAGACGCGTGGCATCAAGACCGTGCTGCTGACCGGCGTCGAGCTCTACCGCGCCGAGTCGAAGGTCAAGGAAACGATGGTCAAGTACGGCCTGGGCACGCCCGACGACTGGATCGAACGCAACCTCTACACCCGCTTCAGCTGGCAAGGCGTCGGCGTGATGCTGCTGCTCGACCTGGGCCTGTTCGGCGCGATCGGCCTCACGGTCTGGGCGATCCAGATGCTGTGGATCCCGATCATGGCCACCGGCATCATCAACGGCCTGGGCCACTGGTGGGGTTACCGCAACTTCGAAGCCCCCGATGCGTCGACCAACGTGTCGCCCTGGGGCATCGTGATCGGCGGCGAAGAACTTCACAACAACCACCACACCTACCCGACCTCGGCCAAGTTCTCGGTCAAGCCTTACGAGTTCGACATCGGCTGGGGCTACATCCGCGCCCTCGAGCTGATGGGCTTGGCCAAGGTGCGCAAGACGCCGCCGATGCTCAAGCTCGGCAGCATTCGCCCGGTGGCCGACGACAAGACGCTGGAAGCCGTGATCGCCAACCGCTACGAGGTGATGGCCAAGTACGCACGCAACCTGCGCCACGCCAGCCACGTCGAGGCTCTGCGCCTGAAGGCCGAAGGGGCAGCGAGCGCCTCCAAGCTCGAGAACATGCTGCTGGCCAAACGCTGGCTGCACCGTGATGAAGACAAGATCCCGCATGCCGTGAAGGCGCGGGTGGCTGCGGCGATGGAGCACAGCCCGGCGCTGGCCAAGCTGGTGGCGATGCGCGAAGAGTTACGCCAACTCTGGACGCGCACCAACGTATCGGCCGAGCAGCTCGTGGCCGATCTGCAGGCCTGGTGCAAGAAGGCGGAAGAGAGCGGCATAGCCACGCTGCAGGAGTTCTCGCTCAAACTGCGAGCTGCCCACGCATAACGCGTTCAGCTGGAAACAAGAAGGGGTCGCAATGCGACCCCTTTTCTTTTGTTTCTCGACTTCCAGGCAACAAAAAACCCGCCTCGCGGGCGGGTTCTTCGAAGAAGCGCCAGGCGCTTACTTCAGCTTCGTTTCCTTGTAGGTCACGTGCTTGCGTGCCTTCGGGTCGAACTTCATCATTTCGAGCTTCTCCGGCGTTGTCTTCTTGTTCTTGTCGGTCGTGTAGAAGTGACCGGTGCCGGCGCTGGATTCCAGCTTGATTTTTTCGCGTCCACCTTTTGCCATGATCAGCTCCTAGTGTTCAGATTTCACCGCGGGCGCGGAGATCGGCGACGATCTTCTCGATGCCCACCTTGTCGATCAGGCGCAGAGCGGCGTTGGTGATGCGCAAGCGCACCCAGCGGTTCTCGGCCTCGATCCAGAAGCGGCGGTACTGCAGGTTGGGCAGGAAGCGGCGCTTCGTTTTGTTGTTGGCGTGGGAAACATTGTTTCCCACCATCGGGCGCTTACCCGTGACTTGACAGACGCGTGCCATAACGCACTCCAATAAATGATGCCGTCGGATTTTGGCAAAGAGGACGATTATAGCCCGATTCGAGCGCTTGGCTCACTGTTCCAGAAAGCGCTGCGCGTCGAGCGCCGCCATGCAGCCGGTGCCGGCACTGGTGATGGCCTGCCGGTAGACGTGGTCCTGCACGTCGCCGGCGGCGAACACGCCCGGCACGCTGGTCATCGTGGCCATGCCGGCCAGGCCGCTCTTGGTGACGATGTAGCCGTCTTTCATCTCCAGCTGGCCCTTGAAGATGTCGGTGTTGGGCTGGTGGCCGATGGCGATGAAGCAGCCGGTCAGCTTGATCTCCGACGTGCCCTTGTCCTGGGTGCTCTTCAACCGCACGCCGGTCACGCCCGAAGCGTCGCCCAGCACTTCGTCGAGCGTGTTCCACAGGTGCAGTTCCATCTTCCCGGCGGCGACCTTCTCGTGCAGCTTGTCGACCAGGATCGCCTCGGCGCGAAACTTGTCGCGGCGGTGCACCACGTGCACCTTGCTGGCGATGTTCGACAGGTACAGCGCCTCTTCGACCGCGGTGTTGCCGCCACCTACCACGCAGACTTCCTGACCGCGATAGAAGAAGCCGTCGCAGGTGGCGCAGCCACTCACACCCCGGCCCATGAAGGCTTCTTCCGAAGGCAGGCCGATGTACTTGGCCGAGGCACCGGTGGCGATGATCAGGGCGTCGCAGGTGTACGTGCCCGAGTCGCCCTTGAGCGTGAACGGGCGCTGGCTGAAGTCGACCGTGTTGATGTGGTCGAAGATGATTTCCGTGTTGAAGCGCTCGGCGTGCTTCTGGAAGCGCTGCATCAGCTCGGGGCCCTGCACGCCGTCGACGTCGGCGGGCCAGTTGTCCACATCGGTCGTGGTCATCAGCTGGCCACCCTGGGCGATGCCGGTGATCAACACCGGCTTCAGGTTGGCGCGGGCGGCGTACACCGCGGCCGAGTAGCCGGCCGGGCCCGAACCGAGGATCAGGACTTGTGCGTGGCGGGGAGTTGAGCTCATGGGGTTGGGTGTGAAGGGTTGGATTCGGCGTGTGCGCGACACATGCCGGGCCGAGAGTCTGACATGGGGTTGATTCCGGCTGACGCCCAGCCCTGTAATCGTCACAATAGCGAAAATGTGAAAAACGTGAGCTTCTACCGAAGAATGCCGCAACAGGGTGATGCGGCACATTGACAGCAACAACACGAAAGGCGTCCCCGTATGGCCATGCTCTCCAATCTTGACCTGATCCGTCGCGTACCGCTGTTCTCGTTACTGACCAACGACCAGGCGCAGGGGATTGCCGACAGCGTCGTCAAACGGCGCTTCAGGCGTGGCGAGATCGTGGTGGAGCACAACAAGAAGTCGAACGCCTTGTTCATCCTGCTGACCGGCCGGGCCCGCGTGCTCACCGCCGATTCGCGTGGCCGCGAAGTGATCCTCGCCGTGCTGCAACCCGGCGACTACGTCGGTGAAATGAGCCTGATCGACAACGAACCACACTCGGCGACCGTGCGCGCCGAAGTCCAGACCGACATGTTGATCCTCGGCCGTGCCGAGTTCGCGCGCTGCCTGCCGGAAAACTCCAGCCTGTCGTACGCGATCATGCGTGGCCTGGTGCAGCGCCTGCGCAGCGCCGACCGACAGATCGAGTCGCTCGCCTTGCTCGACGTGTACGGCCGCGTCGCCCGCACCCTGCTCGACATGGCCGAAGCCGACGGCAACACGAAGACCATCCGCAACAAAGTGTCGCGCCAAGACCTGGCCAAGGTCGTGGGCGCTTCGCGCGAAATGGTCAGCCGGGTCATGAAAGACCTGGAAGAGCGCGGCATGATCGAGACCCAGGAAAACGGCTCGGTGATCATCAAGGAACAGCTCACCGGCTGATGCGGTATTGAAGGCGCCGAGCCGGCGGTTCCGCCGCCTGGGCCGCCGCACCGGGCCCGGCTCGGAGTGTTGGCCGGATCGTCCACAATCGGCTCATGACCTTCCCACTAGGCTCGCTCCGCTCAGAAGGCGGACCTTCCGCAGCAGCTTCGAAAGGCGGCTCCCGCAGCCGCGAATCGTCCAGCCCAACGGCTGCCGCGCACCACCCCGCCGGCTGGCGTGCCCAGTTGCTGTTGCTCGTCACCGGCGTGTTGTGGCTGCTGGCCGTGTTGGCGATGGCCACCCACAGCGCCGCCGACCCGGCATTCTCGACTTCGGGCACCGGCGCGGCGCTGTTCAACAAGGCCGGCATGGCCGGCGCCTGGTTCTCCGACCTGGCCTACTTCGTCTTCGGTTACTCCGCGTGGTGGGCCGTGCTGGTGGCGCTGCGCACCTGGCTGGGTGCGCTCGCCGGTGTGCTGCGCCACGATGAGAACGTGCCCCGCCAAGCCGAATCGGCAATGCGCCCGGCCTGGTTGTTCTGGCTCGGCCTGGCCCTGTTGCTGGCCGCGAGCGCATCGCTCGAATGGACTCGCCTCTACCAATGGGAAGCGCGGGTCGCAGGGGGCAACGCCGGTGGCGTGGTCGGGTATTCGCTCGGCAAGCTGAGCCAGCATCTGCTCGGCTTCGCGGGCTCGGGCGTGTTGTGGATCGCCGGGCTGGTCGCCGGTATCTCACTGGCTTTGCGCTTCTCGTGGTTGGGCGCTGCCGAACGCATCGGCGCCTGGATCGAGTCGCTGCGCGAGCGCCGCGTCGAACGCATCGAGCGCGCCGAAGATGTTCGTGCCGGTGAGCTCGCCTTGCGCGAGCGCGAGCTGGTGGTCGACGTGGAACACCAGTTGCACGAAGACCACCTGCCGATCGTGATCGAAGCGCCGGTGATCGAGGTGCCGCCGAGCGCGCGCGTCGTCAAGGAGCGCCAGAAGCCGCTGTTCATCGAACTCGCCGACACCAAGCTGCCACAAGTCGACCTGCTCGACGCCGTCCCCGGCCGCACCGAAAGTGTCGCGCCAGAAACGCTGGAGATGACCTCGCGGCTGATCGAGAAGAAGCTGAAGGACTTCGGCGTCGAAGTGCGCGTGGTCGCGGCCTCGCCCGGCCCGGTGATCACACGCTACGAGATCGAACCCGCCACCGGCGTGAAGGGCTCGCAGGTGCTGAACCTGTCGAAAGACCTGGCGCGTTCGCTCAGCCTGATCAGCATCCGCGTGGTCGAGACCATTCCCGGCAAGACGACGATGGCGCTGGAGTTGCCCAACGCCAAGCGCCAGATGATCCGCCTGTCGGAAATCCTCGGCTCTCAGGTCTACAACGACGCGGCCTCGCAGCTGACCATGGGGCTGGGCAAGGACATCGTCGGCAACCCGGTCGTCGCCGACCTCGGCAAGATGCCGCATTGCCTGGTGGCCGGCACCACCGGCTCGGGCAAGTCAGTCGGCATCAACGCCATGATCCTGAGCCTGCTTTACAAGGCCGAAGCGCGCGACGTGCGGCTGATTCTCATCGACCCGAAGATGCTCGAGATGAGCGTCTACGAAGGCATTCCGCACCTGCTGTGCCCGGTCGTCACCGACATGAAGCAGGCCGCGAACGCGCTCAACTGGGGCGTGGGCGAAATGGAGCGCCGCTACAAGCTGATGAGCAAGATGGGCGTGCGCGGCCTGGTCAGCTACAACAAGAAGATCGACGACGCGAAAGAGCGCGGCGAGCTGTTGCCGAACCCGTTCAGCCTCACGCCCGACGAACCCGAGCCGCTCGAGCGCCTGCCCTTCATCGTGATCGTGATCGACGAACTGGCCGACCTGATGATGGTCATCGGCAAGAAGATCGAAGAGCTGATCGCGCGGCTGGCGCAGAAGGCGCGCGCTTCCGGCATCCACCTGATCCTGGCGACGCAGCGGCCGAGCGTCGACGTGATCACCGGGCTGATCAAGGCCAACATCCCGACGCGTTTGTCGTTCCAGGTCAGCAGCAAGATCGACTCGCGCACCATCCTCGACCAGATGGGCGCCGAGGCGCTGCTGGGCATGGGTGACATGCTCTACATGCCCTCGGGCACGGGCTTTCCGGTGCGGGTGCACGGCGCTTTCGTCAGCGACGAAGAAGTGCACCGCGTCGTCAGCTACCTGAAGAGCCAGGGCGAGCCGAACTACATCGAGGGCATTCTCGAAGGCGGCACGATCGACGGCGAGGGCGGCGACGTGCTGAGCGGCGAGGGCGGCGTGATGGGCGGCGGCGAAGGCGATGCGATGTACGACCAGGCCGTGGCCATCGTGCTGCAGCACAAACGTGCGTCGATCTCGCTGGTGCAGCGCCATCTGCGCATCGGCTACAACCGCGCGGCGAGGTTGCTGGAACAAATGGAGAAATCCGGGCTCGTATCCAGCATGTCCACCAACGGCAACCGCGACATCCTGATCCCGGCCCGCGTCGAATGAAAAAAACTCTTGTCGCCGCGCTGTTCGCGCTCGTCTCCGCGGCGGCCCATGCCGACGCCGTCGATACGCTGCGCGAGTTCATCCGCGACGTGAAGACCGGCCGCGCGCAGTTCACGCAAACCGTCACCTCGCCCGATGGCGCGAAGAAAAAGACCTCGAGCGGCAGCTTCGAGTTCGCGCGCCCGAATCGTTTTCGCTTCGCCTACGCCAAACCCTTCGAGCAGGTCATCGTGGCCGACGGCCAGAAGGTCTGGATCTTCGATGCCGACCTGAACCAGGCGAGCTCGCGCAAGTTCTCGTCGGCGCTCGGCGCCACACCGGCCGCGCTGCTGGCCGGGGGTTCGCTCGACAAGGACTTCGCGCTCTCGGCCCTGCCCGCGAAAGACGGGCTCGAATGGGCGCGGGCCACGCCGAAAGTCAAAGACGGCGCGTTCAAGTCGGTTCAGGTCGGCTTTCGTGGCAAGGACCTCGCCGCGGTCGAGATCGTCGATGCCTTCGACCAGCGCTCGCTGTTGCTGTTCAGCCAGTTCGCGGCCGGCGTGAACCTGCCGGCCGACACCTTCCGCTTCACGCCACCGGCCGGTGCCGATGTGATCGAGCAGTGAGGCCGCAGCCAGCCGCATGAGCTCGCTGCCCCTGCCACTCGATCAGCCCGGCCACGCGCCGCTCGCCGAACGACTGCGCCCGAAAACACTCGATGAAGTGATCGGCCAGCAGCACCTGCTCGGCGCTGGCAAGCCGCTGCGCACCGCGTTCGAATCGGGGCGCCTGCATTCGATGATCCTGTGGGGCCCGCCGGGGGTGGGCAAGACCACGCTCGCCTTGCTGGTGGCCGAAGGCTTCGACGCCCAGTTCATCGCGATCTCGGCCGTGCTCGGCGGCGTGAAAGACATCCGCGAAGCGGTCGAGCGCGCGCAGGTGGTGCGCGCCGGGGGCCGGCGAACCGTCGTCTTCGTCGACGAGGTCCACCGCTTCAACAAGGCGCAGCAGGACGCGTTCCTGCCGCACGTCGAATCGGGCCTGTTCACCTTCATCGGCGCGACCACCGAGAACCCGTCGTTCGAAGTCAACTCGGCCTTGCTGTCGCGGGCGACCGTGCACGTGCTCAAGCCGCTCGAAGCGGCCGATCTGGGTGAACTGCTCGCGCGTGCGAGTGCGCTGCTCGCCGCGCCCGCGGTCAGCGACGCCGCGCGCGAGCGTTTGATCGCCTATGCCGACGGCGATGCGCGGCGTCTGCTCAATGCCTTCGACAACCTCGTCAGCATGGCCGGTGGCGCAACGCTCATCGACGAGGCGCTGCTCGAAAAGTCGCTGGGTGAACAACTGCGCCGCTATGACAAGGGCGGCGAGCAGTTCTACGACACGATCTCGGCCTTGCACAAGTCGGTGCGTGGCAGCGACCCCGATGCCGCGCTCTACTGGTTCATGCGCATGCTCGACGGTGGTGTCGACCCGCGCTACGCCGCGCGCCGCCTCGTGCGCATGGCGAGTGAAGACATCGGCCTGGCCGACCCGCGTGCCTTGCGCCTGACGCTCGATGCCGCCGAAACCTACGAGCGCCTCGGCTCGCCCGAAGGTGAACTCGCGCTCGCTCAGGCGGTCGTGTACCTCGCGGTCGCGGCCAAGAGCAACGCCGTCTACACCGCCTACAAGGCCGCCAAGGCTTTCATCCAGCAAGACGGCACGCGGCCCGTTCCGTTGCGGCTGCGGAATGCGCCGACTTCGCTGATGAAGACGCTCGACTACGGCAAGGGCTACCGCTACGCCCACGACGAAGAGGGCGGCTTCGCGGCCGGCGAGCGCTACTGGCCCGACGGTATGGAAGCGCCGCAGTTCTACCGCCCCGTGGATCGAGGCCTGGAAATCCGTATCAGCGAAAAGCTAGCCGAGCTCAAGCGCCTGAACGACGCGGCGAAGAAGCCTGACTGAAGCGTGCCTCGAGCAGGCGAAACGTCCGGCTCTGGCCCAAGCGATGCCCGCGGTCAAGCCCCGGGAAAGTCTCAGGCGGTACCTTCTTGGTGCGAACCTAGAATTCGCGGCACTTGGGTGCAAGAGACACCAGACCAACCCCAAGACGTGAAGACCGTGGCCGGAATATTGCTACCGGGAAAGACACGGCAGGCAACCCGCTTCGATGCAGGTGCTCAGAGGTCGGCGAAGGGTTCGTTTTCAACCGAAGCGAATCACTGACATGCGGCCCGGGTTGACAACGCAGGAGAGTCAAATATGGACACCTTCATCCAGCAGATCATCAACGGTCTGGTGCTCGGCAGCGTGTATGCGCTGGTGGCACTGGGCTACACGATGGTCTACGGCATCATCAATTTGATCAACTTCGCCCACGGCGAAGTGCTGATGGTCGGGGCGCTGACGAGCTGGACCGTCGTCGTCGCGCTCGCCGGCCTCGGCCTGCCCGGCTGGCTGATGCTGCTGATCTCGCTGATCGCGGCCATCGTGGTCTGCTCGGTGCTCAACTACTCGATCGAGAAGATCGCGTACCGCCCACTGCGCAACGCGCCGCGCCTGGCACCGCTGATCACTGCGATGGGCATGAGCCTGCTGTTGCAGACGCTGGCCATGATCATCTGGAAGCCGAACTACAAGTCCTACCCGATCCTGCTGCCGAGCGAGCCCTACAACATCGGCGGCGCGGTGATCAACAACGTGCAGATCATGATCCTGGTCGTCACGGCGATCACGCTCACCGGCCTGATGTACCTCGTCAACAAGACCAAGCTCGGCCGCGCGATGCGCGCCACGGCCGAGAACCCGCGCGTCGCCGGCCTGATGGGCGTGCGGCCCGACACGGTCATCTCGGCCACCTTCGTGATCGGCGCCGCGCTTGCCGCGCTGGCCGGTGTGATGTACGCGGCCAACTACGGCTCGGTGCAGCACACCATGGGGTTCCTGCCGGGGCTGAAGGCCTTCACCGCGGCGGTGTTCGGCGGCATCGGCAACCTCGCCGGGGCGATGGTCGGCGGCGTGTTGCTCGGGCTGATCGAATCGCTCGGCGCGGGCTACATCGGCGCGCTCACCGGCGACGTGCTGGGCAGCAACTACCAGGACATCTTCGCGTTCATCGTGCTCATTCTCGTGCTGACGCTGCGCCCGCAAGGACTGCTCGGCGAGCGTGTCGCAGACCGGGCCTGAACAGGAGCACACCATGAAAGACAACAAGACTGTCCAGTACCTGCTGATCGGCGTCGGCCTCTTGATCCTGCCGCTGATCGCGCAGCAGTTCGGCAACGCCTGGGTGCGCATCATCGACATCGCGCTGCTCTACGTGCTGCTGGCACTCGGCCTGAACATCGTGGTCGGTTACGCCGGCCTGCTCGACCTGGGCTACGTGGCTTTCTATGCCGTCGGCGCCTACATGTTCGGCCTGCTCGCTTCGCCGCAGCTGACCGACACCTTCCCCGCCATCGCCGCGATGTTCCCGAACGGGCTGCACACCCCGTGGTGGGTCGTGATCCCGCTCGGTGCCGTGCTCGCGGGCCTGGCCGGCATGCTGCTCGGCGCGCCCACGCTCAAACTGCGCGGCGACTACCTCGCCATCGTCACGCTCGGCTTCGGCGAGATCGTGCGCGTGTTCATGAACAACCTCGACGCGCCGGTCAACATCACCAACGGCCCGAAGGGCATCGCGCAAATCGACGACATCTCGATGTTCGGTGTGCACTTCGGCAAGACCCAGCACCTGTTCGGCATGGAGTTCCCGAAGGTCACGAACTACTACTGCCTGTTTCTGGTGCTGGTGCTGGTCGCGATCCTGGTGTGCTACCGGCTCGAGCGCAGCCGCATCGGCCGCGCCTGGATGGCGATCCGAGAAGACGAGGTCGCCGCCAAGGCGATGGGCATCAACACCCGCAACCTGAAGCTGCTGGCGTTCGGCATGGGCGCCACCTTCGGCGGCGTGTCGGGGGCGATGTTCGCGACCTTCCAGGGCTTCATTTCGCCGGAATCGTTCAGCCTGCAGGAGTCGGTGATGATCGTCGCGATGGTCGTGCTTGGCGGCATCGGCCACTTGCCGGGTGTGATCGTCGGTGCCCTGTTGCTGTCGGCCTTGCCCGAGGTGCTGCGCTACGTGGCCGGCCCGTTGCAGGCCATGACCGGTGGTCGGCTCGACGCGTCGATCCTGCGCCAGCTGCTGATCGCGTTGGCGATGATCGGCATCATGTTGTCGCGCCCGCGCGGCCTGTGGCCTTCGCCGGAGCACGGCAAGGCCGCGCCCATGGCAGCACCTTCGGCCACGAAGTGAGAAGGAGCACCCCATGAGCGAAACCATTCTCAAGGTCAGCGGCGTCTCAAAGCGTTTCGGCGGCCTGCAGGCGCTGTCCGAAGTCGGCATCACGATCATGAAGGGCCAGGTCTATGGCCTGATCGGCCCGAACGGCGCCGGCAAGACCACTTTCTTCAACGTGCTGACCGGCCTGTACACGCCCGACTCCGGTTCGTTCGAACTCGGTGGCAAGCCCTACAAGCCGACGGCGGTGCACGAGGTGGCCAAGGCCGGCATCGCGCGCACCTTCCAGAACATCCGCCTGTTCGCCGAGATGACGGCACTCGAAAACGTGATGGTCGGCCGCCATGTGCGCACCGAGTCGGGCCTGATCGGCGCGGTGTTTCGCACCAAGGCCTTCAAGGCCGAAGAAGCCGCGATCGCCACGCGCGCGCAGGAACTGCTCGACTACGTGGGCATCGGCCGCTTCGGGCACTACAAGGCGCGCACGCTGAGTTACGGCGACCAGCGCCGCCTGGAGATCGCGCGCGCACTCGCCACCGATCCGAAGCTGATTGCGCTCGACGAGCCCGCGGCCGGCATGAACGCGAGCGAGAAGGTGGTGCTGCGCGAGCTGATCGACCAGATCAGAAAGGACGGCCGCACCATCCTGCTGATCGAACACGACGTGAAACTCGTGATGGGCCTGTGCGACCGCCTGACCGTGCTCGACTACGGCAAGCAGATCGCCGAAGGCACGGCCGCCGAAGTGCAGAAGAACGAGAAGGTGATCGAGGCCTACCTCGGCGCCGACCACAAGAACCACTGAGGGCGGACAACATGGCAAACACGTTGCTGAAAGTCACCGGCCTGAAGGTCGCCTACGGCGGCATCCAGGCCGTCAAGGGCGTTTCCTTCGAAGTCCACGAAGGCGAACTCGTCAGCCTGATCGGTGCCAACGGTGCCGGCAAGTCGACCACGCTGAAAGCCATCACCGGCCTGCAGCCGGCCGCCGCCGGCGACATCGAATACCTCGGCAAATCGATCAAGGGTCAGGGTCCGTGGGACCTGGTGAAGCAGGGCCTGATCATGGTGCCGGAGGGCCGTGGCACCTTCACCCGCATGACGATCACCGAGAACCTGCAGATGGGCGCGTTCGTGCGCAACGACGAAGCGCAGATCGAGCTCGACATCGAAAAAGTCTTCGCGATCTTCCCGCGCCTGAAGGAGCGCCGCAACCAGCTTGCCGGCACCATGTCGGGCGGCGAGCAGCAGATGCTGGCGATGGGCCGGGCATTGATGGCGCAGCCCAAGGTGCTGCTGCTCGACGAGCCGTCGATGGGCCTGAGCCCGATCATGGTCGACAAGATCTTCGAGGTCGTGAACGACATCCACCAGCGCGGCACCACCGTGCTGCTGGTCGAGCAGAACGCCAGCCGCGCCTTGCAGCTGGCTTCGCGCGGCTACGTGATGGACTCGGGCGAAGTCACGATGAGCGGCGAGGCCAAGGCCCTGCTCAACGACCCGAAGGTGCGCGCCGCTTACCTCGGGGAATAGAGCCACGGGCCCGGCCGCGGGCGCCGGGCCACCGCAAGGGCGGGCGATACAATTCGCCGGTCATGAACATGCCTGCCATTTCCTTCTTCGACCACGCTTTCCGGTGCGCCTGCCGCGCCGGAGATGTCGAGGCGCCGGCTCCGTGACGGTCGATCTGCAAACCCCCACCCACGTGTCTCTCGCGCCGCTGGTCTTTCGCCGCTGGCAGGGTGCTGCGGGTGCGTCGGCCTCGTCCGCAGGGCAATTGCTCGGCGGGCGCGCCGTGGGGGCCGGAACCGGCCTGTTCGAGCATGAATTGCTGGCACCGGGCGGTGCCGTGGCCGACCTGTGGTCGGGCAGCGCCGACGTGCACTCGCAGCGCCACGGCTGCGTGCACTTCACAAGCGACGGCCAGTGGCTGCACGGTTTTGCGGAGATCGACGACGCGGTGACCGCGGGCGGCCTGCACGCCGCGGCGCACCGGGCCTATGCCGACCTGTTCGCGGTGCTCGCAGCGAGCCGCAGCCCGCACCTGCTGCGGCTTTGGAACTACATCGCCCGCATCAACGCCCCCGACGCCGACGGCGTGGAGCGTTACCGCCACTTCAACGCCGGCCGCCAGCAGGCCTTTATCGACGCACGCCGCAGCGCTTTCGACGGCACGCCGGCAGCCTGCGCACTCGGTACGGCCGACGGCCCGCTGCGCGTGTATTTCCTGGCCGGCCCGCGGGCGCCGCTGGCGATCGAGAACCCGCGCCAGATCAGCGCTTACCGCTACCCGGCGACCTACGGTGCGCGCAGCCCCACGTTCTCGCGCGCAGCGCTCGCCGAGGTCGGCGGTGGCCGCCAGGCGCTGTTCATCTCCGGCACCGCCAGCATCGTCGGCCACGCCACGCTGCACCTCGGTGACGTGCACCGGCAGACCGAAGAGAGCCTGGCCAACATGGCCGCGGTTCGCGAGGTGGCGGCGTCGCGCGCCGGGGCGGGGTTCGATGCGTCGACGCTGATCTACACCGTGTACGTGCGCCACCGCACTGACCTCGCCACCGTGCGCGAAGTGTTCGAGCGCCATGTCGGCGCACACAGCACCGCCGCACGCGACGCCATCTACCTGCAGGCCGACATCTGCCGCGCCGAGTTGCTGGTCGAGATCGAAGCGCATGGGTTCGTTGGCCAGGAGTCGGCGGTTTGAAGCTGCTCCGCGGGGCCGCCGCTGCGCTCGCGGCCGCCACCTGCCACGCGGGTGCGGCCGAACCGGCCGAGCCGACGCTGGTCGCGCCCGCCGGCCTGCAGGTGCCGAAGCCTGCCGTCGAAACCGCCACCAGCGTCAAGCGACCGCTGTGGGAACTCGGCATCGGCGTGGCGGGCCTGAGCCTGCCCGATTACCGCGGCTCCGACCAGAGCAGCGCCTATCTGCTGCCCTTGCCCTACGTCGTGTACCGCGGCACCTTCCTGAAGGCCGACCGCGACGGCACGCGCGCCTTGCTGCTCGAATCGCAGCGCGTGAAGGTCGACGTGAGCGTGGCCGCCTCCACCCCCGCCCGCAGCCGTGACAACGTGGCGCGCCAGGGCATGCCGAATCTGCCTGGCACCTTCGAGATCGGGCCCAACGTCAACATCACGCTGCTCGGCTCGGCCGACCAGAAGCCGCGGCTCGACCTGCGCCTGCCGCTGCGTGCCGCGATCACGCTGCAGCGTTCGCCCAAGTCCGTGGGCGCCACGTTCTCGCCGCACCTGAACCTCGACCTGGCCGAAGTGGCCGGGGGCTGGAACGTCGGTCTGCTGATCGGGCCGCAGTTCGCCGACCGCCGCTACAACCGCCAGTACTACGGTGTCGACGCGGCCTATGCCACGCCGCAGCGTGCCGCCTACGACGCGCGTGGCGGCTACGCCGGATGGGACGCGATCGCCGCGACCTCGCGCCGCTTCGGCAACATGTGGGTCGGCGCCTTCGTTCGCTACGACAACCTGCGCGGTGCGGTCTTCGAAGACAGCCCGCTGGTGCGGCGCAACTCGGGGGTGACGGCGGGTTTCGGTGTCTCGTGGGTCCTGGACACGTCGTCCGAGCTCGTCGTCAGCCCCAACTGAGAGACTGAGGGTCTTGCGGCGCTTCTTCCACAGCGTGATGTTCTACGTGCTGCTGACCCACCTGGCGATGATGTCGCTCACGTGGAGCCTGGTGGCACTCGTGCTGTACCCGCTGCTCTCGCGCGAGAACGGCGTGGTCGTCGGGCGTGCGGCGATCTCGTCGGTCTACCGCGGCTTCTGGACCTGCGCGCAGGCGCTCGGCCTGATGCGCATCGACTACAAGGCGCTCGACGCGCTGAACGAAGATGCCGGCCTGATCATCGCCGCCAACCACCCGAGCATGCTCGACGCGATGCTGGTGGTCGCACGTGTGCCGCGGGGCATCTGCATCATGCGTTCCGGCCTGATGCACAACCCCTTCCTCGGTGCCGGCGCGCGGCTGGCGCGCTACATCCGCAACGACCCGCCGCGCGGCATGATCCGCAGCGCCGTGCGCAACCTGCAGGCCGGCGGGCAGCTCGTGCTGTTCCCGGAAGGCACCCGCACCGTCACGCCGCCGATCAACCCGTTTCGCCCCGGCATGACGCTGATGGCCCACATGGCGCAGGTGCCGATCCAGGCCGTCATCATCGAGAGCGAGTCGCCCTACCTCGGCAAGGGCTGGCCGATCTGGCGCACGCCGCAGTTCCCGGTCGTCTTCAGCGTGCGGCTCGGCCAGCGTTTCGCACCCGAGGCCGACCACATGGCGCTGCTCAAGCGCATCGAAACCTACTTCGCAGACGAACTCCGCAAATGACGGCCGCTTCGACCACGCACCTGGTATTGATCCCCAGCTACAACACCGGCCGCACGCTGCTGCAGACGGTGCGTTCGGCACGCGCCCAGTGGAGCCCCGTGTGGGTCGTGATTGACGGCAGCACCGATGGCAGCGCGGCCGGCGTGCGCGAACTCGCCGCCAGCGACGCGGGCCTGAAGCTGATCGAACTCGCTGTCAACAGCGGCAAGGGCGCGGCCGTGCTGCACGGCCTGCAGGCGGCGCGCGACGCCGGCTTCACGCACGCGCTGACGATGGACGCCGACGGCCAGCACCCGGCCGACCTGATCCCGGCGTTCATGCAAGCCTCTCTTCAGCACCGCGACTCGATGGTGCTGGGCCGGCCGGTGTTCGACGCCTCGGCGCCGCTGCTGCGCGTGCGCGGCCGCAAGGTCTCGAACTGGTGGACCAACCTCGAAACGCTGGGCGCGGGCATCGACGATTCGCTGTACGGCTTTCGTGTCTATCCGGTCGTCGACCTGATCGCGGTGATGCGTCGCCAGCCCTGGATGCGCCGTTTCGATTTCGACACCGAAGCCGTCGTGCGCCTGGCCTGGCGCGGCGTGGCGCCGATCAACCTTGCCGCACCGGTCAAGTACCTGTCGGCCGACGAAGGCGGTGTCTCGCACTTCCGCTACGGCCGCGACAACGTGCTGCTGACCTGGATGCACCTGCGCCTGATGCTCGAGTTCGTGCTGCGCCTGCCGTGGCTGCTGTTCCGGCGCCTCACAGGGCGGCCGCCGTTCCAGCACCGCTGACCCTGCGCCAGCAGCGCCGCGCGGGCTCGTGTACCGTGAAGCGCCGTGCCACTTCGCGAGCCTTCCGATGAACCGTCCCGACCTGCTGCGCCGCCGCCTCGTGCAAGCCTCGCTGGTGCTGCCCGCTGCGCCCTTGTTGACTGCCTGTGCTGCGCCCATGCCAGTGTCGCTGAACGCCAGCACCACGCCGGCCGCCCGTGCACTGCTGATGGAGAGTGCACAAGCCCACGGGCTCACAGCCTTCCAGGCGCTGCGTGACGTGAGCGTGCGTTACGAAGGCGAATGGCGTGCGCTAATCGGCCGCATCCAGCCCGCCATCGTCGACGCGAGTTTTCGCGCCAGTTCCGAAGAGCGCCTGCTGCTGCGCGAAGGCCTCGTCGCGCAGGCCCACACCGGCCCGGGCGGGCGCAAGCAGGTGCTGCGGCGCACGGTGCCCGGCGGGCAAGGCGACATCAAGGTCTGGTTCGACGGCGAAGAAGCGCGTGATGTCGAGCGGCGCTCGGCCGCGGCGATCGTCGTTGACAACTACAGCCTGTTCCTGCTCGGCCCGCTGCTGCTGGTCGACCGCTCGTGGGCCGAGCGTGTGTCGGGCATGGAGATCAGCGGTGTCGAGTGGGTCGAAGACCAGGAATGCGACGTGCTGCGGATGCGCATCGCGCCGGGCAACGGCTTCTCGTCGCAAGACCAGCTCGCGCTCTTCATCGACCGCAAGCAACGGCTGATGCGCCGCATCCGCTTCACGCTCGACGGGTTCGCGGGCACGCTCGGGGCGATCGCCGAAACGGAAACCTTCGACCACCAGACGCTGCACGGCGTGCGCTGGCCGACACGCTTCTACGAAAGGGTCGTGCGGCCGATCAGGCTGCCGGCGCACGACTGGCGCCTGACCGGGCTCGATGTGAACCGCGGCTTGCAGCCGAGCGAGATCGACGGCCCCGTTTTCAGCGGTGCCGCCGCGGCGCCGGCGGCCCGGCTCAAGGCCTGACGAACGGGCTGCCGTTCAGACCATTGCGCCGTTGACCGAGATGATCTGCCCGCTGATGTAGGCGGCGTCATTGCCCGCCAGAAACGCCACCAGCGCCGCCACCTCATCGGCCGTTCCGGCCCGTTTCATCGGCACCAGGCGCTCGATCAGCGCCTTGTCGAACACCGCTTCGGCCATGCCGGAATCGATGATGCCGGGCGCGACCGCGTTGACCGTGATGCCGCGGCTCGCCACTTCGAGCGCGAGTGCCTTGGTGGCGCT
This sequence comes from Burkholderiaceae bacterium, assembly GCA_040080605.1. Lineage (GTDB taxonomy): Bacteria > Pseudomonadota > Gammaproteobacteria > Burkholderiales > Burkholderiaceae_C > LMDS01. The sequence goes on from JBEBIB010000040.1 coordinate 19,146, forward strand.
GTTGAGCGCGCCCTTGGCCGCGGCGTAGTTCACCTGGCCGCGGTTGCCGGTGAGCGAAGCCACCGACGAGATGTTGATCACACGGCCCCAGCGGGTGCGGATCATCGGCAGCATCAGCGGCTGCGTGACGTGGAAGAAGCCGTTCAGCGACACGTCGATCACGTGTTGCCACTGCGCTTCGCGCATCGCCGGGAACACCGCGTCGTCGTGCGTGCCGGCGTTGTTGACGAGGATCTGCACCGGCCCGGCGAGCAGCAGCTGTTCGCAGGCAGCCAACGTGGCGGCGCGGTCGGTCAGGTCGAAAGCGCAGGCTTCGGCGCTGAAACCGTCGGCGCGGATTCTTTCGGCCAGCGCTTCGGCCGCGTCGATGCGCTTGTTCGCGTGCACGATCACATGCGCGCCGCCTTGCGCCAGGCGCATCGCGATCGCGCTGCCAAGGCCGCCGCTGGCACCGGTGACGAGGGCGCGTTTCTTGGTCGTGGTGTTCATGCGAGCGGGGTGTTGAGCACGACTGCAGCGCGGCCTTCGGCCACCGGCTCGCCGGCGTGGCTGACGGTGAAGGCGTAGAGGATCTGGCGCGTGTCGCCGGCCTGGCGGGTGGCGGTGATGTGCAGTTCGCCGGGCAGGTCGTCGAGGCGCAGCCGGTGCAGCTGCACGCCGCGCGTGCTGGCCAGGTAACCCGGTGTCGCCGGCACGCCGCTCTCGATGCCGATCAAGGCGCCGTGCAGCGCCATCGCCTGCGCCGCGTATTCGACGGCGTTCGGTGCGAGCAGCCCGCTGCGCGTGCGCAAGGGGTTGTGCGGGTCGCGGTGGTTGTCGGCGCGGCAGACGATGTGCTGCTGGTCCCACGCGTCGAGGTGCTGCAGCAGGCACATCGTGCCGCTGTGCGGGATCAGCGCGGCGATCTGCGCCTGCACAAGCGTCTGCGCCAATGTGGTCATGCGAGTGCGTGCAGGTTGACGCGCTGCAAGCTGACCTTCAAGGTCAGCGTCGGCAGGTAGGTGAGCGCGAGCGTCTGCTGCTGTTCTTCGCCACGCGCCAGCGCCTGCAGCAGCGGCAGGCCGCAGGCCGCGGGGATGGCGACGCGCAGCGCTTCCAGCGACGCATCAGTACACGCTGTCGGCGTGCTCGCGCCCGGCACGAGCTCGATGCTCAGCGACGCCAGCGAACGCTCCGAGCGGGTTGCGCTCAACACCAGCGCGATGCCGAAGTTGTCGGGCAGCGGCCGCGCCGCGTGCAGCGGCTCGGGGTAGGGCGTGTCGCTGGCGACGAGCAGGATCGGCGCACCGCTCAGCGCCACGCTCGTCGCCGCTTCGATCAGCCCCGCGCCGAAGCTGGCATCGAAGGCGCCGAGGCTGGTCGAGGCGGCGCGGCTCGCGACGGCGATGTGCCAGTAGCCCGCCGCCGCGTTGTGCACCGAGTTCGTGAAGCGTGTGGGCGAGACCATCGGCGTGTCGGTCGCCAGCGTCTCGCACAGGATGTGGCAGTTGCCGCCTTCGCCGCTCGACGCGCTGAACACGGTGGCCAGGGTGTGCGGGTCGGCGCCGGCATGCGCCACCGCTTCGTCGGCCACCGCCATCGCGAGCTTCACGGCCGCGCCTGCACGGCGCCGCTCGGCGGGTGGCAGGCGTGCGGGGGGTGGCAGCACCGAGGGCACGAAGACATGCGGCTGGTCGCCGCGCAAGGTCGCGAGCGAAGAAGACCACGAGGGCAGGCCCGGGCCGAGCACCCCCACGCCATCCACCCACACCGTCAGGCCGCTCATCGTGCTGCTCCGAATATCAGGCTCGCGTTCGAGCCGCCAAAACCGAATGAATTCGACAGCACGTGGCGCAAGGCCGCGCTGCGGTTGCGCTGCAGGTAGTTCACGTGCAAGGCGGGGTCAATCGTCTGCACATTCAGCCCGCCGGGCATGAAGTCGTGTTCCAGGGCCAGCAAGGCGATCACGGCTTCCACGCCACCGGCCGCGCCCAGCGTGTGGCCGGTCGCACCCTTGGTCGAACTGCAGGGCGTGGTGTTGCCGAATACATGGCCGACGGCGCGATCTTCTGCCGCGTCGTTGCTCGGCGTGGCGGTACCGTGCAGGTTGATGTAGTCGATCTCGGTCGCGCCGAGCGACGCATCGGCCAGCGCCATCTGCATCGCCGCGATCGCGCCGGCGCCTTCGGGGTGCGGCGTGCTCATGTGGTGGCCGTCGTTGCTTTCGCCGACGCCGAGCAACCAGCCCTGCGCTGCGTCACTGTCACGTTCGAGCAGCGCGAACGCGGCGGCCTCGCCGAGCGACAGGCCGTTGCGGTGCGCGTCCCAGGGCCGGCAGATCTGCGGCGACAGCAGTTCCAGCGAGTTGAAGCCGTGCAGCGTCGTCAGGCACATGCTGTCGACGCCTCCGACCACGGCAGCGTCGATCAGGCCGGCCTGGATCATCCGTGCCGCGTTCCCGAAGACTTTTGCACTCGAAGAGCATGCGGTCGAGACGACCGAGCTCGGCCCGTCGAGGCCGAGCGCTTGCGCCGTGAACGCGGCGAGCGAATGCGCGTTCTGGGTCGTGGCGTACAGATAACTTGGCGGCAGCGAGCCGTCGGCCGCGCGGTGGTGGTAGGCGAGCTCGGTCTGCAGCAGGCCCGAGGTGCTGGTGCCCAGGAACACGCCGACACGGTGTGCGCCCCAGCGCTGGCGCGCGCGTTGCACCGCGTCGATAAAGCCGTCTTGCTGCAGGCCGAGCCAGGCCAGCCGGTTGTTGCGGCAGTCGTAGTCGCGCAGCGCCGTCGGCAGCAGCACGGCATCGGCCTCGGGCACTTCGCCGGTCCAGGTGGGCAGCGCCACGTCCATGAACCGCGCCGGGGCCAGGCCGGTGTGCCCGGCCTGCAGGCCGGCGAGCGTGACGGCGCGGCCGGCACCGAGGCCGGTGGTCAGCGTGCTGGCCGTGACGGGGAGGGCCTTCACGACACCACCTCTTCGCGCGCCACGTGGGCCACCAGCAACACGTTGGCGAAGGGCGTGCCCTGGCTCATCGGCCGGCTCTGTACCTCGAAGCCGAGCGACTCGAGCTGCGCGACCCAGACCGCCAGTGTTCGGCCGTAGACCGGCGTCACGCGGTGCCCGCGCACTCGCGTGACAAGGCGGTCGACCCACTGGCTGATCGCAAAACCGCGCCGCGCGGCGGCGTCGCCGATGCGCAGCAGCAAGACGCCACCGGCCGACAGCGCGCGCCGCACGCGCAGCAGCACCTCGTTCTGCTCGTCGATGGTGACGTAGTGCAACACGTCGAGGATCACGACTGCATCGACGGGCGGGAAGGGCGCGTGGCGCATGTCGCCGCAGACGAACTCGGCGCTCGTGCCGAGCGCGGCTTGGGCGCGGGCCACGTCGCGTTGCATCAGCTCGATGCCGTGCACGCGCGCGTCGACCGGCGCGCTCGCCCATCCGGTCGGCCACTGCCCGCGTTCGGCGCGGGCGTGGGCTTCGCGCAGCAGGCTGGCGAGCAGGCCCTGGCCGCAGCCGATGTCGAGCACGCGCGCTTTCGGCGCGATCAGGCCGTGGCGCAGCATGTGCGGGAAGACCGGATCCATGCCGAGCTTGCCACGCGCGAAGTGCCACGCGAACTGCCCGTGGGCACGGTAGGGCGCGCTCGCGGCGTCGACCAGCGACTTCCAGTCGCCGTGGTTCGCAACAGCGCCCATCACGCCGCCAGCTCCGTGCGGGTGGCGTCGGGCAGGGTCACGCTGCGCAGCCCGCTCTGTGCGAAGGCACGCAGCAGGGCCGGCAAGACCTCGAGCACGACCGGCTTTCCAGCCGTGGTGCGCGCCCCGTTGTGATCGTGCAGCAGCAGGATGTCGCCGGCCGCAAGCTGATGCGTCAAGCGCGACAGCACCCGTGCCGGCTCGGTGCGCACGGTGTCGAAGCCGCGCCGCGTCCAGCTGACGAGCTGCAGGTCGAGGCGGTGCAAGACCGGCGCGAGAAAGGGGTTGCGCAGGCCGGCCGGCGCGCGGAAGAAGCGTGGAAGCTCGCCGGTGATCTGGCTCAGCGCGTCTTGCGCGGCTTCGATCTCGCGCTTCATTCCACCCAGCCCGAGCAGCGAGAAGTTGTGACGGTGCCGGTGGCTGTGGTTTTGCACGCTGTGGCCGCGGCGCACGATCTCGCGGCAGAGCTGCGGGTGGGCTTGTGCGTGCTGCGCGATGCAGAAGAAGGTGGCGCGGGCGCCGTGGGCGTCGAGCAGGTCGAGCACGGCGGGCGTGACTTCGGGGTCGGGGCCGTCGTCGATCGTCAGCGCGACTTCACTGCGGGCGGCGGCGCTGGCCGGCAGCCGGCGCATGTTGCTGCCGAGCCAAGTCGAGCGGGGCCACAGGCCCGTGCAGGTCAGCAGCGCGTGGTTGAGGGCGACGGCTCCGAGCGCCCACGGCCACACGCCGGGTGCGGCGACGACCGCCAGGCCGGCCCCCAGGTGGCAGGCGACGCTGGCCTTGATGAAGAGCGGCGGGCGCCACGGTGTGGGCACGAGGCGGGCAGGGGCAGGATGAACGTGCATGCGATGACAGGGATGGTCCACGTTGCAGGCTGGGGCCCGGGGGATGCCGGGCACGAATCGCACAGGCCTACGACGGTGCCGGGATTTTCCCATAGCCGCCGCGCTCCCGCGTAGGGATGAACGCGGCTGCCAGCAGCAGGCTCAGCAAAATGCCCGGCGCCACGACCTGCCCGATGGCGCGCAGCGCCGGGATGTTCGACAGCGCCAGCAGGCAGAACGAGATCACGGCAGTCAGGTTGGCCAGCGCCAGCGAGGCCAGCGTGTCGTTGTCGGCCGTGCGCCCGCTCTGCTCGAAATCGACACGGATCTGGTCGAAGAACAGCGCGTAGTTCGAGCCGATCGCAACCATCAGCAGCAGCCCCACCAGGTGCAGGATGCCGAGCGCCACGCCGGCGAACGACAGGCCGGCGAGCACGATCAACAAAGCCGCGGCCACTGGCAGCGCGACCCGTAACAGGCGCGCGAGCGAGCGCTGGTGAAGTGACAGCAGCGCACACACGGCCAGCGCGCCGAGCAGCGCCTGCACGATCGCTTCGTGCAGGTAGCGGGTGTAGAGCGAATTGAGCTCGACCTTGATGTTCACGACCTGCGCGCCCGGCACGTCGGCCAGCGCCGCGCGCAGCTGCGCCGTGTCGATGTCTTTGGCGCCAAGCTGCAGGCTCAGCAGCGCGCGCCACGGGCGGCCGCCTTCGCCGGGCACGAGCTGCGCTTCGAGCGCACTGGCCAGCGGGGTGTCGCGCAGCGACGCACGCGTCAGCGGCGGCTGGCCGCGGGCGGTTTCCACGTCGGTCAGGAAAGCGCCGAGTCGCGGCGCCGAGAGCGGGCCGTCGACGGTCGCCTCGGCCAGCCGCTCGGCGAGCACTTTCGGCTCGGGCAAGGCGGCACGGCGTGCGGCCTGCGTCGCCGGGCTGGGCAGCAGCCGCGCCGGCGATTCGTAGCCTTGCAATGCACCATCGGCGACGAGTTTGTCGAGGCGTGCGCCCGCCGCTTCGGCACCGGCGAGCGCACCGGCTTCGTCGCCGGCCGAGATCGCGACCAGGGTGCTGGCGTCGCTTGCGCCGAGGTCGGCGCGCAGGTCGGCGTCGACCTGCATCGCGGCTGCGCCCACCGGGTTCAGCGAACTGAGGTCACCGCGCCAGGCCGAGGGCATCAGCGCCAGCGCGAGCGCGGCCGCCAAGGTCACTGCCACCAGCGGCCAGCGCAGGCGCGGCAGCACCGCGGCGCAGGCGCCGGTGAAACGGCCGAGCTGGCGGCGCACGCCCATGCCGGGCGCGCCGTCGGGTGCGAGCACGGGGAACACGCAGCGGGTCGTCAGCGCGGCGGCGGTCAGCCCGGCGATCGAAAACACGCCGAGCTGGGCCAGGCCCGGGAAGCCCGAGAACACCAGCGCCGCGAAGCCGCACAACGAGGTCAGCAGGCCGAGCCGCACCGTCGGCCAGTTGTCCTTGAGCCAGCGCTGCGAGCCCGAACCGGCTGCGCCGCCGGCGGCCGGCCGCGCCTGGATCAGGTAGTAGATCGCGTAGTCGACCGCTTCACCGATCAGCGTGGTGCCGAAGCCCAGCGTGATGCCGTGCACGTTGCCGAAGATCAGGCTCACCACCGCGATGCCGGCGAGCACGCCGCTGGCGACCGGCAGCGCGGCTGTCACCAAGGTGCGCAGCGATCCGCCGAAGGCCAGCAGCAGCAAACCGATGATCGCCACGCCACCGGCGATCGCCAGGCGCTCGACCTCGCTCTTGATCTGGGTGCGCGAACTCACGGCGAAGGTGCCGGCGCCGGTGACGATCAGGCGCAGGCCCTGGCCTTCGCCTTTCCCTTCGAACGGCGCGAAGCTCGTGCGCACGAGTTGCAATGTGCGCTCCTGCGCGTCGAGGTCAGCGCCGTCGGCGCGTGTGGTCGCGAGCAGCACGGCACGCCCGGCATCGCGCGAGACCCACACGCCGCCTTCGCTGCGCGGCGACTGCGACGGGAGCATGGTCTCGGCCATGCGCACGGTCTCGCCGGTCGGGTCGCGCAGGATCAGCGGCTTGATCATGTTGCCGGCCGGCGTGCCAAGCAGGCTGGTGGTCTCGTCGATGGCGGTGCGGATGCCTTCAGCGGTGAAACGCTGTGCATCGACTGCCGGGCTCAGCAGGTAGCGGTGGTCGAACAGGAATTTGCCGGTTGCTTCGAACTGCGAGTTGTCGCCGTTGTGCACCGATTCGAACTCGCCGCTCTGGCGCAGCGCTGCCGCGAGCTTCAACGATGCGCCGGTGCGCTCGGCCAGGCTGCCGCCTTCGATGCCGACCAGGACCAGCCGCGCCGCGACGCCGCTGCGCAGCTGGTCGAGCAGCACCGCCTGTTCCGCGGTCGGCGCCGACGGCAGGAACGCCGAGAGGTCGGCGACGTAGTGCGTGCGCACCGTGACCACCGTGGCGGCGACCACGCCCACCAGCCAGAGCGCGAGCGCGTGGCGGCGGGCGAGAGCACCCAGGCGGGCGAGGCCGGTCTGCATGGCCGTGCCTCAGCGCGAGGAGCTGGCCGGCGCGGCCGAGGCGGTGACCACCGGCTCGATCGTCATCACCGAGCGGTCGCCGTCGGCCATCACGACCAGCACCTCGCGCACCAGCGCGCGCACGCCGCTCATGCGGATCGAGACGACCAGCTCGCGCAGCAGCACCTCACGCGGCACGAGCTCGAGCGACCAGCGCTCGGCATTGCCGGTAACGCTCGGCTTGAAGTGTTTTTCGAGCGCTTCGCGGTTGCCGGTGAGCGTGCCGCGGATCGCCTCGAAGATCAGCGAGGCTTCGGGCGAGGCGTCGAGCGAGACCGTGCGGCTGCGGCTGCCCTGGCTCATCGTCACGTTGTTGCCGACGACCTTGACGCTCTCGCGCCGCGGCTTGATGGTTTCGCGCACGAAGGTGTCGGGCGCCTCGAAGGCGATGCGGCCCGACGAGACCAGTGTGCGTTCGAGCATCTGCACCGTGCGCTGCTCGACGAAAGTGCCTTCGCCGGCCTTGACCTGCGCGAGCGCCTGCATCAGCTGCACCAGCGTGAAGCCGGCCTGCGCGCGGGCGAGCGGCGCGCAGCCCAGCGCGGCGAGGGCGATCAGCGCGTGGCGGCGGTCAGGCAGAGGCAGCATCGGGGGCCCAGAAGTCGAAGAAGTTGAACCAGTTGTACGGCGACTCGCGGCACAAGGATTCGAGCAGCGCGACGTAGGTGCGCATGGCGTGCTGGATGCGCTGCTCCTGCTCGGCGGCGCCGCCAGCGGGCCGCTCGCGAAAGTCGGCCAGCTCGGTGAAGCGCAGGTCGTAGCGGCTGCCACCCTGGTACAGGCCGGTCATGAAGATCGCCTGGCGGCGCAGCATCGCCGCGAGGCGGAACGGGCCGTCTGAAAACCGCGCCGGCGCGCCGAGGAAGGGCAACACGACCGTGCGCGAACGCTCCATCGAGGCCGCGCCCGGCAGCAGGCGGTCGCCGAGCAAACCGGCGATGCCACCCTGGTCGAGCCAGTCGCGCACTTCGAGCATCGCGCCGGGCCGGCCGAGCGCGATCGTGCGCAGCTTCGCTTCGGGCGCGATGGCCTTGAGCGTGGCGTTGATCAGGCGCGCGTTGTCTTCGTACATGAGCATGGCAACGTGGATGCCGTGCTCTTCGCCGACAGCGCGCAGCGCCTCGAAGCTGCCGAGGTGCGCGCCGACCATCAGCGCGCCCTTGCCACTGGCGATCGGGATGTCGATCGCTTCGGTGCCGATGGCGTGCACGTCGAAGGCTTCGAAACGTTCCTGCAGGAAGTAGACACGGTCGAGGATGGTGGACGCAAAACAGTGGATGTGGCGGTAGACGTGGGTCCAGCCCGCCTCATGCCCCAACGCGCGCGCCAGGTACAACGCCGACGCACGCCGTGCCGCGCCGTGCACGAGCAGGAAATAAATCGTGATCGGGTGCAACACCAGCCGCGCCACGCGCCTGCCGGTCTTGATCGCGATCCAGCGCATCGTGCTCAGCACCCAGAGGTTGCTGCGCTCTTCGTGCTCGGACCAGTGCGCGCCGCCGGCGCGCTCGGCCGGCGTGCTCACCGCGCGGCACCCGTTTCGAAGTGACCCGACGCGACCAGGCGTTCGTCGCCCCACACCTCGAACCGCAGCGTGCGTTCGGCTGCCGTCAGCTGCAGCACAAGCTCGGCGCCGGGGCGCACCGGTGCCAGGAACTTGGCGGCGCCGACCCGCGGCGCGGTGCCGACGAGCGTGGCCAGTACCGGCTCGGCGAGCGCCGCTTCGAGCACTTCGGACAGCAGCACCACGCCGGGCAGCAACGGCTGGCTGGGGAAGTGTCCAGCAAACGTGGGGTGGTCGTGCGCGACCTGCAAGACGAGGCTGTGCATGGGCGGTCAGCCTCGCGGCTGGGTCGGCGACGGCGCGCGCAGCGCGGCCTGCTCCATCGCAGCGGCGGCCCAGCTGTTGAACGGCCCGGTGGGCAGCTTGCCGGTCGGCTCGCGCGGCAGGGCCGGCACGGCGACCACCCGGCGTGGCAGGAAGGCCGCATCGACACGCTGGCGCAGCGCAGCGACGACGTGCTCGTGGAGCGCGGCAGCTTCGATGCCGGGCGCGACCACGAAGGCCGTGAGCCGCACGATGCCGTGCGCCGGCTCGTCGGGCGGCAGCCAGAAGCCGCCGTCGTGGATGCCGGCAATCGAGTTGAGGTGGTAGTTCAGGTGCGACAACGAACTGCGCTTGCCGGCGATGTTGATCAGGTCGTTGGAGCGGCCGAGCAGGCGGAAGGTCTGCGGGTCGATCACTTCCAGCACATCGGCCAGCAGCGTGGGCTGCGGCACATGCCCGCCCTGCACGACCGACTCGGCGCCGTCGCCGGTGAGAAGCAGGCCTTCGTAGGTGTGCCACTCGGGGCTGTCGGTGGTGCGGCGCGACGCGACCTGGCCAGCTTCGGTGCAGCCGTAGATTTCCATCAGCGGTGCGGCCAGCGCGGCCTCGGCACGCGCCGCGAGTTGCGGCAAGAGCGGCGCGGTGGCGCAGACCGTGAGATCGATCGGCGGCAGGGGGGTGCCGGAGTCGAGCAGCGTCTTCAGGTGGAAGGGCGTGGTCACCAGCATGCGCGGCCGAGGTGCACGTGCCAGCGCGGCGGCAATGTCGGCCGGGTAGAACGGGCGCTCGACGTCGAACGCGGCCCCGCCGAGCAAGGCCACCAGCACTGTCGACTCGAAGCCGTACATGTGCTGCGGCGGCACGGTGGCGACGAGCGTGACGCCGGCCAGGTCGGCGCGGCCCATCTGCTCGGCCAGGCGCTGCACGCCGGCGCGGGTGTTGTTGACGAGCAGGCCCCAGCGTTTGGCGTGCGGCACCGGCGCGCCGGTGGAGCCCGAGGTGAGCACCTGGGCCACGAGCAGGTCGGCGTCGACCGGCGGAACGGTGCCACCGGCCTGCTCGGAGCCCGGTTCGCGGGGGTGCCAGACCATCGGCAGTTTCACCGCCGGCGCCGCTTCGTCGGCCAGGCCGTAGGTCGACGGGAACAGGCCGTGCAGCCGCGCCACCATGTCGGGTGTGTGGTTGGGCGGCATCAGGTTGTCTTGCCCGCGCAGCATGGCTGCGCCCAGGCCCACGGCGAAGTGGTAGCGGTCGGCGGTCACGTTGAGCATCGGGCCGGCGCCGGGCAACAGCGCGCAGAGCGCGTTCACGTCGGCGAGGTAACGGCGGCGGGTGATGGGCTCGCCGTCGCGCCACGCGATCGGCAGTTCGAGGTCGTCACCCCGGATCAACGGCAGACCGCTCATTTCACGGGATCGGTGCGGGCCGGTGGCGCGATGACGGGCGCGTCGTCGCCGGTGCCCTTGCGGTAGGCGCGGATCGCGTCGCCGAGCGTGGTGCGTTCGAATTCGGGGTGCAGGCGGTAACGCAGCAGGTATTCGCCGACGAACATGGCACCCACCGCGACGGGGGTGACGACGTTGGCGAACAGCGCCCAGGTGTCGAACGGCGCGAACAGGTACAGACCCACCGAGATCGTGACGATCGCGACGAAGAAGACCACCCACGCGAACGTGAGCTTTCGCGTGTAGAGCGCCTTGCCGGGCGTGAGGTGGCGCACCCGCGCGGCCAGCTGCGAGATCAGGGCCTGGCTGCCGGGGCGCAGCGTGCTCGCGAACCAGGCGCCGAGAAACAGGTTCACGCCGACGTGCTGCGCCAGGTACAACATCGGGGCCGAGACATGGGCGCCGAACAACGCGGCCGCGCACAGCCCGACCAGCACGAGCGTGGCGCCAACGCTCAACCAGCGGTGTTTGGCGCCCCAGGCACCGAGCACCACCACGACCAGCATCGGCGAGAGCAGGGCGACCGCGACCCAGGCTGATTCGGGCGCGCTCGTCATCAGCCACTGCGAGCCGAGGATGTAGGCCACGGCGAGGAGCGCGATGACGACGTAGCGCATGCGCACTGGAAACACCTCAGCCGACGCCGGGCCGCCCCAAGGCGGCTGAGCGCCCCCTCGGGGGGCAGGAGCAAAGCGACGTGGGGGCTGACATGTCAGCCGACGCGGTGGGTCGTGATGTGCTCGGTCAGGCTGGCCAGCGAGGTGAAGATGCGGATGTTGTCTTCATCGTCGGAGCGCAGCTGGAAGCCGTAGCGCTGCGAGACGACCAGCGCCACCTCGAGGATGTCGATCGAGTCGAGACCCAGGCCTTCGCCGTACAGGGGCGCCTGCGGGTCGATGCTGTCGGCGGGGATGTCGAGGTTCAGGGCCTCGACCAGGAGGGCGGCGACTTCGCGCTGCGAATCGGTTTGGACAGAAGTCATGCGTGCGTGGAGTCCGTGTGGCGTCTGTCGTCGTGGCGTCGAAACTTCGGGCGACGCCGGGAAACTGGGGTCGTTGGGCTGGGGAAGATCAGAGGGCACGAGTTTACCAAAGCACACCCCCATGAAACGCCACGGTGGCGCGCCGCCACAACGCTGTGTCGCCGAGGCGAAAACCCGGTACGGCGGGCCCAAACGCAAGAGCCGGCCCTGCGGCCGGCTCCTCGCTGCGGGCGCGCTGCGCTGCTCAGCGGTAACCGCTCTCCGCCGAGTTGTGGATGATCCAGATCAGATTGCCCGAACCGCCGCTGCTGCGCCAGCCGTTGCCGCCGGCGAAGATCAACCGGCCCTGACCCTTGTAGACCAGCTCGTGGCGGTAGCGGTCACCGCCGTAGTAGAACGGAATGAAGGCCTTGCCGGTGACATAGGCGCCCTGGTCGGTCGGGGCGCCGACCAGGTCGGTGACCTGACGCATCGGCATGCCGATCTGCAGTTGCCCGAAGCGGCTGCCAGGGCCGGGTTTGCCGGTGATGTCGCCTTCCCAGTCGTTGATGCCCTTGACGCGCCGCGTGTCGCCGTCGGCCGGCTTGGCCGGCACGGGGGCCGCAGCCGCGGGGGCCGGCGCCGGGGCTGCGGCCCCCGTGCCGGCCAAGC
>JBEBIB010000014.1:0-124406 GCA_040080605.1 Burkholderiaceae bacterium
GTGGGCGACATGGGCTTCTCCGTGAAACGATGGAACGACAACACTACGACGACCCTGGTGACCGCGCATCGACACCGGCCGGCACTTTTTGTCGGCGGCACCCGCCACGTGCCATGTGCGGTTTTGGCGCACCGCGCTGTGGCGAATCCGGGCGGCGACCGAGAATCGGCGCTGTATCCACGCCTTTGCCGAAGCACCGCATGCCGAACCTTTCCGCCTTCGCCGTCACGAACAAATGGCCCGCCCAGCACCCCGAGCGCCTGCAGCTCTATTCGCTGCCCACACCCAACGGCGTGAAGGTCTCGATCCTGCTCGAGGAAACCGGCCTGCCCTACGAGCCGCACCTGGTGCGCTTCGACGCCAACGACCAGTTGTCGCCCGAGTTCCTGTCGCTCAACCCGAACAACAAGATCCCGGCCATCCTCGACCCGAACGGGCCGAACGGCCAGCCGCTGGCGCTGTTCGAGTCGGGGGCGATCCTGATCTACCTCGCGGAGAAGACCGGCCAGTTCATGCCTGCCGACGCGGCCGGCCGCTACGAGACGATCCAGTGGCTGATGTTCCAGATGGGCGGCATCGGCCCGATGTTCGGCCAGCTCGGTTTCTTCCACAAGTTCGCCGGCAAGGACTATGAAGACAAGCGTCCGCGCGACCGCTACGTGGCCGAGTCGAAACGGCTGCTCGGCGTGCTGAACCAGCGCCTCGCCGAGCGCGAATGGATCATGGGCGACGCGTACACGATCGCCGACATCGCCAGCTTCCCGTGGATCAACAACCTGATCGGCTTCTACGAGGCCGGTGGGCTGGTGGGCATCGACGACTTTGCGCATGTGAAGCGCGCGCTGGCCGCGTTCATGGCGCGGCCGGCCGTCGTGCGCGGGCTCACGATCCCGAAGCGGTCCTGACGCCTGAGCGAAACGCAATGAGCAACGACAACGCCATCCTCCAGGCCCGCCCGCTCGGCTTTCCCTGGGAAACGCTCGACCCGTTCCTGTTCTGCGTCTACCACGACGACCGTTATCCGAAAGGCAACGCGCAGTTCGGCCCGAGCGCGTCGCTCGCCGGACGCAACCTGGGGCAGGACTTCGCTGGCCAGGACGGCTGGCGCATGTACCACGGCCTGACCGTGCCGGGCTTCCCGTCGCACCCGCACCGCGGCTTCGAGACCGTGACCATCGTGCGCAAGGGCCTGATCGACCACTCCGATTCGCTCGGCGCCACCGCGCGCTTCGGCGGCGGCGACGTGCAGTGGCTGACCGCCGGCCGCGGCATCGTGCACGCCGAGATGTTCCCGCTGCTAGACGCGGCCGCACCGAACCCGCTGGAGCTGTTCCAGATCTGGCTCAACCTTCCGGCGCGCAGCAAGATGGCCGCTCCGCATTTCACGATGTTCTGGTCGGAGAAGATCCCGCAGCACGTCGCCAGCGACGCCGAAGGCCGCTGCACCCAAGTCGCCTGCATCGCGGGCCGGCTGGGCTTGGCCGGCGTGGCCGATCCGCTCGCACCACCGCCCGATTCGTGGGCCGCGCAGCCCGACGCCGATCTCGCGATCTGGACACTGAAGATGGCGCCCGGCGCACGCTGGACCTTGCCTGCCGCGGCCGGCGAAGGCACGCGCCGGATGTTGTACTTCTTCAAGGGCGCCAGCGTCTCGATCGACGCGCAGGTGGCCGACCAGCACGCGGCGATCGAGCTGCGCGCCACGCAACCGGTCGAGCTGGTCAACGGCAGCGAGCCGAGCGAATTCCTGTTGTTGCAGGGCCGCCCGATCGGCGAGCCGGTGGCGCAGTACGGCCCGTTCGTGATGAACACGCAAGCCGAGTTGCAGCAGGCTTTCGACGATTACCGTCGCACCGAGTTCGGCGGCTGGCCCTGGACCGACAACGCGCCGGTGCACGGCGCGGAAAACCTGCGTTTTGCGAAACACGCCGACGGCCGCGTCGAAACGCTGGCTTCCCAGGAGGTGCCGGCCGAGCCCGGGTTGACTCAGCCGTAGCGCGGCGCGCTCACTCGACCTTGCCGATCTTCTGCACCGCTTCGGTCATCACGCCGGCGTCCTGATCCCAGTAGGTCTGGAACTCGGGGGCATCGAGGTACTCGATCGGGCTGCCGGCCTTCTGGATGATCTGGCGCACGGCCGGGTCGGCCGCGACGATGGCCGCCGCGGCACGCAGGCGCTGCACGATTTGATCGGGTGTCTGACTCGGCACGAACAGGGCCGACCACTGCGCGAACTTCACCGGGTAGCCGGCCTGCGTCAGGCTCGGCACGCCGGGCAAGGCGGCCAGCGGGGCGCCGCCCCAGTGCGCCAGGGCGCGCAGCTTGCCGGCCTGGATCTGCTGTACCACCGTCGACGGCCCGCTCGCGATCGCGTCGACCTGGCCCGCCAGCAGCGCCACGATCGCCGGCCCGGCGCCGGTGTACGGGATGTGCGTCATCCGGAAACCCGCCGAGGCCTTCAGCATCTCCATCGGCACGTGCATCGTTCCGTAGTTGCCCGAGCTGCCGTAATTGAAGGTGCCCGGCTTGCTGCGCGCATCCTTGATGAACTCGGCCAGCGTGCGCCAGGGCGCGTCGGCGCGCACGACCAGCACCGTCGGGTCGGCGGTGAAACGGGCGATCGGCTTGAACTGGTTCAGCTGGTAGGCCGGCTTGCGCTCGAGCAGCTTGTCGGCCGCGGGCAGGATCGAGATCGACGACAGGCTCAGCAGCAGTGTGTAGCCGTCGGCCGCGGCGCGCGCCGCCTGCCCGATGCCGAGCGCGCCGCCGGCGCCGACCTTGTTCTCGACCACGATCGTCTGCTTCAGCTCGCGCGACAGCGCCTCGGCCACCGGCCGCGCCACGGTGTCGGCCACGCCGCCGGGGGGGAAGGGCACGATCATCGTGATGGGGCGGTCGGGGTAGGTCGATTGCGCGAGCGCACTGCCGGTGGCCGCCGCCAGCAGCAGGGTCAGCGCTAGCGCAGCATAGTTGCGGCGGCTCATGCCGAGGCCTCGACAAAACGGTTCTCGATCATCCCGAGCCCGCCGATCTCGATGCGCACCACGTCGCCGTGTTTCAGGAAGCTCGGCGGTTTCATGCCCATGCCCACGCCGGCGGGTGTGCCGGTGGCGATCACGTCGCCGGGCAGCAGCGTGATGCCGCGCGAGCAGGTTTCGATCAGGGTCGGAATGTCGAAAATCAGGTCGGCCGTCTGCGCGTCCTGCCGCAACTCGCCGTTGACCCAGCAGCGCATGCGCGTGTGCGCCGCGTCGAAGCCGTCGGCGGTCACGATCCACGGGCCCATCGGGCAGAAGGTGTCGAAGCTCTTGCCCAGGTCCCACTGCTGGTGGCGCATCTGCACGTCGCGCGCCGTCACGTCGTTGACGATGGTGTAGCCGAACACGTGGCCGAGCGCGTCGGCGCGGCTGATGTTGCGGCCGCCTTTTCCGATCACGATCGCCAGCTCGGCTTCGTAGTCGATTTGCGTGGACACCGCTTCGCCGGGCAACTGCACTTCGTCGCGCGGGCCGATCACGCATTCGGGCACTTTGGTGAAGACGATCGGCCAGGCCTGCGGGTCGGCGGCGTTGTCGCGGAAGACCGAGGCCTGCAACTCCTTCGCATGCGCGTGGTAGTTGCGGCCGACGCAGAACAGGTTGCGGCGCGGCAGCGGCAGCGGCGCGAGCAGCGTCACGTTCGCGAGCGCAATCGTTTCGCCGGTGGTGCCGGCCACGGCCTTGCCGGTGGCGGCGGCTTCGATCAGCGTCTGGGCGCCACGCTGTGCCGCGGCCGCTTCAAGTTCGAGCGGGCGGATCGATGCGCCGTCGTCGGAGACGAGCCCGACTTCGACGATGGCAGCCGACAGGCCGTTTCTTCGGTAAGTGGCGATGCGCAAGAGGCTCTCCTGATCAATTCGACCAAATGCTACCAATCGACGCTGCATCGAACAAGCGTGAAACTCCGGTGCCAGGGCTTGGTACGATACGAGCCCATCGACATGCCCCGCCCGTCTGCCCATGGACAGCGCCCTCGCCCTTCGCGACTCGATCCTCGAAAACCTGCACTCCCGCGCCTGGCGGGCCGGCCACCGCATTCCCACCGAGCGTGAGCTGAGCGACCAGTTCGGCCTGAGCCGCTCGGCCGTGCGGCGGGTGCTGGCCGACATGAAGGACAAGCGGCTGATCACGCAGACCGTGGGCAGCGGCACTTACGTCAGCGAGCAGGTCAACGAAGCGCTGGCGGCCGCCGCGAACAGCGCGGGCGCCCTGCCCACCAGCCCAGCCGAACTGATGAGCGCGCGCTTCGTGCTCGAACCGGCGATCGTGGCGATGGTGGTCGGCAACGCCACGTCGCTCGACTTCGCACGAATGAACGAGTGCTGCGACCGGGGTGAAGCCGCGCGCGGCCTGGCCCAGTTCGAACTTTGGGACGGCCTGCTGCACGAAGCGATTGCCGACGCTGCGCACAACAGCTTCATCTCGAAAGTCTTCCGGCTGATGAATCAGGTGCGCGCGCAAGGCGAATGGGGCGCGCTGAAGCGCCAGAGCGCTTCGCCCGAGCGCCGCCTCGAGTACCAGCAGGAACACCGCGCACTCGTGAATGCGCTGCAGGACCGTGACGGCGTGCGCGCCACCGAGCTGTGCCTGGCGCACCTGAGCCACGTGCGCCGCAACCTGCTCGGTTACTGACGCACGGCAGCCGGGCGATGCGGGGACAAACCCGCTGTCGCATTGACCACCGCGGGGTCGCTCGTTATGCTCGAATCCGCTCGGCGAGCAGCGCAACCAATGTGAACCAATCCAGAAGTTCCGGGTTCCGAGAAAGGCCATTCTGCCGTCGCCTCGCCGGCTTGCAAGCCTGGAGACAAGCATGGTCCCGACCCCCGTTCGCAGCGCGTTTTGGCGTGCCGCGACAGCCCTGCTGAGTGGCACCGCCCTGGCGTTGACCACGCTCGTTGCCCACGCGCAGGACTACCCGAGCCGCTCGATCCGCATCATCGTGCCGTTCGCGCCGGGTGGTTCGGCCGACGTGTTCGGCCGTGTCATCGCGCAGCGGCTGCAGGAGTCGATGGGGCAGAACGTGATCGTCGACAACCGCCCCGGCGCCGGCTCGGTGATCGGCACCGACGCGGTCGCCAAGAGCGCGCCCGACGGCTACACGCTGCTGCTGATGTCGAACACGCACACGGTCAACGAATCGCTGATCCCGAACAAGCCGTTCCAGCTGATGCGCGACTTCGTGCCGATCGCCCCGATCAACTATTCCGACCTGGTGCTCGTGGCCAAGGCCGGCGCGCCGTTCAACACCCTGGGCGAGCTGATCAAGGTCGCCAAGGCCAAGCCGGGCGGCATGTCGTATGCGTCTTCCGGCCCGGGCACGCCGTACCACATGGCCGGGGAACTCTTCAAGGCGATGGCCGGCATCTCGATCGTGCACATCCCCTACAAGGGCAGCGCCGGCGCGCGCACCGACGTGCTCGGCGGCCAGCTCGAGATGATGTTCGACGCGATTCCGACGATGACCGAGCACATCAAGTCGGGCAAGGTGAAAGCCATCGCCACCACCGGCAAGGCGCGCGCTTCGGCCCTGTCCGATGTGCCGACGATGGCCGAGGCCGGTGTGCCGGGTTACGAAGCCACGATCTGGCTCGGGCTGATGGCGCCCAAGGGCACGCCGGCGGCAGTGGTCACCAAGCTCAATGCCGAGCTGTCGAAGATCACCTCGAACCCCGAGGTGCGCCGCGCCTGGGGCGCGCAGGGCACGACACCGATGACGATGGGCGTCGACGAGTTCACGCGCTACATGAACGACGACATCACCAAGTGGGCGCGCATCGTGAAGATCTCTGGCGCCAAGCCCGAGTAGGCCGCGCCGTGAACAAGCCTCTGGAGCTGTTGTGTGCCGGTGCGGCGCAAGGTCTGGTGAAGGCGCTGCAGGAGCGCTTCTTCGCGGACACGGGTACGCGCGTCAACGCCCGCTTCGGCGCGGTCGGCGCGATCAAGGAACTGCTGCTCTCCGGTGAGCCCTGCGACGTGATGGTCGCCACCGAGGCGATGATCGATGCGCTCGCCGACGAAGGCCGGCTGCAGGCCGCCACCCGCCAGCCGCTCGGTCGCGTGCGCACGGGCCTGGCGGTGCGCAGCGGCGAGCCGCGGCCCGATGTGTCGACGCCCGAAGCGCTCACGGCCGCGCTGCTCGCCGCAGAGACCATCTTTTTCCCGGACCCGGTGCGCGCCACCGCCGGGATTCATTTTGCGAACGTGATGCGCGAGCTCGGTATCCATGACGAATTGCAGCCGCGCTTTCGCAACTTTCCGAATGGCGCCACCTCGATGCGCGAACTGGCCGCCACGAGCGCGCCGCGGCAGATCGGTTGCACGCAAATCACCGAGATCAACTACACCGAAGGCATCGCTTTGCTCGGCGCCTTGCCTGACCGCTTCGAGCTTGCCACCGTCTACACCGCCGCGACGAACACCAACGCTGCGCAGCCCGAACTGGCCCGCCGTTTCATCGCACTGCTCGCGGGAACCGACTCACTGGCCTTGCGCCAGGCCGGCGGCTTCGAGTTCTGAGTTCAGCCCCGCCCCACCCCCAAGGAGATCCGTCATGGACCGTCGCTCGATTCTGAAGACCACCAGCGCCGCACTCGGCGGCGCGCTCGCGGCCGGCTGCGCTTCTGTCGCCGCCGACGGCGCAACTCGAAGCCCCTTCAAGGTGGCAGCGGTGACCTTGCCGATCGTCGGCTCGACCGAGGTGTTCCCGGTGCGCCGCATCTACTGCATCGGCCGCAACTACGCGGCGCACGCCCGCGAGATGGGCTCCGACCCGACGCGCGAGCCGCCATTCTTCTTCCAGAAACCGACCGACGCTGTCCAGTTCGTGGCCCCGGGCACGGTGGGCAACCACCCCTACCCGTCGCTGACCAAGAACTACCACTACGAGATCGAGTTGGTCGCTGCATTGAAATCGGGCGGCACCAACATCTCGATCGCAGACGCGCTGCAGCACGTCTACGGTTATGCGATCGGCCTGGACATGACGCGCCGCGACCTGCAGCGTGGCATGGGCGACCAGAAAAAACCGTGGGAGATCGGTAAGAGCTTCGACATGTCGGCACCGATCGGGCCGATCCACCCCGTGGCCATGACCCAGCACTTCACAAAGGGCCGCATCGTGCTCGCGGTGAATGGGCAGACCAGGCAGGATGCCGACCTGAGCTACATGATCTGGAGCGTGGCCGAGCAGATCAGCCAGCTGAGCCAGGCCTTCGAGCTGAAGGCCGGCGACATCATCTATTCCGGCACACCGGAAAACGTGGGTCCGGTCGTCAAGGGCGACGTGCTGGTGGGCCGGATCGACGGGCTGCCCGAGTTGTCGGTGCGCATCGTCTGAAGCGCGGCAGCGCGGGCACTCAGCCGCGCAGAAACTGCGCCAGCCAGTACAGGCCGACAGCGCCGAGGCAAACGATCAGCCCGCTCATCACCAGCAGGAAGCCGATCCCCTTGGCCTTCGGCTTGCGCCGCGTTTCGGGCACGGCGTAGTAGCCCGACAGGGCCGAATAGCCGGTGGACTGGGCGAACTCGCTCGGGCGCTGTTCGCTCGGCTCGGAGTCCCAACCGAAGAGTTGCGTGTCTTTGAAGTCGCGTCGGTTTGATTTCATGCCGCCATTGTCACAACGGGTAACAACTTGTTGCAGCCCGCGATCGCGGGGGAAAACTGCAAACTTGGCCGCAGGCCGTGACGGATTCACGCCACAAGCGTGTCTCGCAAGACACGAATCAGGCGCGGGGGATGGCCAGGCTGTTGCCGTACAAGGCCAGGTACTGCGCCGCCGCGCCGTCCCACGAAAAGTCTTGCGCCATCGCACGCTGCACCAGGCCCTGCCAGAGCGGCTTGCGCGCAAAGGCGGTCGCGGCACGCTGCAAGGCCGCATCGAGCGCAGCTGGCGTGGCGGCGTCGAAGGCAAAGCCGGTGGCGCGGCCGGCGGCGACGGCTTCTTCGCTGGCGTCGACCACCGTGTCGGCCAGGCCGCCGACACGCCGCACCACCGGCAACGTGCCGTAGCGCAGGCCGTACAGCTGGGTCAGGCCGCAGGGCTCGAAGCGCGAAGGCACCACGATCGCGTCGCTGCCCGCGATCAGCCGGTGCGCAAAGGCCTCGTCGTAGCCGATGCGCACCCCCACCTGGCGCGGGTGCGACTGGGCGGCCGCCAGAAACGCCGCTTCGAGTGCCGGTTCGCCAGCCCCTTGCAGCACGAACTGCGCACCGCGCTTGAGCAGCCCCGGCAAGGCCGCGAGCATCAGGTCCAGACCCTTCTGCGACGTGAGCCGGCTGACGACACCGAAGAGCATCTCGTCGACCTGGACCTGCAGGCCGAGTTCGCGCTGCAAGGCGGCTTTGCAACGCGCCTTGCCGGCCGGTTCGCGGGCCGAATAACGCTGTGCCAGGCCGCTGTCGGTGGCCGGGTCCCAGACCGCGCGGTCGACGCCGTTCAGCACGCCGCTCACATCGGCGCCACGCCCGCGCACC
The DNA here is from genome assembly GCA_040080605.1 of Burkholderiaceae bacterium. GTDB lineage: Bacteria > Pseudomonadota > Gammaproteobacteria > Burkholderiales > Burkholderiaceae_C > LMDS01. Next base: position 8,515 of record JBEBIB010000014.1, read on the forward strand.
ACGCCATCGAGGCCGAAACCGAACTCGTGGGTGGCGATCTCGCGGGCGTAGGTCGGGCTCACCGTGGTGATGCAGCGGGCGAACTTCAGACCGGCCTTCATGAACGAGAGCTGGCCGTGATATTCGAGGCCGGTCGAGGCCATGAATCGCGACGGCAGGCCGAGCAGGTTGAAGTCGCCACTTGGAAACAGCCCCTGATAGGCGAGGTTGTGGACCGTGAACACCGTGGCCGCGGGCGTGGGCGGGTGCGCGGCCACGTAGGCGCAGGCCATGGCCGCGTGCCAGTCGTGCGCGTGCAGCACGTCGGGCAGCCACTCTGCGTCGAGCTCGCCGGCCGCGATGTGTGCCGCCGCCCAGCCGAGCAGCGCGAACCGCTGCACGTTGTCGGGCCACTCGTGGCCGGCGCTGTCCTGGTAGGGGCTGCCTTCGCGGCGGTACAGATACGGCGCGTCGAGCACGTAGACCGGCACGTGCGTGTAGGGCATGCGGCCGAGCCGCAGCGTGACGCGCGCCGCGCCGAAAGCGGCGCCGATCTGGCACACGGTCTTCTGGTGCAACACTGCGTCGGCGATGGCCGGCAGGCCCGGCAGCAGCAGGCGCACGTCGGCGCCCTGCCCGATCAGGGCTTGCGGCAGGGCGCCCAGCACATCGGCCAGGCCACCGGTCTTGACGAGGGGGAAGATTTCCGCGGCAACGTGCAGGACCTTCATTGCCCAGCGGTTGCGATCGCGTCGAGCATGCCGCGGGTGACGAGCGTGATGCCGTTTTCCGAGCGGTAGAAACGCTGCGCATCGAGCACCGGGTCTTCACCGATCACCATGCCGTCGGGAATCACGCAACCGCGGTCGATCACGGCGCGGGTGATGCGTGCACCGCGGCCGACCTGCGACTCCGGCAGCAACACCGACCAGTTCACGCTCGAAAACGAGTGCACGCGCACGCTGGAAAACAGCACCGAGCGGTCGACGCTGCCCGAGACGATGCAACCGCCCGAGACCAGCGACTCCACCGCCACGCCGCGCCGCTCGCCGTGGTTGTGCACGAACTTGGCCGGCGGCAGCTGCGCCTGATGGGTCCAGATCGGCCAACGGGTGTCGTAGAGATTCAGCAGCGGGTCGGTGGCGGTGAGGTCGATGTTGGCGTCCCAGTACGCGTCGATCGTGCCGACGTCGCGCCAGTACGGCTCTTCGTTCATGCGCGTGCCGACGGCGCTCAGGTGGAACGGGTGCGCCGCCGCCTTGCCGTTCTTGACGGCGCGCGGAATGATGTCCTTGCCGAAGTCGTGGGTCGACTCGGGGTCGTGGATATCGCGCTCGAGTTCCTTGTAGAGATAGCGCGCGTTGAAGATGTAGATGCCCATGCTGGCGAGCGAACGCGTCGGGTCGCCCGGCATGGCCGGCGGGTCGGCCGGCTTCTCGACGAACTCGGTGATCATGTGTTTCGAGTCGACCGCCATCACGCCGAAGGCCGAAGCCTCGGCGCGCGGCACCGCGATGCAGCCGACGGTGCAGTCCTTGCCCTTGGCCACGTGGTCGGCCAGCATCAGCGCGTAGTTCATCTTGTAGATGTGGTCGCCGGCCAGCACGACGATGTAGTCGGCGCCGTAACTCGCGAGGATGTCCTGGTTCTGGTACACGGCGTCGGCCGTGCCGCGGTACCAGCTTTCGTCGTCGGTGCGCTGTTGCGCCGGCAGCAGGTCGACGAACTCGTTCATCTCGGTCTTCAGGAAACCCCAGCCGCGCTGCACATGGCGCAAGAGGCTGTGCGACTTGTACTGCGTGATCACGCCGATGCGGCGAATGCCGGAGTTCAGGCAGTTCGACAGCGCGAAGTCGACGATCCGGAACTTGCCACCGAAATACACCGCCGGTTTGGCGCGGCTGTCGGTCAGGTTCTTCAGGCGGCTGCCGCGCCCGCCGGCCAGCACCAGCGCCACGGTGCGTTTGGGCAGGTCGAGGCTGAGGGCGAGTTCGTCGGGGGTCATGGTGCGGGTCTCCGTTCTGACTGCAATCTTCTGTGGCTCGAATCTACAACCAGTGTGGCCGCTTTTGCACCCGCGCAACAAGCGATATCAACCCGCATTCCCCGTGCCGCCGCCGCGCGCCGGCGTGGGCGCAAAAATTGCGTGAGCCCGGAGTTACCGATGCGGTACCCGATGAGACACTGTGCCCCGCGTGCCCGGCCTTCACGGCGGTCACCCCAGACCAGCAAGGAAGATTGGCGATGGCAAATTCGAAACTCAGCACCAACGACGTCGCCAGCGGCGTCGAAGACCAGCTTCTCAGCACCGTCGGCGTGGCGCCGCCGGACGCCAGCTCGACCGAGCTGATGCAGGCCGTCTCGCAGGTGGCGCGGCGCCAGCTCTCGCAGCGCTGGGTCGCCACCCAGGCCGAGCAGCGTGCCGCCAAGGCGCGCCGGGTCTACTACTTCTCGATGGAATTCCTGATGGGCCGCACGCTCTCGAACGCGCTCGCCGCGCTCGACATGCGCGGCGACGCGGCCGCCGCGATGACGGCCCACGCGCAAAAGCTCGAAGACGTGGCCGATAACGAGCCCGACGCCGCCCTGGGCAACGGCGGCCTCGGGCGCCTGGCGGCCTGTTTCCTCGACTCGATGGCAACACTCGGCCTGCCTTCGTTCGGCTACGGCATCCGCTACGAATACGGCATGTTCGCGCAGGAGATCCAGAACGGCTCGCAGGTCGAGTACCCCGACCCGTGGCTGGCCGACGGCACGGCCTGGGAATGGCCACGTGCCGCCATCACCTACCCGGTGCGCTTCGGCGGCTGGGTCGAACACACCATGGGCACCGACGGCAACCCGCGCGCGGTGTGGCGCGCCGCGGCCGAAGTGGCGGCCAAGGCCTGCGATATGGTGATCCCGGGCCACGGCACGCAGAAGGTCAGCACGCTGCGCCTGTGGAAGGCCGTGGCGCCGGCGCACATCGACCTGAACGCCTTCAACACCGGCGACTACGCGCGCGCCGCGAGCGTGAAGAACGAGTACGAGAACATCTCGTGGGTGCTGTACCCGAACGACAGCACGCCGGCCGGCCGCGAACTGCGGCTGCGCCAGGAATACTTCTTCGTCGCCGCGTCGATGCAGGATCTGCTGGCCCGCCACCTCGACGAAAACCCCTCGCTCGCGAACCTGGCCGACAAGGTCGCGATCCACCTCAACGACACCCACCCTGCCATCGGCGTGGCCGAGCTGATGCGCCTGCTGTGCGACGAACACGGCATGGTCTGGGCGGCAGCCTGGGCGCTGTGCACGAAGGTCTTCTCGTACACCAACCACACGCTGATGCCGGAAGCGCTCGAGACCTGGCCGGTCGGTCTGATGCAGCACGTGCTGCCACGCCACCTCGAGATCATCTTCCGCATCAACCAGGAACTGCTCGACCTGGCCGCGAAACACCGCCCGGGCGACCACGAGTTCCTGTCGAGCCTGTCGCTGATCGACGAACGCGGCGAGCGCCGGGTGCGCATGGCCAATTTGTCGATCGTGGGCAGCCACAAGGTCAACGGCGTGTCGGCTTTGCATTCCGACCTGCTGGTGCAGACGATCTTCAAGGACTTCGCGAGCCTGTGGCCCGATCGTTTCACCAACATGACCAACGGTGTCACGCCGCGGCGCTGGCTGGCGCAGGCCAACCCGGGCCTGTCGGACCTGCTCGACCGCACGGTCGGCAGCGGCTGGCGGCTCGACCTCGATGTATTGAAGGGCCTGCACGAGCACAAGGGGAACGCCACGTTCCGCGACGAGTTCATGGCCGTGAAGCGTGCCAACAAGGCGCGGCTGGCCGCATTGATCGAGCGCAAGACCGGCGTGGTCGTGAATCCGGCCTGCCTGTTCGACGTGCAGGTCAAGCGCATCCACGAATACAAGCGCCAGCTGCTCAACGTGCTGCACGTGGTGACGCGTTACCAGGCGATCCTGGCGAATCCGACGGCCGACTGGGTGCCACGCACGGTGATCTTCGCCGGCAAAGCCGCCTCGAGTTACGCCACCGCCAAGTCGATCATCCGGCTGATCCACGACGTGGGCGCCGTCATCAACACCGACCCGCGCATCGGCGACAAGCTGAAGCTGGTGTTCATTCCGAACTACGGCGTTTCGGTGGCCGAGACCATCATGCCGGGCGCCGACCTGTCGGAGCAGATCTCCACCGCCGGCACCGAAGCCTCGGGCACCGGCAACATGAAACTCGCATTGAACGGCGCGCTGACGATCGGTACCGACGACGGCGCCAACATCGAGATCCGCCAGAACGTGGGCGACGACAACATCTTCATCTTCGGCCTGAAAACACCCGAGGTGCTGGCGCTCAAGCAGGGTGGCTACCAGCCGATGCGCTACTACGAAAGCACGCCGGCATTGAAGGCCGTGCTCGACGCCATCGCTGGCGGCGCGTATTCGCCCGAAGAACCGGGGCGCTATCGCGGCCTCGTCGACTCGCTGCTGTGGGGCGGCGACCACTACCTGCTGCTGGCCGACTATGCGAGCTACGTGGCCACGCAGACGCGTGTCGACGAGCTGTACCGCCAACCGGCAGCGTGGGCGCAGCGCGCCATCGCCAACGTGGCCGGCATGGGCGTGTTTTCGTCCGACCGCACGATCGGCGAATACGCGAGCCAGATCTGGGGCATCGCACCCGAGCGCCGCTGACATGCCGGCCCCCACGTCGCTCCGCTCCTGCCCCCCGAGGGGGCGCTCAGCCGCCTTGGGGCGGCCCGGCGCCGGCTGAGCCGATGCCCGTTCAGAGCTTGCAACGAACCGAGGCCGGCACGGCGCTGCAGATCACGCCCGGCCGCGCCTGGCCGATCGGCGCGCACTGGGACGGTCTGGGTGTCAACTTCGCGGTGTTCTCCGCGCACGCCCAGGCCATCGACCTGTGCCTCTACGACGAGACCGGCACGACCGAGATCACGCGCCTGCGCCTGCCGGTGCACAGCGGCAACGTCTGGCACGGCTTCGTCGCCGGCCTGAAGCGCGGGCAGGTCTATGGCCTGCGGGCGCACGGCCCGTGGCGGCCCGACAAGGGCCACCGCTTCAACCCGCACAAGCTGCTGCTCGACCCGTATGCGCGCGAGATCGTCGGCGAGTTCGAATGGGCCGATGAGCTTTTCGCCGCCGACCGGGTGCACCCGCGCCAGATGGACATGCGCGACAACGCCGCCAGCGCGTTGAAGGCGCGCGTGGTGCACGACAGCTTCGACTGGGGCGACGACCAGGCGCCGCACACCGCGCTGGCCGACACGGTGATTTATGAGCTGCACGTCAAGGGCTTTTCGAAACTGAACCCGGCCGTACCGCCCGAGTTGCGCGGCACCTATGCCGGGCTCGGCCACGCGGCATCGACCTCGCACCTGAAACGCCTGGGCGTCACCGCGCTCAGCGTGCTGCCGGTGCACCACCACCTCGACGAAGAGCGGCTGGCGAAGATGGGCCTCGTGAACTACTGGGGCTACAACACCATCGGCTACTTCAGCCCAGACCCGCGGTTCGGGTCGTCGGGCAACGGCGCCGCGCTGCGCGACGAGTTCCGGAACATGGTGAAGGCGCTGCACAAGGCTGGCATCGAGGTGCTGCTCGACGTGGTTTACAACCACACGGCCGAAGGCGACAGCATCGGCCCCGCCATCAGCTTCCAGGGCCTGGACAACGCGAGCTACTACCGCCTGCAGCCCGGCATGCCGCTGGTCCACGAGAACCACACCGGCTGCGGCAACACCGTCGACATCCGCCAGCCGCGCGTGTTGCAGCTGGTGATGGACAGCCTGCGCTACTGGGTCAGCGAGATGCACGTCGACGGCTTTCGCTTCGATCTGGCCACCACGCTCGGCCGCGGCGACCACGGCTTCGAGCGCCACGGCGCGTTCTTCACCGCGGTGGCGCAGGACCCGGTGTTGTCACGTGTGAAGATGATCGCCGAGCCCTGGGACATCGGCCCCGGCGGTTACCAGGTCGGCGGTTTCCCGAACGGCTGGCCCGAGTGGAACGACAAGTTCCGCGACACGATGCGCAGCTTCTGGCTGCGCCACGCGGCCACACGCGGCGGCTTCGCGCAGCGGCTGTGTGCGTCGTCCGACGTGTACCAGCCGCGTGACCGGGCGCCGGCGGAATCGGTCAACTACGTGATCTCGCACGACGGCTTCACGCTGCGCGACCTCGTGACGTATCAAGACAAACGCAACCTCGCCAACGGCGAAGACAACCGCGACGGCACCGGCAACAACCTCGGCTTCAACTGCGGCGTCGAAGGCGAGAGCAGCGACCCGCAGGTGAACATACTGCGCGCCCGCCTGCAACGTGCGCTGCTCGCCACCACGCTGCTGGCGCAAGGCACGCCGATGCTCAGCGCCGGCGACGAGCTCGGCCACACGCAGGGCGGCAACAACAACCCGTATTGCCACGACAGCGAAGTCACCTGGATCGACTGGTCGCGCGCCGACGCCGACCTGATCGAGTTCACCCGCAGCGTGATCGCGTTGCGGCGCTTCGCCCTGCCCTTCGGCAACCGCTGGTACAGCGGCCTCACCGACCCGCGCGGCCTGCACGATCTGGCCTGGCTCGGCGCCGACGGCCAGCCGCTGCACGGCGAAGCCTGGAACGGCGCGGCGAGTCGGGTGCTCGGCTGCCTGATCGGCGAACCCGGCCGCGCGCGCGCGCCGCTGCTGCTGCTGATCAATGCCGATGCCCACGACCACGACTTCCCGGTGCCTTCGGGTGTGTGGGAAGTGCTGCTCGACACCACCCACCCGCGCGGCGCCGGCAGCTGGCATGGCCAGGGCGGCGTGAACCTCCTGCTCAAGGCGAGCAGCCTGCAGGTGCTGGCCGTCGCCGGCTCGGGCATCCGGCTCTGAGGATGGAGGCGATGCGATTCCCCCGTGCCAGCGGTGTTTTGCTGCACCCCACCTCCCTGCCCGGTCCGCACGGCTGCGGTGACTTCGGCCCTGGCGCCTACCACTTCGTCGACTGGCTGGTGAGCGCCGGGCAGACGTTGTGGCAGATCCTGCCGCTGGGTGGCATCGGCCCCGGCAACTCGCCCTACATGAGCAGCTCGGCCTTCGCCGGCAACGTGTTGCTGATCGACCTGGGCGAGTTGCGCGCACGCGGCTGGTTGAACGATGCCGACCTGCAGGCCGACGCGAGCCTCGCCGACGCGTGGGTGAACTTCGCCGCGGTGATCCCCTTTCGCATGGAACGACTGCATCGTGCTGCGACGGCGTTCGCGCGGACCGCCACAGACATCGAACGCGACGAACTCGCCGCGTTCCGCGCCGCCCAGGCCAGCTGGCTCGGCGACTACACACTCTTCATGGCGCTGTGCGAAGCGCAAGGCTCGGGCGACTGGTGCACCTGGCCGGCCGCACTGGCGCAGCGCCAACCCGCGGCACTCGCCGAGGCCCGCGCCGCGCACACAGAACGCATCGGGTTCTGGGAATTCTGCCAATGGTGTTTCTTCCGCCAGTGGTCGGCGCTGAAGGCCTACACGAACCAGCGTGGCATCGAGATCGTGGGCGACGCGCCGATCTTCATCGCGCACCAGAGCGCCGAGGTGTGGGCGCGGCAAGACCTGTTCGAGCTCGACGCCACCGGCCGCCCCACGGTCGTGGCCGGCGTGCCGCCCGATGCCTTCAGCGACACCGGCCAGCACTGGGGCAACCCGCTGTACCGCTGGAGCGCGCACAAGGCCGAAGCCTTCGCGTGGTGGGTCGAGCGCATCCGCCGCATCTTCGAGCTCGTCGACATCGTGCGCATCGACCACTTCCGCGGCTTCGCGGCCTACTGGGAAATCAAGGCGACCGAGCCGACCGCGATCAACGGCCGCTGGGTCAACGGCCCCGGCGCAGCGCTGTTCAAGGCGATCGCGCGCGACCTGGGGCCGTTGCCGATCATTGCCGAAGACCTGGGGGTCATCACGCCCGACGTGGTCGCGCTGCGCAAGCGTTTTCACCTGCCCGGCATGCGTATCCTGCAGTTCGCGTTCGGCGGGGGCAGCGACAACCTGTACCTGCCGCACAACCACGAGCCCGATGCGGCCGTCTACACCGGCACGCACGACAACAACACGACGCAGGGCTGGTGGCAGGCAGCCTCGTACGCCGATCAGCAACATGTGCTGGCCTACCTCGGCATCGGCCAGCAGCAAGACGCCGCGCAGCAGATCCACTGGCACCTGATACGCGCCGCCTGCGCGAGCGTGGCCGACACGGCCGTGCACCCGATGCAGGACGTGCTGGGCCTCGGCCACGAGAGCCGCATGAACTTCCCAGGCCGGGGCGAGGGCTGGTGGGCCTGGCGTTTCAACTGGTGGCAGGTTACGCCCGAGCACGCGCAGCGGCTGGCGGAGATGTGCCGGCTCTACCGACGCGACGGAACGCCGATCGTGTAGTTTCAGCACCCAAGAAAAAGGGCGCCCGAAGGCGCCCTGCTTGCTTGTCGCGTAATTCGACTTAACGAACCACGGCGATCTGGTCGCGCTTTTCACCCTTGTAGGTGAACAGCGTCAGCGCGCCGTTCTTCACGTCGCCCTTTTCGTCGAACGAGATCGTGCCGGTCACGCCCTTGTAGCCTTCGGTCTTGGCCAGCACCGGCAGGTACACCTTCGGGTCGGCCGAGCCGGCCTTGACCATCGCAGCGACCATCACGTTGAGTGCGTCGTACACGTAGGGCGAGTACACCTGCACGTCGATGCCGAACTTGGCCTTGTACTTCTTGTAGAACTCGTCCATGCCGGCCTTCTGGGTGCCTTCGACACCACCGGCTTCGGCGCAGACCACCTGGCCGTCGGCCATCGCGCCGGCAGCCAGCTTGGGCAGTTCGCCCGAGCAGATGCCGTCGCCGCCCATGAACTTGGCGTTGATGCCGAGCTGCTTCATCTGGCGGATCATCGGGCCGGCCACAGCGTCCATGCCGCCGAAGAAGATCACGTCGGGCTTGGCCGCCTTGATGGCAGTCAGGATGGCGGTGAAGTCGGTTGCCTTGTCGGTCGTGAACTGGGTTGCAGCGATCGCGCCACCCGAAGCCTTGACGGCCTTGGTGAACTCTTCGGCCACGCCCTGGCCATAGGCCGTGCGGTCGTCGATCACGGCGATCGACTTGCCCTTGAGTTCCTTGACCGCATAGCGGCCCAGCGTGCCACCGAGGTGCACGTCATCGGCCACCACGCGGAACGTGGTCTTGTAACCTTGACGAGTGAACTTCGGGTTGGTGGCCGACGGCGAAATCTGCGGAATGCCGGCGTCGCTGTAGATCTTGGACGCGGGAATCGAGGTGCCCGAGTTCAGGTGGCCGATCACGCCGTTCACCTTGGAGTCGGCCAGCTTCTGCGCCACGGCGGTACCTTGTTTCGGATCGCCCGCGTCGTCTTCGGCGACGAGTTCGAACTTGACCTTCTTGCCACCGATGGTCGTGCCCTTGGCGTTCAACTCGTCGATGGCCATGCGGGCACCGTTTTCGTTGTCCTTGCCGAGGTGAGCGATGCCACCGCTGGTGGGAGCCACCGAGCCGATCTTGACGACCATGTCCTGCGCGTAAGCGCTGGCGCCGAGCATCACCACGGCTGCGGCAACGATCGTATTGAGTCTGACTTGCATGCAATAACCTCCGGATAGGAATAGTCGATGTAGAAGATTGAACGGTTGAATTTTGTCAACGCGCGAGACGATACCGCAAAACAGAACTGCCTCTCCATAGTGAATGCACGGGTCGCGTGGCCAGCCCTCTTCAGGGTTTCCACGGGCACGAACTTCAGAACGGAGTTGCGGTTCGCCTCGGCAACCTTCGCTCTTCTGGAGCTCCGGCTGCCGCCGGTGAAACCACAACGCGTGAGCTAACGACCGCGATGACGCGCCAGCTCCTGAGCCACGGCGCGGGCCACGATCTCACGCAAGGTCGATGCCAGCTCGCCGCGGGCATCGCGCACCAGGCTGTCGGCGGTGCGCTGCAACAACGGGGTCAGCACTTCGCGCAGCCGCACCTCGATCATCAGGTCGATCTGGTGCTGCACGTCGGCGAGCACGCGCTGGCTCAGTTGTTCTTCAGACAGCACCGACGCGACCGGCGCGCCCGTGGACGACATCACGACCGACTCGTCGAAACCCGCCGCAGGCTGCTGCGGGCTGTTGCCCGCGGGCGCCTGGGCCGGGTCGGGCCAGTCGACGACCTCGGTGAGCGTCGGCACCGTCTGCGGCGACAGCGGCCCGAACTGGCTCATCGTGACACCTCCGTGCTGCGCACTTCGGCATGTTCGCCCTTGGGGCGGCCCCGCGGGCTCACGAATTCACCTCGTGGCGCAGGATGCTGTAGCCCCGGCTGGCGTAGTGTTTCCAGCGGCTGCGAGCGGCGGCGCGGTCGTCGTCGTCGGTCGACACGATCTCGATCAGGCGAGCGAAACTTTCGAAGCCCGCCGGCGTTTCATGCCCCAGATTGAGCAGCACGTCGTGGTGCACCGAGTCAGCGCTGTCTTCGAGCAACCAGACCGGCGTCTCGCGCAGCCGCTCGGGCACCGGCTGGTTGGTGCGCAGCAAGGCGTGCGGCAGGAACTCGAGCGGGTCGAAGGTCCAGAGTGCCCGGTCGAGGCCGCTCAGCACATCGCCGGGACCGGTCACGACGACCTTGGCACCCTGGCGCGTCGCCTTGCGCAACAGCCGGCACGTGTACTCGGTGCGGTCAGGCACGTTGAAATGGAAGCTGACTTCCGTCAATGGGACCCCCAGTCCGACGGGTACGTCGGCCGTCCCCCCGAGGGGGACCGGGCCGGCTTGGGGCGGCCCGGCGCTCGGCCCGGAACGCTTGTCATGTCAGTCCCGCTGCGCGAGCACGAAGTGCGTGAGCAGGCTCACCGGCCGCCCGGTGGCGCCCTTGGCCGCACCCGACTTCCAGGCCGTCCCGGCGATGTCGAGGTGCGCCCATGGGTACTTGCCGGTGAAGCGGCTCAGGAACTGGGCCGCCACACTGGCCCCGGCCGCGCGCCCCCCGATGTTGCCCATGTCGGCGAAGTTGCTCTTCAAGCCCTCGCCATACTCTTCGTCGAGCGGCATGCGCCAGCACGGGTCGAGGCCGGCCTTGCTTGCCGCGAGCATCTGCTCTGCGATCTTGTCGTCGGCGGTGAACAGGCCCGAGTTGTGGTGTCCAAGGGCGATCACGCAGGCGCCAGTGAGCGTGGCCACGTCGACGACAACGGCGGGCTTGAAGCGCTCCACGTAGGTCAGCGCGTCGCACAGGATCAGGCGGCCTTCGGCATCGGTATTGAGGATCTCGATGGTCTGGCCCGACATGCTTTTGACCACGTCGCCGGGCTTGACGGCGCTGCCGCTGGGCATGTTGTCGCACGTGGGCACGACGCACACGAGGTTCAGCTTCGGCTTCAGTTCGGCGATGGCACGCAACGTGCCGAGCACGCTCGCCGCTCCGCCCATGTCGAACTTCATCTCGTCCATCTCGGCGCCGGGCTTGAGCGAAATGCCACCGGTGTCGAAGGTGATGCCCTTGCCGACCAGCACGACCGGCGCCTGCGATTTCGGCGCGCCGTCGTAGCGGGCCACGATGAAGCGCAGCGGTTCGTCGGAGCCCTGCGCGACCGACAGGAAGGAGCCCATGCCGAGCTTTTCGCAGGCCTTGCGGTCGAGCACCTCGACCTTCAGGCCGTATTCCTTGCCGAGCTTCTTCGCCTGTTCACCCAGAAAAGTCGGCGTGCAGTGGTTGCCGGGCCGGTTCGCGAACTCGCGGGCCAGGTTCACGCCGGCGGCGATCGCCTGTCCGCGCACCAGGCCTTGTTGCACGACCTTGGCGTCGGCCTTGCTGCACAGCAGCGTCACCTTGTTGATGGCGGCCGAGGCGGGCGCGCTCGGCTTGGTGTGGCGGTACACGTAGACGCTCTCGCTCACGGCCGCGACCAGCGCCTCGGCCTGCGCCGCGCCGAGTTCGCCGGCGCCGGCCAAACCCACCGCCACGTGTTTCGCGCCGGTCGCCTTGACCTGCTGGATGCCGGTGGCCACCGCCGCCTTGAAGGCCTTCGCGGTGTTCGCTCCGGCCACCGAGAACACGACCCGAGGCGCACGCACACCGGCCGGGCGGTGCAGGTAGATGCACTTGCCGGCCTTGAGCTTCAGGTCGTCGTGGGCGAGCGCGTCGCTGAGCGCCGCGCCGAGCGGCGCGTCGAGCGTGGTGTCGACGGCGTCGCCGGTGACGATCAGCACGAGCGCGTCGCAGGTCAGGCCTGCCAGCGCGTCGGCCCCGAGAATTTGATGACGAAAGTCCATAATCCGCAGTCCATTAGACAAGCCGACGATGTTATTCGATTCCACTTTGCGCCGAGACCTGGCGCGCAACTTCGGTGCCACGCTGGTCGTGATCCTCACCATCGTGCTGACGATGATGCTGATCCGCACGCTCGGCCTGGCCGCCGGCGGCCAGGTCGCACCGCAGGACGTGGTGCTTTTGCTGGGCTACCTGGCGCTCGGCCACCTGCCGACGATGCTGGCGCTGTCGCTGTTCATCTCGGTCGTGGCCACCTTGTCGCGCATGTACCGCGACAGCGAGATGGTCATCTGGTTCGCCAGCGGCGTGGGGCTCACCCGCTTCGTGGGCCCGGTGCTGCGGGTGTGCTGGCCGGTGCTGCTGGTGGTGGCGCTGCTGGCGCTGTTCGTCTGGCCGTGGCAGAACCAGCGCAGCGTCGAACTGAAAGAACGCTTCGAGCGCCGCTCCGACCTGTCGCGCGTGGCGCCGGGCCAGTTCCAGACCTCGACCGACGGCGCCCGCGTGTTCTTCATCGAACGCGACGCGGCCGACAGCCGCACCGGGCGCAACGTGTTCATCCTTTCTTCGCTGGCCGGTACCGAGTCGGTCACGTCGGCGCGCAGTGGCCGCATCGAACTCGAAGGCGATGACCGCTTTCTGGTGCTGACGCGCGGCCAGCGCAACGAGCAGAACATGACCAGCGACGAAAAAACGCTGGCGCGCTTCGAGAGTTACCGCGTTCTCGCCGGCGAGAAAGTGCTGTCGAGCATGGACAACCTGCCGCCGAAAGCGCGCCCCAGCATCGAGCTGCTGTTCGACCCCACGCCACGCCACCAGGGCGAGCTCGCATGGCGGCTCGGGCTGCTGCTGGGCGCCGCCAACATGCTGCTGCTCGGCATCGGCCTGTCGGCCTCGAACCCGCGCCGTGCCAGCAACTGGAACCTGATGTTCGCGCTGATGTCGTTCGTCGTGTACTACAACGTCATCAACCTGTCGCAAGCCTGGGTCGCCAGCAGCAAGGTCAGCATGGGCACGGCACTGCTGGTGTCGCATGGCGGGGCCTTCCTGATCGCGATGCTGCTGCTCTGGTGGCGCGAGCACCACAACAGCCGCTTCGGCTGGTGGCGCGCGCCGGCGCCGGCGGCGGCCGGCGCATGAAGACCGTCCGGCGCCTGTTCTACGCCGACATCGTTTCGGCCGTCGCCTTTGTCGCGTTGGCGTTCCTGTCGCTGTCGTTCTTCATCGACTTCGTCGACGAACTTTCCGACGTGGGCACGGCGGGTTACACGAGCGTGCACGCGGCGCTGTATTCGCTGCTGCTGGTGCCCGGCCACTTCTACGAGGTCTCGCCGATCGCGGTGTTGATCGGCGCGATCTACACACTCTCGCGCATGGCGCAGTCCTCTGAGTTCACCATCCTGCGCACCGGCGGGCTCGGCCCGGCGCGCGCGCTGTCGCTGCTCGCGAGCCTGGGCCTCATGTTCGGCGTACTGACCTACCTGGTCGGCGACTACGTGGCGCCGGTGAGCGAGCGCCAGGCGAGCCTGCTCAAGGCGCACTACAAGGGCGGCGTGCGGCTCGGCCGCTCGGGTGCCTGGCTGAAGGACCATGCGACCACGCCCGAGGGAGAACGCAGTTATTCGGTCAACGTGGCGTCGGCCAACGCGAAGGCGGTGCTGCAGAACATCCGGATCTTCGAGTTCGACGCCGACGGCCGGCTGCTGCGACGCATCGCCGCCGCCAGCGGGCAGGTCGAACCGAATTCGACCTGGGCCCTGAAAGACGTGCACATCACGCGCTGGATCAACACCGAAGGCCAATCGCAGGCGCCCGAGGAAAAGCTCGCCAGCTACGACTGGCCGAGCAGCCTGTCGGCCGGCGTCGTGGCGGCGGCGGTGCTGCCGGTGAGCACGATGTCGACGATCGACCTGTTCCGCTACATCGGCCACCTGGCCGACAACGAACAGGCCGCGCAAAGCCACCAGATCCAGTTCTGGAAACGTGCGCTCTACCCGTTCGCCTGCCTGGTGATGATGGGCCTGGCGTTGCCCTTCGCCTACCTGCACGCACGCGCCGGTGGCGTGAGCCTGAAGGTCTTCGGCGGCATCATGCTGGGCATCAGCTTCGTGCTGCTCAACAACGTGTCGGGCCACCTCGGCCTGCTGCGCAACTGGACCCCCTGGATCGTGGCCGCCACGCCGAGTGCGCTGTACCTGTTGATGTCGCTGGCGGCGTTCAGCTGGCTCGTTCGTTACCGATAGGATCCGGACGATGCAACGCGGTTTGATCCTGTTTGCCCACGGCGCCCGCGACCCGCGTTGGTCGCGGCCCTTCGAGGACGTGGCGCGCAGCGTGCGCGAGCGCGACCCGCAGCTCATGGTGCAGCTCGCGTTCCTGGAGTTCATGACGCCTGGCCTGGTCGATGCCGGCCACGCCATGGCGCAAGCGGGCTGCGCGCGGGTCGACGTCGTTCCGCTGTTCCTCGGCACCGGCGGCCACGTGCGCAAGGACCTGCCCCTGCTGATCGACCAACTGACCGGACTGCACCCGCGGATCAGCTGGCAGCTTCGTGGAGCGATCGGCGAGGTCGACAGCGTGATCGACGCGATGGCGAAGGCCGCGCTGGCGCTGACCATCGACGAGGCCCCCGCCGCATGAACCTGCACCAGTTCCGTTTCGTGCAGGAGGCCGTGCGCCGCGACCTCAACCTGACCGAAACCGCGAAGGCCCTGTTCACCTCGCAGCCCGGCATTTCCAAGGCCATTCTCGAACTCGAAGCCGAGCTCGGCATCGACATCTTCGCGCGCCACGGCAAGCGGCTGCGGCGCGTCACCGAGCCCGGCATGCAGGTGCTCAAGGCGATCGAGGTGATCATGCGCGAGGTCGGTAACCTCAAGCGCATCGGCGAGGAGTATTCGCAGCAGGACGCCGGTACGCTCTCGATCGCCACCACCCACAGCCAGGCGCGCTACTTCCTGCCCGGGCCGGTCGCACAACTGCGCAAGCGTTTCCCCAAGGTCAACATCAGCCTGCACCAGGGCTCGCCCGACCAGGTGGCGCGCATGGTGATCGACGAGGTGGCCGACGTCGGCCTGGCCACCGAGGCACTGAGCGGCTACGACGAGCTCGTCACCCTGCCTTGCTACGAATGGCACCACGCGGTGGTGATGCCCGTGAACCACCCGCTGGCGCAGGTCGAGCGTATTTCGCTCGAAGACCTGGCGGTCTTGCCGCTGGTCTCGTACCACCCGTCGTTCAGCGGCCGCAGTCGCGTCGACGCGGCCTTCGCCACACGCAGTCTGAAACCCGACATCGTGCTCGAGGCGATCGACGCCGACGTGATCAAGACCTACGTACGCATCGGCCTGGGCGTGGGCATCGTCTCCGAACTCGCGGTGCGCGACGACCCACCGGGTGGCGACCTGGTGTCGCGCCCGGTCGGCCACCTGTTCGGCCAGAACGTGACCCGCATCGCCTTCAAGCGCGGCGCCTACCTGCGCAACTTCGTCTATGCGTTCGCCGAGATGATGTCGGACCGCCTGAGTCGCGCGCTGATCGCCAAGGCGATGAGCGGCGACACGCAGGACTACCAGCTTTGAACCCCACTTCACACGCTCGCATGACCACGACCTTCCACACCCCCGCCGTCACCAGCCGCCTGCCGCGTGTGGGCACGACCATCTTCACGGTCATGTCGGCGCTGGCGCAGCAGCACAACGCCGTCAACCTCGGCCAGGGCTTCCCCGACTTCGACTGCGCGCCCGAGTTGCTCGACGCCGTGAACACGGCGATGCGCAGCGGCCTGAACCAGTACCCGCCGATGGCCGGCGTGCCGCTGTTCCGCGAAGCCATCGCGGCCAAGGTGGCCGCGCTCTACGGGCACAGCTACGACCCGGGCACCGAGATCACGGTCACCGCGGGCGCCACCCAGGCGATCATCACGGCGATCCTGGCGCTCGTGCACCCGGGCGACGAAGTGATCGTGCTCGACCCGTGTTACGACAGCTATGAGCCGAACATCGAACTGGCCGGCGGCGTGGCGGTGCACGTGCCGCTGACCCCCGGGACGTTCGCGCCCGACTTCGCGCTGATCAAGGCGGCGATCACGCCGCGCACGCGCGCGATCATTGTCAACACGCCGCACAACCCGAGCGCCACCGTCTGGTCGGCGGGGCACATGCAGAGCCTGGCCGAACTGCTGCGTGGCACCGACATCGTGGTGATCGCCGACGAGGTCTACGAGCACATGGTGTTCGACGGCGCCCTGCACCAGAGCGTGGCGCGGTTCCCCGAGCTAGCGCAGCGCAGCGTCGTGGTCTCGAGCTTCGGCAAGACCTACCACGTGACCGGCTGGAAGGTGGGTTATGCCGCTGCGCCGGCGGCCTTGATGGCCGAGTTCCGCAAGGTGCACCAGTTCAACGTGTTCACGGTGAACACACCGATGCAATACGGCTTGGCCAGTTTCATGGCCGATGCCTCGCGCCACCTCGACCTGCCGGCCTTCTACCAGCGCAAGCGCGACTTGTTTCGGGCCGGCCTGGCGCAAACGCGCTTCAAGCTGCTGCCGAGTGCCGGCAGCTACTTCCAGGTCGTCGACTATTCCGGTATCAGCGACAAAAGCGAAGAAGCTTTCTGCCGTTGGCTCACGGCCGAAGCCGGCGTGGCGGCGATTCCAGTGTCGGCCTTCTACCAGGGCGGCTTCGAGCAGCGCCTGGCGCGCTTCTGCTTCGCCAAGAAGGATGAAACACTGAACCTCGCCCTCGAACGGCTGGCGCGGCTGTAGCCTGCGCGGCGAAGCTCAGCGGCTCCCGGAGGGCGGCGGAGCTTGCGGATCGAGGTCCAGGTCCAGATCGAAGTCGATCAGGTTGGAATCGACGCCCGAGGCACGCTCGCGCGAACGACGCTCCAGGCCCGTGGGCGCCGGCAGCGCCGGGGCACCGTCGCCCTCGCCACGCACCATAGACACATCGAGGTCGAGCGGCTGGGTCATCAGCGCGCTGTTCTGGAACCCGGTGCTGTGCACCAGTTGCGCGATCGGCTCCACCGGCGAGTCGTCGTGCATCGGCAGCAGCAGGTCGACGTCGCGGCCGAGGTCGGTGACGCCGTGCTCCTGGAAGTCCCGCGCGATCGCGTAGAGGAACAGCAGTTCGCGGTAGGCCGGCAGGTCGTAGGTCTGGTCGGACACGTCGCGCCGGAACAGCGCGGCGGCCAGCGTTTCCATCGCCTTGGCCGGCGCACCCCAGAGGGCTTGCAGGCGTTGCACGGTCTCGGGGTAGGCTTCGAGCGACAGGCCTTGCTGCAGGTCGGAGGTCCAGTCGGGCGCGTACGCGTTGAAGCGCCGGTTGAAGCGGTCGCGAATCCGTTCGTACGCGTCGGCCTCGCCGCGGCGCTTGTAGATTTCGAGCAGCTTCAGATAAGGCAAGGGGCTGATGCCACCGTCATTGCGCACGTGGCTCATCAGCAGCTCGATGGCCGCTTCGTCCTGCCCGAGCACGACGAAGAACTCGGCCTGCTGCTCGAGGTCGATCAGTTCTTCGACCGACAACTCGCGCGTCGGCTCGGCCACCACGGGCGCGGGCCGCATGGCCGCGGCGGCGGGCACTGTCATCGGCAGGTCGGGGGTGGGCATCGAGATCTCGCCCGGATCGAGCACCGACACCTCGTAGGCAGGCGCCACACCCGACATCGTGGTCGGTGTGGGGTGCTCGAAGTCGGACGCCTTTGTACGCGGTGCCGCGGCCGGCGCGGCGACCGGTGCCGGCGGCGCCCACCACTGCGCGGCACCCCGCGCCCGCGACTGGCGCCACCAGAGCGCACCCACCGCCAGCGCGAGCAGCGCCGACAACCACGCCAGCGCGTACACCAGCGGGTTCGAATAACGCTCCGATTCGGCGGCCTGCAGGCGCGCCTGCAGC
The DNA here is from genome assembly GCA_040080605.1 of Burkholderiaceae bacterium. Taxonomy (GTDB): domain Bacteria; phylum Pseudomonadota; class Gammaproteobacteria; order Burkholderiales; family Burkholderiaceae_C; genus LMDS01. The sequence continues at coordinate 26,676 of JBEBIB010000014.1, forward strand.
GTCACCAGCGCCTGCTGCGTGGTTTGCGATTCACTGCGCAGCCGCGCCAGCCCCTCTTCGAGCAAGCGGATGCGCTCGCGCTCCAGCGCCAGCAAGGCCGCCGTATCGTCGATCGGGGCTGCCGAGGCGGCGCTGGCCGGCGCCGAAGCCGCGGCCGCCACGGCCGGCAATTCGACTCCGGGTGCGGCCGACGCGGCCCGCGCCACCACGGCCGGCGCGGCTTCGAGTTCGAGGCGCGGCCCGGACGCTGCGGGCCGCACGGCCTGCGCAGCGAGGCGTTTGGCGGGAGGCTTCTTCGCTGCCGGCACTTTCGCTGCCGCCGGCGCACTGGCGGAATCGGCCGCGGCGCGTGCGATCACCACCGGGCGGCTGCGTGGCGTGGCGCGTGGCGCCGCGCCTTCGCGTCGCGGCCGCTCGGAGCGTGCCGCGGGGGCACTGTTCTGCGCCGGGGCAGCCGCCGGGGCCTTTTCGCCTTCGACGATCGACACCAGCGGCGCCACCTGCGAATCGGCGCGCTGCGGCACCATCATCGAGCTGTCGGCCGCCGCAGTCTGCGGCGCATTGATCAGCGGGGGGTCGATGAAGGCGACGAACTTTCGCGTGACCTTCGAGGTGCAGCCGACCGAGACGCTCACGGTCACGACCGGCTCGTCGATCAGCGTGCTTGTGGTGATGCGCACCAGGCGCTCGTTGGGCGCGGTACCGGCTTCGAGCGTCACGCGGACCTGGCCGGGCTGCAGCCGGCTCTCGCCGACCAGCACCTCGGCTGCCACGCACTCGCGCGACAGGCTCTCATCGTTTTCGAGGCGGATCGCCGCAGCGAAATTCAACGGCTGGCCGAGCTGAGTAGTGTTGCCGATGCGACCGAAACCCAGGGCCTTGGCGGGAGCGGCGGCAACCCAGAGCGCCGCGGCGAGGCTGAGGGAAAAAACGGTAGCGGAAGCTCGCATGCAGGGCTGGATTTTCGGCGCAAAAGTGACCGCCTGACTCTAGCATGAAGACCTTGCACGCCCCACCGTTCTACGCCCGGCAGCGACGGCGCGCGTGACACAATTCCCCGCCCGGGCCGGCGTGATCGCCCGGCACCTGCGCCCATCAAGCCCGCTGAAGGAAATTCATGCCCTCGGAAATGCTGACCGAACGTGTCGGTTCGGTGCTGGTACTGACGATCAGCGACCCGGCCACGCGCAACACGTTGTCGCACCAAGTGATCGCCGCGGGCATCGAAGCGCTCGGTGTGGCCGAGGCCGACGCCGGTGTGCGCTGCGTGATCCTGCGCGGCGATGGCGCGCACTTCTGTGCCGGCGGCAATCTGCAAGGGCTGATGGAACGCCGTGTCGCCGGGCCACCGGTGCAGCACCAGATGCTCGAGCACCTTCACCACTTTGTGGAAGCGCTGCGGGCCTGCCCGAAGCCGGTGATCGCGTGTGTCGAAGGCGCGGCCGCCGGCGCGGGTTTTTCTCTCGCGCTGGCCTGCGACCTGATCGTCGCGGCCGATGACGCGCGTTTCATCCTCTCTTACGGCCGCATCGGCCTGTCACCCGACGGCGGGGCGACCTGGAGCCTGTCGCAGGCGCTGCCGCGGGCGCTGGTGCAAAAGCTGGTGTGGCTGGGCGAACCCGTCACCGCAGCGCAGTTGCAGGGCTGGGGAATCGTCGGCTGGCTCGCCGGCAGCGGGCAGGCGTTCAGCGAATCGCTGGGCGTCGCGCAGCGGCTGGCAGAAATGGCACCGAACGCGGTCGCGAGTGCGAAAGAACTGGTGCAGCGGGCCGGCTCGCAGACGCTGACGCAGCAGCTCGGCGCCGAGCGCGATCACTTCATCGACAACCTGTTCCACGCCAACGGCGCCGAAGGCCTCCAGGCCTTCATGGGCAAGCGCGCGCCGAGCTTCAAGTAAAACCCGGTGCCGTCGATCAGGTCGCGTAGCTCGGGTCGTTGCGGTCGAGCCGGCGCAGCAGGCCCGGCCAGGTCAGCGCACCGCCACCGACGCCGCGTGTGCCGACGCGGGCCTGCTCCGAGGCCGTGGCGATGATGCGCGGGTCGACCTGCGTGAGCTCGGTCCCGCCCGCCATCGCGCGGACCTGGATCGTGCACACCGTCTCGAACAGGTACATCGCGAGGAAGGCTTCGGGGATCGTGCTGCCGAGCGTCAGCAGGCCGTGGTTGCGCAGCATCAGGTAGTGGTTGTCGGGGCCGAGGTCGGCCACGAGACGCGGCTTCTCGTCGTCGCGCAGCGCCACGCCTTCGTAGTCGTGGTAACTCAGGCTCGACAGCACGAAGATCGACTGCTGCGAGATCGGCAGCACGCCGGCCTTCTGCGCCGACACCGCGATGCCGTTGAGGGTGTGCGTGTGCATCACGCATTGCGAGTCGTGGCGCGCCGAGTGGATCGCGCTGTGGATCGTGAAACCGGCCGGGTTCACCGGATACGGCGAGTTGTCGAGCTTGTTGCCCTGCGCATCGATCTTGATCAGGCTCGACGCGCTGATCTCGTCGAACATCAGGCCGTAGGGGTTGATCAGGAACGAGTCGTGGCTGCCGGGCAGACGCGCGCTGATGTGGGTGAAGACGAGGTCGTCCCACTTGAACATCGCAACGAGGCGGTAGGCGGCAGCGAGGTCGACGCGCAACTGCCATTCCTCGGCGCTGACTTCGTTCCTGAGGCTCGGGATCTTGAGTGCGGCGGCGGCGTTCATGCGGGTCTCCTTCGGGTGCGCAAGCACAGGCGTTATCAGGGCTGCGGTCGGCTGCCGCATGTCATGGACAATAGGTCAGCGGAGCAGCATCATGCTGTCACATCAGCGACTGAACATGACGACCCCCGTTCTTACAATTCCCGAACAATCCAACATCGACTCGGGCTCTTGGTTTTCACGACTCTCTCAACCCCTGCGCAACGCCATCCTGTCACGCTCGGTGGTGCGTCGGTTGAAAGACGGGGCCATGATGTCGGCCCGCGGCGCACCGGCCGACGAATGGTGTGGCGTGGCCAAGGGTGCCGTGCGGGTCAGCTCGGTCTCGCTCTCGGGCAAGCAGATCACCCTCACCTACGTGGAGCCCGGCACCTGGTTCGGCGACATCTCGCTGTTCGACGGCCTGCCGCGCACGCACGATTCCAACGCGCATGGCGAGACCACGCTTCTGGTCGTGCGCAAGGCCGACTTCAAGGAACTGCTGGCGCAACACACCGAGCTGTACGAAGCGCTGCTGCGGCTGAACTGCCGGCGCCTGCGTTTGATGTTCGACGCGGTCGAAGACCTGAACACGCGCCCGCTCGCGTCGCGCCTGGCCAAGCAGATCCTGCTGCTGGCGCGCAGTTACGGCATCAACGAAGGCGAAGAGATCCGCATCGGCCTGCAGCTCGCCCAGGAAGACCTGGCACAGCTGCTCGGCGCCTCGCGCCAGCGTGTGAACCAGGAACTCAAGGGCTTCGAGCGCGACGGCGCAGTGCGCATCGAGCCGACGCGGCTGGTGGTGCTGTCGAAAGAAAAGCTGCTGGCGATTTCCAGCAAGTGATGAATCCACCTCGAGGTTGATGCCATGGAAGCCAACGCCGGAACCAAGCCCGTTGCCGAATCACACCAGTTCGACACCGCTGCGCTGCAAACGTACCTGCAAAGCCGACTCGAGGGTTTCACCGGCCCGCTGACGGTCGAGCAGTTCAAGGGTGGCCAGTCGAACCCGACCTACAAACTGATCACGCCCACGCGTTCCTACGTGATGCGCTCCAAGCCCGGCCCGGCCGCCAAGCTGCTGCCCTCGGCACACGCGGTCGAGCGGGAGTTCACGGTGATGAGTGCGCTGCACGGCAGCGACGTGCCGGTGCCGAAGATGCACCTGCTGTGCGAAGACGAAAGCGTGATCGGCCGCGCCTTCTACGTCATGGAATTCATGCAGGGGCGCGTGTTCTGGGACCAGTCCCTGCCCGACATCGCGAAGGCCGACCGCGCCACCTACTACGACGAGATGAACCGCGTTATCGCGGCGTTGCACAACGTCGACGTGAACAAGGCCGGCCTCGCCGGCTACGGCAAGCCCGGCAACTACTTCGAACGCTCGATCGGCCGTTGGACCAAGCAGTACCTGGCCTCCATCACCGACCCGATCGACGCGATGGACCAGCTGATGGCCTGGCTGCCGGCGAACATTCCGGCCAGCGCGCGCGACGAAGGCCAGGTGTCGGTCGTGCACGGCGACTACCGGCTCGACAACCTGATGTTCCACGCCACCGAACCGCGCGTTATCGCCGTGCTCGACTGGGAACTCTCGACCACCGGCCACCCGCTGGCCGACTTCAGCTACCACTGCATGTCGTGGCACATCGAGCCCGGCCAGTTCCGCGGCGTCGGCGGGCTCGACCTGGTGGCGCTCGGCATCCCGGACGAAAAGAGCTACGTGCGCCGTTACTGCGAGCGCACCGGCCGCCCCGACGCCGACGTGGTGATGGCCGACTGGAACTTCTACCTCGCGTACAACATGTTCCGCCTCGCCGGCATCCTGCAAGGAATTGCAAAACGTGTCGAGATGGGGACAGCGTCGAGCGCGCAAGCACGTCAAGCTGGGGCCGGGGCACGACCACTGGCCGAGATGGGCTGGCGGATCGCCCAGCAATCCTGATCACCCTGATCCGATCCACGTAGGAGACAACACCATGGACTTCAGCTATTCCCCCCGCACCCTCGACCTGCAAGCCAAGCTGCTGCGGTTCATGGACGAGCACATCTACCCGGCCGAGGCCCAGTACGAAGCCGAGATCGCCGCCAACACCGCTGCCGGCAAACGCTGGACACCGCTCAAGACGATCGAAGAGCTGAAGCCGAAGGCCCGCGCCATCGGCCTGTGGAACCTGTTCCTGCCGCCCACCGCCGGTGGCGAGGGCGCAGCGCACAACGGCCGCGACTTCGGCTTGTCGAACAGCGACTACGCGCCGCTGGCCGAGATCATGGGGCGCGTGCCCTGGTCGAGCGAGGTCTTCAACTGCTCGGCGCCCGACACCGGCAACATGGAAACGATCGAGCGCTACGGCAAGGCCGAGCACAAGAAGCAGTGGCTCGAGCCGCTGCTCGACGGCAAGATCCGCAGCGCTTTCGCGATGACCGAACCGGCGGTTGCGTCCAGCGACGCGACCAACATCGCCTCGAGCATCCAGCGTGACGGCGACGACTACGTCATCAACGGCCGCAAGTGGTGGATCAGCGGCGCCGGCGACCCGCGCTGCCAGATCTACATCTTCATGGGCAAGACCGACCCGGAAGCGCCACGCCATTCGCAGCAGTCGATGATCCTCGTGCCGGCTGACACGAAGGGCATCAAGGTGCTGCGCCCGCTGTCGGTGTTCGGCTACGACGACGCACCGCACGGCCACATGGAAATCACTTTCGACAACGTGCGCGTGCCGGCCAGCAACATGCTGCTCGGCGAAGGCCGCGGCTTCGAGATTGCGCAAGGCCGCCTCGGGCCCGGGCGCATCCACCACTGCATGCGCTTGATCGGGCTGGCCGAGCGTTCGCTCGAACTGATGTGCAAACGTGCTTCGTCACGCGTGGCCTTCGGCCGCACGGTGGCCGAGCAAGGTGTCACGCGGGAGCGCATCGCCGAAGCCCGCTGCCGCATCGACATGGCGCGCCTGCTGACGCTCAAGGCCGCCTGGATCATGGACGTGGCCGGCAACAAGACCGCCAAGGCCGAGATCGCGATGATCAAGGTCGTGGCGCCGAGCATGGCGCTGCAGGTGATCGACTGGGCCATGCAGGCGCACGGGGGCGGTGGCGTGTGCGAAGACTTCCCGCTTGCCGGCTTCTACGCCGGCGCGCGCACGCTGCGCTTTGCCGACGGCCCGGACGAAGTGCACCGCAACGCGATCGCCAAGCTGGAGCTCGGCAAGTACGCCTGAGCTGAGCTCAGCCCGGCTTGGGCAGATCCGGCATCTCTTCGGAGTGCAGGCTCTGCCAGGCCGTGGACGAGGTCGAGTGCCATTGCCCGCCGGGACCGTCGAAGCCGGGTGCGGCGGCGAGCGCCTGAGCGACGGCCACCTCGAAGAGCGCGAGCGCAGCGGCAATCTCGGCCGGATCGGGCGTGTCCATCAGCATGCGCAGGTAGGCGCGACTGCGCAGCGTCATCAGCACGAACGGCGGGTCGTAGCGCAACAGGCGGTCGGGCGCACGCATCAACGCGTCGGCCAGCGGCCCGTCGATCCAGGCCAGCCCCGCCGCAGGCACGCTCGCGACCGCCCCGAAACGACTGCGCTGGGTCTTGAGCACCGCCAGGTCGAGCTTGGGGAACATCACCATCCAGCGCATCTCTTCGGGCGTCTGGCTGCTGCCGATCTGAGTCTGCATGCTGTCGGTGAACTGCTCGTAGGTGGCGCGCTCCAGCGTTTCCATCAGCGTGCGCGACACGATCAGCATCTGCATCTCCGGCGGCAGAGAGAGTTCCATGCGCAGGCGCAGTTCCTGGCCGCCGATGTAGTCACGCTGCGGCGGGCCCCATTCGAGCCGCCACGGCATGCTGTCGAACACGCCGTCGATCACGAAGCCGTCTTCGCCGCGCACACGCTTGAAGCCGTGGCCGCTGGCACGTGCCCATTCAACCGCCTCGGTGACATCACGCTCGGGCGCGGGCTTGCTGAACAGCTTCCTGAAGGATTCGAGCATGGCTCTGCCCGATCAACTAGAGTGGCTGCCGAAAGCACACGCCGTGCGCCGGAAGGAACGTGACATGAACAAGGACATGATCGAAGTGTATTCGTGGGCCACGCCGAACGGGCACAAGGTTCACATCATGCTGGAGGAGTGCGGCCTGCCCTACCGTGCGCACGCGGTCGACATCGGCGCCGGTGACCAGTTCAAGCCGGAGTTCCTGGCGATCAGCCCGAACAACAAGATCCCGGCCATCACCGACCCGAACGGCCCCGACGGCGAGCCGATCTCGCTGTTCGAGTCTGGCGCGATCCTGATGTACCTGGCCGGCAAGACAGGCCAATTTCTTCCGAGCGACACACGAGGCAAGTACGAGACGCTCGAATGGCTGATGTTCCAGATGGGCGGCGTGGGGCCGATGCTCGGCCAGGCGCACCACTTCCGCATCTACGCGCCCGAGAAGATCGAGTACGCAGTGAACCGCTACACCAACGAGGCCAAACGCCTCTACGGCGTGATGAACAGGCGCCTCGCGAAGAGCAAGTACATCGCCGGGCCGACCTACACGATCGCCGACATCGCGATCTTCCCGTGGCTGCGCTCGTGGAAGAACCAGGGCATCGACTGGAACGACCACCCGCACCTGAAAGGCTGGTTCGACGAGATCGCCGCGCGGCCGGCCGTCAAGCGCGGCGTCGAGGTGCTGGCGACGCTGCGCAAGCCGCTGCACGACGACAAGGCGCGCGAAGTGCTGTTCGGCTCCACCCAGTACCGGAAACACTGATGGGCCGCGGTACGCTCGCCTCTCTTTCCCGAGGAGTTTTCATGAAGAACAAAGTGGCCGTCCTGCTGCTGGGCACCCTGCTGGGCGCGCTGGCCCAGGCCGAACGTGTCGGTGAAGTCGACACGGTGTTCAAGTTCATCGGCCCCGACCACAAGATCGTGGTCGACGCCTACGACGACCCCAAGGTGGCCGGCATCACCTGCTTCGTGTCGCGCGCCAAGACCGGCGGCATCAAGGGCGCGGTCGGCCTGGCCGAAGACAAGGCCGAAGCCTCGATCGCCTGCCGCCAGACCGGGCCGATCGCGTTCACGAAGCCGCTGCCCAAGCAGGAAGAAATCTTCGACGTGAGCCTGTCGCTGCTGTTCAAGAAGCTGCGCGTCGTGCGCATGGTCGACGCCAAGCGCAACACGCTGATCTACATGACCTACTCCGACCGCGTGATCGAAGGCTCGCCGCAGAACAGCATCACGGCCGTGCCGGTGGACCGCGCGACGCCGATTCCGATGAAGTGAAGTTCGAGGGGTTTCGGCCTGCGGGCCACGGAACGGCACAGGTTGGTGGCCAGCCCGGAGGGACTCGAACCCCCGACATCCGACTTAGAAGGTCGGTGCTCTATCCAGTTGAGCTACGGGCTGAATGGGGTGCCGCCAGGGCTTGAAGAAGGTGGTCGGGGCGGCGGGATTCGAACTCGCGACCTACTGGTCCCAAACCAGTTGCGCTACCAGGCTGCGCTACGCCCCGACTAAGCCGCAATTGTACTCAGGCAGCGGCCACGCTCGGGCCTGGTGCGGGCAGCATCAGCTGTCTAGACACCGAAACACATTGCTGGATGTGCTGCTCGCAGACGAACTTCAGCGACGAGAACGTCAGCACGGCCGAAACCGCCGAGCCGGCGATCGGCACATACTTGGCGGCCTGTTGGGTCGTCAGGCGCACGCCGACAAGCTTGAGCAGCTTGATCACGAGCTCGCGCGTGACGAGCTTGCCCACCAGCAAGCCACCGCCGGCCGACACCGCCTTGTAGACGGCCAGGCGCCGGTCGGGCGCGAGCCGCTCGACCTGTTCGGGCGTGAACCCGAACGCACGGTTGATCTCGGGGATCAGGCGCAGCAGCACGGCCACGTCGGTGACCCAGTCGACGCCGGGGATCGGCACCACCGCCACGCCGGCCGCGAACAAGGCTCGTTTGTTGACGAGGCGGCGGCACTGGCGTACCACCGCCTCGATCTCCTTCGGCGTGTCGGGCACCACGACCCACTCGATGGCCTGGCTCATCAACGGCTCGACTCGCATCAGCTCGAGGTACCCGGGCCTTTGAGCTTGCTGACGATGAACAGCAGCACGATGGCGCCGATCACCGAAGCGATCCAGCCGGCCGGCTGGCCTTCGGTGTACCAGCCCATGGCCTGGCCCCCGAAGCCGGCGAGGAACGAGCCCGCGATGCCGAGCACCGCCGTGAGGATGATCCCCAGGCTCTGTGTTCCCGGCAGGACTGCGCGTGCGATCAGACCAACCACGAAGCCGATGACGGCCATCCAGACATAACCCATGGTTCATTCCTCCTGTTGTGAAGCCGGGCCAATGTATCGCATCGACGCGGTCAGGGCGATAGCCCGTCAACCGAGCATCTGGGCCCAGACCTTCTCGAGCCGCTTGGCACTCACCGGCTGCGGCGTGCGCAACTCCTGCGCGAACAGGCTGACGCGCAGTTCTTCGAGCAGCCAGCGGAATTCTTCGAGGCGCGTGTCCTGCACACCCTTGCGCTCGGCCAGGTGGCGCCAGTAGCGCTGCTCGATCGGTCGCAGCTCGGCCAGGCGTTGCACGTCGCGGGCCGGGTCGGCGCGCAGTTTGTCGAGCCGCATCACCACGGCCTTGAGGTAACGCGGCAGGTGCGCGAGCTGGGCCCACGGCGTGGCGCTGATGAAACGTTTGGGCATCAGCCGCGCCAGTTGCGCGTTGACGTCGTCGTTGACCTCTTTCGGCGCACGCGCGTCCTTGAGCTTGCGCAGCGCGGCGTTGTGTTCGATCAGGATCACCGCCGCCATGCGCGCGACCTCGCTGGCGATCAGCGTGAGGCGCCCTCGCCCTTCGTCGACACGGCGGGTGAAGCTGGGCGCGTCGGTGGGCAGCGGGTCCAGCAGGAAGGCCCGGTCGAGCGCCACGTCGATGATCTGGTCGCGCAGCTCGTCGGCGCTGCCACCACCAGCGCCCTCGGGCGTGCGGCCGACCTGCATGTAGGCGACGGCCATCGTGCGCAGGTCGGGGATGTTCTTCTCCAGGTACTTGAGCGCATCGCGCAGCTGCAAGGCAACCAGTCGGCGCAGCCCGGCGCGGTGCTGGCGGCGCGCCACGTCGGGCTCGTCGAAGACTTCGATCTCGACGTGCGTGGTCTTGTCGATGAGCGCGGGGAAGCCGATCAGCGCCTGGCCGCCCTTGCGGATTTCCATCAGCTCGGGCAGCTCGCCGAAGGTCCATGCGGTGTACCTTTCGGCCGGCGCGCTGTCGTTCTGGCGCGCGGGCGCAGTGCCTGGCGCAGCTGCCTTGGCAAAGTGCGTTTTGCCATCCGGCTCGGCCGCAGGCCGCACCGAGGGTGCATCGATCTTCAACGACGCCAGCGCCTGAAACGCCGACCGCGCCTGCGTGCCCAACTCGGCCTTCAGCGCCGCGAGGTTGCGGCCCATGCCGAGCTGCCGGCCATGCTCGTCGTTGATGCGAAAGTTCATCATCAGGTGCGGCTGCAGCTGCTCCTGCTTGAAGTCGGCACGCTTGATGTCGAGCTGGGTCTTGTCGCGCACGTGCTTGAGCAGCGCGTCGATCAGGCTGCCTTGCGCGAACGGCACGGCAGCCACGAACGAGTCCACATACTCCGGCAAAGGCACCAGCCGTGAACGAGGCCGCTGGTGCAGGCTCTTCACGAGTGCCAGCACCTTGTCCTTCAGCATGCCGGGCACGAGCCATTCGCAGCGTTCGTCGTCCACCTGGTTCAGCGAATAGATCGGCACGCTGACCGTCACGCCGTCTTTCGGGTCGCCGGGTTCGTGCAGGTAGGTGGCCACGCAGTCCACCCCGCCCATGCGCAGCGTCTTCGGGAAGGCCGCGGTCGTGATGCCGGCCGCTTCGTGGCGCATCAACTCCTCGCGCGTCAGCAGCAGCAGGTTCGGCTGGCGCTTCACTTCGTCGCGGTACCAGCGCTCCAGGCTGTGGCCGCTGCACACGTCGGCGGGCAGCTGCTGGTCGTAGAAGGCGTGGATCAGTTCGTCGTCGACCAGCACGTCCTGCCGGCGCGACTTGTGCTCCAGCTCTTCCACCTGCGCGATCAGCTTGTGGTTGGCCGCCACGAAAGGCAGCTTCGTTTCCCACTCGCCCGCAACCAGCGCTTCGCGGATGAAGATCTCGCGCGCCGCGGCCGCATCGACGTTGCCGAAATTCACGCGTCGGTTGCTGTAGATCACGATGCCGTAGAGCGTGGCCCGCTCCAGCGCAATCACCTCGGCGGCCTTCTTCTCCCAGTGCGGCTCCAGCAACTGGGTCTTGATGACGTGGCCGGCGATCTGCGGCAGCCACTGCGGCTCGATGCCGGCGATGCCACGCCCGAAGAGGCGCGTGGTCTCGACCAGCTCGGCCGCGACGATCCAGCGCCCCGGCTTCTTCGACAGGTTCGCACCCGGGTGTTTGTAGAAGCGGATGCCGCGCGCGCCGAGGTACCAGTCTTCGTCTTCGCTCTTCAGGCCGATGTTGCCCAGCAGCCCGGCCAGCATCGACAGGTGCAGCTGTTCATAGGTGGCCGGCGCGCCGTTCAGCCGCCATTTGTGTTCGGCGACCACGGTGTGCAGCTGCGAGTGGATGTCGCGCCATTCGCGAACGCGGCGCGGCGAGATGAAGTTGTCGCGCAACAACTGTTCCTGCTTGCGTTGCGAGACCTTGTGCTCGCCCTGCCCGCCCTTGCTGTCTTCGAGCCACTTCCACAGCTTCAGGTCGCCGAGGAATTCCGAGCGTTCGTCGTCGAACTTCTTGTGCGCGGCGTCGGCGGCCTGGGCGTTCTCAATGGGCCGGTCGCGCACGTTCTGCACGCTGAAGGCGCTGGCGATGATCAATACCTCGGTCAGCGCCTGGCGGTCGCGCGCTTCGAGGATCATGCGGCCGACCCGCGGGTCGAGCGGCAGGCGTGACAGCTCGCGGCCGATCGGCGTGAGCTCGTTGAAGTCGTCGACCGCGCCGAGCTCGGCAAGCAGCTGGTAACCGTCGGCAATGGCGCGTTTCGGTGGCGGTTCGAGGAAAGGAAAGTCCTCGACCGTGCCGAGGTGCAACGACTTCATCCGCAGGATCACGCCGGCCAGCGACGAACGCATGATCTCCGGGTCGCTGAACTTCGGGCGCTCGTTGAAATCCTTCTCGTCGTACAAGCGAATACAGATGCCGTCGCTGACCCGCCCGCAGCGCCCGGCGCGCTGGTTCGCCGCCGCCTGGCTGATCGGTTCGACCAGCAACTGCTCGACCTTGTTGCGGTAGCTGTAGCGCTTGACCCGCGCGGTGCCGGCGTCGACCACGAACTGGATGCCGGGCACCGTCAGCGAGGTCTCGGCCACGTTGGTCGCCAGCACGATGCGGCGCGCGGCATGCGGTTCGAAAATACGGTCCTGTTCCTGCTGGCTCAGGCGTGCGAACAACGGTACCACCTCGACGCCGGGCGGGTGGTGCTTGCGCAGGTGGTCGGCCGCTTCGCGGATCTCGCGTTCGCCGGGCAGGAACACGAGCACGTCACCCGAGCCTTCGCGCCAGAGTTCGTTCACCGCGTCGGAGATCGCGTCGTTCAGGTCGTACTCACGGCTCTCTTCGAACGGCCGCCAGCGTTGTTCGACAGGGAACAAGCGCCCCGAGACCATGATGACCGGCGCCGGGCCGTCTTTGGACGCGAAGTGCCGCGCGAACCGGTCGGCGTCGATCGTCGCCGAGGTCACGATCACCTTCAGGTCGGGCCGCTTCGGCAGGATCTGCCGCAGGTGCCCGAGCAGGAAGTCGATGTTCAGGCTGCGCTCGTGGGCCTCGTCGATGACGATCGTGTCGTACGCACGCAGCAAAGGGTCGGTCTGTGTTTCGGCAAGCAGGATGCCGTCGGTCATCAGCTTGACGCTGGCGCCGGGCTGCAGCCGGTCCTGAAAGCGCACCTTGAAACCTACGATCTCGCCGAGCGGCGTCTTCAGCTCTTCCGCGATGCGCTTGGCCACGCTCGACGCGGCGATGCGGCGTGGCTGGGTGTGGCCGATCAGCTTCCCGGTGTTCGCCTTGCCGCGGCCGAGTTGCAGCACGATCTTCGGCAGCTGTGTGGTCTTGCCCGAACCGGTTTCGCCACAGACGATGACGACCTGGTGTTGTGCGATCGCCTGCGCGATCTCGTCGCGCCGCGTTGAAACGGGCAGCGATCCAGGGGAGGTGATGAGCGGGAGCGGGTTGCCGAGATGGCCTGGTGGGCTCGGGGGTGAAGAAGTCGGAAGTGTGGGATGCGGCATGGGTCGCCTCATTATCCCGGCAGGCACGGAATTGCAATGACCCGCGGCAAGTTTGCCCAGCATCGGCCGCCGGGCTTCCCCTACTTGATACCTGTGGTCGCGGGGCTCACAGTCCGCTCGCCTTTGCCAACCGCCGAGGCGCCGCACGCGCATGTGCGTCGGAGGACCCTGTGTTCAAAACCATCCGGAGTAGCCATGTCTGAAAAGCCCGTCACCCCGCCCGCCGCCCCGCGGCGCAGATTTCTCAGGAACGCGGCCGTGGCCGCAGGAAGCACCGGCGCGCTCGCCGCGCCTCTGGTAGCGCGTGCACAAACGACCAGCCTGCGCTTTCAAAGTACCTGGCCGTCCAAGGACATCTTCCACGAGTACGCGCTCGACTTCGCCAAGAAGGTCAATGACATGACCGGCGGCGAGCTCAAGATCGAAGTGCTCCCAGCGGGTTCGGTGGTGCCGGCATTCGGCCTGCTCGACGCGGTGTCCAAAGGCACGCTCGACGGCGGCCATGGCGTGCTGGGCTACAACTACGGCAAGCAGAATGCGTTGGCCTTGTGGAATTCGGGGCCGGCTTTCGGTATGGACGCCAACATGCTACTGGCCTGGCACAAGTACGGCGGTGGCCATGAACTGCTGACCAAGCTCTACGCTTCGATCGGTGGCAACGTGGTGTCGTTCCTGTACGGCCCGATGGCGACGCAGCCACTCGGCTGGTTCAAGAAGCCGATCACCAAGACCGATGACTTCAAGGGCCTGAAGTTCCGCACCAACGGCCTGGCCATCGACTTGTTCACGGCGATGGGAGCTGCGGTCAATGCGCTTCCCGGTGGCGAGATCGTGCCGGCCATGGACCGCGGCCTGCTCGACGGCGCCGAGTTCAACAACGCCACCTCCGACCGCCTGCTTGGTTTCCCCGACGTGTCCAAGGTGTGCATGCTGCAGAGCTACCACCAAAGTGCCGAGACCTTCGAGATCACGTTCAACAAGACCAAGTACGAGTCGCTGCCGCCCAAGATGAAGGCGATCATCGCCAATGCGGCGGAAGCGTCGTCGGCCGACATGTCCTGGAAAGCGATCGATCGTTATTCGAAGGACTACATCGAGCTGCAAACCAAGGACAAGGTCAAGTTCTACAAGACCCCCGATTCGGTCTTGCAGGCGCAGCTGACGCTGTGGGACGCGATCATCGAACGCAAGTCGGCCGAGAACCCCTTGTTCAAGGAAATCGTCGAGTCGCAAAAGGCCTTCGCGGAACGTGCCGTGAAGTGGGACCAGGACACCTACGTCAGCCGGCGCATGGCGGTCGGCCACTTCTTCGGCGCAAAGAAGGCCGAGCCGAAGAAGACCTGAGGTTGTTCCGGCTCCAGCGTCGGCCAACCGGGCCAGATCTGGTTGGCCGACCTTTTTGAACAGGCCACGCCATGCAGAAATTGCTACTGACGATCGACAAGATCAGCACCTTCATCGGCCAGGCATTTTCCTGGCTGATCGTGGTGCTCACGTTCATGATCACCTGGGAAGTGTTCTCGCGCTACGTGCTGGACCACCCACACTCCTGGGCGTTCGACGTCATGATCATCCTGTACGGCACGCTGTTCATGATGGCCGGCGCCTACACGCTGGCCAAGGCCGGCCACGTGCGCGGTGACGTTCTGTATGGCTTCTTCGAGCCGCGCACCCAAGCCACGATCGACCTGATCCTGTACATCGTGTTCTTCATTCCCGGCGTGTTCGCCCTGACCTACGCGGGCTACTACTTTGCCGCCGAGTCATGGGCGATCCATGAGCACTCCAACATCACGGCCGAAGGCCCGCCGATCTATCCGTTCAAGACTGTGCTGCCGCTGGCCGGTGGATTCCTGTTGTTGCAGGGCATCGTCGAAATCATCCGTTGTGTCATCTGCATCCGGCAAGGTGAGTGGCCTTCGCGCGCCAATGACGTGGAAGAGGTCGACGTCGACAAGCTCAAGGAGATGGTGCACGTGAAAGATGAAGACATCGCCCAACTCGACCAATACGTCGCGCCGCACGGGGTTTCAAAATGAAAATCCGCAAGGAGCTGTGGTTCGGCTTTTCGTTGATGGCGATCATCGTCGCCACCGTATTGGTCTTCACGCCCTGGGCCAACTTTGCCGACGGTCACCTGAGCCGCGATGACCTGGGCCAGCTCGGGCTGCTGATGCTGGCGCTGATCGTGGTGGCGATCATGCTGGGCTTCCCGACCGCATTCACGCTGATGGGCATGGGCGTGTTTTTCGGCTGGCTCGCGTATCGGAGCGTGAATCCGGAACTCGCCGGGCAGCAGATCCTCGACCTGATGGTGCAGCGCGCGTACTCGGTCATGTCCAACGACGTGTTGATCGCAATCCCGTTGTTCGTCTTCATGGGCTACCTGGTCGAACGCGCCAACCTGATCGAAAAGCTCTTCAAGAGCCTGCACCTTTCACTCGCGCGCGTCCCCGGCGCGCTGGCCGTGGCCACCATCGTCACCTGCGCGATCTTCGCCACCGCCACCGGCATCGTCGGCGCGGTCGTGACCTTGATGGGCCTGCTGGCCTTGCCGGCCATGCTGCGTGCCGGCTACAGCGTTCAGCTCGCCGCGGGCGCGATCACCGCCGGGGGCTGTCTGGGCATTCTGATCCCGCCGTCGGTGCTGTTGATCGTCTACGGTGCGACAGCGGGCGTATCCGTCGTCAAGCTGTACGCCGGTGCATTTTTCCCCGGGGTCATGCTGGCGGGCTTGTACGTGTTGTACGTCATCGTCATCGCCAAGTGGAAGCCGCACCTGGCACCGCCCTTGGCCGCCAGCGAGCGGCTGGTCCCGCTGCCGGCGCTTTCGCAAGCGCTCAGCGCCCGCAGTGGCAATGCGCTGGCCGGCCTGTTCGGCGGCTTGCGCGTGGCCTCGTTGCCCAAGGGTTCGGTGCTCGGGCAGTTGTTCATCTCGGCCCTTCCGGCGCTGTCGATCAGTGCCTTGCTGGTCGTGATGTACGTCGGCTCCACGGCGCCAGTGGCCACCGTCGACACCTCGGGGCTGGTTCAAGCGGGTGGCGCCATCACCGCAGACGAAGCACCGGCGCCGGTGTCCGGGTTGCAGGAACCCCCTTCCGATGAACTGGGGCTGAAGGAGCCGGCAGCCGAAGCGCCCACCGCATCGGCGCCTGCCGCTGCGCCGGTCGTTGCCGCGAAAGCACCGGTTGCGGCCACACAGCCGGCCGCACCTGATGCACCGCGGGTTCCGGCGCCCACCTGGTACTGGATCGTGTTCGCGATCGGGGTGGCCAGCGTGGCGCTGATCAGCTGGTTGATGAACTGGCAGCGGCTCGAGATCTTCAAGATGCTGCTCGCATCGTTCTTCCCGCTGGCGGTGATGATCGTCGCGGTGCTCGGCTCGATCGTGTTCGGCCTGGCCACGCCGACCGAGGCGGCGGCCGTGGGGGCGTTCGGCGGGGTGTTGCTGGCCGCGGCCTACCGCTACCTTGCCGCGCGGCAGGCACAACGAACCAATGCCATCGCCACGACGCTGAAGGACCTGGGCGGCATCATCAAAGAGTCGTCGTTCCTGACCGCCAAGACCAGCGCCATGGTGTGCTGGCTGTTCGTCGGCTCGTCGATCTTTTCGGCCGCGTTCGCGCTGCTCGGCGGGCAAGAGATCATCGAGCGCTGGGTGCTGTCGCTGGGCCTGAGCACGGTGCAGTTCCTGATCCTGTCGCAGTTCATCATCTTCATCCTCGGCTGGCCGCTGGAATGGACCGAGATCATCGTGATCTTCATGCCGATCTTCATTCCGCTGCTCGCCAAGTTCGGCGTCGACCCACTGTTTTTCGGGCTCCTGGTGGCGCTGAACCTGCAGACCGCGTTCCTCTCACCCCCGGTGGCGATGGCGGCGTTCTACCTGAAAGGCGTGAGCCCGCGGCATGTGACGCTGAACCAGATCTTCGCCGGCATGATGCCGTTCATGGGCATTCAGGTGATTGCCATCATCCTGCTCTACATGTTCCCGGCGATCGGGCTGTGGCTGCCGCAGTTGCTGTACAAGTAGGCAGGTGGGCCGGCCCCCGGACGCTTTGAGCCCACGCCAGCTCAAAGCGTGGTCCAGCCGTTCGTGACCGCGATCTTCAGCAGCTCGCTCGCCGAGTCGACGCCCAGCTTGCGCCTCAGGCTCAGGCGGTGGGTCTCGACCGTGCGCACGCTGATGTCGAGTTGCCGCGCCACCAGCTTGTTGCTGCGGCCGTGCGCCAGCAGCAGCAGGATCTCGTGTTCGCGCGCCGTGAGCTGCGGCACGGCTGCGCCGGTTTGCATCACCAGGCTCGAAACCTGGGCGCTGAAGTAGTTGCCACCGGCCCAGACAGCGCTGATCGCCGCAATGATCTCCTCGGTCGGCGATTCCTTGAGCACATAACCGCGTGCGCCCGCGCGGATCGCGCTGAGCACGTACTCGCGGTTGTCGTACATGCTGAGCATCAGCACGCGGACTCGCGGGTAGCGGTCGCGCAAGCTGGTGGCCAGTTCGATGCCGTTCATGCCCCGCATGCCCACATCCACCAGCATCAGGTCGGGCACATCGGCTTCGAGCAGCAACAGGGCTTCTGCGCCGCTCGCCGCTTCGCCAATCACCTGCAGGCCTGGCACGACCGAGAGCCGCGCGCGCAGGCCGTCGCGCACCAGGGAGTGGTCGTCGACGATGACGAGGCGGATCGTCGGCGCGTTGGTCGTCATGCCGCAGCCGTCAACGGGAAGCTGGCCGTCAAAGCGGTGTGCCCCGGGTGCGAGATGAGCTGAAACGTGCCGCCGTTGCGCTCGACCCGCTCGCGCATGTTGGTCAGGCCGATGCCCCGATCCTTGCTGAGTTCGACGTTCTTCACGTCGAAGCCGCGGCCGTCGTCGGTGATGCGCAGTTCCAGGCGGTCGCCGGAGTCGTCGAGCCGGATGTCGATCTGGGTGGCCTGTGCATGGCGCTCGACGTTGCGCAACGCTTCCTGCGCGACGCGAAACAGGCTCACCGCATGCAACTCGGGCAAGTGCTCTTCGTGCACCTGCGGCGAAACTCGCACCTTCAGGCCGCTGCGTTGCGCCAGCTCGTTGCCGATGTGCTCCAGCGCCGCCGGCAAACCCAGGTCGTCGAGCAGCGCCGGTCGCAGGTCGTGCGAGATGCGGCGCACTTCGGCGATGGCCTTGGACAACGCCATGATTTCCTTGTCGATCGCCGTCACCGGCTCGGCGCCGGGGTGCGCTAGCCGATGGCCGACGAGCTCGAACTGGTATTTGATCGACACCAGCAACTGGCATATGTGGTCGTGCAGTTCACGCGAAACACGGGCGCGCTCCTCTTCCTGCGAGCTGACCACGCGGTGTGCCAGGGCCTTGAGCTTGCGGTCGGCCTGGCGCTGGTCGCTGATGTTGAGCGCGAGGCCGCCGGCAAACACCGCGAGCGCCGCCACCACGGCGACCGCGGCCAGGCCGAGCAGCGTCTGGCGCACGCTGTCGAGCAGGTTGCCACGCAGCCGCGCAGCCGCTGCGTCCACGTCGTCGAGGTAGATCCCGGTGCCGAGCATCCAGCCCCAGCGTGACAACTCGACCGAATACCCGAGCTTGCGTTCGATGCGGCCAGTCGAGGGCTTGGGCCACAGGTAACGCTGATAACCCCCGCCTTCACGCGCACGCGCGATCAGCTCGCGGATGACGTAAGTGCCCTCGGTGTCGCGCATGTTCCACAGGTTCGTGCCCACCAGATCTGGCTGTCGGGGATGCACGAGATTCAGGCCTTCCTTGTCGTAGACGAAGAAGTAGCCGTCTTTGCCGAAGTTCATGCTGGAGAGAATCGCCTTGGCCTGCTCTTTCGCCGCTTCGTCGTCGCGCCCGGCGCCGTACAGATTCTCGATGGAGGTCAGGGCCAACGCGATGTAGTTGCGCAACTCTTCGCGCTTGGTGCTGAGCAGCGCGTCTTCGAGCACCTGGGCCTGCTGGCGTTCGAGCCGGTGGGTCTCGACCACCAGCAACGCTCCAATGACCACGATCGCCAGCAGCAGCGGCGCCACCGCGAGCGAGAGGATCTTGGCCTTCAGTTTCATGGGCGTGATTGTGATGTCAATGGTGATTCGAAACGCTCGCTCGGCTTCGATTGGCGTATTCCCTTATGCGTAATCCCTTATGCAGTACTACGCAGCCCATCCCGGCAGTCATGCGCATGCGCGGCAGAGCGGGTGTCAGGACAATCCGTTCACGCGACACGCCAGCCCTTCGGCGTGGCGCGGCCAGACCCATATCAACCGTTGGAGACTCACGATGCACCGTTTCACCAAGATGACTGCCGCGCTCGCGCTGGCCGGCCTGTCCACCCTGGCGCTGGCCGCCGACCCGATCAAGATCGGCGTGGCCGGCCCGTTCACCGGCGGCTCCTCGTCGATGGGCGTGAGCATGCGCGACGGCGTGCGCCTGGCCACAGAAGAAATCAACAAGGCCGGTGGGGTGCTCGGCCGCCAACTGTTGCTGGTGGAGCGCGACGACGAAGCCAAGAACGAACGTGGCGTGCAGATCGCGCAGGAGCTGATCAACAAAGAAAAAGTCACCGCCACCGTCGGCTACATCAACACCGGCGTGGCGCTGGCCTCGCAGCGTTTCTTCCAGGAAGCCAAGATCCCGGTGATGAACAACGTGGCCACCGGCTCGGTCATCACCAAGCAGTTCGAGAAAGAGCCCGAGAACTACATCTTCCGCAACGCCGCGCACGACAGCATCCAGGCGCCGATGATCGTGGAAGAAGCCATCACCCGCCGTGGCTTCAAGAAGGTCGCGATCCTGGCCGACTCCACCAACTACGGCCAGCTCGGCCGTGAAGACCTGGAAAAAGCGCTGAAGGCCAAGGGCATCACCCCGGTCGCGGTCGAAAAGTTCAACATCAAGGATGTGGACATGACCGCCCAGTTGCTCAAGGCCAAGGAAGCCGGCGCCGAAGCGGTGCTGACCTACGGCATCGGCCCTGAACTCGCGCAGATCGCCAACGGCATGACCAAGCTCGGCTGGAAGGTGCCGCTGGTCGGCTCGTGGACGCTGTCGATGGCCAACTACATCGACAACGCCGGCCCCGGCGGTGAAGGCGCGCGCATGCCGCAGACCTTCATCCAGGAGCCGACCACGCCGAAGCGCCAGTCGTTCATCATCAGCTACCTGAAGACCTTCAACCCGAAGAACGCGCGCATGGACTCGCCGGTCTCGGCAGCGCAAGGCTACGACTCGGTCTACCTGCTGGCCGCCGCGATCAAGCAGGCGGGCAGCACCGAGGGCCCGAAGATCAAGGCCGCGCTCGAAGACCTGAAGACACCCGTCGAAGGCGTGGTCACGACCTACACCAAGCCGTTCTCGAAGACCGACCACGACGCCATCACCGCCAACATTCCGGTGTTCGGCGAGGTCAAGTCAGGCAAGGTGATCTACGCCTACCCGGACGACCAGAAGAAGGCTTCGGAAGTTCGCGTCAAGAAGTGATCAAGCGCTGAACGATCGACGCCGCCCCGGGGCTCCCCGCGGCGGCGTCTTTTTCGAGGGATGGCCGCACGCGCCGTGCGCGCTCATACCCGGCCGATCCGCAGCCGCGCCATTCGGCACACCACGAGAGTCGCCATGCAAATCCTGACCCAACTGATCTTCAGCGGCATTGCGCTGGGCATGATCTACGCCGTCATCGCGTTCGGCTACCAGCTCACCTTCGCCACTTCCGACACCCTGAACTTCGGCCAGGGCGATGCGCTGATGCTGGGCGCACTCGTCGGCCTGACGCTCGTGGGCCTGGGCGTGAACTATTGGCTGATGATTCCGCTGGTGTGCCTGTTCGGCGCGTTCCAGGGCGCGGTGGTCGAACGCATCGGTGTGCGCCCGGCGATCAAGATCAAGTCGGAATTCGGCTGGATCATGTCGACGATCGCCCTCGGCATCATCTTCAAGAACGTGGCCGAAAACGTGTGGGGCCGCGACGACTTGAAGTTCCCCTCACCGCTGCCGGAATCGCCGCTCAAGTTCCTGAACGCGAACGTGCTGCCGATGGAAATCCTGGTGGTGGCCGGTGCCATTCTGATGATGCTGGCGGTCGAATTCTTCAACCGCAAGACGATCTACGGCAAGGCCGTGGTCGCCACCTTCAACGACCGTGATGCCGCCAAGTTGATGGGCATCAACACCGGTCTCGTGATCACGTTCTCTTACGCGCTGTCTTCTATGACCGCGGCCTTCGCCGGCGTATTGATCGCGCCGCTGACGCTGACCGGCGCGACGATGGGTGCGGTGCTCGGGTTGAAGGCCTTTGCGGTCGCGATCATCGGTGGCTTGACCAGCGGCATGGGCATCATCGTCGGCGGCATCATCCTCGGCGTGGCCGAGACGACCACCGGCTTTTATCTGAGCACCGGCTACAAA
This sequence comes from Burkholderiaceae bacterium, assembly GCA_040080605.1. Lineage (GTDB taxonomy): Bacteria > Pseudomonadota > Gammaproteobacteria > Burkholderiales > Burkholderiaceae_C > LMDS01. The sequence continues at coordinate 48,005 of JBEBIB010000014.1, forward strand.
GACGTGCCCGGCCTGGTGCTGCTGCTGATCGTGCTGGCCGTGCGACCGCAAGGCCTGTTCGGCAAGAGCGTGATCAAGAAGGTCTGAGAGAACAAGAACATGAAACGAAATCACCTTCTCCTGGCCATCGTCGGAGTGGCCGCGCTGCTGCTGTTCCCGGTCGGCATCACGAACCCGTACTACATCCACCTGCTCGAGACCATCATGATCTACGCGATCGTGCTGTTCGGGCTCGACATCGTGGTCGGCTACACCGGCCAGGTTTCGCTCGGCCACGCCGGCCTGTTCGGCGTTGGCGCCTACACGGCCGGTGTGCTGGTGATGAAACTTGCCGCGCCGCTGTGGATCACGTTGCCGGCCGCGGTGCTCGTGACGGCCGGCTTCGGGGCTTTGCTGGCGCTGCCGGCGCTGCGTGTCTCGGGCCCTTACCTCGCGATGGTGACGCTGGCCTTCGGCACGATCATCCAGATCCTCATCAACGAGATGAGCTTCCTGACCGAAGGCCCGCTCGGCATCAAGCTCGAGAAGCCCAGCCTGTTCGGGCACAAGCTCGACGAGCGCGAGTTCTACTGGCTCGTGGTGGTGCTGATGGTGCTGGCGCTGATCGTCGTGCACCGCATCCTGCGCTCGCACCTGGGGCGCGCTTTCGAGGCGCTGCGCGGCAGCCCGGTCGCTTCCGACTGCATGGGCGTGTCGGTGTACCGCTACAAGGTCTATGCCTTCGTGATCAGCGCCGGTTTCGCCGGCCTGGCTGGCAGCCTGTACGCGTACTCCGAGCAGTACATCTCGCCGAATTCCTACAACTTCGAGTTGACGGTGCTGTTCCTGCTCGCTGTGATCATGGGCGGGCGCAAAAGCCGCATCGGCTCGTTGGTGGGTGCGGCGATCATCGTGCTGCTGCCCAAGCTGCTCGACGACATCGAGATGTTCCGCTACGTCTCTGTCGGCCTGGCGATCCTCGTGATCGTGACGGCCGTGGTCGGCATCCGCAAAGGCCGCGCCACCTGGCAGCAGATGGCGATTCCGCTGGTCGGCAGCGTGGCACTCGCCGGCCTGTCGTTCTGGTTGAAAACGATGACCGACTGGCGGCTGTCGATCTTCGGCGTGATCATGCTGTTCGTCGTGTACTACCTGCAGGACGGCATCGTCGGCTTCGTGCGCAACGCGCTCAACCTGCAGCGACCGAAGGCCGAGGCGCAAGTGGCCGGCGCAACGCTGGCAGGCGGCGATGCGGTGTCGACGACCGGCGCCGGCGCGTCGGGCGAGATCCTCAACGCCACCGGCGTGCTGATGCAGTTCGGCGGCCTGAAGGCTCTGAACAATGTCGACCTCAGCATCAAGCGCGGCACGATCCACGGCCTGATCGGGCCGAACGGCTCGGGCAAGAGCACGATGATGAACGTGCTGACGGGCATCTACCAGCCGACCGCCGGGTCGGTCTCGTTCGTCGGCAAGTCGGTGGTCGGGCGCACCTCGTCCGACATCGCCCTGTCGGGCATCGCGCGCACTTTCCAGAACGTGCAGCTGTTCGGCGAAATGACGGCGCTGCAGAACGTGCAGGTCGGCCTGCACCACACCTTCGCAAGCAACCTGCTCGACGTGTCGCTGCACACGCCGCGCTACCTGCGCGAGAGCAACGCCGCCGTCGACCGTGCCATGGGCCTGCTGCAGTTCGTCGGCCTGGCCGACCTGGCCTTCGAAGAAGCGCGCAACCTGCCCTACGGCAAGCAGCGCCTGCTCGAGATCGCCCGCGCGCTCGCGCTCGACCCGCAGCTGCTGCTGCTCGACGAGCCCGCGGCGGGCCTGACCGCACCCGACATCAAGGAGCTGATCAGCTTCATCCGCAAGATCCGCGACCACGGCATCACCGTGATCCTGATCGAACACCACATGGACGTGGTGATGAGCATGTGCGACACCGTCTCGGTGCTCGACTTCGGGCAGAAGATCGCCGAAGGCGTACCCGCGAAGGTGCAGGCCGACGAGAAGGTGATCGAAGCCTATCTCGGCGGCACGGCGGCCTAAGGAATCAAGATGCTGACCATCAACAATCTTTTCGCCGGCTACGGCAAGGTGCAGGTGCTGCACGGCATCTCGATCGACGTGCCGAAAGGCAAGATCGTCACGCTGATCGGCTCGAACGGCGCGGGCAAGACGACGACGATGCGCGCGGTTTCGGGAATGATCGCGCCGACCGCGGGCGACATCTCGCTGAACGGCAAACGCATCGAGGGCATGGAGTCGCACCACATCGCCAAGCTGGGCCTTGCGCACTCGCCCGAAGGCCGGCGCGTGTTCGCCACGATGACCGTGGCGGACAACCTGATCCTCGGCGCATTCCCGCGCCTGACCGGCAGCCGGCCGAAGGGCGACGTGGCGGCCGATCTGGAACGCGCGTTGGAGCTGTTCCCGCGCCTGAAGGAACGGCGCCAGCAACTGGCAGGCACCTTGTCGGGCGGCGAGCAGCAGATGCTCGCGATGGCGCGCGCGATCATGCTGAACCCCGAGGTGGTTTTGCTGGACGAGCCCTCGATGGGCCTGGCGCCGATCCTCGTGGCCGAAGTCTTCCGCATCATCGAGCGGCTCAAGAGCGAAGGCGTGACGATGTTGCTGGTCGAGCAGTTCGCCGCCGCCGCGCTGGCGGTGGCCGACTACGGCTATGTGCTTGAGAACGGCCGCATCTCGGTGCACGGGCCGGCCGAAAAACTGCGCGACGATCCGGCCGTGAAGGCGGCTTATCTGGGCGGCGGTACGTCGCACTGATCCGCGTCCTCGCCGGCCTATGATGGTCGGCAGTATGGACGCTCTTGAACCGATCTGGCGCGCGGCGGGGTTGCCCGTCGACACGCTGCAGCAACTCTCGCTGACTGGCAGCGACCCGGTATTGCCGTCGTCATTCCCCGTTGGCACCGCCGCGCAGACCACGCTCGCGGCGGCAGCCCTCGCCGCGACCGAACTGGGCCATCACCGCAATGGTTTGCGCCAGCAGGTGCATGTCGACATGCTTCATGCCGCGTTCGAATGCTGCGTGCACTTCACGATCGACGGCCGTGTGCCCGAGGTCTGGGACAAGATCGCCGGCGTGTACCCGTGTGATGGTGGCGGCTGGGTGCGCCTGCACACGAACTTTGCCCACCACCGCGACGGCGTGTTCCGCCTGCTCGGGCTGCCGACTGGCGCAGACACCGAGCGCGCATCGGTCGCGGCCGCCTTGCAAAAGTGGCACGCCTTCGACTTCGAAGACGCCGCCGCGCAGGCCGGCCTGGTCGTGGCCGCGCTGCGCAGCTTCGGCGAGTGGGACGCCCACCCACAGAGCGCAGCGGTGGCGCGTGACCCGCTCGTTGCGATCGAGAAGATCGGCGAGGCGGCACCGCGGGCCTTGCCACCGCTGCCGCTCGCAGCGCGCCCGCTCGAAGGCCTGCGGGTGCTCGACCTCACCCGCATCCTCGCCGGCCCGGTGGGCGGGCGCACGCTGGCGGCTTACGGTGCCGACGTGCTGCTCGTGAACGCGCCGCACTTGCCCAACATCGAAGCCATCATCGACACCAGCCGTGGCAAGCTGTCGGCGCTGGCCGACCTGCGCAGCGCCGAAGGGCGCGCCGGCCTGCTCGCGGTCTTGCGCGACGCCCACGTGGTCGTCCAGGGCTACCGCCCCGGCGCTCTCGCCGCACTCGGCTTTGCGCCCGAAGCGGTGGCGCACGCACGGCCCGGCATCGTGATGGTTTCGCTCTCGGCCTACGGCGAGAGCGGCCCCTGGGCCGGCAAACGCGGTTTCGACTCGCTGGTGCAGACCGCCACCGGCCTGAACGACGCCGAAGCGCGGGCCGCGGGATCGCTACAACCCAAACCCCTGCCGATGCAGATCCTCGACATGGCCACCGGTTCGCTGATCGCCTTCGGCGCACAAGCCGCCGTGTTGCGGCAGCAGCGCGAAGGTGGCAGCTGGCGCGTGCGCGTGTCGCTCGCCCGCACCGCGCTGTGGCTGCGAGAACTCGGTCGCGTGGCCAACGGCTTCTCCGCTGCACGCCCCGACTTCGACGGCTTGATGGAAACACACGCCTCTGGCTATGGCGCGCTGAGCGCGATGCGCCATGCAGCCGTTTTCTCGCACACACCAGCGGGCTGGGCGCGCCCGTCGATGCCACCCGGCAGCCATCCCCTGGCGTGGCCGGGCGCGTGATCGCGGCGGCCGGCACGGCGGCGCGTGCCAAAATCTCGCGTGCCTTTTCCAACGAGTGAGTGCTGCGCCCCGTGAGTCTTGTTTTCCCCCACACCTTCGTGCCCTGGTTTCGCACCGTGGCGCCGCACATCCATGCGTACCACGGCAAAACCTTCGTGGTGGCGATCGCCGGCGAGCTGATCGCCGCCGGCAAGTTGAGTCCGTTCGCGCAGGACCTGGCGATCCTGCAGGCCATGGGCATCAAGCTCGTGCTGGTGCACGGCTTTCGCCCGCAGGTGAACGAACAGCTGCGTTCCAAGGGCCACGCGCCGCGCTACAGCCACGGCATGCGCATCACCGATGCGGTGGCGCTCGACTCGGCGCAAGAAGCCGCCGGCCAGCTGCGCTTCGAGATCGAAGCCGCGTTTTCGCAAGGCCTGCCGAACACGCCGATGGCCAACGCGATCGTGCGCGTGGTGTCGGGCAACTTCCTGACCGCGCGGCCGGTCGGCATCGTCGACGGCGTTGACTTCATCCACAGCGGCGTCGTGCGCAAGGTCGACGCGGCGGCGATCCGCAGCGCGATCGACATCGGCGCAATGGTATTGCTCTCACCCTTCGGTTTTTCACCGACCGGCGAAGCCTTCAACCTGACGATGGAAGACGTGGCCACCAGCACCGCGATCGCGCTGCAGGCCGACAAGCTGCTCTTCATCACCGAGATTCCCGGCATCCACGAAGACCTGGCCGACCCCGACAGCCCGATCGACACCGAGCTCGCGCTGGCCGATGCCGAAAAGCTGCTCGCTTCGCTGCCGCGCCCGCTGCTGCCGACCGACCCGGCCTTCTATCTGCAGCACTGCGTGCGGGCTTGCCAGGGCGGCGTCGAACGCTCGCACATCCTGCCGTTCGCGATGGACGGCGCGCTGCTGATGGAGGTGTTCACGCACGACGGCATCGGCACGATGGTGGTCGATGAGAAGTTGGAGAGCCTGCGCGAGGCGACGTCGGACGACATCGGTGGCGTGTTGCAGCTGATCGAACCCTTCGAGCGCGACGGCACGCTCGTCAAGCGCGACCGCACCGAGATCGAACGTGACATCGGCCACTACACGGTGATCGAACACGACGGCGTGATCTTCGGCTGCGCCGCGCTCTACCCTTATCCCGAGGCCAAGACCGCCGAGATGGCAGCGCTGACGGTGTCGCCGCAGGTGCAGAGCCAGGGCGACGGCGAACGCATCCTGAAGCGCGTGGAACAACGCGCCAAGGCGATGGGGCTGGACAGCATCTTCGTGCTGACGACGCGCACGATGCACTGGTTCATCAAACGGGGTTTCGCGCAGGTCGACCCCGACTGGTTGCCCGAAGCGCGCAAACGCAAATACAACTGGGACCGGCGCTCGCAGGTGCTGGTCAAGAAACTCTCGTGATCCCCGTGCCGGCCACTGTTCCGGCAAACCCCAACCGTTTCCCCAGGAGGCCAATATGGCTCGTCTCGTGCAATGTATTCACCTGAAAAAAGAAGCCGAGGGCATGGATTACGCGCCCTACCCCGGTGAACTCGGCAAGAAAATCTACAACTCGGTCAGCAAGGAAGCCTGGGCCTTGTGGATGAAACACCAGACCATGCTGGTGAATGAAAACCGGCTCAATCTCGCCGATCAGCGGGCGCGGCAGTATCTGGCGCGCCAGATGGAGAATTTCTTCTTCGGCGGTGGCGCCGAACAGCCCGCGGGGTATGTCCCGCCGGCGCCCTGAAACGGACAAGGGTTTGTCTTTCCGCGCTGTCTTGCAGGATTGCGGGTTGTTTGAATACAATCGAACGGCCCGAGTCCGGGTTTCTCGATTCAGCGGAGGAATTGAAATGGCTTCACTGCAGGATTTGATTGCCCAGAAGGAAGCGCTGGAGCGCCAGATCGAACTCACGAAGAAGCAAGACCGGAACGAGGCGATCGCCAAAGTCCGTAGCCTGATGAGCGAGTATGGTTTGTCCGTCTCCGACCTGTCGGCGAAAAGCAGTGCCAAGGCGGGCCCGAAATCCGGAAACAAGGTCGCGGCGAAATATCGAAACAAGGCCACCGGAGAATCCTGGAGCGGCCGCGGCCTGCAGCCGAAATGGTTGAAGGCCGCCTTGGCCACCGGCCGGAAGATCGAAGAATTCGCCGTCTGAGGCCGGTTCTACGGACGACGAAAATCTGGATGAACGCCACCCTTGCGGTGGCTTTTTTTCGGCCTTTCCCGTGTTGCGCCAGATGAATACATTGATTTGAATGGTCCGCGGTGGCGCGCCACGGATCGGGGCGCGAGACCACTTACAGTTACGAACAAGTTTCTCCGACCCAACGTGTCCCAACTTCGCATTTCCAGCCTCCCCGTGGCCTTGCTGGGCCGCTTCAGCGCGCCGCAGTGGGCTGTTCGGGTCTCGCTCGTGATCGCGGCGATCGGCCTCGGCGGTGCGATCGGCTTCGCCGCGCCACAAGTCGATGGCGGCGTTGCCCTGATCTGGCCGCCGGTCGGCATCGCGCTGGCCGCCCTCTTGCGCTTCGGTGTCGGCGTGTGGCCCGGCGTGTTTGCCGGCGGTCTGTTGGTCGCGCTGGCGTCGGGACGGCCCTTCTGGCTCGCCCTCTTGATCGCCGCCGGCAACACGCTCGGCCCGGCGCTGGGCGCGGCGGTGTTGCAACGCGACGGGCTGCACGTGGCGCTCGACCGGCGCCGCGACCTGTGGCTGTTCGGTGCCATCGGCGCCGCCGCCTCGACCCTGTTCACCGCCAGCAACGGCAGCTTCTGGCTGGCCGCCAGCGGCACCATCGGCTGGGCCGACGCACCGCGCGTCTGGGCTTACTGGTGGCTGGGCGACGCGATGGGCGCGCTGGTGGTCGGCATCCCCTTGCTGACGTACTCGCGCGCCGCGTTGCGGCAGGCGTTCGGGGGCTGGCGTTGGGCCGTCACGGCATTGCTCTCGCTCGGTGTCGTCGGCAGCGGTGCGCTGGCGTTCGCACACGCCGACAGCACCCATGCCGTGCCCTCGCTGATGGTGTTCGCGCCGCACTTGCTGCTGTGCTGGCTTGCCGTGCGCAGCGGCTTGTTCGCGGCGTCGACCAGCGCGATGCTGTTGATCGGCGGCGCGGTGCTGGCCAGTGCGCATGGCGTGAGCCCGTTCCCGCGGCTCGACTCCGACGACGGCGTGATCTTTCTGATCGGTTATGTCTGCAGCCTCATGGCTGCGCCGCTGCTCACGACCGCGCTCGCGGGCGAACTCGCAGCCAATGAAAGGCGCTGGCAACTCGCGCTCGATACCTCGGGCATCGGTGTGGCCGAATGGGACCTGCGGCGCGGTCGCCTCGTGCTGTCGAAACGCTGGCTGGCGCTGCTTGGCTACGAGACGCAGGAATTCGGCACCGAGGTGCAGGGGTTCTGGGACCTGCTCCACCCCGACGACGTGCTCGCCGTGCAGCAGGCGTTCGAGCCGCTGCGCTCGGCCGGTGCGGCCGACGCCAGCGCCGAGTGCCGCATCGAATGCAAGGGCGGCAGCTGGCGCTGGTTCGAGCTGCATGCGCTGGTGGCCGAACGCTCGGTCGACGGCAAGCCGGTGCGGCTCATCAGTACCGCGCGCGACATCAGCGACATGCGGGTCGCCCACGAACGCCAGCAGCTCTCCGAAAGCCTGTTCCAGCACCTGCACGAAGGCCTGCTGATCACCGACGCGAACCACCGCGTGCTCGAGGTCAACCCGACCTTCAGCGAAATCACCGGGCACGCCCGCGAAGACCTGCTCGGGAGCGTGCCGAGCCTGATGCGCCCGGCCGAGCCGACTTCCGACGCCGGCGTGCAGCTGGAAGCAATGCGCCTGAGCCTGGAAGCCGGCGGCATGTGGCGCGGCGAGATGCTCGACCAGCGCCGCAACGGCGAACCCTGCCTGTTGCAGGTCACGGTGTCGGTGGTGCGCAACCCGAACGGCTCGGTCCGCAACCACGTGCTCGCCATCGCCGACGTGACGCGCGCGCGGCGCCAGCTCGAACAGCTCCAGCGCCAGGCCCACTTCGACGAACTGACGCGCCTGCCCAACCGCGTGCGCCTCGCGCAGATGCTGCAGGCGGCATTGCACACCAGCCAGCGCGAAGGCTCGCTGCTGACCGTGTGTTATCTCGACCTCGACCACTTCAAACCCGTCAACGACCGCTTCGGCCACGACTCGGGCGACCGCCTGTTGCTCGAGCTGGCCAACCGCATGCGCCGTTCGCTGCGCTCGTGGGCCGGTGGCGACGACGTGGTCGCGCGCATCGGCGGCGACGAGTTCGTGCTGCTGCTGCGCACCACCACGCTCGAAGAAAGCCGCCACGCAGTCGAGCGCGTACTGCACCAGGTCTGCCAGCCCTACACGCTGGGCATGGGCACCGCGCCGGTCACGGTCACGGCCAGCATCGGCGCCACCGTCTATCCGCTCGACGACGCCGACGCCGAAACGCTGCTGCGCCACGCCGACCACGCGATGTACGGCGCCAAGCAGGCCGGCCGCAACGGCTACCTGTTCTTCGACGCCGAACACGACCGCCGCGCCGAAGCGCGTTTCGTCGCGCTCGGGCGGGTGCAGGAAGCGCTCGACGCGAACGAGTTCCGGCTTTACTTCCAGCCCAAGGTCGACATGCGCTCGGGCACCGTGCTGGGGGTCGAGGCGCTGCTGCGCTGGAAACACCCTGAGCAGGGCGTGATCCCGCCGGCGCAGTTCCTGCCGCTGATCGAGAACACCGGCCTGAGCGTGAGCGTGGGCAACTGGGTGCTGCAACACGGCATCGAGCAGCTCGCGCACTGGATGCGGCGGGGCATGGACATCACGCTGAGCATCAACATCTCGGCGCGCCACCTGCAAGAGCCACTGTTCGCGCAGCACCTGGCCGGGCTGTTGTCGAAGTACCAGACGCCGGTGGCGCAGAACCTGATCATCGAGGTGCTCGAGACCGCAGCGCTCGCCGACGTCGACTACACCTGCGACCTGATGGAAGAGTGCCGCGCGCTCGGCGTGCGCTTTGCGCTCGACGACTTCGGCACCGGCTACTCCACCTTCACCTACCTGAAGCGGCTGCCGATCGACATGCTGAAGATCGACCGCTCGTTCGTGATCAACATGCTCTCCGACCGGCAAGACCTGGCCATCGTCGAAGGCGTGATCGGCCTGTCGCAGACTTTCGGCTGCACGGTCGTCGCCGAAGGTGTCGAGACGCCGGAGCAGGCGACCAAGCTGATCCAGATCGGCTGCGACGTCGGCCAGGGCAACGGCATCGCCGCGGCCATGCCAGCCGATGAGGTGGTCGCCTGGGTCCGCGGCTACCGTGGCATCGCGAGCCAGCTCGGACAGCTGACCGTCTGAGCCGGGTCGGGCCGGCAGAAGCGCTGCCGTAGACTCGTCGGGTGATCCCGCCCGCCTTCATCCACGACCTGCTCGCCCGCGTCGACATCGTCGAGGTGGTGGGTCGCCACGTGCAGCTGAAGAAGGCCGGCATCAACCACAAGGGGCTGTGCCCGTTCCACGGCGAGAAGTCGCCGAGTTTCATCGTCAGCCCGACACGCCAGACCTACCACTGCTTCGGCTGCGGCGTGCACGGCAACGCGGTCGGCTTCCTGATGGAGCACTCGGGGCTGGGTTTCATCGACGCCGTGCAAGACCTGGCGCAGCAGGTCGGCATGACGGTGCCCGAAGACGAAAGCTCACCGGCAGAACGCGAGCGCGCCGCGGCGCAGAAGCAGCGCCAGGCCACGCTCAACGACGTGCTGGCCAAGGCCGCTGAACACTATCGGCGCCAGCTCAAGGGCAGCCCGCGTGCGGTCGACTACCTGAAAGGCCGCGGCCTGAGCGGCGAGATCGCGGCGCAGTTCGGGCTCGGCTACGCACCCGACGGCTGGCGCGGCCTGGCCAGCGTGTTCCCGAGCTACGACGATCCGCTGCTCGAAGAGAGCGGCATGGTGATCGTTCAGGGCGACGAAGACACGAACGAGGCCGACCGGAAACGTTATGACCGCTTTCGTGACCGCATCATGTTCCCCATCCGCTCGGTGCAGGGCGAGGTCATCGGCTTCGGAGGGCGCGTGCTCGACAAGGGCGAGCCGAAGTACCTGAACTCGCCGGAGACGCCAGTGTTCAGCAAGGGCCGCGAACTCTACGGCCTGCACGAAGCGCGCGCCGCGCTGCGCCAGCGCGGTTATGCGCTGGTCGTCGAGGGTTACATGGACGTGGTGGCGCTCGCGCAATCCGGCTTCGGCAACGCCGTGGCCACGCTCGGCACGGCCTGCACCGCCGAGCACGTGCAGAAGCTGTTCCGCTTCACCGATTCGGTCGTCTTCAGCTTCGACGGTGATGCCGCCGGCCGGCGCGCCGCCGGGCGCGCGCTCGAAGCGAGCCTGCCGCACGCCACCGACACACGCAGCGTGCGTTTCCTGTTCCTGCCGACCGAGCACGACCCCGATTCCTACGTGCGCGAGTTCGGTGCCGAAGCCTTCGAAGCCTGCGTGGCCGCCGCCGTGCCGCTGTCGCGCCAAATCGCCGAAGCGGCCGGCGCCGGCCACGACCTGGACACCGCCGAAGGCCGCGCCCACATGCTGGCCAACGCCAGGCCGTTGTGGTCGGCCCTGCCCGACGGTGCGCTCAAGCGCCAGATGATCGGTGAGCTGGCCGGCATCGGCCGGCTCGACACGAGCGAGCTGCAATCGCTTTGGGGCACAGCGGCGTCCGCTCGCAGCACTGGCGCCGCTGCGGCCGAGCGGCCGGCACGGCGCATCGCCAGCCGCGTCAGCAAGGGCGCGGCGAATCTGCTCGACCGCGCGATCTGGCTGCTGCTGCACAAGTGCGACATGTGGTCGGCACTCGACGGCGAGGCCCACGACGAGCTCGCCGCCAAGGCACCACCCTACGACCTCTTCTTCGGCTGCATCGAACGCAGCCTGCACGAACACGGCCCGCTGGCACCGCCCGCCCTGCTCGACGAGCTGCGCATCGTCGCGCAGCAGCACGCCCAGGGGGGCGCCGTGATCGACCGCATCGCGCACTTCCACGACCCGGAGCCGCACGCCGACCTGGCGCACGAGCTGCGCCTGGTGCTCGACCGCCTGCGCCTGAAAGACCTGGAAGAAGAGCTCGAACTGCTGTTCCAGTCGGGCACGCTCTCGCCCGATGCGCAGGCGCGCAGCCTGCAACTGATGGCCGACCGGTCACGCCTGAAAGCCCAGCTCGCGCGCGCGCCAGCCGACGCCTGACCGGGCGTCACCCGAAACAAAAGGTATAATCCTCGGCTGACGTAAGCGCGGCAAGCGTGACAGCAGTACCTCCGGGCCCCGGCCACCCTCTGAACCAGGGTTCCCTTCGTGGATTTCAGGCCAACCTTTCCCGCAAGGGCTGCACTCCAAATGTTCACCCGAACTTGCCCGCTCGATGTCGGCCAGCGCTTCAAAGGCCTTCGGGCTTCGATCAGCGTGCCGGCAATGCATCGGCTTGTCGTGAGTCGGCCTCGCCCGGGCTTGAATCTCGCGTCAACGCGCGCAACTGATTGAACGGGCTTCGGGACGACAAGCCCCACACCATCCGAGGATTTGCATGACCGCGAAGAAGAGCGCCCCCGCCCCTGCCCCCAAGACCGCCAGCGCGGCCAAGGCAGCGAAGCCCGAAGAACTGAAGAAGGCCGCCAAGCCCGCTGCGGTTGCAAAGCCAGCAGCGAAGCCGGCCGCGAAGGCCGCGGCCAAGGTGGTCGAAGCCAAGGGCAAGCCGGGGCGCAAGCCCAAGGTCGAGGAGAAGGCGAAGAAGTCGGAAGACTCCGACGTCGACCTCTCCGACCTCGAGGCTGACCTCGAAGGCGAGCCCGAAGTCGAAACCGCCCAGGAAGGCGAGACCAAGGTCAAGGCCAAGCCGCTGCGCATGAAGGTGTCGCGGGCCAAGGAGCGCGCGCTGATGCGCGAGTTCGGCCTGGAGGAAACCGCGCTGACCGAAGAAGAAGCCGCCAAGCGCCGCCAGGAGCTGAAGACGCTCATCAAGATGGGCAAAACGCGCGGCTTCCTCACGCACCAGGAAATCAACGACCACCTGCCTGAAAAGCTGGTGAACGATGAAATCCTCGAGGCCATTGTCTCGATGCTCAACGACATGGGCATCGCCGTGTACGAGCAGGCACCCGACGCCGCCACGCTGCTGATCGCCGGTGGCGGTGCCACCACCGCGACCGAAGAAGAAGCCGAAGAAGCCGCCGAAGCGGCGCTGTCCACGGTCGACTCGGAATTCGGCCGCACGACCGACCCGGTGCGCATGTACATGCGCGAGATGGGCACGGTCGAGCTGCTCACGCGCGAAGGCGAAATCGAGATCGCCAAGCGCATCGAAGGCGGGCTGCAGGCGATGATGTTCGCCATCAGCGCCTCGCCGACCACGATCGCCGAGATCCTGAGCTACGCCGACCGCATCGGCTCGGGTGAGATGAAGATCTCCGAAGCCGTCGACGGCTTCGTGTCCGAAGACGAGGCCGACGACTACGTGGCCGAAGAAGACGTCGACTTCTTCGACGAAGAAGACGACGACGACGGCCAGGGAGGCTCCAAGGCGCTGACCAAGAAGCTCGAAGAGCTGAAGGTCTCGGCGCTGGCCAAGTTCGAGACCCTGCGCATCAACTTCGACAAGATGCGCAAGGCCTTCGAGAAAGACGGCTACCAGTCGCCCTCGTACAACAAGGCGCAGCAGGCGATCAGCAACGAGCTGATGACGATCCGCTTCACCGTGAAGACGATCGAGAAGCTGTGCGGCATCCTGCGCTCGCAGGTCGACGACGTGCGCCGCTACGAACGCGAGCTGCGCAAGATCATGGTCGACAAGTGCGGCATGCCGCAGGAATACTTCGTCAAGCACTTCCCGCCCAACATCCTGAACCTGAAGTGGGCCGAGAAGGAAGTGGCGGCGAACAAGGCCTACAGCGTGGTGCTCGCGCGCAACCTGCCGCCGGTGCAGGAGCTGCAGAAGAAGCTGACCGACCAGCAGGCCAAGGCCGTGGTGCCGCTCGAAGACCTGAAGCGCATCAACAAGCGCATGAACGAAGGCGAGAAGGCCAGCCGCGACGCGAAAAAGGAAATGATCGAGGCGAACCTGCGTCTCGTGATCTCGATCGCCAAGAAGTACACCAACCGCGGCCTGCAGTTCCTCGACCTGATTCAAGAGGGCAACATCGGCCTGATGAAAGCGGTCGACAAGTTCGAATACCGCCGCGGCTACAAGTTCTCGACCTATGCCACGTGGTGGATCCGCCAGGCGATCACACGCTCGATCGCCGACCAGGCTCGCACGATCCGCATCCCGGTGCACATGATCGAGACGATCAACAAGATGAACCGCCTGTCGCGCCAGCACCTGCAGGAGTTCGGCTTCGAGCCCGACGCGCCGACGCTGGCCGAGAAGATGGAGATCCCGGAAGACAAGATCCGCAAGATCATGAAGATCGCGAAAGAGCCGATCTCGATGGAAACGCCGATCGGCGACGACGACGATTCGCACCTGGGCGACTTCATCGAAGACACCAACAACACGGCGCCGATCGAAGCCGCCATGCAGGCCGGCCTGCGCGACGTGGTGAAAGACATTCTCGACAGCCTGACGCCGCGCGAAGCCAAGGTGCTGCGCATGCGTTTCGGCATCGAGATGAGCACCGACCACACGCTCGAAGAAGTCGGCAAGCAGTTCGACGTGACACGCGAGCGCATCCGCCAGATCGAAGCCAAGGCGATCCGCAAGCTGAAGCATCCGAGCCGTTCCGACAAGCTGCGCACCTACCTCGACACGCTGTGAGCGTGGCGGCGTGAAACTAGGGCTCCGTGCTTCGTTCGGGGCCCTTTTTCTTGGTCTTCAGACTCCGCAAGAATCCGGCGCTATAAACTCGTCCACTTGGCCTGCCACGTCCCTCCCGCATGACCCAGATCGTTGAACGCACCGTGCTGTTTGCCGACCTGCGCGGCAGCACGTCGATGTACGAAACGCTCGGCAACACCGACGCCACCGCTGTCGTCACGCAGAGCGTGGCGCTGATCGCGCGCATCGTCGCGGTGCACGAGGGCCAGGTCGTGAAAACGCTCGGCGACGGGCTGATGGCGGTGTTCGTCGCGCCCTCGTCGGCCGTGGCCGCGGCCGACGACATGCACGAATCGCTCGAGCGTATCGGCACTCCGGGCGCGCCCGGCATGTCGATGGGGGTGCGCATGGCGCCGCTGAAGCTGCAGGTCGGCCTGGCGCTCGGCGAAGTGATCGAGATGTCGGGCGACCTGTTCGGCGACGCGGTCAACGTGGCCGCCCGCCTGCTCGACCACGCCGGCGACAACGAAACGCTCGCCACATCCAACGTGGTCGAAGGCCTGGACGACTGGATGCGCTCGCGCTTTCGCAGCCTCGACCGACTGCAGCTGCGCGGCCGCGTCGAACCGGTGCACGTGCACCTGTTCGAACCGGTGCGCCGCTTCGGCGACACGGCGGTCACGGCGTTCGGCGACATCGCGCCCAGCGTGCCCGAGCCCGAAGGCATTCGCCTGACCTGGCTCGACCAGAACCGCATCTACGCCGGCACCAGCCTGCCGGTGGTGCTGGGCCGCAGCCCGCAGGCCACCTACATCATCGACGACAACCGCGTCTCGCGTTCGCACGCGCGCATCGACTGGCACGGCGGCACCTTCCAGCTGATCGACCTCAGTTACAACGGCACCTACGTGCGCTTCGACCACGACCCGGAGATCATCAGCCTGCGCCGCGGTGGCTGCACGCTGCACGGCAGCGGCATGATCGGCCTGGGCGCACCGCCGTCGGAAGCGGCGAGCCCGAGCGTGCGCTTCGAGATCCTGAAATTTGCAGACACGCAAAAACAGTTTCCGCCCGAGTTCGATTCGCAGTACTGAATCGATGGCCTTCAACCCTGAACCGTCGCATGCGCACGGCACTGCCCCCCGCATAGCCATCCTGCTGTGCAACCTGGGCACGCCCGACGCGCCCACGGCACCTGCGCTGCGGCGCTTCCTGGCCGAATTCCTGAGCGACCCGCGGGTCGTCGAGGTGCCGCGCCTGCTCTGGCTGCTGATCCTGCACGGCGTGATTCTTCGCGTGCGGCCGGCCAAGTCGGCAAAGAAGTACGCGAGCATCTGGACACCCGAAGGCTCGCCACTGAAGGTTTGGACCGACAAGCAAGCCAAGCTGCTCGGCGGTTACCTCGGCGAGCGTGGCCACCGGGTCACGGTGCGGGTGGCGATGCGCTATGGCGGCCCGTCGATCGGCAGCGTGTTCGACGAGCTGAAGGCCGAAGGCGTGAGCCGGGTGCTGGTGTTGCCGCTCTACCCGCAGTATTCCGGCACCACCACCGCCAGCATCATCGACGCCGTGTGCGAATGGGCGCAGCGCTCGCGCACCGTGCCCGAGCTGCGCTTCGTCAACCGCTACCACGACGACGCCGGCTACATCGGCGCGCTCGCCAAACGGGTCGAAGACCACTGGGCGGTGAATGGTCGGCCCGAGAAGCTGGTGCTGAGCTTTCACGGCGTGCCGAAGCGCACCCTCACGCTCGGCGACCCTTACCACTGCGAATGCCTGAAAACCGCCCGCCTGCTGCGCGAACGGCTCGGCGTGCCGGCCGAGTTCGTGACCGTCACCTTCCAAAGTCGCCTCGGCAAGGCCGAGTGGTTGCAGCCCTACACCGAACCCACGCTGATCGAGATGGCGAAACAAGGCGTCAAGCGTGTCGACGTGATGTGCCCGGGCTTCACGTCCGACAACCTCGAGACGCTCGAAGAAATCAACATGGAAGCGCGCGAAGCCTTCCTGCACGCCGGTGGCACCGAGTTCCACCACATCGCCTGCCTGAACGACCAGCACGAGTGGATCGCCGCGCTGTCGGCCATCAGCATCCAGCACCTGCAGGGCTGGCCGAGCAACGTGGCACCCGATGCCGCGGCGCTCGAAGCACAGCGCCAGCGGGCCATCGAGCGCGGCGCCGGCGCCTGATCGCTGCGCCGGGCCTCAGGCCCGCGCTTTGCGCAGTTTCATCAGCCGCGGCAAGACCAGCACAGCGACCACGATAACGAGCAGCGCCAGCGACACCGGCCGCTCGAGGAACACGCCCCACTTGCCTTCGCCGATCGACAGCGCGTTGCGCATCTGTGCTTCGGCCAGCGGCCCGAGGATCATGCCGACGACGACCGGCGCGGTCGGGAAGTCGTAGCGCCGCATCACCACGCCGAGCAGGCCGATGATGTAGAGCAGCACCAGGTCGAACGCCGACTGGCGCATGCCGTAGACACCGACCGTGGCGAAGATCAGGATTCCGGCGTAGAGATACGACTTCGGAATCTTCAGCAGCTTGACCCACAGCCCGACCAGCGGCAGGTTCAGCACCAGCAGCATCACGTTGCCGATGTAGAGCGAAGCGATCAGCGCCCACACCAGGGCCGAGTTCTTCTCGAACAGTTGCGGCCCCGGCTGGATGCCGTAGTTCTGGAACGCACCGAGCAGGATCGCCGTCGTGTTCGAGGTGGGGATGCCGAGCGTCAGTAGCGGAATCAGCGTGGCCGTGATGGCCGCGTTGTTGGCCGCTTCCGGCCCCGCCACGCCTTCGATCGCACCGGTGGTGCCGAATTCTTCCGGGTGCTTCGACAGCTTCTTCTCGGTGGCGTAGCTCAGGAAGGTCGGGATCTCGCTGCCGCCGGCCGGAATGGTGCCGAACGGAAAACCGATGAAGGTCGCGCGCAGCCAGGCCGGCCAGGAGCGTTTCCATTCGGCCGCGGTCATGTGCACCTTGCTCATCCTGTTCTGCGTCTCGACGGTCTTGCCCTCGTACATCACGTTGTAGAGCGCCTCGCTGACGGCGAACAGGCCGACCGCGATCAAGACCACTTCGAGACCGTCGAGCAGCTCCGGCACTCCGGCCGTGTAGCGCGCCTGGCCCGAGATCTGGTCGATGCCGACCAGGCCCATCGCCAGGCCGACGAACAGCGATGTGAGCCCGCGCAGCGTGCTCTTGCCCAGCACCGCACTCACGGTGCAGAAGGCCAGCACCATGAGCAGGAAGTATTCGGGCGGGCCGAGCCGGATCGCGTAGGTAGCGACCACCGGCGCGAAGAACGTGACCAGTACCGTCGCGATCGTTCCGGCGATGAACGAGCCGATCGCCGCGGTGGCCAGCGCCGCGCCGGCGCGGCCGTTCTTGGCCATCTTGTTGCCTTCCATGGCCGTGACCATGGAGCCCGATTCGCCCGGCGTGTTGAGCAGGATCGAGGTGGTCGAGCCGCCGTACATCGCGCCGTAGTAGATGCCGGAGAAAAAGATCATCGACGCCGTCGGGTCGACCTTCAGCGTGATCGGCAGCAGCATCGCCACCGCCGTGGCCGGGCCGATGCCAGGCAACACACCGACCGCCGTGCCGATGGTGCAGCCGAGCAGGCACCACAGCAGGTTGATGGGCGTGCCGGCGGTGATGAAGCCCTGGACGAGCTGGTTCCAGATGTCCATCACAACCATCCCGTCGAGGTGAGGCCGGGGAGGTTGATCGCCAGCAACTGCGTGAACATCCAGTACACGGGTGCGGCGATCGCGAAGCCGATGGCAGCGTCGGTCAACCAGGCCCGCAGGCTCAGGTCGAGGCGGTCTTCTGCCGACTTGAAGCCGCGCACCGCGAGGACGAAGCACAGCGCGCAGCTCAGGATGAAGCCGAGTGTCGTGATCAGCGCAGCGGTCGCGAGAATGCCCGCCGACACCCAGGCGAAGCCGGGCCAGTGCGCGAAGGCGGCACCGCTCGGCTCCTCCATCTCGCGGTAGCCGCCGCTGCGCGCCTCGTAGATCAGGAACGCACCGCAGACCAGCAAGGCCACGCCGACCACCCAGGGCAGGAAGTTCGGCCCGACACCGGAGTAACCGGCGTCGGACTTGATCGTCAGCGCGCCGGCGACGAACATCGCGCCGGTGGCCAGCGTGCCGGCCCCCACCAGCGTCTGCGGCGATTTCATCTCACAGCATTCCGGACTTGGCCATCACCGCACGCAACGAAGCGAACTCGTCGTCGACGAACTTCTCGAAGTCGGCGCCGGTCAGCATCGCCGGTGTCCAGGCGTTCTTCTCGAGCGACTCGGCCCAGGCCTTGGTCTTGGTCGCCTTGACGATCATCTCGGTCAAGGCCTTGCGCTGCTCGGGCGTGATGCCGGCCGCGCCGTACACGCCGCGCCAGTTGCCGATGACGACGTTGATGCCCTGCTCTTTCAGCGTCGGCACGTCCTTGCCCTTCAGGCGGGTGTCGGACGTGACCGCGATCGCGCGCATCTTGCCGGTGGTGATGTACTCGGCGAACTCGCTGTAGCCGCTGCCGCCGACCGTGACGTTGCCACCCAGAATCGCGGCCGTGGCTTCACCGCCCCCGCGGAAAGCCACGTAGTTGATCTTCGAAGGATCGACGCCGACTTCGCGCGCGATCATCGCCGCCGCGATGTGCTCGGTCGACCCGCGCGAACCGCCGCCCCACTTCACGCTGCCCGGGTCCTTCTTCATCTGCTCGACCACGTCTTTCATGGTCTTGAGCTTGGAATCGGCCGGCAGCACGAACACGTTGTATTCGCTCGTGATGCGCGCCAGCGGCGTGGCTTGCGAAAGCGACACCGGCGGCTTGCCGGTGATGATGCCGCCGAGCATCACGGCGCCCATCGTCATCATCGCGTTGGCGTCGCCCTTGTTGCCGTTGACGAACTGCGCCAGGCCGATGGCCCCGGCCGCGCCGCCCTTGTTGTCGTAGCTCACCGACGAAGCCACACCGGCTTCCTGCAGCGCCTTGCCCAGCGCGCGGCCGGTCGTGTCCCAGCCACCACCGGGGTTGGCCGGGATCATCATCTTCAGGTTGGCTGCGGCCCACGCGGGTGAGGGCAGCATGCCCGCCGCGGCGAGCGCGGCCAGGGACTTCAGGAAAGTATCGCGACGCATGGTTGTCTCCTTCGACGCAGAATGCACACCCTTGGATACTGGCGCCAAAAGCTGTCAGTCGGCTGTCCAAACGCCTAGGGAAAATGCTGAGGCCTGCCCCGCGGGCCGCGTGCGCCGATGCCCGAGACTGCGCCTGCAAACACCCTGCTCCATGAAGCTCCTGTTGATCGAAGACAACCTCGCGATGCAGACCACGCTGCAGCGCACCTTCCAGCGCCGCGGCATGCAGGTCGTGACCTGCGGCGACGGCGCGCGCGCACTCGACCGCTGGCGCGCCAGCGTGCCCGACGTGGTGGTGCTCGACCTGAGCCTGCCCGGCATGGACGGGCTGCAGGTGCTGGCCACGGCGCGGGCCGAGGGCCTGGCCACGCCGGTGTTGATCCTGACCGCGCGTGGCACCGTTGGCGACCGCATCCTCGGCTTGAACACCGGCGCCGACGACTACCTGCCCAAGCCTTTCGACCTCGACGAACTCGAAGCCCGCGTGTGCGCCCTGGCGCGCCGCGCCGGTGCCGCCGACACCGAAGCCCGCGGCGACCTGCTGGCACCCGAATACTGCGGCCTGCGCGCCGACGCGGCCAACGGCGCGGTCTACTTCGAAGGCCAGCCGCTCGACCTGCCTCCGCGCGAAAGTGCGCTGCTGCGGGCGGTGCTCGACCGTCCGGGTCAGGCGGTCGCCAAGGAGCGCTTGTTCGAACTGGTGTTTCCCGGCGAGGCGCATCTGCAGGCCGAGGCGATCGAAGTCGTCGCGTACCGCTTGCGCAAGAAACTCGCCCCCACCGGCGCGCAACTCGTCACGCTGCGCGGGCTGGGTTACCTGCTGAAGCCGCAGTCGTGAACGATGCCTCCGCGGCCCCGCGCCGCCTGTCGATGCGCAGCCAGTTGCTGCTCGGCATCCTGGTGCCGGTGCTCGTGCTGGTCGCCATCAACACCGTCAGCCTGTACCGGCAGGCCCTGCGCTCGGCCGACATCGCCTACGACCGCACCCTGCTCGCCTCGGCCAAGTCGATCGGCGAGCTGCTGCAGGTCAGCGGTGCCGGCGACGCCGCGCAGCTCAGCGCCAACGTGCTCTACGCCGCGCTCGAACCCTTCGAGGCCGACAACCGCAGCCGCATGTTCTACAAGGTCACCGGCTTCAAGGGCGAGGCCGTGTCCGGCTTCGCCGACCTGCCGGCGTGGCGAGGCACGCTGCCCACGAAGGCGGCCTACGCCGCGCTCGTCGACTTCTACAACGACGCGTACCACGGCGAGCCGGTGCGCGTGGCCGTGCTGCTGCAGCCGGTGGCCGGGCCCGAGGGGCGCGGCATGGCGACGATCCAGGTGGCCGAAACGCTGGAGCTGCGCGAGACGCTGGCGCGCCAGATCCTGATCGACACGCTGTGGCGCCAGGCGGCGCTGGTGGCGGTGATCGCGCTCGTGGTTGTCGTCGTCGTGCAGCGTGCCACGAAGCCGGTGCGCGACCTGTCAGCACACCTGAACGCCCGCACCGCCAACGACCTGGCACCCATCGCCGGCGCCGACGCACCGCGCGAGCTGCTGCCGCTGTTGCAGGCCACCAACGCGGTGATGGCGCGCCTGGGCCACCTGCTCGAACACCAGAAGCGCTTCGTGCGCGACACCTCGCACCAGTTGCGCACACCGCTGGCGGTGCTGAAGACGCAGGTGCAGTCGGCCCAGCGTGGTGACGTGGAGCCTGCGCAGGCGCTGGCCGAGATCGGCCACACGGTGGCACGCGCCACCGAACTGGCGAACCAGATGCTGGCGCTCGCCAAGGTCGAACAACTGCGCCAGCAAGGCGACGCGCCGGTGACCGACTGGGCGCATATCACCCGCGCCGTCGCACTCGACCTGGCGCCGCTGATCGCCGAACGCCGGCTCGATTTTTCGCTCGATGCGGGCGCCGCAGCCGTGCGCGCCCACGAATGGGCCTTGCGCGAGCTGACGCGCAACCTGTTGCACAACGCGCTGAAATTCACGCCCTACGAATCGCGCCTCGCGCTGCGGGTCGAGATCGCGGCGAACCAGGCCGTATTGACCGTGGCCGACAGCGGCCCCGGCATTTCCGCCGCGCAGCGCCAGCACCTGTTCCAGCCCTTCACTGCCGGCCTCGGCGCCGACAGCCCGCAACGCGGTTCGGGGCTGGGGCTAGCGATCTGCAACGAGATCGTCGCCAGCCTCGGCGGCAGTATCGCACTCGCCAACCGCGGCGGCGGCGCCACACCCTCGGGCCTCGAGGCCACCGTGCGTTTGCCGCTGGCCGACAATCACACCTAGATGACGGAAAACACTGCAAGCACCGAGCGCGTGCGGCTCGACAAATGGCTCTGGGTCGCGCGCTTCTTCAAGACCCGTGGCCTCTCGGCCGACGAGATCGGCAAAGGCCGGGTCGAAGTCAACGGCCAGGCCGCCAAGGCCTCGCGCGAGCTGCGACCGGGCGACACGATTGAGCTGCGCCAGGGGCCGGTCACGCGCACGCTGATCGTCAAGGCGCTGAGCCTGCAGCGCGGCCCGGCGGCGGTGGCGCAGGCGCTCTACGAAGAAACGCCGGAGAGCATCGCGCTGCGCGAAAAAGCGGCACAAGAGCGGCGTTCCGGCTCGGAACCGGCCCTGGCGCTGGAACAGGGCCGCCCGACCAAGCGCGACCGGCGCCAGCTGGCCGACTGGAACCGCTGGAGCGCGTCGAGCGAACCCGACTGAGGCCTGCTCTGGCCGGTCCCCCGGCAGGTTTTTGCCCGGCCAATGCGGATTGGCCGCAATCCCCTCTTGAAACTGTGGGCTCCCCGCCCCATGTGGATGGCTGAAGAACTGAGCACGACCATGAACCCGAACGAACCCACCCCTTCCAGCCCCGACGCGGCCGACGCCGCAGCGCCTGCCCAGGAGGCCGCGGCCGCCCTGAATGCCGAGTTCCGGCTGCAGGAACTCGAAGCCAAACACGCGGAGGTGTCCGACGCCTTCCTGCGCGCCAAGGCCGAGGCCGAGAACATCCGCCGACGGGCCGAAGACGAGATGACCAAGGCCCGCAAGTACGCCGTCGAGAGCTTTGCCGACAGCCTGCTGCCGGTCAAAGACAGCCTCGAGGCGGCCATCCTCATTCCCGGCGCCACGCCCGAGCAACTGCTCGAAGGTGTGCACGCCACGCTGCGCCAGCTGGTCTCGGCGCTCGAGCGCAACAAGGTGCTCGAGATCAACCCGGCCGCCGGCGCCAAGTTCGACCCGCACCAGCACCAGGCCATCAGCGTCGTGCCGGCGGCGCAGGAGCCGAACACCGTGGTCGCGGTACTGCAAAAAGGCTATTCGATCGCCGACCGGGTTCTGCGCCCGGCTTTGGTCACCGTGGCGGCGTCCTCCTGAGACTGATCAGTCCACAGGAACGACTTGAAAGCCCACAGCTTATCCACACGTTAAGAACAATCTTATCCAGCTCTCAGGAGATTCAATCATGGCAAAAATCATCGGCATCGACCTCGGCACGACCAACTCGTGCGTCTCGATCATGGAAGGCAACACCACCAAGGTGATCGAGAACAGCGAAGGCGCGCGCACCACGCCTTCGATCGTGGCCTACCAGGACGGCGGCGAGATCCTCGTCGGCGCCTCGGCCAAGCGCCAGGCCGTGACCAACCCGAAGAACACGCTGTACGCGGTGAAGCGCCTGATCGGCCGCAAGTTCACCGAGAAGGAAGTGCAGAAAGACATCGACCTGATGCCCTACAAGATCGCCGCGGCCGACAACGGCGACGCGTGGGTCGAGGTGCGCGGCCAGAAGCTCGCGCCGCAGCAGGTCAGCGCCGAGATCCTGCGCAAGATGAAGAAGACCGCCGAAGACTACCTCGGTGAAACCGTCACCGAAGCCGTGATCACGGTGCCGGCCTACTTCAACGACGCGCAGCGCCAGGCGACGAAAGACGCCGGCCGCATCGCCGGTCTCGACGTGAAGCGCATCATCAACGAGCCGACCGCGGCCGCGCTCGCGTTCGGCCTCGACAAGAACGAAAAGGGCGATCGCAAGATCGCCGTTTACGACCTGGGCGGCGGCACCTTCGACGTCTCGATCATCGAGATCGCCGACGTCGACGGCGAGAAGCAGTTCGAAGTGCTGGCCACCAACGGCGACACCTTCCTGGGCGGCGAAGACTTCGACCAGCGCATCATCGACTACATCATTTCCGAGTTCAAGAAAGAACAAGGCGTCGACCTCGGCAAGGACGTGCTCGCACTGCAGCGCCTGAAGGAAGCGGCCGAGAAGGCCAAGATCGAACTCTCGAGCGGCGCGCAGACCGACATCAACCTGCCCTACGTGACCGCCGATGCCTCGGGTCCGAAGCACCTGAACATCAAGCTCTCGCGCTCCAAGCTCGAAGCACTGGTCGAAGACCTGATCGAACGCACGATCGCGCCCTGCCGCACCGCCATCAAGGACTCGGGCCTGAGCGTCTCCGACATCAACGACGTGATCCTGGTCGGTGGCATGACCCGCATGCCCAAGGTGCAGGAGAAGGTCAAGGAGTTCTTCGGCAAGGAGCCGCGCAAGGACGTGAACCCCGATGAAGCCGTGGCCGTGGGTGCCGCGATTCAAGGCCAGGTGCTGGCCGGCGACCGCAAGGACGTGCTGCTGCTCGACGTGACCCCGCTGTCGCTCGGCATCGAGACGCTCGGCGGCGTGATGACGAAGATGATCAAGAAGAACACGACCATCCCGACCAAGTTCGCGCAGACCTTCAGCACCGCCGACGACAACCAGCCGGCCGTGACGATCAAGGTCTACCAGGGCGAGCGCGAGATGGCCTCGGGCAACAAGAGCCTGGGCGAGTTCAACCTTGAAGGCATCCCGCCGTCGCCGCGTGGCCTGCCGCAGATCGAGGTCAGCTTCGACATCGACGCCAACGGCATCCTGCACGTCGGAGCGAAGGACAAGGGCACCGGCAAGGAAAACAAGATCACGATCAAGGCCAACTCCGGCCTGACCGAAGCCGAGATCGAGCAGATGGTCAAAGACGCCGAGATCAACGCGGCCGACGACAAGAAGAAGCTCGAGCTGATCCAGGCCCGCAACTCGGCCGACGCGATGATCCACAGCGTGAAGAAGAGCCTGTCCGAGCATGGCGACAAGCTCGAAGCCGGCGAGAAGGAGAAGGTCGAGGCCGCCCTGAAGGACGCCGAGGAATCGCTGAAGAGCGAAGACAAGGCCGAGATCGAAGCCAAGACCGAAGCGCTGATGGCCGCGAGCCAGAAGCTCGGCGAGAAGGTCTACGCCGAAGCCCAGGCGGCACAGGCCGCGGCCGGCGCCGCAGCGGGTGGCGGCGCCGAAGCAACGCATGCCGAAGGCGCCTCGGCCAAGCCGGCCGACGACGACAACGTGGTCGATGCCGAGTTCAAGGAAGTGAAAAAGGGCTGAGCCTTTTCTCCAACCCTCGCCGGTTTCGGGCGGAACTGCTTTCACGCAAAGGCAGGCTCCGGCTGAAACCGGCGTTGGTGTTTGAAGCGCGTACGAATGAAGAACCTGCCGGAGCCTGAATTTCATGGCCAAACGTGATTACTACGAAACGCTGGGCGTGCCCAAGAACGCCAGCGAAGACGACATCAAGAAGGCTTACCGCAAGCTCGCGATGAAGCACCACCCCGACCGCAACCAGGGTGACGATGCGAAGAAATCGGAAGAAAAGTTCAAGGAGGCCAAAGAGGCCTACGAGATGCTTTCCGACGGCCAGAAGCGCGCGGCCTACGACCAGTACGGCCACGCCGGCGTCGACCCCAACATGGGCCGCGGTGGCGGCGGCCCGGGCGGCGAAGGCATGGGCGGTTTCGCCGAAGCCTTCGGCGACATCTTCGGCGACATCTTCGGTGGTGCCGGCGGCGGCCAGCGGCGCGGCCCGGGTGGCCAGCAGGTGTTTCGCGGCAGCGACCTGAGCTACGCGATGGAGATCACGCTCGAAGAAGCGGCGGCCGGCAAGGAAACGCAGATCCGCATTCCCGCCTACGAAAGTTGCGAGACCTGCAAAGGCAGCGGCGCCAAGCCCGGCACGCAGCCCAAGACCTGCAGCACCTGCAACGGCGCCGGCACGGTGCACATGCGCCAGGGATTCTTCAGCATCCAGCAGACCTGCCCGCACTGCCACGGCACCGGCAAGATCATTCCCGAGCCCTGCACCACCTGCAACGGCCAGGGCAAGGTCAAGAAGAACAAGACGCTCGAAGTCAAGATTCCGGGCGGCATCAACGAAGGCATGCGCATCCGCTCGAGCGGCAACGGCGAGCCGGGCACGAACGGCGGGCCGGCGGGTGACCTGTACATCGAGATCCGCATCAAGCAGCACGAGATCTTCGAGCGCGACGGTGACGACCTGCACTGCACCGTGCCGGTCGGCCTGACCACGGCCGCGCTCGGTGGCGGCATCGAGGTGCCCACGCTCGGCGGCAAGGCCGAGATCGAACTGCCCGAGGGCACGCAGCACGGCAAGACCTTCCGCCTGCGCGGCAAAGGGATCAAGGGCGTGCGCTCCAGCTACCCGGGCGACCTGTACTGCCACGTCTCGGTCGAGACGCCGATCAAGCTCACCGAACACCAGCGCAAGCTGATGAAGGAGCTGGACGACGCCTTCCGCAAGGCCGGCGACCGGCATTCGCCGAACACCAAGACCTGGTCGGACCGGGTGAAAGACCTGTTCAAGTAAGGGCGCCACCGAGCCCGGTGGCGGGCCGGGTTCGAAAGCAGGGTCAAGACCCTGCCGGCCGTGCCGATATACAGGGACGAGGAATCTCCCCGTCCCTTTTGGTGCCCTGCCCGCCGAATGAACAAGATCTACCCCGACGTCGGCAACTGCCGCGCACTGATCGTAGACAGCAACCCCTCCCTGCGCAGCCTGCAGGCCGGGATGCTGCGCGACATGGGCGTGGGCACGATCGTGCAGAAGAGCCGGGTGCCCGACGCGCGCAGCGTGCTCGAGAACCAGGTCTTCGACATTGTGCTGTGCGACTATCACTTCGCCGCCAGCCCGCTCACGGGGCAAGACCTGCTCGACGACCTGCGCCGCGGCAACCTGCTGCCGTACTCGACCGTGTTCATCATGGTCACCGGCGAAGCCTCGTACCCGATGGTGGCCGAAGCGGCCGAATCGGCGCTCGACAGCTACCTGCTCAAACCCCACACCGGCCTGGCACTCGAAGCCCGACTGATCCAGGCACGCCACCGCAAGACCACGCTGCGCAGCATCTTCGAAGCCATCGAGGCCGAAGACTTCGCGCAGGCGGCCGCCTTGTGCCGCGCGCGCTTCGACGCCCGCGACGAATACTGGCTGTACGCCGCCCGCATCGGTGCCGAACTGCTGATCCGGCTCGGCGACCACGGCGCCGCCCGCACGCTCTACGAAGCGGTCGAAAAAACCAAGGCCCTGCCCTGGGCCCGCCTGGGCATCGCGCGCGCCGAAGTCGAAGCCGGCGACCTGACGCAGGCGACCAGCATGCTCGAAGCGCTGATCAGCAGTCAGCCCGGTTTTGCCGACGCCTACGACGTGATGGGCCGGGTGCAGGTGGAACAGGGTGATCTCGACGCCGCGCTCGAAACCTTTCGCTGCGCCACGCGCATCACGCCGCAAAGCATCGCCCGGCTGCAGAAGCAGGGCATGCTGGCCTTCTACATGGGCCACGGCGACGAAGCCACCGAAGCCCTGGAACGCAGCGTGCGCATCGGCCTGACCTCGAAGACCTTCGATTGCCAGAGCCTGGTGCTGCTGGCGATGACCTTGTTCGACAAGCGCGACAACAAGGCCTTCGCGCGCAACCACGACCACCTGCTGCGCGCGCTCGAACGCCAGCCCGACAACGTGCGGCTGCAGCGCTTCGTGACCACCTCCGAGGTCTTCAAGGCGCTGAACGAACGCCAGGTCGCAGCTTGCGTTGCCAGCGTGCGTCGCCTGGCCGCCTGCATCCCGCAGGAAGACTTCGACTTCGAGGCCGCGAGCAACTTCCTCGCCGTGCTGGCGCGCCTGCGCAGCACCGAAATCCAGCTCGGCGACGCCGAAGCCTGGATCACCAGCGTCGCCCAGCGCTTCTGCGTCTCGAAAGCCTCGGCCGACATGCTGTGCAAGTCGGTCCAGGAGCACGAGCCGCATGTGGCGCTGATCCGCGCCGGCCACACCGAGATCAACCTGCTGGCCGAGCAGGCCATGTCGCACAGCATCAAGGGCCGCCACGCCGACGCCGTGAAGAGCCTGATGCAGCGTGGCTCCGAAACCCTGAACGCGAAGCTCGTCGAGCTGGCCGGCAAGGTGTTGACGCGCCACGGCGCGAAAATCGAAGCCAGTGCGTCGATGATCGACAAGGTCGAAGAGTTGCGGCGCAGGTTCTGCGGCCGGGGCACCCAGGTTGCGCTCGGCGGCGCTGCGAACCGGGCCGCAGGCGGGGTCATGATCCGCAGCTGAGCCCGGCCGGAGGAGCCCTGCCTTGCTGGGACAATACGGCGCATGACCATGCGCTTTGTGACCTCGACTTCGCCCTCCCTCGCCGGCTGGAACCCGCTCACGCTCGCGGTGGCCGGCGCCGTGTGGATCGCCTCCTTCGCCAACTGGCCGCTGTGGCGGGCCTTGCTGGCGCTGCCCGAAACCAATTCGGGCCGTGGCGCGCTGTTCATCCTCGGGTTCGGCCTGATGATCGCCGCGCTGCTCACGGTGCTGCTCGCTTTCGTGGCCTGGCGTTTCACGGTCAAGCCGGCGATCGCGCTGTTCGTCGTGTCGGCCGCCTTCGGCGCGCACTTCATGGGCACCTACGGCGTCGTGATTGACTCGACGATGATGGTCAACGTGGTGCAGACCGACCCGCGCGAAGTGCGCGACCTGCTGAGCTGGCGGCTGCTGCTCGGCGTGGCCTTCCTCGCCGGTGTGCCTTTGCTGGCGTTGTGGCGTGTGCCCGTGCAACGCCTCGGCGCGGTCGCCCAGCTCGGGCGCAACGCGCTCGGCGTGTTCGTGGCACTGGCGGTGTTCGCGGCCTTGTTGTTCGCGCTGTTCGCCGACCTCTCGGCCACGATGCGCAACCACAAGACCATGCGCTACCTGATCAACCCGCTGAACTCTTTCTACGCGCTCGCCGACATCGGCCTGCAAAGCACCGCCCAACCCGCCGGCCCGCCGCAGCCGATCGGGCTGGACGCGCGCATCGCACCGCGCGCCGCGGGCAGCCGGCCGCCGCTGGTGCTGCTGGTGGTGGGCGAGACCGCACGCGCCGACCACTTCGCGCTGAACGGCTACGAGCGGCCGACCAACCCGGCGCTGGCCGCGCTCGACGTCGTCAGCTTCCGCGACGTGAGCTCGTGCGGTACCAGCACGGCGGCGTCGCTGCCCTGCATGTTCTCGCACCTCGGCAGAAAGCAGTTCGAGCGCCGCGAGCGCAACTCGGAGAACCTGCTCGACCTGGTGCAGCGCAGCGGCATGGCGGTGCTGTGGCTCGACAACCAGGCCGGCTGCAAGGGCCTGTGCACCCGTGTTCCCACGGCCAAGGCCATCGACCCCGCACCCGGCCGCACCGCCGCGCCCGGTGCGCAGTTGTGCCAGGACGGCGAGTGCCTCGACGAAGCGCTGCTGGTCGGCCTGGATGCGCGCCTGGCCGCGCTGCCCGCCGATCGGCGCGAGCGCGGCGTGCTGCTGGTGCTGCACCAGATGGGCAGCCACGGCCCCGCCTACTACAAGCGCAGCCCGGCGAACCGCAAGCCCTTCATGCCGGAGTGCACCACCAACGTGCTGCAGCAGTGCGACCGCGCCAGCCTCGTGAACGCCTACGACAACTCGATCGCCTACACCGACCACATGCTCGCGCAGACGGTGCAGTGGCTGCAGGGCCAGGCGGCGCAGTTCGAGACGACGATGTTGTACGTGTCGGACCACGGTGAATCGCTGGGCGAGAACAACCTCTACCTGCACGGGTTACCGTACGCGGTGGCGCCGCGCGAGCAGACGCACGTGCCGATGGTCGTTTGGTCGTCAGCCCCACCGCTGACGACCTGCCTGCGCGACAAGCGCGACATGCCGCTCACCCACGACAACCTGTTCCATTCGGTGCTGGGGCTGCTCGGCATCTCGGCCGGCGAATACCAGGCGGGCCTCGATGTCTTCGCGGCCTGCCGTACACGCTGAGCAGCGCGGCGACCGAATCTTCATCCGCAGCAAAACCTCCGCCGCCATGTCCGCACAAGCCGATTCGCTCAAGTCGATCTTCTTCGCGCTCGGCGCCAACTTCGCGATCGCCCTGGCCAAGACGGCCGGCGCCGTGTTCACCGGCTCGGCCTCGATGCTGGCCGAGGCGATCCACTCCTTCGCCGACTGCGGCAACCAGGCACTGCTGATCTGGGGCCTGAAAGAAGCCAAGCGCGCCGCGTCGGACGACCACCCGATGGGCTACGGCCGGGCGATCTACTTCTGGAGTTTCATCGTCGCACTGATGCTGTTCAGCATGGGCGGGCTGTTCTCCATCTACGAAGGCGTGCACAAGCTGCACGACACCGAGCCGGTGAAGTACGCCTGGGTGGCGGTGGGCATCCTGTCGTTCGGCATCCTGGCGGAGTCGGTGTCCTTGTGGGGCGCGCTGCGCGAGATCAACAAGGAACGCGGCGAGCTCGGCCTGTGGCGCTGGTTCCGCACTTCGCGCCAGAGCGAGCTGATCGTGATCTTCGGCGAAGACCTGGCCGCGCTAGGCGGTCTGGTGCTGGCGCTGTGTTTCATCGGCCTGGCGATGGTGACCGGCAACCCGATGTGGGACGCGATGGGTTCGATATCGATCGGCGTGTTGCTGATCCTGGTAGCGGTGCTGGTGGGCGTGGAAGTGAAAGCGCTGCTGGTCGGCCAGAGCGCCGAGCCGCAGGTGCTGGCGCGTTTGCGTGCACACCTGCAGGCGCAGCCGCAGGTGGCACAAATCTACAGCCTGATCACGCAGCAGCTCGGCAGCGACATCATGGTGGCGGTGAAAGCACGCATGCACCCGGTGGGCTCCGACGTGGCGCTCGTCGAGGCGATCAACACCGTCGAGCGTGGGCTGCGCGAAGCCTTTCCGCAGGTGCGCTGGGTCTTCTTCGAACCCGACCTGAAGGACTGACCTGGCCGCTGCAGCCGGCGTCAGCCGAACAGGTCGGCCTGCCCGTCGTCACGCTGGCGCAACGGTTTGCGGAACTGCGTCAGGTCGAGCTCGACGCGCTGGCGGTTCAGCCCGAAGCGCGCTGCGGCCTTCTGGAAACGCTGCGTCAACAATTGCGCCCAGACACCCTCGCCGCGCATCCGCGTGCCGAAGCTCGCGTCGTAGTCGCGCCCGCCGCGCATCTCGCGCACACGCGCCATCACGCGCGCCGCGCGCTCGGGAAAGTGCTGCTCCAGCCACTGCTGGAACAGTGGGTTCACTTCCCAGGGCAGGCGCAGCACGACACTGAACGCCGAGGTGGCGCCGGCGGCGGCCGCGGCTTCGAGAATGCGTTCGAGCTCGGGCTCGTTGATGAACGGATGATGGGTGAGACGCTCACGCCGACGGGGATGCCGGCCTTCGCCAGCGTTTCGATCGTGCGCAGGCGGCGCTGCGGCGACGCGGCGCGGGGCTCCAGGATGCGCGACAGCGCAGCATCGAGCGAGGTGACCGACACGTACACCGCCGCCAGCCCGCGCGCGGCCATCGGCGCGACCAGGTCGATGTCGCGCTCGATGCCCGACGACTTGGTGACGAGCGAAAACGGGTGGCTGCATTCGGCCATCAGCTCGATCACCGAGCGGGTGATGCGCAAGCTTCGCTCGGCCGGCTGATAAGCGTCGGTCGCCGAGCCGATGTTGAGCAGCAGCGGCTCGTAGCTTCGGCTCGCGAACGCCTCGCGCAGCCGCTCGGCGGCGTTGACCTTGGCGATGATGCGGGTCTCGAAGTCGAGGCCCGGCGACATGTTCAGGTAACTGTGGGTCGGGCGCGCGAAGCAGTAGACGCATCCGTGCTCGCAGCCGCGGTACGGGTTGATCGAAAGGTCGAACGAGATGTCGGGCGAGTCGTTGCTGGCGAGGATCGACTTCACGCGCTCTTCGATGATCTGCGTGCCGGGTGGCAGATGCTCTTCCTGCGAAGCCTGGTCGAGCGTGCCCCAGCCGTCGTCGACGGCCTCGCGGCCCTGGTGCGCAAAGCGGTGCTCGATGGCCCAGACTGTGCCACGGCCCTTGAGGGATTGCGGCGCCGGCATCGAAGGATCGCGTTCGAACTGCATGCTGTGAATATATACAGTTATCCAGTCGTCGGCAACGGCGGGTCGGCACAGGCGGCGGCCAACAGTACATGGCCGAACCCCATCGCAATGTAGGTGGAAGACGACGTCGCAAGCTCTCCGTTGCCGATGGCCGAACACAAGGTGTCTGCCGATGATGCAGACGCCTCGTTTCATTGAAGTCGCCGTGCATCCTCCCCTGTTCCACACCGGCGACGCCCGCCGCAACCAGCTGCTGGCTTCGCTGTCCGACGCCGACTGGTCACGCTGGGAACCGCTGTTGGAGCGGGTGGTGCTGCCGGCCGGTACCGTGCTGTGCCAATCGGGCGCCGTGCCCGAGCACGTGTACTTTCCGACCACGGCGATCGTGTCTCTTCTGCAAGCAACCCATGACGGCGAATCCACCGAAATCGCGGTGGTGGGCCGCGAGGGCATGGTGGGCATCTCGCTCATCATGGGCGGCGGCTTCATGCCGGGCGATGCGGTGGTGCAGAGCCCCGGCCAGGGGTTTCGCCTCGACGCCCAAGCCGCTGTCGCCGAAGCCCAGCGTGGCGGCCCCATCCTGAACCTGTTGTTGCGGTACACGCAGACCTTGATCGAACACGTGGCACAGACCGCGGTGTGCAACCGCCATCATTCGATCGACCAGCAAATGTGCCGCCGCCTGCTGCTGGCGCTGGACCGATCGGGCTCCGACGAACTGTTCATGACGCAGGGCTCGCTGGCTGGCCTGCTGGGGGTGCGCCGCGAGGGTGTGAACGCCGCGGCCAACAAACTGCGCAGCGCAGGCGTGATCCGCTATCGCCGTGGGCGCATCGATGTGCTCGACCGCGAGCAGCTCGAGCAGCGCGCGTGCGAGTGTTACGGGATGATAGGCAAGGCACGGCACGAGCCGCATGCGCACGCGACCCCCTGAATCGGTACAGAGCCGAGGCTTCTGACAGCCCAGCAAGCTTCAGCGTCGACGCACCTGCACGTCGACGAACATGCCGGCAAAGTCGCCGGGAAAGCCGTGCCACGAGCCACTCACGGGCGAGGCCAGGCTGGCGTGGCGGGCCACGCCGACGCGGATCAGGTCGGTGCCGCCGATCAGGTTGTTGGTGGGGTCGAACGGGATCCAGCCCGCGCCGGGCAGGAACACCTGCACCCACGCGTGAGTGGCGCCCGCGCCCGCGTTCGGCGCGTCGGGGTTGTCGAGCCACGGTGTGTACAGGTAGCCGGAGACGAAGCGCGCCGCGTACCCGAGCTGGCGCACGGCCTCGATCATCAGCGTCGCGAAGTCGCGGCAAGTGCCCGACTGGAGCCGCAGTGTTTCATACGGCGTTTGCACACCCTCGTCGATGCGTGCCAGGTACAACATCGACCGGCGAATGGCCTGGGTCATGTCGACGAGCAACTGGCGGGTGCCGGTCGGCCCGTCGGTACGCATGAACTGCCGCGCCCATTCGAGGAGTTGGCCGGCGGGATCGTCGTAGTACGGCAGCAGGTAGTGCTGCAGGGCCATGCGGTCTTCCTGACCATACGCGAACGGGTACTGGAGCGTGTCGGGGTTCAACGGCAGATCAAGCGCGCGTGTGCCGGTGTGCTCCACCGAAAACGAGCACTCGATCTTCAGCTCGGTGGCCGGGCTCTGCGGCTGCACCAGCGCCACCGAGTTCGAGTACACGTCCTGGATCAGCCGGATGTCGACCGGCTCGGGCGTGACCTGCATGTCGGTGGCCAGCACCCGCAGGTCGTGGCTGCCACGCGGACGGAACATGACGCGGTGTTCACCGAGCTGCACCGGCTGGTGGTACTGGTAGTGCGTCGTGTGGGTGATGTCGAAAAAGACAGACATGGCCACCCTCAGCGCATGCGGATCTCGCCGTGCTCGCCCATGCCCGTGGGCGGCGTGCCGGTGATCGCGGCCTTGGCCATCTTGAACAGCTGGACGATCTGGCTTTCCTTCACGTCCCAGTAATTGGCATGCACGATCCTGACCTGAACCAGCGCGAGGTCGGGGTCGGTGGGGCCGCCGGGGAACCAGGCTTCGTTCAGCTTGCTCCAGAGCGCGCGCTTTTTCGCCACGTCTTCGATGACGGCGGCGATGCCGGAAACCGACACATAGCTGTCTTCACCCGGATCGGCGTAGGCGACATTCACGACCGGGTCGGTGGTCAGGTCGGCCACCGGCTCGCCCTTGCGTGACATGAAATACCACAGGCTCGAATCTTCTTCGACCGCGCTGTTCTGCGTGGTCATCGGCCGCGAATGCAGGTGGCCGTTGTGGTGGCGCGTCGTGAACATCGCGAAGCGGATGTCCTTGATCAGCGCCCACAGTTTTTCGCGTTCGGCGGCGTTCTCGCCTGCTGTGTTGATTTGATCGTTCATGTCTGGTCCTGGCAAAAGCGTTGATGGGGGTCACCGACCACCGATTCGCGCCAGCCATGACAAGCAGAGGCTCCAGGGCGTTGCCGCACCGATCGTCGGCAGGCGCGTCGGGCGGCGCAGGCGTCTGAAGGTCAGCCGCGAAGCGCCGGACGGTGGCATCGCAACGAGCGAACGGGGTTGAAGCATCGGCATGGCGTGACTCCGGCGCACATCGGGTGATGAGCGATGCGACGAAGTATCGAAGCGGGACTGGGGCGGTCGCGTAAGACAACCGGCAATGCTCGCCCCGGAGAACTGCGCTTCCCGCGCAGTGCGTCGGTGCCCGGCCATGAAAAAGGCCCCTTGCGGGGCCTTCTCGTTTTGCACTTCTGGCGGAGCCGGAGGGATTCGAACCCTCGATGCAGGTTTTGCCCACATACTCCCTTAGCAGGGGAGCACCTTCGGCCACTCGGTCACAGCTCCGTAGACAGCGCGCATTCTAACCTTGGTGCGCAGCCTGTTCGATCAGTTAGCCGCCGGCGGCTGGTCCAGGTCGAAGGCCTTGTGCAAGGCACGCACCGCGAGCTCCATGTACTTCTCGTCGATCACGACGCTGGTCTTGATCTCGCTGGTGGTGATCATCTGGATGTTGATGCCCTCTTCGCTAAGCACCCGGAACATGCGGCTCGCCACGCCCACGTGCGAACGCATGCCGATGCCGACAATGCTGACCTTGCAGATCTTCGCGTCGCCCACCAGGTCGGTCGCGCCGGTCACGGGCAGGACCTTGGCCTTGAGCAGGTCCATCGTGCGCTGGTAATCGTTGCGGTGCACCGTGAACGAAAAGTCGGTGCGGCCGTCGTGCGAGATGTTCTGGATGATCACGTCGACATCGATGTTCGCGTCGGCCACCGGGCCGAGGATCAGGTGCGCGATACCGGGCTTGTCGTTCACGCCCATCAGGCTGATCTTGGCTTCGTCGCGGTTGAAGGCGATGCCCGAGACAACGGCTTGTTCCATTTTTTCGTCTTCCTCAAAAGTGATCAACGTGCCCGACTTCGCTTCTTCATCGATGGGGATGTCCCAGGGCGTGAAGCTCGACAGCACACGCAGCGGCACGCGGTACTTGCCGGCGAACTCGACCGAGCGGATCTGCAGCACCTTGGAGCCCAGGCTCGCCATCTCCAGCATCTCTTCGAAGCTGATGGTCTTCAGGCGCCGCGCTTCGGCCACGATGCGCGGGTCGGTGGTGTAGACACCGTCGACGTCGGTGTAGATCAGGCATTCGTCGGCCTTCATCGCGGCGGCCACCGCCACGGCCGAGGTGTCGGATCCGCCCCGGCCCAGCGTCGTGATGTTGCCTTCGGCGTCTGCCCCCTGAAAGCCGGTGATGACCACCACCTTGCCGGCCGCCAGGTCGGCGCGCACCCGCGCGTCGTCGATGCTCTGGATGCGCGCCTTGGTGAACGACGAGTCGGTCGCGATGGGCACTTGCCAGCCGGCATAACTGACCGCCTGCATGCCTTCGGCCTGCAGCGCGATCGCCAGCAAGCCGACCGAGACCTGCTCGCCGGTGGCGGCGATCACGTCGAGCTCGCGCAGCAGCGCGTCGGTGGTGGCGGCGGGCGAGAGTTCCTTGGCCAGGCCGAGCAGGCGGTTGGTTTCACCGCTCATCGCCGAAGGAACGACGACCATCTGGTGGCCGGCGCGGGCCCATTTGGCGACGCGTTTGGCGACCATGCGAATGCGCTCGGTCGAGCCCATCGATGTGCCGCCGTATTTGTGAACGATGAGTGCCATGTGGAGTGCGAAGAGTCGCGAGCAAAAGTAATACCACGCCCGGAGGCGAGCCCGTGATTCTAGCTGCTGCGGTCCAGCAGAGCCGGGGTCAGCAGGCCGCGGCTGCGAGTGGCTCCCATCGCAGGCGAACGAGGGGCTGGCCCGGCAAGCCGAGCACGCGGGCGTCGAGACCGAGGCCGGGCACGAACACCAGTTGTCCGCCGCTGTAGAGCAGCGGGCCGGTGCGCTCCCACTCGGGCACGCCGGCATTCTGGAACTGCTTCTTCAAGCTGCGCGGCGGGCGCCCGAGGCCGCTCTGGAACTGCTCCGCGCCGAGGCGCGGCCGGAGCTCGACGTGGGCGAGCCAGGCCAGCGGCACGCCTTCGCCCACTGTGCGTTCGACATGCAGTTGGCCCGCCCATCCTGGCAAGGCATACCGGCCGGCGCGGGTGACGCTGAGCAGCGTTTCGCGGGGTGGCGCTGTCTTGGCCGGCGTCGGAGCCGTGGCCTCGAAGGTCAACACGGCGCGGTACAGCCGCAGCTCGCCCCCGGCGGTCGGCCAACGCGCGCCGCGCGCGGCCGGCAGTTCCTGAAGGAGCCGCTCCGCCAGGCTCGCAGCGACCGGCTGACCGGTCTGCGCGACCAGCCAGGCGCGCAACGCGTTGCTGCGGCGTGCGCTTGAGAGCGCGAGCCAGGCGGCAATCTGCAGGCCGCTTTCGTTCGCGACCTGGCTCAGGTCGAGGGCCGCCAGCTCAGCGAGCGCGGTGCGCGCTTCGTGGGCCCAGCCTGCTGCCGTGGCCAGACTCGTCTCTGCTTGATCGAAGGCACCCACCAGCGCCGGCCAGACGTCCATGCGCATGCGGTTGCGCGCGAACCGCCGGTCGCCGTTGCTCTCGTCATCGACGTGCTTCAAGCGGTGGCGCCGCACGTAAGCCTCGATGTCTTCGCGCGGCTTTGCGAGCCAGGGTCGCTGCCAGGTGATGCCGTCGCGCTCGACGCTCGCCGGCATGCCGGCCAGCCCCGCCATGCCGGCACCGCGCAAGGCTTGCAGCAGAAAGGTCTCGGCCTGGTCACGCCGATGGTGGGCGAGCAGTACGAGCGACACGCCGTTCGCAAGGGCCATCATGCGAAGCGCTTTGTAGCGCGCCTGCCGCGCCCAGGCTTCGACACTTTCACCCGGTGCGGGCGAGGTCTTCAGTCGGGACGACACCAACGTGACCGGCAGGCCGCGCTTCACCCAGCGCGCGCTCTGCGCTTCGCAGGCCGCCAACCACGCGTCTGCGTTCGTGCTCAGCCCGTGGTGCACGTGCAGTGCGAAAACTTTCGCACCCAGCGCAAGCGCTTCGATCAGCGTGGCATGCAACAGCGCCGTCGAGTCGCGGCCGCCGCTCCAGGCGACCGCCATGCAACGCTCGGCCACGCTCGATGCGCTCAGGATTCCTTGGTGTCGCTGAAGCGACCGTAGGTCTGCAGCCGGTCGTAGCGTCGCTTCAGCAGGTCCTTGGTGCTCAGGTCGCTGACCTGGCGCAGCGCGTCGTTCAACGCACGCTTCAGGAATGCCGCCATCTGCTTGGTGTCGCGGTGCGCGCCACCGACCGGCTCGTTGACGATCTTGTCGACGAGGCCGAGTGCCTTCAGACGATGCGCCGTGATGCCGAGTGCGTCGGCCGCGTCGGAGGCACGCTCCGAGGTCTTCCACAAGATCGAGGCGCAGCCTTCGGGCGAGATCACCGAGTAGATCGAGTACTGCAGCATCAGCAGCTGGTCGCCGACGCTGATGGCAAGCGCGCCGCCCGAGCCGCCCTCGCCGATGATGGTGACGATGATCGGGACTTCGAGTTGTGCCATCTCGAAGATGTTGCGGCCGATCGCTTCCGACTGGCCACGCTCTTCGGCACCGATGCCGGGGTAGGCGCCGGGCGTGTCGACGAAGGTGAAGACCGGCAGGCCGAACTTCTCGGCCAGCTTCATCAGGCGCAAGGCCTTTCGGTAACCCTCGGGCCGCGACATGCCGAAATTGCGCAGGCCCCGTTCCTTGGTGTCGCGCCCCTTCTGGTGGCCGAGCACCATGCAGGCCTGGCCGTTGAAGCGTGCCAGGCCGCCGACGATCGACTGGTCATCGGCGAAGTGGCGGTCGCCGTGCAGTTCCTGGAAGTCGGTGAAGATCTCGTTCACGTAGTCGAGCGTGTACGGGCGCTGCGGGTGGCGCGCGATCTGCGTCACCTGCCAGGGCGAGAGGCTCGAGTAGATGTCTTTCGTGAGTTGCAGGCTCTTCTTGCCGAGCCGGTCGATCTCTTCCGAGATGTCGACGGCCGACTCGTTCTGCACATAGCGCAACTCTTCGATCTTCGACTCCAGCTCAGAGACCGGGTGCTCGAAATCGAGGAAGTGTCTTTTGCTCATGGGTGTGGGTCCGGGTGCATCAACAGCGGGGTTGAAGGGACTCGCTGGCGAGTGGTTTCGCGCAGCCGCTTGAGGGTTCAGTAGTCGACCGGCAAGGGGTCCAGGCTGCGCCAAATGTACCATGTGGCCACCGAGCGGAAAGGCGCCCAGGCGTCGCCCACTTCACGCGCTTCGGCCCGTGAAACCGGCTCGCCGCTGAAGTAGTTGAGACTGATGCCCTTGAGCAGGCCCAGGTCGTCGAGCGGCAGCACGTTCGGGCGCATCAGGTGGAAGATCAGGAACATCTCGGCCGTCCAGCGGCCGATGCCGCGGATCGCGACCAGCTCTTCGATGATGGCCTCGTCGTCCATCTGCTGCCATTGCCGCACATGCACGGTGCCCGATTCGAAGTGCTGCGCCAGGTCGTTCAGGTACTCGACCTTGCGCGCCGACAGGCCGGCCGAGCGCATGGTCGGGGTGTCGAGCGCCAGCACCGAAGCCGGCGCGAGACGCGTCGATTGCTCCTTCACGAGCACCACGAAACGGTCCCAGACCGACTGCGCCGCCTTCACCGAAATCTGCTGGCCGACGATCGAACGGGCCAGCGTGGTGAACGCATCACCGCGGCTTTGCAGGCGGCCTTCGCCGAACTGCGGGATCAGCTTGCGCATCACGCGGTCACGCTTGCCGAGGTGCTTGCAGGCCTCGTCCCAGTAGCCGGGCGTGATCTCCGGCTCGTCGCCCGAGCCCTCTGTCTTTCCAGCCTTCGCCACGGTCAGGCCTTCGTCCAGGTGGTGCCTTGCGGCGAGTCTTGCAGCACGATGCCTTGTGCGAGCAGGTCCTTGCGGATCTGGTCGGCGAGAGCGAAGTCGCGCGCTGCTTTTGCGGCAGCGCGGGCCGCGATGCGTTCGTCGATGTCGGCTTCGTCGAGCGTGTTGCCCGACTGCAGGTAGTCACGCGGCGATTGCTGCAG
Organism: Burkholderiaceae bacterium; assembly: GCA_040080605.1. Taxonomy (GTDB): domain Bacteria; phylum Pseudomonadota; class Gammaproteobacteria; order Burkholderiales; family Burkholderiaceae_C; genus LMDS01. The sequence continues at coordinate 86,817 of JBEBIB010000014.1, forward strand.
GAAGTTGAGCGTGGCGGCCAGGCTCTTCAGCAAGGCCGCGGTCTCCAGCGAACGCGTGCGGTTCACTTCCCCGGCCAGCTCGAACAGCACCGCCACTGCCACCGGCGTGTTGAAGTCGTCGTTCATCGCTTCGCGGAAAGCGGCCGCGCGCGGCTCGGCCCAGTCGATCGCTTGCACGGCCACATCGAGCCCGTCGAGCGCTGTGTACAGGCGGCGCAGCGAATTGCGTGCGTCGTCCAGCGTCACGTCGCTGAAGTTGAACGGGCTGCGGTAGTGCGTGCGCATCATGAAGAAGCGGATGGTCTCGCCGTCGAACTTCTCCATCACTTCGCGGATGGTGAAGAAGTTGCCGAGCGACTTCGACATCTTCACGTGGTCGACGTTGAGCAAGCCGTTGTGCGCCCACACCATCGCCGGCGGTTTGCCGTTCGCGCCTTCGCTCTGCGCGATCTCGTTTTCGTGGTGCGGGAACTGCAAATCCATGCCGCCCCCGTGCAGGTCGAACTGCTCCCCCAGCAGCGCGCAGGCCATCGCCGAGCACTCGATGTGCCAGCCGGGCCGGCCCACCCCGTAGCCCGACGCGTATTTCGCGTCTTCGGGCTCTTCGGGCTTGGCGGCCTTCCAGAGCACGAAGTCGAGCGGGTCTTCCTTGCCGTCGAGCACGGCCACACGTTCGCCGGAACGCAACTCGTCGATCGACTTGCCCGAGAGCTTGCCGTAGCCGGGGAACTTGCGCACCGAGTAGTTCACGTCGCCGTTCGAGGCGCGGTAGGCCAGGCCCTTGGCCTCGAGCGTGCCGATCATCGCCAGCATCTGCGGCACGTGCTCGGTGGCGCGCGGCTCGTGGGTGGGGCGGGCGACACCGAGCGCATCGAGGTCGGTATACATCGCCTGCACCATCTCGTCGGTCAGTTGCCGGATCGGGATGTTGCGTTCGAGCGCGCGCCGGATGATCTTGTCGTCGATGTCGGTGATGTTGCGCACGTAGGTCACGCGGTAACCGAGCGTGCGCAGCCAGCCGTAGATCAGGTCGAACGCGACCATCATGCGCGCGTGGCCCACATGGCACAGGTCGTAGATGGTGATGCCGCACACATACATGCGCACGTGGCCCGGCTCGATCGGCGTGAAGCTCACCAGCTCCCTGGTCAGGGTGTTGTGAATGCGAAGTGACATGGGCCGATGGGCAATTTCAGGCCCGTTGCAGCACAGGGCGCGCAGGGCTTCGGGTCGGGTTCGGTGGGGTGGGACGAAGCCGCTGCAACACGCTGGCGACAAGCCCCGCGCAAGCCTGCAAGGAAGAGGCCTGCACTACAATCGTTTCAGTATAGCGGGCCGCGCCCAGAGCGCCACACCGCTGCCACGCACCCCATCCCCCACGCCTGTTTCGTCTTTGCGGACGCCGATGATTCGTTTGCCCCACCTGCTTGCCGGATCGTTGCTGTTCGTGTTGCTCGGCACCAGCGTGGGCGTGCGCGCCGATGCGTTGAGCGACGTGCACAGCCTGCACTATTCCGGCCAGTCGGCCGCGGCCATGCAGCGTGCCGACGAGTTCCTGGCGCTCACCCCCAAAGACCCGCCGATGCGTTTCCTGAAGGGTGTGATGCTGGCCGACGCCAAGCGTTACCCCGAAGCGATCGAGCTGTTCCAGAAGCTCACCGAGGACTACCCCGATCTGGCCGAGCCCTACAACAACCTGGCCGCGATCCATGCCGCGACCGGCGATTACATCAAGGCCCGCGCCACGCTGGAGCAGGCGCTGCGCACCAACCCCGGCTACGCCACCGCGCACGAGAACCTCGGCGATGTGTACGCGACGCTCGCGGCACAGTCGTATGCGCGCGCGCTGCAACTCGACGCGCGCAACCTGAGCGTGCCACCGAAGCTCGCATTGGTGCGCGAGCTGTTCAAGACCAAGCCGCGTGTAGCGCTGAGCCCCGACACGCCGGCACGTTGAACCCGAACCCAGACAGACTCATACGAAGGAGACCGACCATGACACACCCCCTTTCCCGCTGGGCCGGCATCACGCTGCTGGCCGTCGCACTCGGCACCAGTGCCTCCGCCTTCGCGCAGAAGGTCAAGCTCGCCACCTCGGCCGGCGACATCGTGATCGAACTCGATGCCGCCAAGGCGCCGAAGTCGGTCGACAACTTCCTGCAGTACGTGAAGGCCGGGCACTACAACGGCACGGTGTTCCACCGCGTGATCCCGAACTTCATGATCCAGGGCGGTGGCATGACCGCCGACATGAAAGAGAAGGCCACGCGCGCGCCGATCCCGCTCGAAAGCAAGAACGGCCTGAACAACGAGCGCGGCACGGTCGCGATGGCGCGCACCAACGACCCGAACTCGGCCACCTCGCAGTTCTTCATCAACGTGAAGGACAACGAGTTCCTGAACGCCGCAAGCTCGCGTGACGGCAACGGTTACGCCGTGTTCGGCAAGGTCGTCTCGGGCATGGACGTGGTCGACAAGATCCGCACTGTGCCCACCAGCAACAAGGGCCCGCACGGCGATGTGCCGGTCGAGCCCGTCACCATCAAAACAGCCACATTGGAGAAATGAACATGGGCACCCAGATCGACATCGAAACCAGCAAGGGCACGGTCCGCATCGAACTCGACGAAGTGAAAGCACCGATCTCGTCGAAGAACTTCCTCGAGTACGTCGACGCCGGCCACTACAACGGCACGGTCTTCCACCGCGTCATTCCGGGCTTCATGATCCAGGGCGGCGGTTTCGAGCCCGGCATGAAGCAGAAGTCGACCAACGCGACGATCATGAACGAGGCCAACAACGGCCTGAAGAACGACCGCTACACGCTGGCGATGGCGCGCACCTCGGCGCCGCATTCGGCCAGCTCGCAGTTCTTCATCAACGCGACCGACAACAACTTCCTGAACTTCACCGCCGAAACGGCGTCGGGCTGGGGCTACGCGGTGTTCGCGAAGGTCGTGTCGGGCACCGAAGTGGTCGACGCGATCGAGAAGGTCAAGACCGGCAGCAAGGGCGGCCACGGCGACGTGCCGCTCGAAGACGTGACGATCGTTCGCGCTTCGCGCGTCTGAGCTGGTCGACCAGGGCTCGCGGTGACAGCGCTCGCCCTGCCCGCGTTCGGTGCTTTCAACGCGCCGAACGAGTGGCAGGCGATCGACTTCATCAGCGACCTGCACCTGGCGGCCGACACGCCGCTTGGTTTCGAGGCTTGGGCGCGTTACATGCGCGGCACCCGGGCCGACGCGGTGCTCATCCTCGGTGATCTGTTCGAGGTGTGGGTCGGAGACGACGCGCGCTTCGAGGGCTTCGAGGCGCAATGCGTCGAAGTTCTGCGAGAGGCCGCCGCGCTGCGAAGCGTCGCGTTCATGCTCGGCAACCGCGACTTTCTCGTCGGCGCTGACATGCTCGCGGCCTGCAACGTGAGCGCACTCGCCGACCCGACCGTGGTGACAGCGTTCGGCGAACGGCTGCTGCTCACGCACGGCGACGCGCTGTGCCTGGCCGACACCGACTACCAGCGCTTCCGCTCGATGGTGCGCAGCCCGGCGTGGCAGGCTTCCGTGCTGGCGCGGCCCCTCGCCGAGCGCCGTGCGCTCGCACGCGAAGTGCGCCACGAAAGCGAACGTCGCCACGGCACGATGCAGCCCGAGTGGCTCGATCTCGACCTCACCGAAAGCGTCGAGTGGATGCGCGCTGCCGACACACCGGTGCTCGTGCACGGCCACACGCACCGGCCCGCCGATCAGTTGCTGCAACCCGGCCTCACACGCCACGTGCTCAGCGACTGGGACCTCGACCACGCCGCCACACCCCGCGCCGATGTGCTGCGCTGGTCACGCGACGGACTGCGGCGCATCGCACCGCAAGACGCGGGCTGATCTTGGCCGGCTGGTTCAAACGCTGGCGCGACGCCAGAACACTGCAACGCCGCGCGATCCCCGACGCACTGTGGCAACTCGCGCTGGCGCGCTTCCCATTTCTAACCTGGCGCAGCGAAGCCGACATGGCCCGCCTGCGCGAGCTTGCAACACTGTTCCTTGACGACAAGGAATTCCATGGGGTGCAAGGCCTGGAAGTCGACGACCTGATGGCCGTGTGCATCGCCACGCAGGCCTGCCTGCCGGCGCTCAACCTCGGGCTGGACTGGTACGACGGCTTCGTCGGCATCGTGGTGCACGCTGACGTGGTCGTGGCGCAGCGCGAGATGGTCGACGACGACGGTGTCGTGCACCACTTCGAGGAAGAACTCTCCGGCGAGGCGATGCACGGCGGCCCGGTGATGCTCTCGTGGCGCGACGTGGAAGACGCCGGCGAGTCCGCCGCCGAGGGCTACAACGTGGTCATCCACGAGTTCGTGCATGTCATGGACATGCGCGACGGCCTCGCCGACGGTGTGCCCGCCCTGCCCGACCGCGCGACGCGCGAAGAATGGATCGAAGTCATGGAAGACGAGTACGACCGCTTCTGCGAGCGCATCGATGCCGATGAATACACGCTGCTCGATCCGTACGCTGCAGAAGCTCCGGAAGAGTTCTTCGCGGTCGCGTCGGAAGCCTTCTTCGTCGCACCGCGCGACTTCCAGGCCGAGCATCCGGCGCTGTACACGTTGCTGAGCAAGTTCTTCCAGCAGGACCCGGCGGCGTTTCACTGAAACCAGCCAACGAAAAGGGGGCCCGAAGGCCCCCGCTGTCCTGTCTCGCGCAGCGCTCCCGAAGCTTTATGCCGTCGCTGGCTCGGCCTTCGGCTTGTCGCTCTTCTTGTTCGGCTGGATGTCGAGCACCGGCTTGCCGTCGGCGTCCACGTCCACCGTCAAGCGGCCACCGTCGACCAGGCGACCGAACAGCAACTCGTCGGCCAGCGCACGGCGGATCGTGTCCTGGATCAAGCGCTGCATTGGCCGCGCGCCCATCAGCGGGTCGAAGCCCTTCTTCGCCAGCTGCTTGCGCAGCGTGTCGGTGAAGGTGACCTCGACCTTCTTCTCGGCGAGCTGGCTTTCCAGCTGCAGCAGGAACTTGTCGACCACGCGCAGGATGATCTCTTCGTCGAGCGCCTTGAAGCTCACCACCGCATCGAGCCGGTTGCGGAACTCCGGCGTGAACAGGCGCTTGATGTCGGCCATCTCGTCGCCCTGCTCGCGCGAATTCGTGAAGCCGATCACCGCCTTGTTCATCGTCTCGGCGCCGGCATTGGTCGTCATGATGATGATGACGCTGCGGAAGTCGGCCTTGCGCCCGTTGTTGTCGGTCAGCGTGCCGTGGTCCATGACCTGCAGCAACACGTTGAACACATCGGGGTGCGCCTTCTCGATTTCGTCGAGCAGCAGCACCGCATGCGGCTTCTTCGAGACCGCCTCGGTCAGCAAACCGCCCTGGTCGAAGCCCACGTAGCCCGGCGGCGCGCCGATCAGCCGGCTCACTGCATGGCGCTCCATGTACTCGCTCATGTCGAAGCGGATCAGCTCCACGCCGAGGATGTACGCGAGCTGCTTGGCCACTTCGGTCTTGCCCACACCGGTCGGGCCGCTGAACAGGAACGAGCCGATCGGCTTGTCGGGTCGGCCGAGGCCGGAGCGCGCCATCTTGATGGCCGCGGCGATTGCCTCGACCGCCGGTTCCTGGCCGAAGACCACGCTGTTCAGATCACGGTCGAGCGTCTTCAGCTTGGAGCGGTCGTCGTTCGACACGCTGGCGGGCGGAATGCGCGCGATCTTGGCGACGATGTCTTCGACCTCGGCGCGCGTGATGGTCTTCTTCTGCTTGCTCTTGGGCAGGATGCGCTGGGCTGCACCGGCTTCGTCGATCACGTCGATCGCCTTATCGGGCAGGTGACGGTCGTTGATGAACTTGGCCGACAGTTCGGCCGCCGCCTGCAGTGCACCCAGCGCGTACTTCACGCTGTGGTGCTCTTCGAAGCGCGACTTCAGGCCCTTCAGGATCTCGACGGTCTGCTCGACCGATGGTTCGACCACGTCGACCTTCTGGAAGCGCCGCGACAACGCCGCGTCCTTTTCGAAGATGCCGCGGTACTCGGTGAAGGTGGTCGCGCCGATGCACTTCATGGCACCCGAGCTGAGCGCCGGCTTGAGCAGGTTGCTCGCGTCGAGCGTGCCGCCCGAAGCCGCACCCGCGCCGATCAGCGTGTGGATCTCGTCGATGAAGAGCACGGCGTTCGGCTGGTCCTTCAGGTGCTTGAGCACACCCTTCAGGCGCTGCTCGAAGTCACCGCGGTACTTGGTGCCGGCCAGCAACGCGCCCATGTCGAGCGAGTACACGACCGAATCGGCCAGCACGTCGGGCACTTCGTTCTGCGTGATGCGCCAGGCCAAGCCCTCGGCGATGGCGGTCTTGCCCACACCGGCCTCGCCGACCAGCAGCGGGTTGTTCTTGCGCCTGCGGCACAGAATCTGGATCACACGCTCGACTTCGTGCTCGCGCCCGATCAACGGGTCGATCTTGCCGTCGCGGGCGAGCTGGTTCAGGTTCTGCGTGAACTGGTCGAGCGGCGAGCCCTTGCCGTCACCATCTTCCTTCTCGCTTTCGCCACCGCTGCCGCCTTCGCTGGGTTTCGACGAAGGCTCCGGCGGATCGCTCTTCTTGATGCCGTGAGCGATGAAGTTGACCACGTCGAGGCGCGTCACGCCCTGCTGGTGCAAATAGTAGACCGCGTGCGAATCCTTCTCGCCGAAGATCGCGACCAGCACGTTCGCGCCGGTCACTTCCTTCTTGCCGCTGCCGGTCGATTGCACGTGCATGATCGCGCGCTGGATCACACGCTGGAAACCGAGCGTCGGCTGGGTGTCGACCTCGTCGGAGCCGCCGACCGTGGGCGTGTTCTCCTTGATGAAACCGGCCAGGCTCTTGCGCAGGTCGTCCACGTTGGCCGAGCAGGCGCGCAGCACCTCGGCGGCCGACGGGTTGTCGAGCAGCGCCATCAGCAGGTGCTCGACCGTGATGAATTCGTGGCGTTGCTGGCGCGCCTCGACGAACGCCATGTGCAGACTCACCTCAAGCTCTTGCGCAATCATGCGGCCTCCATAATGCATTGCAAAGGGTGGCCACCGCGGCGTGCGGCAGCCAACACCAACTCCACTTTCGTCGCTGCCACGTCTTTCGAGTAGACGCCACAAACGCCCCGCCCGTCATGGTGAATCTTCAACATGATCTGGGTTGCGGTTTCGAGATCGCGTTTGAAATATTCCTGCAGCACCATCACCACGAACTCCATCGGTGTGTAGTCGTCGTTCAGCAGCACCACCTGGTACATGCGGGGCGGCTCGGTTTTCTGAGTCTGCCGCTCGAGGACAACCGCTCCCTGCCCGTCGTCGGGCAGTGGCCGGGCCGTGGGCGGCGCGGGAGGAGCGGGTTTGTCTTCGGGCATGGATTCATTCTATCGAGTTGACGCAGGGACGTTTCTACCCAACGCATATTGCACCTGCTGCCCAATCCACAAGGGCAGAAATGATTGTCGGCAGGCGTGCATATTCGGCACCGGCCGGGTGCCCGCGCACCATTCTTGACAGGCGAATTCACGCGGCGCCAAAATGCCCCTGCGACAACGGGCCGCGCCAAAGCATGGAGCTACGCCATGGCCACCGGAACAGTCAAATGGTTCAACGACGCCAAGGGTTTCGGTTTCATCGAGCCCGAAGCCGGTGGCGAAGACGTGTTTGCCCATTTCTCGGCGATCCAAATGGAAGGGTTTCGCACCCTGAAGCAGGGCGGCCGGGTCAGCTTCGAAGTGGTTCAGGGCCCCAAAGGCCAGCTGGCACAGAACATTGCGGCCATTGATGCCGCGGGCACCTCGCCCGAACCTGAACCGACACCCTTGCCCGGCCCCGTCTGAGCCCCTGATACCGGTCGCACGGTCACCGAGGTGACAAACCGTTCGGGCTGACCCGCTTGTGCCGCAGCGCCGGTGCACGCAATCATGTGGTTTTCAACGCCCGAGCGCCCATGACACTCCGCCTGCCCCGACTTCCCCGCCGCGCGCTGCTTTGCGCCGGCCTCGCCACCGCCTTGCTGGCACCGCTGGGCAGCGCTTGTGCGCAGGCCTACCCGAACAAGCCGATCACGCTGATCGTGCCGTGGCCCCCCGGTGGCTCGACCGACCGCCACCTGCGCACGCTGGCCGACATCGCCGGCAAGAATCTGGGGCAGAACATCATCGTGCAGAACCAGCCCGGCGGCGGCGGCACCACCGGCCCCGGCAACATGGCGCTCAACGCCAAGCCCGACGGTTACACCATCGCCCAGTTCCCGATGGGCATGCTGCGCATCCCGCACATGCAGAAGACGCTGTGGAACCCGCTCACCGACTTCAGCTTCATCCTCGGCGTGTCGGGCTACACCTTCGGTTTTGTCGTCAAGACCGACTCGCCGCACAAGAGCTTCGCCGAATACGTCGAAGCCGCCCGCAAGGCGCCGGGCCAGATCGACTATGGCTCGACCGGCATCGGCACCTCGCCCCACCTGCTGCTCGAAGAGCTCAGCGGCAACGCCAAGGTGCAGTTCAACCATGTTCCGTTCAAAGGCAACGCCGACCTGATGCAGGCGTTGCTCGGTGGCCACGTGATGGCCGCCAGCGACGCCAGCGGCTGGGACAAGTTCGTCGACGGCGGCCAGATGCGCCTGCTCGTCACCTTCGGCGACAAGCGCACCAAGCGCTGGCCGGCCATCCCAACGGCCAAGGAGCTCGGCTTCAACGTGGTCGGCAACTCGCCCTATGGCCTGGTCGGCCCGAAAGGCATGGACCCGGCGGTGATGAAGACGCTGCACGACGCCTTCAAGAAGGCGATGGAAGACCCCAAGCATGTCGAACTGCTCGATCAGCTGAACCAGGACGCCTGGTACCGCAGCGGTGACGAATACGCCGCCTGGGCCCGCGAAACCTTCGCCAAGGACAAGCTGCTGATCGAGCGTCTGGGCCTGGCCGCCAAATGAGCGCACCCGCCTTGCTGCTCGACGGCCTGGCGTTCGCCGAAGCGCCACGCTGGCACGACGGCGCGCTCTGGTTCTCAGACTTTTTCCTGGAGCAGGTGCTTCGGGTCGACGCCCAGGGCCGCACCCAGGTCATGGCTCACCTGTCGAACCAGCCGTCGGGACTGGGCTGGGCCCCTGACGGGCGGCTGCTCGTCGTCTCGATGCTCGACCACAAGCTGATGCGGCTCGACCCGGCCGGTCTCGTCATGGTCTCCGACCTGGGGGCCTTCGCCACCGGCCCGTGCAACGACATGGTCGTCGACGCACGCGGCGGCGCCTACATCGGCAATTTCGGTTTCGACCTGTTCGCCGAGCCGATCGTGCGCCGTTCTGCAGCGCTGGTGTACGTCTCGCCCGACGGTGTGCCGCGCGTGGCCGCCGAAGGCCTCGAGTTCCCGAACGGTGCCGTGATCACCTCCGACGGGCGCACGCTGATCGTGGCCGAAACCTACGGCCGACGGCTGACTGCGTTTCGCATCGGTGCTGACGGTTCGCTGCACGAGCGACGCGTCTGGGCCGATCTGATCAAGATCGCGCCCGACGGCATCTGCCTCGATGCTGAAGGCGCGGTCTGGGTGGCTTCGCCCCGCACCAACGAATTCATCCGCGTGCTCGAAGGCGGCGCCATCACCGACCGCATCGCGTGCGAACAACAGGCGATCGCCTGTGCGCTCGGTGGCACCGATGGCCGCCGCCTGTTCATGGTCGGCGGCAAGGTGCGCCCGCGCGAACCCAGCCTGGCCCACCGCGCCGGCCGCATCACCTGGGTCGACGTGGCCGTGCCGGCCGCGGCCCCACCGGCCTGAACCGGAGCCTGCCCGCATGGACATCAAAGACAAGGTCGTCATCGTCACCGGCGGTGCCTCGGGCATCGGCAAAGCGCTGTGCGAGCGTTTTGCGAAAGAAGGCGCACGCGCCGTCGTCGTGGCCGACCTCGACGAAGCCGGCGCCCAAGCCGTGGCCAGCGCGATCGGCGGGCTCGGCCTGGGCGTGAACGTGGCCTCGGAAGCCGCCATGCAGCAACTCGTGCAGACCGCCACCGAACGTTTTGGCCAGGTCGACGTGTTCTGCTCCAACGCCGGCATCATCGCGCGTGCCGACGAAGACGCGAGCAACGTCGAGTGGCAGCGCCACTGGGACGTGAACCTGATGGCGCATGTGTACGCCGCCCGCGCCGTGCTGCCGCAGATGATCGCGCGCGGCGAAGGTTACCTGGTGCAGACGGCCTCGGCCGCCGGCCTGCTGAGCCAGGTCAACGCCGCGCCCTATTCGGTCACCAAACATGCCGCCGTCGGTTTTGCCGAATGGCTGTCGATCGCGCACGGCGACAAGGGCATCCGCGTGAGCTGCCTGTGCCCGCAAGGCGTGCTGACGCCGATGCTGCTCGGCAAGGACGGCAACCAGCGCGCTCACAGCTTCCTCGGCGCCGACGCGGTCACCCCCGAGGCCGTGGCGCTCGCGGTCGTCGACGCGATGCGCGAAGAGCGCTTTCTCGTGTTGCCGCACCCTGAAGTGCTGACCTTCCTGCAGCGCAAGACCGCCGACTACGACCGCTGGCTGCGCGGCATGCGCCGACTGCGCGCGAAGGTGATGGAGATGGCCGGCCTGCGCTGATCAGGCTTCGGGTTCTTCGCCTGGCGCGGCGCCGGTCAACACCACCCGCCCCTCGGCCACGGCCGCTAGCGCGGCCGGGTCGAGCACCAGCAGGCGCGCATGGCCGAGCTGCACGATGCCGAGCTTGTCCATCTGGCGCCAGGCCCGGTTCACGCGCTGGCGGCTGCCGCCGACCATCGCCGCCAGGTCACCCTGGGTCACGCCGAGTTCGATGCTGACGCCGCAGGCCATCGGCCGGCCGAACTGGCGCCCCAGGCGCTGCACCTGCCTTGCCAGGCGTTGCGCGAGCGACAGCGTCTGCAGCTCCTCGAAGCGCCGCAGCATGTGGCGCAGGCGCTGGCAGTTGAGCTGCAGCAGCGCGTCGCGCAACTCGTCGAAGCTGTCGATCAGGCGTTGCAGGTCGGGCTTCGACACCATCAACACGGTCGAGTTCACATGCGCCACGAGGTCGAGGTCGAGCGGGCGGTCGTCGATCATCTCGATGTCGCCGTACCACTGGCTCGGGCCGACGAACTCGAGCGTGAAGTTTCGGCCGTCGCGCAGGCCCGAACCGAGCCGCACGGCGCCGCTGGCCACGCCGATCCAGTTCATGGCCACGTCGCCACGCTGCGCGATCGGCGTGCCGGCAGCGAGCTGGCGCACGCGCGCGCGCCCGAGGATGGCGTGGCGCAGCGGCTCCGACAGACCGGCCAGCCAGGCACCCGAACGGATGCTGGTGTTTTCTTCGGGCCGAAGCCCGGGGTGGATCGGGCCGGTCGACCACGGCACGGCCGCGGGCGCGCGTGGCGGCAAGTCGGTGTCGAAGCCGGCGCGCTCGGAAACAAGGCTGTTCATAGGTCGGGGCTCCGTGTCGATCAGCAAACTTCGAACAAACCGGCGGCGCCTTGCCCGCCGCCGATGCACATCGTGACGACCACGAACTTCGCGCCGCGCCGCTTGCCTTCGATCAAGGCGTGGCCCGTCAGCCGCGAGCCCGACACGCCGTAGGGGTGGCCGACCGCGATCGCGCCGCCGTTCACGTTCAGCAACTCGTCGGGAATGCCGAGCTTGTCGCGGCAATACAGCACCTGGCAGGCGAAAGCTTCGTTCAGCTCCCACAGCCCGATGTCCTTGATCTTCACGCCGGCGCGTTCGAGCAAACGCGGGATCGCGTAGACCGGGCCGATGCCCATTTCATCGGGCTCGCAGCCGGCGACCGCAAAGCCGCGGAAGATGCCGAGCGGCTGAATGCCGCGCTGCTCGGCGAGCCTAGCGTTCATCACGACGCAGGCCGAAGCACCATCGGAAAACTGGCTCGCGTTGCCGGCCGTGACCACCCCACCGGGCAGCGCCGAGCGGATCTTCGACACACCTTCGATCGTGGTGTCGGGGCGGATGCCTTCGTCGGACGAGATCGTCACTTGCTTGCGCGTGATGCGGCCGGTGGCCTTGTCGACGACGCCCATCACGGTCGTCATCGGCACGATCTCGGCGTCGAATCGGCCGGCAGCCGCGGCGGCCGCTGCACGCAGTTGGCTGCGCACACCGTATTCGTCCTGCGCCTCCTTGGAGACCTTGTAGCGTTTGGCGACCTGCTCGGCCGTCTGCAGCATCGTCCAGTAGATCTCCGGTTTGTGTTCCAGCAGCCACGGGTCGACGCGCATGTGGCGGTTGACTTCGTTCTGCACGCACGAGATCGACTCGACACCGCCCGCCACCATCACCGGCACCTGGTCGACGATGACACGTTGCGCGGCCATCGCGATCGCCTGCAGGCCCGACGAACAGAAGCGGTTGATCGTGACGCCGGCCGTCGTCACCGGCAGCCCGGCACGCAAGGCCGCGGTGCGCGCCACGTTGCCGCCGGTCGTGCCTTCCGAGAGCGAACCACCGAGGATGCAGTCTTCGACTTCGGCCGGGTCGATGCCGGCACGTTTGACAGCGTGTTCGATCGCGTGGCCACCGAGTGTCGCGCCATAGGTCATGTTGAACGCACCCTTCCAGCTCTTGGCCAGGCCGGTGCGGGCGGTGGAAACGATGACAGCGTCGGTCATGGTGATGTGCTCTCGGGTCAGTTGAACGTGGCGCCGGCATCGGCCAGCTTCACCAGCAGCGCGGCCGGTTGCCACGACGGATCGGCCCCCGGTTCGGCGGCAAAACGGCGCAGCGCGCGCAGCACGCTCGGCAAACCCACCGTCTCGGCATACAACATCGGCCCGCCGCGGTGCAGCGGGAAACCGTAGCCGTTCAGGTAGACGATGTCGATGTCGGAAGCGCGGGCCGCGATGCCTTCTTCGAGAATGCGTGCGCCTTCGTTGACGAGCGCGAACATGCAGCGCTCAACCACCTCTTCGTCGCTGACCTTGCGCGCGGTGATGCCCTTCTCTTCGCGGTACTGCCTGATCAGCGTTTCGACCAGCGGATCAGGAATGGGGTCACGCTTGCCGGCTTCGTAGCGGTACCAGCCGGCACCTGTCTTCTGCCCGAAACGCCCGGCTTCGCAGATGCGGTCGGCCACCACCGGCGCATAGGCCGCCGGGTTCGCCGCCTGGCGGCGCTTGCGCCCGGCCCAGCCGATGTCGAGCCCCGCCAGGTCACCCATGCGGAACGGGCCCATCGCCAGGCCGAACTTCTGCAGCGCGCCGTCGACCTGTTGCGGCAGTGCGCCCTGATTCAGCAGGTTGTTGGCCGCAGCACCGTAACGCGCCAGCATGCGGTTGCCGATGAAACCGTCGCACACGCCCGAGACCACCGCGATCTTCCTGATCGTGCGCGCCATCTTCATGCAGGTGGCCAGCACATCGGGTGCGGTCTTCGCGCCGCGCACCACTTCGAGCAGGCGCATCACGTTGGCGGGGCTGAAGAAGTGCAGGCCGATCACGTCCTGCGGGCGCCTGGTGAACGCGGCGATCGCATCGAGGTTCAAGGCCGAGGTGTTCGACGCCAGGATCGCGCCCGGCTTGCACACTTCGTCGAGTGTCTTGAAGACCTGCTCTTTCACTTCCATGCTCTCGAACACCGCCTCGATCACGAGGTCGACGTCACGGAAGTCTTGATAGCCCAGCGTCGGCGTGATCAAGGCCAAACGCTGGTCGAGCTGGGCTTGCGTGAGCTTGCCCTTCTTCATCGAGTTCTCGTAGTTGCGGCGGATCGTCGCGAGGCCCTTGTCGAGCGCTTCCTGCTTCGCTTCGAGCAGCACGACCGGGATGCCGGCGTTGACGAAGTTCATCGTGATGCCACCGCCCATCGTGCCGGCGCCGATCACGCCGACCGAGTTCATCGGGCGCAGCGCTGTACTCTCGGGCACGTCGGCGATCTTGGTTGCGGCGCGTTCTGCGGCGAACACGTGGCGCAGCGCGCGCGACTCGGGCGTGGCCATCAGCGCGACGAAGGCTTCGCGCTCCAGGCGCAGGCCTTCGTCGAAGGGCTTCGTGAGCGCGTTCGCCACCGCTTCGACACACTTCAGCGGTGCCGGAAAGTTTTTCGCACCCGCAGCCACCGTGTTGCGCGCGAACTGCAGGAAAGCGTCGGGCTGTGCGTCAAGCACCTTCAGGTCACGCGCACGCTTGAGCGGTGCGTTGTCGGCAACCACCTTGCGTGCGAACGCCAGCGCGCCGGCGAGCAGGTCACCTTCGACAATCTGGTCGATCAACGCCGTGCCCTTCAATTTGACGGCCGGCACCGGCTCGCCGAACACGATCATGTTCAAGGCCGCTTCGAGCCCGATCAAGCGCGGCAGGCGCTGCGTGCCACCGGCACCGGGCAGCAGGCCGAGTTTCACTTCGGGCAGGCCGAGCGAGGCGTCGGGCAAGGCCACGCGGAAGTGCGCGCCCATCGCAAGTTCGAGCCCGCCGCCCAGGCACACGCCACCGATCGCGGCCACCACCGGCTTGGCGCTGTTTTCGAGCAGCGTGATCACCGTGCGCAGGTTCGGCTCCTGCGACGCTTTCGCGGTACCGAACTCGGTCACGTCGGCGCCGCCCGAAAAGGCCCGCGCGGTGCCGGTCAGTACGATGGCCTTGATTGCCGGGTCGGCGTTGGCCTCGTCGAGCGCTTCCACGATGCCGCTGCGCAGCGCGAAGCCCAGGCCGTTGACCGGCGGCTTGTTCATCGAGATCACAGCGACTTCGCCGTCGACCTTGCAGCTCACGAATTCATTGTTCATCATGTTCCTCTTGCTGGGCTCAGCTTCAGATCGTCACACCGCCATCGACCACGATGGCCTGACCGGTCACGAACGAGCCGGCTTTAGAGGCGAGGAAGATCGCCGCGCCGGCGATCTCGTCGGGCTCGCCGATGCGCCGCAGCGGCGTCGTCTGCGTGCGGCGCTTCAGCGCTTCCGGGTCTTCCCACAACGCCTTCGCGAAATCGGTCTTGATCACGCCCGGCGCGATGCAGTTCACGCGCACGTTGTTCGGCCCGTACTCGACCGCGAGGTTGCGCGCGAGCTGGAAGTCGGCAGCCTTCGAGACGTTGTAGGCGCCGATCACCGGCGAACCGCGCAGCCCGCCGATCGACGAGACGATGATGATCGCGCCGTCTTTGCGCGCCAGCATCTGCGGCGCGGTGAAGTTGATCAGCCAGTGATTGGCGATCACGTTGTTCTCGAGGATCTTGCGGAACTGGTCGTCCTCGATGCCGGCCATCGGCCCGTAGTACGGGTTCGAGGCGGCGTTGCAGACGAGGATGTCGATCTGCCCGAGCTGGCGTGTGGACTCGTCGACCAGGTGCATCAGGTCGTGCTTCGACGAGATGTTCGCGGGAATCGGGATCGCGCGGCCCTCGCCGTGCGTGGCGTTGATCGCCGCGGCCACCTCGGCACACGGCTCGGCCTTGCGCGACGAGATCACGACGTTCGCGCCGTGCTCGGCCATGCGCTCCGCAATGGCGCGGCCGATGCCGCGCGACGAGCCGGTGATGACGGCGACCTTGCCGTCCAGAGAGAACAAGGACATCGTGGGTCTCCTTCAGGCGCGGCCGCGCCTGCGCAACTGCCTGTCTGACAACGTGAAATCCATGGTGTCTTCTTTCTCTCTTCGTGCGGCCTGAATCCGGGCCTGCAACGTTAGCAGAGGCCTTCAAAGTCTGGCAAACTGTATTTTCTAATCAACCGCCTTCAAACGCTCAAATCAGCTACAAGCTCGGTCGGTGTAGGTACATACCCTAGTTTCCATTCGTCACGCATGACCGACACGCTGTCGCGACCTTTGCTTGCCATTTTCGAAGGGTTCGCGCCCGACCGCCCGGCGTGGTTCTCTGCGGCAATCGCCCACGCACCGGAGCGCGGCGGACTCTGACGCAGGCAACCCCCGTCGGCATAATCGCGGCGCCTGCACGCCGCTCGTGGCCACTGCGCTTTCACCACCCGAACCGATGTCCGCCTTGCCCGTGCCCAGCCCGCAGACCCCGCGTTATCAGGAAAAGCGCGAAGCCATCCTGTCGGCGGCCGCCGTGCTGTTCAATGAGCAAGGGGTGAAAGGCGCCACCCTGTCGGGCATCGCCGGCAGCGTGGGCCTGGTCACCAACAGCGTGACCTACTACTACCGCAAGAAGGAAGACCTGGCGACCGCGTGTTTCCTGCGGTCGATCGCCGCCTTCGACGCGCTCGCCGACACCGCCGCGAAGGAAGCGAATGTTCCGGCGCGCGTGAAAGCCTTCTTTCGCCTGCACGCGCAGTTGCTCGCCGACATCGAAGCAGGCCGGCACGCGCCGATCGTGCACTTCAACGACATCCGCGCGTTGCCCGATGCGCAGGCGGCCGAAGTGTTCACCGCCTACACGGCGATGTTCCGGCGCGTGCGCGGGCTGCTCAAAGGCGCCGAGACCAGCGCGCTCGCACGCGACGACCTGAACGCGCGCGGCCACATCGTGCTGTCGGTCGCGCACTGGGTGCGCTCGTGGATCGGGCGCTGCGAGACCGACGAATACCCGCGTGTCGCCGATCGGGTGAGCGACATCCTGCTGAACGGCATTGCTGCCAAGGGCTCGGCCTGGAAAGCGACCGACGGCGAAAGCGCCTGGCAGCTCGCCAGCGGTGCCGACAGCACCTCGGAAGCCTTCCTGCGCGCCGCCACGCTGCTGGTCAACGAGCAGGGTTACCGCGGTGCGTCGGTCGACAAGATCTCGGCGCGGCTGAACGTGACCAAGGGCTCGTTCTATCACCACAACGACAACAAGCACGACCTGATCTTCGAGTGCTTCGAGCGCAGCTTCGCCGTGACCCGGCAAGCCCTGGCGCTGGCCGAAAACGGCACTGGCAGCGGCTGGAGCCGAGCCTGCTCCGCGGCGCGCGCGCTGGTGCGTTTTCAGCTTTCGGCCGACGGCCCGCTGCTGCGCAGCTCGGCCACCAGCGCCCTGCCCGACCAGCCGCAACGCGAACGGGTGCGGGTGACGCTGCGCCGCCTGACCGAGCGCATGGCCAGCGTGGTGGTCGACGGCATGATGGACGGTTCGATCCGCCCGCTCGACCCCGGCATCGCAGCACAGTCGGCCATCGCCGCCATCAACGCGGCCGCCGAGCTGCACCGCTGGGCGCCCGATGCCACGGTGGAGAACGTGGCCGACCTGTACGTCCGGCCGGCGTTCGAAGGTGTGCTCTGCCCGGGGCACGGCTGAGCACCGACGCCTCGCGGCCCCGCCGCGATATGAGCAATTCAGATATGGAAAGCACTATTTGTTGCTTCCCTGACCGATGATCTCTCGGGATACTGCGTCCGGCGAACGCCCCGCTTCTCGCCCTGCCTTTCACCTGTGACCTCATGAACTTTCAACAGCTGCGCTCCGTGCGCGAAGCGCTGCGCTGCGGCTTCAACCTCACCGAAGTGGCCAAGGTGCTGCACACCTCGCAGCCCGGCGTGAGCCGCCAGATCCGCGAACTCGAAGAAGAGCTCGGCGTCGACCTGTTCGTGCGCGCGGGCAAGCGCCTGACCTCGCTGACCGAGGTCGGCGCGTTGATCGTGCCCATCATCGAGAACATGCTGAACGACGCCGAAAGCCTGAAGCGCGCCGGCGAAGAGTTCACGCAGCAGGCCTCGGGTCGGCTCTCGATCGCCACCACCCACTCGCAGGCACGTTATGCACTGCCCGGCGCGGTGCGCGACTTCCGCCAGCGTTACCCGCAGGTGAGCCTGAACCTGCACCAGGGCACGCCCGACCAGGTGGCCGAGATGCTGATTTCCGGCGAGGCCGACATCGGCATCGCGACCGAAGCGCTCGCCACCTACGACGCGCTGGTGGCCCTGCCCTGCTTCCGCTGGACCCACAGCGTGATCGTGCCGCCGGGCCACGCGCTGCTCGACGGCGCGCCGCTCACGCTGGAGCGGCTGGCCGAGTTCCCCATCATCACCTACAACCCGGGCTACACCGGGCGCACGCACATCGACGAGGCCTTCGACAAGGCAGGCATCGAGATCGACCTGGTGATCACCGCGATGGACGCCGACGTGATCAAGACCTACGTGGGCCTGGGCCTCGGCGTGGGCATCGTCGCGTCGATCGCCTTCGACGACGAGCGCGACCGCGAGCTGCGCGCGATCGACGCGCGGCATCTGTTCGAGATCAACCTGACCAAGCTGGCGGTGCGCCGCGGCAGCTTCCTGCGCAGCTACGTCTACGACTTCATCGAGACCTTCGCGTCGTCGCTGAAGCGTGAGGTGGTCGAGCGGGCGATGGCCACCGCGCCGGGAACGCGCATCGAGCTTTGAGCTTTGAGCTTTGAGCTTCAGATCATCGCTGCAGGGTCGACGAGTTCGGTTTCCGCAGCCATGCCGGCACCGGCCGAAAAGCGCGTGATGCGCCGCGGCTTCAGGTGCACCAGGCTGCCGTTGCGCAGGCCGAGCCGGTCACGCAACGCGGTGTAGTCGCTGCGCGTCATCTCCACATCGACGAAGCTGCCGTCGTCGAGTCGCTTGAACTCGATCCGCGTCTGCGGACCGACGGTGAGTGCCTGCGACAGCGTCACCGGCAGCGTGCCTTCCTGCGCCTCGGCCACGATCTCGAGTTCGTGCGGGCGCACGTAGCTCACTTCGTCGGGCTGGGTCGTGCCCCCGGGCGCGTGGCCGAACCGTCCATGGAACAGGTTCACGTCCCCGAGGAACTGCAACACGAACGGCGTGGCCGGGTGGTCGTAGACCTCGTCGGGCGCACCGTCCTGCTCGATCCGCCCCTGGTTCATCACGACCACGCGGTCGGCCACTTCCATCGCTTCGTCCTGGTCGTGGGTCACGAACACGCTGGTGATGTGCATCTCGTCGTGCAGGCGGCGCAGCCAGCGGCGCAACTCCTTGCGCACCTTGGCGTCGAGCGCACCGAAAGGCTCGTCGAGCAACAGCACCTTGGGTTCGACCGCCAGCGCGCGTGCGAGCGCGATGCGCTGGCGCTGTCCGCCGGACAGTTGATGCGGATAGCGATCGGCGAGCCAGTCGAGCTGCACGAGCTTGAGCAGCTCGGTCACCTTCGCCGTGATCTGCGCTTCGTTCGGCCGTGTGGCCTTGGGCCGCACGCGCAAACCGAAGGCCACGTTCTCGAAGATGCTCATGTGGCCGAACAGCGCGTAGTGCTGGAACACGAAGCCGACCTGGCGGTCGCGCACGTCGTCGAAGGTCGCGTCTTCGCCGTGGAACAGCACCGAGCCCGAGTCGGGTCGCTCCAGCCCCGCGATGATGCGCAGCAGCGAGGTCTTGCCCGAACCCGAAGGCCCGAGCAGCGCGACCAGCTCGCCCGAAGGAATGTCGAGGTTCAGGTTGTCGCAGACGACGGTGTTGCCGAAGCGCTTGTTGAGGTTGCGGATTTCGATGCTCATGGCTGCTTGCTCATTCGTTTCTGTCGGAAGCGCTGCGCTTCTGATTTTTCACGCGCTGTTCGACCGCGTACTTCAAGACCAGCGTGACGAGTGCCAGCAGCGCCAGCAACGAAGCCACCGCGAACGCCGCGGCGAACTGGTATTCGTTGTAGAGGATCTCGATGTGCAGCGGCATCGTGTTGGTCTGGCCGCGGATGTGGCCCGAGACCACGCTGACGGCACCGAACTCGCCCATCGCCCGCGCGTTGCACAGGATCACGCCGTAGAGCAGCGCCCATTTCACGTTCGGCAGCGTCACGCGCCAGAACATCTGCCAGCCCGAGGCACCGAGCACGCGCGCCGCTTCCTCCTGTTCCTGGCCTTGTGCCTGCATCAACGGGATCAGCTCGCGGGCGATGAACGGGAAGGTCACGAACAGGGTCGCGAGCACGATGCCGGGCACCGCGAAGATCACGCGCACGTCGTGGTCGCGCAGCGTTTCTCCGAACCAGCCTTGCAGGCCGAAGATCAATACGTAAATCAGGCCGGCAATCACCGGCGAGACCGAGAACGGCAGGTCGATCAGCGTCAGCAGCACGTTCTTGCCGCGGAAGTCGAACTTGGCGATCGACCAGGCCGCGGCGATGCCGAACACGAGGTTCAGCGGCACCGAGATCGCCGCCGCGATCAGCGTGAGCCAGATGGCAGACACCGCGTCGGGTTCGGTGATGGCGGCGAGGTACACACCCCAGCCTTTCTTGAAGGCCTCGAAGAACACGGCGGCGAGCGGCACGAACAGGAAGAAGGCGAGGAACACGAGCGCCACGCCGATCAAGGTGCGGCGCACCCACGGCGGTTCGGCGGTAGCGGCCAGCGCGGTTCGCGGCGCGATCGGTCGGCGCGCTGCGGGCTGCGCCGCCAGGGTGGTCGTGGTGGTCGTCGACATGGTGTTTTTCAGCGCCCCTGGCGCTTGCGCGCCCAGGCCTGCAGCAGGTTGATCGCCAGCAGCATCGCGAACGCGGCGACGAGCATGACCACGGCGATCGCGGTCGCGCCCTGGTAGTCGTACTGCTCCAGCTTGGTGATGATCAAGAGCGGCGTGATCTCCGAGATCATCGGCATGTTGCCGGCGATGAAGATCACCGAGCCGTATTCACCGAGCGCACGCGCGAAGGCGAGCGCGAAGCCGGTGAGTAGCGCCGGTGTCAGGATCGGCAGGATCACGCGCGTGAACGTCTGGGCCCGCGTGGCGCCGAGCGTGGCAGCCGCTTCTTCCAGTTCCTTCTGCATGTCTTCGAGCACCGGCTGCACCGTGCGCACCACGAACGGAAGGCCGATGAAGGTCAGCGCCACGAACACGCCGAGTGGCGTGTATGACACCTTGATGCCGATCATCGCCAGGTACTGGCCGATCCAGCCGTTGGCCGCGTACAGCGCGGTCAGCGCGATGCCGGCCACCGCGGTGGGCAAGGCGAACGGCAAGTCGACGAGCGCGTCGACGACCCGCTTGAACGGGAACTCGTAGCGCACCAGCACCCAGGCCACGATCAGCCCGAACACCGCGTTCACCAGCGCCGCTGCCAGCGAGGCGCCGAAGGTCAGCCGGTACGAAGCGACGACACGCGGCGAGGTGACGGCGTCCCAGAACGCCGGCCAGGTCATCGTGAAGGTCTTCAGGAACGCCGCCGACAGCGGCACCAGGACGATCAGCCCGAGGTACAGCAGCGTGAAGCCGAGCGCCAGGTCGAAGCCCGGCAGCACGCTGTGCCGCTTGAGCAAGCTGCGCGAAAGGAACACCGGGTTCCTTCAGCGCTTGGCGGTGGCGACGA
Source organism: Burkholderiaceae bacterium (assembly GCA_040080605.1). Lineage (GTDB taxonomy): Bacteria > Pseudomonadota > Gammaproteobacteria > Burkholderiales > Burkholderiaceae_C > LMDS01. Next base: position 107,996 of record JBEBIB010000014.1, read on the forward strand.
TCTGGTCGTACAGACCGCCGTCGTCGAAGTGCTCCTTCTGCGCCTTCTTCCAGCCGCCGAAGAGTTCGTCCACCGTAAACAGCTGCAGCTTGGGGAACTGCTTCGTGTACTTCGCGAGCACCTTGGCCGAGCGTGGCCGCAGGCTGTGCTTGGCGGCGAGCTCCTGGCCTTCGTCGGACCACAGGTACTTGAGGTAGGCCTCGGCGGCCTTGCGCGTGCCGCGCTTGTCGACGACCTTGTCGACGATCGACACCGGGTTCTCGGCCAGGATGCTCCAGCTCGGGTACACGGCCTCGAAGTCGCCCCCGAACTCGCGCAGGATCAGCGGCACTTCGCTTTCGAAGGTGGCCAGCGCATCGCCGATCTTGCGCTGCGCGAAGGTGGTGGTGGCGGCGCGGCCGCCGCCATCGAACACCGGCACGTTGGCGAAGATGCGGCGCACCAGCGCCTGCGCGGCGGCCGGGTTCACGCCCTTCTTTAGCGCCGCGCCCCAGGCCGCCAGGTAGGTGTAGCGGCCGTTGCCCGAGGTCTTCGGGTTCGGGATGATCACCGAGATGCCGGCGCGGCCCAGGTCGTCCCAGTCGCGGATCTGCTTCGGGTTGCCCTTGCGCACCAGGATCACCGAGGTCGAGGTGGTGGGCGACGCGTTGTCGGGCAGGCGCTTGGCCCAGTCGGCCGGGATCAGGTTGCCGCGGTCGTGCAGCACGTCGATGTCGTTGGCCTGGTTCATCGTGATCACGTCGGCCTCGAGCCCGTCGACCACGCTGCGCGCCTGCTTGCTGGAGCCGCCGTGCGACTGGTTCAGCGTCAGGTCGTCACCGGCGGTCTTCTTCCAGTGGGCGGCGAAGAGCGCGTTGTATTCCTTGTAGAACTCGCGCGACACGTCGTAGCTGACGTTCAGCAAGGTCTGGCTCGCGGCGCGCGCGAGGCCGGTGACGCCGATGAGCGCGGTGCCTGCGGCGATGGCGAGGACGGTACGGCGGGGCAGCAGGTTTTGAGTGGGCATGAGAGTGCGTCAGGGTCGCAAGAGACGAAGCGACGGATGTTAGTGACGCCGCCGCTCCAGGGAAACGACTTAAATCCAACTTGCTTATGCGTTAACCAACTAAGCGCCCCGCCCAGTGGCTGCGCCAGTCAGCCGAGCCGCCCGAACCAGCGCGCCGACAACAACACGGCCACCAGCACCAGCATCGCCGCCATAAAGGCCAGCAGCGCCGTGAGCTCGGTCTCGCGCGTCTGCACCTGCACACGCGAACCGAGGTCGCGGTAGACGCTGCGCAGCATCTCCGCCGTGCCGGCATGGTGGTACTCGCCACCGGTCAAACGTGCCACTTCGCGCAGCGTCGGCTCGTCGAGCTTGAGGAACATGGCCATGCCGTCGTCCGTGGACGTCTCGCCGTCGACCACGCCCAGGCCCACGACGTAGATGCGCACGCCGCGGTCGGCGGCCATCTTCGCGGCTTGCAGGGTGTCGATGCCCATCGTGCGGCGGCCGTCGCTCAGCAGGATGATGGCGGCAGAGCCGTAGGAGCCGGGTGCCACGGGCTCGACCTGCTTCGGCGCGGGCTTCTCTTTCTCACCGGCGCGGGGCGCCAGCTTCCGGGCACCGAAGGTCATGTCGCCGAGATCGATGCCGTGCTCCGGGAACAGCTCGGCCAGGCATAGCACGATGGCGTTGCCGATCGCAGTGCCACGCTGCATCTGGAAGGCGTCGATGGCGCCGACCAGCGATTCGCGGTCCAGCGTGGCGGCCTGCGCCACCTGCGTGCTGCCGGCGAAGGTGACGAGTCCGACATCGATGTTGCGCGGCAGTTCGCGCAGGAACAATTTCGCCGCTTCCTGCGCGGCCACGAGGCGGCTCGGCTGCACGTCGGCCACGCGCATGCTCAGCGACACGTCCATCGCCAGCATGATCGTCGTTCGGGCCCACGGCAGCGTGACCTGCGCCGTCGGGCGCGCGAGCGCGAACACCAGCAACGAACAGGCGAGCAGCAGCAGCGCGGGCGGCACGTGGCGCCGCCAGGGGCGGCTCATCGCGGCGCGCACATCTTCCAGGTTGCTGTAGCGCAGCGCCGGCTTGCCGCGCCGGCGCAGTAGCCACAGGTAGAGCGCCGGCAGCAGCGGCAGCGCCAGCATCAACCACAGGGACTGGGGCCACAGGAAGTTCATCTGCCAAGGCGTCCGCGGAGGGAGCTTTCATCGTAGCGGGAATCGGGCCAACGCGGCCCGCGTGAGCGCGGCACGGCAAGGCCCTGCGCCGCGAACGGTGCCGCGATGACTGTATATTCATACAGTTATTTCAGAAGCGCACCGTGGACACCCAACACAAACTCGCGATCCTGGCCGACGCGGCCAAGTACGACGCCTCGTGCGCTTCGAGCGGCACCACCAAGCGCGACTCGGTCGGCGGGCGTGGCATCGGCTCGACCGAAGGCGCGGGCATCTGCCACAGCTACGCGCCCGACGGCCGCTGCATCTCGCTGCTGAAAGTGCTGCTCACCAACTACTGCCTGTACGACTGCCTGTATTGCGTCAACCGCGTCACGAGCAACGTGGCGCGCGCCCGCTTCACGGTCGACGAGGTGGTGCAGCTCACGCTGGACTTCTACCGCCGCAACTGCATCGAGGGCCTGTTCCTGAGCAGCGGCATCATCCGCAGCGCCGACCACACGATGGAGCAGGTGGTCGAGGTCGCCCGCGTGCTGCGCGAGGTGCATGACTTTCGTGGCTACATCCACCTGAAGACGATCCCCGAGGCCAGCCCCGAATTGCTCGCGCGCGCCGGCCGCTACGCCGACCGACTCAGCATCAACATCGAGCTGCCGACCAACGAAGGCCTGCTCGCGCTCGCGCCTGAAAAAGACGGCCAGGCGATCCGCCGGTCGATGGCGCGCCTGCGCATCCACATCGAGGACGCGAAGACCGCGGCCAAGCCGGCGCCCGTCACGTCGCAACCGGGCGTCACGCCACGCCGCGCCAAGCCCGCGCGCTTCGCACCTGCGGGGCAAAGCACGCAGATGCTCGTCGGCGCCGATTCGGCCGACGACCGCAGCATTCTGTCGACGAGTGCCAACCTGTATGGCTCCTACGGCCTGAAGCGCGTGTACTACTCGGCCTTCAGCCCGATCCCCGATGCGTCGCGCGCCTTGCCCGTGGCGCCGGCGCCGCTGGTGCGCGAGCACCGGCTTTACCAGGCCGACTGGCTGATGCGCTTCTATGGCTTCGCGCACGACGAGATCGTCGGCGAAAGCAACGGCATGCTCGCGCTCGACATCGACCCCAAGCTCGCGTGGGCACTCGCGCACCGCGAGCGTTTCCCGGTCGACCTGAATCGGGCACCGAAGGAAATGCTGCTGCGCGTGCCGGGGCTCGGCACCACCTCGGTCAAGCGGCTGCTGCAGGCGCGGCGCGTTCGCACGCTGCGCATCGACGACCTGTCGCGGCTCAAGGTCCCGTTGAAGAACGTGCTGCCGTTCATCACGCTGCCGGGGCACGGTGCGCGCGGCACAGCGCTGGACGCAAACGATCTCGCCGCACGGCTGCGGCCGGCGCCACGCCAGCAGTCGCTGTTCGATCTGTGAGCGCGATGGCGCCGGCCGCCCGGCGAGTGGCGTGGCTCGCCGACGAAGCCGATCTCGAAGGCTTTCGCCGCCATGCGCGCCACGGCCTGATCGACGGCGTGGAACCGTCGCAACTCGAGTGGCGTGTGGCGACACGCGCCGAACCCGATTTGTTCGGCGAGCTGCCGCCCATCGACGAGCCGGCGAGCGTCGACGAGAGCGGCCCGCGCGTCAAGGTGCCCGCCCTGTTCGTCGCGCTGGCCGAACGCGCCGCGCTGCATTCCGACCGCAACCGCTTCGGCCTGCTCTACCGCTTGTTGTGGCGCCTGTTGCACGAAAGCGCGCTGCGCCACGACCCGCTCGACGCCGATCGCCAGCAGGTGGAACTGATGGCGCGCGCCGTGCGGCGCGACATGCACAAGATGACGGCCTTCGTGCGTTTTCGTCCGCTCGCCATCGCCGATGGGCAGCCGCTCCAGCACGTCGCGTGGTTCGAGCCCGAGCACCACATCGTCAAAGCCACGGCACCGTTCTTCGCGCGCCGCTTCGCGCAGATGCACTGGGCCATCCTCACGCCCGAACGCTGCGTGCGCTGGGACGGCAAGGCCCTCGCCTTCGGCCCCGGCGCGAACCGCAGCGACGCGCCGCCGGCCGATGCGGCCGAGCAGTTGTGGCTGACCTACTACGCCAGCATCTTCAACCCCGCGCGGCTGAAGCTCGCGATGATGCAGAAGGAAATGCCGCGCCGCTACTGGAAGAACCTGCCCGAAGCCGCGTTGATCCAGCCGCTCGCGAGCGCCGCTGCGCAGCGCGAACGCACGATGGTCGAACAGCCGGCGAGCGAACCGGCGCGGCGCCGCCCTGCGTCGTCACGTGCGCTCGCTGTCGATGCGCGGCCGATCGTCGTGCACGCGCCCGGTTCGCTCGCCGAGCTGCGCACGCTGACCGAGCAGTGCCGCGCCTGCCCGATCGGCGCGCACGCGACGCAAGCGGTGCATGGTGAAGGCCACGAGCGCGCGCGGCTGATGCTCGTCGGCGAACAGCCCGGCGACCGCGAAGACCTGCTCGGCCGCCCGTTCGTCGGCCCGGCGGGCCAATTGCTCGACCGCGCGTTGCAACGCCTCGGCTGGCCGCGCGACCGCCTCTACCTGACCAACGCGGTCAAGCACTTCAAGTTCGAGCTGCGTGGCAAGCGCCGCATCCACAAGACACCGGCGCAGCAGGAGGCCGCGGCCTGCCTGCATTGGCTGGAGGGCGAAATCGCGATCGTGAAACCCGGCGCGGCGATCGCTCTCGGCGCAACAGCCGCGCGTGCCTTGCTGGGCCACGACGTGCCGGTGATGAAGGAGCGCGGGCAGTGGTCGACACGCGGCGACGGCCTGCGCGTGCTCGTCACGCTGCACCCTTCGGCCTTGCTGCGCATGGAAGAAGCCGAGCAGGCCCCGGCCTTCGAACTCTGGCTCGCCGACCTCGCGCGGGCCGCCGGCGAAGCCCGAGGCTGAAAAGCGGGCGAATCGTCAGCGGGCCGGCTCGTCGCCGAGCGCCAGCCCTTCGGTGTCGACGACACGTTGCAGCGCCTGCTCGAACATCGTTCGCGCCGCGCCGGCCGTGTGGCGCAGGTGCCGGTGCAGCGCGGCATCGGCCGGCCCGGTTGAAATGCAGTCCTGGCTGTAGCGCTCGAAGCCGGCGAGCTGCGCCACGATCTCGGCCATGTGGCGCAGGCACTCGCAGGCCACCGGCGACGGCATCTCGGCCAGGCGCGCCAGGGTCTCGTCGCCGAAGCGCCGCGGCGCGACCTGCCAGAGCGCCTCGGCCGTGGCCGGTGCCGGCACCGGCGCCTCGCGCACACCGCGCACCCACTGCGCCAGCTCGCGGGCGATGAGCGGCTCGCGGCGCACGGTGGCACCGGCTTCGCGCAGCGCACGCGCACTGGCTTCGGTGCCGAAGCCGTAGACGACGAAGACCGCGCCGGCGCGCAGCGCCGCGCCGAGCGCCAGCACGCGCTCGACCGCTTGCGGCTGCAGCGAAGCGAGCCGCACCAGCAGCAGGCCGACGCGGCCCTCGGGAAGCGGCGCCGACTCGGCCTGATCGAGGTCGTCGTGAACCGCACGCAGCACGCAGCCCGGCACCGCCTCGAGCGCGTGGGCCGCGCTGCGGCCGACCACGACGGCATCGAGCGCCGCGCCGCGCATCGGGCTCGCCAGCGCGGACACGCCGGCGGTCAGCGCCTGCAACGACTCGAGTTCGAGCGTGGCGATGGTGCCGATCGCGTGGCCGGCGTGCGTCAGCTGGCGCAGCAGCCGCAGGCGCGCCACATCGTGCGGCGAATAGACCCGCTGGCCACTTTCGGTCTTGGACGCAGCCACCACGCCATAACGACGCTCCCAGACGCGCAGCGTGGTCACGGGCAGCCCGGCCAGCCGGGCCGCCGTGCCGCTGCGGAGCTTGTGGGAGGGGGCGGGTATCGGGTCGGGCAGCGCGTTGGGCATGGTGGGCTGAAAGTGCAAGAGATTCGTTGGATGATATCGAAGTGACGCGCTATTGAATCGTTTTTATCGTCTTTTTCACAATTTACCGCTTCATTTATGGGTCAATTTGCCGAACAATCATTCGAATGCAAGTCATTAAAGAGTCAACCGCAACCACCGCAGCGCACGCTGCGCCGCTCACCGTCTACTTCGACGGCGCCTGCCCGGTGTGTTCGGCCGAGATCGCCCACTACCGCCGGCAGCCCGGTGCGCAGGCCTGCCACTGGGTCGACGCCGCTGCCTGCACCGACGCCGAATTCGGCCCGGGGCTGCTGCGCGAGGCCGCGCTAAAGCGCTTCCACGTGCGCTCGCCCGACGGCCAGCTCGTCGACGGCATGCGCGGTTTCGCGGCCCTGTGGCGCGCCCTGCCGCGCACCGCCTGGCTGGGCCGGCTCGCGTCGTTCGGGCCGATGCCCGGGCTGCTCGACGTGGCCTATGGCGTGTTTCTCGCCGTGCGCACGCTCTGGCGCAAGCCGCCCGGCCGTGCCGGCGAAAAGGTCGGCTCATGATGCCCGCCCACTTTCCGAACGAATGGCCTCAGGGCGACCGCCTGGAGCCGCCGCGCATCGCCGTCGTCGGCGCCGGCGTGGCTGGGGCGGCCTGCGCTGCCGGCCTGCTGCGCGCCGGCTTCGACGTGACGGTGTTCGACAAGTCGCGCGGTGTCGGCGGGCGCATGGCAACACGCCGCGTGCAGTGGCAAGCTGCCGACGGCAGCCAGCACACGTCGGCCTTCGACCATGGCTGCCCGCACTTCACGGCAAGCCGCCCGCGCTTTCAGGCCGTGGTCGACCGGGCCGCAGCGCTGGGCTGCGCCACACGCTGCGGCCAGCGCGTGTACGCCACCTTTCCGGCGCCGCGGTTGTGGCAGGTGGTCGTTCCCACGCCCAACATGCCGGCGTTCTGCCGGCACCTCTTGAACGGTGTGCCGCTGCGGCTCGGCCAGGCCGTGACCCGCCTGCAGCGCGGCGCCACAGGCTGGCTGTTGCACCTGGCCGACGGCGGCACCGAAGGCCCGTTCGATCAGGTGCTGCTGGCGATGCCCCCGGCGCAGGCTGCGGCACTGCTGGCAGGCCATGAAGACCAGTGGGCCGATGCGCTCGCCGCCGTGCGCATGGCACCGTGCTGGACGCTGATGGCGGTGACCGACGAACTCGACTGGCCCTGGGACGCCGCCGAAGTGAAACGCAGCGAGCTCGCGTGGATCGGGCGCAACGATCGCCGGCCCGGGCGTGGCACGCCATCGCGCGCCGGCACGGCCGAGTGGGTGGCCCACGCCACGCCGGCGTGGAGCCTGGCGCATCTTGAAGACGACCCGGCGCAGGTCACCAAGCTGCTGCGCGGGGCCCTCGCCAAGTTGTTGCCCGCCGCGCCCAAGTTGCGCTGGCATAACACCAGCGTTCACCGCTGGCGCTACGCCCACCCGGCGCAGCCCGCGCCCGGCGGGTCCGACTTCTGGTGGAGCCAGGGCCTGGGCCTGGGTGTCTGCGGCGATGCGTTCGGAAACGGATCGGTCGAAGCCGCGTGGGGTTCGGGCGACGAGCTGGCCGACGCCATGGCGGCAGCGCTCGACGCCGCGACAGCGCCCAGCCGCGCGCCCGAGGCCGAGCCCGAGCCCGAGCCCGAGGCCTTGCCTGAACCCGAACTGGCCGACCCGGTGCATTGACGCCCCGCGACCCACACCCGATTCATTCACCACGACAGGAGACTTCCCATGTCCACCACCCGACGCATCTTTCTGATGGCCCTTTCCACCAGCACCGCCGGCATCAGCCTCGGCGCGCGGGCGCAAGCCCTGGTCAACGAGAAGGACGCACAAGCGGCCGCGCTCGGCTACGTGGCCGACGCGACAAAAACCGACACCAAGAAGTTCCCGAAGTACGCCGCCGGCCAGGTCTGCACAAACTGCGCGCTCTACCAGGGCAAGCCGGCCGACACGGCCGGTGGCTGCCCGCTGTTCGCGGGCAAGCAGGTGGCAGGCAAGGGCTGGTGCAGCGCCTGGGCCAAGAAGGGGTGAGCGCCGCTGGCCCGTCGTTTCGGCATGCACCCGGCTGACCTTTTCGCCCCCACGCTGGCCGAGGCGCTCGCGCGGATTGCGGCGGTGCGCCCGGGCGACTACGCGCGCACCCGCAACGCGCTCGACGGCGCCGTGACCGGGCTGTCGCCCTACATCACGCACGGCTTCGTCGACCTCCCCGAGGTGGCGGCCGGCGTCGCCGCGAACCACCGGCTCGAGCCGCAGCATCGCTTCATGTTCGAACTCGGCTGGCGCGAATTCTTCCGCCACGTGTGGCAGCAGCACGGTGACGCCATCTTCACGTCGATGCACGCCGGGCCGCTGCCCGACGATGCCTATGCGCGCGAGTTGCCCATCGATGTGCGCGAGGGCCGCACCGGCGTGCCCGCCATCGACACCGCCGTGCGCACGCTGTACACCACCGGCCACCTGCACAACCACGCGCGCCTGTGGCTGGCCAGCTACCTCGTGCACCTGCGGCGTGTGCATTGGCGTGCCGGGGCCGATTGGCTCTACGCGCACCTGCTCGACGGCGACCTGGCCAGCAACCACCTGAGCTGGCAGTGGGTGGCCGGCACCTTCAGCCACAAGCCCTATCTTTTCAACGCCGACAACGTGGCGCGTTATGCGCCCGCGCCATGGCACAGCCCGGGCAGCGTGATCGACACCTCGTACGAAGCGCTCGACCTGATCGCGCGCGGCGGCCCGCTGCCGCCGGTGCACCCGAGCGGCGAAGGCGTGGAAGAGCCGGCATTGCACCGGGGCCCGCCCGGCGGCCTGCGCGCACGGCCCGCCGACAGCGCCGCAGTCGCCGGCCGCGACGTCTGGCTGGTCCACCCGTGGGCATTGCGCGAGCCCCCACCCGACTTGCCGGGCGATGCCGTGCGGCTCGCGATCTGCCCGGCGGAGTTCCACGCCGCGTGGGCCTGGAGCGGCACACGCTGGGCCTTCGTCGGCGCGCGCATGGGCGCGTTGTCGGCGCTGTGCTGGCACGACAGCGCGGCAGCGATCGCTGCGGCACTGCGCAGCGCCCGCTCGGTGCGCAGCGTGGACGACGCGCACCTCGACAGCGGGCTGCGCGCGCTGGCTGACACCGGGCCACCGCGCACTCTGTTCGCACCCGTCGACCGGCCTTGCACCTCGTTTTCGCAATGGTGGAAACGGACCACGGCCATCGACTTCACCCCACCCGCCACCGCCATGAAAGCCGCTCCATGAACGCACAAGCAAACCACGTGGCCCTGGTGACCGGCGCGCGCGGCGGCATCGGCGCCGAGGTGGTGGCGCGGCTGCGCGGCACCGGGCACCGCGTCGCGGCCGTCGGGCGAGACGCCAGCGCGCTCGCCGCCGTGCCCGCCGACGCGCACCTCGCGTTCGACACCACCACGCCGGAAGGCGCCGCCGCCGCCATCGACGCCTGCCGAAGCGAACTCGGCGCTGCGCCGACCCTGCTCGCGCACTGCGTGGGCAGCACCTTGATCGCGCCGCTGCACCGCACCGGCGCCGCGCAGTACCGCGAGCTCATGCGCGTCAACCTCGACAGCGCGGTCTACATGCTGCAGGCCTGGGTCGAGGCGCTGCGGGGCGCTGGAACGGGTGGCGCGGCGGTGCTCGTGTCCAGCGTGGTGGCGCGCATCGGCGTGGCCAACCACGAGGCCGTCGCAGCCGCCAAGGGCGGCGTCGAGGCGCTGGCGCGCAGCGCGGCCGCCACCTATGCGCCGCTCGGGCTGCGCGTCAACGCCGTCGCGCCGGGCATGACCGAGACGCCGATGACCGCCAGCATGCTGCGCCTCGACGCGATGCGCGAGGGCGCAGGCAAGCAGTACCCGCTCGGCGGCGTGCAGACGGCCGCGCAGGTGGCCGACACGATCGCCTGGTTGTTGTCCGACGGCGCCGCGCGCATCACCGGGCAGGTGATCGCGGTCGACGGCGGTTTCACCACCGTGCGCCCGCTGGTCAGGTAACCGGATCTCGTTTCAACGAGGCCTTACTTCTTCGTGTAGATCTGGTCGAACACCCCACCGTCGGCGAAGTGCGTCTTCTGCGCCTTGGCCCAGCCGCCGAACACCTCGTCGATCGTGAACAGCGAAACCTTCGGGAAGTTCTTCGCGTACTTGGCCTGCACCGCTGCGTCGATCGGGCGGTAGAAGTTGCGTGCCGCGATGTCTTGGCCTTCGGGGCTGTACAGGTACTCGAGGTAGGCGGTCGCCACGTCGCGCGTGCCGCGCTTGTCGACGACCTTGTCGACCACGGTCACCGGCGGCTCGGCCAGGATGCTGGTGGGCGGGTAGACGATGTCGAACTTGTCGTTGCCGAATTCCTTCAGCGACAACCAGGCCTCGTTCTCCCACGCCAGCAGCACGTCGCCGATGCCACGCTCGGCGAAGGTCACGGTCGAACCGCGCGCGCCCGAGTCGAGCACCGGCACGTTGCTGAACAGCTTGGCGACGAAGTCCTTGGCCTTGGTGTCGTTGCCACCCGGCTGCTTCAGCGCGTAGCCGTAGGCCGCGAGGTAACCCCAGCGTGCGCCGCCCGAGGTCTTCGGGTTGGCGGTGATGATCGACACGCCCGGCTTGACCAGGTCGCCCCAGTCCTTGATGCCCTTCGGGTTGCCCTTGCGCACCAGGAAGATGTAGGTCGAGGTGTAGGGCGAGCTGTTGTGCTTCAGGCGCTTTTGCCAGTCGGCCGGCAGCAGCTTGGCGCGCTCGGAAATCTCGTCGATGTCGTAGGCCAGCGCCAGCGTGGTCACATCGGCTTCGATGCCGTCGATCACCGAGCGCGCCTGCTTGCCCGAGCCACCGTGCGACTGCTTCACGCTCACGTTGTCGCCGGTCTTCGCCTTCCAGTACTTGGCGAAGGCGGCGTTGTAGTCCTGGTAGAGCTCGCGTGTCGGGTCGTACGAGACGTTGAGCAGCGTGATGTCCTTGGCAGCCGCCAGGCCGGCGGCCGCGGCGAGTGCAAGCAGGGTCGCGGTGCGGAAAATGGTTCGAACCGTCGTCATGAGAGAAGCTTCCTTTGATGGGTGTGTCGATCGCTTCTGCGACCGTCTGCGACGATGCTAGGGACGCGGTTCGGATCAGGGAACGAATCAAATCACCCATGCATATGCGGAAGCCGCTCAAGGTTCAGAAGGCTCTCGGTCGGCATCGAGCACATCGACGACCTGCTGGCCGACCTGGAGCAGGCGCTCGCGGCGGTGTGATCCCGTTGGTTCAGGGTGCGGACGATTGCGGCACCGGCTGACATATCGTATGATAGTCGTCATTCGAAACAAGACCACAACTGCTCGAGCCGCAGCCAAGGACGCCACGCACGAGCGCATCGTGTCCGTGGCCGCCCGGGCAATCCGTCGCAGCGGGTACGACGGCACGGGCGTTGCCGACATCATGAATGAGGCGGGGCTGACGCACGGCGCCTTCTATTCCCACTTCGCTTCACGCGAGGCCATGCTGGCCGAAGCGGCGGGAGAGGCATGCGCGGAGTCGGCCGTCGCGGCAGCGGAGATCGCGGCCAGCGCGCCGCCCGGCATGGCGCTGAAGACCATGCTCGCCGCCTATCTGTCCAGAGAGCATGTCGAGCATGTGGAGGCCGGCTGCCCGCTGGCGGCGCTGGGCTCGGAAACCTCGCGCCAGGCACCCGAGGTGCGCCGCGTGGCGACGCGTCATGTCAAGGCGACGATCGACCTTCTCGCCCGCCAGTCGCCGGACTGGGGGCAGCCTGCCGCTCACGAGCGGGCGCTGGTGGCGCTCTCGACCATGGTGGGCGCCGTGATGCTGGCTCGCGCGGTCGATGAACCGGGGCTCTCGGACAGTCTTCGCAAAGCGGCACTCAAGCACCTGACCTCGCTCGGAAGCTGAGACCTGGACAGCTACGGCACTTTGTCGCCATTTAACATGATGATCATCATGCCAAAACAGCAACCTGACGGAGAAACCTCATGACCATGAAAACCCAGCGCAACCAGATCGCCCTCGTGACCGGCGCCTCGTCGGGCATCGGGCAAGCCACCGCCGAGCGGCTCTCTCGGGCCGGCTACACGGTCTACGGCACGAGTCGGCGTGGCGGCGCTGCGGGCGGGCAAGCGTTCGAGATGCTGTCCCTGGACGTGACCAGCGATGCATCCGTCGCCGATGCCGTCGCGCAGTTGATGCAGCGCGAAGCTCGGATCGACCTGCTCGTCAACAACGCCGGCTTCGGGGTCGCTCCTGCCGGGGCCGAAGAAAGCTCGATCGCACAGGCGCAGGCGATCTTCGACACCAACTTCTTCGGGGTCGTCCGAATGACCCGCGCTGTCCTGCCGCACATGCGCAAGCACGGCGCCGGGCGCATCATCAACATCGGCTCGGTGCTGGGTCTGTTGCCCATGCCGTACGGCGCGCTCTATGCCGCGACGAAGCACGCGATCGAAGGCTATTCCGAGTCGCTCGACCATGAGTTGCGTACCAAGGGCATTCGGGTCTGCGTGATCGAGCCCGCCTACACGAACACGCCGTTCGACGCGAACTTCCTGCAGCTCGACGCTTACGGCGAGGCCCGCGCCGCCGTCAGCCAGCGCGTGAAGGAAGTGATGGCGACTGCAGACCAACCGAGCGTCGTGGCCGAGACCGTGCTGAAGGCTGCCAGCGCGGCTCGCCCGCAACGCCGCTACGCCGCCGGCGGGCTCGCAGGCCGACTGGCTTGGCTGCGCCGGTTCGCGCCTGCCGGGCTGATGGACGCCGGGATTCGAAGGGATCTGCGGCTCGATGCCACGCTGTCGGGGAAGGCATCGTGAAGGCCTTCGTCGTCGATCGTTATCAAAAAAGGGCGTCCCTGCGTCTGGCCGACATGCCGACGCCCGAGCTGCGTGAAGACGAGGTCCTGGTCGAGGTCCATGCCGCTGGCGTGAATCTGCTCGACGCCAAGATCCGCAGCGGCGAGTTCAAGCTGATCCTGCCGTACCGCCTGCCGCTGATCCTCGGGCACGACGTCGCCGGCGTGGTCGTCGCGGTCGGCCCGCGCGCGCAGCAGTTCAAGGTGGGCGACGAGGTCTATGCGCGACCGGATGACTTTCGCATCGGCAGCTTTGCCGAATTCGTCCCCGTCAAGGAGTCATCGCTCGCGCTCAAGCCCGCGAACCTCACGATGGAGGAAGTCGCTTCCATTCCGCTGGTCGGCTTGACGGCCTGGCAGGCGCTCGTCGAGAAGGCGGCCCTGAAGAAGGGCCAGAAGGTCTTCATCCAGGCCGGCTCGGGCGGCGTGGGCACCTTCGCCATCCAGTTGGCCAGACACCTCGGTGCAAGCGTTGCCACGACCACGAGCACGAACAACGTGGCGCTCGTGAAGCGCCTGGGTGCTGACGTGGCCGTCGACTACAAGACGCAAGACTTCGAGGATGTCTTGCGCGACTGCGACGTGGTGCTGAACAGCCAGGATGGCAAGACGCTCGAAAAATCCCTTCGTGTCCTGAAGCGCGGCGGCAAGCTCATCTCGATCTCCGGGCCGCCCGACCCCGAATTCGGAAAGCAGATCGCGGCACCCGCTTTCGTGAGACTGGTGATGCGGTTGCTGAGCTCGGGCGTGAGGCGAAAGGCGCGAGGGCTGGGCGTCGACTACGCGTTCCTCTTCATGAAGGCGAGCGGGAGCCAGCTGCGCGCGATCACCCGACTCGTCGAGGCCGGGGCCATCGCCCCGGTGCTGGACCGGGTTTTTCCATTCGAGTCGACCAACGAGGCCATCGCCTACGTCGAATCGGGGCGCGCGAAGGGCAAGGTCGTCATCAGGGTCAAGTGAGCCGGGTGTCGGGTTTTCGGCTTTGCACCCGGGGCATCACACCACGAAGAAGTGGTGCGTGCCGTCGCGGCCGAGCTGTTCGACCAGGCCGAACTCCCAGTCGAGGTAGGCCTGCATCGCGGCGGCGGCGTTGTCGGTGCCTTCGTAGGGCCGCCGGTAGCGGTCGATGCGCGGCGACAGCAGGCGGGTCTCGCCGCTCTCGACCGGCCGACCCGCGGCGATCCACGCGGCGGTGCCACCTTCCAGCACCCACACCTCGCTCGCCGTCAGCGCCTCGATGTCTTTCGCCGCAAAGCGTGCGAGCAGGCCCGAGCCGCAGGTGAGCACGATGCGCCGCGGCGCCCCGAGGCGCGGCAACAGCGCGGGCAGTTGCGCGCGCACGGCGAACCACGCGCCGGGCACATGGCGTTTGACATAGGTCGCGCTCGCGCCGAGGTCGACCACGGTCACGTCGCCAGTCGCGAGCCAGTCGGACAACACGGCGGGCGAGACGCTGCGCACCTCGGGTGGCACCGGCTGCGGCGGCTGGTCGATGCCGGTTTCGATGACGTCTGCTGCCGCATCGAGCACCGCCACCTCCCAGCCCATCTGCGCGAGCCACGACGCGGCCATCGGCGCGCGCACGCCGTCGTCGTCGCTGCCACCATCAACGAGCACGATGCGCGCACCGCGCACCGGCGCATGCACGTCGGTCTCCTGCACCAGCTGGCCGCCCGGCGCGCTGCGAAAGCCGGCGCGGTGGCCAGCAGCGTATTCCTCGGGCGTGCGCACGTCGAACAGGTAGGTGGTGCGCCGCGCCTCGTTGCGCCACTGCACGAGCATGATGGCGTCGATCCCGACCACACCCGCGCGCTGCGCCACGTCGGCCGCCGCGCTGCGTGCCGCTTCGTGATGCGCGGGGCTCACGCCCGGCCCGAAGCGCCGCGCCGCGCCGTGCTCCAGCGCTTGGCCGGCGAGCGTCCAGCCGATGGTGCCGTTGCGCAGTGCCGCCACCGGGTTCGGAAGGCCGGCGTTGACGAGCGACTGCGTGCCGATGATGCTGCGCGTGCGGCCGGCGCAGTTCACGATCACCCGCGTGGCCGGGTCGGGCGCGAGCTCGCGGGCGCGCAGCACGAGCTCGCCGCCGGGCACGCTGGTCGAGCCGGGGATGTTCATGGTCTGGTACTCGTCGAAGCGGCGCGCGTCGAGCACGACCACATCGGCGTTCTGCGCGAGCAGCGCCTGCACGTCTTCAGCCGACAGTGACGGCGTGTGGCGCTTCGACTCGACCAGTTCGCCGAAGGACTTGCTCGGCACGTTGACATCGCGGAACAACTCGCCGCCGCTGGCGCGCCAACCCGCCAGGACCCCTTCGAGCAGGCTCACTTCGGTGTAGCCGAGCGTGCGCAGGCGATCGACCGCGCGCTGCGCCAGCCCCTCACCGTCGTCGTAGACAACGATGGGTGTATCCAGCTGCGGGATGCGGCCCCAGGCCTCGAGTTCGAGCTTCGAGAGCGGTAGGTTCGCGGCCCACAGCGGGTGCGATTGCGCGAACGGGTCTTCTTCGCGCACGTCGATCAATGCGATCTCGGTGCGGGCGATCAGCGCAGCGCGAACATCGGCGGTGGAGGTGGTGGTCATGGGGGTGGATGTTGCCGCAGATGATGAGCAGCAGTAGCGCGGCGACGCCGAACGACCCCAGAACTTCGCCAAGACCCGGCCTGTGACAAAGTCGGGCCTCACGCATCGGCGGGCCCGCCGATGCAGCGCAACCAGGAGCTCCCGCCCATGCCTTCTTCCACCATCACCCTCACCGCCGGCGACGGCTTCACCTTGTCCGCCTACGTGGCCGAGCCTTCGGGCACGCCGAAGGGCGCGGTCGTCGTGCTGCAGGAGATCTTCGGCGTCAACTCGCACATCCGCGGCGTCGCCGACGGCTACGCGGCGGCCGGTTACCTCGCGGTCGCGCCGTCGACCTTCGACCGCGTCGAGCGCGACATCCAGCTCGGCTACACGCCGAACGACATGACCGAAGGCATGCGCCTGAAGGGCGCGGTCGAAGCGCTGCCGGCGCCCGGCGTGCTGCAGGACATCCAGGCCGCGGTCGACTACGCGGCGCGGGCCGGCAAGGTCGGCATCGTCGGCTACTGCTGGGGCGGCCTGCTGGTCTGGCGCTCGGCCGAAAAAGTGCGCGGCCTGTCGGCGGCGGTGGCTTACTACGGCGGCGGCGTGACCGTGGGCAGCGAACCGGCGCGCCGACCCGCCGTGCCGACGATGGCGCATTTCGGCGACCAGGACGCGCACATCTCGGTCGAGAGCGTGAAGGCGTTCGAGCAGGCGCACCCGGAGGTCGAAGTCCATCTCTACGCTGCCAACCACGGCTTCAACTGCGAGCAGCGCGGCTCGTACAACGCCGGTGCCGCGGCCACCGCGCTCGAGCGCTCGCTCTACCACTTCGGCAAGCACGTCGGCTAGGAGTCTGGGCGGCAGACGCCTTGATGCCAGTTTGATGGAGGCAACGCAGACGGCTTGGCGTCGTTTGCGTTATCGGCGCACCCCGT
>JBEBIB010000002.1:0-353532 GCA_040080605.1 Burkholderiaceae bacterium
CGCACTCTGCGGGTGTGCTCCGGCTTGGGCGGCAACGTGTTGAATTTGTCGAGACGAGTAGGCATTGGATGACAGGCTACCGAGGGAACAGCGCAGGCGTACAGCTCAGGGATGGGTAACGCCCACCGGCCACCATTGTGCTACGTCAGCTGGGAGGGTCACGCCCAGCGACTAAGGTACGCTGGTTCCGATTCCGGGTTCACGATCCCTTTCGTATGCGTCGCGCCGAGGGTGCGACGAGGAATCGCCCCACGCATGGGCCTTTCGACCCTCGCGATCACGCTGTCCGATCGCGTAAACTCCAGCCCGAACTGCGGGTGTAGTTCAATGGTAGAACGGCAGCTTCCCAAGCTTCATACAGGGGTTCGATTCCCCTCACCCGCTCCACGCCGCGCTGGCCCCGCGCGGGCCAAGGTGGTGCATGCAATGGCCATGCATCCAGGCCACAAATTTTCAAGCCCATCGACCCCCTCACCCGAGTGATGGTGTGTGATCGAGGGCACGGCGACACTTCCTTTTGGCGCGCTCGATGGTGTGCGCTGCGACGAGGAATGAGGCATGTCCCTGAACGAACTGAAGAACAACTACGCCCGTCTGCGCGACGAGATCAATTCCGTCGGCGGCGCCGGTGAACGCAGCGAGGCCAAGCTGGCCCGCCTGATCTGCGAGCTCGACCAGATCGATCAGGACCTCGCCACCTTCAAGCGCCTGGCGCGTGCGGCTCCGACACTGCGCGACGTGGTCGCTGCCTGACTTCCGCTGCAGACGCTCGCTGCGGGCGCCGCGGCCCGCAATCCGTCAGGGAATGGCCGCATGCTGCGCGGCCTTGGGCACGTTCACAATCCGCCACACCGGCCCCGGCTTGAATCCCCATGTTTTCGACACCGCTGAGCGTCTTTTCGCTCGTGACTCTTTCCGACGCCTGTGTCCAGGGTCTCGAAGCGTCGGCCTTCGGCCGCTTCAAGGTTCAGGTGTGCACCGATCCTGCGCACGCTCAAGCGCACCTGGCAGCGCACGCATGTGACGCCTTGCTGCTCGACGCCGGAATGGCGGCCAGCGCCGCTGCCCTGGCCGAAGTGGGCGTGATGGCGCCGGCCACGCTGGTCGTCGGTCACGCGCTCGGCAGCGACGCCGTGCTCGAGTGGCTGCAGCGCGGCGCGCAAGACGTGCTCGGGTTCGAAGAACTCGAGGCGCCTTCCTTGCCCCAGCGCATTCGTGCCGCGATCGAACGCAAGCGGGTGGAGCGTGACGCGCGCAAGTCCTACGCGACCGACCTGGCCACAGGCCTGCCGCACCAGCAGCAGCTGATCGAGCACATGAGCCACCTGCTGGCGCTGCGCGAACGCGAGCCTTCGCCGATGGCCGTGCTGGTGCTGCGCATCGAAGGCCTGGCCACCACGCAGGCGCGCCTCGGTCTCGAAGCTGCCCATGTGTTGCGCCGCAAGATCGCCGTTCGCCTGCGTGCCGGTGTGCGGGCCAGCGACGTGGTGGCGGCGCTCGGCGATGCGTCGTTCGCGGTGCTGCTCGGTTCGCTGCTGGCGCCGGCCGATGCGGAACGTGTCGGTGCCAAGCTGCTGAAAGCGCTGCTCGATCCGTTCACGGTGGCCGGCGAAACGCTGGCGGTGTCCGTGGCATTGGGTATCGGCCAGTATCCGCAGGACGGCGCCCAGCCCGATGCGCTGCTGCGCCGCGCGCTCGGTATGGCGGCATCGGCTTCTGCGCAAGGCCGGGCTGGCCTCGCGAGTGCGTCCGACGGCGGCCGCGTGGCCCAGGCCGCGAACGACGATTGAAGCCGCTGCGCCGGCGCGGCGTGGATCACTTCAGGATGTCACCCAGGCACAGGTACTTGATCTCGATGTAGTCGTCGATGCCGTGGCGCGAGCCTTCGCGCCCGAGGCCCGACTGCTTGACGCCCCCGAACGGCACTTCGGCGGTCGAGATGATGCCGGTGTTGATGCCGACCATGCCCGATTCGAGCGCTTCGCCGACGCGGAAGATGCGGCCGACGTCGCGGCTGTAGAAGTACGCGGCTAGGCCGAACTCGGTGTCGTTGGCCAGCGCGATCGCCTCGGCCTCGGTCTTGAAGCGGAACACCGGCGCCACCGGGCCGAAGGTTTCTTCGCGCGCGCACAGCATCTCGGCGGTGGTGTCGGTCAGCACCGTCGGCTCGAAGAAACGCGCGCCGAATTTCTTGCCGCCGGTGACGAGCTTGGCGCCCTTGGCCAGCGCGTCGGCCACGTGGCTCTCGATCTTCGCGATGGCGTTGTCGTCGATCATCGGGCCCTGGTTGACGCCGGCTTCGAAGCCGTTGCCGACCTTGATCGCCTTCACCTTCGCGGTGAGCTTGGCCACAAACGCGTCGTACACGCTGTCCTGCACATACAGCCGGTTCGCGCACACACAGGTCTGGCCGGCGTTGCGATACTTGCTGGCGAGCGCACCGTCGGCAGCGCTGTCCAGATCGGCATCGTCGAAGACGATGAAGGGCGCGTTGCCACCGAGTTCGAGCGAGAGTTTCTTGATCGTCGGTGCACACTGTTTGGCGAGGATGCGGCCGACTTCGGTCGAACCCGTGAACGAGAGGTGGCGCACCACCTCGCTCTCGCACAGCAGTTGGCCGATCTCGGCCGACTTCTTCGCGGTAATGATGTTCAGCACACCCGGCGGCAGCCCGGCGCGCTGGCCGAGCTCAGCGATCGCGAGCGCCGACAGCGGCGTCTGGCCGGCCGGCTTCACGATGACGGGGCAGCCGGCGGCGAGCGCCGGCCCGACCTTGCGCGTGATCATCGCGATCGGGAAGTTCCACGGCGTGATCGCCGCGCACACACCCATTGCCTGTTTGATGACGATGTAGCGTTTGTTGTTGTCGGTGGTCGGAATCGTCTCGCCGTAGACCCGCTTGCCTTCTTCGGCGAACCACTCGATGAAGCTGGCACCGTAGACCACTTCACCCTTCGCTTCGGCGAGCGGCTTTCCTTGCTCGGCGGTCATGATGCGGGCCAGGTCGTCGGCGTGCGCAAGCATCAGGTTGAACCACTTCATCAGGATCGCGCTGCGTTCTTTCGCGGTCTTGCCACGCCACGCGGGCAGGGCACGATTCGCGGCATCGATCGCGGCCTGCGTTTCGGCGACACCGAGGTCGGCCACGTCGACGAGCTTCAGCCCGGTGGCCGGGTCGGTCACGTCGAAGCGCGCGCTGCCGGCGACCCATTCGCCGTTGATCAGGCCGTGGGTCTTCAGCAGGCTGGGGTCGGCGAGCGTGGCGAGGGGCGAGGTTTTCATGTCCATGGGCAGTCTCCGAAGGGAAGGGGCCCGGCGGCGCGGGCTCGAACGATCATAAGGCGCAGGGCCGCGGCGCGTTCATGGCAGGGGCTGCCGCAGCACCCCCGACCTATAATCGAAAACCTCGATAAATCAAGCAGTTACGGGCCGCGCACAGCGGCCATGCGCCGCCGCCAGAAAGCCACCGAATGAAAGCCTCGGAAATCCGCCAGACCTTCCTGAAGTTCTTCGAATCGAAGGGCCACACCATCGTCGCCTCGAGCCCGGTCGTGCCCGGCGACGACCCGACGCTGCTGTTCACGAACGCCGGCATGAACCAGTTCAAGGACGTGTTCCTCGGCTTCGACAAGCGGCCCTACCACCGCGCGACCACGTCGCAGAAATGCATTCGCGCCGGCGGCAAGCACAACGACCTCGAGAACGTGGGCTACACGGCACGCCACCACACCTTCTTCGAGATGCTGGGTAACTTCAGCTTCGGCGACTACTTCAAGAAAGAGGCCATCGCCTTCGCGTGGGAACTGCTGACCGAGGTCTACAAGCTGCCGAAGGAAAAGCTCTGGGTCACGGTCTACGCCGAAGACGACGAGGCCTACGAGATCTGGAACAAGGCCATCGGCGTGCCGGTCGAGCGCATCGTGCGCATCGGTGACAACAAGGGTGCACGTTACGCCTCCGACAACTTCTGGATGATGGGCGACACCGGCCCCTGCGGGCCGTGCACCGAGATCTTCTACGACCACGGCCCCGAGATCGCCGGCGGCCCGCCGGGTTCGCCGACCGAAGACGGCGACCGCTACATCGAGATCTGGAACAACGTGTTCATGCAGTTCAACCGCGACGAAGCGGGCGTGATGCACAAGCTGCCCAAGCCGAGCGTCGACACTGGCATGGGGCTGGAGCGCCTGGCCGCGGTGCTGCAGCACGTGCACAGCAACTACGAGATCGACACCTTCGTGAACCTGCTTGCGGCTGCCAAAAAGGCGGTCGACGCCAACGGCGCCGGTGACTGCGACAAGGACTCGCCGTCGCTGAAGGTGATCGCCGACCACATCCGCGCCTGCACCTTCACAGTGGTCGACGGGGTGATCCCCAACAACGCCGGCCGCGGCTACGTGCTCCGCCGCATCACCCGCCGCGCCATCCGCCACGGCTACAAGCTCGGCGCGCGCAAGCCGTTCTTCCACACGCTGGTGGCCGCGCTCGTGGCCGAGATGGGCGATGCCTACCCCGAGCTGCGCCAAAACGAGAAGCGTGCGACCGAGGTGTTGAAGCAGGAAGAAGAAGGTTTCTTCCGCACCATCGCCAACGGCATGGAAATCCTAGAAGCGGCACTCGCTGGTGGTGCCAAGACCATCGATGGCGAAACCGCCTTCAAGCTGCACGACACGTTCGGCTTCCCGCTCGACCTGACGGCCGACGTGTGCCGCGAGCGTGGCGTCACGGTTGACAGCGCTGGCTTCGACGCCGCGATGACCCGCCAGCGTGACCAGGCGCGTGCGGCAGGCAAGTTCAAGATGGCCGCCGGACTCGAATACACCGGCGCCGCGACCGCGTTCCACGGCTACGAGCAGCTCGTGCACGAAGGCGCGAAGGTCACCGCCGTCTACATCGACGGCACGCCGGCGAGCAGCGCGAAGGCCGGCGACGACGCCGTGATCGTGCTCGACCACACGCCGTTCTACGCCGAGTCGGGTGGCCAGGCCGGCGACACCGGCGAGCTGCGCAACGCCACGTCGCGCCTGCTCGTCGAAGACACGGTCAAGGTGCAGGCGGCCGTGTTCGGCCACCACGGGCGCGTGGTCGAAGGCGAGATCAAGGTCGGTGATGTGCTGAACGCGCGTGTCGATGCCGAGCGCCGCATCAAGACAGTGCGCAACCACTCGGCCACGCACCTGATGCACAAGGCCCTGCGCGAGGTGCTGGGCGATCATGTGCAACAGAAGGGCTCGCTCGTGACGCCCGAGCGCACCCGCTTCGACTTCGCGCACAACACGCCGATGACGGCGCTGCAGATCGCGCAGGTGGAGTCGATCGTCAATGCCGAGATCCTCGCCAATGCCGCGACGCAGGCGCGTGTGATGCCGATCGACGCGGCGCAGAAGACCGGCGCGCTGATGCTGTTCGGCGAGAAGTACGGTGACGAGGTGCGCGTGCTCGACATCGGCAGCAGCCGCGAACTCTGCGGCGGCACGCACGTGCAGCGCACCGGCGACATCGGCCTGTTCAAGATCGTGGCCGAGAGCGGCGTGGCGGCGGGCGTGCGACGTGTCGAAGCGGTGACCGGCGACAACGCATTGGCGTATCTGCAGTCGCTCGAAGGCACGGTCGCACAACTCGCCGGCACGCTCAAGGCCGCGCCCGCCGAAGCGCCGGCGCGCCTGACGCAGGTTCTCGACCAGGTGCGTGCGCTCGAGAAAGAACTGGCTTCGCTGAAGGGCAAGCTCGCTTCGGCGCAAGGCGACGACCTGTTGTCGAAGGCAGTCGACGTCAACGGCCTGAAGGTGCTGGCCGCACAACTCGAAGGCGCCGACGCGAAGACGCTGCGTGGCACGCTCGACAAGCTGAAGGACAAGCTCAAGAGCGCCGTGATCGTGCTGGCCGCGGTGGAAGGCGGCAAGGTGCAGCTCGCTGCGGGCGTGACCAACGACCGCATCGGCAAGCTGAAAGCCGGCGAGCTCGTCAACTTCGTCGCGCAGCAGGTCGGCGGCAAGGGTGGCGGCAAGGCCGACATGGCGATGGCCGGCGGCACCGAGCCCGCGAAGGTCGGCGCGGCGCTCGCGTCGGTGCAGGGCTGGGTGGCCGAGCGGGCCTGAGGCACAGGGACAGGACGGGCCATGACGATCACGATCCGGCGCGTCACCACGAAGGATGCCGCGGCGTTCGCAAGATTGATGGGCGACCCCGCCGTGTACGGGGGTCTTCTGCAGATGCCGTACCCGACCGAAGAGCGCTGGGCGGCACAACTCGCCGGCACCGGCGCGGCCGACAAGGCCGACCTGTCGCTCGTGGCCGAGCTGAACGGCGAGGTCGTTGCATCAGCGGGCCTCTTCGCCGCCGGCCCGGCGTTGCGCCGCCGCCATGCGATGGGGCTGGGCATTTCGGTCGCACAGAGCGCGCAAGGTCAGGGTGTCGGCACGGCGTTGATGACGTCTCTGTGCGACTACGCCGACCACTGGCTCAACACGCTGCGCATCGAACTCACCGTGTACACCGACAACGCGGTCGCACTGCGGCTCTACCGGCGCTTCGGTTTCGAGATCGAAGGCACGTTCAGGGGTTACGCGATGCGGGATGGCCGGTATGTCGACGCGCATGCGATGGCGCGGTTTCACCCCGCACCGGCGTCGATCGCCGCGAGCTTGCCGGGCGCCTGACGTGTTGCGCGCCGCGCTGCTCGTGTTCGCGGCCGCCCTGCTGCCCGCGGTACATGCACAGGAACGGGTCGAATTCGACAGCCTGGACGTGGCCGGTGGCAAACCGGTGCGCCTGCTCGGCCACTGGTTCGCGACGCCTGCTGCCAAGCCCGACGCCCCGGCGCTCGTGTTGCTGCATGGTTGTGGCGGTCCCTACGCGCGCAGCGGCCGGCTCGACGAGCGCATGCACAACTATGCCGCTTTGCTGAACGCACGGGGCGCGCATGCGCTGGTGCTGGATTCGCTCACGCCGCGCGGCGAGAAGGAGCTGTGCACGCAGAAGGGCGGCACGCGCCGCGTCACGCAGGCCAACCGGCGCCTCGATGCGCTCGCGGCACTCGCCTGGCTGGCGCGCCGCAGCGGCGTCGATCCACAACGCATCGGCCTGCTGGGCTGGTCGAACGGCGGCAGTACGGTGCTGGCGGCGATCAACACGCGCCACCCGACGGTGGCCGCTGCGAGCGCGAAGGCGGCGTTCGCGGTGGCGTTCTATCCCGGCTGCGAAGCCGAACTCAAGCGCGGTTTCGAGTCGCCAACGCCGCTCCTGATGCTGGTCGGCGAAGCGGACGACTGGACGGCCGCAGCGCCCTGCCACGAACTGGCCGGCGCGGCCGCGGGGCCGGTGAAGCCAGCGATCGAAGGCTATGCGGGCGCGTACCACGGCTTCGATTCCAACGCGCCGGTGCGGCTGCGCAAGGATGTGCCGGGCGGAGTGAAGCCGGGGCAGGGCGTGCATGTCGGTGGTGACGCGCTAGCGCGCGATGCGTCACGCCAGCGCTTGATGCAATTCGTGGCGCAGCACTGAAGTTCAGTCGGCGCCGGCCCAGAACACCGCGAACCAGCCGCGTTCGTCGGTCCAGTGCTGCGGCTTCGCGAAGCCGGCTTGCCGCAGCAGCGCCGCAAAACCATCGACGCTGTACTTGCAGGAATTTTCGGTGTGGATGCGCTCGCCGCCTTCGAAAGCGCGCTCGCCACCGGGCCATTGCACCGTGAGCGCGGTGCGTGCTTCCAGGTGCATCTCGATGCGTGACATCGGTGCGTTGTACAGGCCGATGTGGCGCCACTGCCGCGGGTCGAAGTCGGCGCCGATGAGCTGGTTCAGGTGCCGAAGCAGGTTGAGGTTGAAGGCGGCCGTGACGCCGAGCGCGTCGTCATACGCGGCTTCCAGAACCGGAGTCGGCTTCACGAGATCGACGCCGATCAACAGGCCACCGCCGCCCGCCTGCACGCGCACACGCTGCAGGAAGGCCAGCGCTTGGTCGGGCGTGAAGTTGCCGATGCTGGAACCCGGGTAGAAGAATACCGGTCGCTGCTCGACGAGACCTGCTGGCAACTCGAAAGACCGCGAAAAATCGAGGCCGAGGCCGACCACGTCGAGCGCCGGGTGTTCGCGCTGAACGCGCCGCAGCGCGTCGTGCAGGAAGTCGGCCGAGATGTCGACGGCGATGTACTGGGCCGGCTCGAGCAGCGGAAACAGGCGCGTGGCTTTCGCGCAGTTGCCGGCGCCCAAGTCGATCAGCGTGGCGCCTGCGCCCACGGCACGGGCCATCGCCGCGCCGTGGGCCGCGAAGATCGCCGCCTCGGTGCGCGTGGGGTAGTACTCGGGCAGTTCGGTGATCGCTTCGAACAGGAACGAACCGAGCCGGTCGTAGAAGAACTTCGGCGAGGCGCTGGCCTTCGTGGCGAGCAACGCGGCCTTGGCGGCGGCGAACTCCGTGCTGTCGTCGGCGAGGCGGTTCTGGATGAAGCGGGGAGTGCGGTTCATGCGGGTCGGGGTGGTGGCCGGGCTTGTCCGACACTTGGCAGGGGTGTCGTCTGTGTTCCTGCTAGCTTACGTCGGTATCGCTCAGAATGCAGGGCATGAAGACCCCGTCAGCTTGCCAGACATCGCGCCGCCAGGTTCTCGGCCTGTCGCTGGCCGCGCTCGCGGCAGCGGCGGTGCCGGGCGCCGCACGCGCGGCCTACTTGGTGCGCCCGTGGCCCGAGGGCAAGGCTGCGCCGGCGTTCGAGCTGACCGACATGGACGGCAAGCCCTGGGCCCTGTCTGCGCTGAAGGGCCACCCGGTGATGCTGAATTTCTGGGCCACCTGGTGCGAGCCCTGCCGCGCCGAAATGCCTTCGCTGGAACTGGTGGCCAGCCGCCACGAGCGCGCCGGGCTGGTGGTGCTGGCCGTGAACTACAAGGAAGGGGCGCCGGTCATCAAGCGCTTTCTCGACCAGCGGCCGTTCTCGCTGCCGATTCTGCTCGACCGCGACGGTGCGGCGGCGGGTGCCTGGACGCCGCGTGTCTTTCCGACCACCGTGTTGATCGACCGCCATGGCACGCCGCGCCATTCGGTGCTGGGCGACCTCGACTGGATGGGCCCGGCCGCGCGCGAACTGATCGAGCCGCTGCTGCTTGCCAAACCGCACACGGCATGAGCGGGCCGGGTTGCTTGCGCCGCATCGATAATCGGCGCTTCGTCTGACGCGGAGCCCCGCCTGATGCAGATCGGTTTTTCCATCAACGAGATCCTCGCCCTGGCCACGCTCGTCAGCGGCGCCTGCTGGGTGGCGTGGAAGTTCAAGACCCGCCGCCTCGGCAGCGTGCCCGATAAGAAGCCGCTGTGGGTCAGCTTCGGTTCCGAGCTCTTCGTGGTCGTGGCATTGATGTTCACCTGCCGCGTGGCGGTGGCCGACTGGCCCAAGGTGCCGACGGGTTCGATGGAGCCGACGCTGCGTGTCGGTGACTACCTTCTCGTCAACCACCTGGCCTACGGGCCGCGTCTGCCGTTCACCAACACCGCGATCGAATTCGGCCAGCCGCAGCGCGGCGACGTGGTCGTGTTCCGCTACCCGCTCGACGTGTCGGAGTTCTACGTCAAGCGCCTGGTCGGTGTGCCCGGCGACACGGTCGAGTTCCACAACGGCGCGGTCACCGTCAATGGGGCGCCGTTCGACGCGCAAGTGGTCAGCGAAGGCACCGGCGCGCAGGTCGCGCCGGAAGACCGCGGCCAGTGGCTGCTGCGTGAAACGGTGGCGGGCAACAGCCGCACGATCAAGGTCAACCCGTTCGTGATGGGCCGTTTGCCGGCCGATGGCATGG
Organism: Burkholderiaceae bacterium; assembly: GCA_040080605.1. Classification (GTDB taxonomy): domain Bacteria; phylum Pseudomonadota; class Gammaproteobacteria; order Burkholderiales; family Burkholderiaceae_C; genus LMDS01. The sequence continues at coordinate 9,784 of JBEBIB010000002.1, forward strand.
CTGCTCACTGCAAGGCGCAAGGCCCGACCGAATGGTCATGCACCGTGCCGGCAGGGCAGTACCTGATGATGGGCGACAACCGCGACAACTCGGCCGACTCGCGCGTCTGGGGCTTTCTGCCGCACGCGCAGGTCTATGGCAAGGCGGTGCGGGTGCTGTTCAACCTGAGCGACCTGTCGCGCGCCTGGACGCCACTGTGAGCCAGCACGCGTTGTCCAACGAACTCGCCGGCAAGCACATCGTGCTCGGCCTCTCGGGGGGCATCGCCTGCTACAAGGCCGCTGACTTCGTGCGCGAACTGGTGAAGGCCGGTGCCACGGTGCAGGTGGTGATGAGCGAGGCCGCCGAGCAGTTCATCACCCCGGTGACGATGCAGGCGCTGTCGAACCGTGTGGTGCACACCAGCCAGTGGGACGCGCGCGAGCCGAACAACATGGCGCACATCAACCTCACGCGCGAAGCCGATGCGGTCGTCGTCGCGCCGGCCAGCGCCGACTTCATCGCCAAGCTGGCCCAGGGGCGCGCCGACGATCTGCTGAGCCTGATGTGCCTGGCGCGGCCGATCGAACGCTGCCCGCTGCTTGTGGCGCCGGCGATGAACCGCGAGATGTGGGCCCACCCGGCGACGCAGCGCAACGTGGCGCAAGTCAAGAGCGACGGCGCCCTCGTGCTCGGCCCGGGCAGCGGTGACCAGGCCTGCGGCGAGATCGGCGACGGCCGCATGCTCGAACCGACGGAACTGCTCGCCGATCTGGTCGCGTTCTTCCAGCCCAAGCTGCTGGCGGGCAAGACCTTGCTGATCACCGCCGGGCCGACCTTCGAACCGCTCGACCCGGTGCGTGGCATCACCAACCGCTCCAGCGGCAAGATGGGCTTCGCGATTGCGCGTGCCGCTGCCGAAGCGGGTGCGAAGGTCACGCTCGTCGCCGGCCCGGTGCACCTGGCCACGCCGCGCGGCGTGCAGCGCATCGACGTGGGCACAGCGCAGCAGATGTTCGACGCGGTGCTCGCGGCCGCGCCGAAAAGCGACGTGTTCGTCGCCACGGCGGCCGTGGCCGACTGGCGTGCCGCGTCGGCGTCGGAACAGAAGATCAAGAAGGCGCCGGGCAAGAACGTGCCCAGCTTCGATCTGACCGAAAACCCCGACATCCTCGCGGCGGTGGCGCGCCTGCCCGACTCGGCCGCGCAGCGCCGGCCCTATTGCGTGGGCTTTGCCGCCGAGAGCCACGACCTGTTAAAGCACGCGCGCGAAAAGCTCGAGCGCAAGAACGTGCCGCTGATCGTTGCCAACCTCGGCCCAGCCACCTTCGGGCAAGACGACAACGCACTGACGCTGGTCGACTCGAAAGGCGCGCGCGAACTGCCGCGCGCCGACAAGCTGACGCTGGCGCGGCAACTCGTGGCCGAGATCGCGTCGCGGCTCGCGGCCCGGTAAATCATCTTCAACCGCCTTCCTCGCGGAGGCTTCAGCCAAGGCTTGCTCCCGATGTCGGTGATAGATGTGAAAGTGCTCGACGCGCGCATGGAGGCGCAACTGCCCGCCTACGCCACCCCCGGCAGCGCCGGGCTCGACCTGCGTGCCTGCCTCGACGTGCCACTCGTGCTCAAGCCCGGCCAGACCGAGCTGATCCCGACCGGCCTCGCGATCCACATCGGCGACCCGGGTCTGGCGGCGGTGATCCTGCCGCGCTCCGGGCTCGGCCACAAACACGGCATCGTGCTCGGCAACCTCGTCGGTCTGATCGATTCCGACTACCAGGGCCCGCTGATGGTGAGTTGCTGGAACCGCGGCAGCGCCGAGTTCACGGTGCAGCCGATGGAGCGCATCGCCCAATTGGTGATTCTTCCGGTGGTGCAGGCCGCCTTTCGGGTCGTGACCGAGTTCGGTGCCTCCGACCGGGGCGAGAGCGGCTTCGGCTCGACAGGGCGCGCCTGAAGCGCGTCGGGTACTGAACTTGTCTGCGTGATTGCACTCGTTGAAAGGCGGGTTTGATCAGGTCAAAATTACAAGCGGTAACTATTGCGCAGTCACAGATCGGGCGATGTCGGCCCTCACAGGAATTTCATGAAGCATGTGTTGATGGGGTCGACATTGGTCGTGGGCGCGGTGTTTCTGGCCACCGGGTGCAGCAAAGAGCCGCAGGCCGGCGCTGCGAGTGCCGCCGCCGCGCCCGCCGCCTCTGGCGCCGCGTCGCGGCCCGGCGGCGGCGCGGTGAGCGTGACCACGGTGCGTGCCGCGCAGCGTGACGTGGACGTCGTGCTCGAGGCCACCGGCACGGTCACGGCGCTCAACAGTGTCGATATCCGGCCGCAGGTCAGCAGCGTGATCACCAAGGTTCACATCCGCGAGGGCCAGTTCGTGAAGGCCGGCGAGTTGCTGTTCACGCTCGATGCCCGTACCGATGAAGTCAACCTCGCCAAGGCGCGCGCCCAAATGGCCAAGGACATGGCCGCGCTCGCCGACGCGCAGCGCCAGCTGCAACGCAGCCGCGACCTGCTGGTGCAGAACTTCATCTCGCAGGGCGCGGTCGACACCAACCAGACCCTGGTCGACGCGCAGCAGGCCGTGGTCGCGGCCGACCGCGCCGCGATCGACGCGGCCCAGGTCGGGCTCTCGTACAACCGCATCACCGCGCCGGCCGCGGGCCGCGCCGGCGCCATCAACGTGTTCGCCGGCAGCACCGTGCAACCCGGCGGCACGGCACTCGTCACCATCACCCAGCTCGATCCGATCGCGGTGAGCTTCAGCCTGCCGCAGCGCAACCTCGGCGACGCGCTGCAGACGATGCGTGCCGGCGGCGGCAAGGTGATCGCGGTGTTGCCCGAAGGGCGTGGCACGATCAACGGCAAGTTGCAGTTCGTCGACAACACGGTCGATGCGAATTCGGGCACGGTGCGCGTGAAAGCGCAGTTCAGCAACACCAACGAGGCGCTCTGGCCGGGTTCCTTCGTCGGCGTGCGGCTCGCGATCCAGACCATGAAAGACGCCGTCGTCGTGCCGCAGGCCGCCGTGATCCAGGGGCCGCGCGGCAGTGTCGTCTACAGCGTCGACGCCGAGAACAAGGCGGTCTCGCGCCCGGTCGAGGTCTTGTACGCGAGTGGGCCCGACGCCGTGGCCAGCGGCGTGCGCGCCGGCGAGCGCATCGTGCTCGACGGCCGGCAGAACCTGCGCCCCGGTGTCAGCGTGGTCGAAATGGCCGCCGACCCGAGCGGCGGGCGCGCGCGCCGGGCCGGCGGCGGCGCGTCGGCCTCAGGCTCGGCATCGGCGGGCACACCATGAACCTTTCGGAATTGTTCATCCGCCGGCCGGTGCTGACGGTCCTGCTCAATGCGGCGATCGTCGTCGCCGGTGTCATTGCCTACACCCGCATTCCGATCGCCGCGCTGCCGAGCTACAACACGCCGGTGATCAACGTGTTTGCCGGCCTGCCCGGTGCGAGCCCGGAGACGATGGCGACGTCGGTGGCGCTGCCGCTGGAAAAGCAGTTCTCGACCATCCCGGGCCTGAACATCATCAGCTCCAGCAACACGCTGGGCAGCACCTCGCTGACGCTCGAGTTCGACCAGGGGCGCGACATCGACGCCGCCTCGGTCGACGTGCAGGCCGCGTTGCTGCGCGCCCAGCGCGCGCTGCCGCAGGACATGACCTCGCCGCCCTCGTACCGCAAGGTCAACCCGGCCGACGCGCCGATCCTCTTCATGGCGCTGACGTCGCCCTCGCTGAGCCTGTCGGACCTGAACGACTACGCCGAGCACCTGATCTCGCCCAACCTGTCCACGATCACCGGCGTAGCCCAGGTCAACATCTTCGGCCAGAAGCGCTACGCGGTGCGCGTGCGCGTCGACCCGCAGGCGCTGGCCGCACGCAACATCGGCCTGGATGAACTCAGCGCCGCGCTCTCGGCAGCCAACGCCAACACGCCCGTCGGCACCCTCGAAGGGCCGCAGCAGACGCTGACACTGCAGGCCAACAAACAACTGCGCAACGCGGCCGAATTCGCCGACCTGATCGTCAGCAACCGCGGCGGCAACCCGGTGCGGCTGCGCGACGTGGCCTCGGTCGAAGACAGCTTCGAGACCGTCAAGACCTTCGCCAGCTTCAACGGTGAACGCTCGATTTCGCTGGCGGTGCAGCGCCAGCCCGATGCCAACACGGTGCAGGTGGTCGATGCGGTGCGCGCGGCGATGCCGGGTTTCCAGGCGCAATTGCCGCAGTCGGTGAAGGTGTCGCTGGTCAACGACCGCTCGGTGTCGATCCGCGCCGCCCTGCACGATGTGACGCTGACGATGATCAGCACCATCGTGCTCGTGGTGCTGGTGATCTTCCTGTTCCTGCGGCGTTTCGTGGCCACGATGATCCCCACGCTCTCGCTGCCGGTCTCGCTGGTCGGCGCGATCTCGCTGCTCTGGGCCTTCGGCTACACGCTCGACAACATCTCGCTGCTCGGCCTCACGCTGGCGGTCGGTCTGGTGGTCGACGACGCGATCGTGATGCTCGAGAACATCATGCGCCACGTCGAAGAGGGCGTGCCGCCCTTCCAGGCGGCGCTGCGTGGCTCGCGCGAAGTGGGCTTCACGATCATCTCGATCTCGACCTCGCTGGTGGCGGTGTTCATACCGATCTTTTTCATGCCGGGTGTGATCGGCCTGCTGTTCCACGAGTTTGCGGTGATCGTGTCGCTGTCCATCGTCGCGTCGGCCTTCGTCTCGCTCACGCTGGTGCCGATGCTGGCCAGCCGCTTCCTCACCGACGATGCGCACAAGAAGCCCCCCGGCGCTCTGGTTCGTTCGTTCGAACGCGGCTTCAACGCCGTGCTGGGTGCCTACACCCGCTCGCTCGACGCGGCGCTCGGCCGGCGCTGGGCCGTGATGGGCGTGGCCCTGCTGACCTTCCTCGCCACGGCCTACCTGTTCATCGAGATTCCGAAGGGCTTTTTCCCGGAAGAAGACATCGGCCAGATCAACGTCAGCACCGAGGCTTCGGAAGACACCTCGTTCCCTGCCATGGTGCAGTTGCAGACCCGGGTGGCCGAGATCTTCCGCGCCGACCCGAACGTGGCCACGGTGAATTCCTTCAACGGCGGTGGCGGTTCGCAGAACACCGGGCGCCTGTTCATCAACCTGAAGCCGCGCGCGGAGCGCAAGCCGATGAAGGAGGTGACCGAGGGCCTGCGTCGCAAGCTGCGCGAGGTGCCCGGCATCGCGGTGTTCATGCGGCCGACGCAGAACCTGCAACTCGGCGGGCGGCCGAGCAAGGCGCAGTACCAGTACATCCTGCAAAGCGTGAAGGCCGATGAGTTGAGCGAATGGGCCACCCGGTTGCAGGAGCCGATGCGCGCCGACCCGATGTTCCGCGACGTCACGAGCGACTCGCAGTTGAAGGGTCTGCAAGCGTCTCTGAAGATCGACCGTGACCGCGCCAACACGCTCGGTGTCTCGATCACGGCGGTGCGCAGTGCCTTGTTCAGCGCCTTCGGCGAACGCCAGGTGTCGACCATCTACACCCCGGCCGACAGCTACCAGGTCATCATGGAAGTGGCGCCCGGCGCCAAGCAGGACGAGAGCGCGTTCAACAACATCTACGTGCGCTCGAGCAACGGTGCGCTGGTGCCCTTGTCGAGCTTCACGACCGTCGAGCGCAGCGTCGGGCCGACGGCGATCAACCACGTCGGCCAGTTGCAGGCGGTGACCGTCTCGTTCAACCTCGCGCCCGGCGTGGCCCTGGGCGACGCCACCGCGAAGATCGAACGCTACGGCCAGCAGATCAAGCTGCCGTCGTCGGTGATCACTGCCTACGGCGGCGACGCGGCGGTGTTCAAGAGCTCGCAGGGCAGCCAGGCGATCCTGATCATCGGCGCGCTGCTGGTGATCTACGTGCTGCTCGGCGTGCTGTATGAAAGTTACGTGCACCCGCTGACGATCCTGGCCGGCCTGCCGTCGGCCGCGGTCGGTGCGCTGCTGATGTTGAAGATCTTCAACCAGGACCTGACGCTGATCGCGACCATCGGCATCCTGCTGCTGATCGGCATCGTCAAGAAGAACGCGATCATGATGATCGACTTCGCGCTCGACGCGCAGCGCACGCGTGGCATGGCACCGGCCGAGGCGATCCGCGAAGCGTGCGTGTTGCGCTTCCGGCCGATCATGATGACGACGCTGGCCGCATTGATGGGCGCGCTGCCGATCGCGATGGGCTTGGGTGCCGGCGCCGAATTGCGCCAGCCGCTCGGCCTGGCGGTGGTCGGCGGGCTGGTGTTCTCGCAGGCGATCACGCTCTACATCACGCCGGTGATCTACCTCGCGCTCGATCGCTTCAGCGGCAAGGGCCCGGTCACGACGCCCGAAGGCGCCGCGCTCGCCACTGAAAAATCAGTGTAGCTGTGTGCCGCCGGGCGCGGTGTTCATCACCGTGAAGACCGGCTGATCGACGGTGCTCGCTTCGATCTCGGTTTCGGTGGCTGCACGCACGTCGCGCACGACCAGGTCGAGGCGCAGTGCGATGCCGGCAAGCGGGTGGTTGCCGTCGAGCACCACGTGGCTCTCGTAGACCTCGGTCACGGTGTAGGCCAGGTCGGGCGGCATGCCCTGCGTGGTGGCCCCTTCGGGCACGCCGTCGAACTGCATGCCGACTTCGAGTTCGGCGGGGAACAGCGAGCGCTCCTCAAAGAACACGAGCGCGGAATCGTAGTCGCCGAACGCGTGTTCGGGCTCGAGGTGCAATGACGCCTCGAAGCCGGTGGTCTGGTCGATGAGGGCCTCTTCGACGCGGGCGAGCAGGTCGTCGCCGCCGACGAAGAACTCGACCGGATCTTCGAGTTCGTCGATCGCATTGCCTTGGGCATCTTGGAGTCGCCAGGTCAGGCTGACGACGCATGGAACGGTGATGAGCATCACAAGATCATCGCACAATCACTTCATGGACATCACTCGGGCCACGCCCCTGCTCGGCGGCATTTCACCGCAGACTTTCATGCGCCGGCATTGGCAGAAGAAGCCGCTTCTGATCCGTCAGGCCGTGCCCGGCGGGCTGACGCTTCTGAGCCGCGCGGAGCTGTTCGAAATGGCAACGCGAGACGACGTCGAATCGCGCCTGATCGTTCGTGATGCCGGCGCGTGGTCGCTGCGCCATGGGCCGCTCACGCGCAGCGCGATCCCGGGCCTCAAGCGGCCCGGCTGGACGCTGCTCGTGCAGGGTCTGGACCTGCACGTCGCCGCCGCGCACGCGCTGCTGCAGCGGTTTCGCTTCGTGCCCGATGCGCGGCTGGACGATCTGATGCTGTCGTATGCGAGCGATGGGGGCGGTGTCGGGCCGCACGTCGATTCCTACGACGTGTTCCTGCTGCAGGTGCAGGGCCGGCGGCGCTGGCGCATCGGCCGCGCGCTGGACAAGACCCTGGTGCCCGACGTGCCGCTGAAGATCCTGGCCCGCTTCGAACCCGAGCAGGAATGGCTGCTCGAACCCGGCGACATGCTGTACCTGCCGCCCGGCTGGGCCCACGACGGCGTGGCCGAAGGCGAGTGCCTGACCGCGTCGATCGGCTTTCGCGCGCCGGGCCGCGACCAGATCGGACGCGAACTTCTGCAGCGCCTGCTCGACGATGCCGAATCGGTGGCGGAAGAGGTGCTGTACCGCGACCCGAAGCAAGCGGCGACCAGCGAACCCGCGCGCATCCCCGCTGAACTGCGTGCCTTTGCACTCGACGCGATGGCACGTGCATTCGCCGACGAGCGTGGGCTGGACTGCACGCTGGGCGAAATGCTCAGCGAGCCCAAACCCGGCGTCTGGTTCGACCCACCCGTGTCGGCGCCGGGGGCGCAGGGCGTGTCGCTCGACCGCCGCACCCGCATGCTCTACGACACGCGGCATGTGTTCATCAACGGCGAGTCTTTTCGAGCCGGTGGGCGCGACGCAAAATTAATGCACCGCCTGGCGGACCGCCGGAGCCTGAGCGCGGCAGAACACGGCCTGCTGAGTGCCGAGGCGCTCGCGCTTCTGGAGGGCTGGGCCCGTGACGGCTGGTTGCACGCCGGCGCAGCAACGAACGAAGGAGAAACCTGATGAATGTGTCCGATGCCGTGATCACCTCGCGCAGCGAGTTCCACACCGCCGTGCGAGATGCCTTCGCCGAAGCCGCAAGTGTCGGCTGTCGCGAACTGCTGCTCTGCGACGCCAACTTCGCCGACTGGCCGCTGGGCGAGCGCGCTGTCGTCGAACATCTCGCGCAGTGGGCCGCGTCGCACCGGCGGCTCACGCTGTTGGCCGAGGACTTCTCGGAGCTTGCAAGACGCCACCCGCGCTGGGTGGAGTGGCGCCAGACGTGGGCGCATGTGGTGCATTGCCGCACCAACACCGAGCTCGAAACCGGGCAGATGCCGACCATCCTGCTCGCGCCGGGCCTGCTGAGTGTGCGCCTCTCCGACCCGATTCACTACCGTGGTCAGCGCTCCCATGAGGCGGCGGAAGGCCTGCGCTGCCGCGAGTTGTTTGATGCGGTTTTGCAACGCTCGGAAGAGGGCTTCCCGGCCTCGACGACCGGCCTCTAGGGAATCTCCCTAGAGCTGGCTATAATCGAAGGCTAGGCACTGGACACGCTCGAGCGTTCCTTGCCTGCGAACGTTGGGGCTCTGCGAAGGCTGGGGTTCCCACAATTACCGGTAATTGTTCGACCCTAATGATCTTTGAGGACACACATGAATAAGTCGCTTCTGCTCGCTTCCCTCGTCGCCGCCGTTGCCCTTGCCGCTTGCGGCAAGAAGGAAGAGGCTCCCGCTGCTGCCGCAGCTTCGGCCGCCGCTGCGCCGATGGTCGCTGCTGCTGCATCGGCTGCCGCCAGCGCTGTTGACACCGCCGCTTCGGCTGCTGCTGCCGCCGCTTCGGGCACGATGGCCGCTGGCTCGGCTGCCGCCGGCGCCGTTGCCGACGCTGCCAAGGACGCCGCTGGCAAGGCCGCTGACGCTGCCAAGGACGCTGCTGGCAAGGCTGCCGACGCTGCCAAGGATGCCGCTGGCAAGGCTGCCGACGCTGTCAAGAAGTAAATCGGTTCACACCGGTTGTGAAAAAGCCGCCTTCGGGCGGCTTTTTCGTTGTTGCGCGTTCGCACAGATCATGGCCGCTTGTCTCGGGCGCTGCGTACCTGGTACGCACCGATCACGATCAGCAACGGCAGGCAGGCCTCCAGTGTTTCTTCGATCGACTGCGCCCAGACCGCAGCAGGCAAGGACAGCGCGACCCCGAAATCTTCCTTCAGCATGCCGACGCGCCGGTCGAACGCCTTGGCGACGATGCCGGACAGGAAGAAGACCAACACGGTGACGGCCAGGGGATGGGCGTGTTTCAAGGCCCGCAGCAGGTGCACGACGTGCCGAAGCGCCAGGTAGCCCATTGCCAGCACGAACAGGCCGACCGCAGCCAGCGCGAAGAGACGGGTTTACAGCGGCGCGTGGCCATAGTAGAAGGACACGCGGAGCACGCTGTCGTTGGTGGCGGTGCGGTGCAGGTCGAGTTCGCGTGCCACCAGCCCGGCGATGCCGATCACGAGTGCTGCCGGCGTCTTCCAATCCGACCCGGAGTCGGCCGCGAACAGAACGGCGGCTGCGGCGAAGGCGTAGAGAACGGCCGTGGCGCTTTCAACCGGCCCATTTTCGGCCACGAACGCAGCGAGTCGGTTCGCCGGGATGGCGATCCAGGCCAACGTGGCCGCCATGATGGTCGCCAGCGGCAACCAGATCGACGCGGATGGCCGCCGCAGGAGCACGGCGGCCTGTGACCGGGAAGGGGCGGAGTGATCGTGATTCATGGGCGGCCAAATGCAATCCTGACAATGGTAATGAGAATGCGAACGCGTCGCAGGCCACTTTACCGTGTCGATGGGGTCACGCCTATCCCAAGGGTTATCGCCCCCGCGGGGCTACGTTGAGTGCCGTGTGACGCCGGGCTTCAGCACAAGCCGAGCCAGCCGAAACCCAGCGCCGGATCGGCCACGACGATGTCGTTCGGCAGCCCGCCGCACGCCTGGGCCAGCGCGGCGCGGGCCAATGCGGGGCGGTTGTTCTGCTCGCTGAGGTGGGCCGCCGCCAGATGGCGCAGGCCACCATGCATGCAGGCGCGAAGAATCTCTGCGGCCGTGTCGTTCGAGAGGTGACCGTAGCGTCCGCCAATGCGCGCTTTCAACGACGCCGGATAGCGCGACTCCTCCAGCATGGTGCGGTCGTGGTTGCACTCCAGCAGCAGCGCGTCGCAGCCTTGCAGGTTCGCCAGCAGGTGCGGCGTGATCGAGCCGACGTCGGTCAGCACGCCGAGGTGACGCGCGCCGTCGGAGAGCCGCAACTGCAAGGGCTCCTGCGCGTCGTGGGCGACGGTGTAGGGCATGAGCATCAGGTCACCGACGCCGATCGCCTGGCCGTCGCGCGCGAACTGCAGCAGGCCGTCCACGTCGGGCTCGCCGATGGCGCGCCAGGTGCCGCGGCTCATCCACAGCGGCAGGCCGTGGCGTCGCGCCAGCGTCATGGCGCAGCCGACGTGGTCACCGTGTTCATGGGTGATGAAGACCGCGTCGAGGTCAACGCTGCGCAGGCCGGCGCGGGCCAGGCGGGTCTCGAGCTCGCGCGCCGAGAAACCGCAGTCGATCAAGACCCGGCTGGTGCGCGAGCCGCTGGTGGTTTCGACCACGGTGGCATTGCCGCCGCTGCCGCTGCCCAAGCTGCAAAAGCGCATCGCCGGGCGCGCCCGAGCGCGGCTTACTTCAGCTCTTCGAGCAAGGTGGCGGCGATGCGTTTGCCGGCTTCGGTGGTCTCGGGCGCGCCCTGGCCATCGAGCACGCTGACGACACTGCGTTCACCCGCGGCCTTGACCGAGACGCGGTACTTGGCCGGGCCGCTGTCGTTCTTGTCGAGGCCGAACAGCTTGGCGAAGAAACCGGGTTCTTCCTTGCCCATGTTGGCCGGATCGACGTAACGCACGAAGTAGAGCCCCTGGCCCCGGTCACGGTCTTCGACCGTGAAACCGCTGCGGTCGAGCGCGACCCCGACCCGGCGCCAGGCGCGGTCGAAGCTGTCGTCGACCTGCAACGAGGCGGCAGCCTGCCCCTCGACGAGGCGAGCGCGCGCCGGTGCCCCTGCCGCGCCCGGGGTGATGGCCGCGGCCTTCACGGCCTCTTCCTTGGCGCCGAGCCTGAGCATCAGCCGCGACAGGAACTCGCCTTCGAGCTGGGGCTCGGAAGGGCGCGGTTGCCAGATGGTGCTGTCCCGGCCCTGGCCGGTGACGACTTCGATCATTCCGCGGTGGACGATGTAGATCTCGCTGCCGCCCCCGCTGCGCTCGATGCGGGTGCGGAACTTGTCGCGCTCGCCGGTCGAGTACAGGCCATCGAGCACCTTGCCGATCGACGAGCGAACGAAGTCCTGCGGCAGCTTGGCGCGGTTTTCGGCCCAGTCGGTTTCCATCACGCCTGCCGCCGGGTCGTCGGTCGTGATGCGGAAGCCGCGCTCTTTCCAGAACGCCTGGAGCTGGGGCCACAGTTGTTCCGGCGTCAGGCTGCTGCGCAACCAGCGTTCGTTGCCCAGGCGCTCGATGCGCATGTCACCAATGGCCTGCGGTGCGACAGTGGCCGGCGCGGAGGCCGCGGCGGCCGGCGAGCTTGCCGCGACCGTCGGGGCGGCCTGGTACGAGGCGGCACTCACGGCTGCACCTTGGGTCTGCTGGTAGCGTGAGTCGCGTGTCAGTTGGGTCAGGTCCGGCGGCACGTCGAGGCCCGGCGTTTTCGAGCCGCCGCTGCGGTAATCGATCTTGTCACCACTCAGCGCGTCACCGACGGCCGTGCAGCCGAACAGCGAAGACAGGCTGGCTGCGAGCACGAGGCCGCGCAGCGAAACGAAGGGAAGGGAACGGCTCAAGGGTTTCTCCGGAAAGGGGCGGACAAGCGAACCGAATCGGCGCGGCGCCCCGGCAATGGGTGAGGGTCGGCGCGCAGAACGCGCGTCAAAGGAGTCCGGCGTCGAGCAGGGCCTGCCCGACCACGGCTTGCCCTGCGGGCGTGAGCGGTGTGATCGGAAGGCGCAGGGTGGGGCCGCACAGGCCGAGCTTGGCCATCGCCCATTTGGTGGGCGCAGGGCTCGGCTCCACGAACAACTGGGTGTGCAGCGGCATCAGTTTCAAATGGATCGCCGCCGCTTCCCTGGCGCGGCCGGCCATCGCGGCGACGCACAACTCGTGCATCAGCTTCGGCGCCACGTTGGCCGTGACGCTCACGTTGCCGTGGCCACCCAGCAGCATCAGCGCGACGGCCGAGCCGTCGTCGCCGGAGTACACCGAGAAGCCTGCCGGCGCACGCTTGATCAACCAGGAGGCGCGGTCGATTTCGCCGGTGGCTTCTTTCACGCCCACGATCCCCGGCACCTGCGCCAGGCGCAGCGTGGTCTCGACCTGCATGTCGGCCACCGTGCGGCCGGGCACGTTGTACAGCACCATCGGGATGTCGACCGCTTCGGCGATGGCCTTGAAGTGGCTGTAGATGCCTTCCTGCGACGGCTTGTTGTAGTAGGGCACGACCGACAAGGTGCAGTCGGCTCCGACCTTCAGCGCGTAGCGCGAGAGTTCGATCGCTTCGGCAGTGGAATTGCCGCCCGCGCCGGCCATGATCGGCACCCGCCCTCTGGCGTGCTCGACGGCCACGCGGATGATCTCGCAGTGCTCCTCGACCGACACGGTCGGCGACTCGCCGGTGGTGCCGACCACGCCGACGCAGTCGGTCCCTTCGGCCACGTGCCAGTCGATCAGGCGGCGCAGGCCGGGGTAGTCGACGCTGCCATCTTCCAGCATCGGCGTGACGAGCGCCACGATGCTGCCGTTGATAACTTTCATGCGGGTTCCTCTGAATCCCGAGATTTTACCTGCCCGGGCAGGCCCGGCCCTCACTGGAGCGGGTAGCGTGCCGGCCCGGCCCCGCCGGCGCGCTCGCGCACTGCGACGAGCCGTTGCACGAAGCGCTCTGGGTCGGTCGCGAAACCTTCCTCGAACGCCACCACGCGCAGACCCTGCGCGGCCCGCAGAAGTTCACCCGGTTGCAGCAGAAACTTCGGGTTCGAGGGTTTGCCGACGCTCTCGTTGCCGGCAGTAAAAGTTTCGTAAAGCAGCACGCCGCCTTCGGCCACGCTGCCGACCAGCGTCGGCAGCAACTCGCGCCAGAGATAGTTCGTGACGACCACCGCATCGAACTGCCGGCCGGCCAGTGGCCAGGGGCCCGATTCGATGTCAGCCGTCACGGTGTCGGCGATGCCGCGCGACAGCGCCAGCGCGGCCTCGTCACGGTCGACGCCGGTCACGCGGCAGCCACGCTCTGCGAACCAGCGCAGGTGCCGACCCGAGCCGCAGGCCACGTCGAGCACCGTGGCGCCGGGCGCCACGAGATGCGACCAGCGCCGCACCCAGGCCGATGCGTCGCCGCCGCCGTGGCTTGAACCGCTCATCAGAAACAGCTCCAGAGCTGGTCGGCGAGTGTCATCACGATCCCGGGGCGCAGGTAGGCGGCGAACACGAGCAGCAGCACCGCCACCGACGCCAGCCACATGAGCGCGTGGCGCAGCTTCATGCCGGTGCCGGTTGCGCGCGCACGATCGCCTGCTCTTTCACCGGCAGGTTGATCAGCGCGGCGAACACGCCGAGCGCTACCGCGAGCCACCACACCACGTCGTAGCTGCCGGTCATGTTGTAGAGCCGGCCGCCGAGCCAGGCGCCGAGGAAGCTGCCGACCTGGTGGCTCAGGAACACGAAACCGCCAAGCATCGACAGGTACTTCACGCCGAAGATCTGCGCGACGAGCGCGTTGGTGGGCGGCACGGTCGAGAGCCACAGCGTGCCCATCACCGCGGCGAAGACGTAGACGCTCCACGGCGTGAGCGGTACGTTCAGGAACACCGTGATCGCCACCGCCCGCAGCGCGTAGATCGACGAGAGGATGTACCTCTTCGGCAAACGTTCGCCGAGCGAACCCGCCGCGTAGGTGCCGACGACGTTGAACAGGCCGATCAGCGCCAGCGCGGTGGTCGCCACGTCGGGCGTGAGGCCGTTGTCCTTCAGGTAACTCGGCATGTGCACGCCGATGAAGACCACCTGGAAACCGCAGACGAAATAACCGGCCATCAACAACAGGAAGCTCGGGTGCGAGAAGGCCTCGCTCACCGCGGCCTTCATGCTCTGCTGCGGCCCCTTCACCGGCGCGACCGCAGGCTCCTTCAAGCCGAAGGCGAGCGGCAAGATCACGAGCGCCGCGAGGCCCAGGATGAACAGCGCGTTCTGCCAGCCCACGCCGTTGATCAGGCCGTTTTCGACTGGCACCATCAGGAACTGGCCGAACGAGCCCGCCGCCGCCGTGACCCCCATCGCCCAGCTGCGCTTGTTGGCGGCCACGTTGCGCCCGATCACGCCGTAGACGACCGCGTAGGTCGTGCCCGATTGCGCCATGCCGATCAGCAGGCCGGCGCTGCCCATGAAGCCGATCGCCGAAGTCGACAGGCCCATGAAGATCAGCCCCGAGGCATAGAACAAGGCGCCGACGACCAATACCCTGAACGCGCCGAAGCGGTCGGACAAGGCGCCGGCGAACGGGCCGGCAATGCCCCATGAAAGATTCTGGATCGCGATCGCCAGCGCAAAGGTCTCGCGCGACCAGCCGCGATCCATCGTGACCGGCTGCAGCCACAGGCCGAAGCCGTGGCGAATGCCCATCGAGAGCGTGACGATCAAGGCGCCGCAAATCAGCACCTGTTTCATCGAGAGGGTTGTCGGGGCGGGCGTTGAAGTCATCCGGGACTGTAGCCAATCGCGGCGCGGCCTGCAGTGCGCGGGCTCGCGCCAGTCACTGGGGTTTGACGCTCGCGAGGTCGATGGAACGGATCGCGTCGGCATCGAGCGTCAACGTGGCTGCGCCGATCAAGCCCTTCAGCTGGTCGAGCGAGGTCGCACTGGCGATCGGCGCGGTGATGCTCGGCCGCGCGATCTGCCACGCCAGCGCCACTTGCGCGGGAGTGCTGTTCAGGCGCGTGGCCACGCTGTCGAGCGCGGCGAGCACGCCCAGACCGTGCGCATTCAGGTACTTCTTCGCGCCTTCACCGCGCGGGCTCTTGCCCAGATCGGCCGCCGAACGGTACTTGCCGCTGAGAAAGCCGCTCGCCAGTGCGTAGAAGTTGATCACGCCCAGCCCGTGTTCTACGCACACCGCTTCGAGTTTGGCTTCATAGGCCGGGCGCTCGACGAGGTTGTAGAGCGGCTGCAGACATTCGTAGCGTGGCAGCCCGTGCGCTGCGCTCACCGCGAGCGCTTCCGACAGGCGCGCGGCCGTGAAGTTGGAAGCGCCGATCGCGCGCACCTTGCCGGCCCGGATCAAGTCGGCATACGCGCCGGCCGTGTCGGCGAGCGGCACTTTCGGATCGTCGTCGTGCGACTGGTACAGGTCGATCACGTCGGTCTGCAAACGTTTCAGCGAGGCCTCGACCGCGCTGCGGATGTAGGCCGGCGCCAGGCCGACCTTGCCGTCGCCCATGTCCTTGCCGACCTTGGTCGCGATGACGACCTGCCTGCGCTTGCCGGTCTTCTTCAACCACTTGCCGACGATCGTTTCCGACTCTCCACCGGTGTGGCCCGGCGCCCAGCGCGAATACATGTCGGCGGTGTCGATGAAGTTCAAACCGGCATCGACCCAGGCGTCGAGCAGCCGGAACGAGGTGGCTTCGTCCGCGGTCCAGCCGAACACGTTGCCGCCGAAGCAGAGTGGGGAGACTTGCAGGCCCGAGCGGCCGAGTGCGCGCGTGTGCATAACACCTCCTGTGATGTCGGGTGATTCTTGCAGGCTCCTAGAATCCGCGCCCATGGCAAGCAAGCAAAACAACTACGGCGAAGCGTCGATCCGCGTCCTGAAGGGCCTGGAGCCGGTGAAACAGCGGCCGGGCATGTACACCCGCACCGACAACCCGCTGCACATCGTCCAGGAAGTGATCGACAACGCGGCCGACGAAGCGCTCGCCGGCCACGGCAAGCGCATCGACGTGACGCTGCACGGCGACGGCTCGGTCAGCGTGGAAGACGACGGGCGCGGCATTCCGTTCGGCCTGCACCCCGAAGAGCAGGTGCCGGTGCTCGAGATCGTCTACACCCGTCTGCATGCCGGCGGCAAGTTCGACAAGGGCGCGGGCGGTGCCTACAGCTTCTCGGGCGGCCTGCACGGCGTGGGGGTGAGCGTGACCAACGCGCTGAGCAAGCGGCTCGAAGTGAGCGTGTGGCGGGAAGGGCAGGTCGCGTCGATCACCTTTGCCGGTGGCGACGTGATCGAGCCGCTCAAGCTCCGCAAGACCACCAACGCAGATCGCAAGAGCGGCACCAGCGCGCGCGCCTGGCCCGACGCGAAATACTTCGAGAGCGGCGAACTGCCGAAGGCGGAGCTGATACACCTGCTGCGCAGCAAGGCGGTCTTGATGCCGGGCGTGATGGTCACGCTCACTGTCGAGAAGACCGGCCGGCATGAAGAAGAGAGGCAGACGTGGCTCTACAAGGGCGGCCTGCGCGACTACCTGATGCAGGCGCTGGTCAGCGACCCGGTGATCCCGCTTTTCGAAGGCGCGCACTACGCCGACGGTGGCGAGACCGAGAACTTCGCCGAAGGCGAGGGCGCGGCTTGGTGTGTCGCCTTCACCGAAGACGGCAACGTGATGCGCGAAAGCTACGTCAATCTGATTCCTACGGTGGCCGGTGGCACGCACGAGTCGGGCTTGAAAGACGGCCTGTTCGGCGCCGTGAAGGGTTTCATCGACATGCACAGCCTCCTGCCCAAGGGCGTGAAGCTGATGCCCGAAGACGTGTTCTCGCGTGCCAGCTTCGTGCTCAGCGCGAAGGTGCTCGACCCGCAGTTCCAGGGCCAGATCAAGGAGCGGCTGAACTCGCGTGATGCGCTGCGGCTCGTCTCGACGTATGTGAAGCCTTCGCTCGAACTGTGGCTCAGCCAGCACGTCGACTCCGGCAAAAAGCTCGCCGAACTCGTGATCCGACAGGCGCAGACACGCCAGCGCGCCAGCCAGAAGGTCGAGAAGCGCAAGGGCTCGGGTGTGGCCGTGCTGCCCGGCAAGCTGACCGATTGCGAGAGCCGCGACCTGTCGCTCAACGAGTTGTTCCTCGTCGAAGGCGACTCGGCCGGTGGCAGCGCGAAGATGGGCCGCAACAAGGAAACGCAGGCGATCCTGCCGCTGCGGGGCAAGGTGCTCAACGCGTGGGAAGTGGAGCGCGACCGGCTCTTCGCGAACAACGAGATCCACGACATCGCGGTGGCGATCGGTGTCGACCCGCACGGCGCGACCGACACACCCGACCTGAGCGGCCTGCGCTACGGCAAGATCTGCATCCTCAGCGACGCCGATGTCGACGGCTCGCACATCCAGGTGCTGCTGCTGACGCTGTTCTTCCGCCATTTCCCGAAGCTGATCGAGACCGGCCACATCTGCATCGCCAAACCGCCGCTCTTCCGCATCGACGCGCCGGCGCGGGGCAAGAAACCTGCGGCCAAGATCTACGCGCTCGACCAAGGCGAACTCACGGCCACGCTCGACAAATTGCGCAAGGAAGGCGCGCGCGAAAACTCGTGGAGCATCAGCCGCTTCAAGGGCCTGGGCGAAATGAACGCCGAGCAGTTGTGGGACACGACGCTGAACCCGGATACCCGTCGCCTGCTGCAGGTCGAGTTCGCGGCCCTGGGTTTCACGGAGACCGTGGCTTCGATGACCAAGCTGATGGGCAAGGGTGAAGCGCAGGCGCGGCGCGACTTGATGGAACTGCACGGCGACGATGTCGAGGTGGATGTGTGAGGCGGCAGCCGTGACAACGACTTCGGTGCGCCTGCGCCCGACGATGACCTCGGATCTCGACTTCGTGATCTCCGTCGAGCAGGACGCCGCCAACCGCCCCTTCATCACGCCCTGGGAGCGCACCCAGCACGAAGGCGCGATCCGCTTTCCCGACTTTCGCCACTTCATCGTCGAGGCCGGCGCGGGTTACCCGTCGGCCGGCTTCGTGATCCTGCAGGGTTGCCGCAACCCGCACCGCTCGGTCGAGCTCAAACGCATCGTGCTACTGCCTGCCGTGCAGGCGCAGGGTGTCGGCCGCGCCTGCATCCGGCTGCTGGCGCAGATGGCGTTTCGTGATCTGGGTGCGCACCGGTTCTGGCTCGACGTGAAAGCGCTGAACGTGCGTGCGCAGGCCTTGTATCGCTCTGAAGGTTTTGTCGAAGAGGGCAGGCTGCGCGAGAGCGTGCGCACCGACAGCGGCTACGACTCGCTGATCGTGATGGCGATGCTGGAAAGCGAGCATGCGGCGTTGGTGCAGCAGCGTCTCCAGGGTGCGGCATGATGGCGAAAAACAGGAGACAAGATCATGCACGCCACGATGATGAATGTGCCGCTGTCGCTGAACCACTTGCTGGACCGCGCGGGGCACCTCTTTCCTGACAACCGCGTTGTTTCGCGCTTGCCCGACAAGACGCTGCGAACCCACAACTACGCGCAGATTCACCGGCGCACCCGCGCGCTCGCATCAGCGCTGCAAAAGCTCGGCATCAAGAAGGGCGATCGCGTCGCCACGCTGAGCTGGAACCACCACGCACATCTGGAGTGTTATTTCGGCATCCCGGCCGCCGGCGGCGTGATGCACACGCTGAACCTGCGTTTGGCGCCTGACGAGATCGGTTGGATCGCGG
Source organism: Burkholderiaceae bacterium (assembly GCA_040080605.1). Lineage (GTDB taxonomy): Bacteria > Pseudomonadota > Gammaproteobacteria > Burkholderiales > Burkholderiaceae_C > LMDS01. The sequence goes on from JBEBIB010000002.1 coordinate 28,515, forward strand.
GTGACGCGCAAGACCGTTTTCTGATCGTCGACGACGTGTTGTTGCCGCTGTACAAGCAATTTGCTCACTTGCACAAGTTCGAACGTGTGATCGTGTTCCCGTTCTCCGGCGCGCCGGTGGCGGCGGAGTTCGACAACTATGAAACGCTGCTCGCCGGCGCCGCGCCCGACACGTTCACCTACGCTGCGCACGACGAAAACGACCCCGTCGCCATTTGCTACACCTCGGGCACGACCGGGCGGCCGAAAGGCGTGGTCTATTCGCACCGCTCGACCGTATTGCACACGCTGGTCGGCTGCCTAGGCGAGAACTGGAGCCTGCGCACGAGCGACGTGCTGCTGCCGGTCACGCCGATGTTCCATGCCAACTGCTGGGGCTTGCCGTACGGCGCGGTGATGATGGGCGCGAAGCTCGTGTTCCCCGGCCCGCACCTGCACCCCGACGATCTGCTCGACCTGATCAAGGCCCAGCCGCCCACGCTGTGTGTCGGCGTGCCGACGATCTGGCTCGGTTTGATCCAGCGTTTCGAACGTGCGCTGACCGAAGAGCCCGGCCGCTGGCAATTGCCGAACGGCATGCGCTCGATGGTGGGCGGTGCGGCCGTGCCCGAATCATTGATCCGCGCGTTCGATCGCCACGGTGTGTGGCTGCAGCAAGGCTGGGGCATGACCGAAACCTCGCCGCTCGCGACCGTGTCGTCGAAGATCGAGAACGCCGGCGAAGACGAACGTTTCCGTCGCGCCGCGATGGCTGGCATGCCGGTGCCGCTGGTCGACGTGCGCATCCGCGCTGACGACGGCAGCGACGCGCCGCACGACGGCACGAGCATGGGCGAGATCCAGGTGCGCGGCCCGTTCATCACAGGCTCGTACCACGAGGTGCCGGTGGCGCCCGACAAGTTCACCGCCGACGGCTGGCTGCGCACCGGCGACGTGGCGACGATGGACGCGCAGGGTTTCGTGCGCATCACCGACCGCACCAAGGACCTGATCAAGTCGGGCGGCGAGTGGATCAGCTCGGTCGATCTGGAAAACGCGCTGATGGCGCATCCGGCCATCGCCGAGGCGGCCGTGATCGCGATCCCCGACGAGAAGTGGAGCGAACGGCCGCTGGCCTGCGTGGCGATGAAACCGGGGCAGAATGCGACCCCGGCCGAGCTGGGCGCGCATTTGCTCAAGCACGGCTTCGCGAAGTGGCAGTTGCCCGACCGTTACGAAGTCATCGACGCCGTGCCGCGCACTTCGACTGGCAAGTTCTGGAAGTTGAAACTGCGCGAGCGCTTTCCACGTTGAATTGAAACCGGGTCCGACCGCTCGCTGTGCGATGGCGGCCGGGCCATCCGCCTTTCCCAACCTCCCTGTCCATGACCCCGGAACCTGATCTTTTCACCGCGCCAGAAGGCGGCGGTGGCGACGCTGTCGGCCTCGCGAGCTACGCCGAACGCGCCTACCTCGAGTACGCGCTCAGCGTCGTCAAGGGCCGCGCTTTGCCCGACGTGTGCGACGGCCAGAAGCCGGTGCAGCGCCGCATCCTGTACTCGATGGAACGCATGGGCCTGGCGTTCACGACCGCGAGCGGGCCAAAGGCGGTGAAGAGCGCGCGGGTCGTCGGCGACGTGCTCGGCAAGTTCCACCCGCACAGCGACGCCGCGGCCTACGATGCGATGGTGCGCATGGCGCAGGACTTCTCGCAGCGTTACCCGCTGATCGACGGGCAGGGCAACTTCGGCTCGCGCGACGGCGACGGCGCGGCGGCGATGCGCTACACCGAAGCGCGCCTGGCGCCGATCACACGTTTGCTGCTCGACGAGATCGACGAAGGCACGGTCGAGTTCACGCCCAACTACGACGGCTCGACCGAAGAGCCGAAGCTGTTGCCGGCGCGCCTGCCTTTCGTGCTGCTCAACGGCGCGAGCGGCATCGCGGTCGGTCTGGCGACCGAAGTGCCGAGCCACAACTTGCGCGAGATCGCGGTGGCGGCGATCGCGCTGATCCGCAACGAACGCTTGAGCGACGAAGACTTCGCCGAGCTGATCCCCGGCCCCGACTACCCGGGCGGCGGCCAGATCATCAGCAGCGTCGAAGAGATCCGCGCGGCCTACGCCACCGGCCGTGGCAGCCTGAAGCTGCGGGCGCGCTGGAAGATCGAAGACCTGGCGCGTGGCCAGTGGCAGCTCGTGGTCACCGAGCTGCCGCACGGCACCAGCACGCAGAAGGTGCTCGAAGAGATCGAGGAACTGAGCAACCCGAAGGTCAAGACCGGCAAGAAGACCTTGTCGACCGAGCAGACGCAACTGCGCGCCACCGTGCTCGGCGTGCTCGACGCGGTGCGCGACGAGTCGAGCAAGGACGCCGCCGTGCGCCTCGTGTTCGAGCCCAAGACCCGCGCGATCGACCAGCAGGAGCTGATCACGATCCTGCTCGCACACACGAGCCTGGAAAGTTCGGCGTCGATCAACCTGACGATGATCGGCGCCGACGGCCGGCCGACGCAGAAGAGCCTGCGCCAGATCCTCGCCGAGTGGGTGCAGTTCCGCATGGCCACGGTGCAGCGGCGCACGCAGCACCGGTTGGCCAAGGTGCTCGATCGCATCCACGTGCTCGAAGGCCGGCAGCTCGTGCTGCTGAACATCGACGAGGTGATCCGGATCATCCGTGCGGCCGACGAGCCGAAGCCGGCGCTGATCGAACGTTTCAAGCTGAGCGACCGGCAGGCCGAAGACATTCTCGAAATCCGCTTGCGCCAGCTGGCGCGGCTCGAGGCGATCAAGATCGAGCAGGAGCTCGCGGCACTGCGCGCCGACCAGGCCAAGCTCGAAGACATCCTGAACAACCCGAGCGCCTTGAAGCGCACGGTGATCAAGGAGATCGAGCTTGACGCCAAACAGCACGGCGACGAGCGTCGCACGCTGATCCAGACCGAGAAGCGCGCCGTGGCCGAAGTCAAGATCGTCGACGAGCCGGTCACCGTCGTCGTCAGCCTGAAAGGCTGGGTGCGTGCCTTGAAGGGCCACGAGGTCGACGCCGCCACGCTCGCGTTCAAGGCCGGCGATTCGTTGCACGGCACCTTCCAGTGCCGCAGCGTCGATGTGCTGCTGGTCTTCGGCAGCAACGGGCGTGTGTACTCGGTCGCCGTCAGCATCCTGCCCAGTGGGCGAGGTGACGGGCAGCCGATCACGACCTTGATCGATCTGGAGACGGGCACGCAGCCTTCGCATTACCACGCCGGGCCGGTGCAGCAGACCTTGCTGCTTGCCGGAACGGGGGGCTTCGGCTTGCTGGCCACGGTCGGCGATCTGGTGTCGCGGCAGAAGGGTGGCAAGGGCTTCCTCTCGCTCGAAGCCGACGAGAAGCCGCTGCCGCCGAGCCCGGTGCACAGCGCGACGCAGGTGGCCTGCCTGTCGATGGCCGGCCGTTTGCTGGTCTTCGGCCTGGACGAGTTGAAGTTGCAGCCTAACGGCGGGCGCGGGCTGACGCTGATCGATCTGGAAGCGAAAGACGCGCTCGTCAGCGTGGCCGCGTTCGCGCAGGCGCTGCTGGTGCAGGGCACCGGCCGCAGCGCCAAGGCCAAGGACGAAACGCTCAAGGGCGCCGCGCTCGCGCCTTACGCGGGCAAGCGCGCCCGCAAAGGCAAGGCGCTCGGCATTCCGGCGATGAAAGCGACGCGCGTCACCGCCGCTTGAACGGCGGCTCGACCGTTCACGGGGCCGGCGACGCGAGTGGCTTGCCTTTTTCGACCACGTACACGCCGACCAGCTTGATCGGTGCGGCGCCGTCGTTGTGGGCGTCGTGCACGACGCCGGCCGGGACCACGAACGACTCGCCGGCCTTCACGATGCGCGGGGCCTGGCCGTCGATCAGCAAGGTCGCTTCGCCTTCCATCACGTAGCTGATTTCGTCGCCAGGGTGCGTGTGCCGCCCGGCCTTGGCGCCCGGGGCGACTTCGACGCGTGCGACCACCGCCTCGCGCCCCGGCACCGACACGTCGGCCCGACCGACCAGGGTGCGGGTCAGGCCGCTGGCCTGGGCCATCAACGCGCCAGTCGCGCCGAGGGCGGCGGCAGCGAGTGCCGCGCAAATGTTTTTTCTGAAGCGTGTCATGGGAGTCTCCGTGGGGTTCGTCGTGGGGGAGCCGAGCATGAGACGCGTCGGCGGTTCTGACAAGGCGATCGGGGCGCTGCGGGGGCGTGGTCGCCATCACAGTGGGGCGTTTCGCACGGCTGCGGGAGAACACTGTTGCCCGCGCCGTGAGCGCGCTGATAACGTGCTTGCTTCGACAAAAGACGAGCCGGCAGAACGGGCCGGTTCCATTCAAAAGGGGAGTGTCACTTGAACTTTCGAGCCAGCCTGGCAGGCGCCGCTGTGTGCGCCTTGCTGTTCCTCACAGGATGTGTCACGCCGCCGCAACCCGCAGTGCCGATGACCTCCAAGTCCCTCGGCACGCAGGGCGCGCGCATCGGCGTGGCGATGTCGCCGTTGCCCAAGGTCGATACCCATCTGCCGGGTGCGAGCTGCCTGTTGTGCCTTGCGGCAGCGTCGATTGCCAATTCGTCGCTGACGAGCCATGCACGCACGCTGACTTACGAAGACTTGCCCAAGCTGAAGGAAATGATCGCCGAACTGATCCGCAAGCGTGGTGCCGAACCGGTCGTGATCCAGGAGCCGATCAAGGTCGACGATCTGCCCAACAACCCGGCGAGCGGCGCCAATCTCGCGCGCAAGGACTTTTCGTCGCTGCAGAAGAAGTACGGCATCGACAAACTGCTGCTCGTCGATGTCACGCTGATCGGCTTCGAGCGCACTTACTCGGCCTACATTCCGACCAGCGACCCGAAGGCTGCCCTGTTCGGATCGGGTGCGCTGATCGATCTGAAAACGATGAGCCTCGAGTGGTACCAGCAGCTGCGTGTGCTGCGAAGCGCCGATGGTGCCTGGGACGAGCCGCCGAAGTTCCCGGGCCTGACGAACGCGTACTTCCAGGTGCTTGAGCTCGGCAAGGACGAGTTGCTCAAGCCACTCTCGCCTTGAACGCGGCGGCGGCCTGGCTCGCCGGCAGCCTGCTGGCGGCGTCGGCATTTGGCAGCGCGGCACAAACGGCTGCCACCGGCGCATCGCCAACACCGGCTGCTTCCGCACCCGATGCAAGCATCCGGAACGACGTGCCGCTGCGTTCGTGGTCGCTGCGCCTGCCCTCGGTCGACAAGGTGGTCTACCGCGGCGGTGTGAGCCACGACGCCGCCGGCATGGGCACCGGCGCGATGCTGTACGTGGTGCCGGGGCCGGTCGGTTTTCTGGCGGCGGTTCTGGCGCATGGCCTGGTCACGAACGCCGCGCGTCAGAAACAGAAAGACGAGCTGCAGCTCGCCGCCGACCGGGTGCTCGAACCGTTTGCACCGGTGCTCGACGGCTTCACCCACCAGCAGCTCATGCAGGCAGGCCTGCAGCGAATGTCGGTCGGCGGCAGCAAGCGTTTGCTGACTGTGACCGAACCGGCCGGTACCGACTGGCTGATCGAAAGCGCCCCGGTTTTTTCAATGACGCAGGATCAAAGCGCACTGGTGCTCGACAACGCGTTGCGCATCTTCGCGCCGGGCGCTTCAACGGTCACCTATGCGCAGACGGTGCGCGTGGTGTCTGCGCCGCTGATCGTGGCGGCAGCCGCCCCTCCATCGCCAGGCCCGAGCGCGTCCGGCGTCGTGCCGCTGTGGCTTGAATCGCAAGGGCGGCGCCTGACCGACGAAAGTGCGGCACTCTTCGCCGAGTCGATGGACATCGCCTTGACCGATGCCAGCGCGCGGGTCGGAGACGAGAACGCGGCGCACAAGACCTTTCGCTACCCCGAGGGTGGCAGCGAGCGGATGGAGCGAGCCCAGCCCCTCGCCGAGCGTTGCGGGCGCACGCTGATCCGCACGCTGCGCGGCTGGCTGATGTCGATTCCGGTCGGCCTGAGCGCCGGGTCGGGCCAGTGCCCCGCCGCGGCGCCCGCTTCCTAGGCGCGGCGCAGCGTGGTGATCAGCGCCAGCGTCAACACGCCGTCGATCGCGATGAACAGCGCCAGGCTCCAGAAGTCGTAGGGCACGCCGAGCAGGTTCACGGCGGCGTCGGCGCAGCTCGCGCGGGGCGAGAACACGTCGGGCAGCAGGCTGTCGAGTTGCAACCAGCCGCTCACGATCTTGTCGGCGAGCGTCAGGTTGCACGAGGCCGATGCCGCCGCCTGGAAGTGCTGCCACAGCGCGGCCGCGATGCCCGAGACGGTCAGCAGCAACGCCAATCCGATCGTCACCATGCGGCCGATTCGGTTGCGCCAAAGAAGCCCCAGGCCGCAGGCCAGCGCGATCGTCAGAAAGATCACGCGCTGCAACACGCACCAGGGGCAGGGCTGCATGTCGTAGACATGCTGCGAGACCAGGGCGGCCGCGACGGCGGCGATGCAGACCAGCGCCGTGCCGGCGAGCAGAAGGCTGGGGTTGATGCCGCTCGCGCGCGTGCCGGCCACGCTCAAGCCACCTCCACGATCATCTCGATCTCGACGCACGCGCCCATCGGGATCTGCGCCACGCCGAAAGCGCTGCGCGCATGAGCTCCGCGTTCGCCGAAGATCTCGCCCAGGAGCTCGGAACAGCCGTTGGTCACGAGGTGCTGTTCGGTGAAGTCGGGCGTGCTGTTGACGAGGCTCATCACCTTGACGATGCGTTCGACCTTGTTCAGGTCGCCGATGGCCGCGTGCAGCGTGCCCAGCAGGTCGATGCAGATCGCGCGGGCGGCTTGTCTGCCAGTGGCGGTGTCGGTGTCGCGGCCGAGCTGGCCGACCCAGGCCTTGCCGTCGCGCTTGGCGATGTGGCCCGAGATGAAGATCAGGTTGCCGCTGCGCACGAAGGGCACGTAGGCGGCCGCGGGAATGGCCAGCGGGGGCAGCGTGATGCCACGTTCGGTGAGCCGGTCGTAGATGGAGCTGGCAGCGTTGGGCATGGGTTCGTGGGGGTCGGTTCGGAAGCGCCAAATCCTACACTGCAGCGATGGGGAGATCAGCAAACACCGGCTGGCGTCTGGCCGGTGCGGCGCTGGCGTGGCTGGCCGGCGTGGCGCTGCAGTTGCAGCAGCCCACCGTGTGGAGCGTTTCGCTGTCGATCGCGGCGGTGGTGCTGGGCGCAGCGGGCCTGTGCGCAGCGCTGCGCTGGCGCTCGGCCTTGATCGCCGGTCTGGCCGGCGCGGTCTTGCTGGGTTTCGGTGCGTCGGGCTGGCGTGCGTCGCTGCGGCTGGCCGATGAGCTGCCGATCGCGCTCGAAGGCCGCGACCTGCGTGTCACCGGCACGGTGGCGAGCCTGCCGCAACGTAGTGCCGCCGGGCTGCGCTTCCGCTTCGAGGTCGACGCGGCGCAGCTCGATGGCCAGTCCGTGCGGGTACCAGCGTTGCTCACGCTCGGCTGGTACAGCGGCTGGCACGAAGACGCGGCGCTGACGCAGCCGCAGACCGAGCTGCGCGCCGGCCAGCGCTGGTCGTTCACGCTGCGCCTGCGTCAGCCGCACGGCAAACTGAACCCGCACGGCTTCGACTACGAATTGCAGTTGTTCGAACAGGGCGTGCGAGCGACCGGCGCGGTGCGCGACGCGCCAGCACCGGCGCTGCTGCACGCCGCCGCGGGGTACCCCGTCGAGCGCCTGCGCCAGCGTGTGCGCGACGCCATCGAAGCCAGCGTGCCCGACCGCCGCGCCGCTGGCGTGCTGTCCGCGCTCGCTGTGGGTGACCAGGGCGCGATCGAGCGCGAAGACTGGGACCTGTACCGCAACACCGGTGTCGCGCACCTGGTGTCGATCAGCGGTCTGCACATCACGATGTTCGCGTGGCTCAGCGGCGTGCTGGTGGCTGCGCTGTGGCGCCGCAGTGCGCGGCTGGCGCTGTGGCTGCCGGTGCCGCACGCGGCGCGCTGGGGCGGGCTGGCGCTGGCCGTCGCCTACGCGCTGTTTTCGGGCTGGGGCGTACCGGCGCAGCGCACGGTCTGGATGCTCGCCACCGTGACGCTGCTGCAAGCCTTCGGGCTGCGCTGGCCGTGGGCGCTGGTCTTGCTGACCGCCGGCGTGGTGGTGACAGCGCTCGACCCTTGGGCCTTGTTGCAGGCCGGGTTCTGGTTGTCGTTCGCCGCCGTCGGCTTGCTGATGGCATCGGCAGCCCCTGCAAACACCGAGGTGCCGGCCACCGAAGCCAGCGGCTGGCGCCGCTGGCCGCTGCGCCTCGTCGGCGTGGCGCGTGCCGGCCTGCGCACCCAGCTGATCGCCACGCTGGGCCTCACGCCGCTGTCGCTGGTGTTCTTCCAGCAGGTGTCGCTGGTCGGCTTCGCCGCGAACCTGGTCGCAATTCCGCTGGTCACGCTCGTGATCACGCCGCTGGCCTTGCTCGGCGTGGTGCTGGTGCCGCTTTGGGCGGCCGGCGCCTGGTTCGTGCAGCAGCTCAACACCTGGCTCGGCCTGCTCGGGCTGGTGCCCGGTGCCGTGTGGTCGGTGCCGGTCGCGCCGCTGTGGGCGCAGGTCGCCGGCTTGCTCGCCGCGTCCCTGGCAGTGCTGCCGTTGCCGTGGCGGGTGCGGGCCCTGGCCTTGCCGCTGGCACTGCCCCTGCTGATGCCACCGCGCGACGCACCGGAGGCCGGGCATTTCGAGCTGTTGGCGCTCGATGTGGGGCAGGGCACGGCCGTGCTGGTTCGAACCCGCGGCCATGTGCTGCTCTTCGACGCCGGCCCGCAGTACTCCCGCGAAAGCGATGCCGGCCAGCGGGTGCTGCTGCCGCTGCTGCGGGCGCGCGGCGAATCCCGCATCGACACGCTGGTGCTGAGCCACCGCGACCTGGACCACGTCGGCGGTGCCGCCGCGTTGCTGAAGGCGATGCCGGTGGGCGAGGTGCTCAGTTCGCTCGAGTTCCAGCACCCGGTGCTCGCCGCGGCCCGCCAGAGCCGGCGTTGCAGCGCCGGCCAGTCGTGGGTCTGGGACGGTGTGCATTTCGACGTACTGCGACCGGCGGAGGCCGACTACGACAGCGGCCTCAAGTCGAATGCCATGTCCTGCGTGTTGCGGGTCGCGGAAGCCCGCGAAGGCGGGCGCAGCGCGCTGCTCACCGGCGACATCGAGCGTGACCAGGAAGCTGCGCTGGTCGCCGGCCAGCCCGAAGCCCTGCGCAGCGACGTGCTGATCGCGCCGCACCACGGCAGCCGCACCTCGTCGACCGGCGCGTTCCTCGACGCCGTGCGCCCGGCCACCGCGGTGTTCCAGGCCGGCTACCGCAACCGCTTCGGCCACCCGGCGCCCGACGTGCTGCAGCGCTACCGCGACCGTGGCATCGTGCTCCGCACCAGCCCTGCCTGCGGCGCGTGGCGTTGGCAAGCCGGGGGTTCTGCCGAGGGTGTATGCCAGCGTGACGTGGCGCTGCGCTACTGGCACCATCGCCCGGCGTGGTAACTTGCTTCTGCTCCTGAATCGGCGCCGGTCGTGGCCTGGAATTTGCTAACCTGCACCCGAGGAGACGTGCCCATGAGACCCAGTTTCGACGAAATGCATGCCAGCGCCGGTGCGGTGCGCGAGCACTACCAGGGCTACGAGCGCTGGCTGGCCGAGCAGCCGAGCGACGTGATGCTGTCGCGCCGCGAAGAGGCCGAAATGATCTTCCGCCGCGTCGGCATCACCTTCGCGGTGTACGGCGCCAAGGACGAAGACGGCCACGGCAACGAACGCCTGATCCCGTTCGACCTGATCCCGCGTGTGATCCCGGCCCACGAATGGCAGGAAATGGAAAAGGGCCTGGCCCAGCGCGTGGCCGCGCTGAACCGCTTCATCCACGACGTCTACCACGACCAGGAGATCATCAAGGCCGGCCACGTGCCCGCCGAGCAGATCCTGAACAACGCGCAGTTCCGCCGCGAGATGATGGGCGTGGACGTGCCGGGTGGCATCTACTCGCACATCTCGGGCATCGACATAGTGCGCGCCGCCAACCCCGACGGCAGCGGCAACTACTACGTGCTCGAAGACAACCTGCGCGTGCCCAGTGGCGTGAGCTACATGCTCGAAGACCGCAAGATGATGATGCGGCTCTTCCCCGAGTTGTTCAGCCGGCATCGCGTGGCGCCGGTCGCGCATTACCCCGACCTGTTGCTCGAAACGCTGCGCTCGGTCGCGCCAGCGTCGGTCAACGAACCCACGGTCGTCGTGCTCACCCCGGGCATGCACAACAGCGCCTACTTCGAACACGCGTTCCTCGCGCAGCAGATGGGCATCGAGTTGGTCGAGGGCCAGGACCTGTTCGTGAAGGACAACTTCGTCTACATGCGCACCACGCAGGGCCCGAAGCGGGTCGACGTGATCTACCGCCGTGTCGACGACGACTTCCTCGACCCCGAGGTCTTCCGCAAGGACTCGACCCTGGGCTGCGCCGGCCTGCTGAAGGCCTACCGCGCCGGCAACGTGACGCTCTCCAACGCCATCGGCACCGGCGTGGCCGACGACAAGTCGATCTACCCGTACGTGCCGAAGATGATCGAGTTCTACCTCGGCGAAAAGCCGATCCTGCACAACGTGCCGACCTATCTTTGCCGCGAGAAAGACGATCTGAAGTACGTGCTCGACAACCTGGCCGAACTTGTGGTCAAGGAAGTGCACGGCGCAGGCGGCTACGGCATGCTGGTCGGCCCGGCTTCCACCAAGGCCGAGATCGAAGACTTCCGCACCGCGCTGCTCGCCAACCCCACGGGTTACATCGCACAACCCACGCTGAGCCTGTCGACCTGCCCGACGTATGTGGAAAGTGGCATCGCGCCACGCCACATCGACCTGCGACCGTTCGTGCTGAGCGGCAAGGACGTGCAGATGGTGCCGGGCGGGCTGACCCGCGTGGCGCTTAAGGAAGGTTCGCTGGTCGTCAACTCTTCGCAGGGTGGCGGAACGAAAGACACCTGGGTTCTGGAAGCCTGAGGCACGGAGACGAAAGAATGCTTTCACGCACAGCCGATCACCTGTTCTGGATGGCGCGCTACATGGAGCGCGCCGAAAACACCGCCCGCATGCTCGACGTGAACTACGAGGCGTCGCTGCTGCCGCAATCGGCCGACGCGGCCGACAAGGGCTGGAAAGGCCTGCTCAGCATCAGCGAGCTGACCGGTGACTTCGCCAAGCGCCACGGCGAGGTCACACCGGCCAGCGTGATCCGCTACATGGTGAGCGACGAAGACAACGGCTCGAGCATCCGCAACTGCCTGCAGGCGGCGCGCGAAAACGCGCGCGCCGTGCGTGGCACGCTGACCACCGAAGTCTGGGAAACGCAGAACCAGACCTGGCTCGAATTCCAGCGCAAGGTGGCCAACGATTCCTACCTGCGCGACCCGAGCAGCCTGTTCGAGTGGGTCAAGTTCCGCTCGCACCTGTCGCGCGGCGTGACCGTGGGCACGATGCTGCAGGACGAAGCTTTCCACTTCCTGCGCATCGGCAGCTTCCTGGAGCGCGCCGACAACACCGCGCGCCTTCTCGACGTGAAGTTCCACGCCGTCGAGAGCGAATACCACGGCGGCGCGCCGGGCCGTGACATCGAGGTCGACTTCTACCACTGGTCGGGCATCCTGCGTTCGGTCTCGGGCTTCGAGGTCTACCGCAAGGTCTACCGCAACGTGATCCGGCCCGAGAAGGTCGCCGAGCTGCTGATCCTTCGCCCCGACATGCCCCGCTCGCTGGCGGCCTGCATGCACGAGGTGGTGGCGAACCTGAAGATGGTGGGTAACGAACAGTCGACCGAAACCCAGCGCCGCGCCGGCCGCCTGCTCGCCGACCTGCAGTACGGCCGCATCGACGAGATCCTGGCGACCGGCCTGCATGCCTACCTGACGCAGTTTCTCGAACGTGTCGGCACGCTCGGCATGGGCATCAGCCGCGACTTCCTCGTCCCGGTGGCGGCTTGAGGTTTTTTCACGGGCCACGCGCCCGTTCCCCTTTGCGCGCATCTCACTGAAGTTCTGGAGCCCTGAATGTCCATCCATGTCGCGCTGAACCACATCACGCACTACCGCTACGACCGACCGATCAACCTCGGCCCGCAGATCGTGCGGCTGCGCCCGGCGCCGCACTCGCGCACCCGCATCCTGAGTTATTCGATGCGCGTGGAGCCGGCCACCCACTTCATCAACTGGCAGCAGGACCCGCAGTCGAACTACCTCGCGCGGCTGGTGTTCCCCGACAAGACCACCTCGTTCCGGATCGAGATCGACCTCGTCGCCGAGATGGCGGTGTTGAACCCTTTCGACTTCTTCCTCGAACCTTCGGCCGAGCATTACCCGTTCAAGTACGAAGCCGAAGTGGCGCACGAACTCGCGCCTTACATGGTCAAGGCCCCCGAGCTGCAAGACGCTGCCGCGTTCCAGGCCTACCTCGCCTCGGTATCGCGCGAGAAGACGCCGATGAATGACTGGCTCGTCTCGCTCAACCAGAAGGTGCAGCGCGACATCGGCTACCTGGTGCGCATGGAGCCGGGCGTGCAGACGCCCGAAGAAACGCTGGTGAAAGCCAGCGGTTCGTGCCGCGACACCGGCTGGCTGCTGGTGCAGTTGATGCGCCACCTAGGCATCGCCGCGCGCTTCGTCTCGGGTTACCTGATCCAGCTCAAGAGCGACGTCAAATCGCTCGACGGCCCGAGCGGCACCGAGATCGATTTCACCGACCTGCACGCCTGGTGCGAAGTGTTCCTGCCCGGCGCCGGCTGGATCGGCCTCGACCCGACCTCAGGCCTGCTCGCCGGCGAAGGCCACATCCCGCTCGCCTGCTCGCCCGAGCCCGGCTCGGCCGCACCCGTGAGCGGCGCGATCGACGACTGCGAGACCGTGTTCGAGCACCACATGTCGGTCGAGCGTGTGTGGGAAGCGCCGCGCGTCACACTGCCCTACACCGAAGAACAGTGGGCCACGATCGAGAAGCTCGGCCACCAGGTCGATGCCGACCTGAACCGCAACGACGTTCGCCTCACGCAGGGCGGCGAGCCGACCTTCGTGTCGGTCGACGACCGCGAAGGCGGCGAGTGGAACACCGAGGCCATGGGCCCGACCAAGCGCATCCTGAGCGCCGACCTCATGGACAAGCTGCGCGCCAAGTACGGCGAAGGCGGCCTGCTGCACTACGGCCAGGGCAAGTGGTACCCGGGCGAACAGTTGCCACGTTGGTCGCTGAACCTGTTCTGGCGCAAGGACAAGGAACCGGTCTGGACGCACCCCGAACTGTTCGCCAGCGAACACAAGGACTATGGCGTCACCGAGGTCGAAGCGCGCAAGTTCCTCGCCGGCGTGGCCAGGCGCCTCGGCCTGAACCCGGAGTTCGTGTTTCCGGCGCACGAAGACGTCTGGTACTACCTGTGGCGCGAACGCAAGCTGCCGATCAACGTCGACCCGTTCGATGCACGCCTCGGGGACGAGCTGGAACGTGATCGCATCCGCAACGTGTTCACGCAGGGCCTGGACAAGATCGTCGGCCATGTGCTGCCGGTGGCGCGCAACCCGTCGGGTGCCTCGCGCTGGCAGAGCGGCCCGTGGTTCCTGCGCAGCGAACGCTGTTACCTGATCCCCGGCGATTCGGCGATGGGCTACCGCCTGCCGCTCGACTCGCAGCCCTGGGCCAAGGACACCGACCTGCCGTGGGTCTACCCGCCCGACCAGACGCAGACGTTCGCGGCGCTGCCACCGTACCGCCGCCTGCGCTTCGGCGAACGTGCCGGCGGCGAGGCCGCGGGTGATGGCCGCAACGGCGCTGGCCTGGCTGCCAGCAACGGCACGAACGGCACCTTCGCGGGCCGTTCGCGGGCCGCGCTCGCCGCTGAAAACGGCCATGGCGCGTCGTCCACGACCGTGACCCCGAACCTGCCGGCGCCGGCGCGTTTCGAGTCGGCCGCATCGGTCACCCGCACCGCCATGAGCGCCGAGCCGCGCAATGGGCGCCTGTACATCTTCATGCCGCCGGCCACCGCGCTCGAAGACTACCTGGAGCTCGTTTGCGCGATCGAAGACACGGCGCTCGAAATGAAGCTGCCGGTGATCCTCGAAGGTTACGAGCCGCCGAAAGACCCGCGCCTGGCGCTGCTGCGCGTCACGCCCGACCCGGGCGTGATCGAAGTCAACGTGCACCCGGCGCACAGCTGGGGCGAGCTGGTCGAGCAGGCCACGCACCTGTACCAGGCCGCGCACGAGACACGGCTGTCGACCGAGAAGTTCATGCTCGACGGCCGCCACACCGGCACCGGCGGCGGCAACCACTTCGTGCTCGGTGGCGCGACCGTGGCCGACTCACCGTTCCTGCGCCGGCCCGACCTGCTGACCAGCATGGTCGCGTACTGGCACAACCACCCGTCGCTGAGCTACTTGTTCTCGGGCCTTTTCGTCGGCCCCACGAGCCAGGCACCGCGGGTCGACGAAGCGCGCAATGATTCGGTCTACGAGATCGAGATCGCGTTCGCGGAACTCAAGCGCATCACCGCGCAGGAAGGCCAGTGCCCGCCGTGGCTGATCGACCGGTTGATGCGCAACCTGCTGATCGACGTGTCGGGCAACACCCACCGCGCCGAGTTCTGCATCGACAAGCTGTACTCGCCCGACGGCCCCACCGGTCGCCTCGGCCTGCTGGAAATGCGCGCGTTCGAGATGCCGCCGCACGCCCGCATGAGCCTGATGCAGCAGCTGCTGATGCGCGCGCTGGTCTCGCGCTTCTGGATGAAACCGTACCGGCCGGAGCGGCTGAAGCGCTGGGGCACCGAGCTGCACGACCGCTTCATGCTGCCGCACTTCATCACCCAGGACCTGGGCGACGTGATCACCGAGCTCGCCGAGTCGGGCTACAAGATCGAGCCGGAGTGGTTTGCGCCGCACCTGAACTTCCGCTTCCCGCGGCTGGGCGATTTTTCGGCCGAAGGCGTGAACGTCGAAGTGCGGCTGGCGCTGGAACCGTGGCACGTGATGGGTGAAGAGGGCGCCCAGGGCGGCACCGCGCGCTTCGTCGATTCGTCGCTGGAGCGCCTGCAGGTCGTCGTGACCGGCCTCGTCAGCGACCGCCACGTGCTCACCTGCAACGGCCGCAAGATCCCGCTGCAACCCACCGGAAAGGTCGGCGAGTTCGTCGGCGGTGTGCGTTACCGCGCCTGGAACCCGCCGTCGGCCCTGCACCCCAGCATCGACGTGCACGCGCCGCTGGTGTTCGACTTGGTCGACACCTGGATGAGCCGCTCGATGGGCGGCTGCCAGTACCACGTGGCCCACCCCGGCGGGCGCAGCTACGACACCTTCCCGATCAACGCGCTCGAGGCCGAAGCCCGCCGCCTGGCGCGCTTCTTCCGCACCGGCCACACGCCGGGCTTGATGAGCGTGCCGAAGGAAGAGCGCAACCCGAACTTCCCGTTCACGCTCGACTTGCGAAGGGCGTCGGCCTAGGCGGCACGGCAGGCCTGATCGTGAGCAGCACCGCGTTCATGGCCTTCCTGCTGGCGAGCTTCGTGCTCGCGGTGACGCCCGGGCCGGGCGTGCTCTACATCGTGACACGCACGCTGGCGCAGGGGCGCGCGGCCGGCGTCAGCTCGGTGGCGGGCGTGGCCTGCGGCAACTTCCTCAATGCGGTCGGCGCTGCGGTCGGTCTGGCGGCGCTGTTCGCGGTGTCCTCGCTCGCGTTCACGCTGGTCAAGTTCGCCGGCGCGGCTTATCTGGTGTGGCTCGGCATCCGCATGCTGCGCGCACCTGCGACGACGGTCGAGCCGGGGGCAGCGCTGGTCCCTGTGCCCGTGGCGCGCCTGTTCCGCGAGGGGCTGCTGGTTGCCTTGCTGAACCCGAAGACCACGCTGTTCTTCGCCGCGTTCCTGCCGCAGTTCATGCACGGCGAGGCGCCGCCCTTGCTGCAGGCGATCGGCCTGGGCGCGATGTTCGTCGGCATCGCCGCCTGCACCGACCTGCTCTATGCCTTGCTCGCCGCGTGGTTCGCGCCGCGCCTGCAGCGTGTGGCCGGTGCGCCGGCGTGGGGTCGCTGGGCCAGCGGCCTGGGCCTGATCGCGCTCGGCGTGGCGAGCGCGCTGGCCGGCCAGCGCCAGGTGCGCTAGCGGCGCGGGCACGCAGCAACACATGCTGTGACAAACTCGCCGTTCCACCAAGTCGCCCCCCATGTTTCGATCCCTGCTGTCAGGCTACTCGCCGCTCGAAGGTCGCTACGACGAGCTGTTGGCGTCGCCCGGCACGCCTCGTCCGCACTGGGAGGCGTTTCTTCGTTCGCTGGCCGACCGCGAGGGCCCGCAGGTCGGTGACACGCTCTCGCTGATGGAGCGCGAGATCCGCGAGAACGGCATCACCTACAACGTCTACGCCGACCCGAAGGGCGCCGACCGGCCTTGGGAAGTCGACCCGCTGCCGCTGCTGCTCTCGGCCGTCGAATGGGAAGAAATCGAAACCGGCATCGCGCAGCGCGCCGACCTGCTCAACCGTGTGCTCGGTGACATCTACGGCCCGCAGACGCTGCTGCGTTCGGGCGCCATTCCGCCTTCGGTGATCTTCGGCCACAGCGGCTTCCTGCACCCGGTTCAGGGCGTGCACCCGCCGGGCGGCATGCACCTGTTCCAGTACGCCGCCGATCTGGCGCGCTCGCCCGACGGCCACTGGTGGGTCGTCAACGACCGCACGCAAGCGCCTTCGGGCGCGGGCTACGCGCTCGAAAACCGGCTGGTCGTCTCGCGCGTGTTCCCGCAGATGTTCCGCGACCTGAACGTGCAGCACCTCGCGTCGTTCTTCGGCGCTTTGCGCGATTCGCTGCTGCGCTGGGCGCCCAAGGGCGACGGCCCGCCGCTGGTCGTGCTGCTCACGCCCGGGCCGTACAACGAAACCTATTTCGAACACGCGCTGCTGGCGCGGTACCTCGGTTTTCCGCTCGTCGAAGGCAGCGACCTGACAGTGCGCAACGGCTGTGTGTGGATGAAGACCGTCGACGGCCTGAAGCGGGTGCACGCGATCCTGCGCCGCCAGGACGACGACTACTGCGACCCGCTGGAACTGCGTTCCGACTCGGCCCTCGGCGTGGCCGGCCTGACCGACTGTGCGCGCCGCGGCAGCGTGTTGCTTGGCAACGCGCTCGGCTCGGGCGTGCTCGAGTCCGGCGCCTTGCTCGGCTACTTGCCCAAGCTGAGTCGCGAGCTGCTCGGCGAGCCGCTGAAGATGCCGTCGGTCGCGACCTGGTGGCTCGGCGAGCCGGCCGCATTCGACGACGCCTGGAAACGCCTCGACAAGCTGATCATCAAACCGCTCGAACGCTCGGTGCGCGAGCCGGCCGTGTTCGGCGCCGACCTGTCGGCCGACGAGCGCATTCTGTTGCGCGCCAAGGTCGCCGCACACCCACAGCGTTATGTGGCGCAGGAATGGGTGCACGTCTCGCAGGCACCGGTGCTCGAGCGGGCGGGTGGCGACTCGATGCGCGCAGCCCTCCGGGGTGCGCAAATGCAGATGCAGATGCAGGGCACACGCCGTGACGCGCTCACGGCGCGCACGGTCGGCCTGCGCGTGTTCGCCGTCGCCACACCGAGCGGTTACCGCGTGATGCCGGGGGGCCTGACGCGCGTGGCGGTCGGTGGCGATTCACGCGTGATCGCAATGCAGCGCGGTGGCCGCTCGAAGGACACCTGGGTGCTCTCGGGTGCCCCGGTCAACGCGTCGTTCTCCTTGCTCTCGACCACCGTGAAGCCCGACGACCTGGTCGGCGCACGCGCCAACCTGCCTTCGCGCGCCGCCGAAAACCTGTTCTGGTACGGCCGCTACGGCGAGCGCTGCGACAGCGCTGCGCGCGCCCTGCGCGTCGCGATCGCCGGTGTGCTCGACCACACCGCCGAGGCTGGCGAAGGTGCGGCGCCGTCGCTCGTGCTGGTCGAGCGCCTCGGCCTGATCGATGGTGAAGACGACGCCAGTGTCGAGCTGCTGCGCGCCGCCACCCACCCCGAAGAAGCCCTGAGCCAGCGCCTGCGCCAGCTCTCGCGCGTGGCCTTCAACCTGCGCGACCGCATGTCGGCCGACAACTGGCGCACGCTCAACCAGCTCACCGCCGACCCGGTGTTCCAGCGCGGCGCGGCCTTGCCGCTGGCGCTGGCCTGGCTCGACCGCGCGGTCTCGTCGATGATGACACTCTCGGGCTTCGTGCTCGACGGCATGACACGCAACATCGGCTGGCGCTTTCTCTCGCTCGGCCGGCGCATCGAACGCATGAGCGCGCTGTGCGTCGCTCTGCAGGTGGCCACGGTCGAAGGCCGCGCCCACGGGCTGGACTGGCTGCTCGACCTGACCGACTCGACCGGCACCTACCGTTCGCGTTACCTCGTGGCGCCCGAGTGGCTGCCGGTGCTCGACCTGCTGCTGCGCGACGAGAGCAACCCGCGTTCGGTGGCCTTCCAGGTCAAGGGCATCGGCGAGTACATCAACAAGCTGGAATTGAGCCACGGCCGGTTTGCGAGCGACGTGCTGGCACCGGCGCAAGCGGCGCTGGCGAACCTGACGCCACAAGACCTGCACCCCGAGAGCGCAGCCGTGGCCGAGGTGCTCGACCTGCTGCGCAAGACCGCGGGTTCGGTCTCGGACGAGCTCGCGCTCAAGTTCTTCTCGCACGCGGCTTCGCGGAGCGTGCTCTCCCTGGTGGCGTGAGATGACCGCCAAACGCTACAACGTCGAACACGAAACCCGCTACGCGTACACCGCGCCGGTGTCGCAATCGTGGCAGCTCGCCCGCCTCACGCCGCGCGCGTTGCCGTGGCAGAGGCTGATCTCGCACGAACTGCAGATCGAACCCAAGGCCGACGAGCGTCGCGACGAACGCGACAGCTTCGGCAACATGGTCACCCACTTCGGCCTGCACGGCGCGCACCGGGTGCTGAGCGTGCGCATGAACTGCCGAGTCGAAGTGCTGCCACGCCCGCCCCTTCCCGAAGCGGCCGACATCACCTGGGAAGCCGTGCGCGACACGATCCGGCGCGAGCCGCAGCTTGGTGATCTGGAGCCTGCGAGCATGAGCGAGCCGACGCCGCTGGTGCCTTTGTCCGACGCCGCCTGCGCCTACGCCGCGCCCTCGTTCACGCGCGGCCGCCCGTGGTTCGACGTGGTCTTCGACCTGATGCAGCGCATCCACGCCGACTTCGAATTCGAGCCCGGTGCCACCACCGTCAGCACCTCGGTCGACGAGGTGCTGTACCAGCGCAGCGGCGTCTGCCAGGACTTCGCGCACCTGATGCTCGCCTGCCTGCGTGGCATGGGCCTGCCGGCACGCTACGTGTCGGGTTACCTGCTGACCGACCCGCCACCCGGCGAAGAGCGCCTGATGGGCGTGGACGCGTCGCACGCCTGGGTGGCCGCGTATTCACCGCTGCACGGCTGGGTCGAGTTCGACCCCACCAACGACCAGCTCGCCGACCAGCGCTACATCACGCTCACCTGGGGCGCCGACTTCGCCGACGTGGTGCCGCTGCGCGGCGTGATCTTCGGTGGCGGCGACCAGCGCATGAGCGTGGAAGTCAGCGTCATTCCCGACTGACGATCGGGCGGGTGCCCCCGTCGTGGGGAGGCCCCTCCAGGGGCCGGTCTTTCCGCCTTCGCGGGGATATTCGCGGTGCGTTCCGAACCCGAGACTCTCCTTCATCGACACGGTGAAGCAAGGAGAGCAAACATGGCCCGATTCAATTGCACCCAGCCAGCCGCGGCCGCGCGCGAAAGCGCGCACGTGACCGCGGAGGCGCTGTCGGCGCTGGAACGCGAAGACCACCTGGAGGAAGCCCCGAGCGGCCCCGGCTGGTTCGACTCTAGCCGCGAACTGGGGCGTGGCCTCGAGGTGACTGAAAGCGCGCCCGGCGATGCGGCCTTGAACGAGTGGGTCCGGCTCTGTTTCGCGCGTTGAAGCCGCCGGCGTCAAGCCTTGCCGAGCGCCAGGTACAACCAGGCCCGCGCCTTGTCCCAGCGCCGCCGCACCGTGCGTTCGGTGACACCTTGCAGTTCGGCGATCTCGGCTTCGCTGTAGCCGCCGAAGTAGCGCATCTCGACCAGCTCGGCGAGTTCCGGGTCGACCGCGGCCAGTTCCTGCAAGGCGTCGCCGACCTGGATCAGTTCTTCGCTGGCCTGCGTCTCTGCCACGGCCAGCGCGTCGTCGGCCCCGAGCGTCACGTGTTCTGCGCCACCGCCACGGCGCTCGGCCAGGCGTTCGCGCGCGCTGTCGATGATGATGTTGCGCATCGTCTTCGCAGCGTAGCCGAAGAAGTGGCGCCGGTCTTCGAGCCGCAAGCCGCGCGCGTTCACGAGCCGCAAAAAGCTTTCGTGCACCAACACCGTCGTGTCCATGCTGTCGGCTCGGCCCTGGCCACGCAGCCGGGCGCGAGCCACACGTTTCAGGTCGGGGTAGAGCGACTGGTAGACCCGGTCGAGCGCGGCGCGGTCGCCGCTGGCGGCCAGGTGCAACAGCTGCGTGATCGGCGGGTCGGCCAGGGCGGGTTCGGGGGGCGGAGCGTGGGGCTCGTCGGGGCTCATGCGGCGAGCGTAGCAGCCCGCCCGCGGCCGCGTCCACCAACGCGTCCGGTCCGGCCGCCCGAATCCGTATGAGAGGGGTGGATCGAGCCCCAAGCTTGCCGGATTGCGGCCGGCCTGCGCGGCCCCTATGCTCGCCCCGAACGAACTGAAAAACTGAGACAAGAAGCCCCATGCAGCGGCACCCGGTAGCAGACTGGCAGGAACTCTCGGCGCTGTACGAAACCGCCGACGCGCTCGATGGCGCGGCGCTCGACGGCTGGCTGGCCGGGCTGCAGGCCAAGTCGCACCCCTTGCTCGGCCAACTGCAGCAGATGCTCGCGGCCTGCTCCAAGGTGCGCGGCAACGGCTTTCTGGCCACGCTGCCGGCTCTGCCGGTCGAGCCCGAACCGCTGGTGCACGAGTGGCTGCCGGGCAGCCGCGTCGGCCCGTACCGGCTGATCCGCCACGTGGGGCAAGGTGGCATGGCCGAAGTCTGGCTGGCGCAGCGCGACGACGGCGCGTTCCGGCGCCAGGTCGCGATCAAGCTGCTGTTCCGCACCGCGAGCAGCACACAGCGCGACAGCTTCGCCCAGCGCTTCGCCCGCGAGCGCGACATTCTGGCGTCGCTGAACCACCCGCACATCGCGGCGCTGCACGATGCCGGCGTCACGCCTTCTGGGCAGCCGTGGCTGGCGCTCGAATACGTCGAAGGCGAGCCGCTCACGGTCTGGTGCGACAAGACTGCGCTGAACGTCGAAGGCCGTGTGCGCCTGTTCCGCCAGGTGCTGCTGGCGGTGCAGCACGCGCACGCCAACCTCGTGATCCACCGTGACCTGAAACCCGGCAACATTCTCGTCACCGCGCAGGGCGAAGTGCGTTTGCTCGACTTCGGCATCGCCAAGCTGGTCGAAGCCGAAGGCACGACGCGCGACGAGACCGAACTCACGCGCGTCGCCGGCCGGCCGCTCACGCCCCAGTACGCCAGCCCTGAACAGTTGCTCGGCGAAGCGCTCACGACCGCGAGCGACGTGTACTCGCTCGGTGTGGTGCTCTACGAGTTGTTGTGCGGCCAGCGGCCCTACGAGCTAAAGATGGAGTCGGCGGCACAGCTCGAACAGGCCATCGTCGACCTCGACCCGCGTGCGCCGAGCCGGCGCACGTTGAGCGACAGCGTCGCCGCGGCGCGTGGCAACACAGCGAAGGCGCTGCACAAGCGGCTCGCCGGCGACCTCGACGCGATCACGCTGCGGGCGCTGGCCAAACAACCCGAGCGCCGTTATGCTTCGGTCGAAGCGCTGCGCGTCGACCTCGACCGCTGGCTCGCCGGCGAGCCGGTGCAGGCCACGCCGCCGGGCACCGCGTACCGATTGGCCAAGTTCGCGTTGCGGCACCGCTGGGGCGTGGGCTTGGGCGCGTCGGCCGTGCTCTCGCTGATCGGCGTGGCGGCGGTGGCGGTCGTGATGGGCCTGCAGGCTCGCGAAGAGTCCGCCCGCGCGGTCGCGGCGCGCGACTTCATGCTGAACATCTTCCAGCGCGCCGACCAGGAGAAGTCACGCGGCGCCGACATCACCGCGCGTGACTTGCTGGAGACCGGGCGCAAGGACGTGCTGACGCGGCTGGCCGGGCAGCCGAGGCTGCAGGCGGAGTTGCTGCGGGGCATCGCGAAGATCCAGGAGTCCATGGGCGAGTACGCGACGGCCGACAGCACCTACGCCGAACTGGTCCGCATCCACAGCGAACTGAAAGAGCCTCGCGAAGAAGCCATGACCCGCGCAGACCACGCGATCAATGCCGCGCGCATGAACAACCTCGTGTTGGCGGGGCGCCTGTTGCAGGGGGCGGAGGCCGTTCCCGGGCGTCCGTCCTCCGATGCCGAGCTCAATGCGAGACTGGCCGAGGCGGCCGGATGGATCGCGCTCAACGCGGGTGATCTGCAGCGCGCGCGTGACCTGCTGGCGGCGGCGCGACAGACGGCGATTCAAGCGCTCGGCGCTGACCACTTGCGAAGCTTCCGGTTGGGGCAGGCGCTGTTCCGCGCCGAACGGGACCTGAGCCACTTTGACACGGCCTTGAGCCTGCAGAGCGAACTTCGACAGTCCGCCGGCCGGGTGCAGGGTCTGGACCCGGGTGAAGTCGGCAACATGGACTGGGAAAACGTCAACCTGCTGTTCGGTGCGGGACGCTTTGCACAGGCGTTCGCGATGGTCGAAGTCGCGTTGCCACGCTGCGTCGAAGCGCTGGGCCCGCAGGAGCAGAGTTGCCGCTTCCTGTTCCTCAAGCGGGCGCAGACGCTGTTGCGGCTCGGCCGGCTCGACGCCGCGCTGCAGGAGCTTCCCCGGCTCCAGTCGATGGCCAACGACGCCAGCCTGCCGTTCCTGCAGATCGAAGCGCTGTTGCTGGAATTCCGGCTGCGCTCGATGGTGCCCGACGCTCCCGAGTTGCCGTCGCTGTTCGAGCGTGTGCGGGCGTTCGGGCAATCGGGGGGCGAGGTCGCCATGAAGCCCACGTTCAAGGCGGCTGCGCTGTTCGCGCTGGCTGACCACAGGCTGCGAAGCGGCGATGCCGCCGAGGCGGGCGCATGGGCCGAAAAAGGCCTGGCCGTTCTGGGCGGTGGGGCGCTCCAGGGCGGCGCGCTCCGGATCGCGGCCACCGGGCGCATGCTCACAGGCGTCGCGCTGATGCAGAACGGCCTGCCCGAGCCATCGCTGGCACAACTGTCCCAGGCCCAGGCGGATTGCGCCCGCGCTCTCGGCGCGGAGCACCCGACCACGCAGTTGTATGCGCTGAACACCGCGCTGGCGCTCGCGGCCCTGCAGCGCGGACCGGAGGCGCTGGCCGTGGTCAGGCAGGCCGAGCCGATCCTGCGCGGTGCGCTCGGGGCCGATTCGCCGACCTACCAGGGCGTGCTTGCGTTGTTGCAGCGCCTCGAAACTGCAACGGGAAAGGCGCTGCCGGCGGATACCATCCCGACGCGGCTGCAACGAGGCCCGAACCTCGGTTCTTCGGTGCCCGCCTATTTCAGCTGAACACTCCGAAAGAACATCATGGAAACCAGAATCAAGAGCGCGACCGGTGCGGCACTGCTTCTTTCCGGCCTGCCGGCCATGGCGCAGGAGACCGCCGCGCTGAAGGCGTCAGCGGTGAACGCGTGCGCTTCGTGCCCGCCGACGTCGGGGGTTGTCATGCCCCCGGGCGATCCGACGATGCTGATCGCCGGCGCGTTCATCCTCGGCGTGGTCGTCGGGGTGGTGGTGGCGCGCGCCTTCGGCAACAAGAAGCAGTAGCGCGAAGACGCCGGAGCGGACGTGATGTCCGCTTCCGGCCCGTCCTTCCGTATCTCCCATTGACCGGCCTCGATTCACCCGCCGCGAACGGTTCGCGGCCCTGAATCGGTCCGGGCACAGGGAGTGCGGACATGAACGATACACAAGACTTCGACCCGGGTGCCGCCTGGCACTCGCCCGAGCGCGCCTGGGCGCCGCTGATGTGGATCATCGGCGGTGTCGTGCTCGCCCTGTCGGTGATGCTGGTCGCGCCACTGGTGCCGCTGGCCGTGGCGCTTTTGTGAGCAGTTGATTCTTCGCCGTCCGGTTTTTCAGCGCCCTCCCGTATTGCTTCATGAAAGCACCGAAACCCTCGGTGCACTGTGCAGCCACCGGAGGTGTTTCCATGAACGAACCTCGTCGTCGTCATCGTCGATCGACCCGCAAGCCACGCCGCGCGCGCGGCTTCGATGTGACCAACCTGTTCCTGGCGCTCGCTGCCGTGCTGGCCGTGTTGCCCTGGCTCGTGCCCATGAGCTTCGACGACCAGCCCGCGTCACGCCATGCCGGCCTGGGCCTGCTGGCCCAGGAGATCAGCCTCGCCACGAACCACGGAGCCACCCGATGAACACGAGCCTCGCCGCCGACACGCCCTCCCAGCACCGCTGGGTCCACGGCACCAACCCCTGGCAGGGCGCGGCCATGGTGCTCAGCGCCGCGCTGGTCGGCGGTGTGTCGTCGCATGCCTCGCGCCAGGCCGCAGGCCGGCTGATGCCGAGTGCAAGTTTCGATGAAGCAATTGCGCTCTACGAACGTGGCGAATGGGAACCGGCGTTCGAGATGCTGCAGCGGCTCGCCGACACCGGTGACGCACTCGCCGCCAAGCTGGTGTTGCTGATGCTGCGTTACGGCGCGCCGCTCTACGGCACGCACTTCCAGGCCATGCCTCGCCAGATCGCGCGCTGGGCGCGGGTGGTGCTGGCGGCGCGGCAGTAAGCGCCGCGCCTCGCATTCAGCGGCCGGCGCCTGCGCCTTCGCGTGCCAGCTCGCGCGCCACCGCTTCGCCGAGTTCGATCACCGCCAGCGCGTAATAACTCGACCAGTTGTAGCGCGTCACCGCGTAGAAATTGGCCGTGCCGGCCACGTAGCTCGGCGCGGCGTCGCCGTTCTGCAGTTCGACCAGCGCGAGCTTGCCTTCGTGCGCCCGCGCCGCGGCACCGAGCTGCGCGCCGCGCTCGGTGAATTCCTGCGCGCTGAAGCTCGGCAGGATGTCGGGGCCGAGCAGCAGCGCACGCTCGCTCGCATCGACCGGCGGCGCCACGTCGAAGCGCGTGGGCTGGCCGCGCTGCCAGCCGAACTCGGCCAGGTAGTGCGCCACGCTGCCGATCACGTCGGCGGCGTTGTTGTGCAGGTCGACGTGGCCGTCGCCGTCGAGGTCGACCGCGTACTTGTTGAAGCTCGACGGCATGAACTGCGGCATGCCGATCGCACCGGCATAACTGCCCTTCAGCTCCAGCGGCTCCACGCCTTCGCTGCGGCACAGCACGAAGAAGTTCTCGAGCTCGTCGCGGAAGAACGGGCTGCGGTCCTTGCGGCCGGTGGGGAAGTCGAAGGCCAGCGTGGCCAGCGCGTCGATGACGCGGAAGTTGCCCATCTGGCGCCCGTAGATCGTCTCGACGCCGATGATGCCGACGACGATTTCCGGCGGCACACCGTACAGCTCTTCGGCCATCGCGAGCCACTTCTGGTTGGCGCGCCAGAACGCGAGGCCGGCGCGCACCCGAATCGGCTCGACGAAGCGGGCGCGGTAGGCGGCCCAGTTCTTCGCGGTGCCGGCCGGCGGCGGCATGATGAACCTCGCCACGTTCGGCACGTAGCGTGCGCGCTGCAACGCGGCCTGCACCCAGGTGGCGTCGAGGCCACGGCGCTCGGCCAGCTCGGCGCCGAACTGCATCACGTCGTCGCGCCGGCCGTAGGTCACGGTGTCGGGGGCGCCGTCGGTCACCGGTTCGGTGGCGCGGGTCTTGTGCTTCGGCGTTGCCGCGAGCGCAGCGCACACGGTGCAGGCCAGCAGGCTCAGTGCGAGTGCGCGGGAAAGTGAAAGAGGCAACATCGGTCGGGCGCTGAAACGCCCGATTATCCGCGAGGGTGCAGCCGCATCTGGCGCGCCTCGGCGACGAAGCGGCGCGTGAGTTGCCGGTCGGGCCGGACCAGGTGGTCGCGGCCGTAACGTTGGCGGTCGAGCGCATCGAGCAGCGTGGCCAGCGCTTCGCCGTGGGTGCCAAAGTGTCCACGGACCCGCGCGGCCAGCGCGCGGGGTGCTTCGTGCTCGGCCGCCGCGACGCCGAGCAGGTTCAGCGCCTTGCGCAGGCGCTGCATCTGCCGCACCCAGGGGTCGACGCGGTGCTGGTCCCACCAGGCCCAGCCCGCGCCCACCAGCGCCAGCGAACTCAAGGCCCCGGCCAGCAGAATGGCCAGGTCCTGCCAGCTCGGTGCGCTGAAGCCGAGGTTCTTCAACACGTCGAGCTGCTGGCCGCGCGAGTAGTTCATGACCCACTGGTTCCAGCGGTTGTTGACGAGCTCCCAGCCTTCGCGAAAGCGCGCCAGCAGGGCCGGGCTCACGTTGCCCAGTGCACCGGCCACGAAGCCGGGCGACGCGACGAGGTTGGCGCTGCGGGTGATGCGGTCGGGGGCGACCGCCGCGGTCGGGTCGGCGCGCACCCAACCCTCGCCCGCTTGCCAGTACTCGGCCCAGGCGTGGGCCGAACTCTGGCGCACGAGGTAAAAACCGTCGACCGGCAAGGGGTCGGTGCCCTGGTAGCCGGTAACGACGCGCGCTGGCACGTCGAGCGCGCGCATCACGATCACGAAGGCCGCGGCGAAGTGCTCGCAGAAACCTTCGCGCCGGTCGAGCCAGAACTCGTCGATGGCGTCGCGCCCATACGGGTCGGCCGCCAGCGTGTAGCTGAAGCCGGCGGTGCGGATGTGCTGCATCAGCGCCTGCGCCAGCGTGCGCCCGTCGGCCTGGGCATAACGCGGGTCGCGCCGCATCGCCGCTGCCCAGGCGAGGGTGCGCGGGTTGTAGCTGGGCGGCAGGTCGAGCAGGTCCTGCAGCGCCAGCGTGGACGTGACCGGCCCGTGCTGAAAACTGGTGTGGGCCTCGGCGCTGAAGCGCACCCGTTCGAACAGCGGCCGCTCGGCGAACCACTGCAGGTCGGCCATGCCGAAGGTGGCCATGCCATCGATCTGCGGCGCGCTGCTGGTGGCCTCGAGCAGCGGCAGCGTCGTCAGGCGCATCGGCTCCAGCGTCATCTCGTAGCGCACCGGCTCGCCTTCGACACGCAGGTTGCGGCGGCGCTGCTGCGGCAGCATCAGCGAGGCGGCGGCCGGGCGCCACTCGGCGCCGTCGAAGCGCGACAGCACCGGGCCGCGGAAGTAGAGCGCTTCAGGTTTCGGTGGCGTGCCCTCGAAGCGCAGCCGCAGGGCGATGCTGTCGTCGAGCGCGACCTTGCTCATCGAGCCCATGCGCATGCTGTTGGACAGGCCGGTGCTCGACTGGCCGTCTTGCGGCACGCCCCACAGCGGCCCGACGCGCGGGAACAGCACGAACATCAGCGCCATGATGGGCGCGCCGAGCAGCGCGGTGCGCGCCGCCAGCCGGCCGGCCTGGCGCAGGCTGGGCTGGCCGACCGGCATGTGGGCCAGCACCAGCGCCGTCAGCAAGCCCCATACCGAGACCAGCATCGCGCCCGCAACGAGCAGCGACTGCGAGTACAGGAAGTGCGTCAGGATCAGGAAAAAGCCGAGGAAGAACACGACGAAGGCATCACGACGCGCGCGCAGCTCCAGCGTCTTCAACGCCATCAGCACGACCGTGAGCGTGACGCCCGGCTCCTTGCCGAGCAGGGTGCGGAACGACCAGAAGGTCAATGCGGCGGCGAGCAGCAGCACGCCCACCAGCACCCAGCGGCCCGGCAGCGCCGCGTTGTTGAGCGCGAGCCGCACCCGCCACAACAGCACCACGAGCGTCAGCAGCGTGCACCACAGCGGCAGGTGCGAAGCGTGCGGCAGCACCGTCCAGCCGATCACGCCGAGCAGGAACAAGGTGTCGCGCGCTTCGCGAGGCAGGTGGCTCCAGCCCGGCCACTGCGGCAGGGCGATCCGGACGAGGCTGCCGCTCATCGCCACAGCGCGAGTGCCTCGAGACAGCGGCGCTTCTGCGCTTCGCCATGGTCGGGCGCGATGTCCAGCCCCGGCAGGCGCAGGCCGAATTCGGCGCCGGCGCGGTGCGCCAACAGCGACCACGCGGCCAGGCGCGACAGGCGCGCTTCGGGCGCGAGCGAAGCGCAGGCCTGCCAGTCGAGCCAGAGTTCCTGGTGGGCCGACGCGCTGGTGTCGCGGCTCACGAGTTCGCCGCCGCTTTCCAGCGTGCGCGCGGCCTTCTTCCACGCCACGAGCTTGAGCGGGTCGCCGCGCCGGTAAGCGCGAACGCCTTCTACCTCGCCGCCATCGGCACTGCGCGACTGGCCCTTGCCGCCGGGCACGGCGCGCGCTGCCGGCAAGGGCGCGGGCGGCTGTTCCGGCTTCGGGTAGGCCAGCAGTTGCGTGGCCGGCCGCCATACCGCCCAGGTGCGGAACAGGCCGAGCGGGAAGCGCGTTTCGGCACTCAGCGCGGGCGTGTCGTGCAGGCCGCGCGTGGCCGGCACGAAGCTCACCTGTGCCGAGGCCTGACCACCAGCAGGAACGTCGATCCACACCAGCGTGCTGTCGGCCGCGCCCGAGACTTTCAGGCCGATGCCGAAGCGGGCGTTGTCGGGGCTCGTCAGCACCAGGTCGAGCCCGGCCGGGTCGCCGGCGAAACCGGGCGTGACGGGTTTCAGGTGCAGGGTGAGGCCGCGCAGCGTGGCGTGTGTCAGGTGCATCGACACGACGCCGCTGCCGGCCAGCAGGAAGGTCAGCACGTAGCCCAGATTCAGCTGGTAGTTGATCGACGCGAGCAGCAGCACGATCAGCGTGATGCCGAACATCAGCCCGGCACGGGTCGGCAGGATGTAGACGTTGCGCTGCGTCAGCAGCAGCGTGTCGGTGCGTGCGATGC
This sequence comes from Burkholderiaceae bacterium, assembly GCA_040080605.1. GTDB lineage: Bacteria > Pseudomonadota > Gammaproteobacteria > Burkholderiales > Burkholderiaceae_C > LMDS01. The sequence continues at coordinate 57,378 of JBEBIB010000002.1, forward strand.
GGCTTTCGAGCCAGCGCTGGAAGCGCGCGCGCAGCCGGGCGGCAAGATGCAGTGCAGGCCAGCGGGGCAGGGCGGAAGCGCTCGACATGGCGGGATCCTAAAGTGAATCTACCGCTGCGGCGGGCCGGTGGCCGCGTCGGCGTGACGCTTGACCCATCGCAAGGCCGGTGGCCGCCGGCGCCGGCATGATTCTCGTGAAGGGTTGTGATGCAGGGCGTTGCCGTCGCACGCGTCTGCCGCCCTCTGCCTCGAAAGGAAACAGACGATGACAACGATTCACGCGGTGAGCTGGCTCGACCACCAGAACGCGCAAGTGCTGCAATTCGACGCGACGCAGGTCACGTCGGACAAGGTCAAGGCGCACGTTCACTACACTCGCCAGCACGGCAGCGAAGTGCGCAGCGAACACGAATTCTTCGGGCACGTGTGCGATGCGCTGGCCGGTATCGCGGAGGTGCTGGTCACCGGGCCGAAGGTCGCGCTGGCCGACTTCAAGCACTACGCCGACAAGCACCGGCCCGAGACGGCGAAGCGCATCGTGGCCTATGAAACGCTCGATCATGTGTCGGAGAAGCAGTTGCTGGCCAAGGCGCGCGAGTTTTTCCTGAAGTACGACCGCATGGCCGGCACACCGACGCCCACCTGAGCGTCAGACATCGAATACGCGGGCATCGAGTCGGCGCAGCGCAGCGCTCGCCACCAGTTCGTCGACCAGGCGTTTCGCCCATTCGCTGGCGCTGTCGGCCTCGGTGCGCCCGTGAGCGGCCCACACCGAGCAGAACAACGGGGTGCTCGCGGCCCAGTCGCACAACGCCGCCAGCGGTTGCTCGCGCACTTCCATCAGGTGGTATTTCATCAGTACCTTGGCGCCATGGCGCGCATGCTTGCGTGGCTCGGCGACGAACGCGGCCAGCCGCGCACGTGATCGGGCGAGAGCTGCGGCCACGTCGCCGAAGGGGGCGCCGTGGCCGGGCACGACCAACTGCACCGGCAGGCATTCGATCGTGTCGAGCACGGATGCCACGTCGTCGAAGCCCGGCTCGCCTTCGAGTTCGGGGAAGACGACGCCGAAGCCGTTTTCCCAGAGTGCGTCGGCCGACAGCAGCAGGCCGTTCTCCGCGTCGAAGAGGATCGTCGACTGCGGGTCGTGGCCGGGCGCTTCGATCACCTCGAAGCGGCGGCCACCGGCTTCGATCACGTCGCCGGCGCGGGTCGTGCCCTGCAGCGTGAAGCGCTCGCAGCGCTGGCCCGAGGGGTCGAAGGTCAGGCCGTGGCTGCTCCATTCGCGCACCGCCGCGGCCGAGGCCTCGGGCACGAACACTGCGGCATCGAAAGCGCGCTGCAGCGTGGCGTTGCCACCGCAGTGGTCGGAGTGCAGGTGGGTGTTGACGATGCGTGCCAGCGGCTCGCCGCCGAGGGCATGGCGCACCAGCGCGAGAGTCTGCTCGGCGTGGTTGACGTGGCCGGTGTCGATCAGCGTGGCGCCGGCCTCGTCGGGTACCAGCACGTTGTTCGACGACAGCCAGCCACGCTCGAAGACTTGCAGGCCGGCGAGGGCAGGGTGACGCGCGGGGTTCAAGGCAGCGGCACCGCCTCGACCATCGCCCGTACCTGCTCGACCCGGCCGCGGCCGGCCCCGGCCACCGGCACGAGGCGGTGCGCCACGGTCTGTGGCAGCACGTACTGCAGGTCGTCGGGCGCCACGTAGTCGCGCTGGCCGAGCAACGCACGGGCGCGCGCGGCGCGCAACACGGCGATGCCGGCGCGCGGGCTCAGGCCTTCGACGAACCAGCGGCCCGAGCGCGTGGCGGCGATCAGCGCCTGCAGGTAGTCGAGCAAGGCGTCGGAGGCATGCACCGCGTGCACCGCCTTCTGCGCGGCCAGCAGCTGCTCGGGCGACATCACCGCGCGCAGGCCGTGGATCGCCTCGCGCCGGTCGTGTCCTGCAAGCAGCGCCCGTTCGCTTGCCTGGTCGGGGTAACCGAGCGTGATGCACATCAGGAAGCGGTCGAGCTGCGACTCGGGCAGAGGGTAGGTGCCGAGCTGGTCGCTCGGGTTCTGCGTGGCGATCACGAAGAACGGCTCTGGCAGCTTGCGGGTTTCGCCGTCGATCGTGACCTGGTGCTCTTCCATGGCTTCGAGCAGCGCGCTCTGCGTCTTCGGCCCGGCGCGGTTGATCTCGTCGGCCAGCAGCACCTGCGCGAACACCGGGCCTTGATGGAACACAAAGCTTTCCTTGCTGCGTTCGTAGACACTGACACCGATCAGGTCGGAAGGCATCAGGTCGGCGGTGAACTGGGTGCGCGAAAAGCGCAGGCCGAGCGAAACCGCGAGGGTCTGTGCCAGCGTGGTCTTGCCGACCCCCGGCACGTCTTCGATCAGCAGGTGCCCGCCGGCCAATACACAGGCCACGCAGTCTTCGATCTGCGTCTTCTTGCCCACGATGATCGTGCTAATCTGGTCCACCAGTTCGGTGAGCTGGGTTGCAAGGGGTTTGTCTACACGTTTGTCCATGCGGCCACCTTACCCGAAAACCCATTTTCAGAATGTCGAATCAGGCACATGACCACAGCTTTCTACAGCCACCCCGACTGCCACGGCCACGACATGGGCCAGGGTCACCCGGAATGCCCGCAGCGGCTCGACGCGATCAACGACTACCTGCTTGCCAGCGGCCTGGACGTGGCGCTGGAGCGCCGCGAGGCGCCGCTGGTACAGGCCGCTGACTTGGCGCACGCCCACAGCAGCGGCTACGTTGCCGAACTGCGCGAAGTGCTCGAAGAAGTGGAAAGTGGCGGCCGCCTGCGTTCGCTCGACCCCGACACCGCCGCCAGCGCCGGCACCTGGAAAGCCGTGCAGCGCGCCGCCGGGGCGGCCGTGGCCGCGACCGATGCGGTGCTTGACGGTGACGTGGAAAACGCGTTCTGCTCGGTGCGCCCGCCCGGCCACCACGCCACGCGCGACGAAACCATGGGCTTCTGCTTCTTCAACAATGTGGCGATCGCCGCGCGCCATGCACTCGACGTGCGCGGCCTGGAACGCGTGGCCATCATCGACTTCGACGTGCATCACGGCAACGGCACTGAAGACATCATCGCCGGCGACGAGCGGGTCTTGATGGTCAGCATCTTCCAGGACCGGCTCTACCCGTTCAGTGGCGGGGTGCCCAAGGGCACGAACATGGTCAACGTGCCGGTGCCCGCCTACACCCGCGGGCCTGAAGTGCGCGAGATGATCGAGGCCAACTGGATGCCGCGCCTGGAAGCCTTCCGCCCGCAGATGATCTTCATCTCGGCCGGCTTCGATGCACACCGTGAAGACGACCTCGGCCAGCTCGGCCTGGTCGAAGCCGACTACGAATGGATGACACGGCGCATCAAGGGCGTGGCCGACCGCCACGCCAAGGGCCGCATCGTGTCCTGCCTCGAAGGCGGCTACAACCTCGGCGCGCTGGCGCGCAGCGTGGCCGCGCACCTGCGCGTGCTGGCCGGCGTCTGAACCGCTGCGTTCAGTCGGCCGCCAGGTCTTCGTGCAGGCAGAGGTAGTTGCCTTCGGTGTCCTTGAACCAGGCCGCCTTCTCGGCCCCCAGCACGCAGACGTGCTCGACGGTCTTCAGGCCCGGAAAGTCGTAGTCCTCGAACACCACCCCGCTGCGCTTGAGTTCCTTGATGCTCTGCCCGATGTCGGGCACCTGGAAGCTCACGGCCGTGTGGTCGGCCTTCGTGCCTTCGGGTTTGGGGAACAGCGCCAGCGTGGTGCCGCCCACGGAATAGACGAACTTGCCGTCGGGCTTCAGGCCACCCGGCTTGAAGCCCAGCCTGCGTTCGTAGAACTCGCGAGCCCGCGTCATGTCGATGACGGGCAGCATGGTCGTGACGGCGGCGTTGGAAAGCATGTCGACTCCCTTCTTCGATGGCGCCAGGGGCGTCGTTAAACTTTAGTGCCCCCTTGCGGATAACGCCAATGATCAAACGAGCCCGCCCACGATGCGCAGCCTGAACGCCGACGAACTCAACGACCTGCTCGGCTCGCTGGCGCAGCCCGGGGCATTGACCGAACTGGCGGTGCTGGCAGGCTGCCTCGCGCTCGCCTGGGGGATCGTGCGGCTGATCCGCGGGCCGAACGTGCCGGAAGCCTCGGTCATCTTCGGCCGCCGCATCTTCGACGGTGTGCTGTTCCCGGTGCTGGCCCTCGCGCTGGCTTTCGCGGCCAAGCTCGTTCTGGCCGGCACGGTGCGCGCGGCGGTGTTCAAGCTGGCGGTGCCGATCCTGCTGTCGCTCGTCGTCATCCGCCTGAGCGTGCGTGTGCTCGGCATCACCTTGCCCGGCCTGCGCTGGGTGCGGGTGATCGAACGCAGCATCTCGTGGCTGGCCTGGATCGCTGTCGTGCTGTGGGTCACCGGCCTGCTGCCGCTGCTGCTCGACGCGATGGACGAGTTGAAATGGAAGGTCGGCACCGCGAACATCTCGCTGCGCAACGTGGTTGAAGGCACGCTGACGGCCGGCCTCGTGATGGTGCTGGCGCTGTGGCTGTCGGCGGCGATCGAGAAGAAGCTGCTGCACGGCGCCGGCAACACGCTGTCGATCCGCAAGATGGCGGCCAACATCGTGCGCGCGCTGCTGCTGTTCGTCGGCCTGCTGCTGGCGCTGTCGGCGGTCGGCATCGACCTGACGGCACTGTCGGTGCTCGGTGGGGCGATCGGCGTGGGCCTGGGCTTCGGCCTGCAGAAGATCGCGGCCAACTACATCAGCGGTTTCGTCGTGCTGGCCGAGCGGTCCCTGCGCATCGGCGACATGGTCAAGGTCGACGGTTTTGAGGGCCGCATCACCGACATCCGCACCCGCTACACCGTGATCCGTGCTCTCAACGGGCGCGAGTCGATCGTGCCGAACGAGATCCTCATCACGCAGCGGGTCGAGAACTCGTCGCTGGCCGACCCGAAAGTCTCGCTCAGCACCACCGTGCAGGTCGCCTACGGCACCGACGTGCGGGCGCTGCGGACCAAGCTCGAAGCCGCGGTCGCGCAGGTGCCGCGGGTGCTCGCCGACCCGGCACCGAACTGCCAGCTCGCCGAGTTCGCCGCCGACGGCATCACCCTGAACATCGGCTTCTGGGTCGGCGACCTGGAAAACGGCCAGGGCAACGTGCGCTCCGACGTGAACTTCGCGGTGCTCGACCTGCTCAACGCCGAAGGCGTCGAGATCCCGTTCCCGCAACGGGTGCTGCACGGCCTGCCGGCCGCTTCCGCGACCGACAAGCTCTCGCCCGAGGCTTGAGCCCGCGGTTCAGTGCTGCCCGGCCGCGCGCGGCGGGATCGCCAAGAGGTGCAGGTAGATCGCCTTCGCGTCGGTGTCGCTCAGCTCCTTCAGCGCGGCGAAGGGCATCACCGGGCTGATGGCGCTGCCGTCCGGGCGCTTGCCGCTGCGCAGCATCGCGACGAAGCTGTCGGGCGTGGGGTAGCGGGTCATCGCCGAGCCTTCGCCGCGGGTCAGGTTCGCCGCCGCCGGCCACTCGGGCGGGCCACCGGGCACCTTGCCGCCCGACAGACCGGCGCCGTGGCAACCGATGCAGCTGTTGGCCACGTAAGCCCCGTGTTCGGCCGTGACCGCCTCGGGCACGGGGCGTGACACCGGCAGCGTGTGGTCGATCTTCTCGGCCGCGTCCTGCACCAGGCCGGCGGCGTAGAACGCCTTCACCGGCAACGGGAATTCGATCTTCGCGCCGCCCCCGGTCGCGGCCGGCATCTGGCGCAGGAAGGCCACCAGCGAAGCGAGGTCGGCGTCGGTGAAGCGGGCGTACTCTTCGCTCGGCATCACGATCGCCGGGCGGCCGTCGGGCTTGACGCCGTGGCGGATCGTGCGGACCCAGTCGCTCGCGGTGTAGGCGGCGACGACGCTGCCCGGCGCCGGCGTGATGTTCGGGGCGTGCACCACGAAACCCTTGCCGTCGTTGATCACGTCCTTGCCGGCACCGTCGCCGGCGTGGCATTCGGTGCAGCCGCGCGACATGAAGAGGTAGCGCCCGCGCTCGACGCTCGCCGCATCAATGCGCAGCGCGACCGGAGCGACCTTGACGTCGATGCGGCGCTGCATCTTGCGTTCACCGAGTTGCGCGCCGACCACCAGCGCCGCCACGCCGAGGCCGACCAGCGCGAGCGCGCCGACGGCCGACCGTTTGAGCCATTTGTTCATGTCGTTTTTTCCCCGTAGTGGCTTGTCGTGCTCAGCCCATGGCCACCAGGCCGGGCACCTGCGGCATGCCCAGGGCCCGGGTCAGCTTGGCCCAGCCGGCGTTGTCGAGGTGCGGACGCACGTGTTCCAGCACGCCGAGCAGGGCCTCGGGCGGCGTTTGTACCTTCATCGCGCCGAACATGCCGGCGCGCTCGGCCGGGTTCATCGCCGGCACCATCCAGCGTGCGATCAGCAGGTGCTTTTGCGGCGTGATCGAGGCCAGCAGGCGTTCGTGGATCTCGTTCAGTTCGGCGTCGCTGTAGTGGGCCCAGAGCGCGGCGGCGTTGACGGTTTCCTCGATGTGCATGTGCTGGAAGTTCTCGGCCACGAACAGCGCCAGGTGGCGGTACAGGCGCAGCGCCAGGTTCGAGCGCTCCTCGCTGCGCGCCGCGGCCAGCGCCGCCACCTCGTCGCGCAGCGCGGCGATGGTCTCGACGTGTTCGGCGTGGTCGGCGCCGGTGCGGGCCGAGCCGGCCGGCAGCCGCGCTTCGATCGCGGTGTGCATGAACGTGTTCTCGTGCTCGATGTGGTCGAGGCAGATCGCCAGCAGGGTTTCGACCTGGTTGAGCGTGCCGACCGTCTCGTCGGTGTCGAGCACGTCGAGCCGGCCCACCCGGCCCAGCGTGTCGCACATCAGGCTGCGCAGCGCCTTGTGGATCGGCACGTAGAGGTTGGGGCGGTCGGCGGCGCCGGTGCGGGTTTGAACCGGGGCGGTGGCGGGCTTCTGGGTGGCGGCGGTGTTCATTTCAGGCTTCCTTGCAGGTCGGGTTGACGGGGCTTGCCACGGGAGGTGCGGCATGGAAGTCAGTGTTCCCGGACCCGCCGTTTCCGGCATCGCCCGAAGGAGCCATGGCCCGCACCGTGGCGGGCCATGGCCCGTGCCCGTCGATACAATCCGCTGCCTTCACCGCCGACCACCGCCACCCGTGTCCGACCGCCTCGACGTTCTGCCGCAGTACCTGCTGCCCAAACAGGCGATCACCTCCTTCGGCGGCCTCGTGGCCGGGCACCGCGGCGGCGAGCTGACGACGCGCATCATTCGCTGGTTCATCGGCCGCTACGGCGTCGACATGAACGAGGCGCTCGATGGCGACATCACCCACTACGCCAGCTTCAACGAGTTCTTCACCCGCGCGCTCAAGCCGGGGTTGCGGCCGCTGGCGAACACGGCGCTGGTCTGCCCGGTCGACGGTGCGATCAGCCAGTTCGGGGCGATCGAACACGACCAGATCTTCCAGGCCAAGGGCCACCACTATTCGACGACTGCGCTGGTCGGCGGTGACGCCGAACTGGCGGCGCAGTTCAACGACGGCGCCTTCGCCACGATCTACCTGAGCCCGAAGGACTACCACCGCATCCACATGCCTTGCGACGGCCGGCTGCTGCGCATGATCCACGTGCCGGGCGACCTGTTCTCGGTCAACCCGACCACGGCGCGCGGCGTGCCCGGCCTGTTCGCCCGCAACGAGCGGGTCGTGTGCCTGTTCGACTCGGCGCTCGGCCCGTTCGTGCTGACGCTGGTGGGCGCCACCATCGTCGGCAGCATGGCGACCGTGTGGCACGGCGTGGTCAACCCGCCGCGCGTGAAGCAGGTGCGTGAGTGGCGGTATGCCGACACGCCGGTGCGCTTGAAGAAGGGCGACGAGATGGGCCGCTTCCTGCTCGGCTCCACGGTCGTGCTGCTGTTCCCCAAAGGCGCCTGCCAGTTCAACCCGGCCTGGGCGCCGGAGCGCGCCGTGCGCCTGGGTGAAGCGATGTCGGCGTGATGCCGGCGCGGCGGGCCTGAAGGCCACACCGCTATCCTCTGCCCATGTACGCGCAATTCTTCGGTCTGAAGCAGGAGCCGTTTTCGATCGCTCCCGACCCGCGCTACCTCTTCATGAGCGAGCGCCACCGCGAAGCGCTGGCGCACCTGTTGTACGGCGTGGGTGGCGGTGGTGGCTTCGTGCTGCTGACCGGGGAGATCGGCGCCGGCAAGACGACCGTGTGCCGCGCCTTCCTGGAGCAGATCCCCAAGCGCTGCAACGTCGCCTACATCTTCAACCCCAAGCTCACGGTGCCCGAGCTGCTGAAGTCGGTGTGCGACGAGTTCCACATTCCCTACCCCGACCACGGCCCGGGGCTGACGACGGTCAAGGACTACCTCGACCCGCTCAACGCCTTCCTGCTGCGCACCCACGCGGTCGGCCAGAACAACGTGCTCATCATCGACGAGGCGCAGAACCTCTCGGCCGACGTGCTGGAGCAACTGCGCCTGTTGACGAACCTGGAGACGAGCGAACGCAAGCTGCTGCAGATCGTGCTGATCGGCCAGCCAGAGCTGCGCGACATGCTGGCCCGGCCCGAGCTGGAGCAGCTGGCGCAACGCGTGATCGCGCGTTTCCACCTCGGTGCGCTGACCGAATCGGAAACGGCGCACTACATCCGCCACCGCCTCACAGTCGCCGGCATGAACCGGCCGCTGCCCTTCGACCGGCCGGCGCGCAAGCGTGTGCACGAGCTGTCGCGCGGCGTGCCGCGGCGCATCAACCTGCTGTGCGACCGGGCGCTGCTCGGGGCTTATGCCGAAGGCAACGCGCGCGTCGACACCGAGATCGTCGACAAGGCCGCTGCCGAGGTCTTCGGCAAGCCCAAGCGCGCGCTCGTGCCCGGCGGCCGGTTCGGGCTTGCCCTGGCGGGCCTGGGTGGCCTGGTCGTGGGTGCGGCGCTGATCGCCGGCCTGGGCTGGTATTTCGTCGGTGGGGCTGCGGGCCCGCTCGGCGCAGCAGGTGTGGCGAGTGCGGCGAGTTCGGCGCGCCCCGCGGCGACCGCGGGGTCGGCACCGGCCTCCGCGGCGGTGGCCGCCGCCTCGGCCGCGGCGGCTTCTGCGGCCGCGTCGTCGGTGGCGGCGCCCGCGCCGGTCTTGTCGGCCACCGAGCTGAAGGCGGCCTTCGGCAAGCTGACCGGGGACGAACGGGAGGCCTGGCGCGAACTCGCGCCGGCCTGGAAGCTCGATCTGACCGAGGCCGATCCGTGTGCGGCAGCGCAACGCCAGCAGGTGCCGTGTTTCAAGAGCTCCAGCACGCTGGCCCAGATTCGCCAGCTCGGGCGGCCCGGCATCCTGACGCTGCAGGCGGGCGACGACAAGCCGGTCTACGCCGTGCTCGTCGGCCTGAGTGCGCAGGCGGCGACGCTGCGCATGGGCGGTGTGCTGCAGGCCGTGCCGCTGGTGGCGCTGGCGCAATGGTGGCGCGGCGACTTCGCCACCTTCTGGCGCGCGCCCGAGGGTTACCGCAACGTCGTCGCCGACGGCAGCACCGGCCCGGTGGTCGACCGGCTCGCGGCCGATCTGGCGCGCCTGCGTGGCGAAGCACCGCCTTCAACGGCCCAGCGTTTCGACGCCGGCTTGCGCGGCAAGGTGTTCGCTTTCCAGCTCGCGCAGGGCCTGCGACCCGACGGCATCGCCGGCCCCACGACCTTCATGCAGCTCAACCGCGCCATCGGAGTGGACGAACCGCGCCTGCTGACCGACGCGGTGGCGAACTGACATGTCCTACATCCTCGATGCATTGAGACGGGCCGATGCCGAGCGCGAGCGCGGTTCGGTGCCGGGAATTCACGCGCAGCCGGCGATGCTGGGCGAAGCCGACAGCGAAGCGCCCCGCGCGGCCCGACCGCGCTTGTGGGCCGGTTTGGCCTTCGCGCTGGTGTTGCTGGCCGGGCTCGGCTGGTGGCTGTGGGGTCACGACACGCCACCGCCGGCCGCAGCGCCGGTGTTGGTCGTGCCTGCGCCCGCCGTCGTGAGCCCCGCACCCTTGCCCGTGCCGGCACCCGTGGCCGCGCCGCCGCTCGTGGCCGCGCTGCCGCCGGCTCCGGTGCCCGCACCGCCGCGCGCTGCGGAACCCGTCCGCGCGGCGCCGGCCAGGGCGCCGGACGACAAAGCCGCGAGGCCGGCGCCCGGTGCCGCGCCGAAAGCGCCGTTGCCGGGCGTTGCCTCGGCGGCCGAGCCGCGCATCTACCAGCTGAGCGAGCTGCCCGACGAGATCCGCCGCGAGTTGCCCACGCTCGCCGTGGGCGGTGCGATGTATTCGCCGAACCCGGCGAACCGCATGCTGATCGTCAACGGCCAGGCCTTTCACGAAGGCGACAAACTCGCGCCGAACCTGTCGCTCGAACAGATCCGCCTCAAGTCGGCGGTGCTCGAGTACAAGGGCTACCGCTACGGCATCACGTACTGAGCTGCGCGCGTTTCGCCGCGTGGTAACTGCCGTCGCCGCGTGCGATCACGTGGTCGGTCGCCAGCACGTCGCCGGGCTGGTACCCGGAGCCGTCGGCCAGGCCTTCGTACAGCGGACCGAAGTCGATCTGCGCCAGCGCCAGCAACTCGTCGAGGTTGCGGATCACGAAGTAGGTTTCCTGAAAGTCGTCGATGCGATAGTCGGTGCGCATCACGCGCGCCAGGTCGAAGCCGATGCGGTTCGGTGACGGGCTGTCGAGCGCGAACACACTCTCGGTGAACGACGACGCGATGCCGGCACCGTAGAGGCGCACGCCGTCTTGCTGCTGCACCAGGCCGAACTCGACCGTGTACCAGTAGACCCGCGCCAGGTTGGCGAGCTTGCCGAGCTTCTGCGCTCGCAGGCCGCCGACGCCGTAGGCCTGGATGTAGTCGGCGATGGCCGGGTTCATCAGCATCGGCACGTGCCCGAACACGTCGTGGAAGACATCGGGCTCCTCCAGGTAGTCGAGCTCGTGCGCCTGGCGGATGAACTGCCCGGCCGGGAAACGCCGGTTCGCCAGGTGCTCGAAGAACACTTCGTCGGGCACGAGGCCGGGTACGGCCACAACCTGCCAGCCGGTGCGCCGGTGCAGCACCTCGGACATGCGCCGGAAGTCGGGGATCTGCTCGGGCCCGATCGGCAGGTCGTGCATGCCCTGCACGAATTCGTCGCAGGCGCGGCCGGGCAGCAGCCGCGTCTGGCGTTCGAACAGCGCTTTCCAGACCGCGTGTTCGCTCGCGGTGTAACGCTCCCAGCCCTGGTCGATGGTCCAGTCCGCGTTGTTCGGCTGCGCCACGGTGTTTCACTCCTTCATTCGAAAACGCCCGGCCTCATTGTGGGCCAGCACCCGTACCATCGCGCCACGCCCGCCACCGCCTCATGCCCATGGACCACAGCTTTCTTTCTGCCGTCATCCTGCTGCTGCTGGTGCTCGACCCGCTCGGCAGCCTGCCGGTGTTCATCCCGATCATGCGCGGCGTGTCGGCAGAGCGCCGCACGATGGTGGCGGTGCGCGAGGTGCTGATCGCCTTCGTCGTGTTGTTCGCGTTCATGTTCTTCGGCGAGGCCTTCCTGCGCGTGATGCGCCTGTCGGAGCGCTCGCTCGAAGTGGCCGGCGGCGTGATCCTCTTGATGGTCGCGATCCGCATGATCTTCAGCCACGAGGGCGGCGTGTACGGCACGCCCGAGGGCAAGGAGCCGTTCATCTTCCCGCTGGCGGTGCCGCTGCTGGCCGGGCCGTCGGCGATGGCCACGGTGCTGTTGCTGGCGTCGCGCCAGCCCGACCGGGTGCTGTCGTGGGTCGGCGCGCTGGCCTGCGCGATGGTGGTCTCGGGCGCGGTGCTGCTGCTGTGCGAGCGCATCCGCCGGCTGCTCGGCGACTCGGTGGTGTCGGCGCTCGAGAAGCTGATGGGCCTGGTGCTCACCGCGATCGCGGTCGAGATGATCCTGGCGGGGCTGAAGCAATACTTCATGGCATCGATGTAGGTGTGGATCGCCCCCATTCGGCTTGAGGGCTGGCAAGAACATTGCATGCGTCGGCCCGGCGGCGCAGCCGGCGCGCGAAGCTGCTTCACAAGCTTCGCCGGTTTTGCAAGTCTGGCAAACACGCGCAGCCACCGAATCGATGCCGCACCTAACATGGCGGCGCCCGCATGTTCTTCCGGACCCATATCAACCTCACCTTGCCGTGAAAGGCGAACTCCCATGAACCTGATCAACGCGGCCGCTCGTGGCCTGGCAACCGTGGCGGCCGTGGCCTTGTCGCTCGCCGCCGTGGGCGCCCAGGCGCGCAGCTTCGAAGACATCAAGAAAGACGGCAAGATCATCGTCGCCACCGAAGGCCAGTTCGCGCCGTTCAACTATTTCCAGGGCGCCAAGCTCACCGGTTTCGAGGTCGAAGTGGCCGAAGCGATGGTCGCCAAGATGGGGCTGAAGATCGAGTGGAAAGCGCTCGGTTTCGACGCGCTGCTGGCCGGCCTGCGGCAAGACCGCTGGGACATGGTGATCGCCTCGCACGGCATCACCGAAGAGCGCGCCAAGGCCGTCACTTTCACCGAGCCGCACTACTGCTCGGGCGGCGTGATCATCAGCAAGAGCGACGCCATCAAGACCGCCGCCGACCTGAACGGCAAGACCGTGGCGGCGCAGACCGGGACCACCTACCTCGACAACGTGAAGAAGCTCGCCGGCGTGAAGGAGATGAAGAACTTCCCGCAAGACACCGACGCCCGCGCCGCGCTGATCACCGGCCGGGTCGACGCCTGGGTCACCGACAAGTTCGTCGCCAAGACCTCGCTCGCCGCGAGCCCGGGCGCCGGCATGAAAATGGGCGACTTTTTGTTCGTCGAGCGCATCGCCTCGGCGGTGAGCAAGGGCAACGGCTCGCTGGCCGGTGAGGTGAACAAGGCGCTGGCCGCGATCCTGGCCGACGGCAGCTACGCTGCCATCTCGAAGAAGTGGTTCGACGAAGACATCCGCTGCAAGTGAGCCGGTGCCGCTGAAGCACCGAGCCCGCCCACGTGAGCGCAAAACCCTTCCAAGTCTGGCCCGCCGCCTGGGGCCGCCAGCAGCGCAGCTCGGCCACCATGGCCGCGGCCGGCGTCGTGCTGGTGCTGCTTCTGTGGCTGATGGCGATCCCGCTGTCGTGGGCGCCCGAGCCGATCGGCAACAACGCGCAATTCTTTGCCGAAGGCACGCGCGTGACGGTGCTGCTCACGGCCGTGGCTGCGGTGGCCGGCGTGTTGATCGGCGTGCTCGCCGCCTTGGGCAAGACCTCGAAGTGGCTGCCGCTGCGCTGGATCGCCAGCGCCTACATCTGGGTCATCCGCGGCACGCCCTTGCTGGTGCAGGTGCTGTTCGTGTACTTCGCGCTGCCGGTGATGATCCCGGCGCTGCAGCTCAGCGACTTCGCCTCGGCCTGCGTGGCGCTGAGCCTGAACGTCGGCGCCTACAACGCCGAGGCGATCCGTGCCGGCTTGCTGGCCGTGCCGAAAGGGCAGGTCGAGGCGGCGCGCTCGCTGGGTTTGTCGCCGTGGTTCACGTTCATCGACGTGACCTTCCCGCAAGCCTTCAAGATTTCGCTGCCGCCGCTCGTGAACAACATCGTCGCGTTGCTGAAGGACTCGTCGCTGGCCTACGCGATCGGCGTGGTCGAACTCACCAACGTCGGCAACCGCATCCAGGCCGCGACCTTCCAGCCGCTGCCGATCCTGTTGACCTCGGCCTCGATCTACCTGCTGCTGACGACCGTGCTGACACAGATCTCGAACGCGGTGGAACGGCGTTTCGACGTGGAAGGGCGGGTTGCATGAACGCCAACGCCGCACCCGACAAGACCGGCCCGCTGATCACGGTCGAAAACGTCAACAAGCACTTCGGCGCGGCCCACGTGCTGCGCGACGTGTGCACCCATTTCAACGCCGGCGAAGTGGCGGTGATCATCGGCGCTTCGGGCTCGGGCAAGAGCACCTTGCTGCGCACGCTGAACCGCCTGGAGAAACACGACAGCGGGCGCATCGTCGTCGACGGCATCGAGGTCTGCGACGAACTGAAAGAGCTCGACGCGCTGCGCAGCGAGGTCGGCATGGTGTTCCAGCAGTTCAACCTGTTCCCGCACCTCACGGTGCTCGAGAACGTGACGCTCGCCCCGCGCCGCGTGCGCAAGACGCCGCGCGACGAGGCCGAAGCGAAGGCGCTGGAACTGCTCGACCGGGTCGGCCTGAAAGCGCACGCGCACAAGCACCCGTTCGCGCTCTCGGGCGGGCAGCAGCAGCGCGTGGCGATCGCCCGTTCGCTGGCCATGGCGCCGCGCGTGATGCTGTTCGACGAGCCGACTTCGGCGCTCGACCCCGAGATGGTCAAGGAAGTGCTCGACGTGATGAAGCAGCTCGCCGCCAGCGGCATGACGATGATCGTGGTCACGCACGAGATGGGCTTCGCTCGCGAGGTCAGCGACCGCGTGTTGTTCATCGACCAGGGGCGGGTGGCGCAAGACGCACCGCCGGACGAATTTTTCGGGGCCCAGCGCAGCGAGCGCATTCGTGCGTTCCTGGGCCAGATTGCCCATTGAACCTGACGCACACAACGAGGAGAAAACCATGATGTTGAACAAGACAGTGATCGGCGCCGCCATAGCCGCCGCGTTCATGAGCGCCGTGCCGGCCCACGCGCAATCGGCGAAAGACTTCGAGGAGATGCGCGCAGAGATCAAGCGCCTGCGCGCCGAAGTCGACGCACTGAAGAAGACGGCGCCCGCTGCTGCCGCGCCGGCCGCGGCCAGCACCGGCTGGGGCGACCGCATCGAAGCGCTCGAGGTCAAGAGTGGCGACGCGGTGGTGAAGGGCGACATCGGCGGCAGCTTCCGCCTGCCGGGCTCGGAAACCTCGCTGCGCTTCTACGGCTTCGCCGAAGGCCACGCCATCCACGACCTGAAGCAGGCCGGCCCGTCCGACACCTTCACCGACCTGATGTTCCAGCCGCTCGACGGCTCGGGTGGCCAGAAGGGCAAGACCAAGTTCACGGCGCAGACTTCGCGCTTCGGCTTCGAGTCGTCCACGCCCACCGAGCTCGGCGCCTTCAACACCAAGGTCGAGATGGACTTCTACTCCTACGGCAGCGGCAACCGCAACCGTTTGCGCCTGCGCCACGCCTACGGCGAATACGCCGGCTTCCTGGTCGGCCAGACCTGGTCGACCTTCATGGACCTCGATGACCTGCCCGAAACGGTCGACTTCAACGGCCCGATCGGCGCGCCTTTCTCGCGCCGCACGATGGTGCGCTACACCTACGCCGACGCGAAGGCCGGCTACAAGCTCACCGCTGCGCTGGAAGACCCGGAAGACCAGTTCGGCGGCGGCAGCGCGAACGAGCGCATGCCGCAGATCGTGCTGCGCGCCGACAAGAGCTTCGACTGGGGCGCGGTCAATGCCCGCGTGCTCGCCCACGAAAAGCGCTCGTTCGCCGAGACCAAACGCGGCTTCGGGTTCGGCGTTGGCGGGAGCTACAAGATCACCGACAAGGACCTGCTGATGGGCCAGTACACGCGGGTCGACGGCGACATCGACCAGCTCTACGGTTCGAACGGCTACGCGATCGACGCGACCACCGGCGCGATCACCTTCGACAAGAACCAGGGCCTGGTCGTGGCCTACGCCAAGACCTTCAGCGACCAGCTGCGCGGCACGCTCTCGTACGGCATGAACCGCGGCAAGACCGCGCAGGCGGTCGACAACCGCACGCTGCAGCAGGTGTTCATCAACGTCGTCTACTCGCCGATCAAGAACGTGGAACTCGGCGCCGAGTACATCTGGGGCAAGCGCAAGACCTTCACGCCCGAGACCGGCACGATGTCGCGCTTCGACCTGATGGGGCGCTACAGCTTCTGACGCGGCTCAGGGCCGTGCGGCCATGCCGGCGGGCAATTTCGTCCACGGCAGATCACCCGGGTCGGCGGCCATCGGCCCGGGCGATTTGGCGACCAGGATGTGCGAGGCGATCGGCGCGAACGCAGCGCGGAAGTGCACCGAGCTCTTGTTGACGAGCAGCCTCATGTTCGCCGGCTCGACGCTGAGAAAACGGTACAGGTCGAGGTCGAGCATCTGCGCCTTGGCACTGGCCAGCAGCACGCGGATGCCTTCGACCTCGACGCACGCGCAAGGCCCCAGCTGCGCGGTGGCGCCGGCGGTCATCGGGCCGAACAGCGGCACGACACCGTCGCTGACGGCAAGCACCCTGGCTTCTGCCTCGACCGCAGGTTCGGTGAGCGCACCGCTCCAGGTCGGCACGGCCTTGCCCAGGTTCAGCGACAGCGTCGCCCCGACACCGGCCGCGCACGCGGCCTGCGCTGACGCGGGGTCGAACAGCAGGCCCAGTGCCACATGGCCACCCAGGCGATGGCCGGCCCGTGCAGCGATCAACGCATGCAGCACGCCAGTGGTGTTCGAGTCGCCGCCCGCGCCGGGGTTGTCCTGCGTGTCGGCGATGACGACCGGTGCGTTGGCCGTCGCAGCGAGTTCGATGGCACGCTCGATCGCAGCCGCCGGCGAGAGCAGGTCGAGCGACCACTCGGCGCGGCGCGACACCACTTCGGCGTGCAGGCGTTGCACGGCTTCGCGCACACGCTCGGTGTCGCTGCCGTAGCCGAACAGCACCGGGCCGCACTCGCTGAAGTCGGCGGCCGAGAAGCCCATCGAGAAGTTCAGCTCGACATCGTGTTCGGCTTCGAGCCGCTCGATCAGTTCGATCACCGAAGCGGCCGGTTGCATCAGCGTGCACTGCGCGTTCAGCGGCAGCAGGAACGGCACGCGCTCGGCGTGCCGGTGTCGCACCGAAGCGCCGATGCGGCGCGCCAGCATCTGCGCGGCGCGCGCGCCGGTCTCGCGCATGTCGACGTGCGGGTAGGTGCGAAACGCGGTCATTGCGTCGCTGAGACTCAGCATGCGCTCGGTCACGTTGGCATGCAGGTCGAGGCTCGCGACGATCGGCATGTCGGGGCCGACCACGGCGCGGATGCATTCCAGCAAAGCGCCTTCGGCGTCGTCGGCACCTTCGGCCACGGCCGCGCCGTGCAGGTCGAGGTAGACCGCGTCGGCGCCGCCGGCCTGCAGGTCGGCCACGATCTCGTCGCAGATGCGCGCGAACGCCGCTGACGTGACCCGGTTCGACGGCATTGCACCGGCCCACACCGAAGGCTGGAGCGTCCAGCCGAAGTCGGCGGCGGCCTGCGCAAAACCGCCGAGCGACGTGCTGGTGCCGCGCATCTTCTGCAGCATGGCCTCGCCCCGTGCATACGACGGGTAACCGGCACCGCACTCGAACGCGGCCCAGTCGGCGATGGAGGGGGCGAAGGTGTTGGTCTCGTGGTGAAAACCGGCGACGAAGACGTTCATGTGAGCAGGTCCAGTTCGGCCTCGGTGAAACCGGCCGCGCGGCGGGCTTCGAAGTTGAAGGGCGGGTGCAGGCGCGGCGCGTGGTGGCGCTTCGCGAGTTCGGCGTAGTGCGCGACCGGCTCGTGCCCGTCGCGTTCGCACAACCAGCGGTACCAGTGGTTGCCGATGGCCACGTGGCCGACTTCGTCGCGCAGGATCACGCCGAGGATCTGCGCCGCGCGCTCGTCACCGGCCTGTCGCAGCCGGGCCTGCATCGGCGGCGTGGCGTCGAGCCCGCGCGCTTCCAGCGTGCGGGGAACGAGCGCCATGCGCGCGGTGATGTCGTGCGCGGTGCGTTGGGTCATGGCCCACAGGCCGTCGTGCGCATCGAAGCTGCCGTAGTCGAAGCCCAGCGCCACGAGGTGCTCGCGCAGCAGCGTGAAGTGCAGCGCTTCTTCGCTCGCCACGCCGAGCCAGTCGACGTAGTACTTCACCGGCATGCCGGCGAAGCGCCAGACCGCATCGAGCGCGAGGTTGATCGCATTGAATTCGATGTGCGTGATGGCGTGCAGCAAGGCCGCGCGACCTTCCGGCGTGGCCGGCGAGCGGCGCGGCACGGCGTTCGGCGAGACGAGCTTCGGCAGCGCGGGGCGGCCGGGCAGGGCTTCGGGCGCGTCATGCTGAGCCGACGGGTCGATTGCCGCGGGTTCGAGGCTGGCGAACAGCGCGCGCGTCTGCTCGGCCTTGGCGACCGGGTCGCTCAGGCACAGGATCTCGAGCGCGCGCTGCCGGGCCGTCATCGTGTCACGGCGTCGGGGCCATCGGCCAGCCGCTGCGCGCCGCGCGCCGCAGCGTGGCCTGCACGACCGCGCGGTGGAAGGGCGCGATCAGCAGGATGTAGAGCCGGCCCAGGCGGTTGTGGCACTGCACTACCGTCGACAGCACGAGCTGGCTCGCGCCTGTGGCTGGCAGCGCCTCGCGCAGCACCGACAGCCGGAAGTCGAGGTGCTTGTCGTCTTCGCCGAGCACGATCTCGTGCGGCCGGGTTTCGTAGATCCGGAAGATGCCGATGCGTGGGTGATGGCCTGCGCGGGCCGGGTCTTGCAACTGGGTCGCGGTCTTGAGGCCGAAGCGGGCGACGATCAGGTCGCGCAGGCCCATCAGGTGGCCGACCCAGCGCGGTTGTTGCGCGAAAATGAAGCGGGCCAGGGTTTCGGGGTCGGTGGTCACGCCGGGCGGCAGGTGGATGGCGAAGGCGTCGGCCAGGTCGGTGCGGGGATAGAAGCCCGACACGCGCGACGCGGGCGGCAGTGCGACGGCGCTGGTGGGCATGTGGGAAGTCGACGGCATCGTGCGTCTCCAGAGGTTGTTCGACCTGACCCTAGAATTATCGGCCTCCACTCACCGGCAAACCGCATGGCCCTCTACCAGCTCGACGACATTTCGCCCCGCCTCGCGGACACAGCCTGGGTGGCCGACAGCGCCCAGGTCATCGGCAATGTGTCGATGGCCGAAGGCGCGAGCGTCTGGTTCGGGTGCGTGCTGCGCGGCGACGGCGAACTGCTCAGCATCGGCCGCAACTGCAACGTGCAGGACGGCAGCATCGTGCATGCCGACCCGGGGTTCCCCGTCACGCTCGAAGACAACGTCTCGATCGGCCACCAGGTGATGCTGCACGGCTGCACGGTCGGCGAAGGTTCGTTGATCGGCATCCAGTCGGTCGTGCTGAACGGCGCGAAGATCGGCAAACACTGCCTCGTGGGCGCCGGCTCGCTCGTCACCGAAGGCAAGGAGTTCCCCGACGGTTCGATGATCCTCGGCTCGCCCGCGAAGGTGGTGCGGCAGTTGTCGCCAGAGCAGATCGCGGGGCTGGAGCGGGTGGCGAAACATTACGTCGACAACGCTGCACGATTCAAAGCCGGTCTGAAGAAGATCGCCTGACGTGAGTGAGTTGCACAAGTTCATCTTCGACGGCCTGCCGGTGCGTGGCATGCTGGTGCGCCTGACCGACAGCTGGAAAGACGTGCTGGCGCGCCGCACGGCGGCGAGCGACGAATTCCCGCCGCCGGTGCGGGTGCTGATCGGCGAGATGGCGGCCGCCGGCGTGTTGATGCAGGCCAACATCAAGTTCAACGGTGCGCTGATCCTGCAGATCTTCGGCGACGGGCCGGTGAAACTCGCGGTGGCCGAGGTGCAGCCCGACCTGGCGTTTCGGGTCACGGCCAAGGTGGTGGGCGAGGTGCCCGAAGGCGCACGCCTGGAGGCCATGGTCAACGTGCGCGGCCAGGGCCGCTGCGCGATCACGCTGGCACCTGCCGACACGCGCAACGGGCAGCAACCCTACCAGGGTGTGGTCGCCTTGCACGGCGACAGGCGCGAGCCGCTGCAGGCCGTGAGCGAGGTGCTCGAACACTACATGCTGCAGTCGGAGCAGCTCGACACGAAACTGATCCTGGCGGCCAACGACGAGGTCGCTGCGGGCCTGCTGATCCAGCGCCTGCCGGTCGAAGGCGCGGGCAACCTCGCCGGCTCGGCGCGCAACGAAGACGACATCGGCGTGAACGAGGCCTACAACCGCATCGCGATGCTGGCCGGCACGCTCACCGCCGAAGAGCTGCTGACGTTCGACGCCGACACCGTCTTGCGACGCCTGTTCTGGGAAGAGCCGCTGCGCCGCTTCGAGTGGCTCAAGGGCGAGACCGCGCCACGCTTCGAGTGCTCGTGTTCGCGCCAGCGCGTCGGCGCCATGCTCAAGGGCCTGGGCCGCGAAGAGATCGACGGCATCGTGGTCGAACAGGGCCGGGTCGAGATCGGCTGCGACTTCTGCGGCATCAAGTACCACTTCGACCCGGTCGATGTGGGCGAACTCTTCACGCCGGCGCAATACCAGCCACCGGGTTCGGCCGCGATCAATTGAACCCGGGCGCCTTCGTCACTTCAGCTTGAAGCCGCAGACACCGCAGAACAGATCGTCGGCGCCCACCGGCGCGGTGCATTTTGGGCACAGCGCGGTGGCCGGCACGGCGGGTGGCGTGGCCACGGGCTGGGCGGCGCTGTAGGCGGGTGGCGTCGTTGCCGCGGCCGTGCCGGCCTGTGCGGCCGCCGCCGAAGCGCGGGCCTGCGCGCGCGCGCGTTCCGCAGCGTCCTTTGCTTTCTGGCTCAGCTCGGCGGCGCGGCGTTTGGCGTCATCGAAACCGGCCTGCATGGCCGCTTCGGTCGCGCCCACGTCCAGGCCTTCGGTGACCCGCAGGTAGACGAGGTTCAGGCCGAGCAGATAGACGAGCGAGACGAGCGAGGCGGCCAGCGCCCACAACAAGCCGCCGCCGATGGCGGCTGCAGCGAGATGCCCGACACCGCTGCCGCCGCGCCCGCCGCCGTAGGAACCGCCACCGTAGCCGCCTTGTTCCATGCCGAAGCCGCGCAGCATGCCGAACACCGAGGCCAGGCCGTCACCGCCGAGGATGCCGGCCATCAGGCCGGCCGAAGGAATCAGGCCGGTGATCAACACACCGAAGACGATGAAGCCGACCATCAGCGAGAGGAAGCCAACGACCGTGAGCAACAGCATCGACTCGACCAGCCGGCTGCGCACGATCGACAGCGCCTTGGCGATGGCGTGTGCGATCGACGAACCTTCCCAGATCGCGGGCAGCGCCAGGAACAGGCACTGGAACAAGCCGCACAAGGTGAGGCCGAGCACCACGACCGACAGCGGAAACACCACCACGAAGAGGAGCGGCCCGAGGAACGGGATCTTGCAGACCAGGTAGACCAGCGCGACCGCGATGAACACCGCCAGCGTGACCAGCAGCAAGGCCAGGCCGAGCGCGATGAACTTCGGAATGCACAGCAGGCCGCCCATCACCGCGTCGCTCAGGCTGCGTGCCGGTACACCCTTGGCCTGGTCCATCAGCAACAGCCCCGCCGCGTTCACGCCGGTGGCGCCCGCCGCGAACATCAGCAGGCCGCCCAGAAACGCGAAGAAGAACCCCATGCGTGCGGCCATGAACGAAAACAGGCCGGCGACCAGGACGCCGGCGAACAGGCAGCCCAGCATGGCCAGCAGCGCGCGCCGGTTTCGCAGGCCGCTGATGGCCTGGAACATGCTCGAAAAAGCATCTGTCGAAAGGCCGCCGATGGGGCTGGCGGTGCCTGTGGATGGTGTGTTCATGGGGTTCCCTCCTGACGGATTGTTCGAGCGGGCCCGGTCTGCGCGCCGGGCCTCGTTCATGGTCTAGTTGTTCTGCGATTGGCGCCGCCGTTCCTCCGCTGCGTTGATCTGTTTGCAGGCCGGCTCGTTGGCGTGCTCGGCCCGCCCGCATTCGCGCGATTCGCACACCGAGCGGGTGATGAGGTTGCCGCCGGCGCAGATCTCGCGCGCGGTGCGTGGCTGCGGCGCCGGTGCGGGCGCAGGGGCGGGCTGTGGTGCCGCCGGTGCAGGCGGCGGCGCGGCGCGTTGCACCGGTGCGGCGGCGGCCGAAGCGGCGCGGGCGCGGGCCTCTTCGGCGCGTTGGCGCTGGGCCAGCGCGTTGGCTTCGCGCTGCTCGCGCTGGGCCTTCGCTCGGGCTTCTCGGGCGGCCGCGTCGCGCGCCGCCTTTTCATCCGCGAGGCGCTGGGTTTCGGCGCTGTCGACGGGCAGCGGCACGGCAGCGGTTTCGGGGGCACTGGCAGCTACCGGCGCCTCGACCGGTGCCGGCACGACCGGTGGTGTGGCGACCACTGCAGGCTCGGGCGGCGGCGCAACGACGGGCGCGGGTGCCGGCGCCTGAGGCCGCGCGGCCTGCACGGCCGGCGGCGGTGCACTCGTGCGCGAACTCATCCACCAGGCACCACCGGCCAGCACGACCGCGGTGACGGCGGCGGCGGCGATGAGCAGCACGCTGCGCCGCGGTGCGGCCGCAGCGTGGGGCGCGGTCTCGGCCAGCGGGCCGGGCAGCGTGGTGTCGCTCGTGTCCCGGGCTGGTGGTGGCGGAGGTGGCGGCGACAGGGGCGGTGGTGGAGGTGGAGCTTCGGGTGGCGCAGCCATCGGTGGCGGTGCCATTGGGGTGGCCGGTTTCTGCCGGGGCCGGATGATGGTCTGCTCGGAAAGGTCGTTGCCGCACTTGGCACAGAAACTGGCGCTGATGCGGTTGTTGTGGCCGCATGCCGAGCAGTCGATGCCGGGGCGTTCTTCGGCGGCCGGTGTTGCCAGCGGGTTGCCGCAGGCGCGACAGAACACGGCCGCATCGTCGTTCGGGGTACCGCACTTCGAGCAGCCCTTGGGCATCGGCGTGATCTCCTGGGTGTGCGCTGGCGCTGATGCGGCAGACAAAAAACACGATAACCCCGATTGCCGCGGATCGCAAACGCGGCGCGGTACAGTCGCAGCTGCAACACGCTGTGCGGCGAGTTCAAAACATAACAAGCACAGGGAGCGTCATTGCGCGGTACCGGGGTATTTCATGAAAGTCAGAGACGTCGTCATTTTCACGGGCAAGCGCTTCGAGGTGCCGCAGTGCATCCAGCGCATCGACCACAAGGCCACCCACGGCTGGCAACTCCGCTACGGCGGCACCAAGCTCTTCTCCGACCACACGTCGGACGGCAAGGGCGCCGGCCCGGCGCTGGTCGAGGCCACCAAGGAACTGCTGGCGCGCATCGCCAAGCTGCCTGCACCTTCCAAGCTGCAGCGCGAACCGAACGAGAACAAGACCACCGATCTGCCGGTGGGCATCTCGGGCCCGATCGTGCGTTTGCGCAGCGGTGCCAAGGTGCACGACTGCAGCCTGTCGGTGTCGATTCCGCGCTTCGGCCAGGCGCCCAAACGCAGCAGCGTCTACATCGGCACCGAGAACACTTACACGGTCGAGAAGTATCAGGCTGCGCTGGAAAAGGCGATCCAGATGCGCAGCAAGGCCGAGGCCGCCTACCAGCGTGCGGCCACCAAGGCCAAGCGCGCCGACGGCGAATGGCTGCTGGCGCGGCGCAGCAAACGCACGGCCGCGAAGAAGTGAACCGGCGTCCCGAGGCTCAGGCCTTGGGCAACAGCGCGTGGCGCTCGCAGGCCGTGTCGCCGCAGCGCTCGCAGTGCCATTGCCAGCGCACGCTTGAATCGGCTTCGGGTGGCGGCGCCAATGCACGTTGCACGCACGCCAAAGCCGCTTCGAGCCGGGCGCTGCCGCTGCCGGAAACCACCGAGTAGGCAAGGTTCGCGCGCACGAGCGCGTTGCGCACGGCAGCGTCGACCGGCTCGCGCACGTGCGGGCCGTCGCGTTGCAGACCGTCGGCCTGCCAGGGCAGGTCGAGCGCGGTCAGCAGTGTGAGGTCACAACGTGCGTGGTCGGCGAGGGCGCTCGCGTACAGGCCGGTGTCGCCGAACACATGTTCGCTGTAGACGGCGATCATCACGGCGGTGGTGTCGGCGACGACGATCTCGAAGCTTTGCGCCGCCGCCTCGATGCGGCGGGTCTGTTCGGCCGCGATGTGCGCCTGCTCGTCGGGGCGAGGTGTGCGGCCGTGCCGGTCGCAGAATTCGCGCAGGTACTCTGGCACCACGGTCACGCGCCGCGCTGGCGTGGCGAGCGCGCTGGCCAGCGCGCCCGCGAGCACGGTCTTGCCGGTGCTTTCGGCTCCGAGCAGCGCGATCACGAAGGCGTCGGTCATGGCTTCAGGCGCTGCGCTGCAGATGCCGCCACGCTCGCCAGCCGAACACCGACATCACGACGAAGACGCTGTACAGGATGACCGTCAGCCACAGCCCCTTGTAGGCGAAGAGCGCCACGCTGACGACGTTGACGACGATCCACGCCAGCCAGTTCTCGACGTACTTGCGGCCGAGCAGCCACTGGCCGATCACGCTCGCGGCGGTGGGGAAGGCGTCCCACCAAGGTACGTCGGTGTCGGTGAATGTCTTCAGGAACAGTCCGGTCGCGGGCCAGGCGAGGGCAAGCGCGGCGATCAGTTTCCAGCGTGCCGGGGTGCCGAGCTGGCGCACCTGCAACGTGCCGCCGTCGCTGCCTGTGCCACGCAGCCATTGCCACCAACCCCAGAACGCGATCACGACGAAGAAGAGCTGCAGGCTCGCATCGCCGTACAGCCTGCTGTTCCAGAACAGGAAGAAGTAGAGCAGCGAACTGACGATCGCCAGCGGCCAACCCAGCGCGTTGACGCGCATGTTGAACACGACCATCGCGATCGCGAGCACGAAGGCCACGAGTTCGAGCCAGGTGAAGGGCGCGGCCCACAGCGTGAACGCAGGAGCGAAGAGCGGCTGCAGCCACTGCAGCAAAGCGGTCACGACGGGGCCTGCAGGAAACGGCTAACGCTTCGGCGCGGAGACCTGCACGTAGATCTCGTCGGGCCGGATCATGCCGAGCTCGAAGCGCGCCTTTTCCTCGACCATCTCGAGGCCTTCCTTCAGGTCGCGCACCTCGGCGTCCATCTGCGTGTTGCGCGCGCGGGCCGCGTCGTTTGCGGCCTTCTGCAACTGCAGCTTCGCACCCAGGTCCAGCGTGCGCGGCACACCACCCTTGCCGAACCAGAGTTCGGCATGCACCAGCACCAGCAGTGCTGCGAGCGCGAGGGTGATGTAGCGCACGAAGACCAGATCAGCGCAGGTTGTAGAACGCGCCGCGGCCGGGGTAGGTCGCCACGTCGCCGAGGTCTTCTTCGATGCGCAGCAGCTGGTTGTACTTGGCGATGCGGTCGCTGCGGCTCATCGAGCCGGTCTTGATCTGGCCGGCGTTGGTGCCGACCGCGATGTCGGCGATGGTCGAGTCTTCGGTCTCGCCCGAGCGGTGGCTGATCACGGCGGTCCAGCCGGCGCGCTTGGCCATCTCGATCGCGGCGAAGGTTTCGGTCAGCGTGCCGATCTGGTTGATCTTGATCAGGATCGAATTGGCGACACGTTTTTCGATGCCTTCTTTCAGGATCTTCGTGTTGGTGACGAACAGGTCGTCGCCGACGATCTGCACCTTGGAGCCGAGGCGGTCCATCAGGTGCTTCCAGCCGTCCCAGTCGCCTTCGGCCATGCCGTCTTCGATGCTGATGATCGGGTACTTGTCGACCCACGTGGCGAGGATGTCGGTCCACTCGGGCGCGGTGAGCGTGAGGCCTTCGCCGTCGAGCGTGTACTTGCCGCCCTTGTAGAACTCGCTGGCGGCGCAGTCCAGGCCGATGGCGATCTGCGAGCCGGCGGTGAAGCCGGCCTTGTCGATCGCTTCCAGGATCATCTGGATGGCCGCTTCGTGGCTCGCCACGCTGGGCGCAAAACCGCCTTCGTCGCCGACGGCTGTGCTCATCTTCTTGTCGTGCAGGATCTTCTTCAGCGCGTGGAACACCTCGGCGCCGTAACGCACGGCTTCACGGAAGCTCGGTGCGCCGACCGGAATGATCATCAGCTCCTGCAGGTCGAGGTTGTTGTTGGCGTGCGCGCCGCCGTTGATGACGTTCATCATCGGCACCGGCATCTGCATCGCGCCCGAGCCGCCGAAGTAGCGGTACAGCGGCAGGCCGCTCTCTTCTGCGGCCGCGCGCGCCACGGCCATGCTCACGGCGAGCGTGGCGTTGGCGCCGAGGCGGCTCTTGTTCTCGGTGCCGTCGAGGTCGATCAGCGTGCGGTCGAGGAAGGCCTGCTCGCTGGCGTCGAGGCCGAGCACCGCTTCGCTGATCTCGGTGTTGACGTGTTCCACGGCCTTGAGCACGCCCTTGCCGAGGTAACGGCCCTTGTCGCCGTCGCGCAGCTCGATCGCTTCACGCGAGCCGGTGGAGGCACCCGACGGCACCGCCGCGCGGCCCATCGTGCCCGATTCCAGCAGCACGTCGCATTCGACGGTGGGGTTGCCGCGGCTGTCGAGAATTTCGCGGCCGACGATGTCAACAATGGCGCTCATGCAGGTTCTCTCCGAGAGTTCAGGGTCTTATTCTTGAACAGGACGTTCAGCAGGAAAAATCGTTCTCGAGCAGCGGCTGTGTCTTGATGACACGGTCGAGCGCGACGAGCTGTTCAAGCAGGGCTTTCATGTGCTTGAGCGGCACCGCGTTCGGGCCGTCGCTCATCGCGTTGGCCGGGTCGGGGTGGGTTTCCATGAACACGCCCGCCACGCCGACCGCGATGGCCGCACGCGCGAGCACCGGCACGAACTCGCGCTGGCCGCCCGAGCTCGTGCCCTGGCCGCCGGGCAACTGCACCGAATGTGTCGCATCGAACACGACCGGCGCGCCGGTCTCGCGCATGATCGCCAGGCTGCGCATGTCGGAGACGAGGTTGTTGTAGCCGAAGCTCGCACCCCGCTCGCAGGCCATGAAGTTGTCTTCGTTCAAGCCCTTCTCGCGCGCGGCGGCGCGGGCCTTGTCGACCACGTTCTTCATGTCGTGCGGCGCGAGGAACTGGCCCTTCTTGATGTTGACCGGCTTGCCGCATTGCGCCACGGCGCGGATGAAGTCGGTCTGGCGGCACAGGAAGGCGGGCGTCTGCAGCACGTCGACCGAGGCCGCCACCTGCTCGATCTGGTCTTCGCTGTGCACGTCGGTGATGACGGGCACATTCAATTCACGCCGCACCTTGGCCAGGATCTCCAGGCCCTTGTCCATGCCCGGGCCACGGAAGGTCGTGCCGCTGGAGCGGTTGGCCTTGTCGTAGCTCGACTTGAAGATGAAGTGGATACCGAGCGCGGAAGTGATTTCCTTGAGCTGGCCGGCCACGTCCATCTGCAACTGCTCAGACTCGATCACGCACGGGCCGGCGATCAGGAAGAACGGCCTGTCGATGCCGACATCGAAACCACACAACTTCATGCTGCCACCTTTTCAACGGGGGCGGCCAGACGGCGCGCCTGATGCTCGAGCGCGGCCTTCACATAACTGATGAACAGCGGGTGGCCGTCCCAGGGCGTGCTCTTGAATTCGGGGTGGAACTGCACACCCACGAACCACGGGTGCTGGGCCTGCGGCAGCTCGACGATCTCGGTCAGCTTCTCGCGCTGCGTGATCGCCGAGATCACGAGGCCAGCCGCGCGCAGGCGGTCGAGGTAATGTTCGTTGGCTTCGTAGCGGTGGCGGTGGCGCTCGGTCACGACCTTGCCGTAGATCTGGAAGGCCAGCGTGCCCGGCGTCACGTCGGAGCTCTGTGCGCCGAGGCGCATGGTGCCGCCGAGGTCGGAGTTGGCGTCGCGCTTCTGGATCGAGCCGTCGTTGTCTTGCCACTCGTCGATCAGCGCGATCACCGGGTGCGGTGTAGCGGGGTCGAACTCGGTGCTGTTCGCACCTTCGAGCCCGGCCAGATGGCGCGCGACTTCGATGGTGGCGACCTGCATGCCGAGGCAGATGCCGAGGTAGGGGATCTTGTGCTCGCGGGCGTACTGCGCCGTCAGGATCTTGCCCTCGACGCCGCGCTTGCCGAAGCCGCCGGGCACCAGCACCGCGTCGAAGTTCGCCAGCTGGCCGACGTTGTCGTCGGTCAGCGTCTCGGAATCGACGTAGTCGATCTTCACGCGTGCGTGGTTGTGGATGCCGGCGTGGTGCAGCGCTTCGTTGAGCGACTTGTACGAGTCCGACAGGTCGGTGTACTTGCCGCACATCGCGATCTTCACTTCGAACTTCGGGTGCGCCACCTCGTGCACCAGCTTGTCCCAGCGCCGCAGGTCGGCCGACTTGGTGAGCAGTTGCAGCTTCATGCAGATGAGCTCGTCGAGGCGCTGCTCATGCAGCATGCGCGGCACCTTGTAGATCGTGTCGACATCCCACATCGAGATCACGCCTTGCAGGCCGACGTTGGTGAACATCGAGATCTTGTCGCGCTCGTCGTCGGGGATCTCGCGGTCGGCGCGGCACAACAGCGCGTCGGGCTGGATGCCGATCTCGCGCATCTTCTGCACCGTGTGCTGCGTGGGCTTGGTCTTCAGTTCGCCGGCGGTGGCGATCCAGGGCACGTAGGTCAGGTGCACGAAGGCCGCGTTGTTCGGGCCGGCGCGCAAGGCCATCTGGCGCACCGCTTCGAGGAAGGGCAGCGACTCGATGTCGCCGACCGTGCCGCCGATCTCGACGATGGCCACGTCGACATCGTTGGCGCCGCGCTTGACGAACTCCTGGATCTCGTTGGTGACGTGCGGGATCACCTGCACCGTCTTGCCGAGGTAGTCGCCGCGGCGCTCTTTCTCCAGCACCGACTTGTAGATCTGGCCGGTGGTGAAGTTGTTGGTGCGCTTCATGCGCGTGCTGATGAAACGCTCGTAATGGCCGAGGTCGAGGTCGGTCTCGGCACCGTCGTCGGTGACGAACACCTCGCCGTGCTGGAACGGCGACATCGTGCCCGGATCCACATTCAGATACGGGTCGAGCTTGATGAGGGTGACCTTTAGGCCGCGCGACTCCAAGATCGCGCCGAGAGATGCAGAAGCGATGCCCTTGCCCAGCGAGGACACCACACCGCCGGTGACAAAGACATACTTGGTCATTGTGTGCAGCACCTGTTTGACACAAATGCTGGGGTGGTAAAGCGCGATTATAGGCGTGGGGTCTGCATCGATCCGATCCAGCGCAGCACGTCGGCCGCTGTTTCCTGGGGGTGTTCGAACGGATACAGATGGCTGCCCGCGACGCTCGACACGCGGCCGTGCGCCAGGCGCGTGGTCGCGGCCATGCCGACCCGCTTCACTTCTTCCGATTCGATGCCACGCACGAAGGCCAGCGGGCACTGCAGCGGGTGGGTGCGCAGTACGCGCGCCAGGTGGTGCGGCAGGCTGGTGTAGATGGCGGTCTCGATCGCGCGGTCGAAGGCCAGGCCGCGGCCCTTGCCCTGGGGCTCGGTGCCACTCTTGATGTAGTCGGCCAGCACGCCCGGCGCCCAGCGTGCGAACGCCGGCTTGGCCGCGAAATGTTCGAAGGCCTCGCTGCTGCTGAGCCAGTGGTCGCGCCGCCGGACCGACACCTTGGCGGGCGTGACGCGGTCGGTGATGCCGGCCACCTTCACGACCTGCAAGGCGCGCGCTTTCCAGCCCGAAATGAGGGGCGAGTCGAGCAACACGAGGCCGAGCGCCAGGTCGGGCCGCCTTGATGCGGCCATCAGGCTCAGGTAGCCGCCGAGCGAATGGCCGACCAGGAACACCGGGCCGCCGGCTTCGTGCCGGATGAACTCGACCAGCTGGTCGCGCAGATGCGGCCAGTTGTTCGTGACCGGAAAGCGCGGGTCGTGGCCGAATTTCTCGATCGCGTGCACGGTGAAGCCGGCGGCGCGCCACTGCTCGAAGATGAGGCGGTAGGTGCCTGACGGAAAGCCGTTGGCGTGCGAGAAAACGATCGTCGGTGACTCTTTTCCAGCGGCCATCAGACGATCTTCTCGCCCGGATGCGTGATCTTCTTCATCGGCTCGTAGCGGGCCGAGGCCACGCACAGCGGCACGTTGGTCGCACCACCGGTCCACTGCGGGTCTTCGATCGACTCGAACACCTGGCGCAGCTTCTGGCCCCAGGTGCCGCGGATCATCTGGAAGTAGGGGTTGTGTTCGTCGACGCAGACGATCTGCCGTGTCTGCAGCTTGTTCGCTTCGTAGACCAGCAGATCGAGCGGCAGGCCGACCGAGAGGTTCGACTTCAATGTCGAGTCCATCGACACCAGCGCGCACTTGGCGGCTTCGTCGAGCGGCGTGGTCGGCGTGATCATGCGGTCGAGCACCGGCTTGCCGTACTTCGACTCGCCGACCTGGAAGTAGCAGGTCTCGCGCGTGGCTTCGATGAAGTTGCCGGCCGAGTAGACCAGGAACAGGCGCATCGCCTCGTTGCCGATCTGGCCGCCGAAGATCATCGTGGCGTTGAAGTCGATGCCCGAGGCGGCCAGCGCCGCGCCGTCCTGGTCGTGCACGCGGCGCACGGCGGCGCCGAGCACGCGCACGGCGTCGAACATGCTCCTGGCGTTCCAGATCGTGATCGGCGGCTGGTCGCCGTTGTCGAGCTTTTCGACCTGCAGGATCTCGCGCACCGACTGGCTGATCGATAGGTTGCCGGCCGAGAGCATCACCATGAAGCGGTCGCCCGGCTTCTCGTAGACGATCATCTTGCGGTAGGTGCTGATCTGGTCGAGCCCGGCGTTGGTGCGCGAGTCGGACATGAAGACCAGCCCGGCGTCGAGCTTGATGCCTACGCAATAAGTCATTGTGGTTTTCCTTGCAAGGCCTTGAGTTCGTAGAGTGCGGCGAGCGCCTCTTTGGGCGAGAGCATATCGGGGTCGAGCCGGGCCACGGCCGTCTCGACAGCGGAGGGTTCGGTCAAGGGTGGTGCCGGTGGGGCAGCGAACAGATCGATCTGCGCGTCGGCCAGGTGCTTTTGCGCTTCCAGTGCTTCGAGCGAAGCGCGTGCGTGGCGCAGCAGGCTCGCCGGCATGCCGGCCAGACGTGCGACCTGCACGCCGTAACTGCGGCTCGCCGGCCCGGGCTGCAATTCGTGCAGGAACACGATGTCTTCGCCGCTTTCGACCGCCGACACATGCAGGTTCGACGCGCGATCGTGTTTCACCGGCAGCTCGGTCAGCTCGAAGTAGTGCGTGGCGAAGAGCGTGAAAGCGCGTGTGCGTTCGACCAAGTGGCTGGCGATCGCGCCGGCCAGGGCCAGGCCGTCGAAGGTGGACGTGCCACGGCCGATCTCGTCCATCAGCACCAGCGACTGGTCGGTTGCGCTGTGCAATATCGCCGCCGCTTCGGTCATCTCGAGCATGAAGGTCGACTGCGCGTTGGCCAGGTCGTCGGCCGCGCCGATGCGGGTGTGGATCGCGTCCATCGGGCCGAGCCGGCAGCCCCGTGCCGGCACGAACGAGCCCATCGCCGCGAGCAGCGCGATCAGCGCCACCTGGCGCATGAAGGTGCTCTTGCCACCCATGTTCGGGCCGGTGATCACGAGCATCTTCTGCGCCGCGTCGAGCCGGCAGTCGTTGGCCATGAAACTGCCGTGGCCGGTCTCCAGCAGCCGTGCCTCGACGACCGGGTGGCGGCCGGCTTCGATCTGGATGCAGGGCTCGCGCACGAACTCGGGGCGGCACCAGTTCAGCGTGTTCGCACGTTCCGCGAGCGTGGCCAGCGCATCCAGGCTGGCGAGCGCCCGGGCCAGCGCCGACAGCGGCTCGATGAACGCCTGCAACTGATCCAGCAGCTGCTCGAACAGCAGCTTCTCGCGCGCCAGCGCACGGTCCTGCGCCGACAGAGCCTTGTCTTCGAAAGCCTTCAGCTCGGGCGTGATGAAACGCTCGGCGTTCTTCAGCGTCTGGCGGCGCTGGTAGTCGGCCGGCACCTTGCTCGCCTGGCCTTGCGTGACCTCGATGTAGAAGCCGTGCACCTTGTTGTACTGCACGCGCAGGTTCGGGATCGCAGTGCGTTCGCGCTCGCGCGCTTCGAGCGCGAGCAGAAAGGCGTCGCAGTTCTCACTGATGCCACGCAGTTCGTCGAGCGCGGCGTCGAAGCCGGTAGCGATCACGCCGCCGTCGCGCAACAGCACGGCGGGTTCGTCGGCGATGGCCGAGGCGAGCAGGGCATGGATCTCGTTCGGCGGCGTGAGCGCTTCGCCCAGCATGTCGAGCAGCGTCGCCTCGCCGACCGGCACGTGCCGGCGAAGTTCGGGAAGCGACTGCAGCGTCGCGCGCAGGCCGGTGAGCTCGCGCGGCCGCACCTGGCGCAAGGCCAGGCGTGCGGTGATGCGCTCGACGTCGCTGATGCCGCGCAACGCGTCGCACAGGGCGTCGATGCCCGCCGTTTGCAGCGCGTCGATCGCATCGTGGCGCTGCGTGGCCACGCGGCGCTCGCGCCACGGGTGCGTCAGCCAGTGGCGCAAAGCCCGGCTGCCCATGCCGGTGCGGCAGGTGTCGATCAGCGAGAGCAGCGTGGGTGCGTCTTCGCCACGCAGCGTCTGCGTCAGTTCGAGGTTGCGGTGGGTGGTGGGCGGCAGATCGAGCAGGTCGCTGGCGCGCTGCACGAGCAGCGTGCGCACGTGCGCTAGGGCCTGGCCTTGCGTGTGTTCGGCATACGCGAGCAAGGCGGCCGCGGCGGCTTGCGCGGCGCGCAGGTCCTGCGCGTTGAATCCGGCCAGGCTCGCCACCTTCAGCTGCTCGCAGAGCTTGCGCAGGCCGAGCGCGGCATCGAACTGCCAGGCGGGGCGGTTCGTCAGCGTGAGCGCGGCGCGTTGCAGCGCAGCCGGCACATGCTCGCGGTCGACCAGCACTTCGGCCGGTGCCAGGCGAGCCAGCCAGGCATCGAGTTCAGTCTCGTTGCATTCGGTCAGGCCCAGCTCGCCGCTGGTCAACGCCAACCAGGCCAGGCCGAAGTGTTTGCCTTGCTTGCTGACCGCCAGCAGCAGCGCATCGCTCTTGTCGGCCAGCAGTTCGGTGTCGGTCACCGTCCCCGGTGTGACCACGCGCACCACCTTGCGCTCGACCGGGCCCTTGGCCGTGGCCACGTCGCCGACCTGTTCGCACAGTGCGACCGCTTCGCCCAGCTTGATCAGCTTGGCGAGGTAAGACTCGATCGAGTGCACCGGCACGCCGGCCATCACCACGGGCTCGCCGGCGCTCTGGCCGCGCCGGGTCAGCGTGATGTCGAGCAGGCGGTTGGCCTTGCGCGCGTCGTCGAAGAACAGCTCGTAGAAATCGCCCATGCGGTAGAGCACGAGCGTGTCGGGAAAGTCGGCCTTGATGCGAAGATACTGCTGCATCATCGGCGTGTGGCCGGCCCACTCCCGCTTTTCGTCTCGAAGTTCCATACCGTCTGATGTCACGGGGTGCACGCGAATGCCATGTGCTGCTGATGCCGGGCTGCTGCGATGAGGCCAGGGTGCCCCGAAGCGGAGACCCGCATTGTCACCGACGGCGGTGCAGGCGCTCCGGCCGGGTCTGCCATCTGCGGTTCGTGTCGTGCCAGGGGTGCCCGGCGCCTCAGGCCTGGGCGCCCAGCCTCGCCTTCGCCTCGTACCGGACGTGGTTCAGCACCAGATAGAGAGCGAACAGTACGAAGGCGAGCGCGGGCCACCAGCTGCTGGGGTCGAAGAATGCACCCCACAAGGCCAGCAGAGCCGTCCCGAGGCTGACGTCGGCCGCGACATCGATCGTGTGTTTCAGCCACGCCCGTCCAGTCTTGTGCTCCTTCACGGGGCACGTGTTCTCGGTGAACCGGAGGCGAGCTTGTAGTGTTTGTCTGGACATGCGAGTTTTCCCACGTCCATGGTGCGCCCGAAGGCAGCGCATCGACGTAGGACACGAGCCCTCGTGCAGCGCCCCGCGCTTGGCACAAGGCGTAGGACAGCCCGACGTGTTCTCTCTGCGCGAGGATCAGGGCCTGGCCGCGTCGGTCGGGTCCCCCAGCGATCGATTCAGCCGTTCGGCCGCGACCGCAAGTTGCACCACGGTGTCGCGGGGCAAAGGCGTGTCGAGGTGCAGTTCCAGGGTGGCCAACTCGTACTTGCCGCCGGGTTTCAGGCGCGGCTCGATGTGGCGCAGGCGTTGCCCACGCATGAAGCCGAAAAGCACCCGCTGCGGCTCGGCCCGGATGATCAGTACGGGGCCGTTGCTGAAGTAGGCGAGGTGCCCCCACTTCAGGCGTTCCTGAAGCGCTGGCGAGGCAGTGCGTACCGCGTCGCGCAGGGCTTCAGCGAAGCGCCGTTGCCAGCCTGTCAGGCAGTCGATGTACTCGTCGGGCGTGGTGGCCGGTGTGAGGATCATCTTCATCGACTTCGTCCCTTGCAGGCGTGGCCCGCTCGTCAGCGACTGATGTCCTGTTTGCGGATGCGCACGGCCGCCTTGCGCGGCGCGGCAGCCTCGGTGGCGACGAACGCGTCGGTGGCGTCGGACGTTTCAGGCGCCGGCGCCGACGCCGAGGGCGAAGACGCTGCCGCTTCGGCCGGGCTGTCGGTGATCACGTGGCTGTAGGGCGACAGCAGCGGCACCAGTTGTGCGTAGACCTTCGGGTTGCCGGCCATCACTTCACGCTGGTACAGGTAGTCGGCCTCGCCGGTGAAGTTGCCGATCAGGCCACCGGCTTCGGTGACCATCAGCGAGCCGGCAGCGATGTCCCAGGGGCTCAGGCCGGTTTCGAAGAAGCCGTCGGTGTAGCCCGCCGCCACATAACAAAGGTCGAGCGCGGCCGAGCCCGGGCGGCGCAGGCCGGCGCAACTCTGCATCACCACCTCGAACATCTGCATGTAACGCTTGAAGTTGTCGCCCTTGCGGAACGGGAAGCCGGTGCCGATCAGGCAGTCGGCCAGCCGAATGCGTTTGGAAACGCGCAAGCGCTTGTCGTTCAGGAACGCGCCGCGGCCCTTGGACGCGTAGTACAGGTCGTTGCGCGTCGGGTCGTACACGACGGCCTGCTGCACCTGGCCGCGGAAGGCGAGCGCGATCGAAACCGAATAGACCGGGTAACCGTGGATGAAGTTGGTGGTGCCATCGAGCGGGTCGATGATCCACACGAACTCGCTGTCTTTCGCCCCGTGCGTGCGCCCTGATTCTTCAGCCAGGATGCCATGGCCCGGGTAGGCGCCGAGCAGCGTCTCGATGATGATGGCCTCGGCCTTGTGGTCGACCTCGGTGACGAAGTCGTTCGGCGACTTGGTGTTCACCTTCAGCAGGTCGAGGTCGAGCGAAGCCCGGTTGATGATGCCCCCGGCGCTGCGGGCCGCCTTGATGGCGGTGTTGAGCATGGGGTGAAGCGCTTGGGACATGGTGCGACCGATCGAGGCGAGGGCAAGGGGGCTGGCAGGAAGAAAGAGCGGCGCACCTGGAAGACGAGCGCTTGGCGCCCGGTGCGGATAATCGGCATTTTACCTGCTGCCCCATGCATGGCCAAGACACCACCCGCTTCGTCCTGATCGGCACCAGCCACCCCGGCAACGTGGGGGCGGCGGCTCGGGCGATGAAGGTGATGGGCTTCACCGAGCTTGTGCTGGTGGCGCCGCGGTTTGCCGACGTGCTGCAGCAGGCCGAGGCGCAGGCGATGGCGAGCGGCGCGACCGACGTGCTGGCCAACGCGCGCATCGTGGCCACGCTCGCCGAAGCGCTCGACGGCATCAGCTTCGCCTGCGCCACCGCGATGACGCCGCGCGACTTCGGCCCGCCCACGCGCGCGCCGCGCGAGCTGTTCGCCGAGCTGGCAACCAGCTCGCAGCGCGTCGCCTTCGTGTTCGGCTCGGAACGTTTCGGCATGAGCAACGACGACGTGTACCGCTGCCACGTTGCCTTGAGCATTCCGACCGTGCCGGAGTACGGCTCGCTCAACCTGGCGCAGGCCGTGCAACTGCTCGCCTACGACTGGCGCCAGGCGCTCGGCGGGTTTCCGGTGGTGGCCCGCACGGTCGATGCCAGGCGCGCCGATGGCGTGGCCGTTCAGGGGCTGCTCGACCACTGGCAACAAACACTGGTCGACATCGGGTTTCTCGACCCGCTGGTGCCGCGCAAGCTGATGCCACGGCTGCAGCAGTTGTTGAACCGTGCGCAGCTCACCGAGGAAGAGGCGCACATCCTGCGCGGTGTGGCGCGTGCGATGGACAAGGCGCGGCGTTGACCCCGCCAGCGCGATCCGGGCGCAACGGCTAAACTGAAAAGCACGTCACTTCCGTGATCCTCATGTTCCAGCGCCTCCGCGAAGACATCGCCTGCATCCTCGAGCGTGACCCGGCTGCCCGCAGCACCTGGGAGGTGCTGACGTGTTACCCAGGCCTGCACGCACTCGTGCTGCACCGGCGCGCGGCCTGGTTCCGGGCCCGCGGCCTGCACTGGCTGGCGCGCTTCACCTCGCACGTCGGCCGCTTCCTGACCGGCATCGAGATCCACCCCGGCGCCAGCATCGGCCGGCGGGTGTTCATCGACCACGGCATGGGCGTGGTCGTGGGTGAAACCGCCGTGATCGGTGACGAATGCACGATCTACCAGGGCGTGACGCTGGGCGGCACGTCGCTCACCAAGGGTGCGAAACGCCATCCGACGCTGGGCCGCGGCGTGATCGTGAGTGCCAATGCACAGGTGGTGGGCGGCTTCACGATCGGTGACGGCGCGCGCATCGGTGCCAGCGCCGTGGTGCTGAAAGAAGTGCCTCCTGGGGCGACAGCGGTCGGCAACCCGGCGCGCGTGCTGCTCAAGAAAGCCGATGGCGCGCGCGAGGAAGCCGCCGCGAAGATGGGCTTCTCGGCCTACGGCATCACGCAGGGCGACGACCCGTTGTCGCACGCGATGAAGGGCCTGATCGACAACGCTTCGGGCCACGAGCACCAGATCGCCCTGTTGTGGCAGGCGATCGAAAAGCTCTCGGCGCGTTCGCGCGAGCTGCCGACCGGCGACTGCGTGCCGCAGGACGCGCAGACGACCGAGTCCTTCGACGCCGAACGGCTGAGCCGGCTCGTCAAGTAGCGCTGAACGCTGTTCGCGCTACAGCGCGAACAGCAACGGCAGCAAGAGCCAGAGCGGCGTCCAGTCGCGTGGCACCTCGATGCTCAGCGTGCTGCTGTACGGGCTGGTGAAACCGTCGGGCTCGACGCTGCGGTAGCGGAAGAAGTATTTGCCGCCACGGCCCGGCGTGGGCAGCACCCATTCCGGCGCCTTCAGTTCGTCCTGCGCGACGATTTGTGTGAACGCTTCGTCGCGTGCCAGCTGCACCTGCTGGCGGTCTTCGGGCCGCCCGCTCCAGCTGAAGACGAGCGACTTGCCATCGGCCGCCGGCCCGCCTTTCGGCGGCCCGGGCAGCGGCCGCAACTCGAAGCGTTGGGCATCGCCGTACGGGCCACGTTCGCCGTTGGGTCGCAGGCTGGCCAGGCGCCAGTGGTACACGCCGGCCGCGTCGAATGGCGCGCTCGTGCTGGCGTCCGACAGCTTGTCGCGTTCCAGCACGATGCTCGTGAACGACGCATCGCGCGACACCTGTAAACGCGCCTGCGGCGCCGCCACGTTCGAGGCCCACGCGAACTCGACCGCACCGATCGACTGCTTGGCATCGGCCCGCGGCGAGCGGTAGGCCGGCGGTTCGGGCCGGGCCGCGAGCACGAACGCGCGCGTGGCGTCGAAACCTTCGATGCCCTGTTCGTCGACGCGGCGCGCGCGCAGGTGCCAGCGTGCATCCATGAGGCCGGCGATGCGCACGTCCGTGCCGGCCGGCACGCGCTGGTCGCTCACGATGCGGTCGAACGCGCTGTCTTCGGCGATCTGCACCCGCAGCACATCGGCGGGCGCGACCGATTTGAAACGCACCAGTGGGCGCTCGAACAGCTCGGGCACGGCGCCGAGGTCGGGCGCTTCGAGCAGCTTGGCGACACGCGGTGCTGCGCCTGCCGCATCGTTCACCGCGCCGAAGCCGGCACGCAGGTCAACACCGGAGGTCTGTTGGCCCGCGTCGAGCCGCACCACGCCTTCGACCACTTCCGACCGGGTGCTCGCGTTCGCCGCTTCGTCGAAGCTGACGCGGAACTGCGTGCCGCGCACGCCGACCACGGCGGTCGGCGTGATCACTTCGAGCGGCTTGGCGCGCAGCACCTTGGTCGCGAACACTTCGACCGAGCCGCGCAGTACCCGCAGCGCACCGGCGAACCAGCCATCGGTCGCGCCCGGCTCGTTGTTGTTTCGGCCGCGATAGGTGCGGCTCGCCGCCACCTCGGCCAGGCTCGACGGGGGCAAGCGCAATCGCGAGCCGTCGGCCATCGTGAGCACGGCCGAGGCGCCGTCGGCGGTCTGCAGCTTCTGGCCTTCGGCGACTTCCGCGCCGACCACGCCGACCACGCCGTCGATGCGCACGTCTCCGACCACGCTGACCAGCTTGGCCGGCGCGGGCGCCGAGCGCATCAGGCGTTGCGGAATGCGCAGCACCTGACCGGGGTTGATGCGGTTCGGATCGCGCAGCTTGTTCAAGGTGGCGACTTCACGCCAGGACTGCGGCGTGACCAGCATCTGGCGCGACAGGCCGATCATCGTCTCCGACCGCGTGACGGTGAGCTCGACCATGGCTTCCTGCGCACGCGCGGCAGGCAGCAGCGCCCAAACGCACAGCGTGATCAGCGTGGCCCCGGCACGTAGGTGCGGCATCGTCAAGCTGCGGGCAGCGGCCGCTGGGCCGACTTCGGACGGAAGGCCTTGCAGACCGCCGCATCGGTTTCGATGTAGGGCCCGCCCATCAGGTCGATGCAATACGGCACGGCCGCGAAGATGCCGTGCACCGGCGGGTCGCGCGCCGGCAAGCCCGCCAGTGTTTCGGCGATCGACTTCGGCTGGCCCGGCAGGTTGATGATCAGCGCCTTGCCGCGGGTCACCGCGACCTGGCGCGACAGGATCGCGGTGGCCACGAAGTTCAGGCTGATCTGGCGCATCTGCTCGCCGAAGCCGGGCATCAGCTTGTGCGCCACGGCCAGCGTGGCTTCGGGCGTGACGTCGCGCAGTGCAGGGCCCGTGCCGCCGGTGGTCAGCACCAGGTCGCAGGCCACGCTGTCGACGAGCTCGATCAAGGCCGCGCTGATGGCGGCCTGCTCGTCGGGGATCAGGCGGGTTTCCCACACGATCGGGTTGCGCAGTGCCGACGACAGCCAGGTTTGCAAGGCCGGAATGCCGAGGTCTTCGTAGACGCCTTTGGAGGCCCGGTCGCTGACCGAAACGAGCCCGATGCGAATGGTGTCGAAGCCGCTCATGCCGTTGCCGCCGGTTCGGCGCCCAGGTGTTGTTTGATGAACTGGAACAGCTCGCGGTAGGCCCGGCCGCTTCGTTTTTCAGGCAACAGCGACGCGTCCTTGCGGGCCGCGCGGATCAGGCTGCGCAGCTGTTGCAGATCGGTCTGCGGGTGCTCGGCGGCCCAGCGCGTCACGGCGTCGTCTTCGGCGATGAATTCAGCGCGCCAGCGCTCGGCCTGGTGCAGCGCAAGCGAGTCCTGCGCGCGGCCGAGCTGCATGTCGGTCACGGCCTGGCGGATCGGCTCGGGGTCGTCGCGTCGCATCAGCTTGCCGATGTACTGCATCTGGCGGCGTTTGCCTTCCCAGGTGCGGGTCTTCTTGTAGGCACGGATCGCGTCGAGCAGCGATTCCGACATGCCCAGCCCGGCCAGGCGCTCGTCGGGCAGGGCGACCACGGCTTCGCCCAGGTCCTGCAGTTCATGCGAATCGGCCTTGCGACGGGTCTTGCTCGGGCGCTCCGAGAACGGCGTGGCCGAGGGCTCGGCGCCGGGGGCTTCGTCGTCGATGGGGGGCGTTGCGGGCATGGTCGGTCGGGGCAGGGAGGGCGGTCGGTATCATAGTCGGGCACCTTCCCAGCGCACTGCGCGACCACCACGGTTCATTCCAGCCCCATGCCCACTTCCGCTCCGACCGGTCCGTCTTCGCCTTCAGTCTTCGCTTACTCGCGCGAGCAGTTCCGGCAGTACGTGGACGACGCGCTGGCATTCGCGCGCTCGCTCGGCGCCAGCGACGCGGCGGCCGAAGTGTCGGAAGGCGTGGGGCTGTCGGTCTCGGTGCGCAAGGGTGAGGTCGAAAACGTCGAGCGCAACCGCGACAAGTCGATGGGCATCACGGTCTATGTCGGCCAGCGCCGCGGCAACGCCAACACCTCCGACTTCTCGCGCGCGGCGCTGGAACAGACCGTGCGTGCCGCCCACGACATCGCGCGCTTCACCGCCGAGGACCCGGCCGCCGGCTTGCCCGAGAAGGAAGACATGGCGCTCGGTGACGCCGCGCTGCGTGACCTCGACCTGTTCCACCCCTGGGCCATCGACGCCGAAGCCGCGATGCAGCTCGCGCTGCGCTGCGAAGCGGCGGCGCTGGCGGTCGACCGACGCATCACCAACTCCGAAGGTGCTGGCGTGTCGGCGCAGCAGTCGCATTTCTACGCCGGCAACAGCCGCGGCTTCGGCGGCGGCTATGCGAGCTCGCGCCATTCGCTCTCGGTGGCACCGATCGCCTCGACGCCGGCGCGCGGTGGCGAAGACATGCAGCGCGACGCCTGGTACACCTCGATGCGTTCGGCCGACGACCTGGCCGCACCCGAAGCGGTGGGGCGCTACGCCTCGGAGCGCGCGCTGTCGCGCCTGAAGTCGCGCAAGATCAAGACCTGCGAGGTGCCGGTCCTGTTCGAATCCACCATCGCGGCCGGCCTGCTCGGCGCTTATGTGCAGGCCACCAGCGGTGGTGCGCTCTATCGCAAGTCGACCTTCCTGCTCGACAGCCTGGGCCAGCAGGTGCTGCCCGAGCACATCGACATCAAGGAAGACCCGCACGTGCCGCGTGGCAAGGGCAGCTCGCCGTTCGACGACGAAGGCGTGCGCACGACGGCGCGCGACGTGGTGAAGGCCGGCGTGGTACAGGGTTACTTCCTGTCGACCTACTCGGCGCGCAAGCTCGGCATGCGCACCACCGGCCACGCCGGCGGCTCGCAGAACCTGGCGCTCGGCAGCCGCCTCACGGCCGCGGGCGACGACCTGGAAGCGATGCTGAAGAAGCTGCACCGCGGCCTGTTCGTGATCGAGCTGATGGGGCAGGGCGTGAACTACGTGACCGGCGACTATTCGCGCGGCGCGGCCGGCTTCTGGGTCGAGAACGGGCGCATCCAGTATCCCGTGCACGAAATCACGATCGCCGGCAACCTGCGCGACATGCTCAAGGGCATTCAGGCGGTCGGTGCCGACGCGTACACGATGGGCAGCAAGACCATCGCCTCGGTCTTGATCGACCGCATGAAGATCGCCGGCTCCTGAGCGCCTGCGCGCGCGGGTAAGTCCTGTTGGGAGCGGACGCGGGCCACTTCTAGAATGCGACGCGCCGATCATCGGCCCGCTTTTCCCACAGGAGATATTTATGCAGCGTCGTTCCTTCGTTCACGGTGCCGGAATTGCCGGTGTGCTCGCAGCAGGCGTTGCGCCGGCCGTCGTGCATGCGCAGGCCAACATTCGCTGGCGCCTTGCTTCGAGCTTTCCGAAGTCCCTCGACACGATCTTCGGTGGTGCCGAAGTGTTTGCGAAGAAGGTCAGCGACATGACCGGCGGCAAGTTCCAGGTCACCACGCACGCAGCGGGTGAACTGATGCCGGCCTTCGGCGTGGTCGACGGCGTGCAGAACGCCACCGTCGAAGTGGCTCACACCGCGCCTTATTACTTCTTCGGCAAGGACCCGGTGTTCGCGCTGGGTTGTGCGATCCCGTTCGGCCTGAACTCGCGCCAGATGACGGCGTGGATGTTCGAAGGCAATGGCCTGAAGCTGATGCGCGAGTTCTACGCCAAGTACAACATCGTCAATTTCCCCGGCGGAAACACCGGCGCGCAGATGGGGGGCTTCTTCCGCAAGGAAGTGAAGTCGCTCGCCGACGTCAAGGGTCTGAAGTTCCGCATCGGCGGTTTCGGCGGCAAGGTGTTCGAGCGCATCGGCGGCGTGCCGCAGAACATTCCGGGTGGCGAGATCTACCAGGCGCTTGAAAAAGGCACGATCGATGCTGCCGAATGGGTCGGCCCGTACGACGACCTGAAGCTCGGCTTGTACAAAGTGGCTCCCAACTATGCCTACCCGGGCTGGTGGGAAGGTGGCCCGCAGCTCGACTTCTTCATCAACACGAAGGCCTATGAAGGGCTCACCCCCGAGTACAAGGCCATCGTCGAAGCGGCCGCCACGTACGCCCACGTCGACATGCAGGCCAAGTACGACGCCCGCAACCCGGCTGCATTGAAGACGCTGGTCGGCAACGGCACCAAGCTGTTCCGTTTCCCGAAAGACATGATGGAGTCGGCCTTCAAGGAAGCGATGGCGCTCTACAGCGAACTCGGCGGTACGAACCCGGCCTGGAAGAAGATCTACGAAGATTACGCGGCTTTCCGCCGCGAGCAGAACCTGTGGTTCCGTTTCACGGAAGCCGGCTTCGACGACTTCATGCAGTCACAGAAGCTCTGACGGCCCGCCGCGGCCGAAAACAAAAAGCCCCGCAGTCGCGGGGCTTTTTTTGGGCTGCAGCCTGTGTCGATCAGGCCGCGCCGCGGAAGCCTCATTTCTTCGGTGCGTTGCGCTCCATCGACTCGAGCAGCGCTTTCATGGGGTCGGCATCGGCGTCATCCGACTTGTCCGGCGCCGAGGCGGCCGAAGCGCCGGCGCTCGCGGCCTGCGGGTCGGCCACCTCCGCGCGGCCGGAGTTCTGGCGCAGATCCTGGAATGCCTTGTCGGTGTCGATCTGGACCGGCTTGTCGGCGTTGCCGGTGACCATGCCCGGGAACGCGATCACGATGGCCACCATCACCACCTGGATGATCACGAACGGAATCGCGCCGCGGTAGATCTGGCCGGTGGTGACCTTGCCGATGCGCCTGCCGGTCACCTTGTCGTCGTAGTCGTCCACCGGCGCCACGCTGCGCAGGTAGAACAGCGCAAAGCCGAACGGCGGGTGCATGAACGAGGTCTGCATGTTCACGGCCAGCAGCACGCCGAACCAGGTGAGGTCGATGCCGAGCTTGGCCGCCACCGGGCCGACGAGCGGAACGATGATGAACGCGAGCTCGAAGAAGTCGAGAAAGAAGGCCAGGACGAAGATCAGGATGTTGACGACGATCAGGAAGCCGAGCTGGCCGCCCGGCAGGCCGGTCAGCAGGTGTTCGACCCAGATCGCGCCGTCGACCGCCTGGAACGACAGGCTGAACGTGGTCGAGCCGACCAGGATCATCAGCACGAAGGCCGACAGCTTGGTCGTGCTGTCCATCGCCTGGCGCATCAGCCGCAGGCTGAGCCGGCGCCGCGACATGGCCATCGCCAGCGCCCCCACCGCGCCCATCGCGCCACCTTCGGTCGGTGTGGCGATGCCCAGGAAGATGGTGCCGAGCACGAGGAAGATCAGCGCCAGCGGCGGGATCAGCACGAACGTGACGCGCTCGGCCATGCGCGACAGCAGCTTCAGGCCCAGCGTGCGGTTGGCGAGCGACAGCAGGAAGGCCACGCCGACGCCGACGCACATCGAGGTGACGATCAGCTCGTCGGTGGGCACATTGGCCGGCCTGGACTTGGCGAACAGCACGGCACAGCAGACGGCGATCAGCATCAGCGCGCTCAGCGAGCGCAGGCCGGCGGAACCGTCGTCTTCCTTGATCGTGCGGGCCTCGGGCGGCAGGGCCGGCACCATGGCCGGCTTGATCAGGCTGAGAACGAAGATGTAGCCGACGTACATGCCGGTGAGCACGAAGCCCGGAATGAAGGCGCCCTTGTAGAGGTCGCCGACACTCTTGCCCAGCTGGTCTGCCAGCACGATCAAGACCAGCGAGGGCGGAATGATCTGCGCCAGGGTGCCCGATGCGGCGATGACGCCGCTGGCCACGCGCCGGTCGTAGCCGTAGCGCAGCATGATCGGCAACGAGATCAGGCCCATCGAGATCACGGAAGCGGCGACGACGCCGGTCGTGGCCGCCAGCATCGCCCCTACCAGGATCACGGCATAACCAAGGCCGCCGCGGATCGGGCCGAACAGCTGGCCGATGGTGTCGAGCAGGTCTTCGGCCATGCCCGAGCGCTCGAGGATCAGGCCCATGAAGGTGAAGAACGGGATCGCCAGCAGCGTGTCGTTCTGCATGATGCCGAAGATGCGCAGCGGCAGCGCCTGCATCAGCGACTCGGGCAGCAGGCCGAGTTCGATGCCCACGAGGCCAAAGAACAGGCCGCACGCGGCCAGCGAGAACGCGACCGAGTAGCCGAAGAGCAGGAACACGATCAGGCTGGCGAACATGATCGGCGCCATGTTGGCGGAGATGAAGGCGATCATTTCTGTGCTGCCTTTTCAGCCTGGGCACGAACAAAGTCGGCCAGTTCTTCTTCTGCGGTCTGCACCAGCTTGCGCTTCGTGGGGTCGGGCCCCATGCCTTTGAGGAACGCGACACGCTTGATCAGCTCCGACAGCCCTTGCAAACCGAGCAGGGCGAAGCCAGCGGGTAGCAGGGCGAACACCGGCCAGCGCACCAGCCCGCCGGCGTTGCTCGACATTTCGTGCATCTGGTAGGCGCGGATCACGAGCGGCATCGATAGGTCGATCACGACGATGACGAACGGCATCAGGAAAGCGCAGATGCCGACGATGTCGATCCAGATCTGGGTGCGTTTGCTGAACCGCCCCGAGATCACGTCGATCTTCACGTGTTCCTGGCGCAGCAGGGTGTAGCCGGCGGCCAGCAGGAACACGGCTGCGAACAGGTACCACTGGATCTCGAGCAGGCCGTTGGAGCTCTGGTCGAAGGCCTTGCGCACGACGGCGTTGCCGGCGCTGATCAGCACCGCGGCCAGCACGAGCCAGCCGACCCAGCGGCCCACGAACTCGCTCAGCCGATCAATCGCTTGGGAAATCAGGATCAGCACGCGCACGGCGCCTCCACATTCGAATCTTCGGGGGAATGGGACCGGTCTTGCACGACCGGCCCCGGGGCTCGGGGATTCTAGGCAGGCAAGTTGCGTCGCACGG
Source organism: Burkholderiaceae bacterium (assembly GCA_040080605.1). Lineage (GTDB taxonomy): Bacteria > Pseudomonadota > Gammaproteobacteria > Burkholderiales > Burkholderiaceae_C > LMDS01. The sequence continues at coordinate 102,108 of JBEBIB010000002.1, forward strand.
GCGGTGTAAGCCCTAGCGCGACGATGCGTCGGCGCAAACGAGGCGCCGCGCGGTCAAGCGCCGGTGGCGGCGTGGTAGAGCTTGCCCGAGCGTGCGCCACTGCGGCAATACGCCAGCACCGGCTTGGGCAGCTCGTTCAACAACTCGGCGAAGCGTGCGATCTCCTGCTCTGTCTGTACCTGTGGCGCGACCGGCAGCCAGGCGTAGCGCAAGCCGGCGGCGAGCGCGGCGGCCTGCATCGTGGCGCTGGTGGGCTGATCGGGGCCGCCTTCGAAATCGGGGCGGTTGTTGATCACGCTCTTGAAGCCGGCCTGCGCGGCCCAGGCCATCGCGGCGGGGTCGAGTTGACCGGCCACGCACACGTCGGCGCTCAGCTGTTGCACCTGCGGCGCACTCATGGCGCAAGCGCCTTCTTGACGGCGGCCGAAACCAGGCCCATGTCGGCCTTGCCAGCCAGGCGGGTCTTCACGGCACCCATCACCTTGCCCATGTCGCCCGGACCTGAAGCGCCCAGTTCGGCCACGACCTTCGCCACCTCGGCCGCGACTTCGTCGGCCCCCAGGCGCTGCGGCAGGTAGCCCTCGAGCACCTGCAACTCGGCGGCTTCCTTGTCGACCAGGTCCTGGCGGTTGCCGGCCGTGAACTGGGTGATGGAGTCCTTGCGCTGCTTGACCAGCTTGTCGACGATGGCGATCACGGCCACGTCGTCGAGCACGATGCGTTCGTCGACTTCGCGCTGCTTGCAGGCGGCGAGCAGGCCGCGGATCGTCAGCAGCCGGGCCGAGTCCTTGGCGCGCATGGCGGCCTTCATGTCTTCGGTGATCTGGTCTTTCAGGGTCATGCGAACTCCCAGGGCAGAAATGACAAAGCCCGCGAGGCGCGGGCTTGTGGGTGCGAGCCGGTGGCTCAGCGCCGCTGAATCAGAACAGCTTCTTCGGCAGCTGCATGCTGCGCACGCGCTTGAAGTGGCGCTTCACGGCCGCGGCCTTCTTGCGCTTGCGCTCGGCGGTGGGCTTTTCGTAGAACTCGCGGGCACGCAGGTCGGTCAGCAGGCCGAGTTTCTCGATGGTGCGCTTGAAGCGGCGCAGTGCCACGTCGAATGGCTCGTTTTCTTTGACGCGAATCGTAGTCATGTAGAGGTTGAATCTTGGGGTTGGCCGCGCGGCTCGTCGCTGCACGGGGTTTAAATCGTCTTGGCTTCGAAAGCGCCTCATTGAAGCGCCTGCTCGGCAAAGAACGTCGATTATAGCCCGCGCTCAGGCCACGTGCAATGTCGCCGCCATGGCCCGGGCGCAGGCGGCCGCGCTGGCCCAGGCCCACTGGAAGTTGTAGCCGCCGAGCCAGCCGGTCACGTCGACCACTTCGCCGATGAAATACAGGCCCGGAATGCGGGCGCTTTCCAGGCTTTGCGAGCTGAGTTCGCGGGTGTCGACACCCCCGGCGGTGACTTCGGCCTTGCGGTAGCCCTCGGTCCCCTGCGGCTTGAGTTCCCAGCGTTGCAGGCGGGCGGCCAGGTCGGCCAGCTCGCGGTCGCGCTGGTCAGGCATGGGGCGCTGGGCGAGGGTCGGGGTATCGGCCAGCCAGGCGTCGGCCAGGCGTTTGGGGATCAGTTCGCCGAGTTCGTTCGCGAGCAGGCGCTTCGACGAGGCCTTGGCCGCCGCGAGCGACTCCTTCAGATCGCGGCCCGGAGCCAGGTCGATGCGGATCGGCGTGCCTTCGGTCCAGTAGCTCGAAATCTGCAGTACCGCCGGCCCGCTGAGGCCGCGGTGCGTGAACAGCAGGTCTTCGACGAAGCTGGTGCGCGCCTTGCCGGCGCCGGTCTCGATCTTCACTTCGACCGCCGCGCCCGACAGCGCTGCGAACGGTGCCCAGCTGACCGGATCGAAGGTCAGCGGTACGAGGGCAGGGCGGGTGTCGACGGTCTTGTGGCCGAACTGGCGCGCCAGCCGGTAGCCGAAGTCGCTGGCGCCGATCTTCGGGATCGACAGGCCGCCGGTCGCAACGACGAGGCGTGAGGCGCGCACGAGCCCGCGATCGGTGTCGATTTCGAAACCCGGTTCGGTGCCCCGCACCGCGTTCACCGCACAGCCCTGCCAGCGTGTCACGCCACCCATCTCGCACTCGCGCAACAGCATCTCGATGACCTGTTCGCTGCTGTCGTCGCAGAAGAGCTGGCCCTTGTGCTTCTCATGCCAGCCGATGCGGTGGCGTTGCAGCAGGCCGATGAAGTCCTGCGGCGTGTAGCGTGCCAGCGCCGAACGGCAGAAGTGCGGGTTGGCCGAGATGAAGTTCGCAGGCAGGGTGTCGCGGTTGGTGAAGTTGCAGCGGCCACCGCCGGAGATGCGGATCTTCTCGGCCACCTTCGGCGAATGATCGACCAGCAAGACCTTCAACCCGAGCTGGCCCGCGATACCTGCGCAATGCAAACCCGCCGCACCGGCGCCGACGATCACCGCATCGACATTCACCCTTTCCACCGGAACGGGAAAGCGAGCTGCTTGAAGAAGCCGTTCGGCACGTAGTCGCCGACCACACCGTAGTGCTCGGGCCAGGCCCGCTCCGACTGCACGGCGGTGCCGAACAGGTGGTCGAGGAACGCGAAGTGCGCGGCGTAGTTCTTGTCGATCGCCTCGTCATCCTGCGAGTGGTGCCAGTGGTGGAAGTTGGGGGTGACGATCACGTAGCGCAGCGGACCGAGCCGCACGCTCACGTTGGCGTGGTTGAACACCGCCTGGAAACCGACGATCACGATGTAGGTGTCGATCACTTCCTTGCTGAAGCCCAGCACGTAGATCGGCGCCAGCACCAGGGTGCGCGTGATGATGAGCTCCAAGATGTGCTGGCGCGAGCCGGCCAGCCAGTCCATGCTCTTCACGCTGTGGTGCACCGCGTGCAGGCGCCACATCAGCGGCACCTCGTGGTACGCGCGGTGGGTCCAGTACTGCACCAGGTCGGCCACCAGCACGATCAGCAAGACCGCGACAAAGAAGTTCAGGTTCTGCACCCAGCCGCGAATGCCGTCGTTCGCGGCCCAGCCGAAGAGTTTGTGCACCAGCAGGTTGGTGGCCAGCAGCACGAAGCCCACGATCATGTGGTTGACGATGAAGTGATGAAAGTCGGTCTGCCACTCGGGGCGGAACACCGGCTGGTCCTTGCGCAGCGCGAACAGCTTCTCGATGAAGATGAAGATCAGCGCCGATCCCAGCAGGTCGAGGATGAACCAGTCGAGGCCGATGTAGGGCGTGTCGTCGGCGAAGTCGTTGACCGGCACCTTGTGGCCACCGAGCGCGAGCGTCAGGCCGATCAGCACGAACGCGGCCAGAGCAAGCCAGCGCGCGCGGCCGCTGATCACGTTAATGAGCGACAGCGCGCCGGCCAGTACCATGGACCAGAACATCACCTGCCGCAGCATGTCGACGTTGTACGACTTGCGCAGCTGCGGCGTCGTCAGGTATTCGGGGAAGTGGAAAGCCAGCACGCCCAGGAAACACAGGATGGCCAGCGACAGCGCGATCACGCCGGTGATGAGCCCCTTGCCGGGGCGCAGGGCGCCGTGCGACTCGGTGAGCTGGTTGAGTTTGTCGAGTTCTTTCATGCGCGCAGCCCCGGAGTTTTGGCGCGCATTATGCGGGCCGCCGGCGCCGCGAAATCAGGCGGCGCGCTCTTGTTCGCGGCTCTGCGCCAGTGTCTGAATGCCCTGCAAGACGTTGCCGACGATGATGATCGACGGGCTCGCCAGGGCTTCGTCGCGCGTCGTCTTCGCCAGCGTCGCGAGCGTGCAGACCGCGTGGCGCTGCTGCGGCAGGCTGACGCTCTGCACCACCGCACCGGGCGTGTGCCCCGGCATGGCCTGCAGCAGGCCGCGTTGCACCGTTTCGATCGCCGCCACGCCCATGTAGATCACGAGCGTCAGGCCTTGCGCCGCTGCGGCGCCGAGCGTGGGCCAGTCGAGTGGCGCCCCGCCTTCGCGCGAATGCGCGGTCACGAAGATCACGCCGTGCGCGTGCTCGCGGTGCGTCAGCGGCGCGCCGAGCGCGGTGGCCGCGGCCAGCCCCGAGGTGATGCCGTTGACGATCTCGACCTCGATGCTCAACGCGCGCAGGTGTTCGGCCTCTTCGCCACCGCGACCGAAGATGAAAGGGTCGCCACCTTTCAGCCGCACCACACGTTCGCCCTTCAGCGCCTCGGCGGCCATCAGCTTTTCGATGAAGGCCTGCGGCGTGCTCGCGCAGCCGCCGCGTTTGCCGACGTGCACGATGCGCGCCGAGCGGCGCACGAAGCGCAGCACCGCGTCGCTGACCAGGTCGTCGGCAAGCACGACGGTCGCGGCACGGATCGCGCGCACCGCTCTGCGCGTCAGCAAATCGGCGTCGCCGGGGCCGGCCCCGACGAGCGCCACATGGCCCGTGGTTGGCTGTGTCATGCGATCTGTTCCTTGGGTGCGGGCTGGCCGACCGCCGCGAGCGTGCGAATCAGGCACTCGACCTGACGCGTGAGCGGCGAGGGCGCGGGCTTCTCGCCGCTGACCACTGACTGGATGTAGCGCGCCGTGGTGGCGGCGTCGTTCGAGCGTGGCAACAAGGGCAGTTCGGTCAGCACCCCTTCGTGCGCTGCATGCGACAGGTCATGGCGCGGCTGGCCGCCAACGAACACGTCGAGCTTCGGTGCGCGCCGCGGGTCGGCCACCGGTTCGCCTTCGGTGCCACGCATCAATACCGCGTCGGCCACGGTGTGGGCCAGGAAGCCGGTCAGCAGCGTCGCGTATTCCGGGTGCGTGTAGTTGACGACCCGCACCGAAGCCGCGCTGCGGCACGGTGCCAGCAGCTTGGCGATGGTGTGGCCCGAGTTGCGCAGGCCGACGACACGCCGCACCTGTAGCAGCTTCGCCAGCGGCGGGCACAGGTGTTCTGTGGCGATGAACACCGGCTCGCGCCGGGCCCAGCCGTTGTCGATCTCTTCAGCGTTGCTCGCGAACGGCAGGCCGAGGTCATGAAAGATCTCGGCCGTGCTCACACGCCCCGCATCGAGCATCGGGCCGTGCACCAGCACCTTCACGCCTTCCTGCGCGAGCAGCAAGGCGAGCAGCGTCGTCAGGTTGGGCAGCTTGCGTGCGCCGTTGTAGGACGGCAGCACGACACTCGGGCCGTCCGGCATGATCGGTATGCAACGCGCGTGTGCGGCTTCCAGAAAACCGGCGAGCTCGGCGATCGACTCGCCCTTGATGCGCATCGCGAGCGCGAACGCACCGATCTCGAGGTCGGTCACGCTGCCATCGAGCACCTGGCTCATCAGGTCGTGCGCCTGCACTTGCGTGAGCGAGCGGGCGCCTTCCTTGCCGCGCCCGATTTCCTTGATGTAGTTTGCGATCGCCATGCTGCTTCCTGAACCGGGAATCGCAATTTTCAGGCCCGCGAGCATGTGCTCGCAACAAGGGCTTGCAGATTACGTTCGGGGCTCGCGCGTCAGGCGACCTTCTGGTGCTGCTGCACCAGGCGTTTGAGCTCGGGCACGCACGAGCCGCAGTTGGTGCCGCACTTGAGCTGGTCCTGCAGTTGCGCGAGCTGAGCGTCGGCGTTGCCTGTCGCGGTTTGCAACAAGGCGTCGATCTGCTTTTCACTCACGTCGAAGCAGCTGCAGACCTGCTTGCCCCGCGACACCAGCGCCACCGGCGCCTGGCCGCCAGGTACGAGCAGCAAGCGGCCGTAAGCCTGCGCCGGCAACTCGTCCTGCAGCAGCGGCTTGACCCACGCTTGCGCGCTGATGTCGCCGGCCAGCAGGAAACCTTCGACACGTGTGTCGGTGCCCACCGTGGCCAGCCGCATGCTGCGGCGCTGGCCGCGGCACTTGTCGGCGTAGTGCAGCACTTCGTGGGTGTCGAGGCCCAGAGCCCCTTCGATGCGCGCGATCAGCTCGTCGCCGGCCGCCTCGAAGGCAGCGGCGCGAAACAGCACGCCGCTGCGCTCGCGACCGAATGGCACGCAGGCCGCGAACGGAAAGGCCGCCATCAGCGGCGCCAGCTGCGCACGGGCGCGCAGGGCGGATTCGTCGTCGAGCCAGGCCACGCACAGCAGCTTCCACGGCAGCTCGGCCCTCAGGATCTTCACGGCCGCGTGCTTGAGCTCGGGCTGTTTGGAGCTCGGGCAATATGCCGGCGAGGTCAGCGCGTTCACGCCGGCCGCACGCGCGCCGGTGCTGGTGCTGCCCGACAGGAACTCTTCGCCCCAGTGCATGGCGATGAAAGTCTGCGCCGGCGTCATCTGGGTGCTGGCGCTGGCCGGCAGCACGATCGAGCCGCGCCGCGAGGTGACCTGCACCAGGTCGCCCTCAGTGAGCTTCAGGCGCGCCATGTCCTGCGCGTGCATCTCGATCTGCGGCTCGGGCACGTGGCCGAACAGGCGGCCGATGCTGCCGGTGCGGCTCATGCCGTGCCACTGGTCGCGCAGGCGGCCGGTGTTGAGCGAAAACGGGTAGCGCGCGTCGCGGGGTTCGGCCAGCTTCACGTAGGGTGTGTCGACGAAACGGGCCTTGCCGTCGGTGGTCGGGAACACACCGTCTTCGTAGAGGCGCGCCTTGCCGACGCTGGCACCGGTGACGAACGGCCATTGCTGCGGCGCCACGTCGAGCTGTGCGTAGCTGAGGCCGGTGATGTCGAGGTCGCGGCCACGCGTGGATTCGCGGTGTTCGTTCCACACCGCTTCGGGTGTTTCGTGGGCGAAGCCGCTCGGTTGATTGGGCCGCAGTTTCGCTTCGAGCCGGCGCGCGAATTCGGCAGCGATTTGCCAGTCGTCGCGCGACTCGCCGGCCGCCGGCACTGCCGCGCGAACCCGGCTGATGCGGCGCTCGCTGTTGGTGACCGTGCCTTGTTTTTCGCCCCAGGTGGTGGCGGGCAACAGCAGGTCGGCATAGGCGCAGGTCGCGGTGGTGGCGAAGGCTTCCTGCACGACGACGAACTCGCAGCGTTCGAGCGCGCGCCGTACCGTGGCGAGGTCGGGCATCGACTGGGCGGGGTTCGTGCAAGCGATCCACAGCGCCTTGATCTCGCCGTCGGCCGCGGCTTCGAACATCTCGACCGCGGTCTTTCCCGGTTTCGACGGCACGTCGGCCACGTTCCACAAACGCGCCACTTCGGCGCGGTGTTCGGGGTTCGACAGGTCGCGGTGCGCGCTCAGCAGGTTCGCCAGGCCACCCACTTCGCGACCGCCCATTGCGTTCGGTTGTCCGGTGAGCGAAAACGGCCCGGCGCCGGCTTTGCCGATCTGGCCCGTGGCGAGGTGCAGGTTGATCAGCGCCGCGTTCTTCGCGGTGCCGGCGCTGCTCTGGTTCAGGCCCTGGCAGTAGAGCGAAAGCACTGGTTTGCGCGCTGCGCCAGCCGCCCCATCGTCGAGCCCGGCGAACCAGCGCGCGGCCTGGACCAGGTCGGTCTCCTTGATGCCGCAGATCTGCGCCGTGTCTTTCGGCGTGAACTCGCGTACGCGTGTCTTCAGCGCGTCGAAGCCGCTCGTGTGCGCCGCGATGTACGCGTTGTCGACCCAGCCTTCCCACAACATCACGTGCAGCATGCCGTTGAACAACGCCACGTCGGTGCCGGGCAGGATCTGCAGGAACAGGTCGGCGCCTTCGGCGGTTTCGGTCTTGCGCGGGTCGACCACGATCGTGCGCAGCGCCGGGTTGGCGCGCTTCGCGTCTTCGATGCGGCGGTACAGGATCGGGTGCGCGAACGCGGTGTTCGAGCCGGCGATGAAGAGTGTGGAGGCGAAGTTCAGGTCGTCGTAGCAGGCCGGCGGCGCGTCGGCACCCAGCGTCTGCTTGTAGCCGGCCACCGCGCTGCTCATGCACAGGCGCGAGTTGGTGTCGACGTTGTTGGTGCCGACCAGGCCCTTGGCGAGCTTGTTGAAGACGTAGTAGTCCTCGGTCAGCAACTGGCCCGAGATGTAGAACCCGACCGCGTCGGGGCCGTGCGTGCGGATGATGTCGGCGAAGCGCTGCGTGGCGGTGTCGAGTGCATGGTCCCAGCCGACCACGCTGCGCTCGGCGTCGCGCCGCTCGCGCAACTGCGGCTGCAGCAGGCGCGTCTGCATCGTGATGCTGTGGCTGGCGGTCAGGTGCAGCGTGCTGCCCTTGGTGCACAGCCGGCCGAAGTTGGCGGGGTGGTCGGGGTCGCCGCGCACGCCGGTGATCTGCGAGCCCTGGGCTTCGATGATCACGCCGCAGCCGACGCCGCAGTAAGGGCAGGTCGAGCGCGTTTCACGCGCCGGGGCCGGCGCCGCGGAGGCTGTATTCACGCCGTGTGCGGCGCCTGCACGTCGAAGGTCGCGTCGCCGAGCGCGCCGGTCGATGCGCCCGGCCCGGAACGGGGCGGCAGCAGGTCGAGCGCCAGCGTGGCCAGCTCGGTGCTGTCGAGGTGAACCAGGCCGGCTTCGACCTTCACCGCGAAGGGCACGGTGCAGCCTTCATCGGGCGACTTGGCGCAGCCGTCGGCCAGGCCGATCGACCAGTTGTGCAGCGGGCAGGCCACGCTCTCGCCGAAGACGATGCCCTGGCTCAGTGGCCCGCCCTTGTGCGGGCAGCGGTCGAGCAGCGCGAAGACCTTGTCTTCGCTGTTGCGGAACACCGCCACCGCGACGCCCTTGGCGCGCGCGACGCGTCGGGCGCCCAGCACGGGGATGTCGGTGACGGCGCAGATGGCTTTCCAGTCGCTCATGGTGTTCGATTCGATGCGGTTCGGTGGAGGAAGGGAATCAGACCGCCGCTAGCGGCTGGAACTGGCGGGTGTCGACCGAGGCCTTGTCGAACTCGAACCACGGGTCGGGTTCGCCGTCGAGCGAGTACTGCAGCTTTTCCCAGAGCGCCTTGCGGCCGGCCGCGTCTTCGAGAATCTTCTTCTTCACATGGTCGAGCCCGACGCGGTTCACGTAGTGCACGGTGCGCTCCAGGTACCAGCCTTCCTCGCGGTAGAGCTGGCAGAAGGCGCCGGTGTACTCGAGCACTTCTTCGGCGGTCTTGAGCTTGACGAAGAAGTGCGCCACCTCGGTCTTGATGCCGCCGTTGCCGGCCACGTACATCTCCCAGCCCGAGTCGACACCGATGATGCCGACGTCCTTGATGCCGGCCTCGGCGCAGTTGCGCGGGCAGCCGCTGACCGCGAACTTGACCTTGTGCGGTGCGTACATGCGCCACATGGCGCGCTCCAGGTCCTTGCCCATCTGCGTGCTGTCCTGCGTGCCGAAGCGACACCACTCGCTGCCCACGCAGGTCTTCACGGTGCGCAGTGCTTTTGCATACGCATGGCCGCTGGGCATGCCGATGTCTTTCCAGACGTTGACGAGGTCTTCCTTCTTCACGCCGAGCAGGTCGATGCGCTGGCCGCCGGTGACCTTGACGGTCGGGATCTTGTACTTGTCGACCGCGTCGGCAATGCGCCGCAGTTCGCTCGAACTGGTCTCGCCGCCCCACATGCGCGGGATCACGCTGTAGGTGCCGTCCTTCTGGATGTTGGCGTGGCTGCGTTCGTTGATGTAGCGCGACTGCGGATCGTCTTTCGCTTCCTTGGGCCAGCTGCTGATCAGGTAGTAGTTGACGGCCGGGCGGCAGCTCGAGCAGCCGTTGGGGGTGCGCCAGCCGAGCGCCTTGTACACGCCGTCGATCGTCAGCAGCTTCTGCGCGAGGATCGCTTCGCGCACTTCGCCGTGGCTGTGGTCGGTGCAGCCGCACATCGCCTTCTTCTTCGGCGTGGCTGAGTAGTCGCCGCCGGCCGTGAACATGAACAGCTGTTCCACGAGCCCTGTGCACGAACCGCACGAGGCGCTGGCCTTCGTGTGCTTGCGCACCTCTTCGAGCGTGAACAAGCCCTTTTCCTTGATGACCTTGCAGATCGTGCCCTTGTTGACGCCGTTGCAGCCGCAGACCTCGTCGCTGTCGAGCATGGTCGCGGCCTTGCTGTGGCCTTCGTGGCCGACATCACCGATGTTCGATTCGCCGAACATCAGCTTGTCGCGGATGTCGCCGATCTTGCGGCCTTCGCGCAGCAGCTTGAAATACCAGCTGCCGTCGACCGTGTCGCCATACAGGCAGGCGCCGATCAGCTTGTCGTCCTTGATCACGAGCTTCTTGTAGACGCCGCCGTAGGGGTCGCTCATCACGATCTCTTCGCAGTCGTCGCCACCGGTGAAGTTGCCCGCGCTGAAGAGGTCGATGCCGGTCACCTTCAGCTTGGTACTGGTCTGGCTGCCGGTGTAGCGGCCGATGCCGAACTCGGCCAGGTGCGTCGCACACACCTTGCCCTGCTCGAACAGCGGCGCCACCAGGCCGTACACGGTGCCGCGGTGCGCGGCGCATTCGCCGATCGAGTAGATGCGCGGGTCGGTGATGGTCTGCATCGTGTCGGAGACAACGATGCCGCCCCGGTTCTGCGGCCCGCAGTGCAGGCCGATCTTGACCGCGAGTTCGGTGTTGGGGCGAATGCCGGCGGCCATCACGACCAGATCGGCCGGGATCTCCATGCCGTCCTTGAACTGCACGGCCATCACGCGGCCGTCCTTGTCGCCAACCAGTTCCTGCGTCTGCGCGCCGATCAGGAACTTCAGGCCGCGGTCTTCGAGCGACTTCTGCAGCAGCTTACCGGCAACAATGTCGAGCTGGCGCTCCATCAGCCACGGCATGATGTGCACCACGGTCACCTGCATGCCACGCAGCATCAGGCCGTTGGCGGCTTCCAGACCGAGCAGGCCGCCGCCGATCACGACCGCGTGTTTGTACTTCGCGGCCGCTTCGATCATCGTGTTGGTGTCGGCGATGTCGCGGTAAGCGATCACGCCTTCGAGGTCTTTGCCCGGCACCGGCAGGATGAAGGGGTTCGAGCCGGTGGCGATCAGCAGGCGGTCGTACTCTTCTTCGGTGCCGTCGGCGGAGCGCACCACCCGCTGGCGGCGGTCGACCTCGGTGACCTTCTTGCCCAGGTGCAGCTTGATCTTGTTTTCTTCGTACCAGGAAAGCGGGTTGAGGACGATCTCTTCGAGCGTCTGCTCGCCGGCGAGCACCGGGCTGAGCAGAATGCGGTTGTAGTTCGGGTGCGGTTCGGCGCCGAACACGGTGATGTCGTACAGGTCGGGGGCGATCTTCAGCAGTTCTTCGAGCGTGCGGACGCCGGCCATGCCGTTGCCGATCATCACGAGCTTCATCTTCTTCATCAGGCGGTCTCCGGCCGCGAGCGCGCGGCCTTGGCTGCGAAAGAACGCAAACACGGTGCCAGCGCGCAGTCGGGGGAATGCCGTGTTGCGGTGCAGCAGTGCACCTTCGGTGGGCGAATATCCTGGTTGGTGCAACACGCCAGAGAGAACGCACCAAAACGGTAATGGCATCATGTGCGCTGACCTTGACTTTGCCCGCGCCGTCCAGCGCGTCGCCTGCGCCTCGCGCCGTTCTGTGCAATGAGCGCGAGACTCGGACCGCGTCCATCGACAATCGGCTGAAGATGTGACCCGCAGCGCTGGGCTCGAGCTTCGGCGACACGATGGCGGCGATGCGGGGAAGCGCGTGACGATTTCATCAAATTAGGGGGTTACAGCGCGTTTTTCTTGTGCTTCGCTTGCCAAGCGGGGTGCCCCAGCCCAAGATCAAAACAACGGTGTCGTGGGCACCGCGTTGCGGCCAGAAATGTGGAGTTCATGATCGAGTCGACTACGTCCACACCGCTGGAGCGCACCGATCTGGCGCGCCGGCTTTCCGCCGCGACAGGCGCCGATCCGCTCGCGCTCGGGGGCGCATTGCTGGAACTGCTCGATCGCGTCGACGTGCTGCTGGCCGTGAAAGACGCGGCGCACGGGCGTTACCTGCATGTGAACCGGCGCATGGCCGAGTTGCTCGACCGCCCGGCCGGTGAACTCGTCGGCCTGACCGACGCCGACGTGCTCGCGCCCGGTCCGGCGGCGCTGTTTCGCAGTGCCGAGCAGGCCGCGCTGGCCCAGGCCACGCCCACGCTCAGCGAGCACCGGCTCGAAAGCCGCGGTGTCAAGCGCGAGTTCACCGTGACCCGGGTCGTCGTGCCGCGCGCCGATGGTGCGGCGGCATCGCACCTTCTTTCGGTGTGGGTCGAGAACACGGCCGCCCACCAGCGCGAACAACAACTGGCGCAGGCCCTGGTGCAGATCGAGGCGCAGCAGCTGGCCGCCGAACAACTGCGCAGCGAGACCCAGGATCAATCGCTGCGCGATGGCGCGACCGGTCTCTACCTGCGCCTGCACTTCGACGACCAGTTGCGGCGCGAGGTCGACCTGTCGTCACGCGAGCACCGCGAGTTCGCGCTGGTGTCGATCGCGCTCGATCCTTTGTCCGACGCGGCGCGTGCGCTCGGAAGCGAGGCCCGCAACCGCGTGCTCGAAGCGCTGGGTCGGCTGCTGCGTGGCAACACGCGGGCCATGGACGCCTCCTGCCGGCTCGACGAAGACCGCTTCGCGATCTTGCTCTCCGGGGTGGGCCTGGCCACCGCGCATTCGCGCATGGAAGGCCTGCGTCGCCAGTGCGCCACCCAGATCGTCGTGCTCGACGGACGCGATCTCGGCTTCACCGTGTCGATGGGGGTGGCGAGCTTCCCGCACACCGCGCACACTGAAGACGAACTCATGGGCGCTGCCGAACTGGCGCTGGCCGAGGCGCGCAAGCGCGGCGGCAATCACGTCGCTCTGGCCAGCATCCGCTTCGAGCTCGGCGCGGCCTGAGGCCTGCGTCGGCGCTCAGCCGTTGAAGGCCTTGTAGACCATGTAGGCGGCGAGTGCGTACAACAGCACCGCGAAGGCCCGCTGCAGTTGTTCCACGTTGAGCCGGTGCGCAGCGCGTGCGCCCAGCGGTGCCGTGAGCACGCTGGCCGCGGCGATCGTCAGCAGCGCCGGCACGTAGATGAACCCGAGCGTGCCGGCCGGCATGTCAGGCAGGGACCAGCCGGCATACACGTAGCCCACCGTTCCGCCCAGGGCGATCGGCATGCCGAGCGCGGCCGAGGTGGCCACCGCGTTGTGGATCGGCACGTTGCGCGAGGTCATGAAGGGCACCGAGACGAAAGCGCCTCCGGCGCCCACCAATGCCGAAAGCGTGCCGATCACGCCGCCGGCGCCGAGCATGCCGGCCGTACCGGGCAACTGGCGCGTCGGCTTCGGCGCCTTCTTCAGGAAGGTGCGCGTGGCCGAGGAACTGATGAAGACCGCGAACAGCAAGGCCAGCACCTGCGAGGGCAGGGCTTTCGCGATCTGCGCGCCGAGCAGCGAGCCGATCACGATGCCGGGCGCGAGCAGCCGGGCCACGTCCCAGCGTACCGCGCCGCGCTGGTGGTGTGCCCGGACCGAAGAGATCGACGTGAACAGAATCGTCGCAAGCGACGTGGCTACCGCCATCTTGACGACGTACTGCGGCGCCACCGATTTCGACGACAGCAGCAGCGTCACGAAGGGCACCATCAGCATGCCGCCGCCGATGCCGAGCAGGCCGGCCAGGAATCCGGTGATCGACCCCAGCAACAACAACTCGACGATGATCTGCCAACCCAGTCCCGAGCCCTCGGTGAGAAAGCTCATCCAGGCCCCAGCAGCGCGAGCACGGCGGCCCACTCTTCGGCCGTGACCGGCGTGATCGAAAGCCGGTTGCCGCGCTTGAGCACCTGCATCGTCGCCAGCTCCGGCGCCAGGCGCATCTGCGCGAGCGAGAGCAGCCGGGTCTTGCGCAGCAGCTTCACGTCAACGTGCACCCAGCGCGGTGCGGCATGGCCCGAGCGCGGATCGAAGTAGGGGCTGCGCGGCAGGAACTGGGTTTCATCGGGGTAGGCCGCACTCGCGACGGTGGCGAGGCCGGCAACGCCGGGTTCAGGGCAACTCGAATGATAGAACAAGACACCGTCGCCGACCTTCATGTCGTCGCGCATGAAATTGCGCGACTGGTAGTTGCGCACCCCGACCCAGGGCACGGTTTGCGCCGGCGCTTCGGCGAGATCGTCGATCGAGCACTCAGACGGCTCGCTCTTCATCAGCCAGTACATCGTTGCCCCCTGCTGCGAGCGCGTGCGTCGCGCTTCGGCGTTTTTGCGATTCTTCGAATAAGGTGTCCGCCGCGAACCGTGAGCCGCATTCCTGAACCCAGGCAGTTCAGGTGGGCGAGGTCAGCCGGGCTTCGGGTTCATCTGACGCGAGACGATCACACCAACCGAGCGATGTTCCAAGCCCTTGCTCGTAAGAGCATCGGTTCAAGGAAATATAAAGCTCACGCGAATGCGACGGACGATTTCATTCTACGCGTGAGAAGCGCCGCTCACAGCAATTGACCATCGGCGCCGAGGGCCCGGTCGAGGCGGCGAATCAGCGCGTCGATGTCGACCTCGGCACCCGCACCTTCAGCGCCCGCCGCGGTGGCCGCCACACGCGCCGGCGGCCGTCCGGCCAGCGCATACGCGAGGTTCAGCGCGGCGAGCACGGCGATGCGCTCGCGTGCCTTGACCTTGCCCCCGTCGCGGATCGCACTCATCTCCTTGTCGACGTTGCTGACGGCTTCGAGCAATGCGACTTCGCCACCGTCGGGGCAACCGAGGATGTAGCTCTGCCCGAGGATCGTGACTTCCATCTGCTTCATGCCGTGCTCCCGGTGCTGTCGGGCTCGGTGACCACGTTGCTGGCGGGCGCCTGCTCGATCGGCAGGCGTTCGAGCAGCGCGTCGATGCGGCTGCGCGCGGCGTTCAGGCGCGAGCGCAGGTTGTCTCGTTCGTGGGTCACGGCGCCGAGCTGTTGTTCGAGCAGCGCGGTGGTGCGCTGCAGTTCATCGTGCCGCAGCAGCAGGCGTTCAACCCGGTCGGCGAGGGCTTCGATCTTCGACATGGCGTGGCTCTGGCGTGGCGAGAGCGCAGATTGTAGGCGCGGCCTCTGCTTACAATGGCGGCGTTGGTGCCCGTGTCGGCGTTCATGTCGACACAGTTAAACGGGAAGCAGAAGGAAGTCACGCGGCCCCGCGTGGCGACCGAATCTGCGCTGCCCCCGCAACGGTACGGCGGACGAAGCAAGCCTCTTCACAGAGACCGCTTCAGCTCTTGCGCACACACCACTGAAGGCTCGCGCTTTCGGGAAGGTCGCGAGGGTCGTTCCGCCAGCCCGGATACCGGCCAACACGCGGGTGCGGCCACAGGGCCGCGCTCATATCGCAGGCACCCGCGGGGAAGCGGGTGGTTTGCATTTGTTCCGGATCCACCACTCATGAGTTTCTACCTTTCGGCGCCGCGTGCGCCCCGGGCTGCCATCCGCCCGCTGTGCCTGTGCCTGCTCGCTGTCTTTGCACAGTCAGCTTCCGCGCAGACCACCCTGCAACCCATCGTCGTCAGCGGCAGCCGCGAGCCGCAGCCGCTCGAGCGCGTCACCGCCGACGTGGTCGTGATCGATGCCGAGCGCATCCGCGCCAGCACTGCCGATTCGGTCGAAGACCTGCTGCGCCGCGAAGCCGGCATGCAGCTCGGACGCAACGGCGGCCCGGGCAAGAGTTCGAGCACCTTGATTCGCGGCTCGGCGTCGAACAGCGTGGTCGTGCTGATCGACGGCGTGCGCATCGGTTCGGCCACGCTCGGCCAGGCCCAGTTCGAAGGCATCAGCCTGGCGCAGATCGATCGCATCGAAGTGCTGCGCGGCCCCGGCTCCAGCCTCTACGGTGCCGACGCGGTGGGCGGCGTGGTGCAGATCTTCACCAAACGCGGCGAAGGCGATCCGCGCATCAGCGCCAACGCAGCCGTCGGCTCCTACCGTTCCGTTGAGGCCGGCCTCGGCGTGAGTGGCGGGCAGCAGGGCTTCGACTACGCCGTCTCGCTGGCGCGCGACAGCAGCCGTGGCGTCTCTGCATTGAAGCCCGCTGACCAGTTCGGCAACTACAACCCCGACCGCGACGGCTACAAGCGCGACAGCGCGCTGTTCAAGCTCGGCTACACGCCGGTGGCAGGCCACCGCATCGGCCTGAGCCTGAACCAGAGCCGCCTCGACTCGCAGTACGACGCCAGCGAGTTCCTCGCGTCGAACGGCTTCAGCCAGGACGCCACGCCCGACTTTCGCGGCAAGCTGAAGAACGACGTGGTATCGCTCGACTACCGCGGCGTGATCACACCAGCGTGGACCACGAGCGCGCAACTCGCCCACAACAACGACGACCTGGTCAGCGGCGGCAGCGTGAAGTCGCGCTACCGCACGACACGCGACCAGCTCACCTGGCAGAACGCCTGGACGCCAAGCGCTGGCCAGCAGCTGGTGTTCGCCTTCGAGCACCTGACCGAGAAGGCCAACGCCGACGACTACGCGGCCGACGTGAAACGCAACAACAACGCCCTCGTGCTCGGCTACACCGGCGAGTTCGGCGCGCACGTGTTGCAAGCCGACGTGCGCCACGACGACAACTCGGTCTATGGCAACAACACGACCGGCCGCCTCGGCTGGAGCATGGAGATCGCGAAGAACATCCGCGTGCGTGCGCTCGCCGGCAACACCTTCCGCGCGCCGAGTTTCAACGAGCTCTATTACCCCGGCTACGGCGTGAGCACGCTCGAAGCCGAGCGCGGCCGCAGCGTCGAGCTCGGGCTCAACTGGCGCGCCGCCGGCAGCGAGCTGGCCCTCACGGTCTACGAGAACCGGGTGCGTGACCTGATCGCCTACGAGTCCGACGCCACGCCGCCGAACTGCCCGGCCGACCCGGCCTATGCCTTCGGCTGCGCGCGCAACATCGGCAACGCGCGCATGCAGGGCGTCACGCTGTCGGGCTCGCACCGCTTCGGCAACTTGCGCATCGCGGCCACGCTTGATGCGCTCGACGCACAAGACACCGACGCGAAGACCCGCCTGAACCGCCGCGCGGCGCACCAGGAAAGCCTGAGCGCCGACTACGACATGGGCGTCTGGAGCTTCGGTGCCGCCGTGCTCGCGGTCGGTGAGCGGCCTGACGGCAACAAGCGGCTCGGCAGCTACGAAACGCTCGACCTGCGCGCACGCTGGCGCTTCGCGCCGCAATGGCAGCTCGAAGCCAAGCTGCTGAACGCGACCGGTCGTGACTACGAACCGACACGCGACTACCAGTCGCTCGGCCGCCAGGCCTGGGTCGGCGTGCGTTTCGACGGCCGCGGTTTGTGAGCACCGCCCGTGGCCGCGCATGAGTTGATTCTCGGTGGCCAGCGCAGCGGCAAGTCGCGCTGCGCTGAAGCGCGCGCGGTCGCGTGGCTGGCGCGGCCTGGGCATTCGGCGCTGCTGCTCGCCACGGCGCTGGCACTCGACGACGAGATGCGCGCGCGCATCCACCGCCACCAGGCCGACCGCGCTTCTCATGTGCCCGGCCTGGCCACGCTGGAGGTGCCGTTCGACCTGGCCGGGGCGCTGCGCGAGCACACAGCGCCCGATCAACTCGTGCTGATCGATTGCCTGACCTTGTGGTGGACCAACCTCGTGATGCCGGTGAGCGGTGTGGCGCTGCCTTCGACCGAGTGGGCCGAGGCGCGCGAGTCCTTGTGCGCGGCCTTGCGCACCGCGCGCGGCCCGGTCCTGCTGGTTTCGAACGAGATCGGCATGGGCGTTTCGCCGATGTCGCCGGAAGCGCGCGGTTTTGTCGACGGGCTCGGCTGGTTGCACCAGGCGGTCGCCGCGACGTGCACGAACGTGACGATGATGGTGGCCGGCATCGAACTGCCGGTGAAACGAGGCCCCGCATGAAACACCTGTTCGCGCGAATCGCCGCGGTGGCCGCATTGCTGTGGCCGCTCGCTGCGCCGGCACAGATCACGCTGAAGGACGACCGCGGCGCCACGCTCGTGCTGGCCGCGCCGCCGCAGCGCATCGTCAGCCTGCTGCCGTCGCTGACCGAGAGCGTCTGTGCGCTGGGCGCCTGTGCACGACTCGTGGGCACCGACCGTTTTTCGAATTCGCCGGCCAGCGTGATCAGCTTGCCCAAGCTCGGCGGCATCGACGACGCGCAGATCGAACGCATCTTGGCGCTGCGGCCCGACGTGGTGCTGCTCTCGACTTCGGCGCGCGTGATCGACCGGCTCGAAAGCCTGGGGATGAAAGTGCTGGTGATCGAAGCGCGCGACCACGCCGACGTGAAACGCAGCCTCACGCTGCTGGCGCAGATGCTGGGCACGCCGGCCGAGGCGGAGCGCGTGTGGTCCACGATCGAGCGCGACACGCGCACGGCGGCCGAGCGTGTGCCGGCCGCGTTGCGCGGCCAGCGGGTCTACTTCGAGGTCGACGCCACGCCCTACGCAGCCGGCGCGGGCTCCTTCATCGGTGAAACGCTGGCGCGCCTGGGCCTGGCCAACGCGGTGCCGGCCGAGCTCGGGCCGTTCCCGAAACTGAACCCGGAATACGTGGTGCGCCTGCAGCCCGACATCGTGATGGCGAACGACCGCAACCTGGCCGAGATGCCCAAACGCCCCGGCTGGTCCACGCTGCGTGCGCTTCGACGTGGGCACAGCTGCGGTTTCGGTGTCGACCGCTACGAGCTGCTGATCCGCCCCGGCCCGCGCATGGGTGAAGCCGCGCTGGCGCTGGCCGATTGCCTCGTCGTGATCTCGAAAGTGCGCTGATGTCTGACGACGACCGCCAGCGACGCCACCGCCTCGCCATCGGCCTGGCGGTGCTGACGCTGTTGCTCCTGCTCGCAGGTCTGGCGGCCGGCAGCGAAGGCTGGTCACTGCAGGATCTGATGCGCACTTGGAGCGGCCCGGATGGCGCGCTCATCATCGGCGAGATCCGCGCGCCGCGCACCCTCGGCGCGTGGTTGACGGGCGCCTTGCTCGGCCTCGCCGGTGCCGTGGCGCAAGGCCTGTTCCGCAACCCGCTGGCCGACCCGTACTTGCTCGGCTCGGCGTCGGGCGCGTCGCTCGGCGTGGTGCTGGTGCTGGCCGCCAGCGCGCTCGGCGGCCACACGATCAGCCTGGCCACGGCCGACGCGCTCGCACGCTTCGGACTCGTCGGCGCGGCCTTCGTCGGCGCGCTGGGCGGTGTACTGCTCACGCTCGCATTGGCACGCGGCGCGCAGCAGACCATCCGCCTGTTGCTCGCCGGCGTGGTGGTCGGCGTGGTGCTGTCGGCGGTCAACGATCTGGTCACCACCGCCGCGCCCGATGCATTGCGTGGCAAGCAAGCCTTCCTGCTTGGCAGCACCGGCTTTCTGGGCTGGAGCAGTTGTGTCGCGCTGGCCATCGGCCTGGTGCTCACGCTGCCCTTGAGCTGGCGCCTGGCGCGAACGCTCGACGCGCTGACGCTCGGCGTCGACAGCGCGCTCAGCCTCGGCCTGGCGCTGCCGCGCATCCGGCTGGCCCTCGTCACCGCGCTGGCCTTGGCCACGGGCCTCGCGGTTTCGCAGTCGGGCTTGATCGCGTTCGTCGGCCTGGCCGCGCCGCACCTCGTGCGCCGCTTCGCACCGGCCACGCACGGGTTCACGCTGGTCGCCAGTGCCGCGGCCGGTGGCACCTTGCTATTGATGGCCGACGTGCTCGCTCGCACGCTGATCGCGCCGCAGGAAGTGCCGGTCGGTGTGCTCACCGCCTTGCTGGGTGGCGGTTACCTGATCTGGTTGTTGCACCGCAGGCGGTTGTCATGACGGCGCAGCTCTCGGCCACCGGTCTGAGCGTGCGGCTCGGCAGCACGCAAGCCTTGCAGAGCGTGAGCCTGGCGCTGCAACCGGGCTGGACCGCGATCGTCGGCCCCAACGGTGCGGGCAAGTCGACCTTGCTTCGGGTGCTCGCCGGTTTGCAGAAGCCCGACGCGGGCGAGGTGCAACTGAACGGCCAGCCGCTCGCCCACTGGCCGCCGCGCGAGCGCGCGATGCAGATGGCGTGGCTGGCGCAGCAGGGCGAAGCGAGTGGCGAGCTCACGGTGCGCGAAGTCGTGCACCTCGGGCGCCTGCCGCGGCTCGGCTTGTTCACCGCGCCGACGGCGGCCGACGAAGCACGTGTCGACCAGGCCATGGCCGACGCCGAGTGCACGCCCTGGCAACAACGCCGCCTGCACGAACTGTCGGGCGGCGAGCGCCAACGGGTGCTGCTCGCGCGCGCGCTCGCGGTCGACGCGCCGTGGTTGTTGCTGGACGAACCCACCACCCACCTCGACCCGCCGCACCAGGTGGCTTTGGTGCGGCTGGTGCAGCGCCAGCCGCGCGCCGGCGTCTCGGTCGTCAGCGTATTGCACGACCTGTCTCTGGCGCTGCTCGCCGATCGGCTGGTCGTGATGGAGGACGGGCGCATTGCCGCCCTTGGCGTGCGCGACGACCCGGCGCTGCACGCGGTGTTGGTGAAGGTGTTTGGCGGCGCGATCCGCATCGTGCCCTTCGAGTCGCGCTGGATCGCCGTGCCTCACCTGGATCTGTGATGCCCATGACCACCCGCGCCGCCATCAGCTGGAGCGCCGGCAAGGATTCGTGCCTGGCCTGGTTGCGCGCCCGCGAGCAAGGGCTCGACGTGCACAGCTTCGTGACGATGTGCGATGCCGACGGCACGAGCAAGTCGCACGCCTTGCCGCCGGCGCTGATCGAAGCACAGGTGCAGGCCATCGGCGGTGCCTGGTTGCCCGTGAACGTGGCGCCGGGCGAGTACGCGCAGGCCTTCGGCGCGGCCCTGCAAGGACTGCGCGCGAGCGGCCACACCCACATGGTGTTCGGCGACATCGACCTGGCCGCGCACCGCGACTGGATCGAGCCGGAATGCGAACGCGCAGGCCTCATCGCCGTGTTCCCGCTCTGGGGCCAGGCGCGTGCCGCACTCGCGCAAGAGATCGTCGCGCGCGGCATTCGTGCACGCACGGTGTGCGTCGATACACGCTGGCTCGACGCGAGCTTCTGCGGTGTCGACTACGACGCCGATTTTCTGGCGCGCCTGCCCGAAGGCGTGTGCCGGTGCGGCGAAGACGGCGAGTTCCACACCTTCGTCTTCGGCGGCCCCGGTTTTGCGCAAGACCTGCCGCTGCACAACGCCGCGCAGCGCCGCGTGGCGTCGGTGCCGCCGTGGGCGCCGACGGAGTTCGTCTTTCAATCGCTGGTGCTCGGGTGACGCTCGTGATCGCGCTGCTGCTGGCCGGGGCGCTCGACCTGCGCTTCGGCGAGCCGCGCAGCGCGTGGCACCCGGTCGCGTGGCTGGGCTCGCTGCTCGCGCCGTTCGGGCGTGTGCTGTCGCGGGCTTCGGCGGCAGGGGCTTTCATCGGCGGTGCGCTGGTCTGGCTCGTGTTCGCCGGCATCATCGCGTGGGCGACCTGGGCCGCGCAGACACAACTGCTGGGTCTGTCACCGTGGTTCGCGGCGCCGCTGCTGGCGCTGTTGCTGAAGCCGACGTTCTCGTGGCGCATGCTGCGCGACGAAGTGGCTGCCGTCGACACTGCACTGGCCCACAGCCTGGAAGCCGGGCGCGCGCAACTGGCCCGCATCGGCAGCCGGGATGTGAGTGCGCTCGACGCCGACGCGGTGCGCGAGACCGCGATCGAAAGCCTGGCCGAGAACCTGAACGACTCGCTCGTCGCGCCGCTGTTCTGGTACGCGCTGGCCGGCCTGCCGGGCGCGGCCGTGTACCGCTTCGCGAACACGCTCGATGCGATGTGGGGTTACCGCGGCCGCTGGGAATGGGCCGGCAAATGGAGTGCGGTCGCCGACGATGTGCTGTCGTGGCTGCCGGCGCGGCTGACGGCCATCCTGCTGCGCCCGCCGTTGCGGCCGGGCGACTGGCGCGCGCTGAGGGCCGAGGCCCGGCACACGCCTTCACCCAACGGCGGCTGGCCGATGGGGGCGATGGCCTTGCGCCTCGGTGTGCGCCTGCGCAAACCCGGCGTGTACACGCTGAACGCGCGGGCGCCATCACCCGGCGCGGTGCATGTCGCGCGGGCGCTGCGGCTGGCGACCCGGGCCGCGTGGGTCTGCGTCGCCGGGGTGATGCTCGCCATCGGGGTGAAGGCGGCCTGGCCATGACAGCGCGCGCCGTCATGGTGCTCGGCACGACGAGCGGCGCCGGGAAGAGCTGGCTCGCGACGGCGCTGTGCCGTTGGTACGCGCGCCAGGGCCTGCAGGTCGCGCCGTTCAAGGCGCAGAACATGAGCAACAACGCGCGCGTCGTGCCGTGCGCGGACGGCTCGATGGGCGAGATCGGCAGCGCGCAGTACTTTCAGGCATTGGCCGCGCGTGCCGCGCCCGAGGTGCGCATGAACCCGGTGTTGCTCAAGCCCGAGAACGACACCACCAGCCAGGTGATCGTGTTGGGCCGCGTGCGCGCCGACCTGGCAGACGTGCCCTGGCGCGAACGCAGCGAACGCCTGTGGCCGTTCGCACACGACGCGCTCGACGCATTGATGAGCGAGAACGACGTCGTCGTGATCGAAGGGGCGGGCTCGCCGGCCGAGATCAACCTGCACACGAGCGACTACGTCAACATGCGCACGGCCTTGCACGCCCGCGCCGCTTGCCTGCTCGTGAGCGACATCGACCGCGGCGGCGCCTTCGCGCATCTCTACGGCACGCACCAGTTGCTGCCGCCTGAAGAACGCGCGCTGATCCGGGGTTATGTGCTGAACCGGTTCCGGGGTGATGCCGCCTTGCTCGCACCCGGCCCGCAGCAACTTCAGCAGTTCACCGGCGTGCCCACGCTCGCGGTCTTGCCGATGTGGCGCGGCCACGGCCTGCCCGAAGAAGACGGCGTGTTCGACGACGCTGCCAGCCGCGCGCGCGGTGGCCTTCGCATCGCGGTCGTCGCGTTCCCGCAAATCAGCAACCTCGACGAGTTCCAGCCACTGCGCCATTGCCCGGGCGTTCGCCTGAGATGGGCTCGAACCGCAGCCGACCTCGACGGCGCCGACTGGATCGTATTGCCCGGCTCGAAGCACACCGGGCGCGACCTCGCGTGGCTGCGCGCGCAGGGTCTGTTCGGCGCCATTCAAGACCACGCCGCACGGGGAGGGCGTGTGCTCGGCATCTGCGGCGGCCTGCAGATGCTGGGCCGCAAGTTGTTCGACCCGCACCACATCGAAGGCCATGCGGGCGGCGAAAGCGACGGGCTGGCGTTGCTGCCGATCGACACCCGGTTCGAGCCCGGGAAGACGCTGCGGCGCACGCGTGCGCGTTTCGATGCAGCCGATGCAGCGTGGTCTGCGCTCGCCGGCGTGGCCTTCGACGGCTACGAGATCCGCTGCGGCCGCACTGAATCCGATGCGGGTGCGTTGGTGGCATTGCGCAACGACGCAGGCACGCCCATCGGCTGGCAGCATGGCTCCGTGCTCGGTGTCTACGCGCACGGCCTGTTCGAATCGGCGGACGCGATGCGCGCGCTGTTCGGCGCACAGGCCCGGCCTCTCGACGCTGTGTTTGACGGTCTCGCCGATTTCATCGACGCACGCTTCGAGCCCGGCTCGCTGCGGCGGCTCATCGAAGGATTCTCATGAACGATCTGATCCCCGGCATCGCGCTGGTCGCCGACGCTGCCCTCGCGCAACGCCTGCAACACCGCCTCGACCACAAGACCAAACCGCAGGGCGCGCTCGGCCGGCTCGAAGCGCTGGCGCTGCAGATCGGCCTGGTGCAGCAGACCGAGCACCCGGTGCTGCGGGCACCGCAGGTGCTGGTGTTCGCGGCCGACCATGGCCTGGCGGCCCAAGGCGTGTCGGCCTACCCGAGCGACGTGACCTGGCAGATGGTCGAGAACTTCTGTGCAGGGGGTGCCGCGGTCAGCGTGCTGGCGCGCCAGCACCGGCTCGCGCTCACCGTGATCGACGCTGGCGTGCGCCACGACTTCGCGCCACGCCCAGGCCTGCTCGACTGCAAGATCGGCCCCGGCACCGCCGACGCGTCGCAGGGCGATGCGATGACGGCTGCGCAGTGCGCCGCCGCGATCCGCAGCGGGCGTGATGTCGTGCGTGCCTTGCCCGGCAACGTGGTGCTGCTCGGCGAGATGGGCATCGGCAACACCTCGAGCGCGGCGCTGTTGCTGGCGCGCCTGTCGGGTGCCGACATCGCCGCCTGTGTCGGCCGCGGCACCGGCCTGGACGACGCCGGCCTCGCGCACAAGCGTGTCGTGCTGCGCGCCGTGTTGCAGCGCCACCCGGGTGCACAGGCACCGCTGGAGGCGCTGGCTGCCTTCGGCGGCTTCGAGATCGCGATGATGGCTGGCGCGGCGCTGCAGGCCGCCAGCCAACGCCGGCTCGTGGTCGTCGACGGTTTCATCGCCGGCGCGGCGATCCTGGTGGCGGCGATGCTCGCCCCCGACTTGCTCGGCTACTGCGTGTTCGCGCACCGCTCGAACGAGGCCGGGCACCGCCTGATGCTCGATCATCTGGGCGTGCAGGCGGTGCTCGACCTCGGCCTGCGCCTGGGTGAAGGCTCGGGCGCGGTGCTGGCCTGGCCGTTGATCGCGAGCGCCGCGCTCTTGCTGAACGAGATGGCGAGTTTCGAATCGGCCGGTGTGTCGACGCGCGAGGCACCGTGATGCACGAACTGCGCCTCTTCTTCATCGCGCTGCAGTTTCTGACGCGCTTACCCAGCCCGCGCTGGGTCGGTTTCGAGCCGGAGTGGCTGAACCAGAGCGCGCGCCACTTTCCGGCGGTCGGGCTGCTGGTGGGCGCGGTCGCTGCGCTCGTGCTGGTGCTGGGCCAGGTGCTGTTCCCGCCGGCGGTGGCGGTCGGTTTGTCGATGGCGGCGACGCTGTGGCTGACCGGCGCGTTCCACGAAGACGGCTGGGCCGACACCTGCGATGCGCTCGGCGGCGGCGCAAGCATCGGCCGCGAGCGCGCGCTGCTGATCATGAAAGATTCGCGCATCGGCACTTATGGCGCGGTGGCGCTCGTCGTGATGCTCGGGCTGAAGGCCGCTACGCTGACGGCTTTGCCGCTCGCGCTGGCGGTGCCGGCCTTGCTGTTCGCGCACACCGCCAGCCGCGCGGCGGCGGTCGCGCTGATCCGCTGGCTGCCGTATGCGGGCGACATCGAACATGCCAAAGCCAAGCCGCTGGCACAGCGCATCTCGGGCGCCGGGCTTGTGGTGGCGCTGGGCTGGGTGCTGTTGTTGTGCGCCGCGCTGGTGGGGGCCGCGCAGCGCTGTAGCGAACCGGCGGTGTTGCCGGCGATCGTGCTCGGGCTGTTGGTGATTGCCGGCACGGCTGCCTGGTGCGCGCGCTGGTTCCGCCAGCGGCTCGGCGGCTACACCGGAGACACGCTCGGCGCCACGCAGCAACTCACCGAGTTGCTGGCCTTGCTGGTGTGGCTCGGCGTGGCGGGCGCCTGATGAACACCGCGGCCGCGCTGGCGGTGTGGCGCCATCCCAGGCCGAGCGATGTTCAAGGCCGTTGCATCGGCCGCACCGACGTGCGTGTCGACCGCCGCAAGGCCAAGCGCCTCGCGCACCGCATCCGGCGTTGGGCGCGCCAGCACGGCGCGGCGCGTGTGGTGCTCACCTCGAGCCTGCAGCGTGCGGCGAGCGTCGGTCGCGTTCTCGCCGGCTGGGGCTGGCAACACCACATCGACGCGCGCCTGAACGAAATGGACTTCGGCGAATGGGACGGGCTGGCTTGGGAAACGATCGGGGCCGACGCCGTGGGCGACTGGTGCGAAGCCTTCGCTGAACACGCCCCCGGCGGCGGCGAGTCGGTCGCGCAATTGTTAGCCCGTTGCGGCGACTTGATGGCCGAGTTGCATGCCGCTGCAGCGCCGCCCTGCGTGGTGGGCCATGCTGGCTGGATCAGCGCGGCGCAGTGGCTGCAGGCGGGCAGCTCGCACGCACCGAGCGCCGCCGAATGGCCTGGCGCGATCAGCTACTCGACTCGGGTGCTGCTGGCGTGCTCGGGTCCTTGATGTCGATCAGGTCGAGCGGCATCGGCATGGTGGTCAACCGGTTCGGCGTGCTGGTTTCCCAGAGCGCGCCGGGGGCCGTGTCGACCGTGGCGCTGACCACGTGCATCAGCGTGAGGCTGGCACGCGCCGCGATCTTGCGCAGCGACTGGATCTGGCGCTGCGACCATTCGACCGGCGTGCCGAGCTGTTCGCAGCTGAAGGTGCCGAAGAGTTCGCCATTGACGGCGAAGCACATGTCCATCATCGAGACCACGCCCGAGGGCACGAGGTAGCCGGCCATGAAGACCGCCATGATCGGGTCGGCCTGCGCTTCGGGCACCGAGACGAAGCCGTCGCGCAGCAGGTGCTCGAAGTAGGGGCCGCTGCCGGCGCCCTGCATGTCGATGGCGGTGACCATGCGGTCTTGCACCGCGTCGAACATCGCCACGCTGCGCAGTGCGCGGCCTTCGGCGTTGTCGACGAAGACCCGCACCCCGGCGCGCGAGCAACCGATCTGCGTGGCGACGAAACGCGTGAACTGTTCGAGGAACTGGGCGCTGTCGATTTCACCGCGCTCCAGGCGCCCGGAAATCACTTGCAGATCTTCTTGCTCACCCATGGCGGATTATGAAACGGACCCTCGCCGGAGAACAGCGTTGATGCGCCATTAAGACACGCTGGATGCGGTGCCACGCTCTGCCAGAAAACCCGGGCCGGCGTCGCAGAAGCGCAGCACGCTGCACTGCTCGCACAGCGGCCGGCGCGCCTGGCAGACGTAGCGGCCGTGCAGGATCAGCCAATGGTGCGCATCGACGAGGAACTCGGCCGGGATGCGTTCGAGCAGCTTCTGCTCGACGGCCAGCGGCGTGGCGCCGGGTGCCAGGCCGGTGCGGTTGCCGAGCCGGAAGAGGTGCGTGTCGACCGCCATCGTCGGCTCGCCGAAAGCCACGTTGAGCACCACGTTGGCGGTCTTGCGGCCGACGCCCGGCAAGGCTTCGAGCGCCTCGCGCGTGCGCGGCACCCGCGAGCCGTGCTGCAGGGCGAGGATGCGGCTGGTCTCGAGCAGGTTCTTCGCCTTGTTGCGGAACAGGCCGATGGTGCGGATATGTTCGGTGAGTGCGTCCAGGCCCAGCGCGACGATCTTCGCTGGTGTGTTGGCCACGAGGAAGAGTCGGCGTGTCGCCTTGTTCACGCCCACGTCGGTGGCCTGCGCCGACAGCAGCACCGCGGCGAGCAGTTCGAACACGCTGGTGTATTCGAGCTCGGTCTGCGGGCTCGGGTTGGCGGCGCGCAGCGTGGCGAAGAAGTTGGCAACGTTGGCGTCGTTCATGGCGCTCGACTCTGGCTGGACGACATCTGGTTGAGGCGCTGTTCCGCTTCGAGCCTTTCGCGCTCTACCCTGAGCTGGTGAAAGCTGTAGCGTTCGCGGGCAGCCAGCACCAGCGGTTCGCTCCACGCAGCCCAGCCGGTGCGCCCGGCGGTTTGTGGCACGAGCGAGATGCAGTCGACGGGGCAGGCCGGCAGGCACAGTTCGCAGCCAGTGCACTGCGCGTCGATCACGGTGTGCATCTGCTTGGCCGCGCCGACGATGCAATCGACCGGGCAGGCCTTGATGCACAGCGTGCAGCCGATGCACCAGGCTTCGTCGATGACGGCGAGCTGGCGTGGTGCTTCGACGCCGTTGGCGGGATTCAGCGGCAGCACCGGCAGGCCGGTGAGCTGTGAAAGCCGAGCGATGCCTTCGGCGCCGCCGGGCGGGCACTGGTTGATTGCTGCCTCACCGGCGGCCATGGCCTCGGCATAGGCGCGGCAGTCGGGGTAGCCGCAACGGGTGCACTGCGTCTGCGGCAGCGCTGCATCGAGCGCCGCCGCGAGCGCGGCGTGGTCGCTCGACATCACGGGCTTATCGTGCGCGGCGCACGGCCTTCTTGGCGGCGGGCGCCGCTTTCGGTGCGGCGCTTCGCTTGGCCGGCGCGGCAATCGCCTTGGGCGCACGCTTCTTCGGCGCCGCAACATCCGTCTGGTGATTCGCGATGAACTCGCGCACCGTCGGGTAGACCTTCTCGCGCCAGCGCCGGCCCGAGAAGATGCCGTAGTGGCCGGCACCGATCGCGTCGTAGTGGAACTGCCGCTCTTTCGGGATGCCGGTGCACAGGCCGTGCGCGGCGCGGGTCTGGCCGGCGCCGGAAATGTCGTCGAGCTCGCCTTCGATCGTCAGCAGCGCGGTGCCCTTGATGTCTTGCGGGCGCACCAGCTGGCCCTTGACCTTCCAGGTGCCGTTGACGAGCGAGAAGTCCTGGAACACGGTCTTGATGGTGTCGAGGTAGTACTCGGCCGGCATGTCGAGCACGGCGTTGTACTCGTCGTAGAAGTCGCGGTGGAAGTCGACGCTGCTGTCGTCGCCACGCACGAGGTCGAGGAAGTAGTCGTAGTGCGAGCTCATGTGGCGGTCGGGGTTCATCGCGACGAAGCCGGTGTGCTGCAGGAAGCCGGGGTAGACCGCGCGCCCGGCGCCGGGGAAGTTGGTCGGCACGCGGTAGATCACGTTGCTCTCGAACCAGGAATACGGCTTGTTGGTGGCCAGGTTGTTGACGGCGGTGGGGCTCAGGCGCGCGTCGATCGGGCCGCCCATCATCGTCATCGTGCGCGGCGTGGTTTCACCGTTGCTCGCCATCAGCGAGATCGCGGCGAGCACCGGCACGGTCGGCTGGCACACCGACATCACGTTCACCTCGGGGCCGATGTGGCGAATGAACTCCTGCACGTAGGCGATGTAGTCGTCGAGGTGGAACGCCCCGGCGGCCAGCGGCACCATGCGCGCGTCGGTCCAGTCGGTGATGAAGACCTTGTGGTCCTTCAGCAGCTCACGCACGGTTTCGCGCAGCAGCGTGGAGTGGTGGCCCGACAAAGGTGCGACGACCAGCACGGTCGGCTGGTCCTTCATGCGCGTGAGCATCGGCAGGTCGTCGGTGAAGCGCTTGAAGCGCAGCAGCCGGCAGAACGGTTTTTCGATCGCCACCTGCTGCTGCACGGCGACGTCGATGCCGTTGACCTTGACCGAGTTGATGCCGAACTCGGGCTTCTCGTATTCCTTCGAGAGCCGGTGCATCAGGTCGAGCCCGGCCGAAACACGCTGCGCGCCGGGCGTGTGGGCGAAAGGCGAGAGCGGGTGGTTGTACAGCTTGGAGGTGGCGCTCGCGAATTCCGCGAACGGGCTCAGCAACGCACGTTGTGATTCATAGAGCTGATACAGCATCACGAGACCCGGTGAGTGAATCGGCGCCGGCGGAGCCGTGCGGACCAATTGTGCAATGCAGCATTCTAGTCGCTGTGCACGATCTTGCACGCCTGCGCCCACGCGCACAAACCCGAATCAGTGCGTGGTTTGTCCCAGTCTGGTGCCTTGTTCCACGCCGGGGTGGCTGCGCGGCTGCAATGGAGTGCAGCGGCGCGCTGGACTCCGCCCCGGGCGTCAGGCCGAAACCTGGACGATCGCGGCGACCGTGGCGTCGATGTTCTTGTTGTTCAGCGCGGCCACGCAGATGCGGCCCGAGTCGACCCCGTAGATGCCGAATTCGCTGCGCAGGCGTTGCATCTGCTCCTTGCCCAAGCCGGAGTAGCTGAACATGCCTTTCTGGCGGGTGATGAAGCTCATGTCTTCTTTCATCCCGGCGGCCTTGAGCTTGTCTTGCAGCGCGACGCGCATCTGCTTGATGCGCACACGCATGCCCGCGAGCTCTTCTTCCCACATCGCACGCAGCGTCGGCGTGGTCAACACCAGCGCCACGACCTGCGCACCGTGGGTGGGCGGGTTCGAGTAGTTGGTGCGGATCACGCGCTTGAGCTGGCTCAGCACACGTTCGGCCTCTTCCTTCGAGCGGCAGACCACGCTGAGCGCGCCGACCCGCTCGCCGTAGAGCGAGAAACTCTTCGAGAAGCTGGTGGCAACGAAGAAGTCGAGCCCGGCGGCCATGAACAGGCCGACGACGGCGCCGTCTTCCTGGATGCCTTCGCCGAAGCCTTGATAGGCCATGTCGAGGAAAGGCACGAGGCCGCGCGCAGCCACCGCCTTGATCACCTGCGCCCACTGCTCGAGCGTGATGTCGTAGCCGGTCGGGTTGTGGCAGCAGGCGTGCAGCACGACGATGCTGCCTTCGGCCGCGCCGTTCAGCGCGGCCAGCATCGCGTCGAAGTCGACCCCGCGGCGCGCGGCGTCGTAGTACGCATACGACTCGACCGGGAAACCGGCGCTTTCGAACAGCGCGCGGTGGTTTTCCCAGCTCGGGTCGCTGATCAGGACTTTCGCGCCCGGGTTCAAACGCTTGAGCAGGTCGGCGCCGATCTTCAGCCCGCCGGTGCCACCGAGCGCCTGCACGGTCGCGATGCGGCCGGCCTTCACGGCTTCGCTGTCGGCGCCGAACACGAGCCCTTGCACGGCCTTGTCGTAGGCGGCGATGCCGTCGATCGGCAGGTAGCCTCTTGCCTTCGGCGCTTCCATCATCATCTTCTCGGCTTCCTGCACGCACTTCAGCAGTGGCAGCTTGCCGGTGTCGTCGAAGTACACGCCGACGCCGAGGTTGACCTTGGCCGGATTCGGGTCGGCGTTGAATTGCTCGTTCAGGCCGAGGATCGGGTCGCGGGGGGCCATTTCAACGGCGGCAAACAGCGACAGAGCGGGCGAAGACATGGTCAGTCCTTGTCAGTAGATGGGCGAGGGCGTTTGCGCTAACCTGCGTGGTTGCGCTAGACGCGGTTGCGTCAGAAGTTTCCCGGAGATTTTATCTGTCATGGCCGAGCTGTCCGAAGTGATCGAACCCGCTGCCGCTGCAGCCGCCCCCGAAGGCACGTTCGTCAGCTACCCCGACTCCCCGTTCCAGCTGTTCCAGCCCTACCCGCCGGCGGGTGACCAGCCGGCCGCGATCGCGCAGCTGGTCGAAGGCCTGAACGACGGCCTGAGCTTCCAGACGCTGCTCGGCGTGACCGGCTCGGGCAAGACCTTCACGATGGCCAACGTGATCGCGCAGATGGGCCGCCCGGCGATCGTGTTCGCGCCCAACAAGACGCTGGCCGCGCAGCTCTACAGCGAGTTCCGCGAGTTCTTCCCGAAGAACGCGGTCGAATACTTTGTCAGCTACTACGACTACTACCAGCCCGAAGCCTACGTGCCGCAGCGCGACCTGTTCATCGAGAAGGACAGCGCGATCAACGAGCACATCGAGCAGATGCGGCTGAGTGCCACCAAGAGCCTTCTGGAGCGGCGCGACGTCGTGATCGTGGCCAGCGTCTCGGCCATCTACGGCATCGGCAACCCGAGCGCGTATCACCAGATGGTGATGACGCTGCGGGTGCACGACAAGCTCGGCCAGCGCGACGTGATCTCGCAGCTGATCCGCATGCAGTACCAGCGCAACGACACCGACTTCAGCCGCGGCACCTTCCGTGTGCGTGGCGACACGATCGACGTGTTCCCGGCCGAACATTCCGAGCTGGCGATCCGCATCGAACTGTTCGACGACGAGGTCGAATCGCTGCAGCTCTTCGACCCGCTGACCGGCCGCATTCGCCAGAAGATCCCGCGTTTCACGGTCTACCCGAGCAGCCACTACGTGACGCCGCGCGAGAAGGTGGTGGATGCGATCGCGACCATCAAGGACGAGCTGCGCACGCGCCTGGCGGAGCTTGTATCAAACGGCAAGCTGGTCGAAGCGCAGCGGCTCGAGCAGCGCACCCGCTTCGACCTGGAAATGCTGCAGGAGATCGGCCACTGCAAGGGCATCGAGAACTACACGCGCCATCTCTCGGGCGCCGCGCCCGGCGAGCCGCCGTCGACGCTGGTCGACTACCTGGCCGAAGACGCCTTGATGTTCCTTGACGAGAGCCATGTGCTGATCGGCCAGTTCGGTGGCATGTACAACGGCGACCGCGCGCGCAAGACCACGCTGGTCGAGTATGGTTTTCGTTTGCCAAGCGCGCTCGACAACCGGCCGCTGAAGTTCGAGGAATTCGAGAAGAAGATGCGCCAGGTGATGTTCGTCTCGGCCACGCCGGCCGCCTACGAACAGCAGACCGCCGGCCAGGTGGTCGAACAACTGGTGCGGCCGACCGGGCTGGTCGACCCCGAGGTCGAGGTGCGGCCGGCCACAAACCAGGTCGACGACGTACTGCAGGAGATCCGCATCCGCGTCGATCTCGGCGAGCGGGTGCTGATCACGACGCTGACCAAGCGCATGGCCGAGCAGCTCACCGACTACCTGAGCGACAACGGTGTGAAGGTGCGCTACCTGCACAGCGACGTCGACACGGTGGAACGGGTCGAGATCCTGCGCGACCTGCGGCTAGGCACCTTCGACGTGCTGGTCGGCATCAACCTGCTGCGCGAAGGCCTGGACATTCCCGAGGTCTCGCTGGTGGCGATCCTCGACGCCGACAAGGAAGGCTTCCTGCGCTCCGAGCGCAGCCTGATCCAGACCATCGGCCGGGCCGCGCGCAACCTCAACGGCCGGGCGATCCTATACGCCGACCGCATCACCGAGTCGATGCGCAAGGCGCTCGACGAGACCGAACGCCGCCGCACCAAGCAGATCGCCCACAACCTGGCCGAAGGCATCACGCCGCGCAGCGTGGTCAAGCGCGTTCGCGACCTGATCGATGGCGTCTACAGCGAGAAGGGCGCCAAAGACGACCTGAAGGCAACCAACGAAGCCCTGGCCATCGAGGCGCTGAGCGAAAAAGACCTCGGCAAGCGCATCAAGCTGCTGGAAAAGCAGATGCTCGACCACGCCCGCAACCTCGAATTCGAGAAAGCAGCGCGTGTGCGCGACCAGCTGGCCTTGCTGCGCGAGCAGGCCTTCGGCGCGGCCGGCGGCGACAACGTGGTGCCGATTCAGGCCTGAGCCCAAAACCGGGCTGAAGTCAGGGGAACTAACCGGCTCCATCCCGACCGAATTACTCGGCTTCAGCTATACTCGACCAATCTACTCGGGTTAGATCGAGGGTTATCCCTCTCCGAGACGGTCGGGCGGCTGAAAGTGTTTGTAGCTGCTCTGCCCACACAGGCTTTAGGAGAATTGAATGCGTCTGACCACCAAAGGCCGTTTTGCGGTCACTGCCATGATCGACCTCGCGTTGCGTGAGCACAGCGGGCCGGTCGCCCTGGCCGCCATCAGCGGGCGCCAGCAGATCTCGCTGTCGTACCTAGAGCAGCTGTTCGGCAAACTGCGCCGCCACGAGCTCGTCGAGAGCACCCGCGGCCCCGGCGGCGGTTATTCGCTCGGCCGCAAGGCGGAAGAGATCACGGTGGCCGACATCATCGTCGCCGTCGACGAGCCGATCGACGCCACCGGTTGTGCCGGCAAGGAAAACTGCATGGGCGACGACGCCGGCCGCTGCATGACGCACGACCTTTGGGCGAGCCTGAACTCGAAGATGATCGAGTTCCTCGACTCGGTGTCGCTGCGCAAGCTTGTCGACGAGCAGCTCGCCAAGGGCGTGTCGATCGAAGAGCACCCGGTCAAGCGCGCGATCTCTTCGCAGCCGGTCGTCAAGCCGATCAAGATCACCGCACCGAATTCGGTGTTCGCGCTCGGCGCGGCCGCTTTCAACAAGTAAACCAGCCTGAAACCTTGACGCCAACGGCACGTGGCAGCGCCACGTCGCCGGGACAAATCGCATGGACATGACCCCGCACTTCCCCGTCTACATGGACTACGGTGCCACCACGCCGGTGGACCAGCGCGTCGTCGACGCGATGATCCCCTGGCTGCGTGAGCACTTCGGCAACCCCGCGTCGCGCAGCCATGCGTGGGGTTGGGAAGCCGAGGCCATCGTCCAGAAGTCGCGTGAGAACGTGGCGGCGCTGATCGGTGCCGACCCGCGCGAAATCGTCTGGACTTCGGGTGCGACCGAGTCGATCAACCTCGCGATCAAAGGCGCAGCGCAGTTCTACAAGACGCGCGGCAAGCACCTGATCACGCTGAAGACCGAACACAAGGCCGTGCTCGACACGATGCGCGAGCTGGAGCGGCAAGGCTTCGAGGTGACCTACCTCGACGTGCAGGAAGACGGCCTCGTCGACCTGAACAAGCTGCAGGCCGCGATCCGCCCCGACACGATTCTGATTTCGGTGCTGTTCGTGAACAACGAGATCGGCGTCATCCAGGACATCACCGCCATCGGGAAGATGTGCCGTGAGCGCAACATCATCTTCCACGTCGATGCGGCACAAGCCACCGGCAAGGTCGACATCGATCTGGCCACGCTGCCGGTCGACCTGATGAGCATGTCCTCGCACAAGACCTACGGCCCCAAGGGCATGGGTGCGCTGTATGTGCGCCGCAAACCGCGCGTGCGCATCGAAGCGCAGATGCACGGCGGTGGCCACGAGCGTGGCATGCGCTCGGGCACCTTGGCCACGCACCAGATCGTCGGCATGGGCGAGGCGTTTCGCATCGCCAAGCTGGAGATGCATGAAGAGCGTGACCGCATCCGCATGTTGTCGCAGCGCCTGATCAACGGCCTGAAAGACATCGAGCAGACCTTCCTGAACGGGCACGCCGAACAGCGCGTGCCGCACAACGTGAACATGAGCTTCAACTTCGTCGAAGGCGAGTCGCTGATCATGGGCATCAAGGGTATCGCCGTGTCTTCGGGCTCGGCCTGCACCTCGGCGAGCCTGGAGCCGAGCTACGTGCTGCGCGCCCTCGGCCGCAGCGACGAACTCGCGCACTCGAGCCTGCGCATGACGATCGGCCGCTTCACGACCGTCGAAGAGATCGACTACGTGGTGACCACCTTGAAGGACCGCGTGGCGAGGCTGCGCGACCTGTCGCCGCTGTGGGACATGCACAAGGAAGGCATCGACATCAGCACCATCCAGTGGGCTGAACATTAAAAGAATCAAGGCAGGAGTACGACATGGCATACAGCGAAAAAGTGGTCGAGCATTACGAGAATCCGCGCAACGTGGGTTCCTTCGACAAGGGTGACGACACGGTCGGCACCGGCATGGTCGGCGCACCGGCCTGCGGCGACGTGATGAAGCTGCAGATCAAGGTCAACCCGAAAACCGGGCTGATCGAAGACGCGAAGTTCAAGACCTATGGCTGCGGTTCGGCCATAGCGTCGAGCTCGCTCGTGACCGAGTGGGTCAAGGGCAAGTCGCTCGACGAAGCGCTGACGATCAAGAACACGCACATCGCCGAAGAACTGGCGCTGCCGCCGGTGAAGATCCACTGCTCGATCCTCGCCGAAGACGCGATCAAGGCGGCAGTGAACGACTACAAGGCCAAGACCGGAGCGGCCAGCGCCGCTGCAGCACAGGCGCATTGAATTCATGGCCGTTACCCTGACCGAAGCGGCAGCCCGCCATGTCTCGCGCTACATCGGCAAGCGTGGCAAGGGCGTGGGCGTGCGCCTGGGCGTGAAGACCACCGGCTGCTCGGGCCTGGCCTACAAGCTCGAATACGCCGACGAATTCGCGCCCGAAGACGTGATCTTCGAAGGCCACGGCGTGAAGATGCTGGTCGATCCGAAAAGCCTGCCCTACATCGACGGCACCGAGCTCGACTTCGTGCGCGAAGGCCTGAACGAGGGCTTCAAGTTCCACAACCCGCGCGAGAAAGACCGCTGCGGTTGCGGAGAGTCGTTCCGCGTTTGACGACGCTTTGCCACTGATGCAAAAGCGCGGCCACGGTCGCGCTTTTTATTGTTCATGAAACTCGATAGCGCTGACTTCGAACTGTTTGGTATTGAGCGCCGCTTTGCGCTCGATCCGAGCGCGCTCGACGCACGCTGGCGCGCACTGCAGACCGAAGTGCACCCCGACAAGTTCGCAGCGCAAGGTGCTGCGGCGCAGCGCGTGGCGATGCAATGGGCCGTGCGTGTGAACGAGGCGTATCAGCGCTTGAAGGACCCGTTGAAGCGCGCGGCCTATCTGTGCGAGCTGAACGGCGCGGCCATCGAAGCGGAGAACAACACGTCGATGCCCGCGAGCTTTCTGATGCAGCAGATGGAATGGCGCGAGGCGCTGGACGATGCGCGCACCATCGACGCTGTCGAGGCACTGCACGACGAACTGAGCCAGCATCGGCGAAACGCGCTGGTGCAACTCGAACAGACACTCGACACCGCACACGACCACATCGCCGCTGCGCAACAAGTCAGAGCCCTCATGTTCAGCGAGCGCTTTGCGCAAGACATCGATCAGCGCCTCGAAGCGCTGGGACAATAGGCCCATGGCTCTTCTCCAGATTTCAGAACCCGGCGGCGCACCCGACCCGCACCAGCGCCGCATCGCGGTCGGCATCGACCTCGGCACCACGCATTCGCTCGTGGCCGCCGTGCGCAACGGCGTGGCCGAATGCCTGCCTGACGACGCCGGCCGCGTGATCCTGCCTTCCGCCGTGCGTTACCTGCCCGAAGGCAAACGCCAGATCGGCGTGGCCGCACTCGCCGAGGCCGCGACCGACCCGCGCAACACCATCGTTTCGGTCAAGCGTTTCATGGGCCGCGGCATCAAGGACATCGAAGGCCGCGACAAGCTGCCCTACGAGTTCATCGACGCACCCGGCATGGTGCAGATCAACACCGTCGATGGCGTGAAGTCCCCGGTCGAAGTGTCGGCCGAGATCCTCGCGACGCTGCGTTACCGCGCCGAAGACACTTTCGACGACGACGTGTTCGGTGCGGTCGTCACCGTGCCCGCGTACTTCGACGATGCGCAGCGGCAAGCCACCAAGGACGCGGCCAAGCTCGCCGGCTTGAACGTCTTGCGCCTGATCAGCGAACCCACGGCCGCCGCGATCGCCTACGGCCTCGAGAACGGGTCCGAAGGTTTGTACGCCGTCTACGACTTGGGCGGCGGCACCTTCGACATCTCGCTGCTGCGACTGGAAAAGGGCGTGTTCGAAGTGGTGGCGACCGGTGGTGACTCTGCGCTCGGTGGTGATGACTTCGACGCACTGCTCGCAGCCTGGGCGCTCGCCTCGTCGGGCATGAGCGCGAGCACACCACAAGACAAACGCGCCGTCCTCGTCGCCGCGCGTGCCGCGAAAGAGAAACTCTCGGCCGCCGATCACGCCACGCTGGCCTGCCCGCTGACCGGCGGTGAACTCTCGCAACGTGTCACGCGCGAGCAGTTCGCAGAAATGTCTCAGCCGTTGATCGCACGCACGCTCGCCAGCGTGCGCAAGGTGCTGCGCGACGCGAAGACCGACAAGGCCGACGTGAAGGGCATCGTGATGGTCGGCGGATCCACCCGCATGCCGATGGTGCAGGGGGCGGTCGGCGAATTTTTCGGCCAGGCGCCGTTGACGAACCTGAACCCCGATGAAGTCGTGGCGCTCGGCGCCGCGATCCAGGCCAACGCGCTTGCGGGCAACGCCGGTGCCGACGAACTGCTGTTGCTCGACGTGATCGCGCTGTCGCTTGGGCTGGAGACGATGGGCGGGCTGGTCGAACGAATCATCCCGCGCAACAGCACGATCCCGACGGCGCGCGCACAAGACTTCACGACCTTCAAGGACGGCCAGACCGCCATCGCGATCCACGTTGTTCAAGGTGAGCGTGAGGTCGTGAGCGACTGCCGCTCGCTCGCGCGCTTCGAACTGCGCGGCATTCCGCCGATGGTGGCTGGCGCAGCGCGTGTGCGTGTGAGCTTTCAGGTCGATGCCGACGGCTTGTTGAACGTCACCGCACGCGAAGAAACCTCGGGCGTAGAAGCTGCGATCACCGTCAGGCCGAGCTACGGCCTGAGCGACGACGAGATAGCGCGCATGCTGACCGAAAGCTTCAGCACCGCCGAACAAGACATGGTCGAACGCAGTCTGCGCGAGTCGCGCGTCGAAGCCGAGCGCATGTTGCTCGCCACCCGCGCCGCACTGGCCGCCGATGGCGACTTGCTGTCGCAAACCGAACAAGCGCAGGTGGCCGAACTGCTGGTGTCATTGCAGGCAAGCTGCGAAAGCAGCGACCACCACCAGATCGACGCGGCCGTCGAAGCGCTCGCCAAAGGCACCGAAGCCTTCGCGGCCGAGCGCATGAACCGCAGCATTCGCCTGGCACTCGCGGGCCGCCGCGTCGAAGACGTCTGAACCCGAGCCTGATCCCATGCCCATCATCAAGATCCTTCCGCACGCCGAGTACTGCCCCGCCGGCGCGCAGATCAGCGCGCCGGCCGGCACCTCGATCTGCGAAGCGCTGCTCGACCACCAGATCAACATCGAGCACGCCTGCGAGCTGAGCTGTGCCTGCACCACCTGCCACGTGATCGTGCGCGAGGGCTTCGGTTCGCTCGGTGAACCTGACGAGAGCGAAGAAGACCTGCTAGACCGCGCCTGGGGCCTGGAGCCGCAGTCGCGCCTGTCGTGCCAGGCGATCCTGGCGCAGCAGGACGTGACGATCGAGATACCGAAGTACACGATCAACCACGCCAAGGAAAATCACTGAGCGCTTGAGTTCGGTTGCGCGATGAAGCGGTAGCCCACGCCGGTTTCAGTCAGGAAGTGCACCGGCCGCGCCGGGTCGGCTTCGAGCTTGCGGCGCAGGTGGCCGAGGTAGATGCGCAGGTAGTGGTTGTGTTCCACGCTCGCCGGGCCCCAGACCTCGCGCAGCAGTTGCCGGTGGGTCAGCACCTGGCTTTCGCGGCTGATCAAGGCCGCCGCGAGCTTGTATTCGACCGGCGTCAGGTGCACGTGTTCACCAGCGCGGCGCACCTGGCGGCGCGCGAGATCGATCTCGCAGTCGCCGAACTGGATCACGCTCACAGCTTGTGTGTTGGTGCGGTCGCGGCGGCGCAAGGCAGCGCGCACACGCGCCAGCAATTCACCGACTGAAAACGGCTTGACGAGGTAGTCGTCGGCACCGGCGTCGAGTGCTTCGATCTTGTCGGCTTCGGCACTGCGCGCCGACAGCACGATCACCGGCAGGCTGCTCCAGCCGCGCAGGTCGCGCAGCAGGTCCACCCCATCACCGTCGGGCAAGCCGAGGTCGAGGATCAGCAGGTCGGGCCGCCTTGTGCCGGCTTCGATCAACCCGCGCTTGAGCGTGTCGGTGTCGAAGACCAGGTGGCCTTCTTCTTCGAGCGCCTGGCGCACGAAACGAAGGATCAGCGGGTCGTCCTCGACGACGAGGATGCGGGCCGGGTTGTCCATCGCCGTCATTGTGAAGGCGACGGCAGCGCCTCGATGCCCTCAGGCACTTCGGGCGCCTGTTTGAACGGCAAGGTCCAGCGCAATACCGCGCCGTGCTTCGGTGGCATGCGGTTGCTGGCGCTGATGGTGCCGCCGTGCGCTTGCACGATGGCGCGGCAGATCGCTAGACCCAGGCCGACACCCGGCGTGCGCGATTCCTTGTTGCCACGCGCGAACTTCTCGAACAGCAGTTCGGTGTCGCCGGGCGGAAAGCCCGGGCCTTCGTCGCTGACCTCGACGACCATCTGCGCGCCTTCTTGGCGGGCAGTCAGCGTGATCGGCGTGCCGGCCGGCGTGTACTTTGCGGCGTTCTCGAACAGGTTGGCGAGCAGCCGTTCGAGCAGCACGCCATCGCCGAACAGCAGCGGCAGGTCGTTTGGCAGATTCACATGGATCGGATGTGCGACCAACGCCGATTCGATCGAGCGGATCGCGCTGCCCGCCAACTCTTCGAGCGACTGCCAGTCGTGCCGCAAGGCCACCGCACCGGCCTGCAGCCGCGCCATGTCGAGCAGGTTGTTGACGAGCTGCGCGGTGCGCAAGCCTTGCTCGGCAATGCTGCGCGCGTCGCCCGCACGCGCCGAGCCTTCGCGCGCGAGCGCGAGTGAAAGCGTTTCCGACGCGCCGACCAGCGCCGTCAGCGGCGTGCGCAAGTCGTGCGACAGCGCGGCGAGCAGCGAGTTGCGCAAACGCTCCGACTCCATCGAGACCAGCGTCTCCTGCGCCACCGTCACGAAGTGCACCCGCTCGATCGCGATGGCGACGAGCGCAGCGAAGGTGTCGAGCAACTGGCGCTGCTCGGGGAGCATCAGCAGGCGCGGGTTGGCCGCCTCGACCGCCAGAATCCCGCGGGTGCGCATCGGCGCGTTGAGCGGCACGTAGAGCAGGGCGTTTCCCGGCAGCGTGGCGGTGCCGCTGCCGGCCGCCTCGGCGTGGTCGAAGGCCCACTGCGCCAGACCGAAGTCGACCGCCGGTGTTTCACCCACGCCGTCGGACGCGAGCACGAGCCTGTCGTTCGCATCGGGCAGCAGCACACAGGCCTTCGCCCGGAACGCCGATTCGATCGCGCGGTCACCGATCTCGGCCACCTGCTCGAGCACCAGCGCCTTGCCGAGTTCACGCGCCATCTCGAACAGGCTGCGCGCGCGTTCTTCGCGGTAGCGCGCCACGCGGGCCTGGTAACGCAACGACGCGGTGAGCTGGCCGACGACCAGGCCGACGACCATCATCACCGCGAAGGTCAGCAGGTACTGCACGTCGTGCACCGCGAACGAGAAGCGCGGCTGCACGAAGAAGAAGTCGAACGCCACCACATTCAACACGGCCGAGGCCAGAGCCGGGCGGCGGCCGAACTTCACCGCCACCAGCACGACCGCCAGCAGGAACAGCATCACGATGTTGGCCGTGTCGAAATACTGCAGCAAGGGTGTGGCGAGTGCGGTGACCGCCGCGCACGAGCCCAGCGCCCAGGCGTAGCCGGGCCACGCACTCGGGCGCGTGACCGGATCGTTCTGCGGCGTGGAGCGCGCCGCAGGTTCGCGGCCCTCGTCGGCAGGCGTGAGCAGCATCAGCTCGATCTCCGGCGCGAGTGCGGCCACCTGTTCGCCGAAGCTGCGGCGCAGCAGGCGGCGCCAGCGGGACGACGACACGGTCCGGGTCGCCACGATGGTGCCGAGCTGATGCTCGCGGGCGTAGGCCACCGCGGCGAGCGCGGCGTTTTGCCCGCTCAGCGTGGCGGTGGTGGCACCGAGCGATTCGGCAAGCTTGAGCGTGCGCAGGATGCCGCGGCGGCGCGCTTCCGGCAGGCTTTGCAGCGCATGGGTCTCGACATACACCGCATGCCATGGCGCGTCGCTGCGCGCAGCGCGCCGGCTGGCCGTGCGGACCATCTTGTCGGCGCCGGCCTGCGGACCCACGCACACCAGCAAGGCATCGGTGTCGTCGCCCGGCGGGCGCCTGTCGTTGCCGCCCTGCTCGCGCCGGTAGCTGCGCACTTCGTCGTCCACGCGGTCGGCGGTGCGGCGCAGCGCGAGCTCGCGCAAGGCCATCAGGTTGCCCTTGCGGAAGAAGTTCTGCACCGCGCGCTCGGCCTGTTCGGGCAGGTAGACCTTGCCTTCCTTCAGGCGCCGCAGCAGGTCGTCGGTCGGCAGGTCGACGAGCACGACTTCTTCGGCTTCGTCGAACACGTGGTCGGGCACCGTCTCCCACACGCGGATGCCGGTGATGCCGCCCACCACGTCGTTCAGGCTCTCGATGTGCTGCACGTTGACGGTGCTGATCACGTCGATGCCGGCGGCGAGCAATTCGTCGATGTCTTGCCAGCGTTTGGGGTGGCGCGAGCCGGCGGCGTTGCTGTGGGCGAGCTCGTCGACCAGCAGCACGGCGGGGTGGCGGGCGAGCGCGGCGTCGAGGTCGAACTCGGTGAGTTCGCGGCCCTTGACGGAAACCTTGCGCAAGGGCAGCTGTTCCAGCCCGAGCAACTGCTCCGCCGTCTCGCTGCGGCCGTGCGTCTCGACGATGCCGACGACCACGTCGACATGCTGCTCGCGCAGTCGCTGCGCGGCCTTGAGCATCGCGAAGGTCTTGCCCACGCCAGCCGACGCACCGAAGAAGATCTTCAGCTTGCCACGCGCCGCGCGCTGCTCGGCCGCCTGGGTGCGCGCGAGCAGCTCGTCGGGGTCGGGGCGCTCGTCGGTCATGGGCTCAGTCTATCGGCTGG
The DNA here is from genome assembly GCA_040080605.1 of Burkholderiaceae bacterium. GTDB lineage: Bacteria > Pseudomonadota > Gammaproteobacteria > Burkholderiales > Burkholderiaceae_C > LMDS01. The sequence goes on from JBEBIB010000002.1 coordinate 143,795, forward strand.
CGTCGACCGTTTTGCCATCGAGCGCGAGGTTGAGCAACAGCACGTTGACGCGCGGTTCGCCGATGACGCCGAGCCACGGGCGTTGTGCCTGCTTCTCGATCAGCGCGCGAACCGTTGTTTCATCGACGCTGCGCGCGCGGGCCACCCGCTGCGCCTGGTACAGCGCAGCCGCCAGGCTGATCTCCGGGTCGAGGCCGCTGCCCGAGGTGGTGACCAGATCGACCGGCACCGGCAGCGTGTTGCCGGGATCAGCGCGGCGCAACGTGGCGACGCGGTCGCGCGCGGCATCGATCAGCGCCGGGTTGTTGGCGCCGAGGTTCGAACCACTCGAAGCGACGCCGTTGTTCGGCATCGGCGAGGTGGCCGACGGCCGGCCCCCAAAGTACTTCGGCGCGCTGAACGACTGACCGATCAGCGCCGAGCCGACGGCCTTGCCGTCGACGCTCAACACGGAACCGTTGGCCGCGTGCGGGAATGCGGCCTGCGCGATGCCGGTCACGGCCAGCGGGTACGCCACGCCGGTCAACGCGGTCAGCAAGGCAAAGACCGAAAGAGCAGGGCGTAAGGTTTGCATCACGGGGTTCATGGTCAATATCCTCAGGTCAGGTGCAACACGACGAGCAGCAGGTCGATGATCTTGATGCCGATGAAGGGCACGATCAGCCCGCCCAGCCCGTAGATCAGCGCGTTGCGGCGCAGCAGCGCGGCAGCACCGAGTGCGCGGTAGGCCACACCGCGCAGGGCGAGCGGGATCAGCACCACGATCACCAGCGCGTTGAAGATCACCGCTGCGAGGATCGCCGACGAAGGCGACGCCAGGCCCATCACGTTCAGCGCATTCAACTGCGGGTAGGTCGTGGCGAACGCGGCCGGGATGATCGCGAAGTACTTGGCCACGTCGTTGGCGATCGAGAACGTGGTCAGCGAGCCGCGTGTCATCAGCATCTGCTTGCCGATCTCGACCACTTCGATCAGCTTGGTCGGATTGCTGTCGAGGTCGACCATGTTGCCGGCCTCCTTGGCCGCCTGCGTGCCGCTGTTCATCGCGACCGCCACGTCGGCCTGGGCCAGCGCCGGCGCGTCGTTGGTGCCGTCGCCGGTCATCGCCACCATGTAACCCTCGGCCTGGTACTTGCGGATCAATGCGAGCTTGGCTTCGGGTGTGGCTTCGGCGAGCACGTCGTCGACACCGGCTTCGGCGCCGATGGCGGCGGCCGTGAGCTTGTTGTCACCGGTGATCATCACGGTCTTGATGCCCATGCGGCGCAGTTCGCCGAAGCGCTCCTTGATGCCGCCCTTGACGATGTCTTTCAGCTCGACCACGCCGAACACGGTGGCACTGGCGCCGTTGATCTCTGCGACCACCAGCGGCGTGCTGCCGCGGCGTGCGGTGTCTTCGACGGCGCGTGTCACTTCGGCGGGGAAGTTCGTGCCGTGCGCCACCAGCCAGCGCTGGATCGCATCGGCCGCGCCCTTGCGGATCTGCCGACCCTGCCAGTTCACGCCGCTCATGCGGGTCTGCGCGGTGAACGGCACGAAGCTCGCGTCGTTGCCCGCCATCTCGCGCTCGCGGATGTTGAACCTGTTCTTGGCGAGCACGACGATGCTGCGGCCTTCGGGGGTTTCGTCGGCCAGCGACGCGAGCTGGGCCGCGTCGGCGAGCGCACGGTCCAGCACACCGGGCGCGGGGATGAAACTCGACGCCTGGCGGTTGCCGAGCGTGATGGTGCCGGTCTTGTCGAGCAGCAGCACGTCCACGTCACCCGCCGCTTCGACCGCGCGGCCCGAGGTGGCGATCACGTTCGCGCCCAGCATGCGGCTCATGCCGGCGACACCAATGGCCGAGAGCAAGCCGCCGATGGTGGTCGGGATCAGGCACACGAGCAAGGCCACCAGCACGGTGATGCTGACGGGCGCGCCGGCCTTGGCGGTGTCGACCGAATACAGCGAATACGGCAGCAGCGTGACCGTGGCCATCAGGAACACCAGCGTCAGCGCGACCAGCAAGATCGTCAGTGCCACTTCGTTTGGCGTCTTGCGGCGCTTCGCTCCTTCGACCATCGCGATCATGCGGTCAAGAAAGGTCTCACCGGGGTTGACGGTGCAGCGCACGACGATCCAGTCCGACAGCACGCGCGTGCCGCCGGTGACCGACGAGAAGTCGCCACCGGCCTCGCGGATCACGGGCGCCGATTCGCCGGTGATGGCGCTCTCGTCGACCGAGGCCACGCCTTCGATGACCTCGCCATCGCACGGCATCATGTCGCCGGCTTCGACCAGCAGCACCGCGCCGATGCGCAGCTCGTCGGTCTCGACCGGGATCCACGACGCGCCGTGTTTCGGTTCCTGCAGCTTCTTCGCGATGCCGCGTTTCTTCAGGCCACGCAAGCTCGCCGCCTGCGCCTTGCTACGGCCTTCGGCCAGTGCTTCGGCGAAGTTGGCAAACAGCACGGTGAACCACAACCACAGTGCGTTCGCGCCGATGAACCAGGCAGGAGCCTCGCCGGTTCCGAACAGGGCCTGCAGCCACAGCCCGGTGATCAGCACCGCGCCGATCCAGACCACGAACATGACCGGGTTGCGCCATTGCAGGCGCGGGTTCAGTTTGACGAAGGAATCACGCACGGCCGGCTTCACGAGCTCGGCCGAGAACAAGCCGGCGTGGCGGGGTTTGTTCATTGACGCAGTAGCGCTTGTCATGGTGGCTTTCAATGAGCGTAGAGGTTCAGGTGTTCGACGACCGGGCCGAGCGCAATCGCCGGCACATAGGTCAGCGCACCCACCAGCAACACGGTCGCGACAAGCAGCACGACGAACAGCGGGCCGTGCGTGGCCATCGCGGTGACGTTGCCGTCTTCGCCGATGCGTTGCACGCGTTTTTTCGAAGCGAGCGATCCGGCGATGGCGAGCACGGCCACGATCACGGCGAAACGGCCGAACCACATCGCCATGCCCAGCATCCCGTTGTAGAAGGGTGTGTTCGCCGACAGGCCGGCGAAGGCGCTGCCGTTGTTGTTGGCTGCGGACGAGAAGGCGTAGAGCACTTCGGAGAAGCCCTGCGCGCCGGGATTCAGCATGCTGCTGCGACCCACATCGAGCGACACCGCTACCGCCGTACCGGCGAGCACCAGCAGCGGTGTGACGAGGATCGCGATCGACACGAGCTTCATGTCGGTCGGCGTGATCTTCTTGCCCAGGTACTCGGGTGTGCGGCCGATCATCAGACCGGCGATGAAGACCGTGAGCACGGCGAACACCAGCATGCCGTACAGGCCCGAGCCGACACCGCCGAACACCACCTCGCCGAGCTGGATCAAGAGCATCGGCACGGCGCCGCCGAGCGGCGTGAACGAGCCGTGCATCGCGTTGACCGCGCCGCACGACGCCGCCGTGGTGATGGCCGCGAACAAGGCGCTCGCGGCGATGCCGAAGCGTGTTTCCTTGCCTTCCATGTTGCCGCCCGATTGCAGCGCGCTTCCGATCTGGTCGACACCGAGTGCGGCGATCTTCGGGTTGCCGGCCTGCTCGGCGAGCATGATCGCAACGACGGCGGCTGTGAAGATGACCGTCATCGCGATCAGCAACGCCCAGCCCTGGCGCTTGTCGCCGACCATCTGGCCGAAGGCCAGACACAGGCCGGCCGGGATCAGGAAGATCGCCAGCATCTGCAGCAGGTTGGTCCACGCGTTCGGGTTCTCGAACGGGTGCGCCGAGTTCGCGTTCAGGAAGCCGCCGCCGTTGGTGCCGATCATCTTGATCGCTTCTTGCGAGGCGATCGGGCCCATCGGCAGGGTCTGTGTGCTGGTGGTCTTGGCGACTTGCGTGGGCTTGCCGTCGGCGCCATTCGGGCCGACTTCGGTGTAGGCGACCTGTTCGGTCAGCGCGACATCGGTATAAGGCTTGAAGTTCTGCACCACGCCCTGCGCGGCGAGCACCAGCGCGAACACGAAGCTCAGCGGCAGCAGAACGTACATGGTGATGCGCGTCACGTCGACCCAGAAGTTGCCGAGCGTGTCGACCGCGTGGCGTGCGAAGCCGCGGATCAAGGCGAACGCCACCGCCATGCCGGTCGCGGCCGAGAGGAAGTTCTGCACCGCGAGCGCGAGCATCTGGGTCAGATAGCTCATCGTCGCTTCACCCGAATAACCTTGCCAGTTGGTGTTGGTGACGAAGCTGATCGCGGTGTTGAACGAAGAGTCGGACGACACGCCGCCGAAGCCTTGCGGATTCAGCGGCAGCACACCTTGCAGCCGCTGCAGCGCGTAGACGACGATCACGCCGACGATGTTGAAAGCGAGCAGCGCCAGCGCGTAGTCTCGCCAGCCTTGTTCACGCTCGGGCGAGGCGCCGCAGGCACGCAGCACGGCCGTGTCGAAACGCTGAAGGCGCGTCAATCGGCCTTGCGCCACCGCCGCCAGCCAGCGGCCCATCGGCAGCGCGAGCAGCAGCACGGCGAGCACGTAGCCGCCGAGCAGGAGAATCATTTGGGTCGTCATCAGAACTCCTCGGCGCGGAACAGCGCACTGACGAGGTAGACGAGCAGGAACAAGGTCACTGCAGCGCCGAGCCAATACATGCCGTACATGTCGGGCTCCGGCTCAGTGACGCGGGCTTGTGGCGGGCTGCGACAGCGCACCACAAGCCCACACGAGGGCGCCGGTGCAAGCGCACAGGGCTGCGAAGGCAACGATCCAGACCAGGTCCATCAAGCTCTCCTTTTTGATGGAGAGAGCTTAGGAATCGCCGCGAAACAATGGTCTAAATGTGGGGTGCCGCGCCGTAAACGCGGTGTAAATGCGAAGGCCCGGGCAGGGCCGTCAGAAGTACCACGCGACCACGGCCGCGAGCAGCCCGTCGCGCACGATCGGTAGCGCGACCACCGAGCCGAGCCCGGCGGCGGCGGCCGACGTTCCGATGCTGCCCGGCTCCGAGGCCACGTTGTCGCTGAACGCTGGCGCGCCGGTCAGGAACGCGCGGCCGATCGTGCCCTGGCCGCGCTCGGGCTGGGTCGTGTCGGCGCTCGGCGCGAGCGGCCCGCCCGCCTCGCAGAAGCCGGCGATGCGCACCAGACGCTGCCGCGTCGCATCGGGCTCCCAGCTTTCGAAGCGGCGCACGATGGGCGTGCCCAGGGCCGACAGGAAAGCCATCACGTAGGAGTCGGGGCCGGGCACAGGGCAGGGGATCGCGAAGCCGCGGTTGATGCCGACCTTGGTGGCGGTCTCGGCGCGCAGGAAACGCGAGCCCTTGCCCAAGTCTTCCATGAACACCGGCAGGCCGCTGCCCCAGGCCAGGCCCGGCAGGCCGTTGCCCTTGCGGAAGCTGGTGCGGCGCGAGACGTATTCGAAGGCTTCGGCGGTGCTGCCGTAGTGGCCATCGGCAAGTTGCATGTCGTGCCCCTCGGCCGGCTCGTTGCACCACAGCTCGATGGCACCGGCATGCGTGTCGTCTTCACCGCAGAACAAGACCAGCACCGAGGTGAGGAACTCGCCGGCGAAGATCGGCACGGCGATGCCCGAGGTCAGGCCTTCGGCGTGGGCGACCTTGGTGCGCTTGAAGTACGAGCCTTCGAAGTTCTTCAACACGATCGGGCGGCGTTGTTGCCAGGCCTGGCCGGGCAGGCCTTCGCCGTAGCCGAAACACATGGAGCGGCTCACTTCGGCGAAGCGCGTGGCCTCGCCGTACATGCCGCCGCCGTATTCGAGCATGCTGCGGTCGCTGCTCGGAACCCAGGCTTCGACGACGCGGATGAAGGTCTTCATGGTGGTGGCGTTCGGGGCAGGGTGGAGGGATCGGTGCTCAGGCGGTGAGCGGCTGGAACTGGCGGGTGTCGACCGAAGCGGCTGCGTGTTCGAACCAGGGGTCGGCCGCACCGTCGAGCGCGAACTGCAACTGTTCCCACAGCGCCTTGCGGCCGGCGTCGTCGTCGACGATGTGCTTCTTCACGTGGTCGATGCCGACGCGGGCGATGTAGTGCACCGTGCGTTCGAGGTACCAGCCTTCCGAACGATAGAGCTGCAAAAAAGCACCGGTGTACTCGAGCACTTCTTCCGCGGTCTTGAGCTTCACGAGGAACTGCGCCACCTCGGTCTTGATGCCGCCGTTGCCACCGATGTAGATTTCCCACCCCGAGTCGACACCGATCACACCCACGTCCTTGATGCCGGCTTCGGCGCAGTTGCGCGGGCAGCCGCTGACGGCGAGCTTGACCTTGTGCGGCGAGTACATCGCCCACAAAGCGCGTTCGAGGTCGATGCCCATCTGCGTGCTGTCTTGCGTGCCGAAGCGGCACCATTCGCTGCCGACGCAGGTCTTCACCGTGCGCAGTGCCTTCGCGTAAGCCTTGCCGGTGGGCATGCCGATGTCTTTCCAGACGTTGACCAGGTCTTCCTTTTTTACGCCCAGCATGTCGATGCGCTGGCCGCCGGTGACCTTCACCGTCGGGATCTTGTACTTGTCCACCGCGTCGGCGATGCGCCGCAACTCGTCGGCCGTGGTCGTGCCGCCCCACATGCGCGGGATCACGCTGTACGTGCCGTCCTTCTGGATGTTGGCGTGGCTGCGTTCGTTGATGAAGCGGCTCTGCGGGTCATCTTTCGCTTCTTTCGGCCAGGTGCTGATCAGGTAGTAGTTGATCGCCGGGCGGCAGCTCGAGCAGCCGTTCGGCGTGCGCCAGTCGAGGTGCTCGTGCACGCTGGCGATGTTCAGCAGGTGGTGCTTGCGGATCGCATCGCGTGCGTCCTGGTGGCTGGCGTCGGTGCAGCCGCAGATCGCCTTCTTCTTTGGCATGGCCGAGTAGTCGCCACCCGCCGTGAACATCAGCAACTGCTCGACAAGGCCGGTGCACGAGCCGCACGAGGCACTGGCCTTCGTGTGTTTGCGCACCTCTTCGAGCGTGAACAGGCCTTTTTCCTTGATCGCCTTGCAGATGGTGCCCTTGTTCACGCCGTTGCAGCCGCAGACCTCGGCGCTGTCGGGCATGGTCGCGGCGTGGCTGTGGCCTTCATGGCCCACGTCGCCGATGTTCGATTCGCCGAACATGAGCTTGTCGCGGATGTCGGCCACGCTGCGGCCTTCGCGCAGCAGTTTGAAGTACCACGAGCCATCGACCGTGTCGCCGTACAGGCAGGCGCCGACGAGCTTGTCGTCCTTCAGGATCAGCTTTTTGTAGACGCCGCCGTAGGGGTCGCTCATCACGATCTCTTCGCAGTCGTCGCCCCCCATGAAGTTGCCGGCCGAGAACAGGTCGATGCCGGTGACCTTGAGCTTGGTGGACGTCAGCGAACCCTGGTAACGCCCGATGCCGAACTGCGCCAGGTGCGTGGCACACACCTTCGCCTGCTCGAACAGCGGCGCCACCAGCCCGTAGGCGATGCCGCGGTGCGCGGCGCATTCGCCGACCGAATAGATGCGCGGGTCGGTGATGGTCTGCATCGTGTCGTTGACGACGATGCCGCGGTTGCAGTGCAGCCCGATCTTCTCGGCCAGCTGCGTGTTGGGGCGGATGCCGGCGGCCATCACGACGAGGTCGGCTGGCACTTCGCTGCCGTCCTTGAAGCGGATCGCGCGCACGCGGCCGGTCTCGTCGCCGAGCAGCGCTTCGGTGTGCGCGCCGAGCAGGAACGTCAGGCCGCGCGCCTCGAGCGATTTCTGCAGCAGCTTGCCGGCCACGCTGTCGAGCTGCCGGTCCATCAGCCACGGCGCCAGGTGCACCACACTGACGCTCATGCCGCGCAGCATCAGGCCGTTCGCCGCTTCCAGGCCGAGCAGCCCGCCGCCGACGACCACGGCATGCTTGAAGCGCGTGGCCGCGTCGATCATCGTGTTGGTGTCGTGGATGTCGCGGTAGGCGATCACGCCTTCGAGGTCCTTGCCCGGCACCGGCGGAATGAACGGGTTCGAGCCGGTCGTGACGAGCAGCCGGTCATAGGGCACGACGGTGCCGTTGTCCGAGGTCACCGTGCGCTTGGTGCGGTTCACCTCGACCACCTTCTGCCCCAGGTGCAGCGTGATGCCGTTGTCGGCATACCAGCTCAGCGGGTTGAGCACGATCTCGTCGAGCGTCTGCTCGCCGGCGAGCACGGGGCTCAGCAGGATGCGGTTGTAGTTCGGGTGCGGCTCCGCCCCGAACACCGTGATGTCGTACAGGTCGGGCGCGATCTTCAGCAGCTCTTCGAGCGTGCGCACGCCGGCCATGCCGTTGCCGACCATCACGAGTTTCATCTTGTCCACCGCAGGCTCCAGGTTGTCGAACGGCAGTGGTGCCGCAGGCTTCAAGCCACCTGTTTTTCCACGTGCCCGTGGCGGGTGTAGAGGAACTCGAGAACCTCCTTGCGGAAGTGCACGTAGCGGCTGTCTTCAGCCAGCTCGACGCGGTTGCGCGGGCGTGGCAGGTCGACGCGCAGGATCTCGCCGATGGTGGCCGCCGGCCCGTTGGTCATCATCACGATGCGGTCGCTGAGCAGCACCGCCTCATCGACATCGTGCGTCACCATCACCACGGTGCTCTGGGTGCGCAGCACGATCTTCAGCAGCTCGTCTTGCAGGTGCGCGCGGGTGAGGGCGTCGAGCGCGCCGAAAGGCTCGTCCATCAGCAGGACCTTCGGCTCCATCGCCAGCGCGCGGGCGATGCCGACACGCTGTTTCATGCCGCCAGAAATCTCGTGCGGTCGCTTCGTCAGTGCATGGCCCATGCCGACGAGTTCGAGCGCCGCCTTGGTGCGCTCGTCGAGCTGGGCTTTACTCTCTTTCTGGCCGAACACCCGCTCGACCGCCAGGTGCACGTTCTCGAAGCAGGTGAGCCAGGGCAAAAGCGAGTGGTTCTGGAACACCACGCCGCGCTCCGGGCCGGGGGCGGCGATCTCGCGGTTATCGCACAGCAAGACGCCGCTGGTCGGCAGCGTCAGGCCGGCGATCAGGTTCAGCAGCGTCGACTTGCCGCAGCCCGAATGCCCGATCAGCGTGACGAACTCGCCCTTGGCGACCGTGAGGTCGATTTCGCGCAGCGCGTGGAAGCGGCCCTTTTTTGTCGTGAACACCATTTCGGCGTTCTGCACTTCGATGAAGTTCTTCATGGCGAGGGTTCCTTGAAAGTCAGACTTCGTCGTAGCTGAAGCGCTTGGCGATCGACACCAGCAGCCATTCGAGCAACATGCCGACCACGCCGATCACGAGGATGGCGATCAGGATGTGCGGCACGTTCAGGTTGTTCCATTCGTCCCAGACCCAGAAGCCGATGCCTACGCCGCCGGTCAGCATCTCGGCTGCCACGATCACGAGCCATGCCGTGCCCACGCTCAGGCGCACGCCGGTCAGCATGTAGGGCAATACCGAGGGGAAGAGGATTTTCGTGACCACCTTCCATTCGCTCAGGTTCAGCACCCGCGCGACGTTCAGGTAGTCGACCGGCACACGCTGCACGCCCACGGCGGTGTTGATGATCATCGGCCAGATCGAGCAGATGAAGATGGTCCAGATCGCGGCCGGGTTGGCGGCCTTGAACACCAGCAACCCGATCGGCAGCCAGGCCAGCGGCGACACCGGCCGCAGCATGCTGATGAGCGGCGACAGGGCGCGGCTGACCACCTCGAAACGCCCGATCACGAAGCCCATCGGAATGCCGATCAGCGCCGCCAGACCGAAGCCCAGGCCCACCCGTTCGAGCGAGAACAGGATGTTCCAGCCGATGCCCTGGTCGTTCGGCCCCTTGCTGTAGAACGGGTCGGCAAACAGCTTGACCGCCGCATCGAAGGTGGCCGCCGGGGTCGGAAAGGTCGTGCTCTTCATCGTCAGCAAGGCCCAGATACCGATCAGCAGCGCCACGCCGAACAAGGGCGGCAGCACCTTGCCAGCGAGTTCGCCCCAGTCGTAGGCGGGCTTGCTCGCCGGCGTGGCCTCTGCGGCCGTGACGACAGGCGCCGTCGCGGCCGATGGGGCGCTCGCAGCGGGCTTCACTTCAAGCGAGGTCTGGCGGGGTGAGTGGAACACTGCGGCAACCATGTCGGTTCTCCTGTCGATGCGCGAGGAAATCAGGCCTTGATGGCGAAACTGTCGGCGTACTTCTTCGGATCCTTGCCGTCCCAGACCACGCCGTCCATCAGCTTCGACGTGCGCATCGGGTCCTTCGGAACGTTGATCTTCAGCGCCCCGGCGGCCTGCTTGTAGAGCTCGATCTGGTTGATCTGCTTGGCCACGCCCAGATAGTCGGGGTGTTCCTTCAGCAAGCCCCAGCGCTTGTGCTGGGTCAGGAACCACATGCCGTCGCTCAGGTACGGGAAGTTGACCGCGCCATCGTTGAAGAACTTCATGTGGTTGGGGTCGTCCCAGGTCTTGCCCATGCCGTTCTGGTAGCGGCCCAGGATGCGCTGGTTGATCGCGTCGACGCCGGTGTTCACGTAGCTCTTGTCGGCCACGGTCTCGGCCATCTTCATCTTGTTGGCCAGGCTGGCGTCGATCCAGCGGCCGGCCTCGAGGATGGCCATCATCACGGCGCGGCAGGTGTTGGGGTGCTTCTTGACGAAGTCGGCCGTGGTGCCGAGCGTCTTCTCGGGGTGGTCGCGCCAGATGTCCTGCGTGGTGATGGCGGTCACGCCGATGTTGTCCATGATGGCCCGGTGGCCCCAGGGCTCGCCGACGCAGAAGCCGTCCATGTTGCCGACGCGCATGTTGGCCACCATCTGCGGCGGCGGCACCGTGATGAGCTTCGCGCCACTGACGGGGTTGATGCCCGAGGCGGCCAGCCAGTAGTGCATCCACATGGCGTGCGTGCCGGTCGGGAAGGTGCCTGCGAACGTGTATTCGCGCTTCTCCTTGGCCATCACCTTGGCGAGCGACGGGCCGTCGACGGCGCCCTTGTCGGCCAGCGTCTTCGACAGCGTGATGGCCTGGCCGTTGTTGTTCAGGCTCATCAATACGGCCATGTCCTTCTTCGGCCCGCCGATGCCCAGGTGCACGCCGTAGACCAGGCCGTAGAGCACGTGTGCCATGTCGAGCTCGCCGTTGACGAGCTTGTCGCGCACGCCGGCCCACGAGGCTTCCTTGGTCGCCACGATCTTCACGCCGTACTTCTTGTCGAAGCCGAGCACCGAGGCCATCACGACCGAGGCGCAGTCGGTCAGCGGAATGAAGCCGATGCGCACCTCTTCCTTTTCCGGCTTGTCGGAGCCCTGCGCATAAACCGCGGCTTGCAGCCCCGGAACGAGGCCGGCGGCGCTCGCAGCAGCGGCGCCCTTGATCAGGTTGCGTCTGCTCATGCTGATCTTTCGTGTGGAAATTTGTGTCATGGCTGGTGCTGGGGTCAAGGTTCTGAAAAACAAAAGCGGCGTCCGCACGTGTCGGGCCGTGAAGCCGCGATCGGTGGGGACGCCGTCGTCCTGAAGCAACCGCACCAGCGCTGGTGCGGAAAATTCATTCAAGAGACCGCCGTTGGCCTCTCAGGCTTGCTTATGCAATGCGCGTGCCAGCTGAAACAGGATCATCGGGTGCGGGTTTGCACCGAGACCGTGCATCGCTCAGGCGAGCAGATCCGACACGTCGAGGATGCGTTGAGCCACGTCGGCCACCTTCAGGCCCTTGTCCATCGCCGTCTTGCGCAGCCGCGCGTAGGCGTCTTCTTCGCTCAGGCCGTTGCGTGTCATCAGGATGCCCTTGGCGCGGTCTATGGTCTTGCGCTCGGAGAGCTGGCTGCGAGCGTCGGCCAGCTCGCGGCGCATGCATTCTTCGTGCTGGAAACGCGCCAGGGCCACGTCGAGCACCGGGCGCACCCGTTCGGGCGCCATGCCGGCGACGACGTAGGCCGTGACGCCCGCCGCGATGGCGTCGCGCACGTGGCTGGTGTCGTTGTCTTCGGTGAACAGCACGATCGGGCGGCGCGCGTCACGCGTGGCCATCACCACGTGCTCCAGCGTGTCGCGGGCCTGGCTTTCGGCGTCGACGATGATCATGTCGGGGCTGATCTGCGCCAGCCGCTCGGGCAGGAACACGTCGGCGGGCAACACGGCCACGATGTTGTAGCCGTCCTGCAGCAAGCCGATGCGCAGGATGCGCGAGCGCTCCGCCTCGATCCGGGCCTCCGGGTCCGAGGGGTCGGGCCACAGCGAGTCGGGGGCGATGATGACGAGGCGCAGGTCTTGGACCGAAGACATGCGGGGAGAGGGAGCAACATTCACGCCAAGCCCGGGCCATGGCACGGGCGGGCAGCGAAGCTCAGCGGGTCTGGGGCAGTCGGGCCTGGCGGCGCGCCTGAGCCGGGCTCAGCGCCGGTCGGTGTGGCTCGAGATCGCGCGGCGCAGCCAGCCACCGAGCGGGCGCAAGGAACCGAACAACGAGTCGGGGACGAGCGAGTCACGCTTGGAGATCATGCCGCGGGCGTCGAGCATCTCGATGAACTGGCGCACTTCCTGGCGGCGAATGCCGCTCACGCCCACCAGTTGCGTCAACGACATGTGCCGGTGCGACATGTTGCTCAGCATGCGGCGAAACGCAGTGCGGTCAAACGGAGCATTGAGCTCCGGCCAAGCGGCGAGGCGGTATTCCTTCATGGCTCCAACGATGTGTTTTTCGGCGGTGGGTCAAGCCAGCCGCTCATCAGCAACTTGCAGGGTAGGCGCTTGCGCTGCTCGCGTGAAGGGGTGAAAACCGCGGTTTCGTGATTTCCGACACGGACGGAATCAACGATACAAGCTGATTCATTCAGCTCAGGAAGGTTTGCTCAACGCACGCTGAACCTCGCTCTGCCACGGCAGCGCATGCACCAACTGGTGCAGGTGAACAGTGACCTGCACGTGGCTCAAGGCTTCGCCATGGGCATCGAGCAGGCGAAGGTTGGTGACCATGCCGAACGGGTCGGCCATGGCGACCACGCCCTGCTGCAGTTCGACCCAGTCCCACGCCACGCCGGCCGAGCGGTCTTCGCTCGCGTCGCCCCACAGGGTCTGGCCGCTGCACGGCCCGGCCTCGTCGCCAAAAGTCAACACGCGCGTGCCGAGGTGGACAAGATGCAGATGCGAGGCCGAGCTCGCCTGCCACAATACAGGCGGCCACGCGTACACAATCCATGCAGGTGTCATTCGGGTGGTCAACGTCGTCGCGCCGATGATGTGTCCTCGGTGGGTGAATCGATAAGCGTTAGTGTGGCAACGGAATTTGCTTTTGCCATCTGTCAACCCTGTCAGGTTCGTGTCTTGCAGGTGTGCTGGCATGTGAAGGATTGCGCGTTGGGGTGAGAAGGGGCGGCATGCTTCAGGGTGGGTTCACGGAAGTGCTGGGGAGTCAAAGCCGGGACGAGTTCCGGGATGAGGTCGTGGGCTTCACGAAGAGGCTCGGCTTCGCGACCGTCTCGGCCACCGTCGTCATCGACCACCTGCTCGGCGAGGCCGAGTTCATCACCGTCGACAACACGCCGCAGGCCTACCGCGACGCTTTCCAGAACCGCGACAACTGGCGCCTCGATCCGGTCATGCAGCACTGCAAGCGCCAGAGCATGCCCATCATCTGGAGCCAGAAGACCTACGTGGCACAGGGCTTGGGCGACAAGTGGGAAGAGCAGGCCCGCTACGGTTATCGCAACGGCATCGCGCTGGCGCTGCACATGCCCGAAGGCCGGCATTTCTTCCTCGGTGTCGACCGCGACCAGCCGGTGCCGATGCACGCCGGCGAGCTGACGCGCGTGGTCGCCGACCTGCAGCTCTTCGCCGTGCACGCCCAGGACGCCGCCTTGCGCATCCTTGCGCCCGGTGGCTCCGAGCCGGGCAACCCGTCGCTCACGCCGCGCGAGCTCGAAACCCTGCGCTGGACGATGGAAGGGCGCACCGCGCGCGAAGTCGGCGAAGTGCTGGGCATCACCGAGCGTACGGCCGCGCTGCACGTCAACAACGCGACCCACAAGCTGGGCTGCGTCAACAAGCACCAGGCGGTGCTCAAGGCCCTGCGCCTCGGCTTGATTCGCTGAGAATTCCCGGAAAGACCGGGTGTCGCGTCAACCCCCACCCTGTAAGACTTGACAGTTACGCAAAAGCTCCACTCCTGTTTGAATGGCCGCAGTGCACGGATGGCGTGTACCCCACCTTCAGGAGCAGAGCATGCAACAACGTCAAATCACCGCCTCCCAATTCGCCACCCAGTCCGTTGCCGGCTCGCAGGCATCGACCAAGAGCGCCCCGATCGCACTCGACGCGGCCACGCTGAAGCTGGTCGCCGGTGGCGTGCAGACGGCCGGCCCGAACGGTGGCTGGTCCAGCGCCGGTGTCGAAGGCCCGAACGGCGGCTGGTAAGGCAGCCCGGGTTTCGTGGCCAGCCTGTTCCGCCCCGAAGCCCTGGAAAACCGCCAGCGCGACTGGCTGGGCAGCATTCAGCTGATCCGGCCGATTTCACTTGGCGTATTGACCCTTTTTGTGGTCGCGACCGCCGTGGCCGTCGCTTCCTATTTGGTGCTCGGCGAATACACCCGCAAGGCCCGTGTCAGCGGCTATCTCGTTCCCGACCAGGGTGTGATCCGCCTGATGTCGCCCCAGGCGGCAACGCTGGTGGAGTCGCACGCCGTCGAAGGTGCGTCGGTGCGCCGCGGCGACGTGCTGTTCGTCCTGTCGGTCGGCCAGTCCACGCTCAGCGGCGACACACAGGCCGCCGTCAAATCGAGCCTGGCGCTGCGCGAGCAGAGCCTGCAAGGGGCGGCTCGCCAGCGCGGTGCGCTCGAGCAGACCCAGCTCGGCGCGCTCGACCGCCAGATCGAAGACATGCGGCGCGAGCTCGGCTCCATGGCCGCCGAGGCCGATCTGCAACGCGAGCGGCTCACGCTGGCCCAGCAAGCCCAGGCGCGGCTGGAATCATTGCGCAACGACAACTTCGTGTCGTCGGCGCAGGTGCAGACGAAAGCCGAGGAAGTTCTCGGTCTGAAAGCGCAGATGCAGGCGCTGGAGCGCCAACGCTCGGCACACTTGCGCGAAATCACCGCGCTGCAGGCGCAACGCCGCGAGTTGCCGATGCGCGTGCAGGCGCAACAAGGCGAGATCGACCGCGATCTGGCGGCGCTGGCCCAGCAGGCCGCCGAAAACGAGGCCCGCCAGCGCATCGTGGTGCGCGCGCCGCAAGACGGTGTGCTCACCGGCGTGCTCGCCCAGGTCGGCCAGACTGTCACGCCGACGGTTGCGATGGCCAGCTTACTTCCCGCCAACGCACGCCTGCAGGCGCAGCTCTTCGCACCGTCGAGCGCGGTCGGCTTCGTCCGCCCGAACCAGCCGGTGCAGTTGCGCTACCAGGCTTTCCCGTACCAGAAGTTCGGCCACCAGACCGGTGCGGTGGCGCTGGTGTCGCGTTCACCGCTGCAGGCCACCGAGCTCGCAGGCTTGCCGATGCAGGCCGCTGCGAACGCGGCGAGCGAACCGCTGTACCGCATCACCGTCACGCTCGACCAGCAAAGCGTGGCTGCGTACGGCCAGGCCCAGGCGCTGGTGCCCGGCATGCAGCTCGAAGCCGATGTGCTGCTCGACCGGCGCCGCCTGATCGAGTGGCTGTTCGAGCCGGTGCTCGGCATCGCCGGTCGGGTGTAGGCGCTTGGCTTCCGTGCTCGACGGTCTGCGCTTGGGTCTGACGGGCCGGCGGCTGCCGATGATCTTGCAGACCGAGGCCGCCGAGTGCGGCCTGGCCTGCCTGGCGATGGTGGCCTCGCACCACGGCTTTCGCAGTGACCTGCCGACATTGCGCCAGCGCTTTTCGGTCTCGCTCAAAGGCGCGACCATGGCCGACCTGGTGCGCCTGGCCGGTCACATGCGGCTGAACGCACGCGCGCTGCGGGCCGAGATGGAGCACCTGCCCGAACTGGCGCTGCCTTGCATCCTGCACTGGGACCTGAACCACTTCGTCGTGCTGAAGGAAGTCCGCCGCGGCGTCGCCGTGATCCACGACCCGGCGCGCGGCGTGCGCAGCCTGCCGCGGGCCGAGCTGTCGAAACACTTCACCGGCATCGTGCTCGAGCTGGCGCCGCAGGCCGAGTTCGAACCGCAGACCGCGCGCCAGAACGTCTCGTTGCGCCAGTTGCTCGGCCGCGTGACCGGCCTGAAGCGCTCGCTGCTGCAGATCTTCACGCTGGCGGTGGCGCTCGAAGCGTTCACGCTGCTGTCGCCGTTTTTCCTGCAGTGGGTCGTCGACAGCGTGCTGCTCAGCGCCGACCGCGACCTGCTCATCACGCTCGGGGTCGGCTTCGCCTTGCTGGTGCTGATCCAGGTCGGCGCCAGCGCGATCCGCTCGTGGGCCGTGTTGCACCTGTCGGCCACGCTGAACCTGCAGTGGCTCTCGAACGTGTTCGCGCACCTGATGCGCTTGCCGGTCTCGTGGTTCGAGAAGCGCCACACCGGCGACGTGATGTCGCGCTTCGGCGCGGTGCAGAAGATCCAGCAGACGCTGACCACGAGTTTCGTCGAGTCGGTGCTAGACGGCGTGCTCGTCGTCGTCACGCTGGCAATGATGTTCATCTACAGCGGCACGCTGACGGCCATCGCCTGCGCCAGCGTCGCGGCTTATGCGCTGTTGCGCTGGGCCTTTTTCAGGCCGCTGCGCGAAGCGACCGAAGAGTCGATCATCTTCGAGGCCAAACGCTCCAGCCATTTCCTCGAATCGCTGCGCGGCGTGCAGTCGATCAAGCTCTTCAACCGCCAGGAAGACCGCCAAGCGCGTTTCATGAACCTCGTGGTCGACGCGATGAACGCCAACATCGCCACGCGCAAGCTCGACCTGATGTTCAGCGTCTTGCACAAGCTGGTGTTCGGGCTGGAGCGCATCGCGATTGTCTGGGTCGGCGCCTTGCTGGTGATGGACCACATCTTCTCGGTCGGCATGCTGTTCGCGTTCATCGCCTACAAGGAACAGTTCGCGCAACGTGTGAGTGCGCTGATCGACAAGGTGGTCGAGCTCAAGATGCTCAAGCTGCAGGGCGAGCGTCTGGCCGACATCGTGCTCACGCCGCCCGAACCGCAGGCCGAGTTGGCGCCGCCGCTTCCGGCAGGGCGCGTGAG
Organism: Burkholderiaceae bacterium; assembly: GCA_040080605.1. GTDB lineage: Bacteria > Pseudomonadota > Gammaproteobacteria > Burkholderiales > Burkholderiaceae_C > LMDS01. The sequence continues at coordinate 160,798 of JBEBIB010000002.1, forward strand.
CCTGGAACTGCGCAATGTGAGCTTCGGTTATTCCGAGGCCGAGCCCGAGGTGCTGCGGCACCTGAACCTCGTCATCGAACCGGGCGAGTCGGTGGCCATCGTCGGCCCGTCGGGTTGTGGCAAGACGACGCTGCTCAAGCTGATGCTGGGCGTGCACACGCCTCAGACCGGCGAGATTCGCGTCGGTGGCCTGGCCTTGCGCCAGCTCGGCCTGCGTGCCTGGCGCGACATGATCGGCACCGTGATGCAGGACGACCAGCTCTTCGCCGGCTCGATCGCCGACAACATCAGCTTCTTCGACCCCGAGGCCGACCCGGCGTGGATCACGCAGTGCGCGCGCATCGCCGCCGTGGCCGACGAGATCGGCGCGATGCCGATGGGCTTTCACACGCTGATCGGCGACATGGGTGCCAGCATTTCCGGCGGCCAGAAGCAGCGCATCCTGCTGGCGCGGGCGCTTTACAAAAGGCCGAAGCTGCTGTTCCTCGACGAAGCGACCAGCGCGCTCGACGTCGAGCGGGAACGCGAAGTGAACCAGGCCATTCGCCAGCTCGACCTCACGCGCATCATCGTCGCGCACCGGCCCGAGACCATCGCGTCGGCAAACCGCGTGATCGTGCTGCAGGACGGCAAGATTTCGCAGGACCTGCGCAGCGTGCCCGGCGGCGGGGGCAGCACGCACGCCCGCTGAAGCACCGGGGCAGGGCGCACGCGGCCCTAAACTCCCGTGCATGAACATCCTCGGCATCGAATCGTCGTGCGACGAAACCGGCGTGGCGCTGGTGCGTGCCGCCGCGAGCGGCACGCCGACACTGCTGGCCCACGCGCTGCACAGCCAGATCGACATGCACCAGGCTTATGGCGGCGTGGTGCCCGAATTGGCTTCGCGCGACCACATCCGGCGCGTGCTGCCACTCGCCCGGCAGGTCATGCAGGAGGCTGGTGCAACGCTGGCCGACATCGATGTCGTGGCCTACACGCGCGGCCCGGGGCTGGCCGGTGCCCTGCTGGTCGGTGCGGGCGTGGCGTGTTCGCTGGCCGCGGCACTCGGCCGGCCCGTCGTCGGTGTGCACCACCTCGAAGGCCACCTGCTGTCGCCGTTTCTCTCGGCCGACCCACCCGAGTTCCCGTTCATCGCGCTGCTGGTGTCGGGCGGCCACACGCAGTTGATGCGGGTCGACGACGTGGGCCACTACGAACTGCTCGGTGAGACCATCGACGACGCGGCCGGCGAGGCCTTCGACAAATCGGCCAAGCTGCTGGGCCTCGGCTACCCGGGCGGGCCGGCGCTGGCGCGCTTGGCTGCATTCGGCGATGCGTCGAGCTTCACATTGCCACGCCCCTTGCTGCACAGCGGCAACCTCGATTTTTCGTTCGCGGGCCTGAAGACGGCGGTTCGCACGCAGGTGCTCAAGCTCGGAAGCAATGTGTGCGAGCAGGACAAGGCGAACCTGGCGGCGGCCACGCAACAAGCCATCGTCGACGTGCTGGTGCGCAAGTCGATCCAGGCGCTGCGCGACACCGGCCTGAAACGCATCGTCGTCGCAGGCGGTGTCGGGGCGAATGCGCTGCTGCGCGAACAACTGAACCGCGAATGCACGAAGCGCCAGATCAGGGTGCACTACCCCGAGCTGGCGCTGTGCACCGACAACGGCGCGATGATCGCGCTCGCCGCGGCGATGCGTCTGCAACGCGAGAGCACGGCAGCGTCGAACGACTACGCCTTCAACGTGCTGCCACGCTGGCCGCTGGCGACTGCGAACGCCGCGGTCAGTTGATGCTCAACTGGGTCGCGCCGGTAGCGACCTTCTTCGCCAGTGTCAGCGTCAGCACGCCGTTTTCGAACTTCGCTTGCGAGGCCGTCTGGTCGACTTCGGCCGGCAAGCTCACGATGCGCGCGTAACGCGCAGTACTGCGTTCGCGGTAGAGCGAACGGGAGGCGTCCTTCGGTGTTTCGGCGGCGGCGCCTTCGATCGGCACGGCCTTCGGCAAGTCGACGGTTTCGATGCTGACGCGGCGGCCTTCGACCGAGACCTTGATCTGCTCGCGCGTGACGCCGGGCACGTCGAACACGACGTTGTAGGCGATGTCGGTTTCGCTCACGTCGAGCGCCGGCGTGCGCGACTCGGTGCTGGCGGCGACGCCGCGCACCGGGCGATCGAACGACTCGTCGAACAGGCGGTCGATGACGCGGCTGAACTGCGGCGAGACCGAACGGTGGGCAGAACGGGAGAGGGGCAGAACGAACATGGCGGGCTCCTACAATCGGGTTTCGCTGCCGCACCGTGCAGCAACCATGCCGCTGAATTTGGAGCGGCATTTTTGTTTTCAAGGGTCTTGAAATTGCCGATGCTGAAGAGAGTTCTGAGTGGGTTCGGGTTGGTTCTGGCGCTGTGCGGCGGGGCGGCGAACGCCGCTGTGGAACCGGTACGCGTCGCGATGATCGAGGGACTTTCGGGCAGCTTCGGCAACGCCGGTGAAGCGGTGTACCGCAATCTGCTGCTGGCGGTCGAGCGCATCAACGCACGCGGCGGTGTGCGGCTGCCGGGCGGCGAGCGGCTGCTGGAACTGCTCCGCTTCGACAGCAAAGGCAACAACGAAGAAGCGCTGGCCATGCTGCGGTCGGCGCTCGACCAGAACGTGGCTTTCGTGATGCAGGGCAACAGTTCGTCGGCCGCGGCGGTGTTGATCGACGCACTGAACAAGCACAACGAACGCGAGCCGAACCGACGCGCGCTGTTCCTCAACTACTCGGCCGTGGACCCGGTGCTGACGAACGAAAAGTGCAGCTTCTGGCACTTCCGATTCGACGCCCACGCCGACATGCGCCTGGCCGCGCTGACCGACGTGCTGCGTGACGATGCAAGTGTCAAGAAGGTCTACCTGATCGGCCAGGACTACAGCTTCGGCCAGCAGGTGCTGCGCAAGGCGCGCGCTGACATCGCCAGGAAGCGCCCTGACATCCAGATCGTCGGCGACGAGCTGCACGCGCTGGGCCGCATCAAGGACTTCCTGCCCTACGCCGCCAAGATCAAGGACAGCGGTGCGCAGGCGGTGTTGACCGGCAACTGGGGCAACGACCTCACGCTGCTGGTCAAGGCCGCCCGCGAGGCTGGCGTCGACGCGAGCTTCTACACCTTCTACGGCAACGGGCTGGGTGCGCCGGCTGCCATCGGCGAGGCCGGCGTGGGCCGCGTGCTGGCCGTGGCCGAATGGCACCCGAACGTCGGCACGCCGGCGTCGGAGCGTTTCTACGCGAGCTTCCGCGAACGGTTCCCGAAACCGCAGGACGACTACGTGCATGCGCGCATGCAGGTGATGGTCGAGATGCTGGCCGCGGCGATGGAGCAGGCGCGAAGCACCGAGGCGGTGGCGGTCGCCAAGGCGCTCGAAGGCATGAAGCTCGACCGCGGCACGCTCGGCGGTTTTCACGAAGGTTCGATGCGCGCCGCCGACCACCAATTCATCCAGCCGCTCTACGTGAGCGTGATGGAGCGCGTGGGCTCGCCCGGCGTGGCACACGACAATGAAGGCTCCGGGTTCGGGTTCAGGACGCTGCGCCAAATCGACGCGCGCCAGACCGAACAACCCTATTCCTGCAAGATGGAACGCCCCTGAAGGACACGCATGCGCTCAGTCATCGATCAACTGCCCGGCTCGAAGATCCGCGAGGTCGCTAACGCCGGCCTCGGCCGCAGCGACGTGCTGCCGTTCTGGTTCGGCGAGAGCGACGAGCCGACCCCGGCCTTCATCCGCGACGCCGCGATCCGCTCGCTGAACGAAGGCGAAACCTTCTACGCGCACAACCTCGGGCTGCCCGAACTGCGTGAAGCCTTGTCGCGCTACATCGGCACGCTGCACCGGCCGGTGAGCGCCGAGCGCATCGCCGTTACCTCGTCGGGCGTCAACGCGCTGATGCTGGCGATGCAGGCGCTCGCCGGGCCGGGCGACGAGGTGGTGGCTGTCGTGCCGGTATGGCCGAATCTCACGGCGCAGCCGGCGATCCTCGGTGCCAGCGTCAAGCGGGTGTCGCTACAGGTGCGCGGCGGGGCGTGGCAGCTCGACATGGCTGCGTTGCTGGAAGCGGTCACGACGAAGACGAACGTGCTGCTCGTCAACGCCCCGAACAACCCGACCGGCTGGACGCTGACGCGCGCCGAGCAGGAAACGATCCTCGCGCATTGCCGGAAAACCGGCACCTGGATCGTCGCCGACGAGGTCTACGAGCGGGTGTACTTCAAAGCCGGCGCGACGTGCGCACCGAGTTTTCTGGACATCGCCGATCCCGACGACCGGCTGGTCGTGGCGCACAGCTTCTCGAAGAGTTTCCTGATGACAGGCTGGCGCCTGGGCTGGCTCGTGATGCCGCCGGTGCTGGTGCCCGCAATGGGCAAGCTGATCGAGTTCAACACTTCGTGCGCGCCGGTCTTTGTGCAGCGCGCCGGGCTGGCGGCTTTGGCCGGCGCGGCCGACTTCGTGCCCGGGCTGGTGCAGCGCCTGCAGCACTGCCGCGACACCTTGTTGCCGCAGCTGGCCGCCTTGCCCGGCGTGCAGGTCGCCACGCCCGAAGGTGGCATGTACGCTTTCTTCCGCGTCGAGGGCCAGGACGATTCGCTGTCCTTCGCCAAGCGCCTCGTGATCGAAGCCGGACTCGGCCTGGCGCCCGGTGCCGCTTTCGGTGACGAGGCCGAAGGCTGGCTGCGCTGGTGCTTCGCGTCCAACGACCCTAAGCGGCTGACGCTCGGGGTCGAGCGGCTGAAACGCTTCCTCAGTCTATAATCCGCAGGTTTTGCGCTTGGCGGGCGACCGTCGGACAAAAACAAGGCACGCCACTGGTCGGTTTCACCGGTGTGCGCAAGTGGGCTCCACCGCGAGCATTATCGAAACCGTGGCATTCCTCCATCGAGCCTTCGTGGGCGGCAGGGTGACTCGGTTTCATTCAACTGGAAACGAGAAATGTCCAACGCCACCATCGACAAGGCCGAGATCGTCAAGGCCAACGCGCGCAGCGCCAACGACACCGGGTCGCCGGAGGTCCAGGTCGCCATCCTGACCGCACGCATCAACGACCTGACGCCGCACTTCAAGGCCCACATGAAAGACCACCATGGTCGCCGTGGCCTGCTGAAGATGGTCAACCAGCGCAAGAGCCTGCTGGCTTACCTGAAAGACCGTGACGCCGTGCGTTACACCGCCCTGATCCAGAAGCTGGGTCTGCGCAAGTAATCAGCGATATCGAAAGAGAGCCTGTCTGGAATTCGCCAGCACAGGCTCTTCGTCTTTGGGGATGTGGCCCGTGGCTTCTCCCTGAAAGCGCTCCACAACCACCGGAGACACCCGCATGAGCATGTTCAAAAAAGTCAGCAAGACCTTCCAATGGGGTCAGCACACCGTCATTCTTGAAACCGGCGAGATCGCACGCCAGTCGGGCGGTGCCGTCATCGTCAACATCGAAGACACCGTGATCCTGGCGACCGTCGTCGCTGCCAAGAACCCGAAGCCGGGGCAGGACTTCTTCCCGCTGACCGTCGACTACATCGAAAAAACCTACGCCGCCGGCAAGATCCCTGGCAGCTTCTTCAAGCGCGAAGGCCGCCCGAGCGAACTGGAAACGCTGACCTCGCGCCTGATCGACCGCCCGCTGCGCCCGCTGTTCCCTGAAGGCTTCTACAACGAAGTGCAGGTCGTGGTGCACGTGCTGTCGCTGAACCCGGAAGTCTCGGCCGACATCGCCGCGCTGATCGGCTCGTCCGCCGCATTGGCCATCTCCGGCATCCCGTTCAACGGCCCGATCGGCGCCGCGCGCGTCGGCTACATCAACGGCGAATACGTGCTGAACCCGGGCAAGACCCAGCTGCTCGATTCGAAGATGGACCTGATCGTGGCCGGCACCGAAGCCGCCGTGTTGATGGTCGAGAGCGAAGCCCAGCAACTGTCCGAAGAGATCATGCTCGGCGGCATCGTGTTCGGCCAGCAGCAAAGCAACATCGCGATCAACGCGATCCACGAGCTGGTGCGTGACGCCGGCAAGCCGGCCTGGGAATGGGCTGCGCCCGCCAAGGACGAAGCGTTCATCGGCAAGGTCACGGCTCTCGCCGAAGGCCCGCTGCGCGCCGCTTACCAGATCCGCTCGAAGCAGGCCCGCACCCACGCCACGCGTGACGTGACGGCCGCGACCATCGCCGCGCTGAAGGGCGACAACATCGAGTTCGACAAGGTCAACCTCGAGAACGTGCTGTTCGAGATCGAAGCGCGCATCGTGCGCGGCCAGATCCTCTCGGGCGAGCCGCGCATCGACGGCCGCGACACCCGCACCGTGCGTGACATCGAGATCCGCAACAGCGTGCTGCCGCGCGCCCACGGTTCTTCGCTGTTCACGCGTGGCGAAACGCAGGCGCTGGCCGTGGCCACGCTCGGCACCGCACGCGACGCGCAGCGCATCGACGCGCTCTCGGGCGAGTTCACCGAGCACTTCATGCTGCACTACAACATGCCCCCGTTCGCCACCGGCGAAACCGGGCGCGTGGGCACGCCCAAGCGCCGCGAGATCGGCCACGGCCGTCTGGCCAAGCGCGCGCTGGTCGCGGTGCTGCCGAGCCAGGCCGACTTCCCGTACTCGATGCGCGTGGTCTCCGAGATCACCGAGTCGAACGGTTCGTCGTCGATGGCGTCGGTCTGCGGTGGGTGCCTCGCTTTGATGGATGCCGGTGTTCCGCTGAAGGCGCACGTGGCCGGCATCGCGATGGGCCTGATCAAGGACGGCAGCCGCTTCGCCGTGCTGACCGACATCCTCGGTGACGAAGATCACCTCGGCGACATGGACTTCAAGGTCGCCGGCACGACCGCCGGCGTGACCGCGCTGCAGATGGACATCAAGATCCAGGGCATCACGAAGGAAATCATGCAGGTCGCCCTGGCGCAGGCCAAGGAAGCGCGCCTGCACATCCTCGGCAAGATGACCGAAGTGATGGGCAGCGCGAACACCGAGGTCTCGCAGTTCGCCCCGCGCCTGTACACGATGAAGATCAACCCGGAAAAGATCCGCGACATCATCGGCAAGGGCGGCGCCACGATCCGTGCGCTGACCGAAGAAACCGGCTGCACGATCGACATCGGCGAAGACGGCACGATCACGATCGCGTCGACCGATGCCGGCAAGGCCGAGAACGCCAAGAAGCGCATCGCCGAGATCACCGCTGAAGTCGAGATCGGCAAGGTCTACGAAGGCCCGATCACGAAGATCCTCGACTTCGGCGCGCTCGTGAACCTGATGCCCGGCAAGGATGGTCTGCTGCACATCAGCCAGATCGCGCACCAGCGTGTCGAGAAGGTCACCGACTTCCTGAAGGAAGGCCAGATCGTCAAGGTCAAGGTGCTCGAGACCGACGAGAAGGGCCGCGTCAAGCTGTCGATGAAGGCGCTGATCGACCGCGATCAACAGCCGCCGCATCAGGACTGATTCCGGGTGTGATCCCGCGTCTGCGCCCGCTTCGGGCGCGGCGCGGTGCATGTTCAAAACCCTGGAGGTTCACCCCATGAAGGCAATCGAGATCACGACGTTTGGCGCCCCCGAGGTGCTGGTCGCCACCGAGCGGCCGGCACCGGTGGCGGGTGCAGGCGAGGTGCTGATTCGCGTCGCCGCGGCCGGTGTCAACCGGCCCGACGTGTTGCAGCGCAAAGGTTTGTACCCGGTGCCGCCGGGCGCGTCGGACTTGCCCGGCCTCGAAGTGGCGGGTGTCATCGAATCGGGTGACGCTGCTGCGCTGGCCGAGGCGGGTCTGAAGGTCGGCGACCGCGTTTGTGCGTTGGTCGCCGGCGGCGGATACGCTGAGCTCTGCGTGGCACCCATCGGTCAATGCCTGCCAGTACCGGCAGGCCTGAGCGACATCGAAGCGGCGAGCCTGCCGGAAACCTTCTTCACCGTCTGGTCGAACGTGTTCGACCGGGCGCGTCTGCAACCGGGCGAGACCTTGTTGATCCAGGGAGGCACGAGCGGTATCGGCGTGACCGCGATCCAGCTGGCGAAAGCGGCCGGTGCTGTCGTGATCGCCACCGCCGGCAGCGACGAGAAGTGCGCCGCCTGCGTCCAGCTCGGCGCCGACCACGCGATCAATTACCGTGACCTCGACTTCATCGAAGAGGTCAAGCGCATCACGGCCGGCAAGGGTGTCGACGTGGTGCTCGACATGGTCGCGGGCGCCTACGTGGCGCGCGAGATCAAGTGCCTGGCCGAAGACGGCCGCATCGTGATCATCGCGGTGCAGGGCGGTGTCGAATCGCAGATCGACGCCGGCCTCGTGCTGCGCAAGCGACTCGTCATCACTGGTTCGACGCTTCGCCCGCGCCCGGTGTCGTTCAAGACCGCCATCGCCAAGTCGCTGCGCCAGAACGTGTGGCCCTGGCTCGAAGCCGGCCGCGTGAAACCGGTGATCTTCCAGGTGTTCCCGGCTGCGCAAGCGGCCGCCGCGCACACTTTGATGGAAACGAACCAGCACATCGGCAAGCTCGTGCTGGTGTGGTGAGCATTCAATCGGAACCACATTCGATGCCTCGCAAACTCGTCGTCGGCAACTGGAAGATGAACGGCAGCCGTGCGGCCAATGCCGAACTGCTGGCTGCGCTGAAAGCTGCAGGGCCGTGGGTGGCCGAGGTGGCGGTGTGCGCGCCGGCCGTTTACCTCGGCGACGTGGCCTTGTCGCTGCAGGGCGAAGACATCAAGTGGGGCGCGCAGGACTGCTCGGCGTTCGAGTCGGGCGCCTACACCGGCGAAATGTCTGCCGCGATGCTGGCCGAATTCGGTTGCCGGTACGTGCTGGCGGGCCATTCGGAGCGCCGGGCGATGCATGGCGAATCGGATCAACTGGTGGCCGACAAGGCGAAGGCCGCGCTGGCGCATCGGCTCACGCCGATCGTGTGCGTCGGCGAAACCTTGGCAGAGCGCGAGGCGGGCCAGACCGATGCCGTGGTCAAGCGCCAGCTCTCGGCCGTGATCCACACGCTCGCGCACTGCATCTCGCAGATCGTCGTGGCTTACGAACCGGTCTGGGCCATCGGCACCGGCAAGACGGCCTCGCCGGAACAGGCGCAAGCCGTGCACGCGCTGCTGCGCGCGCAACTCAAGGCCGCGACCGAGCACGCGGCCGACATGAAGATCCTCTACGGTGGCAGCGTCAAGGCCGACAACGCCGGCGTGCTGTTCGCGCAGCCCGACATCGACGGCGGCCTGATCGGTGGGGCCTCGTTGAAGGCCGCCGACTTCGCCGCCATCTGCCGCGCGGCGGGCTGATCAAAACAATATTTTCGGAGTCGAAGAAATGAACTTGCTGTTGAACCTGGTGGTGGCGTTGCAGATCATTGCAGCGCTGGTGATGATCGGCCTCGTGCTCATCCAGCACGGCAAAGGTGCCGACATGGGCGCGTCGTTCGGCAGTGGTGCGTCGGGCAGCCTCTTTGGTGCGACCGGAAGCGCGAACTTCATGTCGCGCTCGACGGCGGTGTGCGCTGCCGTGTTCTTCGCCTGCACCCTGGCCTTGGCCTACTTCTCGAACGACCGTGCCCGCCCTGCAACGGGCAGCGTTCTCGACCGCCCTGCGGCGAGTGCGCCCGCTGCGAGCGTGCCGGCCACCGGGGCTGCGCTGATCCCTGGTGCAGCGAGTGCACCGGCCGCAGCCACGCCGCCGGCACCGGTCGTCCCTGCATCAGGCGCAGGCGCCGTTCCGGCGAAATGACGCACCGCGCCTGAGGCGCGTCAATCAGCGGCTGTCACAGGGGGCGTGACAGCGTTGTTGCGGTGCAGCGAACTCGCTGGATCGCACGACCTTTGTGGTTAGAATCTCCTGCTGTTTGGTAAGCAAATTCCTCACGCAAACCAGACAGGAATCGGACAGACAGCGAGTGCTAGGCCGTCGTGGTGAAATTGGTAGACACGCTATCTTGAGGGGGTAGTGGCGAAAGCTGTGCGAGTTCGAGTCTCGCCGACGGCACCAACAAATTTTTTCCGGCTCGTCGTCATATCGGCCGGCCGGAAAAGCTCCAGCCCAAGCACGCTTTCGCAGGCGTGCGAGAAAACATGAATCTGGAACCTTACCTGCCCGTCATCCTGTTCATCCTGATCGGTGCAGCAGTGGGAGTGGCGCCGCAGGTTCTCGGGTTCGTGCTCGGGCCAAACCGGCCCGACAAGGCCAAGAACTCGCCGTACGAGTGCGGCTTCGAAGCATTCGAAGACGCGCGCATGAAGTTCGACGTGCGCTACTACCTCGTCGCCATCCTCTTCATTCTTTTCGACCTGGAAATCGCGTTCCTCTTCCCCTGGGCGGTGTCGCTCAAGGAGATCGGGCCGACCGGCTTCTGGGCCATGATGATTTTCCTGGGCATTCTTGTCGTCGGCTTCGCCTACGAGTGGAAAAAGGGTGCACTCGATTGGGAATGACCAGAGAGCATCACGATGGGCATTGAAGGCGTACTGAAAGAAGGCTTCGTCACCACCAGCGTCGACACGCTGCTGAACTGGTCGAAGACCGGTTCGTTGTGGCCGATGACCTTCGGTCTGGCGTGTTGCGCCGTCGAGATGATGCACGCCGGTGCGGCGCGCTACGACATCGACCGCTTCGGCATGCTGTTTCGCCCCAGCCCGCGCCAGAGCGACCTGATGATCGTGGCCGGCACGTTGTGCAACAAGATGGCGCCGGCCTTGCGCAAGGTCTACGACCAGATGGCCGAACCGCGCTGGGTGCTGTCGATGGGTTCTTGCGCGAACGGCGGCGGTTATTACCACTACAGCTACTCGGTGGTGCGCGGCTGCGACCGCATCGTGCCGGTCGACGTCTACGTGCCGGGCTGCCCGCCCACGGCCGAGGCGCTGCTCTATGGCGTGCTGCAACTGCAGGCGAAGATTCGCCGCGAAAACACGATCGCGCGCTGATGAGCAAACTCGATACATTGCAGGCGGCGCTCGGCTCGGTGCTCGGCGAACGCGTCAAGACATTGGTGCGCGACCGTGGCGAGATCACGATCACGGTCGCTGCTTCCGACTACACCACTGTGGCGCTCGCGTTGCGCGACCACGCCGAACTCAAGTTCGAGCAGCTGATCGACATCTGCGGTGTCGATTACTCGGCGTACAAGGATCAACCCTGGGAAGGCGCACGCTTCTGCGCCGTCTCGCACCTGCTCTCGGTCACGCACAACTGGCGCCTGCGCCTGAAGTCGTTCTGCCCCGACGACGACGTGCCGGTGATCGACTCGCTGACGGAAGTGTGGAGCTCGGCCAACTGGTTCGAGCGCGAAGCCTTCGACCTCTACGGCATCATCTTCGAAGGCCACCTCGACCTGCGCCGCATCCTCACCGACTACGGCTTCATCGGCCACCCGTTCCGCAAGGACTTCCCGACGTCCGGGCACGTCGAGATGCGCTACGACGCCGAGCAGAAACGCGTGATCTACCAGCCGGTGACGATCGAGCCGCGCGAGATCACGCCGCGCATCATCCGCGAAGACAACTACGGCGGCTTGCACTGACATGGCCGACATCAAGAACTACACGCTCAACTTCGGCCCGCAGCACCCGGCCGCGCACGGTGTGCTGCGCCTCGTGCTCGAACTCGACGGCGAAGTGATCCAGCGCGCCGACCCGCACATCGGCCTCTTGCACCGCGCGACCGAGAAGCTCGCCGAGAGCAAGACCTTCATCCAGTCGCTGCCTTACATGGACCGTCTCGACTACGTGTCGATGATGTGCAACGAGCACGCCTACTGCCTGGCGATCGAGAAGCTGCTCGGGGTCGACGTGCCGGTGCGCGCGCAGTACATCCGCGTGATGTTCAGCGAGATCACCCGCCTGCTGAACCACCTGATGTGGCTCGGCGCGCATGGTCTCGACTGCGGTGCGATGAACGTCTTCATCTACTGCTTCCGCGAGCGTGAAGACCTGTTCGACATGTACGAAGCGGCCTCGGGCGCGCGCATGCACGCCGCCTACTTCCGCCCGGGCGGCGTGTACCGCGACCTGCCCGACGTGATGCCGCAGTACAAGGCCTCGAAGATCCGCAACACCAAGGCGATCTCGGCATTGAACGAGAACCGCCAGGGTTCGCTGCTCGACTTCATCGACGACTTCGTCGCGCGTTTCCCGAAGTGCGTGGACGACTACGAAACGCTGCTGACCGACAACCGCATCTGGAAGCAGCGCACCGTCGGCATCGGCGTGGTCACGCCCGAGCGCGCGCTGAACCTCGGCTTCACCGGCCCGATGTTGCGTGGCTCCGGCATCTTGTGGGACCTGCGCAAGCACCAGCCCTACGACGTCTACGACCAGATGGATTTCGACATTCCGCTCGGTGTGAATGGCGACACCTACGACCGTTACCTGGTGCGCGTGGAAGAGATGCGGCAGTCGAATCGCATCATCAAGCAGTGCGTCGACTGGCTGCGCGCCAACGACGGCCCGGTGATCACGAGCAACCACAAGGTGGCTCCGCCTTCGAGGCTCGACATGAAGTCGGGCATGGAAGACCTGATCCACCACTTCAAGCTCTTCACCGAAGGTTTCCACGTGCCCGAAGGCGAGGCCTACGCGGCGGTCGAGCACCCGAAGGGCGAGTTCGGCATCTACATCGTCAGCGATGGTGCGAACAAGCCGTACCGGCTGAAGATCCGCCCGCCCGGCTTCCCGCACCTCGCCGCACTCGACGAGATGGCGCGTGGCCACATGATCGCCGACGCGGTCGCCGTGATCGGCACGATGGACATTGTGTTTGGAGAGATCGACCGGTGAGCGCTCACGTGATGATTTCCGACGCGACCCGCGCGCGCTTCGACAAGGAAGTGGCCAAGTACCCGGCCGACCAGAAGCAGTCGGCCGTGATGGCGTGCCTGGCGATCGTGCAGCAGGAGCAGGGCTTCGTGTCGGGCGAGAGCGAGAGACTCGTTGCCGAGTACCTGGGCATGCCGCCGATCGCGGTGCACGAGGTCACGACTTTCTACAACATGTACAACCAGCACGCGCTCGGGAAGTACAAGTTCAACGTCTGTACCAACCTGCCGTGCCAGCTGCGCAACGGCCAGGAAGCGCTCAACCACCTGTGCTCGCGCCTCGGCGTGGAAGAGGGCGGCACGACCGCCGACGGCATGTTCACGGTGCAGAAGAGCGAATGCCTCGGTGCCTGCGCCGACGCGCCGGTGCTGCTGATCAACGACCGCCAGATGGTCAGCTTCATGAACAACGCGCGGCTCGACGAACTTCTCGCGACATTGAAGGCACACGCCGCATGAACACGCTGCCCGACCTTTCCAGATTCCAGGCCAGCGGCAACGAAACCTGCTTTCACGGCCGCCACATCGGCGCGCAGATCTATGACGGCCTCGACGGCAAGAACTGGCGCCTGAAGGACTACGAAGCACGCGGTGGTTACCAAGCGCTGCGCAAGATCCTCGCGCAAGGCGAGGTGGACGGCAAACCGCTGGGCATGACGGCCGACCAGGTCATCGCCGAAGTCAAGACCTCCGGCTTGCGCGGCCGCGGCGGCGCCGGTTTCCCGACCGGCCTGAAGTGGAGCTTCATGCCGCGCATGTTCCCCGGCGCGAAGTACCTCGTCTGCAATTCCGACGAAGGCGAGCCCGGCACCTGCAAGGACCGCGACATCCTGATGTTCAACCCGCACATCGTCATCGAAGGCATGGCGATCGCGGCGTATGCGATGGGCATCAAGGTCGGCTACAACTACATCCACGGCGAGATCTTCGAAGGCTACGAACGTTTCGAAGAAGCGCTGGAAGAAGCCCGCGCCGCCGGTTACCTCGGCGACAACCTGCTCGGTTCGACCTTCAGCTTCCAGCTGCACGCAGCCCACGGTTTCGGCGCCTACATCTGCGGCGAAGAAACGGCATTGCTCGAATCGCTCGAAGGCAAGAAGGGCCAGCCGCGCTTCAAGCCGCCGTTCCCGGCCAGCTACGGCCTGTACGGCAAGCCGACCACGATCAACAACACCGAAACCTTCGCGGCCGTGCCGTGGATCATTCGGAACGGCGGCGCGCCCTATCTCGAGATCGGCAAGCCGAACAACGGCGGCACGAAGATCTTCTCGGTCGTCGGCGACGTGCAGCGCCCCGGCAACTTCGAGGTGCCGTTGGGCACGCCGTTCTCGAAGCTGCTCGAACTCGCCGGCGGTGTGCGCGAAGGCCGCACGCTGAAGGCCGTGATCCCGGGCGGTTCGTCGTCGCCGGTGCTCACCGCCGAGGTGATGATGAACACGACGATGGACTACGACGCGATCGCCAAGGCCGGCTCGATGCTCGGCTCCGGCGCGGTGATCGTGATGGACGACACCCGCTGCATGGTGAAGAGCCTGCTGCGCCTGTCGTACTTCTACATGCACGAAAGCTGCGGCCAGTGCACGCCCTGCCGCGAAGGCACGGGCTGGCTCTACCGCATGGTCGAGCGCATCGCCGATGGCAAGGGCCGCATGGAAGACATCGACCTCTTGAACTCGGTGGCCGACAACATCCAGGGCCGTACCATCTGCGCCCTCGGCGACGCGGCGGCGATGCCGGTGCGCGCCATGATCAAGAACTTCCGCGACGAGTTCGTCCACCTCATCGAACACAAGACCGCCAAGGTGGCGGCGATGGCCTGACCATGATCGAAATCGAACTCGACGGGAAGAAGGTAGAGGTTGTCGAAGGCAGCATGATCATGCATGCAGCCGACAACGCCGGCACCTACATCCCGCACTTCTGCTATCACAAGAAACTCAGCATCGCGGCCAACTGCCGCATGTGCCTGGTCGATGTGGAGAAGGCGCCGAAGCCCATGCCGGCCTGCGCCACGCCGGTCACGCAGGGCATGATCGTTCGCACCAAGAGTGCGAAGGCGCTGCAGGCCCAGAAGGGCGTGATGGAGTTCCTGCTCATCAACCACCCGCTCGACTGCCCGATTTGCGACCAGGGTGGCGAATGCCAGCTACAGGACCTGGCGGTCGGCTACGGTGCCTCGAGCACACGCTACAACGAAGAGAAGCGGGTCGTCTTCCACAAGAACGTGGGCCCGCTGATCTCGATGGAAGAGATGAGCCGCTGCATCCATTGCACCCGCTGCGTGCGCTTCGGCCAGGAAGTGGCCGGCGTGATGGAGCTGGGCATGATCCACCGCGGCGAGCACTCCGAGATCACGACCATCCTCGGCGACACGATCGACTCGGAACTGTCGGGCAACATGATCGACGTGTGCCCGGTCGGTGCGCTCACGAGCAAGCCCTTCCGCTACAGCGCCCGCACCTGGGAGTTGTCGCGCCGCAAGAGCGTGAGCCCGCACGACAGCACGGGTGCGAACCTGATCGTCCAGGTCAAGAACAACCAGGTGATGCGTGTCGTTCCGCTCGAGAACGAAGACGTGAACGAATGCTGGATCGCCGACCGTGATCGTTTTTCCTATGAAGCGCTGAACGGCCCGGAGCGTTTGACCGCGCCGATGGTCAAGCAGGGCGGTGAGTGGACCACCACCGACTGGCCGACCGCGCTCGAATACATCGCACGCAGCCTGAAGCAGATCAAGGCCGACCATGGCGCCGCCAACATCGGCGCGCTCGGCTCGGCGCACAGCACCGTCGAAGAACTGCACCTGCTCGCCAAGCTCGTGCGTGGTCTCGGCAGCGAGAACATCGACCACCGCACGCGCCATGCCGACTTCAGCGCAGCGCAAGGTGTCCGTTGGCTCGGCACCTCGATCGCGTCGCTGTCGAACCTGCAGCGGGTACTGGTTGTCGGCTCCTTCCTGCGCAAGGACCACCCGCTGTTCGCCCAGCGCATCCGCCAAGCCGCGCGCAAGGGCGCCAAGGTGCACAGCATCAATGCCGCGCACGACGACTGGCTGATGCCGGTCGCGACCCAACTTTCGGCTGCACCGAGCCTGTGGGTGCAGGCACTGGCCGACGTGGCGGTCGCCGTGGCGCAAGCCAAGGGCACGAACGCGCCGTTGGCGGGCCAGGCAAGCGATGCCGCGCAAGCCATCGCCACCTCGCTGCTCAGCGGCGAGCGCAAGGCGGTTTTGCTCGGCAACGCGGTGGTGCAGCATCCGAACGCTTCTTCACTGCTGGCGCTGGCCAACTGGATCGGCGAACAGACCGGCGCGAGCGTCGGGTTCCTCACCGAAGCCGCGAACAGCGTCGGCGCGCAACTGGTGGGTGCGCTGCCCGGCAGCGGCGGCCTGAATGCCGGCCAGATGCTCGGTGCGGTCGCCGGTGGTGCGCTCAAGGCCTGCCTGCTGCTGAACCTGGAGCCCGCGCTGGACTCGCACAACGGCGCCGCTGCCAGCGCTGCCTTGAGCGCGATGAACCTGGTCGTCGTGATGAGCCCGTTCAAGACCGCCGGCGCCGATGTGGCCGACGTGATGTTGCCGATCGCGCCGTTCACCGAAACCTCGGGCACCTTTGTCAACGCCGAAGGTCGCGTACAGAGTTTCCACGGCGTCGTGAAGCCGCTCGGCGACACCCGCCCGGCGTGGAAGCTGCTGCGGGTGCTGGGCAACATGCTCGACCTGAAGGGCTTCGACTTCGAGACTTCTGAAGAGGTGCGCGCCGAAGCGCTCGGTGATGTCGCTTCGATTCCGGCGCGCCTGAACAATGCGGGTGGTGTGGCGGTGGCAGGCAATGTGTCGGGCGCTGCGCTCGAACGCATCGCCGATGTGCCGATCTACGCCACCGACTCGCTGGTGCGCCGCGCCACCTCGCTGCAGCTCACCGCCGATGCGCGCGCGCCGATGGCCAGCCTGCCTGCGGCCCTGTGGTCGCAGCTCGGCCTGAACGACGGCGACAAGGTGCGTGTCTCGCAAGGCGCGGCCATGGTCGTGCTCGGCGCCCGAGTCGACACCACGCTGGCCCTGGGCACCGTGCGCGTGCCCGCCGGGCACGAACACACCGCCATGCTCGGCGCGATGTTCGGCGAACTCCGCGTCGAGAAAGCCTGAGGCCGCGATGATCGACTCCTTCACCGCTTTCGGCAGCAACTTGCTCGGCCCGGTCTGGCCCGTCGCCTGGGCCGTGATCAAGATCGTTGCGCTGATCCTGCCGCTGATGGGCTGCGTGGCCTACCTCACGCTGTGGGAACGCAAGGCCATCGGCTGGAGCCAGATCCGCCCGGGCCCGAACCGCGTCGGCCCGCTCGGCCTGC
This sequence comes from Burkholderiaceae bacterium, assembly GCA_040080605.1. Classification (GTDB taxonomy): domain Bacteria; phylum Pseudomonadota; class Gammaproteobacteria; order Burkholderiales; family Burkholderiaceae_C; genus LMDS01. The sequence continues at coordinate 177,958 of JBEBIB010000002.1, forward strand.
TGCAGCCGATCGCCGATGCGGTCAAGCTGCTGTTCAAGGAAATCATCGTTCCGACGGCGGCCAACAAGACGCTGTTTTTCCTCGGCCCGGTGATGACGATCATGCCTGCGCTCGCCGCCTGGGCGGTCGTGCCCTTCGGCCCTGAAGTGGCGCTGGCCAACGTCAATGCCGGCTTGCTGTTCCTGATGGCGATCACCTCGATGGAGGTCTACGGCGTGATCATCGCCGGCTGGGCCTCGAACTCGAAATACGCCTTCCTCGGCGCGCTGCGCGCGTCGGCGCAGATGGTCAGCTACGAGATTGCGATGGGCTTCTGCATGGTCGTCGTGTTGATGGTCGCGGGCAGCCTCAACATGACCGAGATCGTGATGAGCCAGGGCCGTGGCATGCTGGCCGACAAGGGCCTGACCTTCCTGTCGTGGAACTGGCTGCCGCTGCTGCCGATCTTCGTCGTGTACTTCATCTCGGGCCTGGCCGAAACCAACCGCCACCCCTTCGACGTGGTCGAAGGCGAATCGGAAATCGTCGCCGGCCACATGGTCGAGTACTCGGGCATGGCGTTCGCGATGTTCTTCCTCGCTGAATACGCCAACATGATCCTGATCAGCACGCTGACGGTCGTGATGTTCCTCGGCGGCTGGCTGCCACCGATCGACAGCGCCTTGTTCAACTGGATCCCGGGCTGGATCTGGATGGCGATGAAGACCTTCGTCGTCGTGACGATCTTCCTGTGGGTTCGCGCGAGTTTCCCGCGCTTCCGCTACGACCAGATCATGCGTCTGGGCTGGAAGATCTTCATCCCCATCACGCTCGTTTGGCTGGTGGTCGTGGGGCTGTGGATCCAGTCCCCCTGGAACATCTGGAAGTGAAGGGCGCAACCATGGCCACCGCATCGGTATCGACACCCGTCAGGGACTTCTTCTCGAGCTTCCTGCTCGGCGAGTTGTTCAAGGGCATGGCCCTGACCGGCCGCCACTTCTGGTCGCGCAAGATCACGGTGCAGTTCCCCGAGGAAAAAACGCCGCTGTCGCCGCGCTTTCGTGGCCTGCATGCGCTGCGCCGTTATGAGAACGGCGAAGAGCGCTGCATTGCCTGCAAGCTCTGCGAAGCGGTCTGCCCGGCAATGGCGATCACGATCGAGAGCGACGTGCGCGACGACGGCTCGCGCCGCACCACGCGCTACGACATCGACCTGACCAAGTGCATCTTCTGCGGCTTCTGCGAAGAAAGCTGCCCGGTCGACTCGATCGTCGAGACCCACATCTTCGAGTACCACGGCGAAAAACGCGGCGACCTGTACTTCACGAAGGACATGCTGCTCGCCGTGGGTGACCGCTATGAAGGCGAAATCGCCAAAGCCAAGGAGGCGGACGCCAAATACCGCTGAGCTTCACCGCTCGGTGCGTTGGCCGCAGGGGCTTGTTCCCCTGCGCAAGAACAACATGGACATGAACACCGCGCTCTTCTACGTTTTTTCGGTCGTGCTGCTGTTTGCCGCTTTCCGCGTGATCACCGCGCGCAGCCCGGTGTATGCCGCGCTGTTCCTGGTGCTCGCGTTCTTCAACGCGGCCTGCATCTGGATGCTGCTGCGGGCCGAGTTCCTGGCGATCGTGCTGGTGCTGGTGTACGTCGGCGCCGTGATGGTGCTGTTCCTGTTCGTCGTGATGATGCTCGATGTGGGCTCCGAAGCACTGCGTGAGGGCTTCTGGACCCACTTTCCGGTGGCCGCGCTCGTCGGCGTCGTGATCGCGCTCGAGATGGCTGCGGTGCTGCTGCCCGGTTTCCGCCTGACCGACGCGCCGGCCACCGACGCGCTCGCGCTGAAGGCCGGCAACACCAAGATGCTCGGCGTCGAGGTCTACACACGTTACCTGTACCCGCTGCAGATCGCGGCCGTCTTGCTGCTGGTGGCGATCATCGCAGCGATCGCCCTCACGTTGCGCCGCCGCAAGGACTCGAAGTATCAGAACCCTTCCGACCAGGTGCGCGTGCGCGCTGCCGACCGGGTGCGCATCGTGCAGATGAAACCCGAGATCGAACCAAAGCCGGTGGCCGCCGATGCCGCAGCAGCGGGGGAAAAGAAATGACGATCGCGTCCATCACGCTCGGCCACTACCTCACGCTCGGTGCGATCCTGTTCGCGCTGTCGGTGATCGGCATCTTCCTGAACCGCAAGAACCTGATCGTGCTGCTGATGGCGATCGAGCTGATGCTGCTCGCGGTCAATCTGAACTTCGTCGCGTTCTCGTACTACATGGGCGATATGGCGGGCCAGGTGTTCGTGTTCTTCATCCTCACCGTGGCGGCCGCCGAGTCGGCCATCGGTCTGGCGATCCTGGTGGTGCTGTTCCGCAACCGCGCGACCATCAATGTCGACGAGCTTGACGCGCTGAAAGGTTGATCGAAGCCATGTCAGCACAACTCTCACAGAATCTCCTGCTCGCGGTGCCGCTGGCGCCCTTGGTCGGTGCCATCGCTGCCGGCCTGTTTGGGAAAGCCATCGGCCGCCGCGGTGCCCACACGGTTACGATCCTCGGCGTATTGGTCGCGTTCATCATTTCCGCGATGACGCTGAAGTCCGTCGCCATCGACGGCGCCCGCTTCAACGCCACCATCTACGAGTGGATGATGCTCGGCGGCCTGAAGATGGAAGTCGGCTTCCTGGTCGACGGCCTGACGGCGATGATGATGTGCGTCGTCACCTTCGTGTCGCTGATGGTCCACATCTTCACCATCGGCTACATGGAAGAAGACCCGGGCTACCAGCGCTTCTTCAGCTACATCGCGCTGTTCACCTTCTCGATGCTGATGCTCGTGATGAGCAACAACTTCCTGCAGCTGTTCTTCGGCTGGGAAGCGGTGGGCCTGGTGTCGTACCTGCTGATCGGCTTCTGGTTCACCAAGCCGACCGCGATCTTCGCGAACATGAAGGCCTTTCTCGTCAACCGGGTCGGCGACTTCGGCTTCATCCTGGGCATCGGCCTGATCGTGGCCTACGCCGGCACGCTGAACTACGGTGAAGCGTTTGCGAAGGGCGGCGAGCTCGCGAAGCTCACGCTGCCCGGCACCGAGTGGATGCTGATCACCGTGACCTGCATCTGCCTGTTCATCGGCGCGATGGGCAAGAGCGCGCAGTTCCCCTTGCACGTGTGGTTGCCCGACTCGATGGAAGGCCCGACGCCGATCTCGGCGCTGATCCACGCCGCCACGATGGTGACCGCCGGCATCTTCATGGTGGCGCGCATGTCGCCGCTGTTCGAGCTGTCCGATACGGCGCTCAGCTTCGTGATGGTGATCGGTGCGATCACGGCGCTGTTCATGGGCTTTCTCGGCATCATCCAGAACGACATCAAGCGGGTGGTCGCGTATTCCACGCTCAGCCAGTTGGGCTACATGACGGTCGCCCTCGGCGCCTCGGCCTATTCGGTCGCGGTGTTCCACCTGATGACGCACGCCTTTTTCAAGGCGCTGCTGTTCCTGGCCGCCGGCTCGGTGATCATCGGCATGCATCATGACCAGGACATCCGCAACATGGGTGGCCTGCGCAAGTACATGCCGATCACCTGGATCACGGCGTTGCTGGGCTCGCTCGCGCTGATCGGCACGCCGCTGTTCGCCGGCTTCTATTCGAAAGACAGCATCATCGAAGCGGTGCACGAGAGCCACCTGTGGGGTTCGGGCTTCGCCTACTTCGCGGTCGCGGCCGGCGTGTTCATCACCGCGTTTTATTCCTTCCGCATGTACTTCCTGGTGTTCCACGGCAAGGAGCACTTTCGGCACAAGCCGTTCCCCGGAGAGCACGACCACCACGATGACGGCCACCACCACGAGCCGCATGTGCCGCACGAGTCACCCTGGGTCGTAACCTTCCCGCTGATCGCCCTGGCGATTCCCTCGGTCGTGATCGGCTACCTGACGATCGGCCCGATGCTCTACGGCGACTTCTTCAAGGACGCGATCTTCATCGACCTGGCCAAACACCCGGCGATGGAAGAAATGGCCAAGGCCTTCCACGGTGCCGGCGCGATGGCGCTGCACGGCCTGAGCACGCTGCCGTTCTGGCTCGCGCTGGCCGGTGTGGTCACGGCCTACGTGTTCTACATGGTCAAGCCGGAGATCCCGACCGCGATCAAGGCGCGCTTCGGTTTCATCAACCGCCTGCTCGAGAACAAGTACTACCTCGACTGGTTCAACGAGAACGTGCTGGCCCGTGCCGCACGCCTGGCCGGTACCGGCCTGTGGAAGGGTGGCGACGAAGCCGTGATCGACGGCGCCATCAACGGTTCGGCGCGTGCGATGGGCGGCCTGGCTGCGCTCGGCCGCACCTTGCAGACCGGTTACCTCTACTGGTATGCGCTGGTGATGATCATGGGCGTGATCGGGCTGATGACCTGGCAGCTGTGGCCGTTCCTGATGAGCCGCATCGGCCTTTGAAGAGAAGAACAACATGGGTCTTTTGAGTCTTGCCATCTGGCTGCCGGTGCTGTCGGGCGTTGTCTTGCTCGCGCTCGGCCGCGAAGAACATGCAGGCACGGTGCGCTGGATCGCCTTGATCGCGGCGTTCGCGAGCCTGGCCGTCACGCTGCCGCTGGTCACCGGGTTCGACCAAACCACCGCGGCGATGCAGTTCCAGGAGAAGCTTGGCTGGATCGAGCGCTTCAACGTGCATTACCACCTCGGCGTCGACGGCCTGTCGATGTGGTTCGTGCCGCTCACCGCATTCATCACCGTGATCGTCGTGATCGCCGCTTGGGAGGTGATCACCGACCGCGTGCACCAGTACATGGGCGCGTTCCTGATCCTGTCGGGCCTGATGGTCGGTGTGTTCAGCGCGCTCGACGGCCTGCTGTTCTACGTCTTCTTCGAAGCCACCTTGATCCCGATGTACCTGATCATCGGCGTGTGGGGCGGTCCGCGGCGCGTCTACGCTGCGTTCAAGTTCTTCCTCTACACGCTTGCTGGTTCGCTCTTGATGCTGGTCGCGCTGATCTACCTGTACTACAAGTCGGGTGGCAGCTTCGACATCCTCACCTGGCACAAGCTGCCGCTGGCGGGGCCGGTACAGACGCTGCTGTTCTTCGCCTTCTTCCTCGCCTTCGCGGTCAAGGTGCCGATGTGGCCGGTGCACACCTGGTTGCCCGACGCCCACGTCGAAGCGCCCACCGGCGGCTCGGTCGTGCTCGCGGCGATCATGCTCAAGCTCGGCGCCTACGGTTTCCTGCGCTTTTCGTTGCCGATCACGCCCGACGCGAGCCACCAGTGGTCGTGGCTGATGGTCGCGCTGTCGCTGATCGCGGTCGTCTACATCGGCTTCGTCGCGCTGGTGCAGCAAGACATGAAGAAGCTGGTCGCGTATTCGTCGATCGCTCACATGGGCTTCGTGACCTTCGGCTTCTTCATCTTCAACGAGCTCGGCATGGCCGGTGGCATCGTGCAGATGGTCTCGCACGGCTTCGTCTCGGGCGCGATGTTCCTGTGCATCGGCGTCTTGTACGACCGTGTGCACTCGCGCGAGATCGCGGCCTACGGCGGTGTCGCCAACACCATGCCCAAGTTCGCCGCCTTCGCCGTGCTGTTCGCGATGGCCAATTGCGGCCTGCCGGGTACCGCCGGCTTCGTGGGTGAGTGGATGGTCATCCTCGGGGCGGTGAAGTTCAACTTCTGGCTCGGCGCCGTCGCCGCGACCACGCTGATCTTCGGCGCCGCCTACACGCTGTGGATGGTCAAGCGGGTCTACTTCGGCCCGGTCGCCAACGACCACGTGCGCACGCTGGCTGACCTGAACGCCCGCGAGTTCACGATGCTCGCCGTGCTGGCCATCGCGGTGTTGTGGATGGGCTTGTACCCGAAGCCTTTCACCGACGTCATGCAGGTCTCGGTGAGCGAGCTGCTCAAGCATGTGGCCATTAGCAAGCTCGGCACCTGAAAGACAAGAGAACAACACCATGACCCAGATGAACTGGTCCGCCGTCTACCCGGAAATCGTGCTGCTGGTGATGGCCTGCATGGTGGCGATGGTCGACCTGTGGGTCACCGACCCGCGCCGCACGGCGACCTACTGGCTCACGCAGGCCTCGCTCGCCGTCGTGGCCGCGATGCAGCTCGGCGCCTTCAACGGCGGCGAGACGGTCTACGCGATGCAGGGCATGGTCGTGGCCGATCCGATGGGCCACCTGCTCGGCTTCTTCGCCACCGTGGCCGTGATGATCTCGCTCGTCTACGCGCGCCCCTACGCCGGCTCGCGCGACATGCTCAAGGGCGAACTCTTCACGCTCAGCCTGTTCTCCCTGCTCGGCATCTGTGTGATGCTGTCGGCCAATAACTTCCTGGTCGTCTACCTCGGCCTGGAACTGATGACGTTGAGCCTGTACGCGCTGGTCGCCTTGCGCCGTGACCACGCCGACGCAACCGAAGCCGCGATGAAGTACTTCGTGCTCGGCGCGCTGGCCAGCGGCTTCCTGCTCTACGGCCTGTCGATGATGTACGGCGCCACCGGCTCGCTCGACATCAACGAGGTCTTCAAGGCGATCGGCACCGGCCAGATCAACAAGCAGGTGCTGATCCTCGGCGAGGTCTTCGTCGTCGCCGGCCTGGCCTTCAAGCTCGGCGCCGTGCCCTTCCACATGTGGGTGCCCGACGTGTACCAAGGCGCGCCCACCGCGGTCACGCTGCTGATCGGCGGCGCGCCCAAGCTGGCGGCTTTTGCGATCACGATCCGCCTGCTGGTCGAAGGCATGCTGGGCCTGGCGGTCGACTGGCAGCAGATGCTGGTCGTGCTCGCGTTCGGTTCGATGCTGCTCGGCAACGTGGTCGCCATCGCGCAAAGCAACCTGAAACGCATGCTGGCCTATTCGAGCATCGCGCAGATGGGTTTCATGCTGCTCGGCCTGTGCTCGGGCGTGGTCTACGGCAACACCGTGTCAGCCGGCAACTCCTACGCGTCGTCGATGTTCTACATCGTCACCTACGTGCTCACCACGCTCGGTACCTTCGGCATGATCATGCTGCTGTCGCGCCAGGGCTTTGAGTCCGAAGAGGTGAGCGATCTGGCCGGCCTGGCCAAGCGCAGCCCGTGGTTCGCCGCGGTGATGGCGGTCTTCATGTTCTCGCTCGCTGGCCTGCCGCCGACGGTCGGCTTCTACGCCAAGCTGTCGGTATTGCAGTCACTGATCTCGACCAACAGCGCGGGCTACATCTGGCTCGCGGTCGCGGCCGTCGTGTTGTCGCTGGTCGGCGCCTACTACTACCTGCGTGTCGTCAAGGTCATGTTCTTCGACGAACCGGCCGACCTGCGGCCCATCGTCAGCACCGGCGACGTGCGCGCCGTGCTCTCGCTCAACGGCGCCGCGGTTCTGGGTTTCGGCCTGCTGCCGGGTGGCCTGATGGCGCTGTGTGTCGACGCGCTCGTCAAGGCGCTGACGACCTGAGCCTGCGGTGACCGCGCCCGAACAGCGGGGCGCCCCCGACGCCCACCTGCGCGAAGATCCGCTGCACTCAGAGCAGGTCTACCGCGGCCATTTTCTCGACGTGCGCCGTGACCAGGTTCGCTTGCCCGACGGCAACACCGCCGGTCGCGAGTACATCGTTCACCCTGGCGCCGTGATGATCGTGCCGCTGCTCGATGACGGCCGGCTGGTGGTCGAGCGCCAGTGGCGTCACCCGATGGCGCGTGTGATGCTGGAGTTCCCTGCCGGCAAGCTCGAGAAGGGTGAGCCACCCTTCGAATGCGCCGTGCGAGAACTGTTCGAAGAAACCGGCTACCGCGCCGCCGAGTGGGCGCGCGCTGGCATCATGCACAACGCGATCGCGTATTCCACCGAAGGCATCGAGATCTGGTTCGCGCGTGGCCTGACGTTGGGCCAGCGCCAGCTCGACGCCGGCGAGTTTCTCGACGTGCTGGCCTGCAGCGAAGATCAACTCGACGACCTGGCCCGCCGCGGTGAACTCACCGACGCCAAGACGCTGGTGGGGCTGCAATGGTTGCAGAATTGGCGCGCCGGGCGCTGGCCTTTGCTCTGGCACGACACTCCGCCAGCCCCGGCGTGCCCATAATGCAGCCATGAAGGTTCTGAACCTGCGCTGCAGCAATGACCACCGCTTCGAAGGCTGGTTCGCGTCGGATGACGACTTTCAATCCCAGGGCGAACGGGGCCTCGTCACCTGCCCGATGTGCAACGACACCAGCATCTTCCGGCTGCCGAGCGCGCCGCGGCTGAACGTGTCGAAGCAGCGGGATGTGGCCACCGCCGAGCCGGGCGCGCCCGTGCCGATGCAGTCGCAGATGCAGGCCCATTGGCTGCGCGCGGTGCGCCACATGATGAAGAACACCGAAGACGTGGGCGACCGGTTCCCGGAGGAAGCGCGCCGCATCCACTACGGTGAATCCGAGGAGCGAGGCATCCGTGGCCGCGCCTCGCCGGAAGATGCCGACGCCCTGCGCGAAGAGGGCATCGACGTGGTGGCCGTGGCCTTGCCCGAGCCGCTGAAGGGCCCGGTTCAGTAGGGCGCTCAGGCCACAGCGGTAACGCTCGGCGTCAACACGACGAGTTGTGCATCGCTCATCGCACTGAGCAGCACGTCGCTGCTCCGGTCCACGGTGAAACCTTCGCCGGCGTCGATCACGACGTCGCGCAGATCGCCGTCCATCGTGATCCACAAGCGGCCGCCGAGCGCTTCGATGCGCTGGCCGAGCGCGTGGTGCAGGTGCAGGACTTCGCCCTTGCGCAGTGCGGTGGAGGCCAGGGTCAGGTCGTTGGTGTTCATCAGGGTTCTCCTTTGACATGCCTTCGTTGCATGCAAGACGCCGGGTCGGCGTGAAGGCTGCTGCGAAGGGGTGACGAAAGTGTGTTCTTCCGGCCGCCGCGGTTCAAACGGTATGTTGGAATGCTTTGCATGCAAAAATGGAATGTGAAACGTCCCTCGACCTGAAGGAACCCGCATGCGCCACTACGACCTGCCGCCGCTGGCCCAGCTCGAAGCCTTCGAGGCTGCGGCGCGCTACCTGAGCTTCACAAAGGCGGCCGACGAGCTCGCGCTGACGCAGTCGGCGGTCAGCCGCCAGATCGCGGCATTGGAAAGCCACTACGGCCTGCCGCTGTTCCGCCGCCTGCACCGCGCGCTGCGCCTCACCGAAGACGGCCACACGCTGCAGCGGGTGGTCGGCGAGGTGCTGGCGCGGCTGCACGAGGTCGGCACCGAGTTGAACCGCGAGCGCCGCGCCAGGACTGTCGTCGTCACCACCACGCCGGGTTTCGCGGGGCTGTGGTTGATCCCGCGCCTGGCCGACTTCACGGCCGCCCATCCCGAGGTCGACGTGCGCATCTCGGCCGGCTACACGCTCGTGAATCTGAAACGCGACGGTGTTGACCTGGCGATCCGCTACAAGGCCGCGGAAGAGGCCGGCGCGGGCGCCGAGTTGCTGTTCGGCGAGGTCGTGCTGCCGGTGTGCAGCCCGCGCCTGCTGCGCGACCCGTCGCGACCGCTGAAGAAGCCGGAAGACCTGGCGCATCACGTGTTGCTGCACCTCGATTCCGGCCCCGGCGCGGCGATGCAGGACTGGCCGATCTGGCTGCGTGCGATGAACCTCGAAGGGCTGAAGCCGGCCAGCGTCTTGCACTTCTCGCAGTTCGACCAGCTCATCAACGCCGCCATCGCCGGCCAGGGCGTGGCGCTCGGCCGCGACCCGTTGTTGAAGACCTTGTTGCGCGAACGCACGCTGGTCGCGCCGTTCAAGAAAACGGCCGCTTCGCCGCGTGGTTATTACCTGGTGCGCTCCGACGCCTTGCCACGCAAGCCCGAGGTCGACCAGTTCGCCACCTGGCTGCTCGCGCAGGCGAGCAGCGCGTGAGCGTGGCTACAACAAGCGCCCCGGGTTCATCAGGTTGCGCGGGTCGAGCGCGAGCTTGATCGCACGCATCATCTTCAGCGCCACCGGCGACTTGCGCCGCGCCAGCTCGTCGCGCTTGAGCGCGCCGATGCCGTGCTCGGCCGAGATCGAACCGCCGTGCGCGGCGAGCGCGTCGTAGACCACGGTGTTGACGGCCTTTTCGCGGTCGCGCAGAAAGGCCTCGCCATCCACGCCTTCGGGCGCCTGCACGTTGTAGTGCAGGTTGCCGTCGCCGAGGTGACCGAAGTTGACGAGACGCACACCGGGGAAGGTTTTCAGCAAAGCCGCGTCGGTCTCAGTGACGAAGCCCGCAATACTCGAGACCGGCAGTGCGATGTCGTGTTTGATGTTGAGCCCTTCGACGCTCTGCGCCATCGGGATCGATTCGCGCAGGTGCCACATCGCGTTCGACTGCTGCGTGTTCGACGCCACCGCCGCGTCGCTGATCAGGCCTTGTTCGAGGGCGGTTTCCAGCAGCGCTTCGAACAAGGCCTGCGCGTGCGTTTCGCCTTCGCTGTCGGACTGCTCAAGAAGCACTGTCCACGGTGCTTCCGGCAGCGGTTGCGCAAGCTGCGGGTAGTGCTTTCGCACCAGGCCGAGCGCGTACTGCGCCATCACTTCGAAGCCGGTGAGGCTCGAACCCAGCCGTGCCTGCGCGAGTTGCAGCAGGCCGACCGCGGCTTCGAGCGAGGGCAGAGCGGCCAGCGCGGTCGTCACCGCCGCCGGCTGCGGGTAGAGCTTCAGCGTGGCGCCGGTGATCACGCCGAGCGTGCCTTCGCTGCCGATGAACAGGTCGCGCAGGTCGTAGCCGGTGTTGTCCTTGCGCAGGCCGCTGAGGCCGTCCCAGACTTCGCCTTCGGCCGTCACCACTTCGAGGCCCAGGCAGAGCTCGCGCGCGTTGCCGTAGCGCAGTACCTGCGTGCCTCCGGCGTTGGTGGCCAGGTTGCCGCCGATCGTGCAGCTGCCCTCGGCCGCCAGGCTCAGCGGGAACAGCAGGCCGGCGTCGGCGGCGGTCTGCTGCACGGTTTGCAGGATGCAGCCGGCGTCGAGCGTGAGGGTGAGGTTCTGTGCGTCGAGCCGGCGGACCCGGTTCAGGCGCGCCAGGCTCAGCAACACTTGCGCGCCACTCTCGTCGGGCACCGACGCGCCGACGAGCCCGGTGTTGCCCCCTTGGGTGACGATGGCCGTGCCCTGGGCCGCGCAGGCCTTGACGACGGCGGCCACCTCGGCGGTCGAACCGGGCCGCACCACCGCCAGCGCACGGCCGCGGTAACGCTTGCGCCAGTCGAGCTCGTAGCCCGACAGGTCACCGTCGGTCAGTACATTCGCTGCGCCGACGATGCCACGCAGGGTGTCGACAAGGCTCATGCCACCCCCGCCTTCGCCGCCTTCAAACGCCAGCGGATGTGCGCCGCGCAGGCCGCGAACAGCACCAGGCACAACACCACTTCGAGCAGCGCCAGCGGCGCGCCCAGGCCGCGGTCGCTGGCCGCGCGCACCGCGCCTTCGGCCACGTACAACCACAGCACCAGGCTGAGCCAGCGGAAGGTGTACATCCGCCACGCCAGCACGCCCGGCACGGCCAGCACCAGAGGCAACGCCTTCAGCGCGAGCGTGCCGCGCCCGGTGGGCGCCAGCCACAGCTCCCAGGCCAGGCACAGCGCGATCAGCGCCAGCAGGCAGGCCAGGGCGAGAGTGCGGGTGTGGACCACGCGAGCGGGCAGGGCAAGTTCGGGTTTCATCGCTGGCTATGATGCCAGCAATGAATTTGACCCAATTGTGGAGGGAGACGCTCCACGAGCACCTGCCGCGCCTGCTGCAGACCCTGCAGACCTGGCCGTGGCTCGACACGCTGAAGACGCTGCGCATCCGCTTCCGCGAAGACCGCCTCGGCCTGACCGCCAGCAGCCTCACCTTCACGACACTCATCGCCCTCGTTCCCTTGCTCACCGTGATGCTCGCGGTGTTCTCGGCCTTCCCGATGTTCTCGAGCTTCCAGGACGCGCTGCAGAAGTACTTCCTGCAAAGCCTCGTTCCCGAGACCATCGCCAAGCCGGTGCTGGCCGCGCTCACGCAGTTCGCCAGCAAGGCGAACCGGCTCGGAACCGTGGGCCTGGCGCTGCTGGTGTTGACCGCGCTCGCGCTGATGCTGACGATCGACCGCACGCTCAACGGCATCTGGCGTGTGCGCGAGCCGCGCCCGATCGCGCAGCGGGTGCTGGTGTACTGGGCCAGTGCCACGCTCGGGCCGCTGCTGCTGGGCATCAGCCTGTCGCTCACCTCGTATGTGCTGTCGGCCTCGCGCGGGTTGGTGGGCGGCATACCAGGCGGCATCAGCGTGCTGCTCAACACGCTCGAGTTCGTGCTGTTCGCCGCCGGCCTGGCCGGCTTGTTCCACTACGTTCCCAGCACGCGCGTGCGCTGGCGCCACGCGATCGCGGGCGGGCTGTTCGCCGCGGCCGGGTTCGAGGTCGCCAAGCGGCTGCTCGGCTGGTACTTGATGCAGGTGCCGACCTATTCGGTCGTGTACGGCGCCTTCGCGGCCGTGCCGATCTTCCTGATCTGGATCTACCTCGGCTGGGTGATCGTGCTGCTCGGTGCGGTGATCGCTGCTTATGCGCCAAGCCTGCAGACGCGTGTGAAACGCTGGCCCGACGGGCCCGGTGCGCGCTTCGAACTGGCGATCGTCGTGCTGGCCGAACTGGCGCGTGCACGTGCGCAGCAGACCGGTGGCCTGGGGGCAGGCGAGTTGTCGGCCGCATTGCGCACCGACCCGCTGCAGACCGAGCCGATCCTCGACACCCTGGTCGGCATCGACTGGGTCGGCCGGCTCGACGAGAAGGCCGACCCCCGCTACGTGTTGTTGTGCGACCCGGCGACCACGAAGGCGCAGCCGCTGGTCGCGGCCTTGCTGGTCGAACCCTCGGCGTCTTTGCGGGGCTTCTGGCAACGCGCCGGGTTCGACGCGATGACCCTGAACGACCTGATCCGCGCCTGAGCGCTCAGCTTCTCAGCGCGTTGCCTCGAACGAGATCGTGGCGCAATGGCGCACGCCGTTCTTGCCGAATCGTTTGGCCGCGTACATCGCGTCGTCGGCAAGCTGCAGCAGGTTCATCGGGTTGCGCGCGTCGAGCGGCGCCAGCGCGTAGCCGATGCTGGCGCTGACGGCCGCCATCACGCCACCCATCGTCACGCCGGCGTTCGCCACGGTGCGCACCGCGTTCAGCATGTGCAGCGCCAGCGCCTGCGCGCCGGCGGCGTCGCGCACCTGGGCGAGCACCAGGAACTCGTCGCCGCCGAAGCGGCCGACCGCGTCTTCGGCCCGCACCGCCGCCTGCAGCGCGTTCGCCACCGCCACCAGCAAGGCATCGCCGACGCGGTGGCCGAGCTGGTCGTTGACGGCCTTGAAGCCGTCGAGGTCGATGAAGAACAGCGCCACCGGCGTGTCGTTCGCGTCGAGCAGCGCGGCTTCGATGCGGTCCATCATCGTGCGCCGGCTCAGCACGTCGGTGAGCGTGTCGTGTTCGACGCGACGCTTGAGTTTTTCCTGCGTCACGGTCAGGTCGTGCACGTCGATGGTCACCGTGTACAGGCCGATCACCGTGCCTTCGGCATCGAAGTCGGGCACGTAGCTCGTGCGCATCCAGCGCGGGCCCTGCGGCAGCGAATCGACCAGGCGCGTGTACTGCACCGTCTTGCCGAGCAGCGCACGCTGGAAGTAGGGCTCGTGTTCGCTCCAGCGCTTGGCGCCGCGCACCGTGCCGATGTGGCGGCCGAGCAGGTTCTCGCGCGTTTCGCGCGTCGCGCTCGTGTAGGCCTTGTTGACGAAGCGCAGCACGAAGTCGCGGTCGACGTAGGTCAGCGGGTAGGGGATGTTGTCGGTGAAGTGGTCGAGCCGCAGTTGCGCCGCGGTGAAGGCTTCACGCGCCAGCACGTCGGCGTGGATGTCGGTGCCGATCGTGAAGACGGACTCGACCTTGCCGCTGGCATCGATGTCGGGGAACACCTGCACGCGGGTCCAGCGCCCGGCCGTGGGGCCGTGGTGCAGCAGCCGCTCGTAGCTGGTGGTGCCGCCAGCGAACGCCAGCTCGAAGGCCGGGCCGGCCTGGGCCCAGGCGTCGTCGCCGTACAGCGCCTGCAGGGTGTGGCCGAGCAAGGCCTCACGGCTGCGTTCGGCCCAGGTCAGGTAGTGGTCGTTGCAATACAGCAGCTGTGCGGCGCGGTCCCAGCGTGCGATGGGCAGGTGGATCGCATCGAACAGGCGTTCGGCATGGGCGGTTCGGAGGTCGGCGGCGGCAGCCATGCCATAGCTTAGCCGCCGGAATTCACCGTGCTGCGGCCAGGGCCTCGCGCAGTGCCAACAACAGCGCATCCGGCGCTTCCGTCATCAGCGAGTGACCGGCGGCGACCATGTGCACGCGCGCTTTCAGGGCCGCGCCGATCTCGCGGCTCTGCTTCGGCACGGTCATCTGGTCGCGTTCGCCGAGGATCATCGCCGCCGGGCACTGCACTTTCGCAGCCGCCTCGAAACCGCCGGCGTAGCGGTCGCATACGCCGAAGTCGTGGTGGAACAGGTTCACGGCCGTCTGCCCGGCCTGCACACGCCGCATCAATGCGCGGTTGGCGCCGTGCAGCCAGGTGCCCGGGCCGGGGTGCGAGGGTTTGGCGGCCATCGTGGAGTGGGAAAAAACGTTGACCATGTCGATGGCCTTCAGCGGGGCGGTGCGTGCGGTCTCGAGCAGCGCTTCCGACACCTTCATCGGGTAGGCGGTGCCGACCATCACCAGCGTCTCGACCTTCGAAGGCGCACGCGCCGCGGCTTCGAGCGCGATCAGCGAACCCATGCTGTGGCCGACGAGGCTGGCCTTGGCCACACCGGCTGCGTCGAGCAACGCGAGCAGCCAGTCGGCCAACGCTTCGACACTCGCCAGCGGTGCGCCGCCGCTGCGGCCGTGACCGGGCTGGTCGATCGCCAACACGCTGTGGCCGTGGTGCGCGAACCAGCGCGCCAGCAATGTCCACGCGCTGTGGTCGTGCAGGGCACCGTGGATGAACACGACGCAGGGCAGGGCGGAGTCGAAAGCCTTGCCACCGGTGTATGCGTAGGCCGAGGCATCGAAGCCAGGAACGCGCAGCTCCATCACGCCCCCGCTTTCTCAGCGACCTTCAGCGCACGTTTCAGGTCGTCGATCAGGTCGTCGGCGTCTTCCAGACCGATCGACAGGCGGATCGTGCCCGCCGTGATGCCGGCCTGCAGCAGCGCCGCGTCGTCCATGCGGAAGTGCGTGGTCGAGGCCGGGTGGATCACCAGCGAGCGGCAATCGCCCACGTTCGCGAGGTGCGAGAAGATCTTCAGTGCTTCGATGAACGCGACACCTTGTTTGCGCGAGCCGCGCAGGTTGAAGCTGAACACCGAGCCGCAGCCGCGGGGCAGCAGCCGCTTCGCGAGCGCGTGGCTGGGGTGCGATTCGAGCTCCGGGTACCCGACGCTCTCGACCATCGCGTGCGCCGCCAGAAAGCCCACCACCTTTCGTGTGTTCTCGATGTGCCGCGCCATGCGCAGCGGCAGCGTCTCGATGCCCTGCAGGATCAGCCACGCCGTGTGCGGGCTCATGCAGGCGCCGAAGTCACGCAGGCCTTCGCGGCGTGCCCGCAGCAGGAAGGCGCCGACGCTGCTTTCTTCGCTGAACACCATGCCGTGGAAACCTTCGTAGGCCTTCGTCAGCTCGGGGAAACGGCCCGAGCGGTCCCAGTCGAACTGCCCGCTGTCGACCAATATGCCGCCGATCACGGTGCCGTGGCCGGAGAGGAATTTCGTCGCCGAATGAAAGATCAGGTCGGCGCCGTGATCGAAAGGCTTCATCAGCCACGGTGTGGTGAAGGTCGAGTCCACCAGCAGCGGCAGGCCATGTTCGTGGCCGATCGCCGAGACGGTCGGAATGTCGAGCACATCGAGGCCGGGGTTGCCCAGCGTTTCACCGAACAGCAGCCGTGTTTCAGGGCGGATCGCCGCGCGCCAGCCGTCGACGTCGCCCGGCTTCACGAAGGTCGTCGAGATGCCGAAGCGCGAGAGTGTGTAGTGCAGCAGGTTGTGCGAGCCGCCATACAGTGCGCTCGACGCCACGATGTGCGAGCCCGCACCGGCGAGCGTGCTGACCGCCAGATGCAAGGCCGCCTGCCCGCTGGCGGTGGCAATGGCCCCGGCGCCGCCTTCGAGCGCGGCCACACGCTCTTCGAACACCGCGTTGGTCGGATTCGAGATGCGACTGTAGACATGGCCCGAGCGTTCCATGTTGAACAGCGAGGCCGCGTGTTCGCTGTTTTCGAACACGAACGAGGTCGTCAGGTGGATCGGCACGGCGCGTGCGCCGGTGCTCGGGTCGGGCGCGGCGCCGGCATGGAGTGCCAGCGTGTCGAAGCCGGGGTCTGAGTGGCCGGGCATGGTGTCTCCGCAGGCGCGTTGAAGGTTTTGCTGGGTGTTCTGGCTGTGAATTGTGGGCTATATTGACCCAACCCCATCGCCCTGGAGCGACCATGAAAGTCAGCGACATTCTCCGAGTCAAGGGCGGCACCTTGTTCACCGTGTCACCCGACCAGGCCTTGCACGAAGCGGTGAGCACCATGTCCGAGCGCGACATCGGCTCGCTGGTCGTGATGGACCACGGCGAAGTGGCGGGCATGCTCACCTTCCGCGAAGTGATCCAGGCCATCGTCAAGAACGGCGGCGCGCTCGGCACGCTGCTGGTGCGCGGCGTGATGGACGACCACCCGCTGACCTGCACGCCCGACACCGAGATCGACGAAGTGCGCCGCATGATGCTCGGCCGCCATGCGCGGTACATGCCGGTGCTCACGCAGCGCACGCTGATGGGCGTGATCTCGTTCTACGACGTGGCCAAGGCCGTGGTCGACGGGCAGGACTTCGAGAACCGCATGCTCAAGGCCTACATCCGCGACTGGCCTGTCGAAGACGCGAGCGACGAGCAGGCGCCCACGCCGAACTGAGCCGCGCATTCGACGCCGCACGGCGCTGGCCTAAAATCGTCGCACTCGCCACCGCCTCCGGGCGGTGGTTCTGATTCCGGCTTCAGCAAACGGCGCCCCACACCATGTCCGGCAGCACCCTCGGCGAACTCTTTCGCGTCACCAACTTCGGTGAAAGCCACGGCCCGGCCATCGGCTGCGTGATCGACGGCTGCCCGCCCGGCATGGCGCTCTCGGAAGCCGACATCCAGCCCGAGCTCGACCGCCGCCGCCCCGGCACCTCGCGCCACGTGACGCAGCGCAACGAGCCCGACACGGTCGAGATTCTCTCGGGCGTGTATGAAGGCCTGACGACCGGCACGCCGATCTGCCTGCTGATCCGCAACACCGACCAGCGCAGCAAGGACTACGGCAACATCCTGCAGACCTTCCGCCCGGGCCACGCCGACTACGCCTACCTGCACAAGTACGGCCTGCGCGACCCGCGTGGCGGTGGCCGTGCGTCGGCGCGCCTCACGGCGCCGATGGTCGGCGCCGGTGCAGTCGCCCGCAAGTGGTTGAAGCTCAAGTACGGCACCACCTTCTCGGGCCACATGACGCAGATCGGCGACATCGTGATCCCGTTCGAGTCGATGGCGCACGTGCCGAACAACCCGTTCTTCGCTGCCAATACCAGCGACATCGCCCGCCTCGAGGCCTACATGGATGACCTGCGCAAGGCCGGTGACAGCTGCGGCGCGCGCATCAGCGTGGCGGCACACGGCGTGCCCGTCGGCCTGGGCGAACCGCTGTTCGACAAGCTCGACGCCGACATCGCGAAGGCGATGATGGGAATCAACGCGGTCAAGGGCGTCGAGATCGGCGCCGGCTTCGCGAGCGTGGCGCAACGTGGCACGACACACGGCGACGAGCTCACGCCCCAAGGTTTTCGCAGCAACAACGCCGGTGGCGTGCTCGGCGGCATTTCGACCGGGCAAGACATCACCGTCAGCATCGCCGTCAAGCCGACCAGCTCGATCCGCAGCCCGCGCCAGTCGATCGACTTGGCAGGCCAGCCGGCCACCGTCGAGACCTTCGGCCGCCACGACCCGTGTGTCGGCATCCGCGCCACGCCGATCGCCGAAGCGATGCTCGCATTGGTGCTGATGGACCACGCCTTGCGCCAGCGCGCGCAGTGCGGCGACGTGCACGTGGCGACGCCGCCGATCCCGGCGCAGCGCCCCGCGCGCGGCTGATGCCGGGCTCCGGCGGCGCGCCCTCGAAGCGCGCGCTGTTCGCGTTCAGCACGGTCTCGTTCGCCTACTTTTCCTATGCCGGGCTGTTCGGTACCTACGCGCCGCTGTGGTTCCAGAGCCTGGGGTTCAGCACGCTGGCGATCGGGGCGATGGCCTCGCTGCAGAGTGCCACGCGCCTGTTCAGCCCCTACGCCTGGGGCTGGGTGGCCGACCACACCGGGCAGCGCACGCGCCTGCTGCGCATCGCGGTCGGCCTGGCGCTGGCCAGCGCGCTCGGCTTTTTCGTGTCGCCCGTGTACGGCTGGATCGCCGCGGTGACGCTGGCGCTGCACACCTGCACCGCCGGTGTGATCCCGATCAGCGAAGCGGCGCTCGCCCACCTCGTCAGCCACGGCGACACGCTGAACGCGGGGCGCTACGGCCGGGTGCGGGTGTGGGGATCGATCGGGTTCATCCTCGCCGTGATCGGCAGCGGGGTCGCGCTGCAGCGGCTGGGTGTGCAGGCGTTCCCGTGGCTCGTGCTGGCGCTGCTGAGTTTGCTGCTCGTCGCCGCGCTTCGCCTGCCGGTCGTGACCGAGGCGGCGCACACCAGCGAAGCCGCGCCAGGCGCGCTGGCGGTCTTGCGCGAGCCGGTCGTCGCCTGGTTTTTCGCCGGCGTGTTCTTCACCGTGCTCGCGCACACCAGTCTGTACGCATTCTTTTCGCTCTACCTCGTTTCGCTCGGCTACAGCAAGACGGCGGTCGGCCTGATCTGGGCGCTGGGCGTGGCGGCCGAGGTGGCGTGGTTCTGGTTCCAGGGCCGCTGGCTGACGCGCCTGTCGCCACAGGGCTGGCTGCTGCTGGCGGCCGTCATGTCGGTGCTGCGTTTCGCGGCCACGGCCGGGTTCGGCGCGAACGTCTGGGTGCTGGTGGTGGCGCAACTCACCCACGCCTTCACGTTCGCAGCCCAGCACAGTTCGTGCATCGGCATGATCAACCGGCACTTCCCCGGCCGGCTGCGCGGGCGCGGGCAGGCGTTGTACACGGTGCTGGGGTACGGCGCATCGGGGGTGATCGGCGGGCTGGCCGGCGGGGCGCTCAGCGAAGCCTTCGGTTTTGCCGCCGTGTTCTGGGCCGCCAGCGCCGCCGCGGGGCTGGCGGTGCTGTGCTGCTGGCGTGCGCTGCATCTGGAGCCGGTTCCCGGCCCGGCCAGCCAGCCGGCATCCTGACCCCCACAATCTGCAGACTGTCGCAAGGGATGGCGGCGACAGGGGGGCTGTGAATACACTCCCGGTCCACCAGAACAACACAGGAAAGGAAGCCTCATGCGCAAGCAGTGGCTCGTGGGCGCAGGCGTTGCGATCATCGTCGCCGCCGTTGCCCTGGCAGTCGTATCGCGTGCCAAAAGCAGCGACGATTCCAAGGACAAAAAACCCGAGGTGACCCTTGAATTCACGCCCGCCGAGGTAATCCGGCCGGTGCTGGCGGCCTTGCCCGAGCGCATCGAGTTCTCGGGCTCGCTGATGGCGCCGCGCACGGCCGTCGTGCGGGCCAAGGCGGCGGGCACGCTGCTCGCGCTCTCGGTCGCCGAAGGGCACCGCGTGAAGGCCGGGCAACAGCTCGGCAGCATCGACCTCGCCGACCTGCAAAGCCGCGCTGCCGAACGTTCGGCCGGGGTCGAGTCGGCGCAGGCGCGTGTGGTCGAGGCAGAACGCGCCCATGCCGCCAACGAAGGGCTGGCGCGCCAGCAGTTCATCTCGGCCAATGCGCTCGAATCCTCGCGCGCCACGCTCGAGACAGCGCGCGCCCAGCTCAAGTCGACGCAAGCGGCGCTTGCCACGTCGAAGCTCGGCATCCGCGAAGCCGCGCTCACCGCGCCCATCAACGGCGTGATCGGCCGGCGCAACGTGCTGCCGGGTGAAAAGGTCAGTGCCGAGCAGGAGCTGATGACGGTCGTCGATTTGGCGGTGCTCGAGCTCGCCGGCGTCGTCGGCACGCACCAGGTGTCGGCCTTGAAGCCGGGGCAGACGCTGGCGGTTCGCATCGAAGGCGCGGCCGCGCCGGTGCAGGGCCGCATCGATCGCATCGCGCCCTCGGCCGAGCCGGGCACGCGGGGCATTCGCGTGGTGGTGGTGCTCGCCAACCCCGACGAAAAATTCCGCGCCGGCCAGTACGCCAGCGCCGTCGTGATGCTCGATGATGCGGCGCAGCGCCTCACCGTGCCGATCGCCTCGGTCGGGCAGGCTTCCGGCCAGGACTATGTGTGGACGGTGGAGAAGGGCGTGCTGGTGCGCCGCATCGTCATCACCGGCCGGCGCGACAGCGTCGGCGGCCGGGTCGAAGTCACGCAGGGCTTGACGCCCGAGCTGCAGGTGCTGGGTGCACGCTTCGACAGCCTGAAGGAAGGCGCGCCGGCGAAGATCGTCGCCAAGTCCGCTGCGCCCACGGCGCCTGCTGCGAGCGCATCGGCCGCTGCCGCCAAGGCCTCCTGACATGTGGTTCACCCGCGTTTCCATCAACAACCCGGTCTTCGCCACGATGGTGATGGCGGCGCTGTGCGTGCTCGGCCTGTTCTCGTACAGCCAGCTGCGCGTCGAGCGCCTGCCCGACATCTCGCCGCCGATCGTGTTCGTGAGCGTGGCCTACCCGGGCGCTTCACCCGAAGCGGCCGAGACCGAGCTCACGCGCCCGATCGAGCTCGCGCTGAACGGCATCGCCGGCGTGAAGATGATCCGCTCGAACAGCCTGGAAGGCAGCAGCCAGACGGTCGTCGAGTTCCAGCTCAGCGCCGACATGAGCCGCGCCGTGCAGGACGTGCGCGACAAGGTCTCGGCCTTGCAGCCGAGCTTCCCGCGTGACGCGAAACCGCCTTACATCTCGCGCTTCGACGGCGACAACGCCGAACCCACGGTCTACCTCGCGTTGGTGGCGCCCGAGCGCAGCGCACGCGAGCTGTCGCTGCTGGCCGACCAGGTGGTGCGCAAGCGGCTCGAGCGTGTTGGCGGTGTGGCCAAGGTCGACGTCAGCGGCCTCACCGTGCGCCAGCTGCGCATCAACCTCGACCCGCAGCGCCTGCGCGCTTACCAGCTCACGCCGGCCGACGTGTCGGTGGCGCTGCAGCGCGCCAACGCCGACGTGCCGGTCGGCCTGCTCAGCAGCGGCAAGGAAGACGCGCTGGTGCGTGTGGAAGGCCGGGTGCGCGACCCGAAGGCGTTTGCCGACGTGGTCGTGTCCAACCGTGGCAACCTGATCGTGCGGCTCGGCGATGTGGGCGAGCTGGTCGAACGCGAGCAGGAGCCGACCTCGATCGCGCGCGTCGACGGTGTGCCCTCGGTCTCGTTCCAGGTCTTCAAGCAGCAGGACGCCAACATCGTCGAAACCGGCGAAGGCATCAAGCTCGCGACCGAAGAATTGCGCAAGAACCTGCCGGCGGGCGTAGAGCTGCGGCTCGTCTACGCCGACAGCGACTGGGTGCGTGATTCGCTCAGTGGTGTGAAACGCACGCTGATCGAAGGCGCGCTGCTCACCATCGCGATCGTGTTCCTGTTCCTGCACAGCTGGCGCAGCACGATCATCACCGGCCTCACGCTGCCGATTTCGGTGATCTCGGCCTTCATTGCCGTGTACGCCTTCGGCTTCACGCTGAACTTCATGACGATGATGGCGCTGAGCCTGTGCATCGGTCTCTTGATCGACGACGCGATCGTGGTGCGCGAGAACATCGTGCGCCACATCCACATGGGCAAGGACCACCACCGCGCCGCGCGCGAAGGCACCGAGGAGATCGGCCTGGCGGTCATGGCCACCACGTTGGCGATCTGCGCCGTGTTCGTGCCGGTCGCGTTCATGAAAGGCATCATCGGCAAGTTCTTCTTCCCGTTCGGCATCACGGTCGCGGTGGCGGTGCTGGTCAGCCTGTTCGTCAGCTTCACGCTCGACCCGATGCTCTCGAGCATCTGGAAAGACCCGCCGGTCAACCGCCTCGGCCGCGTCTGGGGCCTGGGCCACCTGATGCGCGCCACCGACCGGCTGCTCGACGTGATGCACGCGGTCTACGAACGCCTGATCCACTGGGTTTTCGCGGGCAAGCGGCATCGCATCTGGGTGCCGCCAGTCCCGGCTTTCGGGCGGCCGTTCGATGCTGCGGGCGAACGTGACAAGAGCCAGCCACGGCGCTTGCGCTTCGCGACGATCACGCCGCGTGCCATCGTGCTGTGCGCCGGCCTTGCGAGCTTCGTCGGCGCGCTCGCGCTCGCGCCGCTGGTCGGCAGCGAGTTCATTCCCGACGCCGACAACAGCTACATCTCGCTCAACGTGCGCATGCCGGTGGGCACCAGCCTGACCCGCGGCGACGAGAAGATGAAGCAGGTCGAAGACCTGGTGCGCGTGATGCCCGAGGTGCGTTTGATGTCGACGCAGGTGGGCGACGTGGACGGCAGCCGCAACGTCGGCAAGCTGACGCTGCAGCTCACGAAGCCGAGCGAACGCAAGCGCTCGCAGAAGGAAGTGGAAGAAGCGATCCGCAAGGCGATCGCGCCGATCCCGGGGGCTGACGTGTCGATCGGCAACCGGCCGATCTTCGTTTCGCTGCTCGGCCCCGACCCGAAGGTGCTCGACGCCGAGGTGCTGCGCCTGGCCGAGAAGATCGGCAAGATCAAGGGCATCACCGACCTGGAAACCTCGGTCAAGCCCGGCCTGCCGGCCTACGCGGTGCGCCTGCGGCCCGACGCCGTGCGCGAGCTCGGGCTCACGCCGACCACCGTGGCTACCAGCCTGCGCAGCTTCGTCAACGGCGACGTGGCGACCTACTGGACCGCCCCCGACGGCGAGCAGGTGGAAGTCGAACTGCGGCTGCCGCAGCTGCTGCGCGAGAACGTGGCCCAGCTCGACAGCTTGCCGGTGGCCTACGCGAAAGACGGCACGCCTATCGCGCTATCGCGCGTGGCCGACGTGGTGAGCGTGGTCAACCCCGAGGTCATCAAGCGCCAGGACCTGCAGCGCCGCCAGGCGGTCTACGCCGGCGTGACCGGCCGGCCGAGCGGCGACGTGGGCGCTGAGGTGAAGAAGATCGTCGAGGCGACGCAGTTGCCGCCCGGTTACCGCTTCGACCAGGGCGGGCAGTCGCGCGAGCAGGCCGAAGCCTTCAAGGGCATCCTGCTGGCGCTGGTGGCGGCGGTGGTGTTCATCTACATCGTGCTCGCGTCGCAGTTCGGCAGCTTCCTGCAGCCGTTCGCGATCATGGCCTCTTTACCACTCGCCTTGATCGGCGTGATGCTCGCGCTGCTGATCACGCGCTCGACCCTGAACCTGTTCTCGATGATCGGCCTGGTGATGCTGATGGGCCTGGTGACGAAGAACGCGATCCTGCTGGTCGACTTCGCCAACCAGGCGCGCAAGGCCGGCAAGAGCACGGCCGAAGCGCTGTTGCAGGCGGGCCTGGTGCGCATGCGGCCGATCATGATGACGACGGCGGCGATGGTCTTCGGCATGTTGCCGCTGGCCCTCGCGCTCGACGAAGGCGGCGAGATCCAGGCCTCGATGGGCCGCGCGATCATCGGCGGCGTGATCACCTCGACGCTGCTGACGCTGATCGTCGTGCCGGTGCTGTACAGCTACCTCGACGGGCTGGCGGCGTGGTCGAAGCGGCGCTTTGGTACGCCGCACGAGGCGGCTTCGGCGGGCGGCGCCATGCCGGAGCAGATGCCGGCGTCCAAGGAGTGATCGAACCCCGGCTGCGGTGCGCCGCAGCCGGGAACTCCATCCCCTACTGGGAGACGTGGATCACGTCGCGCACCACCGGGTAAATGTGGTTCTGCCAGCGCTTGCCGCTGAACACGCCGTAGTGGCCGACGTTGGGTTGCACGTAGTGCGTGCGCATGTAGGGCCGCAGGCTGCTGGCCAGGTCTTGCGCCGCGAGCGTCTGGCCGATGGCGCAGATGTCGTCGCGCTCGCCTTCGATCGTGACCAGCGCGGTGCGGCGGATCGCTGCCGGGTTCACGGTGCGGCCGCGGAACGTCAGCTCACCCTTGGGCAGCGCGTACTTCTGGAACACGAGGTCGACGGTCTCGATGTAGAAGTCGGCCGAGAGGTCGGCCACCGCCATGTATTCCTCGTAGAAGGTGCGCGTGATCTCGGCCTTGTCGAACTCGTCGTCCACGAGATGCTGGTAGTACTCCTTGAAGGCGTTGACGTGTCGGTCCTTGTTCATGCTCATGAACGCGGAGAGTTGCACGAAGCCCGGGTACACACGCCGCCCGCCGCCACCGTGGCGCCACGGCACGCTGCTGATCAGGTTCTTCTCGAACCACTCGATCGGCTTGGTCATCGCGAGCTTGTTGACGGCCGTGGGGCTGATGCGGCAGTCGATCGGGCCGGCCATCAGCGTCAGGCTCGCCGGCGTTGCCGGGTGCTGGTCTTCCGACATGATCGAGACCGCTGCGAGCGCTGCCACGGTGGGTTGGCAGACCGCGATCACGTTGGCGTTCGGGCCCATCGCGGCCAGGAAGTCGATGATGTGCGCGGTGTATTCGTCCAGCCCGAAGCGGCCGGCAGCAAGTGGCACGTCGCGGACGTTGTGCCAGTCGGTCACATAGACGTCGTGGTCCTGCAGCACGGTGCGCACGGTGTCGCGCAGCAGCGTGGCGAAGTGGCCCGACATGGGGGCCACGACCAGCACCTTGGGTTGCGCCGGCGCGCCTTCCTTGCGAAAGCGCAGCAGCGTGCCGAACGGGGTGGTGAAGACGACCTCTTCTGTGACAGGAACCGTCTGGCCCTTGTCGATCACGCTGTCGATGCGCCAGGGCGGGCGCTTGTGGGTCACTTCGGCGAGTTCGAGCACCTTGCAGGCGGCCGCCATCTGGCGGGTGGAGGATTGCGCCGGCAGCCCGAAACCCGGGTCCTGCAGCATGGGGACCGACATCTTCGCGAGGGTACGCAGCGGCCACATCAGATCGGACTGTGCCTGGTAGGCCTGGTACATCATGTTTTCTCCGGTTCTGATTCGTACCGGTGGCTCTGCAACTACCGCGCCAGCGCGCGTGGCACATCCCTTGCTGTCAGTAGTCGCAAACCTCGCGCCGGAGAGCCACCATGCCTGTTGCCACACCATCCAAGACCAAAGCCGCCGCGGGCAAGACCGTCGCGAAGCCTGCCGCCAAGTCGGCCACGAAGGCCGCCAAGCCCGTCAAGGCCAGCGCTTCGCTGACGTTGAGCAGCAAGAACTACTCGTCGTGGTCGCTGCGCGGCTGGCTGATGGCGAAATTTGCCGGGCTCGATTTCGAGGAAGTGATGGTCTCGCCCGACGATGCCGATGCCCGCAAGGAACTGCTGCTGCTCGCGCCCTCGATTCGCGTGCCGTGCCTGACGCACGATGGCGCGAAGGTCTGGAACACGCTGGCGATCGCGCAGTACCTGAACGAGATCAAGCCGAATGCCGGCCTGATGCCCGATGACCGCATTGCGCGCGCGCACTGCCGCTCGGTCAGCGGCGAGATGAATTCGGGCTTCGCGAACCTGCGCGCTTCGCTGCCGATGAACCTGAAGGGCAAGTTCCCGGGCCACAAGGTCTGGGCCGGTGCCCAGCCCGACATCGACCGCATCGTCGAGATCTGGACCGAGTGCCTGGCCACCTACGGCGGGCCGTATCTGTTCGGCAAGCAGCGTGGCATGGCCGACGCAATGTTCGCGCCGGTGGCCACACGCTTCCTCACCTACGACGTGAAATTGAACAAGCCGTGCCTGCTGTACTGCCAGACCATCATGGCGATGCCGGAGATGAAGGAGTGGGTCGCTGCGGCCAAGCTGGAGCCGGACGACATCGAAGAACTCGACATGGATTTTTGACGTGCAGCGGCCCCAAGGCCGCTGCGTGCAAGCTGCTGCTTACCAGGCTGCCGGTGTCGGCACCGCACACGGCGCCGGCACATCGATCGACTTGAAGTCGGCCGGGCCCACGATTTCCAGGTACTCCATGTCGGGCGAGTAGTCGAACAGGTAGTGCACGATGCCCGGGCGCTGGTGGACACAGTCACCGGCTTCGACCAGGGTTTCCTGGTCGCCGTACATGAACTTGGCCCAGCCCTTGGTCATGAACACGATCTGGAACTCCGCTTCATGGCGGTGCCAGCCGGTGCCCTTCTCTGGTGCCATGTTGGCCTTCACGAGATGCGCGATCACGCGGCCCGAGGTCGCGTCGGCGACACCCAGGTCCTTGTAGAGGAAGAAGTCGCGCAGGCCTTCGCTGCGCCAGGGCGTGTCGGCGGGTTTGACGTGTGAAAACTTGGTGGTGGTTTTGTCCAACATGGGGCTGCCCTCCTGCGGCAAGTCGATGTGCAGGTGCAGCATGCATAAGGCGTTCCAACGCCCTGATGTGCGCTGTGCCCTTCTTCAGAGCCCCATGTGGCTGGTGATGACGGTGGTGGCGGGCCAGACTTCGGAGTCGGCCCAGGCCTGCGGAATCGAGTCGCCATCGACCTCGACGGCCCATTCGCGAGAGGCGTGCGCCGCGGCGCGCTGGCGTGCCGAGCGCATCCGGAAGTCGGCCAGCTCGATCAGCGCTTCCGGCCCCCAGGAACTGGCCGGCGGGTTGGCGGCCAGGCCGATGCTGACGACGATGTCGGAAGCCACGTGCATTTCGCTCAGCGCCTGGTCGATCGGCTGCTTGAGCCGCTCGGAAAAGGCCGCCGCCACGCCCAGATGCGCCTGCGCCAGCAGCACCGCCAGTTCGGTGTCGGCGGTGCGCACCAGCACGTCGATCGAGCGCAGCCGCGCATTGAGCACCTTCGAGAGCTTCGAGGTGACCGGCTCGAGAATACGCTCGCTCAGGTGCGAGCTGCCGGGCGCCAGCCCGACTTCGAGCAAGACCATCGCCACCTGGCCTTGCGGTGTGTTCGTGTGCGCGAATTCCGAAGCGTGCTGCGTCTGTTCGTACAGCATGCGCCGGCCGGAGGGGCCGAAGATGGCTGTGTGATCACGGGGCTGGCGGGACATGGGCAGCGGGCGGCCGGAGAGGGGGCGAGGAACGTGCGGCATTGTCCGAACGGAGCTCGGTGCCGGTCAAGCACTGAAGTGAGTGTTGTGGTGTCGGTGCCTTACAAGTCGGCAACAGCTCAGCATTCGACGATGTTCACCGCGAGCCCGCCGCGTGCGGTTTCCTTGTACTTGCTCATCATGTCTGCGCCGGTCTCGCGCATGGTCTTGATGACCTTGTCGAGGCTCACGTGGTGCGTGCCGTCGCCGCGCAGCGCCATGCGCGCGGCGTTGATGGCTTTCACGGACGCGATCGCGTTGCGTTCGATGCACGGTATCTGCACCAGCCCGCCGACCGGGTCGCAGGTCAGGCCGAGGTGGTGTTCCATGCCGATCTCGGCGGCGTTTTCCACCTGCGCCGGCGAGCCGCCGAGCACGGCGCACAAGGCACCGGCGGCCATCGAGCAGGCGACACCCACTTCGCCCTGGCAGCCGACCTCGGCGCCGCTGATCGAGGCGTTTTCCTTGTAGAGCATGCCGAGCGCGGCGGCGGTGAGCAGGAAGTCGATCACGCCTTGGTCGGTCGCCGACGGCACGAAGCGTGTGTAGTAGTGCAACACGGCGGGCACGATGCCGGCCGCACCGTTGGTCGGCGCGGTGACGACACGGCCGCCGGCGGCGTTTTCTTCGTTGACCGCGAGCGCGTAGAGGTTGACCCAGTCGAGCACCTGCAGCGGGTCGCGCAGCGCGGCCTCCGGGTTTGCGCACAGTTGCCGGTGCAGGTCGGCCGCGCGCCGCCGCACCTTGAAGCCGCCCGGCAACACACCGTCGGTCTTGCAGCCGCGCACCACGCAGGCCTGCATCACGGCCCAGATCTTCAGCAGGCCGGCATCGACTTCGGCGTCGGTGCGCCAATGGCGTTCGTTGCGGCGCACCAGCTCGGCGATACTGCAGCCGTGCTGTTTCGTGAGCGTGAGCAGGTCGGCGCCGCTGTGGAACGGGTGCGCGAGCACGGTGGTGTCGGGCGCGATGACCTTCTGCAGGCTGCCGTCGTGCGCGACCTCGTCGCTGACGACGAAGCCGCCACCGACCGAGTAGTAGGTGCGGGTCAGCAACTCGGCGCCACCCGCATCGAAAGCGGTGAAGCGCATGCCGTTGGCGTGGAAGGGCAGGGTTTCCCGGCGGTAGAAGATCAGGTCGGTCTTCTCGGTGAAGCCGATCGGATGCGTGCCGAGCAGCGCGAGGCTTTTCTCGTCGCGCATGTGTTTGAGCCGGCCGGCGATGCCTTCGATGTCGACCGTGTCGGGCTCGGCGCCACTCAGGCCGAGCAACACCGCCTTGTCGCTGCCGTGGCCCTTGCCGGTGGCGCCGAGCGAGCCGTAGAGCTGCGAGCAGACGCGCGCCGTGGCTTCGAGCTTTCCGTCATGCTGAAGGCGCAGCGCGAACAAACGCGCCGCGCGCATCGGCCCGACCGTGTGCGAGCTGCTGGGGCCGATGCCGATCTTGAACAGGTCGAAGACCGAGACGGCCACGGGTCAGCTTTCGTAAGCGGACAAGGGCGGGCAGGAGCACATCAGGTTGCGGTCGCCCCAGACGTTGTCGACACGGCCGACCGGCGACCAGTACTTGCCGCGCCGCAATGCCGGCACCGGGTAGGCTGCTTCCTCGCGCGAGTAGGCGTGGGACCAGTCGGCTTTCAACAGCGCTTCGGCCGTGTGCGGCGCCGCCTTCAGCGGGTTGTCGTCCTTCGGCCAGGCGCCGGACTCGACCTTCGCGATCTCGTGGCGGATCGTGATCATCGCGTCGCAGAAGCGGTCGAGCTCCTCGCGCGATTCGCTTTCGGTCGGCTCGACCATCAGCGTGCCGGCGACCGGGAAGCTCAGCGTCGGCGCGTGAAAGCCGTAGTCGATCAGGCGTTTGGCAACGTCTTCGGCGCTCACGCCCGTGGCGCCGCCGGTCGCTTCCTTCAAAGGCCGAAGGTCGAGGATGCATTCATGCGCGACACCGCCGCCCTTGATGCCTTCGATGTTGCCGCTGTAGTGCACTTCGTAGTGGTCGGCCAGGCGCGCCGCGATGTAGTTGGCCGACAGGATCGCGGTTTCGGTCGCGGCCGTCAGGCCCTCGGCGCCCATCATGCGCATGTACATCCAGCTGATCGGCAGCACCGCAGCGTTGCCGAGCGGTGCGGCGGAAACCGCGCCGACCTGCAACGCGGTGCCGATGCCGGCCGAACGGTGCGCCGGCAGATACGGCACCAGGTCGGCGACCACACAGGTCGGCCCGACGCCCGGCCCGCCGCCGCCGTGGGGAATGCAGAAGGTCTTGTGCAGGTTCAGGTGGCTCACGTCACCGCCGAATTCGCCTGGCGCGGCCACGCCGACCAGCGCGTTCATGTTCGCGCCGTCGACATACACCCGCCCACCGTGCTGATGCACCAGCGCGCAGATCTCCTTCACCTGTGTGTCGAACACGCCGTAGGTCGAAGGGTAGGTGATCATGATGCAGGCGAGTTGCGCGCTGTGTTGCGTGCACTTCGCTGCGAGGTCGGCCAGGTCGATGTTGCCTTCATCGTCGCATTTCGTCACCACGACCCGCAGGCCCGCCATCTGCGCGCTCGCCGGGTTGGTGCCGTGCGCCGATTCGGGGATCAGGCAAATGTTGCGGCGGGCTTCGCCGCGTGCTTCATGGAAGGCCTTGATGACGAGCAGGCCCGCGTATTCACCTTGCGAGCCGGCGTTGGGCTGCAGGCTCACGCCGCTGTAGCCGGTGGCCTGGCACAACCAGCCTTCGAGCTGGGTGCGCAGTTGTTCGTAGCCGGCCAGTTGCTCGATCGGCGCGAACGGGTGGATGTTGGCGAACTCGGGCCAGGTGATCGGGATCATCTCGCTGGTCGCGTTCAGCTTCATCGTGCACGAGCCGAGCGGGATCATCGTGCGGTCGAGCGCCAGGTCCTTGTCCGACAGGCTGCGGATGTAACGCAGCATCGCCGTCTCGGAGCGGTGGCGGTTGAAGACCGGGTGCGTGAGGAACGTGCTGTTGCGGGCCAGCGCTTCCGGAATCAGCGAGGGAATTCCCTTTTCGAATGGCGCGAAATCGGGCAAGGCCTTGCCGCTGGCGAACAGTTTCCACAGCGCCGCGATGTCGTCGCGCGTTGTCGTTTCGTCCAGCGTGATGCCGACGCTCGTGGCGGATGCGCGGCGCAGGTTGAAGCCGATGTCGCGGGCTGCCTGCAGCAGCGACTCGGTATTCGTACCGGTCGAAACCCGCACGGTGTCGAAACCGCTCGTGTTCGGCAGCGTGATGCCGAGTTGCTGCAGGCCCTTGGCCAGCACCGCCGTGTAACTCGCCACGCGGCGCGCGATGCGCTTCAGGCCTTCGGGGCCGTGGTACACGGCGTACATGCTCGCCACCACCGCCGGCAAGACCTGCGCGGTGCAGATGTTGGACGTGGCCTTCTCGCGCCGGATGTGCTGCTCGCGCGTTTGCAGCGCGAGCCGGTACGCGGGTGCGCCGTGCACATCGACGCTGACACCGACCAGCCGCCCCGGCATCGAACGCTTGAACTCGTCCTTCGTCGCGAGGAAAGCCGCGTGCGGCCCGCCGTTGCCCATCGGCATGCCGAAGCGCTGGGTGTTGCCGACAACGATGTCGGCGCCCATCTCGCCCGGCGCTTTCAGCAGCGTTAGCGCCAGCAGATCGGCGGCGACGATGGCCAGGCCACCGCGCGCGTGCACGGCGTCGATGGCCGGCTGCAGGTCGCGCACCACGCCGTTGACGCCGGGGTATTGCAGCAGCACGGCGAACGCGTCGGTGCTGCCGGCGGCGTCGAGCGCGCCGTTGAGCACCGTGATGCCGAGCGGCCGGGCGCGGGTCTGCACCACTTCGAGCGTCTGCGGCAGCACGTCGTCGGCGACGAAGAGCGTGGTCGATTTGCTCTTGCCCACGCGCAACGCGAGTGTCATCGCCTCGGCAGCGGCAGTCGCTTCATCGAGCATCGACGAGCCGGCGATCGCCATGCCGGTCAGTTCGCAGACCATGGTCTGGAAGTTCACCAGCGCTTCCATGCGGCCCTGCGAAATCTCGGCCTGGTACGGCGTGTACGCGGTGTACCAGGCCGGGTTCTCCAGGATGTTGCGCAAGATGACACCCGGCGTGTGCGTGCCGTGGTAACCCTGGCCGATGAAACTCTTCAGCACCCGGTTGCGGCCGGCGATGGCCTTCAGCTCGGCCAGCGCCGAGGCCTCGGTCAACGGCTCGGGCAGTGCCATCGGCGCGCCGCGCGCGATCGAGCGTGGCACCACGGCTTCGATCAGCGCGCGCCGCGACGCGGCACCGATCACCGACAACATGTGGCGCTCGTCTTCCGCGCTCACACCGATGTGGCGCGCAACGAACTCCGATGCGTCTTCGAGCTCGCGCAGCGGCTTGTGGGCAGACATCAGCATCGAAAATCCTTCAGCTGTTCTTGACGAGCAGGTCGTAGGCCGGCGCGTCCATCAGCTGTTCGAACTCGGTCATGTCGCTCAGGTGCACCTTGAAGAACCAGCCGTTCCCGAGCGGGTCGGTGTTGGCGAGCGACGGGTCGTCGCGCAGCGCTTCGTTGACTTCGACGATCTCGCCGCTGACCGGCATGAACAGATCGGCCGCGGCCTTCACCGACTCGACCACGCCGGCCACGTCGCCCTTCTTGAAGGTGCTGCCGACGCTGGGCAGCTCGACGAAGACCACGTCGCCGAGCGCGTCCTGCGCGTGGTGGGTGATGCCGACGGTGGCGGCCTCGTGGTCTTCGATGTTGATCCACTCGTGGTCGTTGGTGTACATGGTCGTCATCGGGGCTCCTGTGATTCGTCGGTGGAAGTTGAAAGGTGTCGGCTCTAGCCGCGGAAGTAGTGGTGCGGCGTGAACGGCATGGAGGTCACGCGCATTGGCTGCGCCTTGCCACGCACGTCGGCGTAGACCTCGTGGTTCGGCAGCGCATGGTTGGCGGCGAGATAGGCCATCGCGATCGGCTGCGCCACCGTGGGTGCGAGCGTGCCGCTGGTGACGTGGCCGAGCTTGTGGCCGTGGGCGTCCTTGATGATCGCGCCTTCGCGCACCGGCACCCGCTCCAGCCCGATCAGGCCGACGCGTTTGGTCGCCGCGCCGGTGGCGAGCTGGCCGTCGATCACCGAAGCGCCGGGGTAACCGCCGTGGCGCGCGCCGCCCGCCCTCCGCACTTTCTGGATCGCCCAGGTCAGCGCGGCTTCGACCGGCGTGGTCGTGGTGTCGATGTCGTGGCCGTACAGGCACAGGCCGGCCTCCAAGCGCAGCGTGTCGCGTGCGCCCAGGCCGACCGGGCCGACCTCGGGTTGGGCGAGCAGCTCGCGCGCCAGCGCTTCGGCTATTGACGCGGGCACGGAGATCTCGAAGCCGTCGTCGCCGGTGTAACCCGAGCGAGTGACAAAACACTCCGCGCCGGCGAGGCGCACGGTCATGCCGGTCATGAAGGTGAGGGCGCTGACGCCGGAGTTCAGCCGGGCCAGCGCCTTCACTGCCTTCGGGCCCTGCAACGCGAGCAACGCGCGTTCGGGAAGAGGCTGCACGGTGCAGCGGTGGCCGATGTGGGTGACCAGATGCTTCGTGTCGGCTTCCTTGCACGCCGCGTTGACGATCAGCAGCAGGTCGTTCTCGGCGCCGCGCCGCGTGATCATCAGGTCGTCGAGGATGCCGCCGTTGCTGTTGGTGAAAAACGCGTAACGCTGTTGCCCGTCATTGAGCCCCTGCACGTCCATCGGCACCAGGGTTTCGAGCGCCTTCGCGGCGTCGGCGCCTGTCAGGCGCAGCTGGCCCATGTGCGACACGTCGAACAGCGCGGCCGATTCACGGCACTGCCGGTGTTCCTTGATGATGCCGCTCGGGTACGAGACCGGCATGTCGTAACCGGCGAAGGGCACCATCTTGGCGCCGAGTTCGAGGTGCAGTGCGTGAAGCGGGGTTTTTTGCAGAACAGCGGTGTCGGACATGGTCGTCTCCTGAGGAGGTCCTGCGAGGGCAATTCAATGGACCGGCGCGACCTCATGATCGCACCGGGAATGCCCTCTCTGTCCGCTTTACCTGAGAGATTGGCAGCGCCGTTTGCACGGTGGGCCGCTTGCCCCTTCGGTGGGCCCACTCGGGGCGGGCCTCTCTCCAGCGAGGAACGCCTCGAATGAAGCGCTTGCCAGTCCTTTTGCCTGAGCGTTCGAGCCTCGCTTTCACATGCGGGGCCCTGCGCCTTCGGCGGCTTCATCGGCGCGTCGTTTCGACCCACCGGGAAGCTCTCTCCTGACGGCGCGAAGTGTAGCAGCGGCTTCGCGCACCCCGATAATCGCGGTCCATGGAATCAGCAAAAGTGGTGCTCGAAAAGGCCGTGGTCGAAAAAGAGTGGCTGAAGGTCGAGTCGCTCGACCTCGAAGCCCAGGGCGTGGCGCACAACGCGGCCGGCAAGGTCGTTTTCATCGAAGACGCGTTGCCGGGCGAAGAAGTGCAGGTGCAGGTCGGCCGGCGCAAGAACAACTGGGAGCAGGCGACGATCACGGCGCTGAGGCGCGAGAGCTCACAGCGCGTGACGCCGCAGTGCCGCCACTTCGGCCACTGCGGTGGCTGCAAGATGCAGCACTTCCATGTCGGCGCGCAGGTGGCGACCAAGCAGCGCGCGTTGGAGGACGCGCTCTGGCACCTGGGCAAGGTGAAGCCGGAACAACTGCTGCGGCCGATCGAGGGCCCGGCCTGGGGCTACCGCTACCGGGGCCGGCTGTCGGTGCGCTACGTGGTCAAGAAGGCCAAGGTGCTGGTCGGCTTTCACGAGCGCAAGTCGAGCTTCGTTGCCGACATGGATAGTTGCGAAGTGCTGCCGCCGCACGTGAGCGCGCTGCTCCTGCCGCTGCGCGAGTTGATCGAAGGCATGGCCCAGCGCGACCGCCTGCCGCAGATCGAACTCGCGATCGGCGACGACGTGACTGCGATGGTGCTGCGCCACATGGAGCCGCTGAGCGAGGCCGACCTGGAGCGGCTGCGCGTGTTCGGTGTGGATCGCGGAGTGCAGTGGTGGCTGCAGTCCAAAGGCCCCGACACCGTGCAACGGCTGGAGATGGGCGGGCCCGAGCTGGCCTACGCGCTGCCGGAGTTCGGCATTCGCATGCCGTTCAAGCCGACCGACTTCACCCAGGTCAACCCGCACATCAACCGCGTGCTGGTCACGCGGGCCCTGCGGCTGCTCGACGCGCGCGCCGACGAGCGTGTGATCGACTGGTTCTGCGGCCTGGGCAACTTCACGCTGCCGATCGCGACGAAAGCGCGCGAGGTGCTCGGCATCGAAGGCAGCGAAACACTGGTGCAGCGCGCGCGCGACAACGCTGCGCTCAATGGCTTGAGCGCGAAGGCGAGCTTTGCTGCGAGCAATCTGTTCGAGCTGACTCCTGCCCTGCTGGCCGGCCACGGACACGCCGACAAATGGCTCGTCGATCCGCCGCGTGAAGGTGCTTTTGCACTGGCGAAGGCGCTGGCAGACCTGCATGCCGATGCCGCTCTGGCGCCGGATTATGTGGCGCCGACACGCATCGTCTACGTCAGCTGCAACCCGGCGACGCTGGCGCGCGACGCCGGGTTGCTGGTGCACCAGGCGGGTTACCGCTGCACTGCGGCGGGGGCGGTGAACATGTTCCCGCACACGGCACACGTCGAGAGCATGGCGGTGTTCGAACGGAGCTGACAGGCGCAGGTTTGCCCGGATCGCCGGCACCCCGCCGGCGTTCGATACTCCGCGTGTCCCAGGAGGATCGCGCTTGACACAAACCGTCGCCGTGCCGCTGTGGGTGTTCGTGCTGATGTGCGCTCTGGTGCTGCTCGCCGTGCTGCAGTGGCTGCTGCTGCCGGGTGCGCGCTGGTACTTCCGGCGCAAGGTGCGCGGTGTGCTCGACGAGATCAGCGTGCGCCTGAAGATCGAGCTGCCGCAGTTCAAGCTCACGCGGCGGCGTGCGCTGATCGACCGGCTGATGATCGATCCGCGCGTGCTGGCCGCCGCCGAGGCCCACGCCGCCACCACCGGCCAGCCACGCGCGGCGGTGATGAAGACGATTGCCATCTATGCGCGCGAGATCGTGCCGGCTTTCAATGCCTACGTGTACTTCCGCGTCGGCTACTGGCTGTCGAAGACCTTCGCGCGGCTCGTCTACCGGGTGCGCCTGGGTTACACCGACGCACAGGCCATGGCGGCAATCAACCCCAAGTCCACGGTCGTGTTCGTGATGAACCACCGCAGCAACATGGACTACATCCTCGTCTCCTTTCTCGCCGCTGAGCGTGTGGCCCTGAGCTACGCGGTCGGCGAGTGGGCCCGCATCTGGCCGCTGCAGGGCTTGATACGCGCGATGGGCGCGTACTTCGTGCGCCGCAATTCCGGTGACCCGCTGTACCGCATGGTGCTGCAGCGCTATGTGCAGATGGCGACGGAGGGTGGCGTGCCGCAGGCGATGTACCCGGAGGGCGGGCTCACCGTCGATGGCCGGCTGCGCGAACCCAAGCTCGGCCTGCTCGACTACATGCTCAAGGGTTTCAGCCCCGAAGGCGAGCGCGACCTGGTGTTCATTCCGGTCGGCATCAACTACGACCGCGTGATCGAGGACCGCACGCTGCTGCGCAAGCTCGATGCAAAACCGCAGCGCGGCGGCCTGCTGCGCACGCTGCGCATCACCGGCAGTTATCTTGCACGGCAGTTCGCGTTTACGCTGCTGGGCCGGCGCTACCGCTTCGGCTACGCCTGTGTGAATTTCGGGCAGCCGTATTCGATGCGGGCGTTCGTGAAAGAGCGCGGCATCGATTTCCGTGCACTCGACGATGCCGAACGGCGCAGCGAGGTCGCGGCCGTCGGCCAGGCGCTGATGACGCAGATCGGCCTGAACGTGCCCGTGCTGCCGGTGCCGCTGGTTGCCAGCGTGTTCCTGAGCGATCCGCAGCGGGCCTGGTCAGAGTTGGAGTTGAAGGCGGCAGTCCACGGCCTGATCGAGCGGGTGGAGGCCCTAGGCGCGCATGTCTACGTGCCCCGCACCGACCGCGACTACGCGCTGACCGTCGGCCTGCGCATGTTGACCTTGCGGCACCTGGTGCTGGAAGAGCAGGGCCTGTTCCGCGTCAACGCGGCCGAGATGACCGTGGTGGCGTACTACGCCAATTCGATCGTGCATTTGACGGCGGGCACCACTATCTGAAGAGCCAAAGAAAAGGGGGCCCAAAGGGCCTCCGCTGTCCGTCCCCCGATAGGGGTCAATCGCTGCTGTTGCTGAACCCGAGGATCGCCAGCAAGGACTGGAACACGTTGTACAGGCTCAAGTAGACGCCCAGCGTGGCCGAGATGTAGTTCGTCTCTTCGCCGTCTTTCACGCGCTTCAGGTCGTACAGGATGAAGGCCGAGAAGATACCGATCGCCAGCACCGAGATCGTGATCATCAGCGCGCTCGACTGCAGGAAGATGTTCGCGATGGCGGCCACGAAGATCATGATCATGCCGATGAACAGGAACTTGCCCATCGACGACAGGTCACGCTTGATCACCGACGACAGCGTGGCCATGCCGAAGAAGATCAGGCCGGTGCCTGCGAAGGCCGTCATGATCAGCCCGGCGCCATTCGCCTGCCCCAGCACCGCACCGATCATGCGCGACAGCATCAGGCCCATGAAGAAGGTGAAGCCGAGCAGCACCGGCACGCCGGCTGCGGAGTTCTTGGTCTTCTCGATGGCGAACATCAGGCCGAAAGCGCCGACGAGGAAGATGATGGCGCTCATGCCCGCGCCCATGCCACGCATCAGGCCGGTGGAAACACCGATCCAGGCGCCGAGCACGGTGGGCACCATCGACAGCGCGAGCAGCCAATAGGTGTTGCGGAGCACGCGGTTGCGTTGCTCGGCCGACGTCACTTCGCCGGTATATCCGGTGAAAGTGGCTTGCACGGGTTGGTTCATGGGACCTCCTGATTGAAAGTAACGCGGATTGAGACTCTCGCCGCAGATTCTAGTTCCGTGCTGCGGCGCCAGCGCATTCCCCTCTGGGTTGTGGCGAAATGCGCTGGCGCGGTGCAGGCGTGTTTCATGCGTACAGTTGTGGGTCGATTCACGAAAAACAACCCGGACCGGACCCCATGAACAGCAAACCCTATCTTTCGCTCGCCGACGTGAAGCTCGTCGCCGCCGCCGCCGAGGCCGAAGCGCTCGCCAACCAGTGGATCGTCACGATCGCGATCGTCGACGACGGCGGCCACCTGCTGTGGCTGCAGCGTCTGGACGGCGCCGCGCCGATCTCGTCGCACATCGCCCCGGCCAAGGCCCGCACCGCGGCGCTCGGCCGGCGCGAAAGCCGCGTCTACGAAGAAATGATCAACCAGGGCCGCATGTCGTTCCTGAGCGCGCCTGTGCTCGAAGGCATGCTCGAAGGCGGCGTGCCGGTGATCGTGAACGGCCAGTGTGTCGGCGCGGTCGGCGTGAGCGGCGTCAAGTCGAACGAAGACGCGCAGATCGCCCGGGCCGGCATCGCGGCGCTCGGGCTCTGAGCAATCAGCGACGCAACAGCAGCAGGCAGCCGCCGATGATGAGCACCGCCGACAGCGCGGTTGTCAGCGTCGGCACCTCGCCGAACAGCAGGTAGCCCAGGCCGGCGGCCCAGACGAAACTGCTGTATTCCAGCGGCGCCACGCGGCTGGCCTCGAGCCGCGTGAAAGCAAAGGTCAGACACAGCAAACCCAAGGTGCCCAGCCCGCCGGCCAGCAGGATCAGCAGCAAGTCGCCGGCCACGAGCGGCTTCCACGACCATGCGGCGGGCGCCGCAAGCAAGGCCAGTGGCAGCAAGCTCTGGATCAGCAAAATCGTCCAGACCGAGTCGCTGCGCGACTGCTGGCGCGCAAACAGCATCACGAAGGCGAACGACACGGCGGCGACGGCCGCGCTGAGCATGCCGAGCAGCCGGGCCGTGCTCCTGCCGTCGAGCCCGGCCTGCAGTTCCGGCCAGAGCGAGATCGATACGCCTGCGAGGCCGAGTGCGAGCGCGGCCCAGATCGACGGCGACGGCCTCTCTTTCAACACCGGGATCGCCAACACCGAGACGAAGATCGGCGCGAGGTACGAGATCGTCACTGCGAGCGCGAGCGGTAGTTGCGTCAGCGCGTGAAAGTAGCCCACCAGCGAAACCAGCAGGAACACGCTGCGCACGATGTGCAGCCGCCAGGCGGCGCGCTCCGGCAGCGGCGTGCGCTTCCAGGCCCACAGCAGCAGCGCGAACACGCTGCCGCCGGCGAAGCGGAAGAAGCTGAGCTGAAGGGCGTCGTAACGCGGTGTCATCAGCTTGATCACGGCGTCCATGCTGACGAAGCTGGCGGCGGCGAGCGCGCCTGCGAGCAGGGGCAGGACGTTGCTGTTCCTGGAATCATCGAAAGGCATCGCCGGAGTCTAGGCGGGCGCTTGCCCGGTGCCGGGTGCGTGGTGGCCGTGGTCTATAATTTGCAGGTTTACCCCTAACCCCACCGCCCAGCGAAACACACGATGTTTGCTGAGGAGAATCAGCAAGGTTCCCTGATGGAACCCGGCCAAGTTTCCTCCAGAGAAGCCCCAGGGTTTCTCACCGGTTTCAAGCTCCAAGAGCCCACGCTCGAATGGGCTGAGCTGGGCGCGCACAACACGGAGATTCCCGGTGCCGCCGCTACTGCTGTTCCCCCAAGCCCAGGCTGTCCTGGCACTCGCAGACGGCACGGTGTTCCAGGGCATTTCGATCGGCGCTCCCGGCCACACCGTGGGCGAAGTGGTGTTCAACACCGCGCTCACCGGTTACCAGGAAATCCTGACCGACCCGAGCTACTGCCGCCAGATCGTCACGCTGACCTACCCGCACATCGGCAGCTATGGCATCAGTGCCGAAGACGTCGAGGCGAAAAAGGTCTTCGCCGCCGGACTCGTGATCAAGGACCTGCCGCTGCTGGCATCGAACTTCCGCAGCAGCATGACGCTGGACGACTACCTTAAGCGCGAAGGCACGGTTGCCATCGCCAACATCGACACGCGTCGCCTGACCCGCGTGCTGCGAACGGCGGGTGCACAGAACGGCTGCATCCTGACCTTGCCGCTGGGCGAATCGATGACGCCCGCCCACATCGCTGACGCGACCGCCAAGGCGAAGGCTGCGCCCAGCATGAACGGGCTCGACCTGGCCAAAGTCGTCAGCGAACGCGAGCCCTATGAATGGAACGAGACCGAGTGGGCGCTCGAGACCGGCTACGGCACGCTGAAAGCGCCGAAGTTCCACGTCGTCGCCTACGACTTCGGCGTCAAGCGCAACATCCTGCGCATGCTGGCGAGCCGCGGCTGCAAGGTCACGGTGGTGCCGGCGCAGACGCCCGCCGCCGCGGTGCTCGAACTCAAACCCGATGGCATCTTCCTGAGCAACGGCCCCGGTGACCCGGAACCTTGCGACTACGCGATCGAAGCCACCCGCGCCTTGATCGACACCGGCATCCCGACCTTCGGCATCTGCTTGGGCCACCAGATCCTGGCGCTCGCCTCGGGTGCCAAGACCTTCAAGATGAAGTTTGGCCACCACGGTGCCAACCACCCGGTGAAAGACCTCGACGACGGGCGCGTCAGCATCACGAGCCAGAACCACGGCTTCGCGGTCGACGAGAAGACGCTGCCGGCGAATCTGCGGCCGACGCACGTGTCGCTGTTCGACGGCACGCTGCAAGGCCTGGCGCGCACCGACAAGCCGGCGTTCTGCTTCCAGGGCCACCCCGAAGCGTCACCCGGCCCGCACGACATTTCCTACCTGTTCGATCGCTTCACTGCGCTGATGGCAACCCACACGGAGAAGAAGAATGCCCAAGCGCAGTGACCTCAAATCGATCCTGATCATCGGCGCGGGGCCGATCATCATCGGCCAGGCCTGCGAGTTCGACTACTCCGGCGCGCAGGCCTGCAAGGCGCTGCGCGAAGAGGGCTACAAGGTCATCCTTGTCAACAGCAACCCGGCGACGATCATGACCGACCCGGAGATGGCCGATGTGACCTACATCGAGCCCATCACCTGGCAGGTGGTCGAACGCATCATCGCCAAGGAGCGGCCCGACGCGGTGCTGCCGACGATGGGCGGGCAGACCGCACTGAACTGCGCGCTCGATCTGCACAAGCACGGCGTGCTCGCGAAGTACGGCGTCGAGATGATCGGCGCGAATGAAAAAGCGATCGAGAAGGCCGAAGACCGCCTCAAGTTCAAGGACGCGATGACGGGCATCGGCCTGCATTCGGCGCGTTCGGGCATCGCGCACTCGATGGAAGAAGCGCTGGCGGTGCAAAAGCGCATCACCGGCGTGATCGGCGGTACCGGCTTTCCGATGGTCGTGCGCCCGAGCTTCACCCTCGGCGGCACCGGCGGCGGCATCGCCTACAACCCGGAAGAATTCGAAGAGATCTGCAAGCGCGGGCTCGACCTGTCGCCGACCAAGGAACTCCTGATCGAAGAAAGCCTGATCGGCTGGAAAGAGTTCGAGATGGAGGTGGTGCGCGACAGCAAGGACAACTGCATCATCGTCTGCGCGATCGAGAACCTCGACCCGATGGGCATCCACACCGGCGACTCGATCACGGTGGCACCGGCGCAGACCTTGTCCGACAAGGAATACCAGCTGCTGCGCAACGCGAGCATCGCGATCCTGCGCGAGATCGGCGTCGACACCGGCGGCTCGAACGTGCAGTTCGCGATCAACCCGAAAGACGGCCGCATGGTCGTGATCGAGATGAACCCGCGCGTGTCGCGTTCGTCGGCGCTGGCATCCAAGGCCACGGGTTTCCCGATCGCCAAGGTCGCGGCCAAGCTCGCGGTCGGCTACACGCTCGACGAACTGCGCAACGACATCACTGGTGGTACCACGCCGGCTTCGTTCGAGCCGAGCATCGACTACGTGGTCACGAAGATCCCGCGCTTCGCGTTCGAGAAGTTCCCGGCCGCCGATTCGCGCCTGACGACGCAGATGAAGTCGGTCGGCGAAGTGATGGCGATGGGCCGCACCTTCCAGGAAAGTTTCCAGAAGGCGCTGCGCGGTCTCGAGACCGGCATCGACGGTTTGAGCGAGCGCAGCAGCGACCGTGAAGAGATCGTGCAGGAGATCGGCGAAGCCGGCCCCGAGCGCATCCTCTTCGTCGGCGACGCCTTCCGCATCGGCATGACGCTGCAGGAAGTGTTCGAAGAAACCAACATCGACCCGTGGTTCCTGGCGCAGATCGAACAGCTGATCCAGCACGAGCAGGCGCTCGCCGGCCGCGCGCTGGCAAGCCTGTCGAAGGAAGAACTGCGTTTCCTGAAGCAGAAGGGTTTTTCCGACCGCCGCCTCGCCAAGTTGCTCGGCACGAACCAGCACGAGGTGCGCCAGACGCGCCACACACTCGGCATCCGCCCGGTCTACAAACGGGTCGACACCTGCGCCGCAGAGTTCGCGACGCAGACCGCCTACATGTATTCGACCTATGACGAAGAGTGCGAGGCCGAGCCGACCAATCGCAAGAAGATCATGGTGCTCGGCGGCGGGCCGAACCGCATCGGCCAGGGCATCGAGTTCGACTACTGTTGCGTGCACGCCGCGCTGGCGATGCGCGAAGACGGCTACGAGACCATCATGGTCAACTGCAACCCCGAGACCGTGTCGACCGACTACGACACGTCCGACCGCCTGTACTTCGAGCCGGTGACGCTCGAAGACGTGCTCGAGATCGTCGACAAGGAAAAGCCAGTCGGCGTGATCGTGCAGTACGGTGGCCAGACGCCCCTGAAGCTGGCACTCGACCTCGAGCGCGCCGGCGTGCCGATCGTCGGCACCTCGCCCGATAGCATCGACGTGGCCGAAGACCGCGAGCGCTTCCAGAAACTGCTGCACGAGATCGGCCTGAAGCAGCCGCCCAACCGCACCGCACGCACCGAAGAAGCGGCCCTGCTGCTGGCGCAGGAGATCGGCTACCCGCTGGTCGTGCGCCCGAGCTACGTGCTCGGCGGCCGAGCGATGGAGATCGTGCACGGCGACAAGGACCTCGAGCGCTACATGCGCGAAGCGGTGCGTGTCAGCGAGAAATCACCGGTCTTGCTCGACCGTTTTCTCGATGACGCGATCGAGGTCGATGTCGACTGCATCAGCGACGGCACCGAAGTGATCATCGGCGGCATCATGGAACACGTCGAGCAGGCCGGCATCCATTCCGGCGACTCGGCCTGTTCGCTGCCACCGTATTCGCTGCCCAAAGCGCTGCAGGACGAAATGCGCCGCCAGACCATCCTGATGGCCAAAGCGCTGAAGGTCGTGGGCCTGATGAACGTGCAGTTCGCGATCCAGGGCGAGGGCGAGAACGCCGTCGTCTACGTGCTCGAAGTGAACCCGCGTGCCTCGCGCACCGTGCCCTTCGTGTCGAAGGCGACCGGCCAGCCGCTGGCGAAGATCGCCGCGCGCTGCATGGTCGGGCAGAAGCTGAGCGGCCAGCGCGGCCGCAACGGCCGGCCGCCAGTCGAGGTGATCCCGCCGTACTTCTCGGTCAAGGAAGCGGTGTTCCCGTTCAACAAGTTCCCCGGTGTCGACCCGATCCTCGGGCCGGAAATGCGCTCTACTGGCGAGGTGATGGGGGCAGGACGCACCTTCGGCGAAGCGATGCTGAAAAGCCAGCTCGGCGCCGGCTCGCGCCTGCCGAGTTCGGGCACCGCCTGCCTGACCGTGAAGAACAGCGACAAGGAGCGGGCCGTGGCCGTGGCGCGTGATCTGCACGCGCTGGGTTTCCTGCTGGTGGCGACCAAGGGCACGGCAGCCGCGATCGCGGCGGCAGGCGTGCCGGTCAAGGCCGTCAACAAGGTCAAGGACGGGCGGCCGCACATCGTCGACATGGTCAAGGCGGGCGAGATCCAGCTCGTGTTCACGACGGTCGACGAAACCCGCACCGCCATCGCGGATTCGCGCCACATCCGCCAGGCGGCGCTGGCCAACCGCATCACCTACTACACCAGCATGGCGGGTTGCGAAGCCGCGGTCGAAGGCATGAAGCACCAGGACGATCTGGTGGTCATGTCGCTGCAGGAATTGCACGCCGAACTGCACTGAGATAAAGTCGTTTCACGTTTTGTCCGCCGCCGGCTCCACCGGCGGCGGCT
Organism: Burkholderiaceae bacterium; assembly: GCA_040080605.1. Taxonomy (GTDB): domain Bacteria; phylum Pseudomonadota; class Gammaproteobacteria; order Burkholderiales; family Burkholderiaceae_C; genus LMDS01. Next base: position 221,180 of record JBEBIB010000002.1, read on the forward strand.
TCATTTTTGCTCCAGGGTTTTTCATCATGGCCACCATTCCCCTCACCATCCGCGGCGCCGACAAGCTCAAGGAAGAACTCGCTCGCCTGAAAGGCGTGGAACGCCACGCGGTGATCCAGGCCATTTCCGAAGCGCGCGCGCAGGGTGATCTGTCTGAAAACGCCGAGTACGAAGCGGCCAAGGACAAGCAAGGCTTCATCGAAGGCCGCATCCTCGAGATCGAAAGCAAGCTCGCCGCGGCGCAGATCATCGACCCTTTGAACCTGAACGCCGAAGGGCGCGTGGTGTTCGCGGCCACGGTCGATCTGGAAGACGAAGACAGCGGCGCCAAGGTCACGTACCAGATCGTCGGCGACGACGAGGCCGATCTGAAGCAGGGTCTCGTCTCGATCAGCTCGCCGATCGCGCGCGCGCTGATCGGCAAGAGCGCCGGCGACGTGGCCGAAGTGCAGGCGCCGGGAGGCGTCAAGCACTACGAGATCATGGCTGTGCGTTATGGGTGAAAGGTGAGCGGCGCTCGCTTTTCAGCCGTTGTCGCGGGTCTTTGGGCCGGGGTGCTGTTGTGCATCGCCGCGCTGGCGGCGCCGTCGGCTTTCGCGACTCTCGTGTCGGCCGACGCGGGGCGTTTCGTCGCTCGGGTGCTGACTCAGGAGGCGTATGCCAGCCTGGCCGTCGCCTTGTTGCTGTTTGCGCTGGAGCGCCAGCGCAGTGCGCAACGCGCCGCATCGGGCTCAGGCTCGGTGTTCAGCGCCAACATGGTGCTGCTGCTGGGCACGTTGTTCTGCACCGTCGCAGGCCACTTCGCGGTGCAGCCGATGATGGCGGCCGCGCGGGCCGGGCAGGGCGCCTGGTCGTTCGGCGCCTTGCACGCGGTGTCTGGCGGCTTGTTCGCGCTGAAGTGCTTGCTCGTGCTGGCGCTGGCGTGGCGCCTGAGCGGGCGCTGAACTCAGGACTGTTGCGACGTCTTCTTGATGCTGTTCACCCGCTTGCGGGCGCGCTTGAGCTCGCCGCCGGCGGCGATGCGCATGTTGCCCATCACGGTGATCTTCTTGACCTGGGCGCGGTGGTTGCCGCTCTTCGAGAACTTGAGGATCTTCACGACCTTCGGTCCGGCGCCGCGGCCTTCGCGCTCGACCTTTTCTTTCGGCGGCATCGGGCGCCACAGCACCAGCAGCTTGCCGATGTGCTGGATCGGCGCGGCGCCGAGCGTGTCGGCCAGGCTCGTGAACATCGTTTCGCGGCTGGCCCGGTCGTCGGAGAACACCCGGACCTTGATCAGGCCGTGAGAGTTCAGCGCGGCGTCGATTTCTTTCTGCACCGAGGGTGTGAGCCCGTCGCTGCCGATCATCACGACCGGGTCGAGGTGGTGGGCTTCGGCCCGGTGTTCCTTGCGCTGGGCAGGTGTCAATTGAATCGCAGTCATGCCCGTATTATCGGTCCGAGATGAAAACCCAAACCAAAAGCAAGAAGGTCAACAAGGCGTGGTTGCACGACCACACGAACGACACCTACGTGAAGCTGGCGCAAAAGGACGGCTACCGCGCCCGCGCAGCCTACAAGCTGAAGGAGATCGACGAGGAACTGCACCTGCTCAAACCGGGCCAGATCGTCGTCGACCTGGGCGCCGTGCCCGGTGCCTGGAGCCAGTACGTGCGGCGCAAGTTCGCACCCAAGGAAGCGGGCGTGGGTGGCGCGGCCGTGGGCTCGCTCAACGGCACGATCATCGCGCTCGATGTGCTCGACTTCGAGCCGATCGAGGGCGTGACCTTCATCAAGGGCGACTTTCGCGAGGATTCGGTCCTGGCCGAACTCGAAGCGCTGGTCGCCGGACGCCCGGTGGACGTGGTCGTTTCGGACATGGCGCCCAACCTGTCGGGCATCGAGTCGTCTGACGCGGCGCGTATGGAAAACCTGGTCGAACTGGCGGTCGAATTTGCGAAAAAGCACCTCACGCCGCAAGGCGCGCTGGTCTGCAAGGTGTTCCACGGCAGCGGCTACGGCCAGCTCGCCAAGCTGTTCAAGACCACCTTCCGGGTCGTCAAGCCGATCAAGCCGAAGGCCTCGCGCGACAAGTCGGCCGAGACCTTTCTGGTCGGGATCGGCCTGAAGGTCCGGCCCGGCGCGGCCGCTCCGATCAGCGAGATTCGGTCGTAAAGCGCACAAACCCCCCGATACACGCTTGCGGCCCGCGGGCATTGCAATGCGGGCTGGGGGCTTGACTGGTCTAAAATCGCCCGCACATCGGTTGCACGGTGTGGCACAAGGTTGCCGCGCCACAGCCCATGGCCCGGAAATGGAGTAGCGGTGAACAATCAATGGTTCTCTAAAGTTGCTGTCTGGCTGGTGATCGCACTCGTGCTGTTCACCGTGTTCAAGCAATTCGACCGGAGTGCATCGCAAACCGGAATGATCGGGTACTCCGAGTTCCTCGACGAGGTCCGCAACAAGCGCATCAAGAGCGTGCAGTTGCAGGAAAGCGCCGGCGGCACCGAGATCCGCGCCAAGACCAGCGACGACAAGGAATTGCGCACCACCGCAACCTACCTCGACCGCGGCCTGATCGGCGACCTGATCAACAACAACGTCAAGTTCGACGTCAAGCCGCGCGAGGAACCGTCGTTCCTGCTCAGCATGCTGGCGTCGTGGGGCCCGATCCTGCTGTTGATCGGCGTCTGGATCTACTTCATGCGCCAGATGCAGGGCGGCGGCAAGGGCGGCGCCTTCAGCTTCGGCAAGAGCAAGGCGCGCATGCTCGACGAGGCCAACAACACGACCACCTTCGCCGACGTCGCCGGTTGCGACGAAGCCAAGGAAGAGGTCAAGGAACTGGTCGACTTCCTGAAAGACCCGCAGAAATTCCAGAAGCTCGGCGGGCGCATTCCGCGTGGCGTTCTGCTGGTCGGCCCCCCGGGCACCGGCAAGACCCTGCTTGCCAAGGCCATCGCCGGTGAAGCCAAGGTGCCGTTCTTCTCGATCTCGGGTTCCGATTTCGTCGAAATGTTCGTCGGCGTCGGCGCGGCCCGTGTGCGCGACATGTTCGAGCAGGCCAAGAAAAGCGCGCCCTGCATCATCTTCGTCGACGAAATCGACGCGGTCGGCCGTCACCGCGGTGCCGGCCTGGGTGGCGGCAACGACGAGCGCGAGCAGACGCTGAACCAGATGTTGGTCGAGATGGACGGCTTCGAGACCAACCTCGGCGTGATCGTGATGGCCGCGACCAACCGGCCCGACATCCTCGACCCCGCGCTGCTGCGCCCGGGCCGTTTCGACCGCCAGGTCTACGTGACGCTGCCCGACGTGCGTGGCCGCGAGGCCATCCTGAACGTGCACATGCGCAAGGTGCCGGTCGGGCAGGACATTCGTGCCGACATCCTGGCGCGGGGCACGCCCGGCTTCTCGGGCGCCGACCTGGCCAACCTGGTGAACGAAGCGGCCTTGTTCGCTGCCCGCCGCAACGGCCGGGTCGTCGAGATGGGCGACTTCGAGAAGGCCAAGGACAAGATCATGATGGGCCCGGAGCGCAAGTCGATGGCCATGGCCGAAGACGAGCGCCGCAACACGGCCTACCACGAGTCCGGCCACGCGCTGGTGGCGCGTCTGGTGCCGAAGGCCGACCCGGTGCACAAGGTGACGGTCATTCCGCGCGGTCGCGCCCTCGGTGTGACGATGCAGTTGCCCGAAGGCGACCGCTACAGCACCGACAAGATCCGCATGCTGAGCACGATCTCGATCCTGTTCGGCGGGCGCATCGCCGAAGAAGTGTTCATCGGTGAGATGACGACCGGCGCCAGCAACGACTTCGAGCGCGCCACGCACATCGCCCGCGACATGGTCACGCGTTACGGCATGACCGATGCGCTGGGCACGATGGTCTACGCCGACAACGAAGGCGAGGTCTTCCTCGGCCGCTCGGTCACTAAGACGACCAACATGAGCGAGCAGACCATGCAGTCGGTCGACCGCGAGATCCGCAAGATCCTCGACGAGCAGTACGCGATCGCGCGCAAGCTGATCGAAGACAACAAGGACAAGATGCACGCGATGGCCAACGCCTTGCTCGAGTACGAGACCATCGACACCGCGCAGATCGACGACATCATGGAAGGGCGCCCGCCGCGCCCGCCGAAGGACTGGACGCCTTCGATGAGCAAGACGGTGCCGCCGACCCCGCCGGCCCCGCCCGCGGCACCCGACACCACCACGGCGACGGCCTGAGCTCAGACGCCGTTCTTCGCACAAAACACGGGGCTTCGGCCCCGTTTCCGTTTCTGCCGGACCCTCGCGATGCATTGGCTCACGACCCGTTTTGACATCGACCTGACGCAGCCGCGCGTGATGGGCATCGTCAACGTCACGCCCGATTCCTTTTCCGACGGTGGCCGGCATGCGAGCACCGCGCTCGCGCTGGCGCACTGCGAACGCCTGCTCGCTGACGGCGCGTACATGCTCGACATCGGCGGCGAGTCCACCCGCCCGGGATCGGTCGCGGTGCCGCTGGACGAAGAACTCGCCCGGGTGCTGCCGGTGCTGGAAGGCGCCCTGAAACTCGGTTGCCCGGTGTCGGTCGACACCCGCCACGCCGAGGTGATGCGTGCCGTGCTGGCCATGGGCGCCGACATCGTCAACGACATCGACGCGCTGCAGGCGCCGGGTGCCCTCGACGTGGTCGCTGCCCACGGCCGCTGTGGCGTGTGCCTGATGCACATGCACGGGACGCCGCGAACGATGCAGGCGCGGCCGGCCTACGACGATGTGGTCGAGGAAGTCGGCGCGTTCCTGCGCCAGCGCGTGCTGGGACTCGAAGCCCGCGGCGTGGCCAGCGAGCGCATCGTGCTCGACCCCGGCATCGGCTTCGGCAAGCGCCCCGAACACAACATCGCCCTGCTGCGCCGCCAGCGCGAGTTGCTGGCGCTCGGCCGGCCGCTGCTGGTCGGCTGGTCGCGCAAGTCGACGCTGGGCGTGATCACCGGGCGCGACGTGGCAGACCGCCAGACGGCCAGCGTGGCCGCGGCGCTCGCCGCCGTGCAGCACGGGGCCAGGATCGTGCGTGTGCACGATGTCGCACAGACCGTCGATGCCTTGAAGGTCTGGTCGGCTGCGGGATTGCCGGGCTGAGGCACACACCGATAATCCGCGTCGAGGAGATCACAACAACATGAGCAGAACCTACTTCGGCACCGACGGCATCCGTGGCACGGTGGGCGAATCGCCGATCACCCCCGACTTCATGCTGCGCCTGGGCCACGCGGTCGGCCGCGTGCTGAAACGCGACGACGCCAAGCCCACGGTATTGATCGGCAAGGACACGCGCATCTCCGGCTACATGATCGAGTCGGCGCTCGAAGCCGGTTTCGCTTCGGCCGGCGTCGACGTGCTGCTGACCGGGCCGCTGCCCACGCCCGGCGTGGCGTATCTGACCCGCGCGCTGCGGCTCAACCTCGGGGTGGTGATCAGCGCCTCGCACAACGCCTTCCCCGACAACGGCATCAAGTTCTTCTCGGCGCGTGGCGAAAAGCTGCCCGACGTGTGGGAACAGGACGTCGAAGCGGCGCTCGAGCGGCCGGCCCAATGGGTCAGTTCGGCCGACCTGGGCAAGGCGCGCAAGCTCGAAGACGCGCGCGGGCGCTACATCGAATTCTGCAAGGGCACGTTCAGCAGCGAACTCTCGCTGAAGGGCCTGAAGATCGTCGTCGACGCCGCCCACGGCGCGGCCTACAACGTGGCGCCCAGCGTGTTCCACGAGCTCGGTGCCGAAGTGATCGCGATCGGCTGCAGCCCCGACGGCACCAACATCAACGCCGGTTTCGGCGCGACTTCGCCTGCGGCCCTGGTGGCCGCGGTGAAAGAACACGGCGCGCACTACGGCGTGGCGCTCGACGGTGATGCAGACCGCCTGCAGCTGGTCGACGCCGCCGGCCGGCTCTACAACGGAGACGAACTGCTGTACCTGATGGTCAACGACCGGCTCGCCCAGGGCGCGCCGGTGCCCGGCGCGGTCGGCACGTTGATGACCAACATGGCGGTCGAGCTGGCGCTGCGCCGGCGTGGTGTCGGCTTTGTGCGCGCCAAGGTCGGCGACCGCTACGTGCTCGAAGAACTGGTGGCACGCGGCTGGCAGCTCGGCGGCGAGGGCTCCGGACACCTGTTGGCGCTGGACAAGCACACCACCGGCGACGGCATCGTCAGCGCCTTGCTGGTGCTGCAGGCGGTGAGTCGCTCCGGCCGTTCGATGGCGCAATTGTTGGAAGAGGTGACGCTGTTCCCGCAGACGTTGATCAACGTGCGCCTGAAACCCGGCAGCGACTGGAAGAGCAACACCGCGCTCGCCACCGCGCAGGCCGCGGTCAGCCACGAACTCGGCGACGAAGGCCGGGTATTGATCCGCCCGTCGGGCACCGAACCGCTGGTGCGGGTGATGGTCGAGGCGCGCGACGCGGCCCAGGCCAAACGCTGCGCGCAGCGGCTGGCCGACACGCTGGCCTGAGCCAGCGCACCCCGGCGCTTCAGCGTGCCGGCGGGATCAGCACCTTGTCGACGACCTGGATCACGCCATTGCTGGCGCGCACGTCGGCCGTGGTGACCAGCGCTTCCTCGACCGTCAGGAACGTGCCCGAGCGGTAGAGCGCGACGTTCGCGCCCTGCACGGTCTTGATCGGGCCGTTCTTCAGATCGGCCGAGGTCAGGGCGCCCGGCACCACGTGGTAGGTAAGCACGGCTTTCAGGCGTGCCTTGTCCTTGGCGAGCGCTTCCATCGTTGCGGCGGGCACGGCTTTGAACGCGGCATCGGTCGGCGCGAACACGGTGAACGGGCCGGGGCCTTGCAGCGTGTCGGTCAGGTCGGCTTCTTTCAGCAGGCGGGTCAAGGTCGACAGCTCGGGCTTGGCCGCAGCGGTCTGGCTGATCGTTTGTGGCGCCGGGGTCGTGGCGCAGGCGGCGAGTGCCAGCACGACGGCGCTGGCGAGAAGGGGGATCGATCGGTTCATGCGGGCTCCTGATGGGTACGGGAAGTGTTGGAACAGGCCAGCGCCGGAGATTAAGGAGCATTCGTGACAAGTCGGTGAAACGGCCGTGACAGGCATCTGTGCCGTTTCACGGTGTGAACCGACGGTTTTCCTTGTGTCGTGCGGCACGCGCGGTGTCACAGCGTTGTCACATGCCATCCCTACAGTCCGGCCCATCGAATCCATCATCTGTGCCCACTGAAAGGCCCGCCCATGAACCTGTTCCAGATCCGCTCCACGCTCGTTTTCACCACGCTCGGCGCTTTTGCCGCCGCTTCATTCGCTCAGGACGTGACCGGTGCCGGCGCGTCGTTCCCCGCGCCGCTGTACGCCAAGTGGGCTGACGCCTACAACAAGGCGACCGGCGTGCGCATGAACTACCAGTCGGTCGGTTCGGGTGCGGGCATGAACCAGATCCGCGCCAAGACCGTGGACTTCGGTGCCTCGGACGCGCCGCTCAAGGACGACCAGTTGGCCAAGGACGGCCTGGTGCAGTTCCCGACCGTGATCGGCGGCGTCGTGCCGGTCGTCAACATCAAGGGCATAGCGCCCGGCCAGATCAAGCTCACCGGCCAGGTGCTCGGCGACATCTACCTCGGCAAGGTGACGAAGTGGAACGACGCGGCGCTGACCGCGCTGAACCCCGGCGTGCCGTTGCCCGACGCTGCGATCTCCGTCGTGCGCCGCGCCGACGGCTCGGGCACCAGCTTCATCTTCACGAACTACCTGTCCAAGGTGAACCCGGAGTGGCAGGCCAAGGTGGGCGAAGGCACGGCCGTGAACTGGCCGACCGGCGCGGGTGGCAAGGGCAATGAAGGCGTAGCGGCGTTCGTGGGCCGGCTGCCGAACTCGATCGGCTACCTCGAGTACGCCTACGTCAAGCAGAACAAGCTGACCTACACGCTGCTGAAGAACAAGGACGGCAATTTCGTCGCCCCCGACGACGTGAACTTCAAGGCCGCGGCTGCGTCGGCCGACTGGGCCAAGACCTTCTACCAAGTGCTGACCGAACAGGCCGGCAAGGATGCGTGGCCCCTCACTGGCGCCACCTTCATCATGATGCAGAAGGTGCAGGACAAGCCGGCCAACGCCAGCAACTCGCTGAAGTTCTTCGAGTGGGCCTACGCCGGTGGCGACAAGATGGCGGCCGACCTGGAATACGTGGCGCTTCCCGACGCCGTGAAGGCGCTGGTGCGCAAGCAGTGGGGCGAGATCAAGGACGCTTCGGGCAAGCCGATCGCATACAAGTAAATCCGCAGCCATCGCGGGCGCCCGGTGGTGCCCGCTCACCAGACTATCGGAGGGGCCGTGGCCGCTACACTTCCTGCGAGCAGTTACCAAGACGGGCGCAAAGACAAGAGCATGGAACGCACCGACCCGATGGGGCGACCGCCCTCGACGCGCCGCTCCTCCGCGTGGGCAGATACGGCCTTCTCGTTCCTGGCCCACGCCGCAGCCCTGATCACGCTGGCCTTGCTCGCCGGCATCATCGGCTCGCTGGTCGTCGGCGCCGCGCCGGCGATCCAGGAATACGGCCTGAGCTTCCTGTGGCGCAGTGACTGGGATCCGGTCAAGAACAGCTACGGCGGCCTGGTAATGATTTACGGCACGCTGATGACCTCGTTCATTGCGCTGGTGATTGCCGTGCCGGTGAGCTTCGGCATCGCCTTGTTCCTGACCGAAATGTCGCCGGGCTGGCTGAAGCGGCCGTTGGGTATCGCGGTCGAGTTGCTGGCGGCGGTGCCGTCGATCGTCTACGGCATGTGGGGCCTGCTCGTGTTCGGGCCGATCCTCGCCACCTATGTGCAGGCACCGCTGCAAAGCCTGCTGACCGGTGTGCCCTTTCTCGGCAGCCTGGTGTCGGGCCCGCCGGTGGGCATCGGCATCCTGTCGGCAGGCATCATCCTCGCGATCATGATCATTCCGTTCATCGCCGCGGTGATGCGCGACGTGTTCGAGGTGACGCCGCAGGCGCTGAAGGAGTCGGCCTACAGCCTCGGGTCGACGACCTGGGAGGTGGTCTACAAGGTGGTGCTGCCCTACACGAAGACCGGTGTGATCGGCGGCGTGATGCTCGGCCTGGGGCGCGCGCTCGGCGAGACGATGGCGGTCACCTTCGTGATCGGCAACACCAACCAGTTGAACTCGCTCTCGGTCTTCGAGGCCGCCAACAGCATCAGCTCGGCGCTGGCCAACGAGTTCGCCGAAGCCGGCGCGGGCCTGCACCAGGCTTCACTGATCTACCTGGGCCTGGTGCTGTTCTTCATCACCTTCGTGGTGTTGTCGCTGTCGAAAGTGCTGCTGTCCAGACTGAAGAAGAACGAAGGGGGCCGCACATGAACGCCACCGCGATGAACGCGAGCCGACTCGCGCACCACGCCAGCCGGAAACGCATCAACGTGGTCGCGCTGACGCTGTCGCTCGCGGCGATGGCCTTCGGCATCTTCTGGCTGCTCTGGATCCTGTTCGAGACCGTGCGCCTCGGTTTCGGCGGCCTCGCACTCGCCACATTCACCGAAATGACGCCACCACCGCAGGCTGAAACCGGTGGCCTCGCCAACGCCATCTTCGGTTCGCTGATGATGGTGGGCCTGGCTACGCTGCTGGGCACGCCGATCGGCATCATGGCCGGTGTGTACCTGGCCGAATATGGCCAGAAGGGCTGGCTCGGCAGCGCCACGCGCTTCATCAACGACATCCTGCTGTCGGCGCCGAGCATCGTGATCGGCCTGTTCATCTACGCCACCGTGGTGGTGCGGATGAAGAACTTCTCGGGCTTCGCCGGCGTGCTGGCGCTGGCGCTGATCGTGATCCCGGTCGTGATCCGCCAGACCGAGAACATGCTCAGCCTGATCCCCAACGCCTTGCGCGAGGCCGCCTACGCGCTGGGCACGCCGAAGTGGCGCGTGATCATGACGATCACCCTCAAGTCGGCCTGGGCCGGCGTGATGACCGGCATCCTGCTGGCGCTGGCGCGCATCTCGGGTGAAACGGCGCCGCTGCTGTTCACCGCGCTGTCGAACCAGTTCTGGACCAGCAACCTGAACGAACCGATGGCCAGCCTGCCGGTCACGATCTTCAAGTTTGCGATGAGCCCTTACGAAAACTGGCAGAAGCTCGCGTGGGCGGGTGTGTTCATCATCACGATCGGCGTGCTGGTGCTCAACATCCTGGCCCGCGTGCTGTTCCGCAACAAACACTGATTCACAGGAAAACCACGATGGACGTCAGAGTCGATCTGCCAGTGACCGAGCGCGTCAAGCTCTCGGTTCGCAACCTGAATTTCTACTACGGCGGCTTTCACGCGCTGAAGAACATCAACATGGACATCCCCGAGAAGAAGGTCACCGCCTTCATCGGGCCGTCGGGCTGCGGCAAGTCGACCTTGCTGCGCACCTTCAACCGCATGTTCGAGCTCTACCCCGAGCAGCGCGCCGAAGGCGAGATCCTTCTCGACGGCGAGAACATCCTGAAGAGCAAGGACGACGTGTCCTTGTTGCGCGCCAAGGTCGGCATGGTGTTTCAGAAGCCCACACCGTTCCCGATGTCGATCTACGACAACATCGCGTTCGGCGTCAAACTCTTCGAGACGCTGCCACGCGTCGAGATGGACGAACGTGTCGAGTGGGCGCTGAAGAAGGCCGCCCTCTGGACCGAAGTGAAAGACAAGCTGAACCAGAGCGGCTCGGGCCTGTCGGGCGGTCAGCAGCAGCGTTTGTGCATCGCGCGCGGCATCGCGATCAAACCCGAAGTGCTGCTGCTCGACGAGCCCTGCTCGGCGCTCGACCCGATCTCGACCGGCAAGATCGAGGAATTGATCGGCGAACTGAAGAGCGACTACACGGTCGTGATCGTCACGCACAACATGCAGCAGGCGGCGCGCTGTTCCGACTACACGACCTACATGTACCTGGGCGACCTGATCGAGTTCGGCCCGACCTCTGAACTCTTCATGAAACCGAAGAAGAAGGACACCGAGGACTACATCACTGGACGTTTCGGCTGATGCCCTCGGCGGAGCAAAAAGGACACAAAACATGACCGACAAACACCTCTCCACCCAATTCGACGCCGAGCTCAGCGGCATCTCGACCCGCGTGCTCGAAATGGGCGGCATGGTCGAGTCGCAGGTCGCGCGCTCGGTCTATGCGCTGACCAACTTCAGCGCCGACATCGCCTCCGACGTGCTGGTGACCGAAGAGCGTGTCAACATGACCGAGATGGAGATCGACCGCGACCTCTCGACCATCATCGCGCGGCGCCAGCCGACGGCGCGTGACCTGCGTTTGCTGATCGCGATCTCGAAGACCATCGCCAACCTCGAGCGTGTCGGCGACGAAGCGGCGCGCATCGCACGCACGGTGCAGCGGCTCGTGAACTCGGGCGCGTCGAGCCGCATGCGTTTGCCGGTCAACGACCTCGCCTACGAATCGGAACTCGCGGTCGCGCAACTGCGCAAGGCGCTCGACGCTTTCGCGCGGCTCGATGTCGACAAGGCGATCGAAGTTCTGAAGCAGGACGATCTGATCGACCAGGAATTCGACGGCCTGATGCGCAAGCTCATCACCTACATGATGGAAGACCCGCGCACCATTTCTTCGAGCATCGACCTGGTGTTCGTGGCCAAGGCGATCGAACGCGTCGGCGACCACGCGAAAAACCTGGCCGAGCAGATCATCTACATCGTCAAGGGCACCGACGTGCGCCACAACTCGATCGTGGCGGTGGAGTCGCTGGTCCGATGACGCACACTGTTGGCAGGAGCCGCGCATGAGCCACATTCTCGTTGTCGAAGACGAAACGGCGATCGCCGAGCTGATCTCGATCAACCTGCGTCACGCCGGTTTCGAAGTCACGATCGCCGGCACCGCCGAGCAGGCACAGGCGGCGGTCAATGGCGAGTTGCCCGACCTGATCATCCTCGACTGGATGCTGCCCGGCCAGTCGGGCGTGGCGCTGGCCAAACGCTGGCGCGGCGAGGCGCGCACGCGCGAACTGCCGGTCATCATGCTGACGGCACGCGCCGACGAGGCCGACAAGATCACCGGCCTGGACGCCGGCGCCGACGACTACCTCACCAAACCTTTCTCCACCAACGAGCTGATGGCACGCATCCGCGCGCTGCTGCGCCGCAAGGCGCCGGAAGCGCTCGACGCGGCGGTCGAAGTCGGGGCTCTGAAGATCGACCCGTCGACCCGCCGCGTGACACGCGGCGACGCCGAAGTGAAGGTCGGCGCGACCGAGTTCCGCCTGCTGCACTTTTTCATGACGCACCCGGAGCGGGTGCACAGCCGCGCGCAACTGCTCGACCGCGTCTGGGGCGACCACGTCTTCATCGAGGAGCGCACGGTCGACGTGCACGTGAAACGCCTGCGCGAAGCGCTCAACCCGGTGCAGTGCGCCGGCATGATCGAGACCGTGCGCGGGGCGGGTTACCGCCTGACGCAGCAGCCGGTGGCGCAGGCGCTGTCGGCGTGAACTTTCTCTCCCCATGATCTGGTTGCTGCCGCGCCTGCTGGCCGTCGTGCTGGCGATGCTGGCGGGTGGCCTGATGGGCCTGTGGTTCGACCGTGCCGATGCCTCGGTGGTCGGCCTGCTGCTCGGCGGCGCGTTTGCGATCAGCGTGATCGTGGTGCGCGACACGCTGCACGGTTACCGACTGATCGCGTGGCTGCGCGGTTCGCAGGAAGGCCCGGCGCCGCGTGACGCCGGTCTGTGGGGTGAGCTCGGTTACCGCATCGAACGCTCGCTGCGCTTGCGCGAGCATGCGGCCGCGACCGAGCGCACGCGGCTGACGCAGTTTCTCTCGGCGATCGAAGCCTCGCCCAACGGCGTGATGCTGCTCGACGCCGGCGACCAGATCGAGTGGTGCAACTCGCTCGCCGCCGACCACTTTGGCCTCGACCCGCAGCGCGACCGTCGCCAGCCGATCACCAACCTCGTGCGCGCCCCGGCCTTCGTGGCGTATCTGCAGGCCGCGAAGTTCGCCGATCCGGTGGAAATTACCGAGCCGCGCGGCAAGGGCATGCTCTCGGTGCTGGTGCGCGAGTACGGCGACGAGCTGAAGCTGGTGCTGTCGCAAGACATCACCGAACGTGAGCGATCCGATGGCATGCGGCGCGACTTCGTGGCCAACGTGTCGCACGAGATCCGCACGCCGCTGACGGTGCTGTCGGGCTTCATCGAGACCTTGCGCAGCCTGCCGCTGACCGAGGTCGAGCGCAAACGCGTGCTGCAATTGATGACCCAGCAGGCCGACCGCATGGGCTCGCTCGTCAGCGACCTGCTGACGCTGGCGCAGCTCGAAGGCAGCCCGCGGCCGAACGCCGACCGCTGGGTTGCGCTCAAACCGGTGCTGAGCCAGGTCGAGATCGACGCGCGGGTCTTGTCCGGCGGGCGCCATACGTTCGTTTTTCCGACCCAGGTCGATGCCCAGATCGCGGGCGCGCAGAACGAGTTGCAGAGCGCCTTCGCGAACCTCGTCAACAACGCGGTGCGCTACACGCCCGAGGGCGGTCGCATCGAGCTGACGTGGCGGGTGCAGGGCGACGGTTCGGGCGAGATCGCGGTGATCGACACCGGCCCCGGCATCGCGCGCGAGCACCTGCCGCGCCTGACCGAACGTTTCTACCGCGTCGACGGCAGCCGCTCGCGCGACACCGGTGGCACCGGGCTGGGCCTGTCGATCGTCAAGCATGTGGTGCAGCGCCACGGCGGCGAGCTCGACATCCAGAGCGAGGTGGGCAAGGGCTCGGTGTTCAGGCTCGTGTTCCCGGCCGCGCGGGTGCGCGCCAGTGTCTCGGAAGGCGGCGCGATGGGCTCTACAGTCAACGTGGTGCCGGCACCTGCCGAGAACGCGCTCGGCTGAGCCTCAGGGTTTGGCGCGGCGGTAGATCGCGCTGGTCTCGTCGTTGCGCGTGTTGCGCCGCTCGCGTGCCAGCAGGCGCCAGCCGCTGCCCGGCGGTGCGGCCGTCTGCATCTGCACCAGGTAGTCGCAGCGGGTCGCGTTCGTCGGCGTGACCGCATCGACCTTGTAGCCGCCCAGGTATTCCATCGCCACCACCTGTGCCCGCGGCACGTCGGGTGCCGCCACGCAGGAGCCGCGCGGGACCTGCTGCGCGATGCGTTGCACCAGCGAGCGGTAGCTGCGCGCGTGGTCGAGCGGCGGCAGCAACAAGGTCATCAGCAGCAACCAGCACAGCGCCACGCCGCTGGCCGGCAGCACCAGGCTCTTCCACAACGGATGGCGGCTGCGGCCGGTGCGCCACTTCACGAGCCACAGCCACGCGAGCGTACCGCCGATCGCCAGCGCCAGCGCGAACAGCGAAAAGCTCGGCACGTAACCCGGCGCCAGGCGCGCGATGTTGAGCGCGGGCTGGCGCGGCACGCCGGTGTGGATCGACACGTAGACCACCCAGACGACGATGGCGCCGCCGCTGAAGAAGAACACCGAGAACCAGTCGATCGCGGCGGCGGTGCTGCGCTGCAGGGTAGGCAGCGCGAACGCCGCCAGCACGGCGAGCGGTGGCAATGCCAGCATCAGGGCGCGGTCGGAACCACCCATCGCCAGGCAGGCGACCAGCGCCACACCGGCGCAGCCGAGCGGAATGGCGATGTGCCGGTCGGAGAGCTGGCCACGCCAGCGCCAGGCCGTCCAGACCGCGAGCGGCCACGCCGGCCAGGTGAACCAGGCCAGCAGCCGCAGCAGGTCCCACAGGCGCGACGGCGTGATCCCACCGCTGCTGACGCGCCACTGCCATGCACCGAGCGCGGTGCCGACGATCAGCGCCAGCGCGACGCTGGGGACGATCCAGCGCACGAAGCGCCGTGCCGTCTCGTAGCTCGAGCGCTGGCAGATCACCGCGCCGACCACGCCCAGCGCCAGCGCGATGCTGGGCGCGCCGCTGGCCGCCAGCGCAGGCAAGGCCACGAGCGCAGCGAGTTTGGGCTGCAACCCGCGAAACGGGCTGGCGGCCAGCGCGTAGACGAACAAGGCCACGCTCGCGAGCTGCGCCAGTTCCGGTGTGGTCTCGTGACCGAGCTGCAACAAACCGAGCGAGGCGATCAGCGCCAGCAGCGCACCGTCGGCGATCGCGCGGGCGTAGTCGGTCGGGTTGGCTTCACCGCCGAACGCGAAGGGCAGCGGTTGGGCCGCTTCGGTACGGGCCAGGTGATAGGCCGCGTACCAGCTCAGCACCAGTACCACGACCAGCAGCAGTGCGAACGGGATGCGTGCAGCCACGGCGGGGTCGACCCACGGCCCGAGCAGTTTGATGAACGAGGCGCCAAGCCAGTAGGGCAGCAGCGCTGCATCGGCCGGCAGGCCGCCGACGGTCGGCGCGAGCCAGGGCGTGCGGCCCTGCGCGATGTTGACCATGTAGCCGAACGCGCTGATGTCGGCGCTCTTCCACGGGTCCCGGCCGAACAGGCCGGGCAGCACATAGGCGGCGCAAAACAGCAGCAGGGCCAGCCGCGGAATCGGCTGCGCGGCGCGCTGGGTGACGAGGGCAGGGTTCGGTGCGTTCAAGCAGGGGCTCGGGATTCAGCCGCGAATGATGCAGCAACTCCGGCGCGCAAGCCCCCGGGAAACACGCGGGCAACAAAAAAGGCAGCCTCGGCTGCCTTCTTCGGGGGTGCGGAACACCTTACTTCTTGGTGCTCAGGTGCGCAAACTTGTTGCGGAACTTCTCGACGCGACCGCCCAGCGAGTCCACGCTCTTCTGCGTGCCGGTGTAGAACGGGTGCGATTCGCTGGTGGTTTCCAGCTTGAACAACGGCAGCTCGCGGCCGTCGTCCATCTTGACCGTTTCCTTGCTCGTGGCGCAGGAGCGGGTCACGAACTTGAAACCGTTGGACAGGTCCACGAAACACACTTCGCGGTACGTGGGGTGAATGCCTTCTTTCATGGAAACCTCTGCGCTGAGTTTGCCCCGGCGACAAAGTCGCCGTCTACGGAAGCCACGCCGAACCATTCGGCGCACTTTCCGACAAGCGGAAAACCCAAGATTATAGCCCGAGCGGCGTGGATCAGCCGCCCCGACGCATCATGTCGAAGAAGTCGAGGTTGTTCTTGGTCGACTTCATCTTGTCGAGAATGAACTCCATCGCCTCGATCTCGTCCATCGGATAGAGCAATTTCCGCAGGATCCAGGTCTTCTGCAGGATCTCGGGCTTGAGCAGCAGTTCCTCGCGGCGCGTGCCCGATTTGTTCAGTAGGATCGACGGGTAGACACGCTTCTCCGACATGCGGCGGTCGAGGTGGATCTCGCAGTTGCCGGTGCCTTTGAACTCTTCGTAGATCACTTCGTCCATGCGGCTGCCGGTGTCGACCAGGGCGGTGCCGATGATCGTGAGCGAGCCGCCTTCTTCCACATTGCGCGCCGCGCCGAAGAAGCGCTTCGGGCGCTGCAGCGCGTTCGAGTCCATGCCGCCGGTCAGCACCTTGCCGCTCGATGGCAGCACGTTGTTGTAGGCCCGGGCCAGGCGGGTGATCGAGTCGAGCAGGATCACCACGTCCTTCTTCATCTCGACCAGGCGCTTGGCGCGCTCGATCACCATCTCGGCCACCTGCACGTGGCGCGCGGCGGGTTCGTCGAAGGTGGAACTGATCACTTCGCCGCGCACGGTGCGCTGCATTTCGGTCACTTCTTCCGGCCGCTCGTCGACGAGCAGCACGATCAGGTAGACCTCGGGGTAGTTGGCGACGATCGCGTGCGCCAGGTTCTGCATCATCACGGTCTTGCCGCTCTTCGGCGCCGAGACCAGCAAGGCACGCTGGCCTTTGCCGAGCGGCGCGATCAGGTCGATGATGCGGCTGGTGATGTTCTCGTCGTTCTTGACGTCGCGCTCGAGCTTGAACTGCTCTTTCGGGAACAGCGGCGTCAGGTTCTCGAACATGATCTTGTGCTTGCTCTCCTCGGGCGTCACGCCGTTCACGCGGTCGACCTTGACCAGCGCGAAGTACCGCTCGCCGTCTTTCGGCACCCGCACTTCGCCTTCGATGGCGTCGCCGGTGTGCAGGTTGAAGCGCCTGATCTGGCTCGGGCTCAGGTAGATGTCGTCGGTCGACGCCATGTAGCTCGCGTCGGGCGAGCGCAGGAACCCGAACCCGTCGGGCAGCACTTCGAGCACGCCGTCGCCGAAGACCTGTTCGCCGGCCTTGGCGCGCTTCTTCATGATCGCGAACATCAGCTCCTGCTTGCGCATGCGGGCGACGTTCTCGATCTCGAGGGCCTCGCCCATCGTGATGAGCTCGGAGACGTGAATCAGCTTGAGTTCTGAAAGATGCATGGGCGAACACCCTGGGTGAATGCTGGCAACCGGCCGCAAAGGGCAGGGTCAGCCTGGAGAGCGGCCTGCGGAGGCCGGGTACGGGAAGGCGCAGTGCGCCACGAATCAAAACTGGAGTGGGGGTGCCAAAACACGCGCCGCCGGGTGGGGCGTTGACGCTGCTACGCTGTTTCAGCGGCTCGCGTCGTGCGGTGGGGGCAAATCTCTTGCGGCAGAAACCGGGTGCTGGGTAAGCGCCGGTTCCTGCAGCGGTTAGCGCAGATTATAGATGACCGTCGAGGAATGCGGTCAACTGGGCTTTCGACAAGGCGCCGACCTTGGTGGCGGCAAGCTGGCCGTCCTTGAACAGCATCAGCGTCGGGATGCCGCGGATGCCGAACTTGGCCGGCACGTCGCGGTTCTCGTCGACGTTCATCTTGGCGATCTTCAACCGGCCGTCGTAGTCTTTCGAGACCTCGTCGAGGATCGGCGCAATCATCTTGCACGGGCCGCACCATTCGGCCCAGTAGTCCACCAGCACGGGTTTGTCGGACTTCAACACATCGGTGTCGAACGATGCGTCGGAAGTGTGTTTGATCAGTTCGCTGCTCATTGATTGTCCTCAGGCAAGCACCGCGTGAAGTGGGTGGCAAGGCACAATGATTCTGACACAAAGCCCCAACCCCCGTGGCGCGCGACGCTGCCTTCCTGCCTATGGCAACCATAGCCCGCGTGGCTCTTGAAAGCAGCGAATACGCCCCCGATCCCTGGCCGGCGCTGGCCTTGCAGGTCGGTGAATGGGCGCGGTCCGGCTCGGTGGTGTTGCGTGATGCGGTGGTGTTGCTGCCGTTCGCGCAGTTGCTGCCGCTGGCGCGCAATGCCTTTGCGCAAGCCGGCGGCTGGAGCCCGCGCATCGAGACGACACGCACGCTCGCCGCGAGCCTCGGGCCCGAGGCGCCGGCGGAACGCGGCCAGATCACGCACGACGCGGCCGTCGATGCGCTGAGCGCTGCGCAGTTGCTGCGCTCGCAGGCCTGGGGTGCCGCGTGGGCCGGCCGCGACCCGCGCGGGTTCGAGCAGGCGGTCGACCAGGTGGTGGCCACGAGCCACGAGATCGCACGCGCCGCGGCCGCGCTGCCACCGGCCGAACGGCCAGCCCATTGGTCCCGCGCGCGCGAGTTGCTCGCGCCGCTGGCCGGGCCGGGCGCGACCGCCCGGCTGCTCGCGCGCGTGGCGCTCGAATGGGCCAGCCTCGCGCCGGCGCCGGCCACCGACCGCTTGTTCGGCCTGCAGCCGTCGGCCTGGATCGTTGTGCAGGCCGGTGGCCCGGATCCGCTCTGCCTGCGCCTGCTGAACGACGCATCCGAGCAGGCCTTGCTGATCGATGCCGACGCGCCCGAAGACCGCCCGTTCGGCCTGCTCGCCCGCACGGCACTGCCCACGCTCGCGGTCTGCGACAGCTTCGAAGACGAAGCGGCCAGCACGGCCGCCACGGTGCTCGAGCACCTGCGCTCCGGTGAACAACCCGTCGCCCTGATCGCGCAGGACCGCGCGCTCGTGCGCCGGGTGCGCGCGCTGCTCGAACGCCAGCAGGTTGGGGTGGTCGACGAAACCGGCTGGAAGCTGTCGACCACCCGCGCCGCCGCGCAGGTGATGGGCTTGCTCGGCGCGGCGCGTGCCGATGCGCGCATCGACGCCCTGTTCGACTGGCTGCGCGGGGGCACCGCGTGGTCCGCACCCCTGCACGCGGTGGCACTCGCCAAGTTGGAATTGGCCTGCCGAAAGCAGCAGGTGACGAGCCTGGCAGCGCTGGTGCGCGCCGAGTTGGAAGAACCCGCCGCGCGGGTCCGGGCTGCGGCCGGCGAGGTGCTGCACGATCTCGCGCTGCCGGGGCGTCAGCCCTTGCGAGCCTGGTTGGCGACGCTGGCCACGGCCTTGCAACGCTGTGGCGCCATGCCCTTGCTGACCGCCGACGAAGCCGGCCGCCAGGTGCTGGTGGCCCTGCGGCTCGATGCAGCGCGCGCCGGCGCCAGCGCGTGGGTCGCGACTGCGTCGGCCTTCGCCATGTCGTTCAGCGAATTCAGCGCCTGGGTCGACCGGGTGCTGGAGCAGGAGACGTTTCGCCCACCGCCGGGCCCGGGCGCGCAGGTCGTGATCGTGCCGCTGGCGCGCGCGATGCTGCGGCCCTTCGCCGCGACCGTGTTCCCGGGGGCCGACGACAAACATCTCGGCGCGCGCGCGTCGCCGCACGCGCTGCTCGGCGACGCGCAGATGCTCGCGCTCGGCCTGCCCGACGCCGCCCAGCGCCGCAGCGCCGAAACAAGCGCCTTCGCGCAGGCGCTGCGCACGCCACGCATCACCTTTCTGCGGCGGCGTGCCGACGGCACCGAGCCGCTGGCGGCGAGCCCGTTGATCGAGCGCCTGGCCCTGGCGCTCGCGCACGCAGGCCGCTCGCTGATGCCGTGGCACGACCCGGGCCACGAAAAGGTGATCGAGCCGACGCCGATCTTTCGCAGCGCGCCTTCGGCAGCGGGCTTGCTGCCCGAGCGCCTGTCCGCCAGTGCCTGCGAAGCCCTGCGCGCTTGCCCGTACCGCTTCTTCGCGCTCAACCTGCTGCGGCTGCGCGAAGACGACGAGCTCGACACCGAGGTCGAGAAGCGCGACTACGGCAGCTGGCTGCACCAGGTTCTGCACGAGTTCCATCGTGACCGTCCCGCGCCGGCCGGCGCCACGGAAGACCTGGCGCACCTGCACGCCGTGGCCCTCGAGGCCCAGGCCGCGCAGGGCCTCGACGAAGCCGAGTTCCTGCCGTTTGCCGCGTCGTTCGCCGCGTTCGCGCCGCGTTATGTGGAATGGCTGCACAAGCACGAGGCCGCGGGCGGACGCTGGCTGCGTGGCGAAACCGAGATCACCATCGCACCGCCCGAATTCGAAGGCCTGGAGCTGCACGGCGTCATCGATCGCATCGACTCGGTGCTGGCCGAAGGCGCCGAGGCGCAGCAGCTGATCGACTACAAGACGGGTCACATCAGCGGCCTGCGCGACAAGGTCAACGAACCGCTCGAAGACACACAACTCGCGTTCTACGCCGCACTCGCCGGCACGCAGACCACGTTGCCGCTGAAAGCGATCTATCTCGCCATCGACGGCACGAAAGCCATTGAAGAAGCCGAGCACAAGGACGTCGAAACGAGCGCGGAGATCCTGCTGCAAGGCCTTACCCACGACCTGTCGCGCGTGCGTGCCGGAGCGGGCCTGCCGGCGCTGGGCGAGGGCGCGACCTGCGAGTTCTGCGCCGCGCGTGGCGTGTGCCGCCGCGACCAGTGGTCGCCGTCGGAGCCGGTGGCATGAGCGGCGCCGGCGCAGCGGCCTACCAGGCCGGCGGTGAGCCGGTGGCCCGTGACGTGTTCTACGCGCTCGCCTGCGACCCGCAGCGCAGTGTCGTCGTCGAAGCCTGCGCCGGCGCCGGCAAAACCTGGATGCTCGTCTCGCGCATGCTGCGCGCGCTGCTCGAAGGCGCGCAGCCGCACGAGATCCTCGCGATCACCTTCACCCGCAAGGCGGCCGGCGAAATGCGCCAGCGCCTGAACGAATGGCTGCGCGAATTCGCCGCGCCCGGCACCGCGCACGAAAAGCGTGTGCAGGCGCTCGTCGAGCGTGGCCTGCCGCTCTCGAAAGCCGAAGCGCTCGCACCCGAACTCGCCGGCCTGCACGAACGGCTGCTGGCCGGCGGCCGCCCGGTCGAGATCCGCACCTTCCACGCCTGGTTCTCGCAACTGCTGCGCGCCGCGCCGCTGGAGTTGCTGGCCGAGCTCGGGCTGCAACCCGACATGGAGCTGATCGAAGACATCGAAGACCATCGCAGCGAAGTGTTCCGGCGTTTCCACGCCGCGATCCTGCGCGACCCCGAGCTGCAGCGTGACCACCAGACGCTGGTCGCTCGGCGCGGCCGCAGCCAGGCCCGCAAGTGGTTCGAGGCGGCTTGGGCCAAACGGGTCGAGTTCGAGCTGACCGACGCGGCCGGTGCGCTCGAAGACAGCGTGGCCGCGGTCGTTGAGCCCGGTTCGCACCCGGCGCAGGCGCTGCAGAGCTTGCCGTGGCGCGAGTCGCTGCACGTGCTGGCGCAGTTGCTGGGCCAGGGGGGCGTGAAAGCGAAAAACGCTTCCGGCGACATCGAAACAGCACTGATCGAACCCGACGCTTCGGCGATGTTCGAAGCGCTGTGGGCGGCGCTCTTCACGAAGAGCGGCAGCCGGCGCAAGCTCGGCAACATCGCCGCGCTGGATGCGACGCAAGGTGCGCTCGAAGACATCGATGCGCAGATCCGCCAGCACGAAGCCTACGAAGAACATCGGCGCATGGTCCGCCTGTCGCGCGTGCTGCTGGCCGAGTTCGCGGCCTACAAACGCGCGCGCGGCCTGGCCGACATGTCCGACCTGGAAGCCTGCGGCCTCGCGCTGCTGCGCGACGGCACGCTCGCGGCCTGGGTGCAGGAACGGCTTGACGCACGCATCCGCCACGTGCTGATCGACGAATTCCAGGACACCAGCCCCTTGCAGTGGCATGCGCTGCACGCGTGGTTGTCCGCGTATGCCGGCGCCGGTGGCGGCGCCAGCGGGCAGCGCGCGCCGGGCGTGTTCATCGTCGGTGATCCGAAGCAGAGCATCTACCGCTTCCGGCGCGCCGAGCCGCGGGTGTTCGTGGCGGCGAGTGCGTTCGTCGTCGACGCGCTCGGCGGCGTGATGCTGGCCTGCGACCACACGCGGCGCAATGCGCTCGAGATCCTGAACGTGCTGAACGCTGTGTTCGAAACCGCCACGCAGGCCGGCGACTTCAACGGCTTTCGCGCCCACACCACCGAGTTGGAGTCGGCCCCCGGCGCGGCCGTGTTCGCGCTGCCGCGCGTGAAACGCCCGCCGCGCGCTGCGAAGGCGGCGGCGGCCACCGAATGGCGCGACACGCTGACCGTGCCGCGCCACGAACCCGACGAACTGCTGCGCGAACAGGAAGCCGCGCTCGTCGCCAAAGCCATTCAAACCCTCGTTTTCGGACAGCAGGTGCGGCCGGCCGAGATCTTCGTGCTGAGCCGCAAGCGCCAGTCGCTGCGCCTCGTGGCCGACGCCTTGCGCGACCTGCACGTGCCGCACGCCGCGGCCGAAGACTTCGAGCTGATGAGCGCGCCCGAAGCGCAAGACCTGGTCGCCTTGCTCGACTGCCTGGTCGCGCCGCAACACCGGCTCTCGCTCGCGCAGGCCTTGCGCAGCCCGATCTTCGGCGCGAGCGACGACGACCTGGTGGCGGTCGCACAGCAGGCGGCTGGCGGCGACTGGTGGCGCGCGTTGTTCGAACTCGAAACGCCTTCGCCAGCGCTCGTTCGGGCACGCACGCTCTTGCAGCGGTGGTCGGCCGCCGCACAGAGCCTGCCGCCGCACGACCTGCTCGACCGCATCGTGGCCGAAGGTGACGTTCGCGAGCGTGTGGTCGCCACCGTGCCGCCCGAGCAGCGCATCGCCGCGCTCGAGGCGATTTCCGCCGTGCTCGGCCAGGCGCTGCTGCTCGACGGCGGGCGCTACGCCACGCCCTACAACTTCGTGCGTGCGCTCAAGCGCCGCGCCATCAAGGTGGCTGCGCCAGCCCAGCCCGACGCGGTGCAGCTGCTCACGGTGCATGGTGCCAAGGGCCTGGAAGCGCGGGTGGTGTTCGTGATGGACGCCGACCCCGAGAACAAGAAGGCGGAAAACGCCACGCTGCTGGTCGACTGGCCGATCGACGCCGCCGCGCCGCGTGCCTGCGCCTTCGTGTACTCCGAAGCGGCCTGCCCGCCGTCGCTGCAGGCGCTGCTGGCCGATGAGCGGGCGGCGCGCGAGCGCGAGGAACTTAACGGCTTGTACGTGGCGATGTCGCGGGCGAAAGAACAACTCGTGTTCAGCGCCACCGAACCGCGCCAGCGGCCGGCTAACGCGTCGTGGTGGCAGCGTGTTGAGCCGCTGGCCGCGCCCTGGCCGGACGCGCCGGTCGCGGGGGCTGCGGTGCCGGTCGCGCCGCCGGCGCGCCTGCGCGTGCCGCCCGTGTGGTCGGGCGAGGCCACTGCACCACGTCCGACACTGACCGAGGCCGCGCCGCCAGCAGCCGACACCGCCGCCACGCGCCTCGGCCAGGCCGTGCACCGCGTGCTCGAATGGGCCAGCCCGCAGCCGGCGCCAGAACACGTCGACATCGCCGTTCTTGCGCAAGGCGCCGCCCTCGAATTCGGCAGCGATCCAATCGAGGTCGAGCGCCTGGCGGGTCTGATCCTGCACAGCCCGGCCTGCGCGCGCTTCTTCCGCGGCCCGGGCCTGCGCTGGGCCGGCAACGAAGTGCCGGTGAGCGCCGCCGGCGAACCGCTGCGCATCGACCGGCTCGTGCAGCTGAGCGAGCCCGAAGGCCCGGTCTGGTGGGTGCTCGACTACAAGCTTCAGCACGCGCCGCAAGTGCTCGCCGACTACCGCGAACAGCTGCTGCGTTACCGCGCCGCGGTGCAGGCGGCCCAGCCCGGCGCCGTGGTGCGCTGCGCTTTCGTGACCGGGGCCGGCGCGGTCGTCGAAGTCGACTGAAACTTGAGCCGGGGGGCCAGGCGCCCAAGGCCTCAATTGGCCGGTCTTGCCCCGGCTGATCGGCGTTTTGGCGGCGGCGGCCTGCGCTCCAATCGTGCATCACCCCACTGACACGATGGTCGCCAACGCCTTGCCTGCCCCTTCAGCGAACCCGATCCGGTCGTTCGGCCGTTTTGCGCTGCGCCAGTTGCTCGCCAAAAGCGCGGCCACGATGGTGTGGCTGGCGTTCGACCCGCAGGCCCAGCACGAGGTGATGCTGACACTCCCACGCGTGCAGCCGGCCGACGCCTACGCGCTCGAACTCTGGTTGCGCGACGCCCGCCTCGCGGCGCGGCTCGACCACCCGAACCTCGCGCCGGTGGCGGAGGTCGGCGTGCAGGACCACTGGCCTTTCATCGCCGTCGACCGCAGCCACGGCATCACGCTCGCCGAATGGTTCGCCGCCCACCCCGGCCCGCAACCGGCCGAGGTGGTGGGCTGGCTGCGTGACCTGCTGCAAGGCCTGGCCTTCGCCCACGAAGCCGGCGTGGCCCACCTGAACCCGCAACTGCACAGCGTATTGATCAACGACCGCGGCGGCGTCAGCCTGATGGCGCTGGCGGCGGCCTGTGAAGTGACCGAGACGCCGTTCGACGTGGCGCGTACCCGCAACGACCGCGGCATGGCGATGGACGCCGGCCTGCTGCGCGAGCGCCGCGCCGCCGCCAGCCGCGACCTGCTGGCCTGCGGCGTGATGCTGCACCACCTGCTGACCGGCCAGCCGGTGCTCGACCAACCCGACACCGCGCTCGTCATCAACCGCATGACGCCGATCGGCCGCGAACTCGTGCGCCTGCCGTGGACCACGCCGCTGCCGATTCCCGAGGCGCTGCGTGCCATCGCCAACCGCTGCACCGCCAGCCAGGAACGTTTGCGCTACCGGAGCGCGCGCACCTTGCTCGGTGCGCTGAGCGGCTGGCTCGAAGCGCAGGCCGACGATGGCGGTGGCCCGCTCGTGCTGCTGCTCGATCGCCTGAACACGGTCGGCCACCTGCCGGCGCTGCCGGGGCTGGCGGCGCGGGTCGCCCGCGTCACCAATCTGGAAAGCCAGCGCACCGACGAGATCGCCGACCAAGTGCTCGAAGACATGGCGCTCAGCTTCGAGCTGTTGCGAACGCTCAATTCGGCGCAGGTGCAGGGCACGCAGGTGCAAGGCAATGGCCCGGTGCTCACCTTGCGCCGCATCATTTCGCTGATCGGCGTGAACGGCGTGCGCCACGCGGCCAACACCTTGCGGGCCTGGCCCGGGCCGCTCTCTGAAACGCACGCCGCCGCCTTGCAGACCACGCTCGACCGCGTGCGCCTGGCCGGCCACACGGCGCAAGCGCTGCGCCCGGCGGGTTACGACGCGCAGGTGGTGTTCCTGATCACCGCGCTGCAGAACCTCGGCCGGCTGATGCTGCGTTACCATTTCGCCGACGAAGCAGAACAGATCCAGCAGCTGATGGCGCCCACGCCCGCCGACCGCGCCGCCGGCACGCCCGAGCAACCCGGCCTGAGCCAGGAAGTGGCGGCCTTCGCGGTGCTCGGTGTCGACATTGAATCGCTGGGCACCGTGGTCGCGCGCCAGTGGGGCCTGGGCGACGACGTGATGCACATCGTGCGCCGCCTGCCGCCCGAAGCGCCGGTGCGCAAGCCCGACAACGACGCCGACGTGCTGCGCCTGACCGCCAGCGCCGCCAACGACGCGGTCGATGCCATCAGCATGCTGACCGGCCCACGCGCCGTGGCCGCCATCGGCCACGTGGCGCAGCGCTATGCACGCGCGCTCGGCATCAACGCGCGTGACGTGGCCGATGCCTTGCAGGCCGCACGCGAATCGGTGCGCAAAGGCACACCGCTGCCACCGCCGAAACGGGGCGACACGTTGACCGATGGCCTGGCCACGCCGGCCGTCAGCCCCGACCCCGCTGCCACCGCCGAACCTGCTCCCGCGTCCCGATGAAACTCGGCCGCTTCGAACTCAAACGTGTGCTCGGCGAAGGCGCGCAGGCCACCGTGTGGCTGGGTTTCGACGCGCGCCTCGAACGCGAGGTGGCCGTCAAGCTGATGCGCGCCGACGCGGCCGCCGACCCGGCCGCCGTGAACCAGTGGCTACAGGAAGCGCGCAGCGTGAGCCGGCTCACGCACTCGAACATCGTGCCGGTGTTCGAAGCCGACCTGCACGAACACCAGCCCTACCTCGTCTTCGAATACGTGCCCGGCCCGACGCTGGCACAGCACCTGAAGGCACGTGGCGCCTTGCCCGCCACCGAAGCGGTGGCGATGATGCTCGGCGTGCTCGATGCCCTGCACGCCGCCCACGCTGCGGGTGTGGTGCACCGCGATCTGAAGCCGTCGAACATCCTGGTCGACGGGGCAGGCCGCGCGCGGGTGATGGACTTCGGCATCGCCGCGCGCCTGCACGACCCCGGCAACCTCGACCAGATCGTCGGCACACCCGGCTACATGTCGCCCGAGGCCACGCAAGGCGGCCTGCCGACCGAAACGATGGACGTGTTCTCGGCCGGTGTGGTGCTGGTCGAGATGCTCAGCGGTGCGCGCCTGATCGCCGAGCGCGACCCCTACCGCGCGATGCACTTCGTCGCCAGCACCGACCTGAAACTGCCCGAAGGCCTGTCGTCGGAAGTGAACGACGCGCTGCGCCTGCTGCTGCGCCGCGCGATCGAGCGCGACCCCGTGCGGCGCTGGCCGAGCGCGGCCGCGTTCCGCGACGCGCTGCAGGGCTGGCTGGCCCCGGCGCCGAGCGCCGAAGATGCCGACGGCTCGGCGGGCAACGGCAACGCCACCCTCGACTTCCTGCTGCGGCGCATGCGCCACAAGAGCGATTTCCCCGCGCTGTCGGACTCGGTCGCGCGCATCCAGCGGGTCGCCAATTCCGAGAACCAGAGCATCGGCAGCCTGGCCGGCGAAATCCTGAAAGACGTGGCGCTCACCAACAAGCTGCTGCGGCTCGTCAACACCGCGCACTTCTCGAGCGCGGGCGGCAGCGTCAGCACGATCTCGCGCGCGGTGGCGCTGGTCGGCTTTGCCGGCATCCGCAACCTGGCGACGAGCCTGGTGCTGGTCGAGCACATGCACGACAAGGCACATGCGAACCAGCTGAAGGAAGAATTCCTGCGCGCGCTGATGGCCGGCATGCTGGCCAGTGAACTCGGCGGCGTGGCCCGCGACAGCGAAGAAGCCTTCATCGGCGCGATGTTCCAGAACCTGGGCCGCTTGCTGACCGAGTACTACTTTGCCGAAGAAGCGCGCCAGGTGCGTGGCATCGTCGCCGGCGCCGGGCCGGCGCGGCCTGGTGCAGCGCCCAGCGAAGACACGGCCTCGACGAGCGTGCTCGGCCTGAGCTTCGAAGCGCTCGGCATCGGTGTGGCCAAGTCCTGGGGCCTGCCCGACACGCTGCAGCGCTGCATGCGCCAGCCGCGTGGCGAGCCGCCGACGCGCGAGCCGCAAGACGCCGGTGAACGGCTGCGCTGGCTGACCTTCGCCGCCAACCAGATCGCCGACACCGTGTTGCGCTCGGAGCCCGAACACGCGAAAGCAAAGATCGCCGACGTGGCCAAACGGTATGCGCGCACGCTGGGCGTGCCGACGGCGCGCATCGAAGCGGCCACCGAAGCGGCGCAGAAGCGCCTGGCCGAGATGGCGCACGCGATGAACCTGCAGGTCGGCCCGCAGTCGCCGGCGCGGCGGCTGCTGGTCACGCCGCCCACGCAGAGTGAAGCGGCCACGCTGCGCGAGCCGCGAACCGACTCGCTCACGCCGCACACGCTGCAGGCTACGCGCACGATCGTGCAGCAGCGCGAACCGACGGCGCTCGAGAATGCGTCCGAGGTGCTGGCCGCCGGCATCCAGGACATCACCAACACGATGGTCGAAGACTTCAAGCTCAACGACGTGTTGCGCATGATCCTCGAGACCATGTTCCGCGCGCTCGGCTTCCGGCGCATCGTGTTCTGCCTGCGCGACGCCAAGACCGATTCGCTCACCGGCCGCTTCGGCCTGGGCGAGGACGCCGAAGGCGTGTCGGCCAAGTTCAAGGTGCCGCTAAAAGTCGGCGGCGACCTGTTCACCGCCGTGTGCGTGAAAGGCGCCGACACGCTGATCACCGATGCCACCGTCGCGCAGATCGCGGCGCGGTTGCCGGCCTGGTACAGCGAGCACGTCAACGCGCCGGCCTTCCTGCTGCTGCCGATGCAGATGAAGGGTGCACCGTTCGCGCTGATCTACGCCGACAAGGCGGTGCCGGGCGGGATCGAGCTGGGCGAGAAGGAGTTGTCGCTGTTGCGCACCTTGCGCAACCAGGCGGTGATGGCGTTCAAGCAGGCAGCTTGACGCGAAGAGAGGGTTGACGAGCCTGACCCCGGCACTGGTCACAACGGTTGGGGCTGCTTCGTTCCCGACCTGACCCGGTTGGCCGCGCTTCCATGCGGGGAGGCCCGTCACCTGCCATTCTAGGCGAGTGCGACATCACCCCGCGCGCAGGGTCTTCCGCTTCACAACTGGCTTTCGGGAATGAACCACGACAGCAGCATCAGCCGCAGGCGCTGCAGCATGCTGGTGTCGGGGTCGACGTCGAGCTCTTCCTGGGTCTCGGCGTCGACGGCGGTCCAGCGCACGCCGCGGCCGTCGGGGCGCAGCTGGACGCGGTAGACGCCGGTCAGTTCGTCGACCTTGAAGGCGCTGAGGATCATGTTGGCCAGCTCGGGGCTGTGCACCATCATGCCGATCTCGGTGTTGATCTTCTCGGAGCGCGGGTCGAGGTTCATCGAGCCGACGAGTACCGTCTTGCGGTCGATGAAGCCCAGCTTGGCGTGCAGCCGCCCGGTCGACGCGCCGAGCAGGCCACGCAGCGTATTGTCGAGCTTCAGGCGCGTCGAACTCATCTCGTACAGGTCGACGCCCATCTTCAGCAGGTCGGTCTGGTGGCGTTCCAGGCCGATGCTGACCAGCGGCTCGTCGCTGGCCGCGAGCGAGTTGGTGACCACGCGCACGCTGACGCCGGCGGCGCGCAGGGCCTTGATGCGGTCGAGCGCTTCGGCGCCGGGAATGAAGTAGGGCGAGAACAGCAGCACTTCGTTGTGCGCATCGCCCAGCGCCATCAGAAAACGGTGCGTGACCGTGTCGTTGACCGGGATGCTGTAGTTCTGCGGTTCGATCTTCAGCGGCGAGTCGGCAAACGCGAAGGCCTCGGCGGCGAGCCAGCGAAAGCGCCGTTGCGCCAACGCGGTGCTGAAGGGCGGGGCGCCGAAGAAGTCGGTGCCGGTCGGCGCCGGCTCGGGTGGGTCGGCCGCGGTGTTCTGGTCGAAGCCGGCGCGCAGCGCCTCGGCCGCGGCCGGCGGCGGGCCGGCCGCGCGCACGATGTCGAGCGCGGGGTAGACCTGCGTGCTGTTCCAGTACAGGTCGAACCAGTGGTTCAGCTGCGGCAGCACGGCGCCGGTGACGAGCAGGTCGAAGTCGATGAAATTGCCCAGTTTGCTCCGCAGGAAGTATTCGTCGGCCAGGTTGCGCCCGCCCACCATCGCGACCGCGCCGTCGGCGATGAAGAGCTTGTTGTGCATGCGGTGGTTCAGGCGCTTGAACTCACGCGCCAGCGCCACGAGCCGGCGCAGCGAAGAGTCGCGTGCGGTCACGAAGGGGTTGAACAAGCGCACTTCCACGTTCGGGTGCGCGGCCAGGCCGAGCAGCAGCCGGTCCATGTCGGTGGTGTACAGGTCGTCGACCAGCACACGCACGCGCACGCCGCGCATGGCCGCGTCGCGCAGCGCGCGCAGGATCATCCGGCCGGTCGCGTCGTCGGCGATCAGGTAACTCTGCAGGTCGATCGAGCGCGTGGCCGCGTGGATCATCGCCAGCCGCGCGTCGAGCGCGAAGGCGGCCTGCGGGAGCGGCCAGACGCCGCTGGCGCCTTCGCTCAGGCCGGCTTCGTGGGCAAGGGTGACGAGGGCGGCTTCGGGTGCGCCGAGCAGTGCCTTCGACGGCACCCGCTCGACCTGCGGCAACACGCCGGCGCAACCGGCGAGTGCGGCGATCAGCAGCGTGCCGATCAGCCGGTGCAGCATGGGCGGGGGTTCAACGCAGTTGCAGGTCGTCGCTGCCGAAGCGCACGTTCAGCGGCTCGATCACGAGCTGCTTGGCGCCGGCGCGCACTTCACCGGCGACCCAGGCTTTGATGCCTTGCGCCTGCGCCACGTCGACCGTGCGCTGCGCGTCGGCGGCGGGCACGAAGATCGCGAAACCCGCGCCCATGTTGAAGGTGCTGTAGGCCTCGCGGTCGTCTTGATGAGCGTGCTGCTGGATGAACTTGAGCACCGGCGTCACCTCGGGGACGGTGTGGATGTGGTAACCGTGCTCGGCCGGGTGGCGCAGCAGCTTGCGCCAGCCGTGGCCGGTGATGTTGGCGCAGTAGTGCGGCGTGATGCCGGCCTTGTAGAGCGCTTCAGTGACGGGTGAGTAGAGCACCGTCGGCGCGAGCAGCGCTTCGCCGTACGAGAGGCCGGGCAGCACCGGCGTCAGGTATCCCTGCGGCAGCCGCTCGACCAGCTTGCGCGCCAGGCTCAGGCCGTTGGCGTGGATGCCGCTCGACGCGAGCAGCACGATCGCGTCGCCGGGCGCGAGCTTGTCGCCGACAGAAAGGCGCTCTTTCGGGTTGATCAGGCCGGTGCACGACGCGGCGAGGTCGATGCGGCCGTCGGCCACGATGCCGGCGAGCGCCGGTGTCTCGCCGCCGCCCCAGGCCACGCTGCAGGCGTCGCAGGCGCGTTTCCAGCCGTCGACGAGGGCTTGGGCACGCTGCGCGTCGGCGAACCAGTCGGAGCCGCCGGCGGCCCAGTAGGCCTGCACCACGAGCGGCGTGGCGCCGACGGTGATCAGGTCGTTGATCGCCATCGCGATGGTGTCTTGCGCGATGCTGTCGTAATAACTCTTGCCGGTGAGCGTGTGCATCTCGTCGGCGACCAGCGCCTTCGAGCCCAGGCACTCGACGATGCTGGCGATGTAGAACGGGCCGACGTCGACCACGTAGGCCGATTCGCCGCGCGAGGCCTTCACTTCGCTGAAACCGTGCTTGCCCAAGTGCACTGCGGTGGCCGCCGCGGCGCGCTGCGCGGTGACCTTGAGCGGGTCGATCAGGTCGTAGTTGACACCGGCCTGCTCGTAGCTGAGTGTGGCGCTGTGGGCGATGGGGGCGACGGTGGGGTTCATCGAGGGGTGTCGGGCTGGAGAATCGGGATCGGACGGCGGAATTATCCGGTACTGGCGCAGGTCGCCGGGCCGAGCCCGGCGAGCCCCCCCGTAGAATGAACTCATGTCTTACGTCGTATTGGCCCGCAAGTACCGGCCGCCCAATTTCGAAGCGCTGGTCGGGCAGGAGCACGTGGTGCAGGCGCTCTCGAACGCACTCACGCAGCAGCGCCTGCACCACGCCTACCTGTTCACCGGCACGCGCGGCGTGGGCAAGACGACGATCTCGCGCATCCTCGCCAAATCGCTCAACTGCACCGGCGCCGACGGGCAGGGTGGCATCACCGCGCGGCCCTGTGGTGTGTGCGAGGCCTGCCGCGACATCGACAGCGGCCGTTTCATCGACTACGTGGAGCTCGACGCGGCCTCGAACCGCGGCGTCGAAGAGATCTCGCAGCTGCTCGACCAGGCCGTGTACAAGCCGGTGCTCGGGCGCTTCAAGGTCTACATGATCGACGAAGTGCACATGCTCTCCACCACCGCGTTCAACGCGATGCTGAAGACGCTTGAAGAGCCACCCGAATACCTCAAGTTCGTGCTCGCCACCACCGACCCGCAGAAGGTGCCGCCGACGGTGCTGTCGCGCTGCCTGCAGTTCAACCTGCGGCCGATGGCGCCGCAGACGGTCCAGGAGCACCTGGCCGACGTGCTGGCGAAAGAGGACATCGCCGCCGAGCCGGGCGCGCTGCGCTTGCTGGCGCGTGCGGCGCGAGGTTCGATGCGCGACGGCCTGTCGCTCACCGACCAGGCCATCGCTTTCGGCGCTGGTGCGGTCGAAGAAGCCGGCGTGCGCCTGATGCTTGGCGCCGTCGACCGCGGCCATGCGGTGCGCATCGTCGAAGCGCTGGCAGCCGGTGACGGCGCCGCGCTCGTCGCGGCGGCCGATGCCTTGCGCGCGCTCGGCCTTTCGGCCGGCGGCACGCTCGAAGAACTGGCGGCGCTCCTGCAGCAGATGGCGGTGCTGCAGGCCGTGCCCGATGCGCTCGACGCGAACGACCCCGACACGCCGACGGCAGTGCGCCTGTCGGCCCTGCTGGCGCCCGACGAGACCCAGGTGCTCTACAGCATCGTGCTGCACGGCCGCGCCGAACTCGGCCTGGCGCCCGACGAATACAGCGGCCTCGTGATGGTGCTGCTGCGAATGCTCGCGTTCAAGCCGCCAGCGCAGGGCACGGCGCCGAAGCCGCGGGTCGTGTCCGACACTCCGGCAGCGAAGGAACGAGTGGCCGTTTCATCCGCAGCCAGCCCGGCGCCGGTGCGTGCCGTGCCGGTCGCGCAGCCGGCGGTGGTGGCGGCCGCGCCGGTGGCGCGTGCGCGGGTCGCGGCGAGCGAGCCGCCGCCCTGGCTCGACGTGCCGTTCGAAGAAGAATCAGAGTCCGCCCCGGCGCAGCACAGCGTGCGTGAACCCGAGCCGGTGTTGGCGGCGCCTGTGGTGCCCGCAGCGGCTGTCACGCTCGTGCCGAGCCCGCTCGGCGAACGCTGGGCCGCGCTGGTGCGCCAGATGATCGATGCGAACAGCATCGGCGCGCTGGTCCGCGAACTCGCGATGCAGGCGCAGTGCCTGGCTTTCGACGAAAGCGCCGCGGGTGTCGACTGCCGCCTGCGGGTCGAACGCGAGATGCTGCGCGCCCCCGTGCACGCCGACAAGCTGCAGGCTGCGCTGGCGCAGACGCTGGGGTGCACCGTGCGCCTCGCACTCGAACCCGGTGTGGCCGAAGACTCGCCCGCCAAACGTGAAGCCGCCGAGCGCGCACGCCGCCA
Source organism: Burkholderiaceae bacterium (assembly GCA_040080605.1). GTDB lineage: Bacteria > Pseudomonadota > Gammaproteobacteria > Burkholderiales > Burkholderiaceae_C > LMDS01. Next base: position 254,085 of record JBEBIB010000002.1, read on the forward strand.
GGCGCAGGCCGAACAGATCATCCACGACGACCCGCTGGTGCAGGCCCTGATGGCGCAGTACAAGACTGCGCGCATCGTGCCCGGCTCGGTCAAACCCCACTGACATCGCAGGAGCGAACAACACCATGATGAAGAACCAACTCGCCGGTCTGATGAAGCAGGCCCAGGCGATGCAGGACAACCTGAAGAAGGCGCAGGAAGAACTCGCCACCATCGAGGTCGAAGGCCAGTCGGGCGCCGGCCTCGTGAAGGTGGTGATGACCTGCAAGCACGACGTCAAGCGCATCACCATCGACCCGAGCCTGCTCGCCGACGACAAGGACATGCTCGAAGATCTGGTGGCTGCCGCCTTCAACGACGGCGTGCGCCGCGCCGAAGAGCTGAGCCAGGAAAAGATGGGCAAGCTGACGGCCGGCATGCCGCTGCCGCCCGGCATGAAGTTCCCGTTCTGAACCCGACACCGCAGTGACCGAACCTTCGCTCGACGCGCTGGTCGACGCGCTGCGCCGCCTGCCCGGCGTCGGCGTGAAGTCGGCGCAGCGCATGGCCTTTCACCTGCTGCAGCACGACCGCGAAGGCGCGCAGCAGATCGCGCACGCTCTGCAGTCGGCAGTGGCGCACGTGCGCCACTGCGAACGCTGCCACACCTTCACCGAAGCGCCGGTCTGCCGCACCTGCCTCGACCCGAGCCGCGACGCCAAGCAGCTGTGCGTGGTCGAAACGCCGGCCGACCAGGCGGCGCTCGAGCGCACCGGCAGCTACCGTGGCCTGTACTTCGTGCTGATGGGGCGGCTCAGCCCGCTCGACGGCATCGGCAGCAGTGACATCGGCGCGCAGCAGTTGCTGGAGCGTGCGAGCGATGAAGCGACCGAAGAGGTGATCATCGCGACCAACTTCACCGCCGAAGGCGAGGCCACGGCCCACGTGCTGGCCGAAGCGCTGAAAGCACGCGGCCTGCGCGTGACGCGGCTGGCGCGTGGTGTGCCGATCGGCAGCGAACTGGAGTACGTGGACCTGGGCACCATCGCCCACGCGCTGGTCGACCGGCGCTGACCGCCGGGCGCGCTCAGTTGCGCGTCTGCGCCGGCTTGACCGCCGCCACGCGGCCTGGCTTGACCACCGCCTTGCGGGGCGCGACGGCCGTGCGTGTCGCCTTGTGCGGGCCGGCCTTCGCCTTCGCCACTTTGGCGCCACGCGCCGCCTTGCCGGCGACATAGACGGTGATGCTCTGCCCCGGCCGGAAGCTCGCCGATGCAGCCACGTCGTTCCACTGCGCCACCTGCGCCGCGCTGACGCGGTACCGCTTCGCGACCGTGGCCACGCTGTCCTTGCGGCCGGCCTTGAGCGACACCTTGCGCAGCGCCGGGCCGTCGGGGGCGAGCGACATCGACGCGTTGTCGGCCACCTCGACAGACACGTCGGTGGTGCGGTGCGCCGCGCGTGGCACCAGCAGCGTGGAACCTGTGGTGACCAGCATGCGCAGCGGAATGCGGTTGACCTCGCGCAGTTCAGCTTCGTCCATGCCGACCTGCCGTGCCGCTTCCGACGGGCGCATGGTCTTGGGCACCGTCCACGCCGTCCAGCTGGCGAGCGGGCCGCGGTACAGCGGCAGCTCGCGCACGAAGCGGTTGGCGTTGTCGTAAGGCAGCAGCACCTGCTGCGTGCCCGCAGCCAGGATCACCGGCTTGTTCATCTGCGGGTTCAGGGTCTGGAAGTCTTCGAGCCGCATGCCGGCCAGGCGCACCGCGACCGCCACGTCCATGTCGCGCTCGATCGGCACGCTCAGGAAGTAGGGGTGGTTCGACAGCACCGGCAGCGCGAGGTTGAAGTCGGCTGGTCGCGCCACGATGTTCTTCACCGCCTGCAGCTTGGGCACGTAGTACTGTGTTTCGTTCGGCATCTTCAGGCTGGCGTAGTCGGTCGGCAACCCGAGCTTCTGGTTGCGCTTGATCGCACGCTGCACGCTGCCTTCACCCCAGTTGTAGGCGGCCAGCGCGAGGTGCCAGTCGCCGAACATGCCGTGCAGTTTCTGCAGGTAGTCGAGCGCGGCGCGGGTCGAGGCGAGCACGTCGCGCCGGTCGTCGCGGAAGATGTTCTGCTTGAGCGAAAAGTCCTTGCCGGTCGAGGGAATGAACTGCCACATGCCCGAGGCCTTGGCGCTCGACATGGCCTGCGGGTTGAAGGCACTTTCGATGAAGGGCAGCAGGGCCAGTTCGGTCGGCATGCCGCGGCTTTCGAGTTCTTCGACGATGTGGAACAGATAGCGCCCACCGCGCTCGGTCATGCGCTGCACGTAGTCGGGACGTGTGGCGTACCACTGCTCGCGGTTGCGCACGAGCTCGCCTTCGAGGTCGGGCATCGCGAAGCCGCGGCGCACGCGCGCCCAGAGGTCGGTTTGTGCGGAGCGGTCGTCGAGGTCGAGGCGAACTTCGGGGCGCAGCGGGTCGACGGGCACGGGCGCGGTGGCGACTTCTGTTTCAGGCGCCGAGGCCGCGCTGCCGGGGCTGGCACTGGCCGTGGCCGGCAGCGCGGCGGCGCTGCCAGGCGCTGCGGCGACCGGGGCGGTGCTCGACGGCGTTTCGCCAGGAGCCGCGTCGGGCGGGGTGATGGCACAACCCGACAGCAAGGCCGCGAACAGCAGCAGCGTCGGCAGGGTGGAGGCTATCAACCGGTCCCGCCGGCGGTGCTGTGAAAATGTCATCGGAATTCGTTCTTCCATTGGCGCAGCGCAGCGAGCACCGCCACCGGGTCGGTGTTCGGTGCGCCACGGGCCTGCGCGGTGAGGGCCACACCGGGTTCGGCGCAGCGCAAGAAAGGGTTGACGAGCCGCTCGGTGGCGATCGACGACGGCAAAGTCGGCTGGCCATTCGCGCGTTGCGCTTCGCACCACGCGGTGTAGTCGGCCAGGGCCGCGTTGACCGGCTCGACGGCGCGTGCGAACTTCAGGTTCGACAAGGTGTACTCGTGGGCGCAGCAGACCCGTGTGGCGCCCGGCAGGCCGGCCAGGCGCGACAGCGAATGGTGCATCTGCGCGGGCGTGCCCTCGAACAGCCGGCCGCAGCCGCCGGAAAACAGCGTGTCGCCGCAGAACAGGATCGGAGCACCGCCGCCCTCTTCGGTGAAATACGCGATGTGCCCGCTGGTGTGGCCGGGCACGTCGATCACCGCGAAACGCAGGCCGAGCACCTCGACCGCATCGCCGTCGTCGAGTGCGACGAACGGCTCGGGAATGCGCTCGCGCCGCGGGCCGTAGACGGCGCCCTGCAAACGCGGGCGCAGATCGGCGATGCCGCCGACATGGTCGGCGTGGTGGTGGGTCACTAGAATCGCGGCCAGTTCCAGCCTGTGCGAGTCGAGCGCCTCGATCACCGGCGCCGATTCCCCCGGATCGACGACGACGGCTCGCTGGCCATCGTGGAGCATCCAGATGTAGTTGTCGGAAAAAGCGGGCAGGGCAATCAGGTTCATGGCAGAGCGCGCGATTATAGGTTTGACCGAATGGCTGCAAACGCCGGCGGGTCGTTACGTGCTCGAGTGGGAGCAGGGGCATCTCGACACGGCCGTGGTCGACCTGTTCGGCTTTCATGCGTTGCAGCTCGGCCTGCCCGAACTCGATGCGCTCGCCGCCAACCGCATGCCGCACCGCTGGGTGGCCGTCGAGACCGCGGCACCCGAAGGCGCGAAACCCGTCGACGCGGCCAAGGTGCCACGCGCCGTGGTGGCGCTGCACTGCGACTTCGACGCCTTGCCCTTCGACAGCAGCAGCCTCGACCTCGTCGTGCTGCCCCACGCGCTTGAACTCGCGCGCGACCCGCACCTCGCGCTGCGCGAAGTCGAACGGGTGCTGGTGCCCGAAGGCCGGGTCGTGATCGTTGGCTTCAACCCGGCCAGCCTGTGGGGTCTGCGCCAGGCCATCGGTCGCTTGCGGCGCGGCCTAGGGCTCGGCAAGAAGCGCGATCTCTTTCTGCCCGGCGGGGGCGAGTTCATGCGCTACCGCCGGCTGCGCGACTGGCTGCGCCTGCTCAGCTTCGAGGTCGAGGCCGGGCGCTTCGGCTGTTACCTGCCTCCGCTGCGCTCACAGGCCTGGTTGTCGCGTTTTGCGTGGGCCGAGCACATCGGCGAACGCTGGTGGCCCGTGTTCGGCGCGGTCTACTTCGTCGTCGCCGTCAAGCGTGTGCGCGGCATGCGGCTGGTAGGTCTGGTGCGCGAGCAGCGCGCCCTCAAACACGCCGCGCCGGCGCCGGTCGTCGCCAACAACCATCAACATTCGAACACCGACTCCCATGAACATTGAACCAGGCGCCATCAAGCGCCCTCACGTCACGGTCTACACCGATGGCGCCTGCAAGGGCAACCCCGGTAGAGGCGGGTGGGGCGCCTGGCTGCAGACCGGCGAGCACGAGAAGGAATTGTTCGGCGGCGAGGCGCTGACGACCAACAACCGCATGGAACTGACTGCGGTGATCGAGGCGCTGAACTCGCTCAAGCGCACTTGCGATGTCACGATCTATACCGACAGCCAGTACGTGCGCCAGGGCATCACCGAATGGATCCACGGCTGGAAACAACGCGGTTGGAAAACCGCCGACAAGAAGCCGGTGAAGAACACCGAACTCTGGCAGCGCCTGGACGCGTTGCGCAACCTGCACGCGGTGGAGTGGCGCTGGGTCAAGGGCCACTCGGGCGACCCGGGCAACGAGCGCGCCGACGCGCTCGCGAACAAGGGTGTCGAACAGCTGAAGTGAGCGGCGGGCGGCGCGTTGATGCGCCGCGCGATCACATCATGCCGCGCTCGAGCTCCATCAGCTGGAAGCGGGCCAGCGCAAGGTTGCTGCGCTGCTTGTCGAGCAGGGCTACGAGGAACAGCTCGGGGTGGCGCGAGACGGTACGCATCACGTGGTGGCGCGGGCCGGCGCTCGTCATCACTTCGTCGATCTGCTCCGACAGCCCCATCGCACGCGCGGCCTGGCGGTGGGCGCGCAGCACCTGGGCGCTGGCGGCGGCGGCCAGGTCCATGTCGACCGGCTGGTCTTCGCGCACTTCGCGTGCGAGCACTAGGCCGGTGGTGGAATCGACCACGGCACAGCCGAGCAGTCCTTCGAGCGGCAACAGCCCGGCCAGCGCCTGCTTGGCACGCATCGGGTCGAGCACGTGGCGGCTGACGCGCATCACGTGCGGTGCCGCAGGCGCGACCGGGGCCGCGGCCACCGTGCCGTTCGCGAGCGGCATGCCGGTGAGCGAGCGTGCGTGCGAGCTGTCGAGCTCGCTGACCTTGATCGGGAAACCGTTTTCGCCCTCGAGCGGCGGGTGCGCCGAAGGCTGCCAGCCAGGCTGCTGCTTGATCTGGTTCCAGATGCCGAGCATCGCGTTCCAGACCGACGAGGCGCCGGTCATCGACTCGCTGATCACGTCGACATGCAACCCGGCTGGCCAGACCACGGCGCTGACCTTGTTGGCGATCCAGACCGCGTTCGGCGGCAGCATGAAGAGCAGGTTCGGGCAGCGCCAGTTCGGCATCGACACGGCGGCGAGCAGCGAGTCGAACAGCGCGTCGATCGCATGCGGCTGCATCGGGCCGATGATCACGGTCGTCATCTGGCTGCGCTCCATCAGCGCGACCGGGATCTCGGCGGTGTCTTTGCCCGGCGCGCGCACGTCGGCGTGGTAGATGCGCAGCGTTTCTTCGTGGCGCCGGACCAGCGTGGTGCGCTCGATCGTGGCCAGCGTGCGCAGCGTGGAGTGCTCGCGCAGGTGCAACCGCTCGACCGGCCGGCCACCGGCATCGGACAACGCCTTGATGACGGCCGAGGCCCACACGCCGACCGGGTCGAGCAGCGTGATCAGCGAGGTGGCGGTGTCGAGGTCGGAGCGGGTGGCGGCGAAGTGTTCGCGGATCGCCTGGGCCGGCGAGCCGGTGACGACCAGGTCGTGCGAGTGGCGGTCGACCATCTGGCCACGTTCGTTGACCTCGGTGGCCATGGTCTGCATGATGGCCGTGGCGGCGAAGCCGTGGTCGGATTCGTCTTCTCCGACGCCCCGCTTCTTCGGGCCCTTTGCGGGGCCGAGGTCACCGAACAATGATGTGAGCACGTGATCCCCTGCTGCCGTGGCGGTACGAACCGCTACAGCACGGCTCAACGCTGGAGTCTATGTTCGCGCGGCGCATTCGCCAAGCCCTGAGGATGCGGGGCTTGACTGAGCCGGCCGGCCGCGTCACGACGCGAAGAAGCGGCTCGGCGGGGCGCCCATCGAGCGCCGAACCATCGCGCTGAAGGCACTCGGGCTGGCGTAGCCGAGCTCGGCGGCGATGGCGGCCATCGGCATCTTGCGCGCCGCCAGGCTCACCGCCCGGGCCAGCAGCACACGTTGACGCCACTGCACGAACGAGGTGCCCAGTTCGCTGCGGAACAGGCGTGCCACAGTGCGCGGGCTGGCGCCGGAATCAACGGCCCAGCCGTCGAGCGTGGTGTGCAGCGTCGGGTTGTCGAGCACCGCCTCGCACAGCGCGCGCAGGCGTTTGTCGTTCGGCAGGTCGACACCGAGCGCCACCGGCGGTGCCCGCCGCAGCTCGTCGACGAACAGGGCGCTCAGGCGGCGCTCGCGCTGCCGCGCGCTGGCGTCCAGCGGCGCGCCGCCGTCGGGGCTGGTGTCGAGTTCGAGGGCCAGTGCACGCAGCAGGCTTGAGACTTCGAGCACGCGGCACTGGCGCCATTCGACTTCGAGCGCGCGCGCCACCTGCGGCCCGCAGCGCCCGCGCGGCTGGTGCAGGTAGACCGTCAGCAGGTCGGCGTCTTCGAGCACGGTGACGGCGTGTTCCACCCCCGGCGGGACCCACACGGCACGCGACGGCGGAACGATGTAGGTGCCATGCTCGACCGTCAGCCGCACCACGCCGGCAGCCGACATCGCGAGCTGGGCCCAGTCATGGCGGTGCGGCACGACGTGCGTGTCGGCGCTGAAGTGCAGCAGGTTCGCACGCAGCGGTCGTTCGGCCGACGGCTTGTGCCGCAGCGGCGACACCGGGGCGGCGCGATGCATCGTCTTCATTGGCGGGTTCTCGACAGAACTTGACGAGCTATCGTAATCCGGACGAGCCGCACGCGCCTACCATCGGGTCCGTTTCGCCACTTTCGACGCTTCCATGACCACCCTCACGGCTGCAGCCCCCCCGGCGCGCCAGGACGCCCAGCTGATCGGCCTGGTCGGCACCGCCCACCTGATCAGCCACTTCAGCCAGTTGTTGCTGGCGCCGCTGTTCCCGTGGCTGAAGGACGACTTCAATGCCAGCTACGCCGAGCTCGGCCTGCTGATGTCGATCTTCTTCGTGGTCTCGTGCATCGTGCAGGCGCTGTCGGGCTTCATGGTCGACCGTTTCGGGCCGCGCCCGGTATTGTTCGCGGGCCTCACGCTGCTGGGCGCTGCGGCTTTCGGCTACGCGGCCAGCCAGAGTTACTGGATGCTCGCCGCCAGCTCGGTCGTGGCCGGCATCGGCAACGGCGTGTTTCACCCGGTCGACTACACGCTGCTCAACCGCAAGGTCCACCCCTCGCGCCTGGGACATGCCTTCAGCGCGCACGGCATCACCGGCAGCCTGGGCTGGGCGGTGGCGCCGGCCCTGCTGGTGCCGCTCGCGCTGGCCTACGGCTGGCGCGTGGCGCTGGTGTGCGCGGGTGTTCTGACCTTCGCGGTGATGCTGCTGTTGTGGCTCAACCGCGGGCAGCTCGCGCTCGACATGACGCCGCCGAAGAAGGCCGCTGTCAGCGACACGCCGCCGGCCACCGAAGGCAGCCTCGACTTCCTGAAGATCCCCGCGGTCTGGATGTGTTTCGGCTTCTTCTTCCTGTTCGCGATGTCGCTCAGCGGTGTGCAGGCCTTCGCGCCCGAAGCGGCGCGGCTGCTGCACGACGTGCCGGTCAGCGCGGCGGCGGCCTGCCTCACGATCTACATGGTCTGCAGCGCCGCCGGCATGCTGACCGGAGGCTTCCTCGTCGGCGACCCGAGCCGCTGCGAACGCATCATCGGCATCGGCTTCGGCGTGGCGGCCACGGTCGCGCTGACGATCGGCTTTCTCGACGTGCCGCCGCTGGCCGTGCCGGTATTGTTCGGCGTGATGGGCTTCGGTGCTGGCATCGCCGGGCCGTCGCGCGACCTGATCGTCAAGCGCGCTTCGCCGCCGAACGCGACCGGCCGGGTCTACGGCGTCGTCTACTCCGGGCTCGATATCGGCCAGGCCGTGGCGCCGCTGCTGTTCGGCACGCTGATGGACCTGCACCGCCCGGCGCAGGTGTGGCTGGGCATCGCCATCGTGCAGGCGGTGTTGATCGTCAACGCTTTCAACGTGCGCAAGGTGCGGCGCACGAACCTCGTGCCACAAGCCGCCGCCTGAAAATCGGCGGCCCGGCAGGGCACACTTCGTTCTTTTGAGCGGAGCCCCGTGACATGACCTCGCCCACACCCGCCCGCCTCGGCGGCCACGCGCTCGTCGAAGCCCTGATCGAACAAGGTGTCGACACCGTGTTCGGCGTGCCCGGCGAAAGTTACCTCGCCGTGCTCGATGGCTTTCACGAACACCGTGATCGCATCCGCTTCATCGCCTGCCGGCAAGAGGGCGGCGCGGCCTTCATGGCCGAAGCGCAGGGCAAGCTCTCGGGCCGCCCGGGCATCTGCTTCGTGACCCGCGGGCCGGGCGCCACGAATGCGAGCATCGGCCTGCACACAGCGTTCCAGGACAGCACGCCGATGATCCTCTTCATCGGCCAGGTGGCGAGCGTGCAGCGCGACCGCGAAGCCTTCCAGGAGCTCGACTACCGCCAGGTCTTCGGCCCCGGCACGCTCGGCTTTGCCAAGTGGGTCGGCGAGGTGCACGACGCCGACCGCCTGCCCGAATACATCGCGCGCGCTTTCCACACCGCGATGCAGGGCCGCCCCGGCCCGGTGGTGCTGGTGCTGCCCGAAGACATGCTGACCACGCTGACCGAAGCGCCGGTGTTGCCGCGCGCCGAGCCGGCGCTGGCGTGGCCGGCACCGGGCGCGCTGCGCGATGTGCGCACGATGCTGCTGGCGGCGAAGCAGCCGCTCGTGATCGTCGGCGGCAGCGGCTGGGACGCCAATGCCTGCGCCGCGATGCAGCGTTTCGCCGAAGGCTGGAACCTGCCCGTGGGCTGTGCGTTCCGCTTCCAGGACCTGTTCGACAACCGGCACGCGAACTACGCCGGCGACGTGGGCATCGGCATCAACCCGAAGCTGGCGCGCCGTGTCGAAGAAGCCGACCTGATCATCGCCATCGGCCCGCGCCTGGGCGAGATGACGACCGGGGGTTACACGCTGCTGCAGGCACCGCGGCCGAAGCAGAAGCTGATCCACATCCATGCCGGCGCTGAGGAACTCGGGCGGGTCTACCACGCCGACCTGATGCTGCAGTCGGCAATGGCCTGCGCCGCGAAGGCGCTGGAGACGCTGGCGCCACCACCGACCGTGCCGTGGGCCGACTGGACCGCCTCGGCGCACGCCGACTACGAAGCGAATCACGTGGCGCACAGCGTCGAACCGATGGACATGGCGGTGCTGGTGAAGACGATCCAGCGCCTCGCGCCGGCCGACAGCGTTTTGACCAACGGCGCTGGCAACTACAGCGGCTGGCTGCACCGCTACTACCGCTATCCGAGCCTGCAACACGGTGGCCGCAGCCAGCTCGCGCCGACCTCGGGTGCGATGGGTTACGGCGTGCCGGCCGCGATCGCGGCCGCGCTGCTGCAGCCGCAGCGCACCGTGATCAACATCGCCGGTGACGGCGACTTCCTGATGACCGGGCAGGAACTCGCCACGGCCACGGGTCACGGCGCCGGCACGGGCATCGGCAAGCTGATCAGCATCGTGGTCGACAACGGCACCTACGGCACGATCCGCATGCACCAGGAGCGCGAGTACCCGGGGCGCGTGAGTGGCAGCGACCTGTTCAACCCCGACTTCGCCGCGCTCGCGCTGGCCTACGGCTGGCGTGCCGAGCGCGTGGACAGCACGGCGCAGTTCGAGCCGGCTTTCGTTGCCGCGCTGGCCGCCGGCAAACCGACGCTGATCCACGTGAAGCTCGACGCCGACGTGAGCACCTCGCGCGCCACGCTGACCGCGATCCGCGCCAACGCGCGGCGCTGAAGCAGGCGGTGTCGGCCGCGCCGGCCGACATCCTACGCACCGCAGTTGCACGCGCCCCACAGCCGGCCGAGTTTGTGCCGCCTATACACGAAGGATTGTTCGTCGCTGCCGGGAAAGGGCATGCGCTGCGAGACGATCGCGCCCAGAAAGGCTGCAGAAGACGCCTGCCGGAAAGTATTCAATGCGCGTGGCCGCTCTGCACGACGACAGCACCCAACACCAGATCAGCCAGCAGGCCCTCGCGGCGCTCGGTCACGATTGCCACCGCTTCGACAGCAGCGTCGCCTTGCTGCGAGCGCTACGGCGCGAGAGTTTCGACCTGTTGCTGATCGACTGGACGTTGCCCGATTTCAGCGGCCTCGAAGTGCTGCGCTGGGCGCGTGTGCAGCTTAAGGAACGGGTGCCCGTGCTCTTCGTCACCGAGTCTCGCAACGAGGCCGACGTGATCGAGGGCCTGGCCGCGGGTGCCGACGACTTCATGGTCAAGCCGGTGCGCATCGACGAACTCGGCGCGCGCATCAACGCCTTGCTGCGGCGCTCTTACCACCGCCAGCAAGAGTCCGATCTGGTGTTCGGCCGCTACCGGCTCGAGCCGGCGACACGGCGCGCGCTCATCGGCGACGCGGCGGTCGCGCTCAAGCAGAAGGAGTTCGATCTGGCCCTGTTCCTGTTCCAGAACCTAGGCCGCCTGCTCTCGCGCGAACACCTGCTGCAAGCGGTCTGGGGCGCGGCCGCCGAAGTGACCTCACGCTCGCTCGACACCCACGCCTCAAGGGTGCGGACCAAGCTCGCGCTGACGCCGGACAACGGCTTTCGACTCGCCGCGGTCTACGGCGTGGGTTACCGGCTCGAAGCGGTCAGCGCGCCCGTTTCCACAGCAGCAACAGAACGCCCGCCAGAACCACCGTCACGGCCGCCCACTCGGCGCCCGTGACCGACTCGCCGGCCACGCCCACGCCGAGCAGCATCGCGATGACCGGGTTGACGAAGGTGTAGCTCGACGCCAATGCAGCCGGGGCCTGCGCCAGCAGCACCATGTAGGCGTTGAAGGCGATCAGCGAGCCGAACACCACGAGGTACAACCACGCCGCGAAGGCCAGCGGCTGGGGCGGCCAGACCGGCGTTTCACCGGCCAGCGCCGACATCAACATCAGCACCACGCCACCGCAGATCATCTCGCTGGCGAAGCCGGTGGCGCCCGGCGCCAGCGGCCAGACACGTTGGCTCAGCACGCTGCCGAGCGACCAGGTGGCGCAGGCGATCGCGATCGCGGCCAGGCCGGTCGGTGACGCCGAGAAGCCTGCACCCTGCGTCAGCAGCAGCACGCCCGCGAGGCCGACCACGATGCCGGCGATTTCGAGCCGGCTCGGCACCACGCCCCAGAGCCGGTTCAGCGCAGCGATCATCAGCGGGCTCACGGCAATGAAGGCCACGACCAGGCCCGAACCGACGCTCACTTCGGCATAGGCCGTGCCGCCCATGCCGCCACCCAGCATCAGCGTGCCCACGAGCAGGGCGTTGCGCCACTGCCGGCGGTTCGGCCAGGGCGCGCCGCGCCAGCGTTTCCAGGCCATCAGCAGCGCGCCGGCGAACAGGAAACGTGTGCCCATCTGGAAGAACGGCGGGAAGCTGACGAGTGCGAACTTGATCGCCAGATACGTCGAGCCCCAGACCAGCCAGGTGGCCGCCAGGCACATCAGCAGCAGCGGCGACAGGCGGGTCGTGGCGGGTGCGCCCGATGTCGGCGAGGCAGGCGAGGTGATGGTTCTCATGGGGCGCATGGAGGTTGACAGTGACTCGTATCGTATGAAAGCATCGCGCTCGCATCCATGCGCACTTCACGCTTTTGAGAGCGCCTGGCCGTTGATTCAAAGGAAAACCATGGCCGCGACCTTGAGCGCCGAGCTCGACCACCACGACACCCGCATCCTCGCCGAGCTTCAGGCCGACGCGCGCCTGACGATGGCCGAGCTCGGCCGGCGTGTGCACCTGAGCCAGCCCGCGGTGACCGAACGGGTGCGCAAGCTCGAAGCCTCGGGCGTCATCAGCGGCTACCGCGCGACCGTGGACCTGGGCAAGCTCGGTTACGGCATCCGCGCCGTGATCCGCATCGGCCGCTGCGACTACGCGCGCATCACCAAGCTGATCTCGCAGACGCCGGAATGCATCAACGCCTACAACGTGACCGGTGAAGACAGCTGGGTGCTCGAGATCGCGGTGATCGACGTGCGCCACCTGGACGCCGTGGTCAGCAAGTTCTGCCTGCTGACCGAAACCGCCACATCGATCATCCTGCACACGTCGCGCGAGCACCAGCCGATGCTGCCGCCGCGTCGCGAAGACGTGAAACCCCCGAACCGGAAAGTGACCACAGCATGAGCACGACAGCCCGAGACTTCGCCACCTGCGACCTGTGCGACGCGCACAAGAACGACACCGACGGCGCCTTCCGCGTGCTGCCGCCGGTGTTCCGTGACTACGGCAAGAAGCTCAAGTTCAGCGGACCGGTGAGCACGGTGAAGTGCTTCGAGGACAACTCGCTCGTGAGAGCCGCGGTCGATTCGCCGGGGCTCGGCCGCGTGCTCGTGGTCGACGGCGGCGGCTCGCTGCGGCGTGCGCTGGTCGGTGGCAACCTCGGCGCGGCCGCGGCGAAGAACGGCTGGGCCGGTGTGGTGGTCGATGGTTGTGTGCGTGATGCGGCCGAACTGGCCACGAGCGATGTCGGCATCCGCGCGCTTGGCTTGATGCCGCTGCCGACCGAGAAGCGCAACGAAGGCCAGCGCGACGTGCCGGTGCAGGTGCAGGGTGTGTGGGTGCGGCCGGGCGAGTGGCTCTATGCCGATGCCGACGGCATGGTCGTCATGCCGGGTTGAGTGCCGGTGCGTGTTTCACCAGGCGGCGTTGATCACGCCGTGTTCTGCGGCGAGCCAGTCACGTACCGGCGCGGGCAGGGCCGCGAGCGGCACGGGCCGGCCCATCGCGGCGTACGACTCGGCGTTCGGCACGAGGCCGGTGCGCGCCACCGCCGCGCCCTTCATGTAGCCCGCTGCGCAGACACGCTCGCCGCGTACAAACTCGAAACGCATGTAGTTCCAGTGCGCGTCGCTCGCGTCGAGGCGAAAGCGGAGCGTGTAGGTCTGCAGCGGCATCAGCCCGCGCCGGTAGGTGATGAACGAGCCGCCCGCCATCGGGCGCCAGCCCTGGCGCAGCATCAGCGTGGCGAAGCCGGTGCGCACGAAGTACTCGACCAGCATCAGGTCGATGACGGTCAGGTAGCGCCCGTTGTTCATGTGGCCGTTGATGTCGAGGTCGTTCGGCAGCACCCGCAAGGTGCGCGTCAGAGTGTCGCCGGGTTCCAGCCGCGGCGCGCGCCAGGCGCGAAACAAGGTCCAGAGCAAGCGCAGGTAGAGGTTCATGGGGTGCTAAACTGGTTCAAGTTTGAACAGTATAGTTCAACATTGAACCAAATGCCATGAGCGCCCGAAACCCGTCGCGAGCCCCGTCGTCGCCGCATGGCACGCAGAGCTGGCTCGCCGCCGTGCGCGCCTACAACCTGTGCGACGCGGTGATGACGGCGCGCCTGGCCGAGCTCGGCCTGCGTGTCGGCGAGCACGAGGTGCTGGCCACGCTGGCCACGGTGCCCGGCATCACGCAGCAGGAGCTGGCGGCACGTTGTTTCGTGGCGAAGAGCGGCGTCAGCATGCTGCTCACGCAGATGGAAGGCAAGGCGCTGGTGATGCGCGAGGCCGATGCGGCGGACGCGCGCATCCGGCGCCTCTATCTCACGCCGGCGGGTCAGGCGCTCGCCGCGAAGACGCTGAAGGTGCAGTTCGAGGTGGTCTCGGCGATGGTCGAAGGTGCGACCGAGGCCGAGCTGGCCACCGTGACCACGGTGATGCAGCGCGCCTCGCTGCGGCTCGAAGCCCTGCGTGACACGGCCGGCGCCGCGCCTGCCGCGAGCAACCGCGTCAGCCGCTGAAGAGTTCGAGCGCGCGTTCCATGCCGCCAGCCATGATGGCGATCATGGCCTGCTCGCGAACCGCGGGCTTCGGGTGGTAGGCGATGCTCAGGCCGGCCACGCCCATCATCGGCAGGTCGTTCGCGCCGTCGCCGACGGCGATGGCTTGCTCGGGCGCTACGCCCATCAGTTCACACACTTCGAGCAGGACGCGCTTCTTCTCGGCGCCGTCGACGATGTCGCCCCAAGGGCGGTCGACGAGCCGGCCGGTCAGCGCACCGGCTTCGATCTCGAGCACGTTGGCGCGTGCGAAGTCGAGCTTCAGGCGCGTGCGGATGCGCTCGCTGAAGAAAGTGAAACCGCCCGAGACCAGCAGCGTCTTCAGGCCCGCACGCTGGCAGGCCTGCACGAAGGTCTCGACGCCCGGGTTGAGCTGCAGGTGCTGCGAATAGACTGCGTGCAGCGCCGATTCGGGCACGCCTTTCAGCAGCGCGACGCGCTGGCGCAGGCTTTCCTTGTAGTCGGCGATCTCGCCGCGCATCGCCGCTTCGGTGATGGCGGCGACTTCGGCCTTGCGGCCCGCCACGGCGGCGATTTCGTCGACACACTCGATGTTGATCAGCGTCGAATCCATGTCGAACGCGACCAGCTTGAAGTCGGCGAGGCGCAGCGGCGGCGTGATGCCGCGAATGAACAGGCCGGGTGCGAATTGATGGTCCATCAGCTCAGGCGGTTTGCACCGGTTTGGGCGTGCCGAGCGAACGCAGCACGTCGCGGATCAGCTGGGCGCGGTCTTTCGCTTCGGGCGTGTCGCGCTCGATGCGCAGCTTGTCGTTGCCGGCCAGCTTGATGTGGCGGTTCTTCTGCACCAGCTCGATGATCTTCAGCGCATCGACCGGCGGGTTCGGCTTGAAGCTGATCACCATCAGCTTCGGCGCGGCGTCGATCTTGGTCACGCCGTAGGGCTTGGCCAGCACGCGCAGTCGGTGCACGTCGAAGAGTGTCTGGCCCTGCGGCGGCAGCTTGCCGAAGCGGTCGGTGATTTCTTCCAGCAGCGCGTCGATGTGCTCCGGCTTCTGCGCCGTGGCCAGGCGCTTGTAGAGCGACAGGCGCATGTGCACGTCGCCGCAATAGGAGTCGGGCAGCAGCGCAGGCGCATGCAGGTTGATCTCGGTCGTGGCCGAGAGTGGGCTCAGCAGATCCGGTTCCTGCCCGGCCTTCAAAGCACGCACCGCTTCGGCCAGCATCTCGTTGTAGAGCTGGAAGCCGACCTCCATCATGTTGCCGCTCTGGTTGTCGCCCAGCACTTCGCCGGCACCGCGGATCTCGAGATCGTGCATCGCGAGGTAGAAGCCCGAACCGAGTTCTTCCATGCTCTGGATCGCCTCGAGCCGCTGCGCGGCCGCCTTGGTCAGGCCTTCGACATCGGGCACCAGCAGGTAGGCATACGCCTGGTGGTGCGAGCGGCCGACACGCCCGCGCAGCTGGTGCAGCTGCGCCAGGCCGAACTTGTCGGCGCGGCTCATCACGATGGTGTTGGCGCTCGGCACGTCGATGCCGGTTTCGATGATGGTCGAGCACAGCAGCAGGTTGTGGCGCTGGGCGACGAAGTCGCGCATCACCGCTTCGAGCTGGCGCTCGGGCATCTGGCCGTGCGCGACCGCGATGCGCGCTTCGGGGATCAGCTCCTGCAGCTTGTCGCGCCGCGCGTTGATGGTCTCGACCTCGTTGTGCAGGAAGTAGACCTGCCCGCCGCGCTTCAACTCGCGCAACACCGCCTCGCGGATCGTGCCGCTCGACTCGCTGCGCACGAAGGTCTTGATCGCCAGCCGCCGCTGCGGTGCGGTCGCGATGACGCTCAGGTCACGCAGGCCTTCGAGCGCCATGCCCAGCGTGCGCGGGATCGGCGTGGCGGTGAGCGTGAGCACGTCGACCTCGGAGCGCATCGCCTTGATCGCTTCCTTGTGGCGCACGCCGAAGCGGTGCTCCTCGTCGATCACGAGCAGGCCCAGGCGCTTGAACTTGACCTTGTCGCTGATCAAGGCGTGCGTGCCGACCACGATGTCGACCGTGCCGTCGGCCAGGCCTTCGAGCGTGGCCTTCACTTCCTTGGCCGAGCGAAAGCGCGAGATCTCGGCCACGCGCACCGGCCATTTGCCGAAACGGTCGGCGATGTTCTGGTAGTGCTGCTCGGCGAGCAGCGTGGTCGGTGCGAGGATCGCGACCTGCTTGCCGCCGGTGACGGCGACGAACGCGGCACGCAACGCGACCTCGGTCTTGCCGAAGCCGACGTCGCCGCAGACGAGCCGGTCCATCGGCTGCGGCGAGACCATGTCCTGGATCACCGCGTGGATCGCGGCCTGCTGGTCGGGTGTTTCTTCAAAACCGAAGCTGGCCGCGAAGGCTTCGTAGTCGTGCGGTGAGAAGCGGAAGGCAAAACCTTCGCGCGCCGCACGGCGTGCGTAGAGGTTCAGCAATTCGGCGGCGGTGTCGCGCACTTGTTCGGCGGCCTTGCGCTTGGCCTTGTCCCATTGCCCGGAACCGAGCCGGTGCAAGGGCGCTTCTTCGGCGCTGACGCCGGTGTAGCGTGCGATCAGGTGGAGTTGCGCCACCGGCACGTAGAGCGTGGCTTTGTCGGCGTATTCGAGGTGCAGGAATTCGCTCGGCCCGTCGCCGAGATCGATGTTCATCAGGCCGACGTAGCGGCCGATGCCATGGTTGGCGTGCACCACCGGGTCGCCGACCTTTAGCTCCGACAGGTCCTTGATCAGCGCGTTGACATCGCTGACCTGTTCCTGCTTGCGGCGCCGCCGCGCGGTCGGGCTGGTGGCGAAAAGTTCGGTCTCGGTGACGAACTGGATCGTGATTCCGGCGTCGGGTTCGAACCAGAAAAAACCCTCGGCGAGCGGCGCGACCACGATCGCGAAATGTTCGTCGCCGGCCTGGAACTCGTCGAGCGTGGCCACCGTCGGCGGCTCGATCCGGCTGTCGCGCAGCAGTTCGAGCAGGCTCTCGCGCCGGCCTTCGCTCTCGGCCACGATCAATACGCGGTACTTGGTGGTGCCGACGTGCAGTTGCAGCTTCTTCAGCGGCTCGGGCGCACCGCGGTCGACGCTGAAGTCGGGCAGCGGGCGCGCCCATTCGGTTTCCTGCGCGCCACGAACCGCCAGCTGCGAATGCTGGTTGCACAAGGCGAAGAAATCTTCCGGCTTCAGGAACAGCTCTTCCGGCGCGAGCAGCGGCCGCTCTCGGTCGTGCTGCAGGAAGCGGTGGCGTTCGCGCGTGTCGGTCCAGAAACGTTTCAGCGCTTCGTCGATTTCGCCGTGCAAGGCGAGCGTTGCGTTCGCGCCCAGGTAGTCGAAGATCGTCGCCGTGGCGTCGAAGAACAGCGGCAGGTAGTACTCGATGCCGGCGGTGGCGATGCCGGCGCCGATGTCCTTGTACAGGCGCACCTTGCTCGGGTCACCTTCCATCTTCTCGCGCCAGCGCGAACGGAAGGCGGCGCGCGCGTCTTCGTCCATCGGGAACTCGCGACCGGGCAGCAGGCGCACTTCGGGCACCGGGTACAGGCTGCGCTGGCTGTCGGGGTCGAAGGTGCGGATCGAATCGACCTCGTCGCCGAACAGGTCGACGCGATAGGGCACGGCCGAGCCCATCGGGAACAGGTCTATCAAACCGCCGCGCACCGCGTATTCACCGGGCGAGACGACCTGGCTCACGTGGGTGTAGCCGGCCAGCGTGAGCTGGGCCTTCAACGCGGCCTCGTTGAGCTTTTCCTTCTGCTTGAAGTTGAAGGTGTAGGCCGCGAGGAAACTCGGCGGTGCCAGGCGCACGAGCGCGGTCGTCGCCGGCATCAACACCACGTCGACCTCGCCCTGCTGGATGCGCCAGAGCGTGGCCAGGCGCTCGGAGATCAGGTCCTGGTGCGGCGAGAAGGTGTCGTAGGGCAGGGTTTCCCAATCGGGAAAGACCGCGACGCGCAATTCGGGTGCGAAGAACACCAGCTCGTCTTCGAGCCGCTGCGTGTCGGCCGGCTCGGCGGTGACGATGGCGGTGAGTTTGCCGGCCAGCTTTTGCGCCCGTGCGAAACGGGCGAGCAGCAGCGCATCGGCCGAGCCGGTGGGGCGGGGCAGCGTGAAGCGTTTTCCGGGGGCGATGTCGGGCAGGTGCATGAGGGGCAAAACAAATCGCCCCGCGAGGTGTTCCCACGGGGCGAATGAGTGCCTCGATTATAGAATTCGCGCTCCCATGACGCTTGCCGCCGCTCCGACAACCCCACCCCGCCTGTTCGCGCTTGTTCCTTGTGCCGGTGTGGGCGAGCGTGCCGGTGCCGCGGGGCCGAAGCAGTACGCATCGCTCGCGGGGCGCAGCCTGGTGTCGCACACCTTGATCGCCTTGCAGGCGGTGACGCGGCTGAACGGCACGCTGGTCGTGCTGAGCCCGCAAGACACGTTGTTCGAAGCAGCCGCCCCCGATTTCGATGGTTGGGTTTCGCGCAACGGCGGTGCCACCCGCGCGCAGACCGTGGCCAGCGGCTTGCAGGCGCTGCTCGACCAAGGCGCCTCGAGCGACGATTGGGTGCTCGTGCACGACGCGGCACGTTGCCTGGTGCGCGCCGAATGGATCGACACGCTGATCGACGCCTGCCTGCTTGATGAATGCGGTGGCCTGCTCGCCTTGCCGGTGGCCGACACCTTGAAGGCAGAGCAGGGCGGGGTGGTCAAGGCCACCGTCGATCGCCGCGGCATGTGGCAGGCGCAGACGCCGCAGATGTTCCGCATCGGGCCGCTGCAACAAGCACTGGCCCGCTCCGGCGCCAGCGTCACCGATGAAGCGAGTGCCATGGAGGCGGCGGGCTACGCGCCGCGGCTCGTCGCGGGTTCGCTGGAAAACTTCAAGGTCACGTACCCGGCCGACTTCGACCTTGCCGAACGTTTGCTGAGGACACGCACATGAACACCAAGGGCAGGGCGCCGATCTGGCGCATCGGCGAGGGCTGGGACAGCCATGCACTCGTGGCCGGCCGCAGGCTCGTGCTCGGCGGCGTCGACATCCCGCACACCCACGGCCTGATGGGCCATTCCGATGCCGACGCGCTGTGCCACGCCATCACCGACGCGCTGTTCGGTGCCGCGGCCATGGGCGACATCGGGTTTCACTTCCCCGACACCGACCTGCAGTACAAGGGCGCCGATTCGATCGCGCTGCTCGCCGAAAGCGCACGCCGCGTGCGTGGCGCCGGCTGGCTGATCGGCAACATCGACAGCACTGTGATCGCGCAGGCGCCGAAGATGGCGCCGCACATCCTGGCGATGCGCCAGCGCATCGCGACGGCGCTGCTGGTGGCGATCGATCAGGTCAGCGTGAAAGCGAAAACGGCCGAGAAGATGGGGCCGGTGGGGCGTGGCGAGTCGATCGAGGCGCGCGCGGTCTGCATGCTGTTCAAGCAGCCCGCTTGAGTCGTCCGGCGCCGATCAGGGCGCCTTCTTCAGCCGGATGTGCGCGAGCAAGCCACCGTCGGGTGCGTTGACCACCTCGAAGGTGCCGCCCATGCGCTGCACCGCCTTCTCGACGATCGCCAGGCCCAGGCCGGCACCGGTGGCCGCGGTGCGCGCCGCATCACCGCGGAAGAACGGCGTGGTCAGCTGGGCCAGTTTCTTCGGGTCGACACCCGGGCCGAAGTCACGCACGCTCAGGATCACCCACGGCCCGGTGCGCGCGTAGCTCACCTGAACCCGCGCGATCCCGGTGTCGGTGGTGCGGCCGTAGCGGCGCGCGTTCTCGAACAGGTTCTGCAACACGCGGCCGAGTTCCACGTCGTCGGCCATCACTTTGGTGTCGATCGCCACGCGCGAGCTGATGCGGATCTGGCTGGTGTCGCGGAACGCCGCCATCTCGCGGTCGACCACGCCGCTCAGGTGCACGGGCGTGAGGCGCACTTCGCCGGGGCGGGCGTAGTCCATGAACTTGTCGATGATCGCGTCGAGCTGCGCGATGTCCATCGCCATGTTGCCCTTGGCCTCTTCGTCCTGCACGCTCATCTCGGTCTCGAGCCGCAGGCGGGCCAGCGGCGTGCGCAGGTCGTGCGAGATGCCGGCGAGCATCACCGCGCGGTCTTGTTCCACCTTCGCGAGTTCGCGCGCCATGCGGTTGAAGCCCATGTTGACCTGGCGGATCTCGCTCGTCATCGTGTTCTCGTCGAGCACTGAATCGAACTCGCCTTCGCGGATGCGGCTGGCGGCGAACGAGAGTTCCTTCAGCGGCTGGTTGATCAGCCGCGCGATGCCCGCCGAGCCGAGCACCGTGGCCAGCAGCGCGATGCTGACCCACAGCGTGAGCGTGCTCCACGCGATCGGGCCGGCGCGCGTGGGGTCGGCCTGCAGCCAGAACGGGTCCTTTTCGATCGAGAAGCCGACCCACAGGCCGGCTGCGCCGTTGACCGAACTGGCGACCAGCGTGTCGGCGCCGAGCTCGGCGCGCAATTCGGCGCCGATGGTGCGGCTGAAGCGGTCGACTTCGTAAGGCTCCCACTTGTCGTTCGGCTCACGCGGGGCGAGCTTGAGCGACTCCTGGGTCGAGATGCTCTTGATCAGCGCCACGCGGTTGATGCCGTCGCTCGACAGCAGCGCGGCGCGCGTGAGCTTGGTGATGCGGGCGATCTGCTGCGCCGACTGCACGGCGCGCGGTTCGAACTCGAGCGCCCTGAAGGTCTGCACCCATGCGAACACACCGCTGGCGAGCAGCAGTGCGAGCAGGAAGAAGGTGCGCCAGAACAGGCTGAGCGCGACTTGTTGTTGGGCCATGGGGTCGGGACGGGGGGAGTCGCAGGCGGTTCAGCGCAGAACCGCCCGGCCTGATCATCGACGCACGGACGTCAGCTGGCGCCGTCCGGCACGAACACATAGCCCACGCCCCACACGGTCTGGATGTAGCGCGGCTGCGCCGGGTCGGGTTCGATCATCTTGCGCAGGCGCGAGATCTGCACGTCCAGGCTGCGGTCGAAGGGCTCGAATTCGCGGCCCCGCGCGAGCTGCGCGAGCTTGTCGCGCGAGAGCGGCTGGCGCGGGTGGCGCACCAGCGCCTTCAGCATCGAGAACTCCCCGGTCGTCAGCGCGATCTGCTCGCCTTCCTTCGACAGCCGGCGCAAGGCCAGGTCGAACTCGAACGGGCCGAAGGTCACGGTCTGCGCGTCGAGCGCCGGCGCGCCCGGGGCTTCGAGCGTGGGGCGTCGGCGCAGCACGGCGTGGATTCGGGCCAGCAGCTCGCGCGGGTTGAAGGGCTTGGGCAGGTAATCGTCGGCGCCGACTTCGAGGCCGACGATGCGGTCCACGTCTTCGACCTTGGCCGTCAGCATGATGATCGGCGTGAGGTCGTTGGCGGCGCGCAGGCGGCGGCAGATCGACAGGCCGTCTTCGCCGGGCAGCATCAGGTCGAGCACGATCAGGTGCACGGTCTCGCGCGTCAGCAGGCGGTTGAGGGCTTTCGAGTCTTCGGCGAGCAGGACTTCGAAGCCCTCTTGCGTGAGATAGCGGCGCAACAGGTCACGGATGCGCGCATCGTCATCGACGACGACGATGCGGTCCGGGCGTTGGTTGGCGGCAGTGGACATGGGGAGCTCCAAATTTGTAACAGCCGCGATTCTGCGCAGGTTTGCAGGTGTTTTCGGGCATGCCTGACCAGCTGTTACAACTGCGTGAACAGGCTTTTTGACCCTGTTTGGCAGGGCGAGCCGTGTAAGGTGGAGTGCATCGCCGCACGGCACTTCCGCCGCGACGGCCCACCGAAAAGGAAAACGAACCATGTCGATGACTTCAGCCCGCCTGACCCTGGCCTTGTGCGCGGTGCTCGCCGCCACCCACGCCGCAGCCGACACGCTCGCGCCGCCGCAAGGCGTGGTGAGCCTGTCGGCCAGCGCCAGCCTGGAAGTGACCAAGGACCTGCTCGGCATCACGCTGAACACCACCCGCGAAGGGCAGGACGCCGCCAGCGTGCAGTCGCAGCTGAAGCAGGCGCTCGACGCCGCGCTCGCCGAGGCGAAGAAAGCGGCGAAGCCGGGCCAGCTCGAAGTGCAGACCGGCGGCTTTTCGCTGTCACCGCGCTACACCAGCAAGGGCGTGATCAACGGCTGGCAAGGCAGCGCCGAGCTGATCGTCGAAGGGCGTGACATGCAGGCCATCGGCCAGCTGACCGGGCGCATCACGACGCTGACGATTTCGCGCGTGGCCTATTCGCTGTCGCGCGAGCTGCGCGAGAAGACCGAAGCCGAAGTTTCGGGCCAGGCCATCGCCCGTTACCGCGCCAAGGCGGCCGACTACGCGAAGCAGTTCGGCTACGGCAGCTACTTGATCCGCGAGGTCAACGTCAGCGGCAACGAGCAGCCGTCGGCGCCGGCGCCGATGTACCGCGCCAAGGCGATGTCGGCCGCCGCCAGCGACGAGTCGTTGCCGGTCGAGGCGGGCAAGGGGGTCGTGACGGTCAGCGTGAACGGCACGGTGCAGATGAACAAGTGACCCGCAGGCCGGGTGGCGCGCGGCCTTGGCTTACGATGGGCGATCAACGCCGAAGAGCCGCCATGAATGAACCCCGCCTGAACTACGTGCAATGCATCAGCGCCCGTGGCCTGCACCGCATGGCCTATTGGGAATGGGGCGACGCTGCGAACCCGCGTGTGCTGGTCTGCGCCCACGGCCTGGCGCGCCAGGGGCGCGACTTCGACACGCTGGCGCGCAGCCTGTGCGGCGAGTACCGCGTCGTCTGCCCTGACGTGGTGGGCCGCGGCCAGTCGGATGCGCTCGCCGACCCGATGGGTTACCAGATCCCTGCCTACGTGGCCGATATGGTCACGCTGCTGGCACGCGTGAATGCCGAGACGGTGCACTGGGTCGGCACCTCGATGGGCGGGCTGATCGGGCTGGGGCTGGCCTCGTTGCCAAAAACGCCGATCGCGAAACTGGTGATGAACGACGTGGGCCCGACGATCCAGGCCGAGGCGCTGCGGCGCATCGGCACCTACCTCGGCGCGCCGGTTCGCTGGAACACGCTCGAAGAAGCAGCCGACTACCTCTGGAGCATCTCGAAGAGTTTCGGCCCGCACACGCGCGAGCAGTGGCTCGCGCTGACACGGCCGATGCTCAAGCCCGACGGCGACGGCTTCAAGCCGCACTACGACCCGAACATCGCGCAGCCCTTCAAGGCCGTCACGCCCGAGATGGCGGCGGCTGGCGAGGCGTATCTCTGGTACAGCTACGACGCGGTCCAGTGCCCGACGCTGCTGTTGCGCGGCGCCGATTCCGACCTGCTGACGCACGACACCGCGCTCGCCATGACGCAGCGCGGCCCGAAAGCGCGGCTGGTCGAATTCGCCGGTGTCGGCCACGCGCCGACGCTCGTTGCCGCTGACCAGATCGACGTGGTGCGGGAGTTCCTGCTCACGCCATGAAGACCGGTCTGCTGGGCGCGCCGCAGGCTGCGGCGCCCATCGTCGCATTGGTCGACGAGCACCCCGACCTGGTCGCCGAAGGCGCGCAACTCGTGCGAGCGCGGGCCTTCGCCGAGCCCTTGCTCGCCGGCCAGTTGCTCGACACCGGCGAAGACGCGCTCGTCCATGCCGACGCCGTGGCGTCCATCCTGCTGGGCATCGGCGCGGCGCCGTCGATGCGCGCGGCGGCCTACCTCGTCTACGCCGCCGACTACCTGAGCAAGCCCGAAGAAGTGGTCTCAAAGGCCTTCGGCGAATCGCATGCGAGCCTCGTGGCCGGTACCCGCAAGCTGGTGCAGCTGCAACGTGCGGCGCGCGAAGCACAGCTCGGCCAGGACCAGCGCGCGATGCAGACCGAGCGCGTGCGCAAGATGCTGCTCGCGTTCTCGCGCGACCTGCGCGTGGTGCTGTTGCGCCTGGCCTCGCGCTTGCAGACATTGCGCTTTTTTGCCGCGAGTAAGACCGCGTGCCCGCAGGCGCTTGCGGCCGAGTCCTTGCAGGTGTTCGCGCCGCTCGCCAACCGCCTGGGCATCTGGCAGATCAAGTGGGAACTCGAAGACCTGTCGTTCCGCTTTCTCGAGCCCGAGCGTTACCGCCAGGTCGCGCGCCTGCTCGACGAAACGCGGGTCGAGCGCGAGCAGCGGGTCGAGTCGTTCAGGCAGCATCTGAACGACGACCTCGCCGCGCACGGTTTGCAGGCGCAGGTGCAGGGCCGGCCGAAACACCTGTACAGCATCTGGAAGAAGATGCAGGGCAAGGGGCTGGACTTCGAGCGGGTTTTCGACGTGCGCGCCGTGCGCGTGGTGGTCCCCGACGTGGCCGGCTGTTACGCCGTGCTCGGTCGCGTGCACGAACTCTTCAAGGCCGTGCCGGGCGAGTTCGACGACTACATCGAGCGGCCCAAGCCGAACGGCTACCAGTCGCTGCACACGGTCGTGCTCGACGCGAGCGGACGATCGGTCGAGGTGCAGATCCGCACACCGGCGATGCATGAGCACGCCGAGCACGGCGTGGCTGCGCACTGGGCCTACAAGGACGCCGGTGCCAAGGGTTATGCGGGTGTCAGTGCCGACGTCGACCAGAGCGCCAAGGTGGCCGAGGCGCGCAAGGCGGTGCTGCGCCAGTTGCTCGCGTGGGAACGCGACTTCAGCGAGCAGGGCGCCGGCGCGCCGGCCGCGGCTGGTGCCGCGCCCGAGGAACGCATCTACGTCTTCACCCCCGGGGCGGCGGTGGTCGAATTGCCGGCTGGCGCCACGCCGATCGACTTCGCCTACACCGTGCACACCGACCTCGGCCACCGCTGCCGTGGTGCGAAGGTGGACGGCGTGATGGTGCCGCTGAACACGCCGCTGCAGAGCGGCCAGACGGTCGAGGTGAACGCCGTCAAGGAAGGCGGCCCGTCGCTCGACTGGCTCAACGCCGAGCTCGGTTACCTGAGGAGTTCGCGCTCGAAGACCAAGGTGCGCGCCTGGTACAACGCACTGGCGCAGAACGCCACCATCGCACGCGGCCGCGAGGCGGTCGAAAAGCTGCTGCAGCGCGAAGGCAAGACCTCTGTGAAGCTGGGCGACCTGGCCGGCCAGCTCGGCTTTCGCAGTGCCGACGCCTTGTTCGAAGTTGTCGGCAAGGACGAGTTTTCGCTGCGCAGCATCGAGACCCTGCTGCGCCCGGCCGAAACACCCCCCACGCCCGACGAACTGATCGCGCTGCGCCGCTCCGACGCCGACGCGCGCACACCGCAGGGCGGGGTGCTGGTGGTCGGCGTCGAGTCGCTGATGACGAGCCTGGCGCGCTGCTGCCGGCCGGCGCCGCCCGATGCCATCGGCGGGTACGTGACGCGGGGCAAGGGCGTGGCGGTGCACCGCACGGCCTGCACCAACTTCCGCGAAATGTCGGCCCGTGCGCCAGAACGGGTGATCGGCGTCGCCTGGGGCGTGCCGCGCGGCGACAAGGGCGCGCTGTACCCGGTCGACGTGATCGTCGAGGCCGGCGACCGCCAGGGCCTGCTGCGAGACATCTCCGAGCTGTTCGCCAAAGAGAAGATGAACGTGACCGGTGTGCAGACACGCTCGGTGAAAGACTCGCAGGGCGGCACGGCGTGGATGAGTTTCACGATCGAGGTCGCCGATTCGGCGCGCCTGACGCACGTGCTCGGGCTGGTCGGCCGGGTCGCCGGGGTGCGCTCGGTGCGTCGCAAATAGGCGCGGCGAAACGCTGCTATATAATCTGAGGCTTCGCAGGCGCGTAGCTCAGCTGGTTAGAGCACCACCTTGACATGGTGGGGGTCGTTGGTTCGAGTCCAATCGCGCCTACCAAAATTGGTAGGGAAATCAAGCACTTGACGGCAACGTCAGGTGCTTTTTTCTTGGGCGCCGGCGACCGCTCTCGCCAACCAGGCCCAACTGGCTCAGCGTTCGAGCCGTTCGATGCCGAGCGACTTGAGCGCGTACTTTTCGTAGATCGGCTCCGAACTGCCGTTCTTTATCTTGTATATGAAGTACTTCTCGAACGCGATCTTCGCGAGGTGCACCCACTTGCCCTTCTTGAACCAGTTGACGTTGCGCGGCGGAATCTGCGGCAAGGCGACGAAGGCCGCGCCGGTGTCGCCCATGTCGGCCAGGCAGATCGCGTTCCACGTGCCCTTCGCGTCGGCCGGCTGGCCGCCGATCTCGGCGGCGATGTTGTGCACGATCGCCGTGACCATGGTCTCGATCATGTAGCCGGTCTTCGGCGCGCCGGTTGGCACCGGCGTGGCTTCGACCGGTGGAATCGCCACGCAGACGCCCGCGGCGAAGATGTTGCGGTACTTCTTGCTGCGCTGGAACTCGTCGATCAGCACGAAGCCGCGCGGGTTGCACAGTCCGTCGACCGAGGCGACCGCGTCGACGCCCTTGAACGCCGGCAGCATCATGCTGAACTTGAACGGCAGCTCGTGTTCCTTCTTCGGCTGGGCGAGATCGTCCATCTCGGTCACGAACATCCTGCCGGGCTCGACCCGCGTCACCTTCGCGTTGGTGATCCACTTGATGTCGTTGTTGCGGAACTCGCTTTCCAGCATCGACTTCGAATCGCCCACGCCCCCCAGCCCCAGGTGGCCGATGTAGGGCTCGCTGGTCACGTAGGTGATCGGCACCTTGTGGCGCAGCTTGCGGCGCTTCAGGTCGGTGTTGAAGATGAACGCGAACTCGTAGGCCGGGCCGAAACACGAGGCCCCCGGCATCGCGCCGATGATGGCCTGCCCCGGTTCGTCCAGGAACTGCTGGTACTGCGCCCAGGTCTTCTCGGCGTGGTCGACGACGCAGATCGACTGCGTGTGGCCTTCGGGCCCGGCGCCCGGCACCTCGTCGAACGACAGCTTGGGCCCGGTCGTGATCACGAGGTAGTCGTAGGAGAGCGTGCTGCCGTTCTGCAGCTCGATGCTGTTGTCCGGCGCGTCGATGCGGGTGACAGGTTGCGCGACGAACTCGATGCCCTTCTTCTCGAGGTGCGGGCGGATCGGAAAGGTGATCGCCTCGCGCTCGCGCCAGCCGACCGCGAGCCACGGATTGGATGGCACGAACTGGAAGTAGTCGACCGCGTTGACGACGGTGATGCGGTGTTCCCGGCCGAGCTTCTCGCGCAGTTCATACGCGGCAGGCATGCCGCCGGTTCCGGCGCCGAGGATCACGATGTGCGACATGGCAGTCTCCGATGAAGATGAACAGGCGGAGTTCAGCGCCCGCCCGGCGCTTGCAAAGAGGCGTTGACCGATTGCAGCGAGGCCTCGTCGAGCCGCCCGGCCACTGCCGCGAGGCGCAGGCGGTTCATCAGCAGCTCGATGCGGGCCGAGAGCAGCGTCAGTTCGGCGTTCGCGGCGTCGTTCTCTGCGTTCAGTAATTCAAGGGTCGTGCGGTCACCCACTTGCCGGCCGAGCCGGGTGGCGTCCAGGCGCGAGCGACTCGACGCCAGGGCCTGCGCCAGCGCCTGGACGCGCCCGGCCCCGACGCTCAGGCCGAGCCACGCCGCACGCGCCTGCTGCGCGGCCTGCTGCCGGCCACGGTCGGCCTGGGCCTGCGCCTTGTCGATCGCGCGCTGCGCTTCCTGCTGGCGCGCGTCGCGCAGGCCGCCGGTGTAGAGCGGCAGCGACAACTGCACCCCGATCATGCGGTTGCCCGCAGCGTTGCTGGCCGAGCCGTAGTCACCGTGGCCGCTCAGGCGTTCGCGGCCGATCTGTGCGACGAGGTCGACGCTCGGTGCGAAGCTTCCACTCGACTTCGCCGCCTCCTGCCGCGCGACTTCGACCGCGGCGATCTGCATGCGCAGCCGCGGGTTGCGCGCCCCGGCGTCGGCCAGCCACGGGGCCAGCGCACCCACGTCGGCGGGTGAGTTTGCCGCGGCGGGCAACAGCAGCTGCGCCGTGTCGGCCGGCAGGCCCGTCGCATCGGCCAAGGCCACCTGCTTGAGCTGCAGGTCGGTCTCCGATGCGAGCACCTGGGCCGTGATGGCATCAAAGCGTGTGGCGGCCTCGTGCGTGTCGGTGACCGGCACGTTGCCGAGGCGAAATCGATCCTGCGTTTCTGCGAGCGCCTTGCCGACTGCTTCCTGCTGGCGGCGCAGTACGCGCAGCGTCTCGTGCGCCAGCACCACGTCGAAGTAACGCTGCGTCGTGACGAGCATCAGCGTCTGCTGCGCGTCTTCCCATTCCAGATCGGCGAGCCCGGCCGAAATTTCGAGCTGGCGGCCCTGCGCGTCGCGCTCGCGGCTGTACAGCGGCAGGCTGGCCTGCACACCCCAGCGGCCGAGCGTGCCGCGGTTGACCGAGGTGTCGAAGCCCACGCCCGATGACGTGCCGAGGCCCGGTGCCGAGAACTGCGCGCCGCTCACGGCCGTGTCGCTGCCTGCCACACCGGCCGTGCCCGTGAGCACGACGGTCGGGCGCCAGAGTGCCGCAGCCTGACCGCGACGTGCCGCAGCGGCCTGCTGGCCGGCCCGTGCGGCCGCGTGGTCGAGGTCGTGCTGTTGTGCGGCCCGCCACGCGTCGAGCAGATCGGTGGCGCCGGCGGGCAGGGCGATCGTGCCGAACAAGGCGATCGACAGCGCTGCCCCCCAGCGATGTCGCCCGCGCAACGGTGCATCACGCAGCCGCGTGTCGCGGCGGCGGTCGATGGTTTCGCTTACGGGTCCGACGGGGTGCATCGCGCTGCCCTTCAGGCGCCCGGGCGCGCGCCGAGCTTGCGCATGATGGTTTCCATCAGGCACCACTTGGTCACGGCGCTCTGCAGCAGGTTCACGCCGACAAAGGCGGTGAAGGCCAGGAACCACGGGCTGACGAAGATCGGGCTGCCGGGAATGGCGAGCGCGAGCGACAGCAGGATGAAGCTGCCGGCGACGAGACGAACAAGTTGCCATGAAGTCATGATGTTTCTCCTTGAGGGATGGTGGGAAGGTCGGGGGAAGGGGAAGGCGACGCGCCCGTGATCGCGTCGAGCCGGCGGCGGTAGGCCACGAAATACAGCAGCGGAATGACGACCAGCGTCAGGACGGTCGAGACGAGGATGCCGAAGATCAGCGAGATCGCCAGGCCGTTGAAGATCGGGTCGTCGAGGATGAAGAAGGCGCCGAGCATCGCCGACAGGCCGGTCAGCACGATCGGCTGGGCGCGCGTGACGGCCGAGCGCACGACGGCCTGCCTGAAGTCCATGCCTTCGCGCAGCTGCAGGTTGATGAAGTCGACCAGCAGGATCGAGTTGCGCACGATGATCCCGGCCAGCGCGATCATGCCGATCATGCTGGTGGCGGTGTACTGCGCGCCGAGCAGGGCGTGGCCCGGCATCACGCCGATGATGGTCAGCGGGATCGGCGCCATGATGATCAGCGGCGTCAGGTACGAGCCGAACTGCGCTACCACCAGCAGGTAGATCAGGATCAGGCCCACGGCATAGGCCGCACCCATGTCGCGGAAGGTTTCGTAGGTGATCTGCCACTCGCCGTCCCATTTGATCGCGTAGTCGCGGTAGGTGTCGTCGGGCTGGTGAATGAAATATTCGCCGAGCGTGCCGCCACCCGGCGTGTTGATCTTCGCCAGCGCGCCGCGCATCGAGAACATGCCGTACAGCGGGCTGTCGATCGCGCCGGCCATGTCGGCGACGACGTAGTTCACCGGCAGCAGGTCCTTGTGGAAGGCCGGCTGTTCACGCAGCGAGTCGGTCACCGTCACGAGCTCGCGGATCGGCACCAGCTTGCCGGAGGCCGAGCGCACCGTCAGCTGCAGCAGCGCGTTCAGGTCGCCCTGCTGCGCGGCCGGCAATTGCAGCAGCGCGGCCGCCGGGTACTTGCTCTGGTCGTGCAGGTAAGCGGTGGCCTCGCCGGCCAGGCCGGCGCGCAGCGTGGTCACGATCGCCTGTTGCGGCACGCCGAGCATCGCCGCCTTGCGGCGGTCGACCAGCAGCATCGTCTTCGGCGCCGCTGCGAGGCTGCTGTCATCCACGTCCACGAGCCCGGCGGTCTTCTCGAACACCGCGCGCACGGCCTTCGCGACCTGCTGCCGGCCGCCGGCCTCGGGACCGTAGACCTCGGCGACGATCGGCGACAGCACCGGCGGGCCGGGCGGCACCTCGACGACCTTGACGTTCGCGCCGAAGCGCTGGCCGATCTGCTGCAGTGCCGGCCGCACGCGCGTGGCGATCGCGTGGCTCTGCTCCTTGCGCTGGTGCTTGTCGACCAGGTTCACCTGCAGGTCACCCACGTTGCCACCAGCACGCAGGTAGTACTGGCGCACCAGCCCGTTGAAGTTGATGGGCGCCGCAGTGCCGGCATAGGCCTGGTAGTCGGTGACTTCGGGCACCGTGACGAGGTAGGCGCCGAGTTCGCGCAGCGCCGCGGCGGTCTGCTCGACCGGTGTGCCGGCCGGCATGTCGACGATGACCTGGAACTCCGACTTGTTGTCGAAGGGCAGCATCTTCAGCAGCACGAGGCCGGCGGCCGGCAGCGCGACCGACATCGCGATCAGCAACGCGATGCCAGCGCCCAGCAGGCCCCGGTTGCGCGCCCCGCGGCGGTCGTCGAGCAGCGGCGCGAAGATGCGCTCGAACAGCGGGCCGATCTTTGCGGCCAGGCCGTGCGGCGTAGGAGCGTGGGCCGCGTCGGTGGCGTCACCGGTCGGGGCCGGCACCGCCTTCATCCAGATCCGCGCCAGCCACGGCGTGACGACGAACGCGATCGCCAGCGACAGCAGCATGCCCATGCTCGCGTTGATCGGGATCGGGCTCATGTACGGCCCCATCAGGCCCGACACGAAGGCCATCGGCAGCAGCGCGGCGATCACGGTCAGGGTCGCGAGGATCGTCGGCCCGCCGACCTCGTCGACCGCGCCGGGGATGATCTGCGCCAGCGTGCGCCCCGGGAACAGCTGCTGGTGGCGGTGGATGTTCTCGACCACGACGATCGCGTCGTCGACCAGGATGCCGATCGAGAAGATCAAGGCGAACAGCGACACGCGGTTCAGCGTGAAGCCCCAGGCCCAGGACGCGAACAGCGTGACCGTGAGCGTCAGGATCACCGCGGTGCCGACGATCGCTGCTTCGCGCCGGCCGAGCGCGATGAACACCAGCGCCACGACCGAGGCGGTGGCGAAGAGCAGCTTCTGGATCAGCTTCTGCGCCTTGTCGTTGGCCGAGGCGCCGTAGTTGCGCGTCTCGGCGACCTGCACGTCGGCCGGGATCACCGTGTTGCGCAGCATCGTGACGCGGCGCATCACCGCGTCGGCCACGTCGATCGCGTTCTCGCCCGGCTTCTTCGTGATCGCGAGCGTGACCGCCGGCGACTCGATCGGGCCGGCCCCGTCCTTGCCGGCCACGCCGTGCCAGACGTAGCGACTCGGCGGCGGCGGACCGTCGCGCACCGTGGCCACGTCGCGCAGGAACACCGGCTTCGCGTCGTGCACGCCGACCACCAGGTCGCCGACCTCGCCGGCTTCGCGCAGGAACGGGCCCGACTCGACCGCGACCGCCCGGTTGCCCGACAGCAGCTCGCCGACCGGCAGGCCGAGGTTGGCCGAGAGCAACGCCGTGCGCAGGTCGGCGACCGTGACGCCGGCACCGGCCAGGCGGCTCGGGTCGAGCTCGACGAGCACCGCGCGACCCGGGCCGCCCACGGTCGTGACCTCGCGGGTGCCGGCCACGCGCTTGAGGTCAGCTTCGACGCTGTGCGCCACGCGCTCCAGATCGAACGGGCCGGTGGCGGGGTTCTGGCTGAACAGTGTCAGCGTGACGATCGGCACGTCGTCGATGCCCTTGGGCTTGATGATCGGGTCGAGCACGCCGAGCCCTTTGGGCAGCCAGTCGGCGTTCGAGTTGACCGTGTCGTACAGCCGCACGAGCGCTTCGGTGCGTGGCACGCCGACCTTGAACTGAACCGTGATCACCGCCACGCCCGGCTGCGAGACCGACATCACGTGCTCGACGCCCGAGATCTGCGCCAGCACCTGTTCGGCCGGCACCGCGACCATCTGCTCGACATCACGCACGCTGGCCCCGGGGAACGGGATCAGCACGTTCGCCATCGTCACGTTGATCTGCGGTTCTTCTTCGCGCGGGGTCACCAGCACCGCGAAGAAACCGAGCAGCAATGCGACCAGCGCCAGCAGCGGCGTGATCTGCGCGCTCTGGAAGAAGGCGGCGATCCGGCCGGAGCGGCCCAGCGCGGCGGGTAGGTTCGGTGTGGTCATGGGATTCTCAGCGCAGCCGCGCGGCGGCTTGAGGATCGGTGGCGACACGCTCGCCCGGCATCAGCCCCGACAACACTTCGACACTATCGCCGTTGACGCGGCCGAGCCGGACCTGGCGCAGTGCCGGCCGGCCGTCGGCGCCGAGCACGTACAGGCCGGTCATCTCGGCGCGGCGCACGATCGCCTGCAGCGGTACCGTCAGGCTGGGTGCCGCGGCGCCGGCCGCGACGGGCAGCCAGATGCGCGCGAACATGCCAGGCGCGAGCCCTTCGGTCCCGGCGGGCAGGTCCAGCCGCATCTCGACCGTGTGGGTTGCCGCGTCGACCGTCGGCAGCACCTGGGCGCGCAGCGGCGTGAGCCACTGGCGCGCGGCCGGCAGGCCCGGCAGTTCGGCCCGCGGCATCTGGTCGGTGGCCAAGCGCGAGGCGACGCTCTGCGGCACCGCGGCGCTGATGCGCAGTGCCGACGGGTCGTAGAGCGTGAGCAGCGGCCGGCCCGGCATCGCCATGTCGCCGAGCGACACCGGCACGTCCGCGATGACGCCGGCGAACGGGGCGCGGATCACATGGAACCCGCTCTCGGTGCGCGCCGCGCCGGCCTGCGCGCCCTGCGCGGCGAGCAGTGCACGCGAGGCCTTCAGTGTCGACTCGGCGCGCTCCAGCGCTGCCTGGCTGATGTAGTTCTTCTGGAACAGTTGTTTCTGGCGTTCGTATTCCTGCGTCGCCATGTCGAGCGAGGCGCGGGCCGCCTGAACCTGCGCATCGCCTGCGGCGGCGTTCTGGTCGGCGGCGCGGGCGTCGATGCGCAGCAGCAATTGGCCGGCCTTGACGCGGTCGCCGACCTTCGCGTCGAGCTGGATCACCGCGCCCGACACCTGCGAGGCGATGACGGTCTGCCGCACCGCCTCGACCACGCCGTCGAACCCCGACGAGGTCGCGCTGGCGACCGCCTGTGCGGGGACAGCGCTCAAGCCTGGCGCGACCGGCGGCGCCGACAGCGCCAGCGCAGGAGCAGCGGCGGCGAAAGCGGCGAGGGCGAGCGAACGAAGCGTGAACATGAAGGTACTTTCTGGGCTGGAAATGCAGTGATCTTTTGTGTACGATATGAGCAAGTAGCTAAATAGTCAAATAAGTTAATTTGCAAGAACCAGTATGGAAAGGCTTCGCTCAGGCATGATTGCGCCAGATCAACTCAAGGCCTGCCCGCGCATGCAAGGACTCTCGAACGAAGCGCTCGTGCAGGTGGCCGGCTACTTCCAGGCGCTGTCGGAGCCGACGCGGCTGCAGATCCTTAACCTGCTGCGGCAGAAGGAGCACAACGTCGGCGAGCTGGCGCAGCTGTGCGGCTACACCTCGGCCAACGTGTCACGCCACCTGACGCTGCTCACACAGCACGGCCTGGTGGTGCGTGAGCAGCGCGGCAACAGCGCGTACTACAGCATCGCCGACGAATCGGTCTACCAGCTGTGCGACCTGGTGTGCGGCAACATCGCGCGCGAACTGGAGCGCACCGCGTCGAAGCGCGCCGCGTTCGCCGCGCCGGTGCCGAAGCGCGCGCGATCGCGTTGAGGCCGGCGCCGCATCGCTCGGCGCCACACCCTGCTCAACCCGCCCGCAGGCAGGCAAGCTGCGGTATCGAGCCAGAGCGGCGCGTCGGCCGCGTGGGCCGGGCTGGCGAGCAGCCACGGAAGGAGTACTGCGCACCGCCCGAAGCTCGAAATCACTTCCGTCAATCGCATCGCACGATGGTCGGGGGTTCACGGCGCTGGCGGAGGGCCCCGACCAGCCGCAGGGCCCACACGCTGCCGAGTGCGGCGCCGAGGGCCATGACGCCGCCGCCGGCGTTGAATTGGCTGTCCAGGGAATACGCGTTGCAAAGCCGCCGGTCCGTGGTGGCGAGAAAGACGCCGGTGGACATCAGCATCGAGACCGCGTAACCGACGAAATACAGCTGCAGCACGGCCGGTGAACGCGCGAACGACACCCTGAGCATGGCGCCGCACGCGAGCAGGGAAACGAGTTTGAACGCGTCGGCCTGCGGCAGCACCACGGCCCGGTCGATGGCCAGCGGCAGCATCCAGTACGCGGTGATCAGCTGGCTGGCGATGAAACCCGTCAGTCCGTACTGGTTCCAGTCACCGAGCCAACGCTCACGTGGGCCTTGGACGGCGCTGACAGCGAGCAACCAGCCGGCAGCGACCATCATGGGCATCTGGACCACCATGTGCCAGACCATGCTCTGCTCGATCAGGCTGCGCCCGGGCGCAACCGACAAGGCGCCGCCCATCAGACAGAACATCAGCCCCAGCCAGGGCGAAGCCGGGTGCCAGCGATGGCCGTTCATGGCATGGCGGCGAGCGCCGTCTCGAGGGCAAGGCGGGCATCGTCGTAGTCGACGATGCTGACCAGCATGCCCGTCCCGCTGACGAGGTGCAAGGCTGCGTTGTGCTCGAACTCGCCCAGCGGCGCCGGGATCACCATGATGCCGAAGGCGTCGAGCAACTCACGCCGGTCCGGCGGCGAGCCGAGACTGACCACGCGCCAGACGGCCGGGTCCATGCGCATCCGGTCGCGGTAGGTGCGCAGCGAGTCCGGCGTGTCGTGGGCCGGATCGAAGCTGACCGAAAGCAGGCCCACCCGCCCTTCGAGCCCGCGGTCCCGGATCTGCTGCTGCAATTGCTGGAACACGGAGCCGAGCGACGTGCAGACCGTCTGGCAACGTGTGTAGACGAAGTCGACGATCCAGACACGTCCATCGTTTGCCAACAACTGGCGCAAGGTGCCGCGCTTTCCAGCTGCGTCGTAGACCGCCAGATCGGGCACCGGCGCAGGCGCGGCCGCGACCTCGGTGCGCCGCAGCGTTTCGGTGGTGAAGGCGTTGCCCCGGGCGGTCGCCGCGAGCAGGAACGCGAGACCGATGGCCAACACCAGCGCGCTGGCGGCGAAGGTCTTCCAGAGACCCGCAGCCGGAGCACTCGCCTCAGCGGCCGGACTGGAGTTCTTGACCACCCTTGTAGGGCTCGGTTCTCGACTGGGTGGCATCGCGCTGCGCCTTGACCGTTTCCGTCAGGATCGCGGGCGCCTTGTTGCCCCACTCGTTGCGGATGAAGCTCATCACTGCCGCCAGTTCGTCGTCGGTCAGCGCGTTCCAGGCCGGCATCGCGCCCTTGTACGTCGTGCCCTTGACCTCCATGTCGCCGACGACGCCATGCAGCAGGATGTGCGTGAGGATCTTCTCGTCCCCAAGTACCCATTCCGACGCCGCGAGTGGCGGAAACACGCCCGGTACACCCAGCCCCGTGGCCTGGTGGCACGCGGCGCACTTGCTGCCGTAGAGCTGCCTGCCGTCGACGGCTGCGGCCGCACCGGCGGCCTTCACGGGTGGGCGCAAGTCGGCCACGGTGCGCTGGTCGCCGTATGACGATTCTTCGCCCGACGGCGTCACGTAGATGTAGAACGCGCCCCACATGGCCATCGCGCCGAGGAACATGGTCAGGAACCAGGGCAGGGGCCGCGAGCCTTCGTCGGGGTCGGAGTTTTCGCGCTTCTGCTGCGGCGTTTGCTCGGGGCGCGTCATGGCTTGTCCTTCGCAGCTGCGGGGGCACTCGCGGCCGGTCCTGGCAAGGGAGCGAGTGCCGGGTAGGTGCGGTTCAGCGAAAGCAGGTAGGCGACCAGGGCCAGAGCCTCGGGTTTCGCGACCACGACCTGCCCGGGCCGGGCGAACGACGGTGGAAGATTGACGACGGTCTCGCCGGCGTTTGCCGCACCGTCGCGGACCTCGAACAGGAACGGGTAGGGCGGCATGATCGAGCCCGGCGTGTAGGCGCGCGGCTGATACAGGTGGCCGAGCTGCCAGTCCTTGCTGGGCTGGCGCGCGCCGATGTTCAGCAGGTCGGGGCCGGTGCGCATGGTGCCCAGCAGGTGCGGCGTGTCGTAGGCGTAATCGCCGGCCACCGAAGCGCGGCCCCAGCCGCGCGTCGCGTCGGGCGCCTGCCCGATGTCGCGCGGTTGCTGCGAATGGCAATAGACACAGCCGTTGGCGATGTACGACTGCCGACCCGCCAGCTGCTCGCTGGTATAGGGCTTGAGCCCTGCCGGCGGCGCCACTTTCTTCAGCAGCATGTAGGGCATCACGACCAGCAGGGCGGTGGCGCCGCTCAGGATCACCATGGCCCCCGTGACGATGCGCAGCTCGTCCATCTCCCAGAAGCTCTTGCCGGCGCTCATGCTGCCACCTTCCTGCCCGCGATGCGGTTGAACAGCGGCGTGCCCAGCAAGGCGGCCCCGAGGCGGCTCGGCCCGAACTTCCAGCCCATCGCGAAGAAGTGCGCTGCGAACACCAGGTGGCCCAGCGTCATGAGGCCCCCACCGATCGAGCGCGCCTGCAGGTAGGGCAGGGTCAGTGCGACCGACTGCATGAAGGGCGTCTTCTCGTCGAGCATCGCCAGGCCCTGCAGCCAACCACCGATCGACAGCCAGATGAAGTAGATCGCGAAGCCGATCAGCACGAGCCAGAAGTGCAGGGAAATCAGCCTGGGGTACGGCCACTCCCAGTTCATCACGCGCGGCATGATGAAGTAGATCGAGCCGAACATCACCATCGAGAAGAAGCCGTATAGACCCAGGTGCGCGTGTGCCACCGTGTAGTGCGTGAAGTGGGTGACGGTGTTGACCGCACGCAGCGCTTCGAGCGAACCCTGCACCGATGCTGCGGTGTACATCATCGCGCCCAGCACGATGAAGCGCAGCGTGGGCGAGTAGATCAACGCACGGAAGTTGCCCAGCACCGTCATGTGCTGGTTGACGGCCACCGCGAACACCGGGATCACCATCATCATGCTCTGCACGATCGAGATGGTGATCAGCCACGAAGGCACCGGCCCGCCGATCAGGTGGTGCCCGCCGACCTGGCTGTAGAAGAAGGCCAGCGACCAGAAGCCCAGCAGCGACAGGTTGTAAGAATGGATCGGCTTGCCCAGCACCTTGGGGATGAAGTAGTACGACGCCGCCAGTCCGATCGGCGTGAACCACAGCCCCAGCACGTTGTGGCCGAACCACCAGTTCATCGTCGCCTGTTGCACGCCGAAGTGAAGCCCCGGCCAGTTGGCGATCAGGAACAGGATCGGAAACCAGAGCAGGCCGGCGGCGATGTACCAGACCGACACGTAGAGGTGCTTGACCTTGCGTTGCAGCAGGGTGAGCCACAGCGGGATGCCGACCATGGCGCCGCCGACCACGAGCAGGATGTCGATCTGCCAGGGGTACTCGAGCCACTCGAGCCCGTCGGAGTAGCCCATGGCGATCGCCACCGTTCCGGCAAACACGCCGATGCTCCAGAGGGCCCCGCCGAGCAAGGCGTACTTCGCGCCGACCAGTTCGGTCTTCAGCAGGCGCGGGATCAGCCAGATCGCCACCCCCACGCCGGCCAGCGAGCACCAGCCGTAGGCCACCATGTTCAGGTGGATGGGCCGGATGCGGCCGAAGGTGAGCCATTCGTACTGCACCCACCAGTCGGGCGCGTGCAGCTTGATGGACGAAACCAGCCCGGCCAGCGACGCGAGCACCAGCCAGACCACGGCCAGCGTCAGGCTCACGCCGACGACCAGCGAAGTGGACTGGTCGGCCCGGGCGCGGGCCGCCGCATCGACCGCGGCCATCCGCAGCCCCGCCGCGTCGCCCGGGGCCATGGCCTGCTGCAGGCCGCCTTTCTGCGCAGCGGTGGCCGCGGGGTCTTCGACGCGGCCGAGTTCATTGGGCGCGAAGATCTCGGTCGCTGCCGCCGTGCCGTCTCCGAACAGGCCGTTCGACAAGGACCAGATGAAGACGAACAAGGCCGCGATCGACAGCAGGAAGGTGCCCAGCAGCACGCTGACGGTGAAATCCATGGGGTCGGTCTCAGTTGATGGGTGCGACGGGGGGGCCGTCGATCACTTCCGGCGTGAGCGATGCCACCGCCTGGTAGTGTGTGAGGAAAACCTTGCCACTGAGGGTGTCGAGGAATTCGGTCCGCTGGAGCCGGTCCATGACCGGCCCTTTCACTTCCGACAGGTGCAGGCTGATGCCGGCATCGCGAAGGCGGTGCTCGATGGCCTCCAGGCTCTCGAGTGCGCTGGCATCGATGTCGTTGATGGCCGAGCACTGCAGCACCACGTGGCGCAATGCGGGCTGTGCAGCGGCCGCGTCGTTGACACGGTCTTCGAGACTGCGTGCGTTGGCGAAGTAGAGGCTCTCGTCGACGCGCAGGCTCAGCAACGCGGGGCAGACGGCCACCCGATGGCGCAGCACGTTGCGGAAGTGCTCGGTGCCGGGCACCAGGCCCACGGTTGCAATGTGCGGCCGGCTGGTGCGCCAGAGGTAGAGCGCGAGCGACACGCCCACGCCGACCAGCAGGCCCGTCTCCACGCCCAGACCGAGTGTTGCCAGCAACGTCGCCGCGACCGCTGCGAAGTCGGGCTTCGAGTACGCCCACGTGCGCTTGAGGATGCTGAAGTCCACCAGCGACAGCACCGCCACGATGATCGTTGCCGCGAGCGTGGCCTGCGGCAGGTAGTAGAGCGCGGGTGTCAGCAGCAGCGTGGCCAGCAGGATGCCCACGGCCGTGAAAACACCTGCTGCCGGCGTCTGCGCGCCGGCATCGAAGTTGACCACCGATCGCGCGAAGCCGCCGGTCACCGGAAAACCACCGGTGAACGCCGCCCCCAGGTTGCTCGCCCCCAGCGCCACCAGTTCCTGGTCAGGCTCGATGCGTTGGCGGCGTTTGGCAGCCAGGGTCTGCCCGACCGACACCGACTCGACGAAGCCGACCACGCTGATGAGCAGCGCCGGTACTGCAAGCTCGCGCCACAGCGCGACATCGAAGCTCGGCAAGGTCAGGGGTGGCAGGCCCTGCGGAATGCTGCCGACGATCTTCATCCCCTGGCCTTGCCAGCCCAGCCACCAGGTCAGCAGGGTCGTGACCGCGATGGCCGCCACGGGCCCGGCCTTGGTGATGATGTCGGCCAGCCTGGCGGGCACGCCACCACCGATCAGGAGCGGCTTCAGGCCCTTGCGGACCCAGAACAGAAAGGCCGTCGCCAGCACGCCCACCGCGAGGGTCAGCAGGTGCGTGTGGGGCGCCTGCCGGGCGAGGGCCGCCAGCAGCTCGACGAAGTTGTGTCCCTCGGCCTTCACGCCCATCAGCGTCTTCAGCTGGCTGGCGGCGATCAGCAGCCCCGACGCCGAGATGAAGCCCGAGATCACCGGGTGGCTCAGGAAATTGGCGATGAAGCCGAGCCGGAGCAGGCCCATCGCCAGCAGCATCGCGCCTGACAGGAACGCCAGCGTGATGGCCACCGGCCAGTACGCGGCCGACCCGGGTGCGGCATGCTCGCCCACCGCAGCCGCTGTCATCAATGACACCACGGCCACGGGGCCGACCGCCAGCACGCGGCTGCTGCCGAACACGGCATACAGCAGCAACGGGGCGACACTGGCGTACAGGCCGACCTCAGGCGGCAGACCCGCCAGCAGCGCATAGGCCAGGCTCTGCGGGATCAGCATGATCGTCACGATCAGCGCTGCCACGCCGTCGCCGACGAAGGTGTCGCGGTCGTAGCGGCGCGCCCAGTCCAGCACGGGCAGCGAGGGCAGCCAGCGCTGCCAGCTTGGAGCCACGGTCATCAGCCCACCATCTCGGGCTGCGCCATCCATTCGCGGCCCTTGAGCATCGCATCCCAATACAGCGGCGGGAGGATGCGTTCCTTCAGGTACCAGGCCAGCGCCGAAGGCCGCGTGCCATCGATCAGCCACTTCGGGAAACTGGGGGCGACCTTGCCGCCATAGGTGAACTCGGCCAGCACGATCTTGCCGCGCTCCACGGTCAGCGGGCACGAGCCGTAGCCGTCGTACTTCGCTTCGCCCTTCACCGCGCCGCGCGCGGCGAGCAGGTTGTGCGCGACCACCGGGGCCTGCTTGCGCGCGGCCGCGGCGGTCTTGGCGTTCGTGGTGTTGCCGGCATCGCCGAGCGCGAACACGTTGGCAAAGACCTTGTGGCGCAAGGTGCCCGGGTCGACGTCGACCCAGCCCGCCGCATCGGCCAGCGGGCTGACGCGAATGAAGTCGGGTGCCTTCTGCGGCGGCACGACGTGGAGCATGTCGAACTCGCGCGTGACCAGCGTTTTCGTGCCGTCGGCGTTGGCCTGGCTGAACGTTGCCGTTTTTGCCGGGCCGTCGACCGACACCAGCGTCTGGCCGAAGTTCAAGCCGATGCCGTAGGCCTTCACGTACTCCATCAATGCCGGCACATAGTCGGCCACGCCGAACAGCACCGCGCCGGCGTTGCAGAACTGGATGTCGACGGCCTTCAGCACACCCGTGCGGCGCCAGTGGTCGGCCGACAGGTACATGGCCTTCTGCGGTGCGCCGGCACATTTGATCGGCATCGGCGGCTGCGTGAAGATCGCCTTGCCGCGGTGCAGTTGCTGCACCAGTTCCCAGGTGTAGGGCGCCAGGTCGTAGCGGTAGTTGGAGGTGACACCGTTGCGCCCGAGCGTGTCAGCCAGCCCTTCGATGCCGTGCCAGTCGAGCTTCAGCCCCGGACAGACCACCAGCTGCTTGTACTTCACGACCCGGCAGCCGTCGAGGATGACGGCATCACGCTCCGGCTCGAAGGCAGCCACTGCAGACTTGATCCAGTGCACGCCGCGTGGAAGTACAGAGGCCATGGTTCGCGCGGTGAAGGCGGCGTCGAAGATGCCGGCACCGACCATCGTCCATCCCGGCTGGTAGTAGTGGATGTCGGCCGGGTCGATGATGGCGATGTCGAGCTTCGGGCTGCGCGCCAGCAGGCTGGCCGCGACGGCGATGCCGGCCGCGCCGCCGCCGATGATCACGACCTCGTGCGTCGCATCGGCCACTTCGACCGGCGTCTTGCCGCCGTTGACGATGCGCCGCACCACACCCTTGAGGTCGAAGCCCGCCTTCGATGAGCGTTCGATGATCTGGGGCAGCGGCATCGCGCCTGCTTGCGACAGCGCCCACATCGTGGTCGACCGCATGCCGGTGCGGCAGAACGCCAGCACCGGTTTCGGCAGTTCGCTCATCAGCTTGCCGAAGGCCTGCCCCTGTTCGTCGGTGACCTTGCCCGACACCGCAGGGAGGAAGCGTACTTCGAGGCCGTGTTCCTTGGCTGCGCGTTCGAGTTCGCTGTAGACGGGCTGGTCAGCGCTCTCGCCGTCGGGGCGGTTGCAGATCACCGAGCGGAAGCCCGCGTCGGCCAAGGCGCGCATGTCGGCGGGGGCAATCTGGGGCGCGACCGACAGTTCGGTGGTGAGGGCTTTGATGTCCATGGGCTTGTCTCCGGGTGGGGCCTCTTGGCGAGGCTCTGGGCAATGGAAAAGGGCGAGGGTCGATCAAACGGCGTTCAGCGGAATCTTGATGTAGCGGGTGCCGTTGTCCTCGGGTTCGGGCAACTGGCCGGCGCGCATGTTCACCTGCACCGATGGCAGGATCAGCGTGGGCATGCCGAGCGTGGCATCACGGGCATGGCGCATGGCGACGAACTCTTCCTCGCTGATGCCGTTGCGCACGTGCACGTTCTTGGCCCGCTCGTCGGCCACTGTGCTGACGAACTGCACTTCACGGCCACCCGGCTGGTAGTCGTGGCACATGTAGAGCAGTGTTTCTGGCGGAAGGCTCAGCACCTTGTTGATCGAGCGGTAGAGTGTGCGAGCGTCGCCGCCCGGGAAGTCGCAGCGCGCCGTGCCGTAGTCGGGCATGAAGAGCGTGTCGCCGACGAAGGCTGCCAAGGTCTTGTCGAGACCGTCACCAGCGCTCACCACGTAGGTCATGCAGGCCGGGGTGTGGCCCGGGGTGTGCATCGCGCGGGCCTGACGGTTGCCGATCTTGAAGCCTTCGTTGTCGGCGAACAGGTGATCGAACTGGCGGCCGTCGCGGGCAAAGTCGCTGCCGGCGTTGAACAGCTGGCCAAAGACGTTCTGAACCGTCTTGATGTGCTCGCCGATGCCGAGCTTGCCGCCCAGCTGCTCCTTCAGGTACGGTGCTGCCGAGAGGTGGTCGGCGTGGACATGGGTTTCCAGGATCCACTGGACGGTGGCGCCGAGTTCGCGCACCCGCGCGATCAGCAGGTCGGCGCTGGCGTGCGAGGTGCGGCCCGACTTGGGGTCGTAGTCGAGCACGCTGTCGACCAGCGCGCACTGTTTCGTTTCCTTGTCGAGCACGATGTAGCTGACGGTCCACGTGCCGGGATCGAAGAAGCCTTCGACTTGAAGAGAGGTTTGCGTGTTCATGGATTCCTCGATCTGTTCAGCGGCGGTTGACGGAGCAGGTGTTGATGCGCAGCACGGAGTACAGCGGGCACATGCCCACAGCACCGGTGATCAACGGGACGATGCCGATGTAGCCCCAGGCCCCGACGACATTCGCCGCGGCCAGGCCGATCAGGATCAGGCCGGCGCTGACGCGCAGCACGCGGTCCAGGTTGCCTTCATTCTTTCGCATGATCTGTCTCCTGCAGGCAGTTTGATTTGAGTGACAGCGTCATTCGCGCTGCTGTTCACTGCTACATATCAAGACGCGTGCCCGCTCGTCGAACGAGCCTCTACATATCGCAACCCATTGATCTGAAACAACATTTCTTCCGTGCTGCAGAATTCAGCACGTCTCTTGGGCTGCCATCTTGTCCATCTGGCAGAAAGCCGTGGCAGTTCATCCTCAGGAATTGGCAGACTTGGCAGGGAGGAGCACAATCGCCCGAACTCTGCAATTGCCCATGTCGAACATCGCTCCTCCATCCGCTGCGAATGCGGCTGCCGACGAACCCGGAGTGCTGCGCTCTGCACCACAGGTGCAGGCCTTGATCTCGTTCCTCGAGCACGAGTCGCAACCGATGATCGTGTTGGACCCCGACTACAACATCCTGGCCGCGAACACCGCCTACCAGCGGCAGTTCGGCACCGTGGACAAGCCCTACATCGGCCACAAGTGCTTCCGCATCTCGCACCATTACGACGTGCCCTGCGACCAGGCCGGCGAGCACTGTCCGATGAAGAGAGCCTTTGAGCTCAAGGGGCCCGACCGCGTGCTGCACATCCACCACACGCCGCGTGGCCCGGAGCATGTGGACGTGGAATTGCGGCCGATCCTCGACGCCGGCAGAACCGTGGTGGCGTATGTCGAACGCCTGTCGACGGTTCGCAATGCCTCGGCGCGCCCCAGTGCCGAAGGCCTGGTGGGCCGCGCGCCTTCCTTCAATGCAGCCCTGTCCGCGGTTCAACGGGTCGGTCCCTCGATGTTGCCGGTGCTGCTGCTCGGCGAATCGGGCACCGGCAAGGAACTGTTCGCGCGTGCCGTGCACGAGGCGAGTGAACGCGCCAGCGGGCCTTTCGTCGTGGTGGACTGCTCGGGTCTCACCGAAACCCTGTTCGAGAGTGAACTGTTCGGCTACGAGAAGGGTGCGTTCACGGGGGCCAATGCACGCAAGAAGGGGTTGGTCGAAACCGCAGAGGGCGGCACGCTGTTCCTCGATGAAATGGGGGATGTGCCGCTGTCGATGCAGGTGAAGCTGCTGCGACTCATCGAGTCGGGTACCTTCCGCCGGGTGGGCGGCGTCGAGACCCACCAGGCGGACTTCAGGTTGGTGGCCGCCACCCACAAACCGCTGCAGCAAATGGTGGCCGATGGCCGGTTCCGGCAGGACTTGTACTACCGCATCAGCGCGTTCCCCATCCACCTGCCACCGCTGCGCGATCGGGCGGCCGACATTCCGATGCTGGTCGATTCGTTCTTGCAGCGCGGCGGCTCCACCAAGCACCGCGTGTCGGTGGAGCCTGAGGCCATGGCACGGCTGCAGGCACACGACTGGCCCGGCAACATCCGCGAACTGCGCAACGTGCTCGACCGGGCCCGCCTGTTCGCCGACGACGGCATCGTTCGTGCCGAACACATGCCCGACGAGTTCGGGCACGTTTCGCCGGTCTCGCCCGCTGAGGGGTTGGCTGACCATCCGGCGCGCGGTCGGGCGGCCACCACGGACGAAGACCTGGCGCGCAGGATCGCCACGTTCCAGGGAACCCGTCGCGAACTGGCGACCCGACTCG
The DNA here is from genome assembly GCA_040080605.1 of Burkholderiaceae bacterium. Lineage (GTDB taxonomy): Bacteria > Pseudomonadota > Gammaproteobacteria > Burkholderiales > Burkholderiaceae_C > LMDS01. The sequence continues at coordinate 298,471 of JBEBIB010000002.1, forward strand.
GCATGAGCGAGCGGACGCTTTACCGCCGGTTGAAGGCGCTCGGCCTGGTTTGAAGCGGGGCTGCTTCGCGCGTGGCTGTCGCGGGTGGGGAAAGTGGTCCCGCCATCCACGTGATCCGGGCGCATGCCGCCCGAAGTGGCTACAACGATCCTGTGCCCCGCCAATTGCCGACAGGCGACGCCAACCGTCGTGCATGCCGACTGGGGCGATTCACCTTCTCTGTTCCATGGCATGGTCAGGCGCTGCCAAATGTCACTGAATGACTGCCATGCGGCAGTATTGATCCGGTGCGCTATTCAGGCGTGCGTGCAGTTCAGATCGCTTGAGTACCTGTGAAAGTGCCTCTGATTCCGCACGTGCTTCAGCTCGCGCTCCGGCTGGCACGCTTCTTGGGTCAAGCAGCCATGTTGTCGCTGCCTTGGCTCTCTTTTCGGCAGTGTTGGCAGTGTCATGGTGGCACGCGGTCTGTCTTGGACTGCAAACCCACCCGAAGCGAAGGAACGACGATGGACACGAGTGAGTTGAACGGCCCACAGGGGGAGCCCGAGCGCATGCCCGCCGGCGTTCTGATGGGTCCTGGCAGCGGCGCATGAGCGACCGTCTGTCCTGCTGAACGCCATGCTCACGATGAAACTGCCTTCGTCCTCGACGCCTGCTTTGCAATCGCTGGTTGGCGATGCGTTGGGCAATCGTGTGCACGGCGCCGCGGCTCTGCTGTGGCTGCCGCAGGCGGCGTTGTTGGCGTGGGCGGTGCAAGGCTTGGCTTCGGGACAAGGCATGCCTGCGGTCTGGCGGCCGGCCGCCGGAATTCTCGTGTTCGCAGTGCTGCGTGCGGCCCTCGAGGCGTGGGCCGGGCGCCGCATCTTCGCTGCCGCCCGGGCGCATCTGTCGAGCCTGCGGGCGCAGGTTGCTGCGTCACTGTCGGCCGGCTCGCCACTGGACAGCACGCGCGCGCCCTCGGGCCTGGCCGCCAGTGTGATTTCCGAGCAGGCCGAGGCGGTTGTGCCATACCTGGTGCGCTATCAGCCCGCGCGCTGGCGGGTGACCGTCGTGCCGCCGATCATTCTGGCGGCGGTGGCCAGCCAGTCGTGGATGGCCGGATTGGTGCTGCTGATCGCTGCCCCGTTGATTCCCGTGTTCATGGTCATCGTGGGCTTGCGCGCGCAGGCGGCCAGCAAAGCGCAGATGGTCGCGATGGGCGGCATGAATGCCTTCTTGCTTGACCGATTGCGAGGTCTGGCCACGTTGCGTGCGCTGGGTGCGGTCGATGCGACCGCCGAGCAACTCGGCGACGCTGCGCAATCGCTGCGGCGACGAACCATGGCGGTCCTGCGGATCGCGTTTCTGTCGTCGGCGGTGTTGGAACTGTTCTCGGCGCTCGGCGTGGCCATGGTGGCCGCCTACGTCGGCTTTCACCTGCTGGGAACACTGAACTTCGGCGCCTGGGGCCAGCGGCTCAGCCTGGGGCAGGGCCTCTTCGTCTTGTTGCTGGCGCCGGCCTTCTTTGAGCCGTTGCGCGAGCTGGCCGCGGTCTGGCACGACAACGCGGCGGGCAAGGCGGCGTTGCAGGCATTGGAACAACTCGCATGCCATGAACTGCTTCTGCCCGGCGCGATGAAGGGTGGGGCGGATGAGCAGAGCGTCACCGCACGTCAGCCCACGGCGCCGTCGGTTGAGATTCGCGGCCTCCATTTTTCCCATCCCGGACGAGTGCCGCTGTTCGAAGGCTTCAACCTCCGCGTGACGGCGGGCGAGCACGTCGCACTGCTCGGGCCGAGCGGCTCTGGCAAGACGGCGCTTCTGTCGCTGCTGGCCGGTTTGCTGCCGGTCGCGCATGGTCAGATCGACATCGGCGGCGTGACGCTGTCGGACCGCAGCGTGGCCGCGCTGCGCCAGCGCATGGGCTGGATGGGCCAGCACCCGCATGTGTTTGCGGCGGCGGTCGAAGCCAACGTCGGGCTCGGGCGCTTGGGCGTCACGACCTCGAGCGTCCGGGTGGCCATGGGTTTTGCCCGGCTGGACTCCGTAGCGCAAGCCCAGCCTTCGGCGATGCTGGGCGAAGGCGGCAGCGGCTTGTCGGGCGGCGAGGCCGCGCGGCTCGCGCTGGCGCGCCTGGCCGTGCATGAGCGCGCCGACCTGCTCCTGGTCGACGAGCCGACGGCACACCTCGACACCGATACCGCCAACCGCGTGAGCGAGGCGCTGATCGCGCTGGCCCAGGGCAAGACCCTGATTGTCGCGACCCACGACCCCGTGCTGGCGGCCCGAATGGGCCGCGTGATCCACCTCGATGCATTGGCGATGGAGGAGGCGGCATGACTTCGTGGAGCGCTTTGCGCCCGGCGTTGTGGACCTTGCCGCCATCGCAGAAGGGCCCCCTGATCGCCGGCGCCCTGCTGGCCTCCCTGACGGTGTTGACTGGCATGGCGCTGCTCGGCCTGTCGGGCTGGTTCATCACCGCCACCGCATTGGCAGGCCTGTCGCCTGCCACGGCCTTTCTGTTCGACGTGTTTGCGCCTTCGGCAGGCATCCGGCTGCTTGCCGTGGCGCGCACCGGCTCGCGCTACGCCGAGCGCCTGGTGACGCACGACGCCACCTTCGCCGTTCTGGCCGCGCTGCGCGTGCGGCTGTTCCGCGGCTGGGCGCGCGCGGATGGCGCCCGCGCACTGCTCCGGCAGCCGGGGAAGCTGCTGTTCCGCTTGACCTCGGACATCGACGCGCTGGAGTCGGTCTATCTGCGGCTGCTCGTGCCTGCCATTGCCGCGTTGGGCGCTGCTGTGCTGGCGGGCGTCGTTCTCGGATTCATGCACGTCTGGTTCGGGCTGGGGGTGGCGCTTTGGCTGGTCGGCGGCGGCGGTGGCCTGGCGTTCGGGCTCGCGCGCCGTGCACGTCGTCCAGCGGTTCGGCGCGCGCACGCGCTCGAAACCCTGCGCGCCAACGCGATCGATCTTGTTGCAGGGCAGACCGATCTCGTGATGGCAGGCCGGATCGACGCGCAGCGTGATGTGCTGAAGCGCACCGACCGTCGGCTCGCGAAAGCCGACCTGGCGTTGAACCGGTTGGAGACTGCGGCCGGTGTCGGCCATGCCACCACCGCCGCATTGGGCCTGGTCGCCGTGTTGCTGTCGGTCGGCGCATTGGTGGACGACGGCGTGATCGGTGCGCCTGCTGCGACGCTCGCGCTGCTGGTGGTGCTCACGGCAGCCGAGCCTTTCGCAGCGCTGAGACGAGGTGCATTGGACGCCGGCCGCACATGGCTGGCGCTCAAGCGGCTCGCACCGCGCATGGTGCTCGTCGAGGCGCGTGATGGGCTACCGGTCGACGATGCCGTGCCCTTCGCCTTGCGCCTGGACCACATCGTTGCGCGCTACCCTGGCAGCGTCACGCCCGTTCTGCAGCAGGTCTCGTTGACCATCGCCGCAGGCGAACGTGTGGCCTTGGTCGGATCGAGCGGCGCCGGAAAATCGACCCTGCTGGCGGTGGCCACGGGTGAGTTGACGCCTGTCTCCGGCAGCGCGAGCGCCCGAACGCCGTGCCTGTTGACTCAGCGGACCGAAGTCTTCCAGGACAGCGTGCGAGGCAACCTGCTGCTGGCCGACCCGCAGGCCGCCGACGGCCGCCTGTGGTCGGCGCTCCACGCCGCGGGCCTCGCCGACGACGTGCGCGCGATGGCTGCAGGCCTTGAGACGCCGCTTGGCGAAGGTGGGCTCGGTCTGTCGGGCGGGCAGTTGCGCCGCTTGGCGCTCGCGCGGCTGCTGTTGCGCGACGCGCCCTTGTGGGTCCTTGACGAACCGACCGAGGCATTGGACCTCGCCACGGCACACGACGTCTTGCAACGCCTGAGCCAGCGCGCTGCGGGCCGCAGCCTGCTGATCGCGACCCATCTGCGGCGCGAAGCCGCTTTGGCAGACCGGCTGGTTCGCTTGCTGGAAGGGCGCATCGTCGCCGACCTCCGCCGCGGCACCGAAGAATTCGACGCAGCGCTGCGTGCGTTGCGCCCCGATTGAAAAGAAGCGAAGGAAAAACTCATGGACCTCGACATCGTCGCGCTCTCACGGCTGCAATTCGCCGTCACTGCGCTCTATCACTTTCTGTTCGTTCCGCTCACGCTCGGCTTGTCGATCCTGCTGGCGATCATGGAGACCGTCTACGTGATGACGGGCCGCGTGATCTGGCGCGACATGACGAAGTTCTGGGGCACGTTGTTCGGCATCAACTTCGCCATGGGCGTGGCCACAGGCGTCGTGATGGAGTTCCAGTTCGGCATGAACTGGAGCTACTACAGCCACTACGTCGGCGACATCTTCGGCGCCCCGCTCGCGATCGAAGGCCTGATGGCGTTTTTCCTCGAAGCCACTTTCGTTGGCCTGTTCTTCTTCGGCTGGGACAAACTCTCGAAGGTCGGTCACCTGATCACGACCTGGGCGGTGGCCATCGGTTCGAACTTCTCGGCTTTGTGGATCCTGATCGCCAACGGCTGGATGCAGAACCCGGTCGGGTCGGCCTTCAACCCGCAGACCATGCGCATGGAAGTGACCGACTTCTTCGCCGTGCTGACCAACCCGGTCGCGCAGGCCAAGTTCGTTCACACGGTGTCGGCCGGCTATGTCTGCGCCGCCGTCTTCGTGCTCGGCGTGTCGGCCTGGTACGTGTTGAAGGGCCGCCATGTCGAGCTGGCGAAGCGGTCGATGACCGTGGCGGCCTCGTTCGGTCTGGCGGCTGCGCTGTCGGTGGCGGTGCTCGGTGACGAGAGCGGTTACCTGTCGAGCGAGCACCAGAAGATGAAGCTCGCAGCCATCGAAGCCATGTGGGAGACCGAACCCGCGCCGGCGGCATTCACGGCCTTCGGCTTCCCCGACCAGGCGTCGCGCGAGACGCACTATGCCCTGCACATCCCGGCCGTGATGGGGCTGATCGGCACCCGCTCGTTGACGGGCGTGATCCCCGGCATCAACGAGCTCGTCGAACGGGCCGCAGTGCGCATTGCCGATGGCGTCAAGGCGTACGACGCACTGCAGACGATCCGCGCCGCCGGCAGCACCACCACGGTGGCGCCGAGCGTGCGCGACGCCTTCGAGAGCCACGGCACCGACCTCGGCTACGCGCTGCTGCTGAAGCGTTACGTCGACGATCCGCGGCAGGCCACTCCGGCGCAGATCAAGCAGGCCGCCTGGGACACCGTGCCGCAGGTTGCCCCGCTGTTCTGGTTGTTCCGCGTCATGGTGGGTATTGGTGTGCTGCTGATTCTGTTGACCGGAACCTTCTTCGTCTTGTCGGCCCGCCGCAAACTCGACGGTCATCGCTGGTTGCTGAAGGCCGCGGTCTTTGCGATTCCGTTGCCCTGGCTCGCGATCGAGGCGGGATGGCTCGTGGCCGAGTTCGGGCGCCAGCCGTGGATCATCGAAGGCGTGCTGCCGACGGCGGTGGCGGTGTCGAACCTCGGCGTGAAGACACTGCTGCTCACGCTGGGCGGGTTCATCGCGATCTATACCGTGCTGCTCGTCATCGAAATGAAGCTGCTGCTCAAGGTGATCCGTACCGGGCCAGCGAATGAGCATGCGCCCAACGTCGGCGACTCGCACCGGCTCATCGTGCCGTCCGCACTGCCCCCCCTGGCTTCGGCGGAGTGAACCATGATCCTGCATGAACTCCTGAACTACGACACCCTGCGTCTGATCTGGTGGCTGCTGATCGGCGTGCTGCTGGTCGGTTTTGCCGTCACCGACGGCTTCGACCTGGGCAGCGGCATCCTGCTGCCGTTCGCGGCCCGCAACGACCTCGAACGGCGTGTCGTCATCAACAGCGTCGGCCCGGTCTGGGAGGGCAACCAGGTGTGGCTGATTTTGGGCGGTGGTGCGGTCTTCGCCGCCTGGCCACAGCTCTACGCGGTGTCTTTCTCGGGCTTTTACCTCGCCATGTTCGTGATCCTCACTGCGCTGATCCTGAGGCCGGTGGCATTCAAGTTCCGCAGCAAGCGCGAAGAGCCCCGGTGGCGCCAACGCTGGGACGCGGTGCTGTTCTTCAGCGGCTTCGTCCCCGCCCTGATCTTCGGCGTGGCCATGGGCAACGTACTTCAAGGCGTGCCGTTCCGCTTCAGCGACGACATGCACATCCTCTATGACGGCAGCTTCTTCGGTCTGCTGAACCCGTTCGCGCTGTTGGCTGGCCTGGTGTCGGTGGCCATGCTCGTGATGCACGGTGCGGCCTGGCTGGTGCTCAAGACCGACGGGCCGGTGGCCGAGCGTGCCCGGGCCTACGGCATGGTCGCGGCCCTGGTCACGGTGGTGCTCTACGCCATCGCCGGTGCTGTTCTCTGGGGGTTTGTCGACGGCTACCGCATCACGAGTCTGGTCGATGTGATGGGCCCGTCGAACCCGCTGCACAAGACCGCCGAGCTGCGCGCGGGCGCCTGGTTCACCAACTACGCGGCTCACCCGTGGACGCTTGCAGCGCCTGCGGCAGGTTTTGTCGGTGCGCTCGGTGCACTGCTTGCGCTGGCGGCACGCCGTGGCGGCCTGGCTTTGTTGGCGGCCGGGCTCGCCATCGCCGGCATCATCCTGAGTGTCGGTGCGTCGATGTTTCCGTTCATCCTGCCATCGTCGATCGACCCGCGCGCCAGCCTCACGGTCTGGGACTCGTCGTCGAGCCAGCTGACGCTGTTCATCATGCTCGTCACGACCTGCATCTTCATGCCCATCATCCTTGCCTACACCACCTGGGTCTACCACGTGCTGTGGGGCAAGGTCGATCAAGACGCCATCCGCGAAGAGAGCGGACACGCTTACTAGGACACCGACACATGTGGTACTTCTCGTGGATTCTCGGCCTGCCGCTGGCAGCCGCCTTTGCCGTGCTCAATGCCATGTGGTACGAGCTGATGGACGATGACGCCATCCGAAAGGAGAAGCTCGAAACGCGCGAAGCCGCGCACGGCCAGGAGCGCCTGTAGCCCAGACCCGTCTCATTCCGGCGCGGAACCTGGAACGAAGGGGCTATCCTTGTGCCGCAGTCGCTGGCAGACGGTCTGATCGCGCTGCGACTCCATGAACACGACCTTCCCTGAGCGTTTGAACTACCTGTACCCGGTGCTGGCCGAGATCGACGCCGACGAGCGTGCCGCCGTGCTTGCCACCGAGGCCCATGTTGTCGATATGCCGGCCGGCGCCGTGCTGTTCGAACAGAACGCACCGTGCCGTGGGTTCCCGATGGTGCTGCGCGGCGAAGTGCGGGTGGCGCGCGGATCGCCAGCCGGGCGCACGCTCGAGCTGTACCGCGTCACGCCGGGCGAACTCTGCGTGGTTTCCACCTCTTGTTTGTTCGGTCACCAACCGATGTCAGCGCATGGCCAAGTGACGGAACCGATCGAACTGCTTCTCCTGTCACCCGTCGGCTTCGCGCGCTGGTCGGCCTGCGAGCCGTTCCGCCGCTTCGTCTTCGGCGTCTTCGCGGATCGGCTGGCCGACCTGATGGCGCTGGCCGAGGCGGTGGCCTTTCAACGTCTGGACCAGCGACTGGCCGCAGCGTTGCTGGGCCATGGTGTCACGCTGCACAGCACGCACCAGGCGCTGGCCGACGAGTTGGGTACGGTGCGCGAGATCGTGACCCGGCTTCTCAAGCGCTTCGAGCTCGCGGGTTGGGTTGAACTGGGGCGCGAACGCATCGATGTGCGCGACAGTGCGGCGCTGCGCGCGCTGGCGGCCGGATCGGCACCGATGCGTTGATCGGCTTCGGTCGAGTTGCGGCCGTGTGTGACCCAGGTCACCGACCCGCGCAGCGCCTGCGGCAACACTGCTGCATCGACCCGCCGCAGGATGTGGTCGGTCAACCCACACAGCAGGAGCGCCTCATGTTCAAGTCCAACGTCGGCAACATCGACCGAATCCTTCGCGTCGTTCTCGGGATCGCACTGCTTGCGATGACACTCACAGGCACGATCGGCGTCTGGGGCTGGGTCGGCGTGGTGCCCTTGCTCACCGCGGCGCTTGGAAGTTGTCCGCTCTACACCGTCCTGGGCCTGAGCACCTGCCCGATGAAGAAGAGCTGAGCGGCTCGGTCATCCGAGACGGAGGCCGTCGGCAGTCCACGATGGAAGAACGATCCATGCCACGCTATGCCTTGCTGATCGAATCCGTCCGGTCGGGAACCATTGCCTCACTGGTCATCGTGCCGTTATCCCCCTTGTTCAAAGCGATGGGTTTGCGGATTGGGCACTACGGCCCCAAATTTGCCGCGCTCTTTGTCGACGATCCTCAGCCGTGGCTGCTCTTCGTGCAGCATCTCCTGATCGGCTGGGTATCGGCGCTGCCACTTCTGCTGATCCTCATGCGAACCGGTGCCGGCCGATGGCCCATCCGGACGGGCGCGGCCTACGGTGCCGCGTACTACGTGGTGGTCAACTCGCTGGCCTTGCCGATTTTCTTCGGTGACCTGACACCCTGGCAGATGGGATGGTCCACCGTCTACCCCAGCCTGATCGGCCACATCGTTTTCGGCGCATCGCTTGGCCTCACGTCCAGGCGATGGGTGTCTGCTGCTCGCCGGTCTGCGATCGCGATGCGATCCGCACTCGCATGAACCACGCGGACCCGAGGCGGCAACGCATTGGCACGGTGCTGGTGGCCTTCCAGTTCGCCCTCATCGGGGCGCTGGGTTTGTACGGCGCACCGGCTTTCCTGCGTGGCAATACACCTGTAGGCGCCTGGGGACTGGCGGCGGCAGGGGCGATTCTGGGTGGCTGGGCGCTGTACTGCAATCGGCCTGGCAACTTCAACATCCACCCGACACCGCGACCTGGTGGGCAGCTTGTTCGGAAGGGCCCTTATCGCCTGATTCGCCACCCGATGTACACGGCGGTCTTGCTGTGCGGGCTGGCCTTGGCCTGGGCCTGCGGCTCGGTGGCCGCTTGGTCCGGGTGGGTCGTTCTTCTTGCGGTGCTGGCCGTCAAGGCGGCGGTGGAGGAGCGGTGGATGCTGTCCCAACATCCTGACTACATCGCCTACCGGGTCGGGACCTGGCGCTTTGTGCCGGGTCTGTATTGACCGGCCCTCGCTCGATGGGCGATTCGCACCACCACTCTGCGGCCGGAAACCCGGTGGGCCGAGGCGTCTCCTACAGGAAGCGCGCGAGCTGCTCGATGTCTTCGGGGAAGAGTTGCCCGACTTCGGATGCGACCACCCGGCCGTCGCGGCCTCGGACCACGGTCACGGGCAAGCCCTTGGGCTTGGGCAGGGTGCGGGCCACGGCCGGTGTCAGCAGGCCGGAAGGAAATGTGAACCCGTGCTTGCTCATGTAGCCCGTAGCATCCTCGACCTTGCGGTCGATCGACAGGCCCAACATGCGCAAGCCATGTCCCCGTTGGGCCAACCAGAGCTTTTCCATGAGCGGCGACTGTTGCGCGCAGAACGGGCACCAGCTGGCCCACCAATACACCACCAGCACTTGTCCAGTGGCCTCTGATGGACGGAACACGCGGCCGTCCAGCAGCGGCACGTCCGGGATGTCGAACGGCATCCCCAGTTTCGGCGCGGGCGGCGCCTTGTCTTCAACTGTTGGTGCTGGTTGCCCCCAGCTTCCCGAGGCCAGCGACCCGGCGAGCGCTGCGGCTGTGCCGGTCAGCCATTGCCGGCGAGAGTGGGCGCCTGGCTGGTGCACCGGGTCATGTTTCATGCGTGCCGCGTCCAGGTGCCTCGGGTCCGCCGTGAGTGGCCCGCGCTCTCAGCGATGGACAGCACGCAGCAGCCGGTCGGCCGAAGGCACGGCATCGTCCCCGCCCAGTTCCACCGCCACCTGCGTGCAGACGGCTCGGCACAGCGTTGCAACGCGCTCGCTCTGCAACTTGTAGTAGATCTGGGTGCCTTCGCGTCGCTTCCCCAGGACACCGGCGCGGTAAAGCGTTGCGAGGTGCTGCGACATGTTGGGCTGGGTGGTGTCGATCAGCGCGAGCAGGTCGGACACATTGCGTTCGCCCTGGCACACGGCGCTGATGATCTTCAGGCGCACCGGCGTCGACAGCAGCCCGAACAGCTCGGCCGCCGATTCGAAGACCAGATCTTCTTCGCTGATGTCTGCCACGTGATCTCCACACAAGCTTACCTGTCATCACTATATCAGCACGCGCCGATAATGACAGCCTCCGCTGTCACTTGAACCGATAGTGGTCCCGGTTCAGGACCGCTGAAATGGAAGTCACCTCTTCCGGGAAGAGACTCAGGTTCAGCTCGGTGTTGCACTGCTCGACCATGCCTCGCAGCAGTCCAGGGGAGTTGATTCGCCCCATCGGCCGGAAGATGGCTGCACCATCACCGCCAACCTTGCGGCTGTGGCACTCCGCACAGCGGTGATCCCGAATCAGCTTCTCGCCCAGCGGCAAATCGGCGTCCTTGTAGAGCATGGCCGCGGTCTGCCCTGCCGCGAACGACGGCAGCAAGAGAAAGACCGCAGAGGCCAAGGTCGCGCTCCAACCGACGCGTCGGACCGCACACCGCGCTGCACGCCTGGGGCTCATGATGGCTACTTGGCGCCGCCCAGCACCCAGGTCGCGAGCGTCTTGATGTCGGCGTCGCTGAGGGCTGGTTGGGCCGGCATCGGGATCGCTCCCCACTTGCCGGAGCCGCCCTTGCGGATGCTTTCGGTCAACTGGGCCACGGCATCCTTCTGCCCTGCGTACTTCTTGGCCACATCCTGGTAGGCCGGGCCGAGGACCTTCTTGTCCACGGCGTGGCAGGCCGTGCAGGCGTTCTTCGTCGCCAATTCGAGATTGGCGAGCGCCGGCAGGCTTGTGGTGGCCAGGGCGGTCACGACGATGAGGGGGGTCAACAGTTTCACGCGTTCTCCTGCTCGATGGTTGAAAGATGAAGTCTCTTAAGATAATCAATGAATGATATTTGGCTTGACGGATATTTCGCCCCGGGTATGCCCTGACCCGGATGCAAGGTCGCCGTCGTCAACGCGGAAAGTACATCCGGGCCTTCTCGAGGCGATAGCTCCACGGCAGGCCGGCGTTCTTCCAGCCGTTCACCGTGCGTCGGCCGTCCGGGGACAGGTCGCCCTCGAAGCCGTCCACCACGGAGTACACCCGCTTGAAGCCGTCCTCGGCGAGGCGGTTTGCGCCGCGGCTGCTGCGGTCCCCCGAGCGGCAGATCAATACGACGATGTCGGTCTTGCCCAAGCCCTTTTCCCGCAGTCGTCGATTCACCTCGGGCACGAAGTCCTGCATCGGTTCCAGCCGGTAGATGTTTCGCTGGGGATCCCAGTCGGTCATCAACTCCTGGTGTTCGACAAAAGGCACGAGAGCGTCAACGCCAGTTGCCATGCCGACATACATGGCTTCAGTGCGGGTTCGAACATCCAGGAACAGCACGCGCGCCGAGCCCCCGGATTGTTCGATGAAGGCAGGAACCCCCTTTGCATCGAGGTACAACGCAGCGCGAGTGCGCTTGGCTTCGGGCAGTCCCTCGGCCGTGGCGGCGTGGGCCTTGTAGGGGAGAACAAGTGCGCCGAAGGTGAGGGCCAGCAGCCCGATCCCCAGCATCTGCAGCAGTATCTTCAACAGGCTTTTCATGCGTGGCTCCGTGGTCCTGGACAAGGGCTGACCGTCAGCGGTAGCGCTTGACCATCGCTTCCAGTGCCACCGGCTTGATTCGCGATGCGTGTCCGGCGCAGCCGAAGGCCTCGAAGCGCGACTTGACGATCCCTCGGGCCGCTTGGCGGGCCTCGGCGAAAGCCTTGCGGGGATCGAACTCGCTCGGTTGCTCCGCCAGCAGCTTGCGCATCGCGCCCGTCATCGCCAGGCGGATGTCGGTGTCGATGTTGATCTTGCGCACGCCGCTCCGGATGCCGCGCTGGATTTCCTCGACCGGAACGCCATAGGTCTCCTTGATGTCGCCGCCGTGCTTGCGGATGACCTCCAGCCATTCCTGTGGCACGCTGGACGAACCGTGCATGACCAGGTGCGTGTTGGGCACGCTCGCGTGGATCTGCTCGATGCGATCCATCGCCAGGATGTCGCCGGTGGGTTTGCGGGTGAACTTGTAGGCGCCGTGACTGGTGCCGATGGCAATGGCCAACGCGTCGACGCCGGTGCGGGCCACGAAATCCTTGGCCTGGGCGGGGTCGGTGAGCATCATGTCGTGGGTCAGCTTACCCTCGGCTCCAACGCCGTCCTCCTCGCCTGCCTCGCCAGTTTCCAGCGAACCGAGGCAACCGAGTTCGCCCTCGACGGAGACGCCGATGGCATGTGCTAGCGCGCAGACGTTGCGGGTGACTTCGACGTTGTAGTCGTAGCTTGCCGGCGTCTTGGCGTCCTCCAGCAGCGACCCGTCCATCATCACACTCGTGAAGCCCGAGCGAATCGATTGCAGGCAAACCGCGGGTGACGCGCCGTGGTCCTGGTGCAGTACCACCGGGATGTCGGGATGCGATTCAACCGCCGCCAACACCATGTGCCGCAGGTAGGCCTCCCCCGCGTACTTGCGCGCACCGGCCGACGCTTGCAGGATCACCGGTGAGTCGGTTTCCTGCGCCGCTTCCATGATGGCCTGGATCTGTTCGAGGTTGTTGACGTTGAAGGCCGGCACGCCATAGCCATGCTCGGCGGCGTGGTCCAGGACCTGGCGAAGTGAAACGAATGCCATGGGGTTCTCCGATGAAGGCTGAATGGGGAGGGGAAGCGTGGTCCGGCACTCAGCCGAACTGCGAGGTGTGTTCCATGCGCTGGCGCCATGCGATCAAATCGTCCAGGCCGACGAGCGTGGTCGAGGTGGCGACAGGCAGTTCCGGTCGCCAGCCGGCGCGCTGATCGAGCCCCGGTCCGATGGCCACGGCGCCTTCGAAGGTGGACTCGGCGAAATAGGCGCTGCGGGTCACGACCACCGGTACGTCTGCGGCGCAGGCTGCGGCGACGCCGCCGGGGGAGTCCTCCAGCGCCAAGGCCTCCAGCGGACCGAGCCGGAGTCTTTTGAGCGCCTGCACGTACACCTCGGGATCGGGCTTCTTGCGCGCCACGTCTTCCCCGCACACCAGCGCCGCGAACCAGCCGGCCCAGCCTGCGCCCAGGTGCGCGTGCAGCAGTGCGTCGACATTGCTCTTGCTCGTGGTGGTCGTGATGGCCATGCGCACGCCGCGGGTTCGGCATTGCTCCATCAGCTCACGCACACCCGGGCGCAGCGGGATGCCGTGCGATCCGACGAATTCGGCATAGAGCGAGTTCTTGCGCCGGTGCACCTCCCGGGCCAGCGCCTCTCGCTCGTCGGTCATGGTGGGTGAATCCGTGCGTGTGGTCATGTCGTGCATGAGGCGTTCGCGACCCCCGGTAACGGCCAGCAGCTCGCCGTAGCGCTCGACACTCCAGCGCCACGGCAGGCCGCAGGCTTCGAATGCCAGGTTGAAGGCCACGCGGTGACCGTCGCGCTCGGTCTCGGCGAGCGTGCCGTCCACATCCCACAGCAAGGCCTTGAGCGTCATGTTGCGTTTCCCTCCGCGGCGCGCCGAGCAAGAATCTCGAAAGCCGGCAAGGTCTTGCCTTCGAGCACTTCGAGAAACGCGCCACCGCCGGTCGAGATGTAGCCCATGTCCTTTTCGATGCCGTACTTCGCGATCGCCGCGAGCGTGTCGCCACCGCCGGCGATGCTGAAAGCGGGTGATGCGGCAATCGCGCGCGCGATCGTTTCGGTGCCTCCGGCGAAGGCGTCGAACTCGAACACACCGACCGGGCCGTTCCACACGATCGTGCCGGCTGCCATCAGCTGATCGGCCAGGCGCGTCGCAGTCTGCGGGCCGATGTCGAGGATCAGGTCATCGGGCGCCACGTCGGCCGCCGCCTTCACGGTGGCAACCGCATCGGCCTTGAATTCCTTGGCCGTGACCACGTCGGTCGGGATCGGCACCGCGGCGCCACGCGCTTTCATCGCTTCGATCACTGCCTTGGCGTCACCGACAAGGCTCGCTTCCGCCAGGCTCTTGCCGATCGGCAGGCCGGCGGCGAGCATGAAGGTGTTGGCGATGCCGCCACCGACGATCAACTGGTCGACCTTGGACGCCAGGCTTTGCAGGATGCTCAGCTTGGTCGAGACCTTGCTGCCCGCGACGATCGCCACCAGCGGCCGCTTCGGGTTGGCGAGTGCCTTGGTCGTGGCGTCGATCTCGGCCGCGAGCAGCGGGCCGGCGCAGGCAATCTTCGCGTACTGCGCGATGCCGTAGGTCGAGGCTTCGGCGCGGTGGGCGGTGCCGAAAGCGTCGTGCACGAAGATGTCGCACATCGCAGCCATCTTGCGCGACAAGGCTTCGTCGTTCTTCTTCTCGCCCTTGTTGACGCGGCAGTTCTCGAGCAGCACAAGCTGGCCGGGCGCCACCGTCACGCCGTCGACCCAGTTCGCGAGCAGCGGCACCTCGCGCCCCAGCAGCTCACCGAGGCGCCTGGCCACCGGCGCGAGCGAGTCTTCGGCCTTGAACTCGCCTTCGGTCGGCCGACCCAGGTGCGAGGTGACCATCACCGCCGCACCCGCCTTCAGCGCCAACTCGATGCACGGGATCGACGCGCGCACGCGCGTGTCTTCGGTGATGTGGCCGGCAGCGTCGAGAGGCACGTTCAGGTCGGCGCGGATGAAAACACGCTGGCCTGAAACACGCCCTTGAGCGACGAGGTCTTCGAATCGGAGCACGTTCATCGGGTCGACCCCAGGACGCGCACCATCTCGAGCACCTTGTTCGAGTAGCCCCACTCGTTGTCGTACCACGACACGACCTTCACGAAGGTGCTGTCGAGCGCGATGCCGGCGTCGGCGTCGAACACCGAGGTCATCGGCTCGCCGCGGAAATCGGTCGACACGACCTTGTCTTCGGTGTAGCCGAGCACGCCCTTCATCGCACCTTCGGACTGCGCCTTCATCTCGGCGCAGATTTCCTTGTAGGTCGCCGGCTTCTCCAGCTCGACGGTCAGGTCGATCACCGACACGTCGGAGGTCGGCACGCGGAACGACATGCCGGTCAGCTTCTTGTTCAGCTCGGGGATCACCACGCCCACGGCCTTGGCGGCGCCGGTGCTGGAGGGAATGATGTTTTCCAGAATGCCGCGGCCGCCGCGCCAGTCCTTGTTGCTCGGGCCGTCCACGGTCTTCTGCGTCGCGGTGGTGGCATGCACCGTCGTCATCAGGCCACGTTTGATGCCCCACTTGTCGTTCAGTACCTTGGCCACGGGCGCCAGGCAGTTGGTGGTGCACGAGGCGTTCGAGATGATCGCTTCGCCCTTGTAGCTCTTGTCGTTCACGCCGAACACGAACATCGGCGTGTCGTCTTTCGACGGCGCCGACATGATCACCTTCCTGGCGCCCGCATCGATGTGCTTCTGCCCGGTTTCTTTGGTCAGGAACAGGCCGGTGGCCTCGACCACGATGTCGGCGCCGACCTCGTTCCACTTCAGGTTCGCCGGCTCGCGCTCCTGCGTCAGGCGGATCTTCTTGCCGTTGACGATCAGCGTGTTGCCCTCCACCGCGATCGTGCCCTTGAAGCGGCCGTGCACCGAGTCGTACTGCAGCATGTAGGCCAGGTACTCGGGTTCGAGCAGGTCGTTGATGCCGACGACTTCGATCTCGGCGAAGTTCTGCACGGCGGCGCGAAACACCATGCGCCCGATGCGGCCGAAGCCGTTGATGCCGATCTTGATGGTCACAGAGATTCTTTCAACGCGAGTGAGTGAAGGAAGTGCGGTTGCTGCCGGCGCTTCGGCCTTGCCGCAAACTCATGACGTGTTGCACGATGTCGCCCAGGCTGGCGAACACCTGGTCGGGCCGCGCGTCGCTGATCGGCAGGCCGGCGTTGTAGCCATACGGCACCGCCCAGGCCGCGACGCCGGCGTTGCGCGCCGCCGCCACGTCGGTCGCCGAATCGCCGACATGGGCCGTGCGGGTCAGGCTGACGCCCAGCACCTGTGCCGCATGCCGGAGCACGCTGGCATGGGGCTTTTTCTCGGGCAGCGAATCACCGCCGATCACCAGATCGAAGGCGCTGTCCAGGTGCGTGGCGGCGAGCACGCGGTGGGTGTGCCGCAGCTCCTTGTTCGTCACGCAGGCCAGCTTGAGGCCGGCCCGACGCAGTTCCGCCAGCGCGTCGTGGCAACCGACGTAGGGCAGCGCCGAGCTGCCGGCGGTGGCGGCGTAATGCTCGTCGAGGCTCTTCAGCACCGCGTCCGGCTGAACCGTTTGCGCCAGCGCCGGCTGCTCCAGGAAACAGCGGCCCAGCAGCTTGAGCATCAGCTCGTGCGTGCCTGCGCCGATCAGCAGCGTGATCTCGGCCACCGGCCGGCGCGCGATGCCCTGCGACTCGAGCGCGCGGTTCGCTGCTTCGGCGATTTCCGAGGCGGTGTCGACCAGGGTGCCGTCGAGGTCGAAGTTGATGAGGTCGTAGCACATGGCAGGCTCAGTTGCTGGACCGCAGCACACGGCGGCCTTCGTCGCACTGCGCCTGCACCAGATCGGCGAGCTTCGCGGCCGTGAGGCCGAAGTGTTCGTAGACCTGCGGCGCCGGTGCCGATTCGCCGAAGCTGTCGATGCCCAGGGCCGCAGCGCAGCCGTACTGGCCCCACCAGCGCGTCACGCCGGCCTCGACGCCGATGCGGGCGAGGCCGCGGCCCAGCACATCTTCGCGGTAGGCGCGGTCCTGGCGGTCGAACACGGTCGAGGAGGGCAAGGACACCACACGCGCTGCGATGTTGCGCGCATCCAGCAGCTGTTGCGCGGCCATGGCCAGTGCCACCTCCGAGCCCGTCGCCAGGATCACGGCCGCGGCGTCTGCCCGGTCGCTGAGCACGTAGCCGCCGCGGCGGATGGCCAGCACCTGTTCGGGCGATCGTGTCTGTGCCGGCAGGTTCTGGCGTGACAGCAGCAGCGCCGAAGGGCGGTCGGCCTGTGCCAGCGCGTGGGTCCACGCGACGGCGGTCTCGGCCGAGTCGCAGGGGCGCCAGACGTCCAGGTTCGGAATCAGCCGCAGGCTCGCCGCGTGTTCGACCGGCTGGTGCGTCGGGCCGTCCTCGCCCAGGCCGATCGAGTCGTGGGTGAAGACGTGGATGACCCGCTGCTTCATCAGCGCGGCCATTCGGATGGCATTGCGGCTGTAGTCGCTGAAGGTCAGGAAGGTGCCGCCGTAGGGGATGAAGCCGCCATGCAGGGCGATGCCGTTCATCACCGCGGCCATGCCGAATTCGCGCACGCCGTAGTTGATGTGGCGGCCGCCCTTGGCCCCGCCGCGAACGGCACCGCAGCCAGGAAAGTCGGTCAGGTTCGAGCCGGTCAGATCGGCACTGCCGCCCAGCAGCTCGGGCAGCTTCGGCGCCAGCACGGCAAGCACCTGCTGCGAGGCCTTGCGGCTGGCGACCGACTCGCCGGACTGCCCGAACGATGCCAAGGTGTCGAGCACGGTCGCTTCGAAGTCATTCGGCAGATCGCCGGCCACGCGCCGCTCGAATTCGTCGGCCAGGGCAGGGTAGGCGCCGCGGTAGGCGGCGAATCGCGACTGCCACTGCGCCTCGCGTGTCTCACCGAGCTGCCGCGCATTCCAGCGCGCTGCGATCGACGCCGGAATCTCGAAGGGCGCGTGCGGCCAGGCTATCGCCTCGCGCGTGTGGCGAATCTCCTCGGCTCCGAGCGGTTCGCCGTGGGCCTTGGCCGTGCCTGCGCGCTGGGGCGAGCCTTTGCCAATGGTCGTTCGGCAGACGATCAACGTCGGCTTGGCGATCGATGTCTTGGCCAGCGCAATGGCCTGGCCGACCGCCACCACGTCATGCCCGTCGACCGGACCGATCACGTCCCAGCCGTACGCGCGGAACCGCGCTGCGGTGTCGTCGATGAACCAGCCCTGCACGGCACCGTCAATGGAGATGCCGTTGTCGTCGTACAGCGCGATCAGCTTGTTCAGTTGCCAGACGCCGGCCAACGCGCACGCCTCGTGGCTGATGCCTTCCATCAGGCAGCCGTCGCCCAGGAAGACGTAGCTGTGATGATCGACGATGGCATGGCCGGGGCGGTTGAACTCGTCGCCCAACAGCTTCTCGGCCAACGCAAAGCCGACCGCGTTCGTGAGGCCCTGGCCCAGCGGGCCGGTGGTCGTCTCGACGCCTGGCGTGAGGCCGACCTCGGGGTGACCCGGTGTCTTGCTGTGCAGGCGACGGAAGCGCTGCAATTCAGACATCGGCAGCTCGTAGCCGCTCAGGTGCAGCAGACCGTACAGCAGCATCGAGGCATGCCCGTTGGACAACACGAAGCGATCGCGGTCCGGCCACGTCGGGTTTGCCGGGTTGTGGCGCAGGTGGCCGTTCCACAAGGCCACGGCCATTTCGGCCATGCCCATCGGTGCGCCGGGGTGGCCGGAGTTGGCCTGCTGCACGGCGTCCATGGCCAGCGCACGCAGCGCGTTGGCCAACTCGTCGCGTTGCCCGTTGTCCGGGCGAATCACCTTGTCGTTCGAAGTCGTGCTCATCGTCGGTCTCGTAGAAATCTCAAAGGGCGCCGAGGGTCTGGCGCTGCCGTTCCACCATGCGCCAGATGAAGGGCGTGAAGATCAGCTGCATGGCGAGCTCCATCTTCCCGCCCGGCACGACGATCGTGTTGGCGCGCGACATGAAGGAGTCGTGCACCATGCTCAGCAGGTACTGGAAGTCGATCCCCTTGGGGTTGGCGAAGCGGATCACGACCAGGCTCTCGTCGGGCGACGGTATGTCGCGCGCCACGAACGGATTCGAGGTGTCCACCATCGGTACGCGCTGGAAGTTCACGTGGGTGTGCGTGAACTGCGGGCAGATGTAGTTCACGTAGTCGGGCATGCGGCGCAGGATCGTGTCGGTGACGGCTTCGGCGGAGTAGCCGCGCTGCTTCTTGTCGCGCCACAACTTCTGGGTCCACTCCAGGTTGATCACCGGCACCACGCCGATCAGCAGGTCCGGGTGGCGCGCGATGTTCACCTCGGGCGTGACCACGGCGCCATGCAAGCCTTCGTAGAACAGCAGTTGTGTCTGCGCGGGCAGGTCTTCCCAAGGCGTGAAGGTGCCGGCCTCCTGCTTGTAGGGCGCCGCTTCTTCGGCGTTGTGCAGGTACTTGCGGTGCTTGCCAGTGCCGGATTCACCGTAGCTGTGGAAGAGCTGCTCCAACTCGGCGAAGAGGTTGTTCTCGGGCCCGAAGTGGCTGAAGTTGCGGTCACCGGCCTTCTCGGCGTCGGCCTGGCGCAGCTTCATTTCCCTCCGGTCGTAGCGGTGGAAGCTGTCGCCTTCGATCGTTGCAGCCTGAACGCCTTCGCGCCGGAAGATGTTCTCGAAGGTGCGTGTCACCGAGGTGGTGCCGGCGCCGGAAGAACCTGTGATCGCGATGATGGGGTGGCGCTCGGACATGGGTGTGCTCCTCGTTGTTTTTGACAATTGGGGACTGAAGCGACTCAGTCGCGGAACAGGCCGCGCTCGGCGAAGAGCGGGTTGCCGCGCTCTTTTGCCGCTGGTTCGTGGTGGTAGCGCTCGATGCGCTCGACCTCGTTCTTCGAGCCGAACACCAGGCCGATGCGCTGGTGCAGTTCGGTCGGCTTCACGCCCAGCACGGGCTGGCGGCCGGTGCTGGCGCGCCCGCCGGCCTGCTCCATGATGAAACCGATCGGGTTGGCCTCGTAGAGCAGGCGCAGCCGGCCCGGCTTGGCCGGGTCCTTGGTGTCGCGCGGGTACAGGAACACACCACCGCGCATCAGGATGCGGTGCGCTTCCGCCACCATGCTGGCGATCCAGCGCATGTTGAAGTCCTTGGCGCGCGGCCCGGGTTTGCCGGCGAGGCACTCGTCCACGTAGCGCTTGACCGGTGGTTCCCAGAAACGGCTGTTGGAACTGTTGATCGCGAACTCGTGCGTGTCGGCGGGCACCTGGATGTCGCGGTGCGTGAGCATGAACTCGCCCAGGTTCGGGTTCAGCGTGAAACCCGCGACACCGTTGCCCACCGTCAGCACGAGCATCGTGGTCGGTCCGTACAAGGCGTAGCCGGCGGCGACCTGGGTCGCGCCGGGCTGCAGGAAGTCGGCCTCGGTCACGTCGCGGCCGCTGTCGACCACCTCCTGCGGCGCGCGCAGAACCGAGAAGATGCTGCCCACCGAAACGTTGACATCGATGTTGCTGGAGCCGTCGAGCGGGTCGAACACCAGCAGGTACTTGCCGCGCGCGTGGGCTGCGGGGATCTGTTTGGGTTCGTCCATTTCTTCCGATGCCATGCCGGCCAGGTGACCGCTCCAGTCGTTCATGCTGATGAAGATCTGGTTGCTCAGCACGTCGAGCGGCTTTTGCACCTCGCCCTGCACGTTGACCGCGCCGCCCTGCGGCGCGCTCGCCGTGCCGGGGGCGTCGTCGAGTTGGCCGAAGGCGACGATCCGTGCGATCGCCTTGCAGGCCAGCGACACGTCGAGCAGCAGCGCGTTGAGGTCGCCGCTGGCCTCGGGGAAGCGGCGGCGTTCTTCGATCAGGTAGCGCGTGAGCGTCCAGCGTTGTGACAAGGGCATGGTGGGCTTTCGGGAGTCAGGTCTTGGACGGGGTCGGGGCCATGAACAGGCGGCTGCCGCGGATGTCGCCCGGTTCCAGCGTGGCCAGGTCGTTGGCGTCGAGCACGCGGTCGCCATCGGCGTACAGGCGGCTGGCCTGGCGCAGACGCGCGCGGTCGAGCGCGTTGCGCACACTGCGTGCATTGGCAAAATGCGGTTGCAGCAGCCGCAGGCCCAGGTACTCGGAAAAGGTTTCTCTCGCGTCGGCAGCAAAGCGATAGTTCATGCCGGCCAGCATGCGGTCGGCAATCTCCAGCAACTCGCCCTGTTCGTAGTCGGGGAAGTCGAGGTGGTGGGCGATGCGCGAACTCATGCCCGGGTTGCTCTGGAAGAAGGTGTCCATGCGGTCTTTGTAGCCCGCCAGAATCACCACCAGATCGTCGCGCTGGTTCTCCATCACCTGCAGCAGGATCTCGATCGCCTCCTGGCCGTAGTCGCGCTCGTTCTCGGGTCGGTAGAGGTAGTAGGCCTCGTCGATGAAGAGCACGCCGCCCATGGCCTTCTTCAGCACTTCCTTGGTTTTGGGCGCCGTGTGGCCGATGTATTGGCCGACCAGGTCGTCGCGGGTCACGGCCACGAGGTGACCTTTGCGCACGTAGCCCAGGCGGTGCAGGATCTCGGCCATGCGCATCGCCACCGTCGTCTTTCCGGTGCCCGGGTTGCCGGTGAACGACATGTGCAGGCTGGGTGCGGTGGCGCCGCCCTGGGACTGCATGCCCAGGTTCAGGCGCAGCTTGTCGATGACGAGCAGGGCGGCGATGTCGCGGATGCGCTGCTTCACCGGTGCCAGGCCGACGAGGTCGTGGTCCAGTTCGTTGATGACCGTCTCAACCTGGCTTTGTGCAAGCACCTCGTTGACCGTGCGGGCGCGTGCCACCGCGTCGGCCGTCTCCGGGGCGGGCGTGACGGCTGGGGGCACTGCCGGGGCACTGCCGGGAATGGAGTAGAGCGGGGCAGTCATGGACGTCCAGTTGGGCGCGTCACGCCGCCTGGGTCAGCTCGCGGCGCATCGCGGCGATGACCTCGCGGTAGTCGGGCTGGCCAAAGATCGCGCTGCCGGCGACGAAGGTGTCGGCGCCGGCATCGGCCACGCGGCGGATGTTGTCGACCTTGATCCCGCCGTCGACCTCGAGCCGTATCTCGCGGCCCGAGCGGGCCCGCTCTGCATCGATCAGGCGCCGCGCCTGCTCGGCCTTGCGCAAGGTGCTGTCGATGAAACTCTGGCCACCGAACCCGGGGTTCACGCTCATCAGCAACACCACATCGACTTTGTCGATCACCCATTCCAGCACGTCAAGCGGCGTGGCCGGGTTGAAGACGAGGCCGGCCTGGCAGCCTGCGCTGCGGATGAGTTGCAGCGTCCGGTCCACGTGCGCGCTGGCGTCGGGATGGAAAGTGATGATGTCGGCGCCGGCCTGGGCGAAGGCCGTGGCCAGGGCATCGACCGGCGTCACCATCAGGTGCACGTCCAACGGCAGCTTGCTGCCGTCAGCGCGAACGCAGTGCGGCTTGATCGCCGCCGCCACGGCCGGGCCGATGGTCAAATTCGGCACGTAGTGGTTGTCCATCACGTCGAAATGAATCCAGTCGGCACCGGCGGCGATGACGGAGCGAACCTCTTCGCCCAGACGGGCAAAATCTGCCGAGAGGATCGACGGTGCGATGCGGTACATGGGCGGCTCCGGAACTCAGTACCGCTGGCCTTCGGGCTTGTCGGTGGCGTAGCTGTGCACCGTGTAGCGCACCGAGCGGCCATTGACCTCCTGGCGCACGAGGCCGAAGCCCGGCTCGTTGGCGGGCCGGTTGACGAGGAAGCTCATCACGATGCTTTCGACGCCGCGCGTCGAGTCGAAGGCCATCAGCCGGATGTAGGCGTTTGCAAAGGTCTTGCGGCAGTTGTTCAACTCCAGCAGCACGCCGGCGGCATCGTGCAGGTCGAACATCGGCATGCCGAACATCTCCCAGTAGGTGTTGCGGGGGTGCGGATCGTCGGTGTACTCCACGCTCCAGGCGTAGCCCTTGTTCAGTCCGTACTCGATCTGCATCGAGATCTCGGCGTCGGTCAGGTCGGGCAGGAAACTGAACATGCCCTGGGTGAGGCGTTGGGTCGGGTTGGTCATCATGGCGAGGTGCTCCTGCGGAAGGTCAGCCGGACACCGACGGCGTCACGGCGTAGTCGCTGGTGTCGGTGGAGGTGTAGTTGAATGAGATGTCGCCCCAGGTGTCGAGCGCCTGCTTCAGCGGCGTGCAGGTCAGTGCGGCCTTGCGCAGGATGTCCGGGCCTTCGTTCTTGATGTCCTTGCCTTCGTTGCGCGCCTTCACCATGCATTCCAGCGCAACGCGGTTCGCGACAGCGCCGGCCTGGATGCCCGCGGGGTGGCCAATCGTGCCGCCGCCGAATTGCAGGATCACGTCGTCACCGAACAGGTCGATCAGCTGGTGCATCTGGCCGGCATGGATGCCACCACTGGCCACCGGCATGACCTTGCGCATGTCGCACCAGTCCTGGTCGAAGAAGAGGCCGCGCGGCAGGTCCTGCTTCGTGTAGCTGTCGCGGCAGACGTTGTAGTAGCCCTGCACCGTCATCGGGTCGCCTTCGAGCTTGCCCACGGCCGTGCCGGTGTGGAGGTGGTCAACGCCGGCCAGGCGCAGCCACTTGGCCATCACCCGGAAGCTCACGCCATGGTTCTTCTGCCGCGTGTAGGTGCCGTGGCCGGCGCGGTGCATGTGAACGATCATGTCGTTCTTGCGGGCCCAGTTGGCCATGCTCTGGATCGCGCTCCAGCCGATCACGAGGTCGAGCATGATCACGACCGAACCCAGTTCCTTGGCGAACTCGGCACGCTCGTAGATGTCTTCCATCGTCGCGCCGGTCACGTTCAGGTAGCTGCCCTTGACCTCGCCGGTGGCGGCGCTGGCCTTGTTCACGCCGTCCATCACATAGAGGAAACGGTCACGCCAGTGCATGAAGGGTTGCGAGTTGATGTTCTCGTCGTCCTTCATGAAGTCCAGGCCACCCTTCAGGCCTTCGTAGATCACGCGGCCGTAGTTGCGCCCCGAGAGGCCGAGCTTGGGCTTGGTGGTGGCGCCGAGCAGCGGGCGGCCGAACTTGTCGAGCCGTTCGCGTTCGGTGACCAGGCCGCAAGGCGGGCCCTTGAAGGTCTTGACCAGCGCCACCGGCATGCGGATGTCTTCCAGCCGTGCAGCCTTCAGCGGCTTGAAGCTGAAAACGTTGCCGATCAGGCTGGCCGTGATGTTGGCGATCGAGCCCTCTTCGAACAGGATGATGTCGTAGGCGACCCACGCGAAATACTGGCCCGGAATGTTGGGCACCGGCTCGACCTTGTAGGCCTTGGCGCGGTAGCTGTCGCAGGCGGTCAGGCGGTCGGTCCATACGACCGTCCAGGTGGCAGTGCTCGATTCACCGGCGACGGCGGCGGCAGCCTCGATCGGGTCCACGCCGTCCTGCGGCGTGATGCGGAACAGGCACAGCGTGTCGGTGTCCTTGGGCACGTAGTCGGCGTCCCAATAGCCCATCTGGCGGTACTTGAGCACACCGGCGCTGTAGCGCTTCTTCGCGTCGGTGATCAGGCCTTCTTCGGCGGGTTTGTTCACTGGGGCTCCTTGGTGTCGGGTGAGACAAATGGCGATAACGTGAAGCAAATATAAGTCTATGAAGAAATACAGAATAGTCAGTTATTCTTGGGCAATCGATAAGGCGAAGCTGAACCATGAACATCACGTTCCGACAGTTGCGGGTATTCACGGAGGTGGCTCAGCACCAAAGCATGGTGCGGGCTGCGGAGACCCTGCACCTGAGTTCGCCGGCGGTGTCGATGCAGATCAAGGAAATCGAGGCCCAGGTGGGGCTGTCGCTGTTCGACCGCCATGGGCGCCAGGTTTCTTTGTCCACGGCGGGCGAGTATTTCCTGGTGCATGCCAGACGGCTGCTGGCCGACCTCAAGGAAGCGGACAACGGCATGGCGCGGTTCAAACGGCTGGAGCACGGCCTGCTGACGATTGGCATGGTCAGTACGGCGAAGTATTTCGTGCCGCAGATGCTGGCCCGATTTCATCAGGAACATCCCGGCGTGGATGTGCGACTGCGCGTGGTGGGCAACCGTGACCAGCTGGTCTCGCTGATGGAAGCCGGTGAGGTGGATCTGTCGGTCATGGGCCGGCCGCCAAAGGAAATAGCGACACGTGCCGAGTCCTTTGCCGCGCATCCTTTCGTGTTTGTCTGCCCGCCGGGTCACCCGCTTCTGACCGTAGGGCACCCGCCGGTTGCTTCGCTGCAGGAATACGCCTTCATCGTTCGTGAGCAGGGCTCGGGGACGCGCGCGGCGATGTCCGGGTTCTTTGCCGAGCACCGCTTCCAGCCACACATCACGATGGAGATGTCGAGCAACGAGACCATCAAGCAGGCGGTGATGGCGGGCATGGGCCTGAGCTTTCTGTCGCTGCACACCATCGGTCTCGAGGTGCGCAGCGGCTTGATCCATGTGCTGGACGTCGAAGGCACGCCGGTGATGCGGATGTGGAACATCGTTCGGCTGCAATCCAAGGTCTTGTCTCCTGCCGCCGAGGCATTTCGCTACTTCATCATCGAGCGCGGTGAGGCACACCTCGTGGCGCACGATCAGGCGCTGCTTTCCCAAGTGACTTCGTGAGTCCGTTCCATTCCTTCCTTTTCTTCAACAGAGAACATTCCCATGGCCTACACCGAAAAGTTCCAGCAGCTCGCTGACGCTGCCCGCGCCCGCGTTGTCGAAGTCCCCGCCGATCAAGTCGATGCGCTGGTCGCGGCCGGTGCCATCGCACTCGACATCCGCGACAAGGAGGAGCACGACGCCGGCCACATCGCGGGTTCGCTGCATGTCAGCAGGGGCAAGCTGGAGATGAATGTCGAGGCTGCGATTCCGGATCTGGACGCCACCATCCTGTGCTACTGCAATGCCTACAACCGCGGTGCACTCTCGGCCGACACGCTGCGCGCGATGGGCTATCGCAATGCGAGATTCATTGGTGGCGGCCTGAAGGCCTATCGCGCGTTGGCTTGATCGTCCAGGCGCCGAGGTCTCAGGTGGCTTGGCGCTCGGAGATGGCGGGCGCGGGCCGCGCTGTTCAGCGGGCTTCAGGCAGCGCCAGTTTTGCCAGGGCGAGCACGTCCGCCTCGGCCATCTCGCCGGGGATACACAGGCCCGGTCGACCGTTGCGGTCGACCAGGCAGGTCATCGGGATGACGCGCCGCTCGGTGAGTTGGGACCGCAGCATGCCGGCATCGAGTGCCACCGGAAAGCGGTAGCCGTTGGTGGCCATGTAGCGCCGGACCGCCTCGGCGTCGCTGTCGACTGCCACGCCGAGGATGCGCAGGCGGCGTGGGTCCGTGGCGCGGTAGAGCTTGTCGATGTGGGCGTTGTGGCGCTTGCAGAATGCACAGTAGGTCGCCCAGAAGACCACGACCACCGGCATGCCTTGGAGGTCGGAACGCGGAACGCGCTCGGCACCGAGCCAGTCCAGTTCAGGCCATTTGACAAGGCCTGCCGGAGCGGCCAGTGCCATCGGGGCCGCGGCCATCCCTGTCACGGCGGCAGCCAGCGCCGTGAGGCATCCGCGTCGATTCAGGTGGACCCTGTCAGCCATCACTTGGCCTGTTGTTCCATCAGCAAATAGGTGTTGTACGCGTTGATCCGGTTCGCTGCGCGAAACAGCGGCAGACCGGCGAACTTCGACCAGTCGGTACGGGCATAGGCGTCCTCGAAGGGCTCCAGGTTGGCGGCGGCTTCACCCATGCTCTTGCGCAGGAAGACGAGGTAGTCGCGCGTCAACTCCAGGTCGGGCACCGGGTCGGCCGATACCGGGCCGTGGCCGGGCACGATGAGGCCTGGTCGCAGGGCGATCAGGCCTGACAGGGCGTCGATCCACGCCCGGCTGTCGGCCTGGCCGACGTAGGGGATGCGACCACGAAAAACAACGTCGCCCGCGAACAGCACCCGGCTTCGCTCGGCATAGACCACGAGATCTTCGGGCGTGTGCGCCGGGCCGACGTGGCGGATGTGCAGCCTCTCGCCACCGATCTCGAGCACGGTGTCGGCGTCTAGCCAGGTGTCCGCCGGCACCAGCCGCGTGCGCTCGTCGATCCACGGGAACAACTCCTCTCGGCTGGCCACCAGGCGGCGTTGCGCCGTGTCGGAGTTCAGGTACTCGAGGCCCTCACGGTGGGCGATGACGGTGGCTCCCAGATCCTTCAGGACCTGCAGGCCGTAGATGTGATCGGCATGGTAGTGGGTGACGATCACGTAGCGAATGGGCTGCTTCGTGACGCGCCGCACCGCGGCCACGAGTTCTTCCGCGAGGGTGGGTGAGCCCAGCGCATCGATCACGACCACGCCCTTGGGCGTCACGATGAACCCTGCGTTCGAGATGAAGTTCCGGTTGGCCGCAGAGCCGAGTGCGGCCTCGCCCTGGACGAACCAGGTGCCATCGGCAACCTGCTGTGCCGTGACCGGCTCGGCAGCGGCGAGCGCGGCCCCGGCCTGGAAGCCGATGCACGCGGTCACGAGCCAGGACATCCAACGGGTCATGTCGCTCCCGTCCTCATGCCGGGCAAGGCCCATGGCGAGGCTTGCATGTCAGGGAATACGCTTGATTGGCATACACAAATATAAGTCGAGAATGTTGTTGTGCCCACAGGGCTTGCCCGGGGCTCGTCGCCGAGCCCGCACCCTGTGCCCGCCGCAAACTGGAGACTTTTCAATGAAAGCTTGGATGATCGCTGCGGCCTTGGCTGCAGGGCCGATGGGTGTGCAAGCCCAGGACGCCAACCTCGCCCGGAACCTGGCGGCCACGTGCGCCAACTGCCATGGCACCAACGGCAATGCGCGCGGCGACATGAAGCCGCTCGCTGGCCTGTCTGCCGACAAGATCGTCGCCCTGGTGGCCGACTACAAGAGCGGTGCGCAACCCGCAACGATCATGCATCAGATCGCCAAGGGCTACACCGACGAGCAGATCAAGCTCGTCGCTGGCTACTTCGCGGCCCAGCAACCGAAGAAGTGAGAAAGCCCCACCTCATGAACAGCACCTTGAAGCCATTCGAACCCGCCCGTCGCCGCCTGCTGACCGCCGGTGCCGCCTGGGGCGGCCTGGCCCTGGCCGGATGCGCCAGCGCTCCGTCGGGCCCGTCGCTCGGTCGCGTCGTCGTCATCGGCGGCGGCTTCGGCGGCACCACCGCGGCGCGCTATCTGCGCCTTTGGGGTGGCAACGTCGATGTCACGCTGGTCGAGCGCAATCCGCAGTTCATCTCCTGCCCGATCTCGAATCTTGTCGTCGGTGGGTTCAAGCAGATGGCCGACATCACGCGCGGCTACGAAGGCCTGACTGCGATGGGCGTGAAGGTGGTGCAGGGCGATGTCACCGCCATCGACCCGGCGGCGAAGAAGGTGCGCCTGGCCAGCGGTGCCGAGCTCGCCTACGACCGGCTGATCGTCTCGCCCGGCATCGATTTCATGAACGAGCAGGTTGGGGGCCTGGCGGCAGCGTTCGACAGCGGCCGTCTCGTGCACGGCTGGAAGGCCGGGCCGCAGACGGTGGCCTTGCGCAAGCAGCTCACCGACATGGCCGACGGTGGCGTCTACGCCATCTCGATTCCCAAGGTGCCGTACCGCTGCCCGCCCGGGCCCTACGAGCGCGCATGCATGGTGGCGGCCTACCTGAAGGAGGCCAAGCCCCGCAGCAAGGTCCTGGTGCTCGACGCGAACCCGGAGATCCAGTCGAAGAAGGCGCTGTTCGAGCGCGCCTTCGCGCAGCACTACAAGGGCATCCTCGAGTACCGGCCGAATGCCGAACTCAAGGAGGTGAGCGGCAACGTGGCCAAGCTCGAGTTCGAGGATGTGAAGGCCGATGTGCTCAACGTGGTGCCGCCACAGCGTGCTGCCGACCTGGCGCGCACGGCGGGGCTGGTGAACATCAACAACCGCTGGGTCGGCGTGAACTGGTTGAACATGGAATCGACCGCCGTGCCCGGCGTGCACGTGCTGGGCGACGCCACGTTCCCGGCGCCGCTGATGCCGAAGTCGGGCCACATGGCCAACCAGCATGCCAAGGTTGCCGCGGCGGCGGTGATCCAGTTGCTCAAGGGCGAGGCCGTGAACCCGACGCCGGTGGTGATGAACACCTGCTACAGCTTCGTCACCGCCAAGGACGTGATCCACGTGGCCTCGGTGCACCAGTACGACGCAACCGACAAGACCTTCAAGACGGTCGCTGGTTCCGGCGGCGTCTCCGCGGCGGCGAACCAGATCGAAGGGCGCTACGCACTCTCGTGGGCCGACAACATCTGGAACGACATGCTGGGCTGAGCACCGGGCCACCGGGGCGCACGCTGTGCGCCCCGGTGGCGGCCGGTTCACTGCAAGCCGCTGATGTAGGCTGCCACGGCCTTGAGTTCCTGTTCGGTCAGCTTGCTGGCGATGCCGTGCATCACCGCGTTGTCGTTCGTGCGCTCGCGCTTGTTGAACTGCCTGAGCTGGTTCTCGGTGTACTGCGCATGCTGGCCGGCCAAACGAGGAAGCGCTTCGGTGCCGTGCGCGCTGGCGCCGTGGCAGATGGCGCACGAGGCCACGCCGGAGTACGGGTTGCCGCGCTGGAAGATCAGCTTCCCCGCGTTTGCCAGATCGGCATCCTCGATCGTGTGGACCACCGTCGGTTGCGAAGCGAAGTACGCGCCGAGTGCCTTGAAGTCGTCGGCCGAGAGGTCTTCCACCATCGGCTGCATGGTGCTGCTCTTGCGCTTGCCCGATTTGTAGTCGGCGAGCTGGCGGGCCACGTAGCCGGCGTTCTGCCCGGCCAGGCGCGGAAACACCGGGCTGGAGCTTTCACCGCCGGCGCCATGGCAGATGAAGCACTTGCCCTGCACGATCTCTTCACCGCGCGCGGCGTCTGTCGCGGCGTGCGCCGGGGCAGGGTTCAGCAGCGCGACCACGCTGGCAGCGCCGAACAACCCAAGGCCCGCCCGGCGCAGAGCGCGCCGCATCGGCGATGTGTACTGCGATGTCATGAGGCCTCCTTGCGGCAGTAGCAATAGATGAACTTCTGTGTCGTGCCCGCGGGCGTCTGGTGTTCTTCCCGCTCGTGACGCAGCAAGGTGAAAGGCGCCCCGAACTCCGCGTGCAACTCCTCGGCGCGGTACCGCATCACGGGCAGACCGCTGCATTGCAATGGGCCGTCTTCGGCAAAGGTGGCGACGATGACGTGGCCGCCCGGCTTCACGGCGCGCAGCACGGCATTCACGTAGGCCTGGCGCTGTGCCGGGTCGGTCAGGAAGTGAAACACCGCCCGGTCGTGCCAGAGGTCGTAGGCGTGCACCGGGAGCGCGAGGCGCGTGATGTCGCCTGCGATCCAGCGAACCTGCTGTGCGGCCATCCCCAGGCGCTGCTGCACCGACGACAGGGCCGCTTGCGACAGGTCGAGCACGCTGAGGTCGGTGTAGCCGTGGGCGAGCAGGTCTTCGACCAGCGTCGAGGCGCCGCCGCCGACATCGATGATGCTCGCCGAGAGCGGCAGGCCGGACTCCTGAATCAGGCGAAGCGACTGGTCGGCGTGCGCTTGATACCAGCTGACGGTGTCGGCCGACTTTGTCGAATACACCTGGTCCCAGTGGTTTTTGGAAGGCATTGGGGACTCGTCAGGCAAAAAGGGTTGGCGGATTCATGCGATGACGCCGGTGGCCGGCAAGGCTGCTTCGGCACCGGGCACGGCTTGGTCTGGTGCCCATGTGGGGCGCTGATCGACCAGGCGGTCGGTCAATGCCGCCGCGGCCCACATGGCGCACAGCGTCACCCACGATGTGGCGGTGAAGACCGCCGCACCTGACAGCCCGGCGCCCACCGCGCAGCCGCCGGCAAGCATGCCGCCGAAGCCCATGCAGACGGCACCCGAGATGTAGCGGCGCATGCTCGCGCCGCCCTGGAAGCCTTCGAGCTTGAGGTCGCCGAACAACGCGGCAGCCAGGAACGAACCGAGGAACACGCCCGGCACGAGCCCGAGGTCGAACGAGACCGGCTTGTCGGTGACGAAGAGCACGCGGTTGAGCACCTCGGCCGACGGCCCGGTGAAGCTCAAGGACTGGATCGGATGCGGGTCGAAGCCCACGGTCGAGACGGCATACGTCAGCCACCAGGCCGCGGCGATCGACAGGCCGACACCGATCGCGCCCGCCCATCCCCACGGTGGCACGTGCTGGCGCCGTGCCCACACCACGGCAGCCAGCATCCACACCGCGGCGAACGCGAACGCGCCGCCGTGCCCGATGCCCGTGCGGGCGATCAGGTCACGCGCGCCACCGCCGTCGATCGTCCACCACTCCGAGATCGTGATGCGCATCGGCGAGAGTGCGCCGGTCAGCGCCGCCTGGGCCGTCACGGCGAAGATCAGGCCCGACAACAGCGAACGCAGGTTGCCCTGTGCGGCCAGCACCAGCAGCCGGCTCGAACAGCCACGTGCCAGGATCATCCCGATGCCGAACAGTGCACCGCCGATGGCCGCGCCCGACAGGCTGCCGCGCGCGGCGATCTGCCGCGCACTGCTCGCATCGAACAGGCCGGCCCAGGCCAGCGCCTGCGTGGCCCCCACCGCCGTGGCAAAAGCGAACAGCCAGACGGTCAGCTTGCCGCCCGGCTGGTTACGCGCGAACTCGATCACCGCCGATCGCAGGCAGAAGCGCGAGCGCTGCGCCATGAAGCCGAAGGCCAGCCCGATCAGCAAGGCGCCAGCGGCCAACGTGCCGTTCTCTCCGAGTCTCTCAACCACCGATTCGAGCAGCATGCAACTCTCCCGCCGTCACCCGTGCGCGGCACGGTGGCGAGTGTGTCGGACGACTGCTTTTTGGCGCTTGATCGGTGTCATGAACGCCCTTCGAACTACGGCTTGATGTAGGCGTAACCCTGCTTCTGCAGCTTGGCGAGCCGCACCACGCCCGAGGGTGTGAAGTCGGCCTCCTGGATGAACTGCTCCTTCTTGAGGCCGCGGGTCTTCAATGTGATCTCGCAGATCTCGAAGGTCACGCCGCGGCTCTTGAGTGCCGAAACCAGCGGTGCGTATTCGGTGCCGTTGGCCGCCTTGGCGCCTTCCATCAGCATGTCGATGCCTTCGGCGTGGGTCACCACTGTGATCTTCGCCGTCGGGTCGGTCTCGATGTGATTGCGCACGTTGCGCAGCCCCTTCAGGCCCTGCGCGGCGGCGTTGTCGAAGTGGTAGACGACGGCGTCCTGCGCGCAGGCGAACCCCGCGGCCAGCAGCAAACTCAGGCTGGCGAGAATGGACTTGATTCGCATGCAGGTCTCCGGTGGTGTGGTGCTGCGCCTGAGTGGCGGGTCAGAACTCGATGGCATCGGCGATGGCCTTGATGCCGGCGCTGGCACATGCGTCGTCCGCTTCGCCGCCAGGTCCGCCGGAGATTCCGATGCCGCCGAAGGTGCTGCCACCCGCCTCGATGGCGCGCCCGCCGCCGATGGCCATCACACCTTGCGCGAATCGGATGCCGCTCATCGACTTGCCTGGCTGCGTCTCGGCGGCCAGGTCGGCCGTCGGGATGCGGAAGCTGGCGGCCGTCCAGGCCTTGCGGGTGGCAACCTCAGGCGTGTGTGCGCCGGCAAAGCGGTCGCGCAGCAGGACCTGCAGCACGCCCGATCGATCCACCACCGCCACCGCAACCTGGTGGCCCGCCTTGCGGCAGTGCGCGAGCGCCGCCTGTGCCGCGACCAGGGCGGTCTCGGGCGTGAGCAGCTTGACGCTGTAGGTGGCGTCCGGGGCGGCTACGGCCGAACCCCACAGGCTGGATGCCAACACGAACGCCAGCAGGGCCGACGGGAGCGACTTGTTCATCATGGGTCAACCTTTGGCGATGCCGGGATTGCCCTGCGTGCCGGCGAGCGTGGGGGTGTTGATGCGCCTGGGCTTGACGCGGCCGCCCTGCGACTTCAGCCAGCTCTCCACGTGCTCCCACACCGGCTTGACGCCGGGCAGGGTCTTGGCTTCTTCGGCCACGGGCGCCCACCCGGCGACCTTGTACTTCTTGCCGGCCTCGATCGGCTGGCCTTTCAGCCGCATGTCGCTGATGCGCCCGCCCATCTTGTCGCCGGGGCTCATCGCGTAGGTCAGGCCGCCGACCCGGACCATGTCACCACCCTGCTGGTAGTACGGGTCGGGGTTGAACAGGTTGTCGGCCACGTCCTCGAGGATGGTCTTGATGGTCTCGCCGGTCATCTCGGTGAGCGTCGCGTAGGGGTAGGTGATGGCGAGCTGGTCCATCATCAGTTCGCGCGTGATCACGTCGCCGGGCAGCAGCGAGGTGCCCCAGCGGAAGCCGGGTGAGAAGGCGATCTCGGCGCCCTGCACGTCCATCATCGCGTCGCAGATGAGCTGATCCCAGCTGCCATTGAAGTTGCCGCGGCGGTAGAGCACACCGTCGGTGATGGCGAGCTTCTCGTTGAGCTTGGTCTCGAAGGGCGCGCGCACCTTGGTGATGAGCGCGTCCATCTCGGCGTCGGGGCGCAACTGGTTCGCGAAGATGGGCAGGAGCCGGTAGCGGTAGTCCACCAGCTTGCCGCCCTTGACGTCGAAATCCATCACGCCCAGGAACTTGCTGTTGCTGCCTGCGTTCGTCACGAGCGTGACGCCACCGGCGTTCTTCACCGGCACCGCGACCGGCACGCCGTCGTGGGTGTGGCCACCGAAGATGGCATCGACGCCGCGCACCCGGCTGGCCATCTTCAGGTCGACGTCCATGCCGTTGTGCGACAGCACCACGACGAGCTGCGCGCCCTTGCCGCGCACTTCGTCGACGACCTTCTGCATGTTGTCGTCCTGGATGCCGAAGGCCCAGTCTGCCACCAGGTAGCGCGGGTTGGCGATCGGGGTGTACGGGAAGGCCTGGCCAATGATGGCGACCGGCACCCCGTTGATCTTGCGCATCGTGTAGGGCTTGAAAACCGGGTCGCCGAAGTCGTTGGTCTTGACGTTTTGCGCCACGAAATCGACTTTGCCCTTGAAGTCTTTCTCGATGATTTCCTTGACGCGCTCCATGCCATAGGTGAACTCCCAATGGCCGGTCATCACGTCCACGCCGAGCAGCTTGCAGGCGTCGACCATGTCTTGAGCGTCGGTCCACAACGACGTTGCAGAGCCTTGCCAGGTGTCACCGCCGTCGAGCAGCAGCGCGCCCGGGCGGCTGGCCTTGAGCATCTTCACCAGCGTGGCCAGGTGTGCGAAGCCACCGACCTTGCCGTAGCGGCGCGAGGCCTTGTCGAAGTCGATATAGGTGTAGGCGTGCGCCATCGCGGTGCCGGGGCGCACACCGGCGGCTTTCAGCAGGTGCTCGCCCACCAGGTGCGGCAACTGTCCCCGCATGCTGCCCAGGCCGAGGTTGACGCTGGGTTCGCGAAAGTAGATGGGCTTGAGCTGCGCATGGCAATCGGTCATGTGCAGCAGCGATACGTTGCCGAAGGCGGGCAGGTCGTACAGACCCTTCTGCGCCGTGGCCGCGTCGGCATCCGCGTAGCGCCCCAGCGCCATGCCGGCGGCCGACGCCGAGGCCATCACCTGGAGGAAGTCGCGCTTGGAAAGATTCATGATTCAGCAATCAACGATATGTACCGGGAACAAATGCCCGCGCGTAGGCGGGCCGGGCGTGAGGCGCTTACTGGTTGACCGGCGATTTCGGGTCGAGCAGCAGGGCCATCAGGTGCCGCAGCTGCTGTTCGTCGAGCAGCTTGGCGTGGCCGAAGCGTGGCATGTTCGAACACGCGGCGTAGGCCTTGCTGTTCCACAGCTTGCCCCAGGTGTACTGCACGATGGGCGCAGAAGCCGGGTCGGCCACGTCTTTCACACCGCGCAGCTTGCCGTAGTTGTACAGGCTGGGGCCGATCGTGCCGAAGCTGATTTCCTGCTTGCCGATCTGGTGGCAGTTGTAGCACTGGGCGCCATTGGCTGACGGCGCAGCGCTGCTGTCCGTCCAGGTCATGCCGCGGCCGTTCTGCGCCAGCTTTTCGCCTTCGCGCCAGTCGCCGATGTATTGGCCGCCGGCAGGCCAGCGGATGGTGGCCATCGCTTCGGCCTCGACACGTTTGACCATGTCGTCGGCGGGCGGCTTGTCGCTGGAGCACGCGGCTTGCCCGAGGTCCTGGTTCAAGCGGTCGACCTTGGCGATGCCCTGGTCGCGGAACGATGACTTGATCATCGCCAGCGCCTGGGCATCCAGTTCAGCCTGCGACGGCAGGCTGGCGCAGCCGGTGATCAGGCCGGTGGCGGCCACTGCAGCCACGGCGGTGGCGATGAGGGTGTGTTTGCGTTGCATGGTGCGGCCTCGGTGGTCTGGTTCAGCGCTTGAGGGCGGGTGCGATGGACTGCGCACCCTTGGCGTTGACGCCCATGTAGACGCCCAGCGCGATCGTCACCTCGGAGGCGTAGCCGGGGTAGGGGAAACGTTGCTGGCGATAGCAGTCGTTCAGGCGCCGCTGCATGCTCCACATCTCGCCACTGGACACGCGGTAGGCCGGCCAGGCTGCGAAGCCGACGCCATCGCCGGGGTTCGTGGTCAGGTCCGGCAGATCCTGCAGGCGGATTCGCTTGCCCGGCTCGCCGTGGCAGCTGGCGCACGAGAAGTCCATCGGCCCGCCGCGAAAGAAGAACGCGCGCTTGCCGAGTTCGTAGAAACGCTTCTCGTCGGCGTGCGCTTGTGGCAGCGCCATCTTCTGCCCGCGCGACTCGGCGGAAATCCAGGCCGCCAGCGCGGCCAGCGTGGCCTGCTCGCCCTTGTCGAAGCCGGTCGCGGCAATCTCGGCGGCGTTGAAGCCCTGCAAGGTTTCCATGCAGGTCAGCAGGCGCGACTCCAGGTCTTGCATGCGTTGCGTGTCGGCAAACCAGCGTGGCATCTGCACCCACGCACCCTTGACCACGCCAGGGCCCAGGCCCAGGTCGCAGCGTTGCAGCGTCGCCTTCTTCGGGCCCCGGGCGGTCTTCCAGAGGTCTTCGCCTTTCGCTTCGAACAACTCTGCCGGGTTGCCGTCTTCGAGCATCTTCCGGTATTCGGCAATGCCATCGGCCGCCGACTTCTGCTGAGCCGGTGCGCCGACGGAGACCGCCAGTGCCAGCGCCGCGACGATCATGCTGAGTGTCTTCATGTCTCCACTTTCTTTATGGGCCCGCGTCTGTGGCAACGGGGCAGGGCGCGCGCTCGGAAGCCGGGATCAGGCGCGGGCGTCAGGACACCGTTGCTTCGTCGGTCCGGGTTTCACCCTTGTTGTCCTTCCAGGTGACCGCGACCTTGTCGCCGGCCTTCGCACCCCGGACGCTGAACTGCAGGAACGGGTTCTTCGACACCGAAGGGCCCCATTCGGCCGTCAGCACGCTCTTGCCGTTGAGCTGCGCGCTCACCTCCTGGATGTACCAGGCGGGAATGACCTTGCCGGCGGCGTCCTTGCGCAGGCCGGTTTCCATTTCGTGGTTCATCAGGACGCGGACGGTGGCCTTGTCGCCAGCAACTTGCGCGCGGATGCGCATCGGATCTGCCATTTTGATTCTCCAGGTGTTCGTGAATTCGGGATCGGGCCGGGGGGCGGGCTCAGCCGCCGCAACCGCCCAGTGTGACCTTGACTTCCTTCTGGGCGAAGAGCACCTTGCCGTCCGCCATCATGGCGACGGCGTAGACATTCGACGACTGGCCCATCTTGACGCGGGTGGAGAAGTTCGCGTCGACCGCGTCGGTCACGTCGAACATCGCCGACAGGACGCTGGGATTCTTCTCGACCAGCACCAGCAGCTTCTTCACGCCGGGCAGGGCGGTGGACACGCCGATCGGCACCACCGCGCCGTTTTCCGCGATGTCCGGCCCGGTGATGGTCACGTCCTTGCTTTCGGTGGGCGTGCCGCCGCCCAGGCTCTTGACCAGCTCGGCCATCGTCTTGAGCTCGAATGCCGGGGCGTTGTAGGCCGCATGGGCGGCCTGTGGCATCAAGCCGATGGTGGCCATCAACGCGGCCACCTTGGCCGAACGGGAAAGCATTTCTCTGCGGTTCAACATCAAAGTCTCCTTCATGCGTATACGGTAATGAATTCTGGGTGTCACCTGAAGCGGGCGAACCCGCGAAAGGAACAACTACTTCTTCGCTCCTGTGGCCAGCCATTGCGCGATGGCCTTGGCGTCGGCGTCCGATAGCGTCTGAGGGGGCATCGGAATCGCGCCCCAGATGCCTTGCCCGCCGGACTTGATTTTGGCCGCGAGATAACTCTCGGCGTCACTGCGACCAGCGTACTTTGCGGCGATTTCCTTGAACCCGGGCCCGACGATCTTGGTGTCTGCGCCGTGGCACGCCGTGCAGGAGTGCTTCTGGGCCAGCGCCAACGCGGCGCTGCCTGCCGCATCGGTCGCTGCACGCGGCACCGCCGTTGTGGCAGCCGCCGCGGCAGCCGCGGCCGGGTTCGCTGCGGGTGGTTTGCTCGTATCCGCGCCGCGTTGCGGGCCGACGACGCGCTGTTGTTCGGCCAGGTTGCCGTGGTTGTTGCGCGCGAAGTCCGGCAGGAACGAAGCCACCTTGGGTTCGGGCACGCAGTCCTTCATGCAGGCCACGGCTGTGACGTCGGCTTTGCCGCCGTTGCCCATGCCCTTGCCGGGCCAAAGGCCGTGGTCGGTGGTCACGCCGTTGCGGTTGGGCAGCAGCTTCTGCACGTCGGCGATGTTGTTGTCCGACAGGGTGAAGCTGTCGGGCACCACTCCACCCATGTTCAGCAGGTAGGCGGTGACGGCGTAGACCTCTTCGGTCGCCAGCGACTTCGGCTGCGTCCAGGGCATCGCGCGATTGATGTAGTCCCACAGCGTCGACACCGTCGAGACCTTCATCAGTGTCGTGCGACCCGGGAAGCCGTTGTCGTTCAGGCGAGCGACTTTCCCCGTCTTGACATCGTCTTTGGTCGTCCCGCCGACGAGCGGTGAGAAGACCTCGTTGCTTTCGCCGAAGATGCCGTGACACGAGGCGCATTTGCCTTCCCAGACATCCTGGCCCTTGGCCACCGACCCCGAGCCCTTGGGCAGGCCCTTGAAGTCGGGGCGCACGTCGATGTCCCAGGCGGCCAGTTCCTTGGGTGTTGCGGCACGACCGACCCCGGTGTACGCGGTCTGCGCCATCGCCCCGTGGCATGCCAAGGCTCCAACGGCGGCCGCGAGAACGGCGAGCATCGATGCCGTCGCGCGGCGCCGGGCTTCAAGACAGCTGAACATTCTTGACCTCGCCGCTTTCCTGCACGAGCCAGGACTGGATCGCATTGTTGTGATAGATCGAACGCGTGCCGCGCACGGCCCGCAACTGCTTGTAGTTGGGCTGGACGTAGTTCGTCTCGTCCGTCGCGCGGCTCTGCACCAGCGCCGGCTTGCCGTCCCAGGCCCAGTCGAGCGAAAAGCGCGTCAGGCACTTGCTCATCACCGGGTCCTGAAGGCGTGCCGATTTCCAGTTGCGGCCACCGTCAACCGACACGTCCACGCGCTTGACCTTGCCGCGGCCCGACCACGCGAGCCCACTGATCTGGTAGAAGCCCTTGTCGAGCAGCACCTGCCCGCCGGAAGGTGTGGTGATCACGCTCTTGCACTCCTGGGTGCTGGTGTACTGCCGGTGCAGGCCGCCGGGCTGCAGGTCGATGTAATGGACGGCTTCGTCCTTGGTGCCGTAGGGCTGGTCGCCCACTTCGATGCGGCGCAGGTATTTCACCCAGCTGACGCCTTGAACACCGGGCACCACCAGGCGCAGCGGGTAGCCCTGCTCGGGGCGAAGCATCTCGCCGTTCTGGCCGTAGGCCACGATCACTTCGCCGCTCTCGATCAGTTCCATCGGCACGGTGCGGGTCATGCTGGAGCCGTCGGCCCCTTCGGCCAGCACATAGCGCCCGCGCTTGTAGTCGACGCCGGCCATGTCGAGCAGGAGCTTCAGGGGGACGCCTGTGAACTCGCTGCAACTCAGCATGCCGTGGCTGTACTGGCAGGTCGGAACGGCCACGTTGCCCCATTCCATACCGGTGTTGGCGCCGCACTCGATGAAGTGGAAGCGGCTCACCGACGGCAGGCGCATGATCTCGTCCACGGTGAAGACAAGCGGCTTCTTGATCATCTTGTCGTCGGAGCCGTTCAGCATCAGGCGGTGTTTCGACGGGTCCACGTCCCACCATCCCTGATGATGGCGTTCGAAGTGCAGGCCGCTGGGCGTCACGATGCCGAACAGGCTCTGCAACGGCGCAAAGGACACGGAGGACTGAGTCGTCTGGGTCAGTCCCGGGCTGGTGCGGCGCTGGACGTTCGCTTCGAACTTCGAGGGCTTGCCGTAGCCGTCGGTGACGACCGGCTGGCCCAGGCCCTTGCTGTGGGCGGGGAGTTCGAGGATGTTCGGGTCGCCGCCATCGGCAGGCACCGGGTTGGCTTGTGCGAACACTGCCGGTGCCGCTGCACCTGCCAGTGCCGCAGCAAAAGCCCCCCGCACGAAGTCGCGGCGGCCGGCTTTGGCTTCGCTGAAGACCGTGCGCACGCCCTCGGCGCTTATGAAGTTTTCGGGCGCCTTGAGCAGGCGCCCGGAACGATGCTCTTGAGAACTCACTGTGGCTCCTGGCTCGAATGTCTCAAATCAAGGGTGTCGGTCGGCGACGCCCCATGTCAGCGGCGGGGGCGTGTTCCGTCCCCGCTCGAAGCGCCTGGCACAAGCCCCGGACTTGCGCGTGCTCAACCCGGTAGAAGACTTGCGAACCCGTCCGGCGCCGCCCCAGAACGCCACCCCGGTACAAGGATCCCAAGTGCTGGGACATGTTCGGCTGGCTCACCGGGACACGTTCGATCAGTTCCGTCACGTTCTTCTCGCCTTCCATCAAGGCACAGACAATGCGCAAGCGGGTCGGGGCCGAGAGCAGGCTGAAAAGTTCGGCTGCAATCTCGAACACCCGGTCATCGTGGTTAGACGACATCTGCTTGTTTATCAAAATATGCCACTGGACGGATATTAGCCGAGACGGATAGAGATGCGCCTAGGGCTTACCCTCGACGCCCGCGAAAGCCCAAGCGCTCAGAAGCG
The DNA here is from genome assembly GCA_040080605.1 of Burkholderiaceae bacterium. GTDB lineage: Bacteria > Pseudomonadota > Gammaproteobacteria > Burkholderiales > Burkholderiaceae_C > LMDS01. The sequence goes on from JBEBIB010000002.1 coordinate 338,118, forward strand.
GGTGGCCCAGGCCAGACCAAAAGAGGTCTGGCGCATCGAGACGGTCTCGTTGCCGCCTGCGCCCGGCCCCAGGACGGCGTTGAACAGCGAAGGCCCGGTCGTGGACTTGCGTGGGGCGACCATGAAGGCGCCCGTGATCTCGTTGTCCTTGCCCAGGCCCGCGGTGAACCCGAGGGTGAAGTGGTCCTGGACCACGCCGGGCGCCAGGATGTTGAACGTGACATCGCGGGCCTGAACCGGATTGCTGCCGTGATTCCACCCGGTACGCAAGGTCAGTGCGTCGCTCCACTTGTACGACAGGCCCAGCTTCACGACCTTCACGTCTTGCCAGCCGAAGCCGGGCCCGTTGTCGGCGCCCAGCGGTGCTTGCGCACTGCTGCTGTTGCCAACGGCTGCCACCTTGCTGTAGGCGATGTGCACGTAGTCGGCCGCGATCGTCCAGGCGCTGGCCGGGGTCCAGGCCACGCCGATGCTGTAGTTGGCGGGGATGTCGAAGTCGCCATGGCCTGCGAAGAGCCCGCGGTACTTGTCGAACCGCGACATGTTGATCTTCGACGAATAGGCCGCACCGACCGTCAGCGAGTCCGACAACTGGCCTTGCCATCCCACCCGCAAGCCGACGCCGCTGGCACTGTCATACCCCTGGTTCGTGACGTGGCCGGGATCAGAGGTGAATGGAGGGAAGCCGGGTGCGTTGTCGAAGGCCTGAAGGCCCGTGGCCTTGAACCGCTGGTACCCCAACAGCAACGCGGCGCCGATGGAATGGCGTTCGGCGAGCTTGTACGACACCGTCGGCGCAATGACGAGCTGCAGCAGATCGACGCCGAGTCGGCCCGAGCCGCACAGCATGTTGGCCACGCCGCCGCCGCAGTTGAAGTTGCCCTCGGGGTAGTCGGTGTTGAGGCCACCGTTGCCGTACACCGAGACGCCGAGCGAGAGCGTTTCATTGATCATGCGGTTGTAGCCCACCTCGGGGATGTAGAAGTTGGCGCTGTCGCTCTCCACACCGCCGTTGAGTGTGGCGAAACCGGCGCCGCTGCGGTCGGCCGATCTGACCGGTCTGAACCAGTCCAGGCCGAGGTCGAGGCGGGAGCCTGCCCAAACCATGCTGGCGGGGTTGTTGGCGCCGCCGAAGCTGTCTTGTGACAGCGCGGTGGCCACGCCGCCCATGCCCTTGGCCTTGAGGCCGTAGCCGTGTGCAAAGTAGCCGTTGGTCGCCAGGGCGGGGAGCGCGGGGATGGCCAGGGCCATGCCAATCGCTGTGATCAGGTGCTTGTTCATGTGTCTCCTCGTGCGTTTTTGTGTGCAGGGCATTGCGTCAACGCCCCTCGTTTCGAATCAAATAACATCAACGATCTACAATTGATTAAACAATAGTATGATCTAGATCAAATGCATACAAGCTCGTTTTCCCCTGCTTCGCGTCGCGCGCCTGTGGCGGGTGCGCCATTGCCCGGTTCGGTTGCATTGACGCCTCCCATCGACTTCCAGGCGCGGGCAATCGAAGCTGCCAACCTGCTCAAGGCGCTGGCCAATCCCGACCGCCTGCTGTTGCTGTGCCAACTGGTCGGCGGTGAGCGAAGCGTTACCGAGCTCGGTGTGCTCGCGCGCATCGAGCAGCCTTCGCTTTCGCAGCAGCTGGGCGTGCTGCGCGGTGAGCGACTGGTTGCCACGCGCCGCGAGGGCAAGAACATCTTTTATCGGATCGCCTCACCGTCGGCGTTGACGGTGCTGGAGACCCTGTATGGCCTGTTCTGCGAGGAACAGGCGCCCGCAACCATGCCCGCCAAGCGCGCCCCCGTGGGTCGCGGCACGCGGCAACGCAAGGAAAATGAATGAACATTGACTGGACCCACTTCACGCCGTGGGCTTCGCTCGCCGGTGGGGCGGTGATCGGGCTGGCTACAACGCTTTACCTGCTCGCGAACGGCCGCATAGCGGGGATTGCCGGCATCCTGGCCAGCCCGTTGCGGGCGTTGATGGCCGGGACGGGGCTGCGGCCTGACGTGAACCGCTTGTTGTTCATCCTCGGATTGCTGCTCGCGCCCTGGGCTTGGCGCCTGGTCGCGCCGATGCCCGTCGTGGCCGTCGACGTCGGCACCGGGGCGTTGCTTGTCGCCGGGCTGTTGGTGGGTGTCGGTGTGCGCATGGGCAACGGGTGCACGAGTGGCCATGGGGTCTGTGGGCTGAGCCGATTTTCGGGCCGCTCCCTCGTCAACGTGCTGGCCTTCATGGGGGCGGGTTTCGCCACCGTGTTCGTGCTTCGTCACCTCATCTGAGCAAGGCCATGAGCAATCTTTTCGGGTTAGTCAGTGGGCTGATTTTTGGCATCGGCCTGATCCTGTCAGGCATGACCGAGCCTCTCAAGGTCAAGGGGTTTCTCGATCTCGCCGGCGCATGGGACCCGAGCCTGGCGCTCGTGATGGGCGGCGCCATCGCGCTCGGCATTCTTGCCTTTGCCCGGGCGCGTCGGCGTGACCGATCCTGGACCGGCGCGCCGATGGAGATTCCGACCAACCGGACCGTCGATCGGCGTTTGATCACCGGTGGTGTGCTGTTCGGAATGGGTTGGGGCGTCGCCGGTTTCTGTCCCGGCCCGGCTTTGGTGGCCCTGGGAAGCGGCATGGGTGCGGCGGGAATTTTCGTGGCCGCCATGCTGGTGGGCATGGTGCTGCACGACAAGTTCCTGGCCCCTCGGTGAGCTGCGCGAATGAGCCTGGCGCCGCGGCCCGCCGCTTTCGGATGAGGCTCCGTCTGAAACTTGCGCTCGGGGCTTGCCTGGCAATCGCCACGATGTTGCCGACGGCGTCGTCCGCTCAGGCCCCGGCCGTCACGTTGGAACAGGCCCGTGCCGAGCACGAAGGCGCGCGCGCCCTCCTGGTGGACATTCGCGAGCCCGAGGAGCACGCGACGGGCGTCGTCGCCGGTGCCCAGTTGCTCCCAATGCGCCAGCTGGGCCGTCGGCTCGCGGAGCTGCCCCGGGATCGACCGGTCCTCCTGATCTGCAACACCCAGAATCGTTCGCGAGCCACCTACGATGCGTTGCGCGAGCGCGGCTATACCAACCTGCGCTATGTCAGCGGCGGAATGAGCGAGTGGAGTCGTCGAGGCTGGCCACTGGTTCCGCCGGGGCGCTGAAGCTGCCTGACGTACGACAGGTGCCGAGCTCTCCAAGGGCCGCGCAGCCAACGCATTGCCGCGCGGGTGCGTGCCGGTCCATACTCGCCGTTCTACATTGCACGCTGCGCATGTAGTGATGTGCCTACCTGAGAAGCCCGATCATGCTGATCCTTCGACAACTCTTTGACGCATCTTCTTCGACGTACACCTACTTGCTGGGCGATGGCCACGAGGCCGTTCTCATCGATCCGGTGTTCGAGAACGCCCCGCGCGATATCGCGCTGTTGCGTGAACTCGGCCTTCGGCTTGTGGCGACGCTGGACACCCATGTCCATGCCGACCACGTCACGGGTGCGTGGTTGCTGAAGCAGCGCTGCGGCAGCCGCATCCTGTTGTCCGAGGCGGCTCATGCGGCCAATGTCGACCAACTGCTGCGCCATGGCGACCGTGTCCCGTTCGGCGGCCGGCATCTGGAGGTGCGGGCCACGCCGGGGCACACCAGTGGCTGCCTGACGTATGTGCTGGACGATCACCTGATGGCCTTCACCGGCGACAGCCTGCTGATTCGCGGCTGCGGTCGCACCGACTTTCAGCAAGGGAGCCCGACGGGGCTGTACCGCTCCGTGCGGGGGCAGATCCTGTCGCTCCCCGAGGCCTGTCTGCTGTACCCGGCGCACGACTATCGCGGCATCACCGTCACCAGCGTGACCGAGGAAAAGCGCTTCAATCCCAGGCTGGGTGGCGATGTCGACGAAGCCGACTTTGCCGGCTACATGAACCACCTCGGTTTGCCGCACCCGAAACTGATGGACATCGCCGTGCCGGCCAACCTGCGCTGCGGCGAACCCGACGGCAACGCGCCGCCGCCGGACGAGCCGAGTTGGGCGCCGCTGACCTTCAGGTTCAGCGGCGTGTGGGAGATCGAACCGCTGGACCTGCTCGAGCGGGCAGAAGGCGTGCAGATCATCGACGTGCGGGAGCCGCGCGAGTTCACCGACGTGCTCGGGCACATCCGCGGTGCCCGCCTGCTGCCTTTGTCGCAGCTGGTGGATCGCATTGGCGAGATCGACAAGCACGGTCCGGTCGTCGCCGTCTGCCGCTCGGGGGCCCGTTCGGCGCAAGCGACCGTGCTGCTCAGGAAGGCGGGCTTTGCCGAGGTGGCGAACCTGGCGGGCGGCATGCTGCGCTGGCAGGCTGAATCGCTGCCGGTCGAAGACGCAGTCTGAGTGCTCAGGCGCTGAAGACGAAGTTCACCGCGAGCGCCAGCGCGACCAGGGCCAGCACAAAGTTGAGCCATACGGCCATGTTCGTCCAGTATCCGCGGGGAATTTCCTTCTCGCCAAGGCCGCGGACGACAGCTCGGAACTGCAGTGCCGATGTGACGGCCACGCCCGCCCCGATCGCGAGAAGGCAAACGCCCAACCACAGCGAGAAGCCACGCTGCGATGCGCTCAATGGCTCGTGGCTGACCATGCGAAGGAACAATCCGAAGCGCTCGACGACGAAACCGAAGCCCATCAGCGCAATGGCGGTGCGCTGCCAGGCCAGCACGGTGCGTTCGGCAGCAAACAGGACACGGGGATCGTCGAGGTATGACATACGGAGTGCTTGCGTCTGCAGCTCAAGATCGGCGCGCGACCAGTCCGATCAGTGCGGACCGACCCGCATGGCGTGCGCCTTCGTTCAACTCCGCTTCGTACTCGATCAGATCGAGGATCTGCAGGCCCTGAAAGGCGTCTCGAAGCATGTTGGCGGTGTACAGGTGCGACAGATCTCCAGGTCCACCGGTCTTGTACTCGAGCTGCTTGGGTGTGTAGCCCTGGAGGATGAGCAACCCGCCGGGTTTCAGCGCTCGGACCATGTTGGTGAACAGCCGTTCGCGCATGGCAGGGCCGGCGAACTGGACGAAGACCGCGGCGACGGCGTCGTGGCTGTCCACCGTCCATGCCCAGCCATCGCAGTCCGCCACGTTGTACTTGACCGAGACGCCCGCGTCTGCAGCCAGACGACGCGCCTTCTCGACGCCGACAGCGGAGATGTCGAACGCCTCGACGTTCATGCCCTGGCCCGCCAACCAGACGCTGTTGCGTCCCTCGCCGTCGGCCACGCACAAGACCCTCGCTCCCGGTGGAAGCAGTGAGGCCTTGGCGCGGAGGTACTCGTTGGGCTCGCGGCCGAAAACGTAGGCTTCGTCAGAGAAGCGCTGGTTCCATGTCGCTGCCGCATCGGTAAAGGTATTTGTCATGTCGCTCTTGCAAGACTCGATACTGGTGATGTTGCATCCGAATGAACTTCTTGTCGGGCCAGTGGCCAAACCGTTGCACCATGAAAACCTCGAGCATCCGAAGACTGCCTGAAGCACTCAGCGCCCGCGCGACCCGCGCACAGTATGGGGTGGGGGAGCTCGTCTTTCGCAAAGGCAGTCCGGTGCAGTCGGTCTTCTTCGTCGAGACCGGTGTGGTTCGACTCTTGCGATTCGGGCGCTCCGGCGAAGAGGTCGTGCTGCACCAGGCCGCCGCGGGCGAGTTCTTCGCCGAGGCATCACTGGACAGCGCCCGGTATCACTGCGACGCCGTCGCCACGGAACCCAGCGAACTGCTCCAGGTACCTGCTGCGGCCCTTCGGCATCAGCTTGAAGTGGACACGCAATTCGCGCGCCAGTGGGTTGCGCTGCTCGCGAGCCAACTGCGCGCGGTGAGGATGCGTGTCGAATGCCTTTGCCTGAAAACCGCTGTCGAACGCATTCGACGCCTCATGGTGGCCGAAGGTCACGGCCCACGGTGCGAGCTGACGGTGAAAGGAACGCTCAAGGACTTGGCCCGAAGTCTCGGCCTGACCCATGAATCCTTGTACCGGAACCTCGCCAGCATGGCGCGTGAAGGCGTCATCGAACGTGACGGCATGACGCTGCGCCTGTTGAACTGAGGTTTCTGCCGTATGACGCAGATCATAGGTGCCTGGCACGTCGGCAGGCCATCATCCTGCTCCTTTGCCGGATGTGAATCATGAACAAATCTGCCCTGGGCGCTGCCCTGATCCTTGCCCTCTTCACCTGCGGCGCGGCCCTTTCGGCCGATGAACCGGCGCACTCACATCATCATCCTGCAGGGCAGCCGATGCCTGCGGGCTCGGCAGCATCTGCAGTGCCGCGCGATGCTCGGCAACTGGTCAACTACCCGACGGAGCTGCGCATCCATACGCTTGCCAACATGCGTGACCACCTCCAGACGATGGGTGACATCCAGCAGGCTCTGTCCAAGGGTTCATTCGACAAGGCCAGCGAACTGGCCGAGCAGCGCCTCGGCATGTCGTCCCTGAAGATGCACGGTGCGCACGAGGTGTCGAAGTACATGCCTTCTGGCATGCAGGACGCCGGCAGTGCGATGCATCACGCGGCCAGCAAATTGGCGCTCGTTGCCAAGGACGCCTCGGTCACCGGCGACTTGAAGAGCGTGCTGGCTTCGCTCCATCAACTGAACCAGACCTGCGTGGCTTGCCACGCAGCTTTCCGGCTGCAGTGACGGCGGTGACAACTGAGCACCTCTCCGCGGTCTGCTACTTGTCGACGAAGGCGCGCTCGATCACGTACTCGCCTGGCCGGCTCATGTTGCCTTCGCTGCAGCGGAACTTGTCGAGCACGGCGCGGGTGTCGGCCAGCATCGCCGGGCTGCCGCACAGCATGAAGCGGTCGTGCTGCGGGTCGATGGCCGGCAGCCCGAGGTCGTGGCACAGGCGCCCCGTTTCCAGCAGCGCCGGAATGCGCCCCTGGTGCCTGAACGATTCGCGCGTGACGGTCGGGTAGTACAGCAGCTGTTTCGAGACCTGTTCGCCCAGCACCGGGTCGTTCGGGAGCTCGCTGCGAATCAGCTGGTCGTAGGCCAGCTCGCTGACCAGCCGGCAGCCATGCACCAGCACCACCTTCTCGAACTGCTCGTAGGCTTCGGGCGAACGAACGATGCCCATGAACGGTGCGAGCCCGGTGCCGCTGGACAGCAGGTACAGCGTGCGCCCGGGCCGCAGGTTCTGCAGCAACAGGGTGCCCGAGGCCTTGCGTCCCACGAACACGGTGTCGCCGGGCCGGATGTGTTGCAGCCTCGACGTGAGCGGGCCGTCCTGCACCTTGATGCTCAGGAACTCGAGCGTCGGCTCGTACTCGGAGCTGGCCATGCTGTAGGCGCGGAGCAGCGGGCGCCCGTCGACCGGCAGCCCGATCATCGCGAACTGCCCGCTCTGGAAACGGAACCCGGGATCGCGGGTTGTCGTGAACGAGAACAGGCGGTCGGTCCAGTGGTGGACGCCGAGCACGGTGGCATCGAAGAGGTTGCTGGGGCTCATGCCGTCACTGCCTCCGGTTGCGAGAATTCCTCGAAGGCCGTGATCGCGCTGGCGGCGTACATCAACGACGGGCCGCCACCCATGTAGGTGGCCACGGCGAGGGTCTCGTCGACCTGCTGCCGGGTGGCGCCGAGCTTGACGAGCGTCTGCATGTGAAAACCGATGCAGGGGTCGCAGCGCGCGGCCACGCTGAGCGCCAGCGCTATGAGTTCCTTGGTCTTGCGGTCGAGCGCGCCGTCGGTGGTGGCGGCGCGCCCGAGTTCGGCGAAGCTCTTCATCGCGTCGGGCGTGCTGGCGCGCAACGTGGCGAGGCGGGCCGAGACGGCCTGGGTGAGATGGCGATAACTGGTGGGTGGGCTGGACACGGGGTGACTCCTGCGGGTTCATGGCCGGCACTGCTGCACGCGGCTCGGTGCCATCATCCCGGGCCGCCGGCGTCGCGGCATGACGCACGTCAAGCCTTGGTGCAGCCGGTGGCCCGCTGATGCGGCGCCACCACAGGCTGTCACGCGAATCGCCCGATCGCGAGCGCATGATGCCGGCTGCGTTACTTCGGCAGCCCGCGCCATGAGCATCCGCCACCTCGATTCGATGTTCGACCCGCGCTCGGTGGCGGTCTTCGGCGCCAGCGGGCGCGCCGGCAGTGTCGGTGCCACGGTCTGGCGCAACCTGCGCGAAGGCGGTTTCGCCGGCGCGCGCTGGGCCGTGAACGCGCGTGCGCAAAGCATCGACGGCGAGGCCGTGGTCGCCGATATCGCGAGCCTGCCCGAAGCGCCCGAGCTGGCCGTGATCTGCACCCCGCCGGCGAGCGTGCCGGGCCTGATCGAAGCGCTCGGTGCGCGTGGCACGCGCGCCGCCGTCGTGTTGAGCGCCGGCTTCGACGCCACGCTGCGCCAGGCCATGCTCGACGCGGCGCAAAAGCACCTGCTGCGCATCGTCGGGCCGAACTGCCTCGGTCTGCTTTCGCCGCACGCCCGTCTGAACGCCAGCTTCGCGCACACCGGCGCGCAGCCCGGCTCGCTGGCCTTCGTCTCGCAGTCGGGCGCGCTGGTGACCGCGGTGCTCGACTGGGCCAACGGCCGCGGCATCGGCTTCTCGCATTGCATCTCGCTCGGCGAACACGCCGACGTCGACTTCGGCGACCTGCTCGACTGGCTCGCCACCGACGCCCGCACCCGCTCGATCCTGCTCTACGTCGAATCGCTCAGTTCGGCGCGAAAGTTCATGTCGGCGGCCCGCGCCGCGGCGCGCAACAAGCCGGTGCTGGTGGTGAAGGCCGGACGCTCGGCGCAGGGCCAGGCGGCCGCTGCGTCGCATACAGGGGCACTCGCCGGCTCCGACCTGGTCTACGACGCCGCGTTCCGGCGCGCCGGCATGCTGCGTGTCGACACGCTGGCCGACCTGTTCGTCGCCGCCGAGACGCTGGCCCACTTTCGCGGCCTGCCCTCGGAGGCCGATGCCGAGTTTCTCGACCGCTTGACGCTCGTGACCAACGGCGGCGGCGCCGGCGTGCTGGCGGCCGATGCCGCGGCGCTCGCGGGCGTGGCGCTCGCGCCGCTGGCTGGCGGCGTGCAGCAGGCGCTCGACGCCGCCTTGCCAGCCAACTGGAGCCGCGCCAACCCGGTCGACATCATCGGTGACGCTCCGGTGGAGCGTTATGTTCAAACCTTGAAGACCTTGCTCGCCGACCCGGCGAGCGGCACCTTGCTGTTCATGCACGCGCCGACCGCCATCGTGCCCAGCGGCGAGATCGCCGAGGCGCTGGTGCCCGTGGCCCAGGCCGCGCCGGGGCGGCTGCTCGGCTGCTGGCTCGGCGATGCGGCGGTGCAGGGCGCGCGAAGCCGCTTCCGTGCCGCCGGCATTCCCTGTTACGACATGCCCGAAGAAGCGGTGCGGGCGTTTTCGCTGCTCGTCACCTACCGGCGCAACCAGCAACTGCTGCTGCAGACACCGCCGGCGCGGCGGGCGCAGGCGCCGTTCGATGCAGCGCAGGTGCGTGCACTCGTCGACGCGGTGCTGGCCGACGGCCGCGAGATGCTCAGCGAACCCGAAGCCAAGGCACTGCTCGCGGCCGCGGGCGTGCCGGTGGTCGGCACGCAGGTCGTCGGGCCGAGCGCCGATGCCGCAGCCCTCGCCGCGCGCGAGATCGGCTACCCGGTGGTGCTGAAGGTGCTCTCGCCGCAGATCTCGCACAAGAGCGACGTCGGCGGCGTGGAGCTCGGCCTCGAGGACGAAGCCGCCTTGCGTGATGCGGCGAGCGCCATGCTGTTGCGCGTCGCGCGCCTGCGCCCGGACGCCACGGTCGCCGGCTTCACGCTGCAGACGATGGTGCGCCGGCCGCAGGCGCTGGAGCTGATCCTCGGCGCCAGCATCGACCCGCTGTTCGGCCCGGTGATCCTGTTCGGGCAGGGCGGCACGGCGGTCGAGGTCGTGGCCGACCGTGCCATCGCGCTGCCGCCGCTGAGCGTGCCGCTGGCCCGGGCGCTGATCGATCGAACCCGGGTAGCGCGGCTGCTCGCCGGCTGGCGCGACGTGCCTGCGGCCGATCTCGACGCGGTGGTCGCGGCGCTGCAGGCCGTGGCCGAAGTGCTGGCCGTGGAGCCGCGCATCGCCGAGATCGACATCAACCCGCTGCTCGCCGACGCGCAAGGCGTGATCGCGCTCGACGCACGCGTGCGCGTGAGTGCAGCCGCAGCCGGCGGGGCGGCGCACTTCGCGATCCTGCCGTACCCGGCCGAGCTGGCTGAAACCTGGCAGTGGCAGGGCCGCACGCTCACGGTGCGGCCGATCCGGCCCGAAGACGAAGCTCAGCACCGTGCGTTCCTGGCGCAGCTCGATCCGCTGGACCTGCGGATGCGCGTGTTCCACAGCCGCCGCAGCATCGAACACAGCGAGCTCGCCCGGCTGACGCAGATCGACTACGGCCGCGAGATGGCCTTCATCGCGACCGTCGCCACGCCTTCAGGTGGCGAGGAAACCCTCGCGGTGGTGCGCGCGCTGAGCGACCCGGACAACCACGACGCGGAGTTCGGCATCCTCGTGCGCTCCGATCTCAAAGGGGGTGGCTTGGGCGAGCGCCTGATGCACAAGCTGATCGAGCACTTGCGCGCGCAGGGCACGCAGCGCCTCGTGGCCAGCGTGCTGGCCGAGAACGAGCGCATGCTGCAACTGGCGAAGCTGCTCGGTTTCGAGTTCGATCAGGAACGTGCCGAGCCCGGCGTGCGCAGCATTCACCTCGACCTGGTCTGAGGCGACGCAGCGCACACGCCTCAGTGGCGCGACGGCGAGCGCATCTGCGCCGCGATGTGTTCGAAGTCGGCCTGGCACGCCGCGCAGCGCAGTGCCGCCGGCTGGACCTGCAGGCGCGGCAAGGCAATCGGTTCGCCGCAGGCCGAACAATCGCCGTACACGCCCTGGTCGAGCCGCTTCAGGGCGGACTCGACCAGTTCGAGCTCGTCACGGTCGCGCCGTTCCTGGGCTTCGCTCATCTCGCCGCGCTGGTGGCGCTGGGCGGTGTCTTTCTGGTCGGTCACTTCGGCGGCGCTCGTCTCCGTGTCAGCCAGCTGGGCCTGTTCGGCCGCGTGGATGTCGGTGCGCAACTCGTGCTGGCGGTAGACGAGCAGGTCGCGCAGCGCCGTGAGGTGGGTCTGGGTCGGTAGATCCATGGTGAGCTTCTTTCGATGTGGTCGTGCGGGCCGTGCGCTTCAGTGAACCATCAGCACTGGCAGGGTCATGGAAGCGAGCACGACGCGCGATGCGCCGCCCAGCACCCACTCGCGCGCCCGGCCGTGGCCATAGCAGCCCATCACCAGCAGGCCCGCGTTCGTGTCGGCGGCGAGCGAGAGCAGGGCTTCGCCGACCTCGCCGTCGCCGAGCCGATGCGCTTCGATCGGGGCCGTCACGCCGTGCAGGCGCAGCCAGTGCATGAGCGCCGCGCCGCGGTCGCTCTCGCCCTCGTTGTCTTCGCTGCCTTCGGGCCGGCTGGCCACGTGAACACGGGCGGCGCGGCGCAGCCAGGGCAGCGCGGCGGCCACGGCACGCGCGGCTTCACGCGTGGGTTTCCAGGCGATCAGCACGTCGGCCGCGGCCGCGTTGAAGCTCCCGATGTAGGGCAGCACCAGCGTCGGCTTGCCGCTGTCGGTGATGAGCGAAGGCACCAGGTCGGGCGGCAGGGCGCCGGTCAGCGTGTCGTGGACATCGGCCTGGCCGAGCACGAGCAGGTCGCTGGTCAAGGCACGTTGCATCAGGGCCGCGTAGGGCGCGCTGCCGCCGTCGACCCAACCGAGCTCGCCGCGACGGCCGGCCTGGTCGAACGTGGTGCGTGCCCGCGCGGCCTGTTCGGTGTCGAGGTCGGCGAGCATCGACGCGGCATAGGCCATCGCATCACCGGCCAGCCAGGGCGTGGCCAGCAGGGACGGCAGCACGCCGTAGAGCGCGTTCAGTTCGGCGCCGTGCTGGCGCGCGAGGTCTTGCGCCAAAGCGAGCCGCGCGGCGGCGCGCGGCGATGCATCGAGGTGGACGAGGATGCTCTTCATGGTGGCGGTGCTCCCGTGTTGACGGCCACCCCGATTGAGCGCGCACCGGGCCGCGCGCGGTTTGAGAAAACTCAAATACCGCGCACGCGGCCCGCCGGCTTCAGGCCGACACGCCGATGATCACGCTCGACGCCTTGAACACGGCGGTCACGGCGCTGCCGTTCACGACGCCCAGCGTCTGCACGCTCTGGTTCGTGATCACCGCGGCCACGCTGCCACCGCCCGGCAGCTCGAGCACGACCTCGGTGTTGACGGCCCCCGGCACGATGCGCGTCACCGTGCCGGCGAGCTGGTTGCGCGCCGACAGGCGCACGTCGCCGGCGCCGGTCATCAGCAGGATCGACGACGCCTTGACCAGCGCGAAGGCCTTTACGCCCACCTCCAGCCCCAGGTCGTTTCGGCTCTCGCGCGTGACCGTCGCCACGATGCGCAGGCCGCCGATCACCTCCAGCTCGATCTCATCGTTGACCGCGCCGCCGCGAATCGCGAACACCGTGCCGGCGAACTGGTTTCGGGCGCTGGTCTTCATCGCGATGCTCTCCATCAGCGCGTAGTCCGAAGTCAGGCCCTGGGCCTTGCGGTTGAGCCGGTCGACAAAACGCGCGTGTTCGTCGCGGATCAGTTCGTAGTTCTGCACCAGCTTTTCGCCGCGCGGCGTGAGCTTCGTGGAGCCACCGCCCTTGCCGCCGACGCTGCGCTCGAGCAGCGGCTCGCCGGCGAGGTTGGCCATGTCTTCGATGGCGTTCCAGGCGCCCTTGTAGCTCAGGCCGACTTCCTTGGCCGCTTGCGTGATCGAGCCGACGCGGGAGATTTCGGCCAGCAGTGCCACGCGCCGTGCGCCGGCCAGGTTGTGGCCGTCCAGGCTCAGCCAGACGTCGGCGCCGACCGTCAACTGGGGCGTCTTGCGCGCCATCTCAGACGCGCCTCAGGCGTGTCGGCTGCGCGCGCGGCGGCGGCTCGGTGATCTGGCCGTCGCGCAGGTACAGCGCGGCGTCGCCGAACCACGCGAGGTCTTGCGGGTCGTGCGTGATCATCAGCACCGGGATGTCGATGCGTTGCAGCAACTCGTCGAGTTCGCTGCGCATGCGCTCGCGCAATTCCGGGTCGAGTGCCGAGAACGGTTCGTCGAGCAGCAGCGCGCGTGGTGAATGCACGAGCGCGCGGGCCAGTGCGGTGCGCTGGCGCTGCCCGCCGGAGAGTTCTTCCGGGCGCTGCTGCGCCACGTCGACCAGTTCGAAGGCCTGCAGCCAGCGCTCGACCGCTGCGTCTTCCACCTTCGCCGAAGGGTTGCGCAGCCCGGTCGACTGGCCGAAAGCGATGTTCTGGCGCACGTTGAGTTTGGGGAAGAGCGCGTAGTCCTGGAACAGGTAACCGAAGCCGCGCTGCCGCGCCGGGATGTCGATGCCTGACGCGCCATCGAAGAGCACGTCACCGCCGAAAACGATGCGGCCGGTGTCGGGCTTCAGCAGCCCGGCCAGCGCCTGCAGCGTGAGGCTCTTGCCGGCGCCCGACGGGCCGAAGATCACGGTGCGGCGCGCGCTCGTCGTGAACCGAACGCGCAGGTCGAAGCTGCGCTGCGCGCTGCGCACGGTCTTGTGGATGTCGACGTCGAAGCTCATGTCAGCGACGTGCCGAGGGCGACAGTCGGCCGGCTGCGAGCAGCACGACGATGCAGGTGATCGAGGTCAGCACGACGAGAAAGTTGGCCGTGTCGTCCTGCCCGGCCTGCACCGCCTCGTAGACCGCGATCGAGAGTGTCTGGGTGCGGCCCGGAATGCTGCCCGCCACCATCAGCGTGGCGCCGAACTCGCCGAGCGAACGCGCGAACACGAGCAACACGCCGCCCAGTATGCCGGGCCAGGCCATCGGTATGGTGACGCGGAAGAACACCGCCCATTCGTTCAGGCCGAGCACACGCGCCGCTTTTTCGAGCTGCGGGTCGACCGCTTCGAAGGCCGTGCGTGCCGACTTCAGCACCAGCGGAAACGCGACGATCGTCGCAGCGATGACCGCGCCTTGCCAGGTGAAGATCAGGTTGATGCCGAAGCTGCTCTGCAACCAGCCGCCGAGCCAGCCGCGCTTGCCGATCACGACCAGCAGGTAGTAGCCCATCACGGTGGGTGGCAGCACCAGCGGCAGGGTCAATACCGCGTCGACGAACTCGCGCCCGAAGAACTGGCGCCGCGCCAACAGCCAGCCCACGGTCACGCCGAGCACCAGGTTGATCGCGGTGGCCCACAGCGCCACCTTCAGCGTCAACGCCAGCGTGATCCAGACCGAGGCGTTCATGCGCTCGGGTGATCAGGGCTTGCCGAAGCCGTAACGCGCCAGCACGGCTTGCGCGGCGGGCGTGAGCACGAAGTCGAGGAACTTGCGCGCCGCGTCGGGGTTCGGGCTGCCGGCGACCGAGGCGACGGGGTAGCTGATGGCCGTCCCGGTCGGCACGGTGGCGGCGACCTTGACCTTGTCTTTCATGATCAAAGCGTCGGTCGCGTAGACGAAGCCGGCCTCGACTTCGCCACGCGCCACGTAGTCGAGTGCCTGACGCACGTTCTGCGCAAACACCGCCTTGGGTTCGACCGCGGCCCACAAGGTCGCTGCTTCCAGCGAGCCTCTGGTGTAGCGGCCGACCGGCACGCTGGCCGGGTTGCCGATGGCGACACGTTTCACGTCGGCCTTCTGCAGATCGGCCGGCGCTTTCAAGCCGAGCGTGCTGTCGCTCGGCACGATCATCACCAGCGTGTTGGCGACGAAGTTGCGGCGCGAGCCGACCGTCAGCAGCTTCTGCGCTTCGGCGCGGTCCATCGTGTCCTGGTCGGCCGAGGCGAACACGTCGGCCGGCGCGCCCTTGGCGATCTGCGCCAGCAGCGCGTCGGAGGCGCCGAAGTTGAAGACGACGCTGGTGCCGGGGTGTTGTGCCTCGAACACCGGGCCGAGTTCCTTGAACGCGTTCGTCAGGCTGGCGGCGGCCGACACGGTCAGGTCGGCGGCCTGCGTTGCCAGCGAGGCCATGGCGAAGAGGCCGGCGGCGAGCACGCGGCAAACGGCGGTATCGGTCATCGGAGCGAGGGCAAGGCGGTTGACTTGACCGAAATATAGCACACTACATAACGATGCCCGTCGAAAAACCCGCGTGCCACGAGGCGGCGGGCGTCTTACTTGCCGGTGAAGTTGGCCGCGTAATAGGCCAGCAGGTCCAGGTCTTCCACCGGCACCTGGCTCAGGGCCTCGGTCATCGCACGGGTGTAGCCGGGGCGTTCGCCCGACTTGAAGCCACGCAGCGTGGCGCGCACGTAGTCTTCCTTCTGGCCACCGATGCGCGGCACCTGCTGGCCACCGGACAGGTCGGTGCCATGGCAGAAGGTGCACTTGTGCTGCTGCGCGAGGGCCTGCGCCTTGCTCATGCGCGCTGCGTCGGGCGGGGC